>NZ_JARBTM010000006.1 GCF_029240175.1 Anaerosolibacter sp.
ACTTATCAAGAGATTAGATCATATATTTCAAACTATGGTTTTGGCGAAGAAATCATCAATCAAAAGATAGGATCTTTATCTGGTGGAGAAAAAAATTTACTTCAATTGGCCAAAGTTTCTGCTAGTAAAGCAAACATGCTGCTTCTGGATGAACCGACAAGTCATTTAGACACCTATTCACAAATAGCACTAGAAAAAGCCATAGAAAACTATAACGGTGCGGTTTTAATGATTTCTCATGATTTCTATTTTATAGTAAACTGTATGGATTTTGTTTTAATCATTGAAGATAAGACAATTAGAAAAATGAGTATACGGAATTTTAGAAAGATGATTTATGCTAAGCATTTTAATAAAGACTACTTAGAAATTGAACAAAAGAAAAGATCTGTTGAAACGCAAATAGAATTGGCTTTAAAAGATTCTAATTTTGAGCTTGCAAAAGTTTTGTCTGCAAAGTTAGAAGAATTGATTAAGTTACTATAAATTGTATATTCTTAGCAGCAATACGTTATAATCCCCTTTGAGTTGACAGATTAAATGATAAAAATCTGAATGCTCGAGGGGATATTTTATATTCACAAGTCAACAATATACTATTGTCCAGCCTCCCCAAACATGTTTAAATTGAATAGCAATAATCCCCCATTGACTTTATCTCAACAGGGGATCCTTAATTTCATCCTACTCCCTAACCACCAAAGCTACAGCCTCACAGTGGGTGGTGTGTTGCAGTTAACATACTTATGTGTTTATTTTTCAATCGAATAAATTTGATGCCTTACAAATTATAATACTTACTCCTCTATTTTGAAAGAAAGACCATATTCTGCAAGAATACTTTTTAAAATCCCTAAAGCTTTAGGTCCAAACCCATGTAGAGCCAATAATTCAGTTTCTCTATACTGGGTTAGCTGATCTAGACTTTCAATTCCTGCATTTTTTAAGGCTCTATATGCAGGCTGACCGATTTTAATATTTCCTAATTCAAGTTTCATGTTCTCCTCCTTTTTGTATTCTAAATCTATGCATTTTTCATATCGAAAGTTCTTGATCATAATTATTTCCTCTCTATTCTCACGACAGCCTCAACGTGCATAGGGTGTTCCAATTAGCATATACACAACTCATTGAAAATGAACTATGTCAATGATCCATCCCATGTCACCCCGTTTAGCAAAATCATTTAAACAGATTCCAATAATTAGATATCCACATCAATCCCAAGGCAGCCAAAGTAAATAAAGTATAATGAATACGGGTAGACATCTTCCAAAGGTTCTTCCACCAAGCAATCACTGAAAGAAATACCAATGAAAGACTAGAAATCATCATTAGTACTGCTATAAAATCAAGTAATAACCTTCCCTCAATAGGCATATAAGCAACTTTTGGTAATTGATATACAGGATCAGTTTCTCCTGAAGAAAGAATACCAGCAAATAAAACCAGAACTGCAATGCTAAAACAAATTCCAATCCATTGAGTAATGATAGCAAGTTTTGAGTCATGGATTTTTCTCTGTTTAAACTGTACTAATATTCTTCTGATAATCCAGTAGACAAGTGAGCCTATCAGGATAAATAATATAATTATTAGAGTTATTAATGTAAAACCCATAGTTGCATAAAAGGGAGCTTTCGAGTATGTCATAGGACCATCGGTAGTCAGCATTACTCGCCCATAGGGATCTGTTTTAAAAATGATCTTATGAAATGGGCCAAAATAATCCTGGGTTCTGCCTTCTCTTAGGTTCTGATATACACCGGGCTCAATTTCAATAAATTGATTTGTTTCTCCAACATTCGTTATCAAGAGATATCCATCTTCATCCACATCAACATGTATAACACCCATAAATAAACTGCCACTCTTCTCATCAGTTGTAATACTTCTTCTGTTCATCTGGTATTCGCCTATAAACTTTTTAGCTCTTTCTTTGCTGTCATTGTGAGGTAAGTTCTTAAGTGGGACTTCAGCAGGATAGTAATAGTCCATAAACTCTTGAAATATCTCAGAATGAAGAAGATGGTTTCCACCACTATAGGACATAAAAATACCTATATCTTCTTCTGGCAGTAAATAAAGACCTGTACTATAGAGCATAGTACCACCACCATGGAAAATCACGCCTTGGTTATTGAAAATACCCTCCATAAATCCAAGGGTCATACCTCCTAAGTCAGGGTGATTGGTAAAGTGCTGCTTATGCATTTTTTTTATAGTTTCTTCCTTAAGGATTCGTCCTCCATTATAAATACCATCATCTAGATGAGCTATCATAAATCTGGTCATATCTGAGGCAGTACTACTCATACTACCTGCAGGTTCTGGCAATATATATTCGAAGTCTCCTTCGACATACACCCCGTTAATAAATCTATAAGGCTTTGCAATATGAGTAGCTAAGTCTAATGTTAGGGGTTGTCGATAGGTACTTCTATTCATCTCCAAAGGTTGGAAAATATTCTTTTCAACATATTCTGCAAAGTGTAAACCTGATGCCCTTTCTACAATATAACCTGCCAAAGCTGTACCATAATTGGAATACGCAGCAACTTCGCCCGCTGGAAATATTCTAGAAGGCAGGTATTTTCTTATGTATTCATTCAAAGGCAGGCGTTTATCGGCTGATAGCCTGAAAAGTACATCAGGATAATCTTCAAAGCCTGGCGTATGGGTCATCAAATGGGTTAGGGTTATGGGTTCTGCTGTAATCCCCTCTATAGAATTTACAAGCCTTGGCGGTATTTCAAAATCTAAGTAGTGATTAACATCTGTATCTAGATCTAGTTTGCCATCTTCTACAAGTTGCATTACCGCAGTCCAAGTAATTAGTTTTGAAGTAGAACCTATGCGGAAAAGACTAGTGTCGGCATCAACAGGAATGTTTTCTTCGATATCTGCAAAACCGAATCCCTTTTTATAAACAATTTCACCTTTCTTCACCACCGATACTGTTGCATTAGGAATATGATACTTTTGCAGTTTTGTTCCCAGCATATTGTCTAAAAAAACTTCTAATTCACCAGTTTGAATGTTTTTAGCGGAAGCAATAGTCGTGGTTAAGGTAACAACCCAGACAATTAGTAGACTTATTGATACGATGCATCTCATTCTTTTAAACATTTTACTTCCCCCTTTTCAATGTTTATTTTGATTGATTTTTGCTTAGTCTGGTTGATAATATTACATCATTGGCTGTACTTGATAATATATTCATCAAATCCTGCTTTTCATAATCCTTTGGCAGTAAGCCGTTGGCAGCCATTACTGAAAGTCCTAATTGGAATATCCTTATTTTTAATAATATTGTCTTTAACTCATCCACAGTGAAACCCTCTAGCTCAGGATCTTGTTTCATCTCTTCAATTAGGACAGGTATCATTTTTTCATCATAGCCTTTCATATAGCTATTATTTTTCATAATTAAATCTCTAAAAAGTACACTGTACTCCTTAGCAAATCTTAGGCTTGCCATCCCCATATCATGAAAGGGGTTTCCTGTGCTTTCTTCGATTAGAAGCCGCTGACTAATGTCCATAATCCGTTCCATTACAGCTTCAGTCAGTTCATTAACATCCTTAAAATTTACATAGATTGGGGCTACAGAACTACCCATTTTTTCTGCTATTTTTCTCATAGTTATATTATCTATTCCTTCTGTTTTTGCTATTTCAAAGGCTGAATCAATTATTTGCGCCTTTGTAAATTTAACTTTAGGCCCCATATTAATCTCCTCTTTCATGAATCGCCAGTTATGTAACTAGCGTTATATAATATATGTTATTCCATCCATAGATGTATTGCAATACTTTTTTGAAAGTCTTATATATTTTTTTATAGATACTTTGAAATACACATGTATCCTAATTGTTTATAGGGGAGTGTTTCCACATTAGAACTATATCCCTACATAAAAAGCCGATGCTTTTCGTGTATTTGTTTATGAGAAAAATGCATCCCCTAAAAACAAATCCCCCCAAACTATCAGTCTGAGGGAACATAAAACACACTTCAATTTTTACTTAAAATCCTTCAAAGCCTTTGAGATCAGGCTATTTCCTCTCTATTCTCACAACAGCCTCAACATGAGTGGTGTGTTGCAGTTAGCATACATATATGCAGTCACTGTATTCATATCAAACGCCCGTCCCCTATTGTATTTGCACAGTTACACAATTTCCAAGAAAAATCACACTTCTATTCAACAGTTCACATAAAGATGTCGGTTATACACAGTGCGAGATTTTATTGAGTTTCATTATCGAATACTGATTTGTTTGTTTATTGCAATTGATCTCATATTAATGCTTTCCCCCGCATACGTATCGCCAATGTTAGGTGCTAACTTTTATTTTTTCTTTATCGGTATCCAAAATTCTTCTTCGGAATCAAGGACTTCACCTTTATATTTATCTCCCATTAAGGCAAAATAGGGTCTATCATCCATTTCATACTCAGAATTTGGGAGCCAAGTACCATAAATAAAGCGAAAGGTCTCTTGAGCTTCACTAGGTTTTCCTCAGTAGTAAAAAACAGCATATTGACCCGAAGGAATAATCAATTTTTCCATATCATCCAGAATTGTATCAAAGTCTCTTACCTCCGTTGCTGCCCACTTTTCAAATTCTTGCATTGGATTGAAATCCTCACAAAAGGCAGTGTTAGGATAAATTTCTACCGAATATAAATCAGCATTGACGAAATTCTTTATTTCCTTTCGTCTGGGTATAAAGCTCCGCCAAAGTTCGGCCGTTTTGTTATTTGCAAAACACATCCTTATCTTTTTTCCGATCAACTTGGTTTCTTTACAAGTTTCAATCCTAGGTTCCATATTCTATTTCCTTTCATTTTATTAGCTTAAGGTTTATATCAGCGTATTTATAGGCCCAATGGGTAGTAAGCCATTCTTGTGAATATTTGGCCACTAACCTTCTCTGCCAGTTATAATCTCCTTTAATGAATTTAAACTGGTTCTTCTTTTCAGATTGATCTAGCCAAACGAAATCCTAGATCATCTATTCCAAATGAGGGATGCCCACGACGGCGGCAAGTTGCTCCACATCCTCTAGCCTGTTCCGCCCAGCTCCCCCCACGAAAAATGCGATATTCACCATATGTTTTTTCATCATACAAATCCCAGCACCATTCCCACGTGTTTCCTAGCATATCGTATAATCCCCAATTATTGGGCTCTTTTTTACCAACCTCATGAATCCTACCTTCCGAATTCTCACGATACCAAGCAATATCTCCTATTTCTCCATACCTGTAACCTGTGGATGTAGCTTTACAAGCATACTGCCATTCTGCATCTGTGGGTAACCTATATCCATCCGCATTCCAATCGCAAAATGCATTACTGCCATTTTGTTCAAAACTATAACATGCATTCAGTCCACATTCTCTAGAAAGTAGGTTGCAGAATAAAATAGCATCGTACCAAGATACATTTACCATAGGTATAGAATTTCCCTCTATATTGCTTAGCGATTTTTGAATTATTACTTCATACAAACTTTTTGTCACTGGATATTTGGCAAGAAGAAAAGGTTTAATTTCAATTTTGCTTTCTATTTCTGTCAAATTTCCTTTTTTTCCAGGTATGCTCATTTTAGAATCTGAACTAATCCATTTCTGCTCATCCCGATAATCCCTTAAATATTCAAATCCACCAGGAATAGGAATCATTAGGTTATTTAAATAATTCTTTAAATCACTATTCATCATTTTCACTCCCATAATCTACATGCACTCTATATCCTATCATCAAAATCTCACATTAATTCCAAATATCTTTCTCTAGCAGTACTACCGTCTCAACATGGATGGTGTGTTGCATTTAGCATTTATAATCATTGAAACCTACTGTGACAAAGAACCGTCCCATATCACATTTATCAACGAACCGAAAAAGACTTTCGCCTCCGGTCACCAAAGCAACAGAATACTCCTCATGTGCATGCTTACGAAACGCATGGGACTGACCTTTGCAGTGTTTGAAATAATATGCTTTCCCTTCCGCATCACGGTAATACCTAACGAATCCCATTTCATTCTCCATTCTATTTACACCCATTATCGCAGCAGTTTCAATTGTCCGCACAGCCGGTTAACGATCTTCTTAGGTCCATAAAAACATAATCCCAAGTAATCCAGTTCATTTCCAGACTTTTGCATAATCCGTTCACAATACATATCATATGAATGACATTGCTGTGCAGTTGTACTAAACCCAATTACTAATAGTTCCTTGCTTTCTTTCATAGCTATTCTATATAACGATTTCAGGGTATCCCCATCTACTGCCAATACCGGAATAGGCACCGCTGTAATACCCTTGTGCAATGCACCATCGAAATCTGTTACATCGGGGCCAATCAGTCCTGGCACATGGTTGCCCAGGCTCAATCCCAAGGCCGCAGCTGTATTTGCAAGCAAACCTGTTGGTAAGGCTTCATCAAAAATCATCACACATTTCAATCATATCACCTCCATCTTCATAATAGAAAACGGGATGACTTATGTATTGTAAAAAATTGAAATATTGGATTTCTTGTAAATCACCTTGATATCAACACACACATTTTTCATTTCAGAAATACTTCGTTAGTCGTTTTGTTAGCTATTTTTCAATAATTCCCCGTCGTTTATAACTCACGAACTACTCACTTATACTATGATACCCTCTAAACCCGCTCTATTCTCACGACGCACTCCACATGAGTGGTGTCTTGCTGTTAGCATATGTAGGAATGTACCAAAGCGTATTACCAGCACCTTTATATTAAAACGGAATACCTTCATCATGTTCTATCCAATCCTCTTCATCTGCTATATTCCCAAAATAATAGTAAGTTTCATTATAAAGTTGCAGACGCTTCTCCTTAGCTTGCTTGCGCTGATTGGCTTTATCAATTTCCAATTGTTTTTCTCTGCTCACCACATCTTTATCGAAGATAACTCCTAAACTAATTAATTCTTGAGCAGCACAAAGTCTTGATACCCCAAACCATTTTGCATA
Organism: Anaerosolibacter sp.; assembly: GCF_029240175.1. Lineage (GTDB taxonomy): Bacteria > Bacillota > Clostridia > Peptostreptococcales > Thermotaleaceae > Anaerosolibacter. The sequence continues at coordinate 7,028 of NZ_JARBTM010000006.1, forward strand.
ACGTTTAATGACATTTTTCATTGGGGAATTTTCCTGGAGCCATTGGGCTGCATGAATGAGTCGTATGTCCTTCTTATACCTTTTTCTACGTGGCGTACTTTGAGCTTTTGTCATTTTATCACCTTCAAACAATCTTGGAATATATTATGGCAATTGAATATTTTCTCCCCTAACATTGTTACATCCTTGGAACAAATATAATTATTTGAGCAAATCACTACCAAAGTATTGCTTGCTAATTTTGAACGTCATCCAAATAAAGTTTTTTCAGCATCAATCAATGCAGATTTTTTTAAATTCATCCATCTGCTTCTTTGTCATTGAACGAGCATGTTTCCCTCGCCCTCTATTTTCCGCAGCACTTCTTATACTTTTTCCCGCTTCCACATAGACATGGATCGTTGCGACCTATTTTGGGCAGTTTTGTTATCGTTTGAGTGCTCTTGACGATTTGTCTAGCATTTATTCTATTCTTATAAGTTTCCTCAAAGCAAGCCCACCATTCCAGCTCAGCTATGGTATCTTCAATAAATTCCAAGTGTATATTGTTTCTGGAATCCTCTAAAACATAGTCTTTTCCCAGCCGCATCGCATCATCAACGCTATCCATACCAATTACAGACTCATCCACCAAAGCTTCTTCATAGCAATTTTTTATATCGTCATACAGTTCTTTTGGATAGATATCACAGCATGAATTCACTAACGTGGCCAGTAATAGAGGGCTTTTCATTATCGCAGGTTCATTGATCAGTTTCTTATAATAGGCTACAACTTCGTCTCTTTCTAGCACATTATGTAATGCCAAAATTGCCAATGCCTCTATAGCCTGGCCACGCATGTATTCATCTGCCTCTTCATTTTCTGCCAATACTTTTATCAGACTTGCATCTGACTCACATACAGAAGCAAGCATTCGACTGCCAGCTTCCAATATTGAATCACCAAACAAATCATATGGCAAATCGTCTGGCAAGCCTAAAATATCGATTAATATTGGATAAGCCTCTTTGACACGAAATTGTGCCAAAAGGTAAGCTGCATAAATATGGGCAAAATAACCATATTCATCCCGATATTTTTCGGGATTATCCCTTGTTTTTCTCAAGATATCCAACAGAAACGGGATTGCCTCTTCCTTTTTGCATATAATTTCTTCTATGGGCTCTTTCGGGAAACATCCTGTGTTGTAGGCAATTTGACCAAGTAATTCTTCGACGCTATGCTCAGTTTCATCAAAATCAGCATCGTCATTATCCAGTACCAGCTCCCGCCCTAAGCTGTTTAAACGTTCTTCATATTCTTTTTCATTAAATTTGACATTCTCCTTTAAGATAAAATCCATCTGTTCAACCAGAATAGCAGCAATCATTTCTTTAGCTGTCTGTTCTGTATAGCCTTCGGCTACAAGTCGTTGAAAGGTACTATTCACACACTTTGGATCGTTCATTTTCATTTGGTTTTCCACGGCTTGCAGCATTTGACTTTTGAGTATCTTGTTTGACATATTTACACACTTCTCCTTTTCTATATTGAAACATCATATAGCAGAATTACCCCATTCCATTCGAATTAGCTATGCAACGCATTCGCCTTGGTATGTATGTTAGCATATCTTATCTACAGCTTTTTTCACTTCTACTGCTAGTGAACTAATTACATGTGTTGAAAACGATAAATATCAGAACTCTTAATGTATATCCTGCTAGAAAGAAAGGATAGCATTTATAAATTGCCATCCTTGAATTTAACATTCTTTAACATATCTTCTAATTGTATTCTTACATTAGGAATATCCTCTACCAGCGTAATCCATACGTCGCCCATCTTCAAAGTTTGATATTTATGAGCGGTAATATCCCTCATCCCAGCAATCGCTCTCCATGGAACACAACTATTAGCTCGCTTGAAGCTATTGATAATTTGATAGTCTCTAGTGTTCATAGATATCAACAACCTTATCTATCTTTATCAACGAATCCTCTTCAATTGGAGCATGAATCAAATCTACCTCTTTATTTAATTTAGACTCAATTTCATATTTCATATCTGATATGGTTAAAAGCGAAACATTCGGAGATAAAAATTCAACAAGAATATCAACATCACTGTCTTCCTTTGCACTCCCATTAGCATAAGAACCAAATAAGGATATTTTTTTAATAGGGTATTTTGCCAAGATATCTGAAATAGCGTTTTTAATATCATCCAGAGTTAGCATTTTGACTTCACCTCCATAATTCATTGAATTCTTAACTCAATTATACCATATTATTTGTTTTTAAATCATTATTTATGGATGCTGTCTTCCAATTAGTGAGACAACCTCAACATGTATGGTATGTTGCAGTTAGCATATTGAAACACACACCCAGTAGTTACCTAGACAAAACGACTTCAGTCATGTGCTATTTCCCAGCAGGACGGTAGCAGAGCTGAACTACACCTGAAGAGAATCTCCTAGTGTCCACCAGTTTAAGCTCTTGTCTTTGCTTTATGTCAACAAATAAAGGTTTTCCTGCCCCTAAAATGACTGGATGAACTGAAAGTCTATACTCATCAACAAGTCCTAAGTTCATAAATGCTGTTATGAGACTGGCTCCACCATATAACCAAATATCCTTGCCCAATTCCTTCTTTAATTTTTTTACTTCTTCCGCTATATTGTCATTTATAAGTATTGCTTTTTTATCTATCTTAGTAAGCGTTTTTGAAAAAACATATTTTTTCTTGCTATGAACCAATTCCCAAAGCGCTCTTTCCGTATCAGCAGCTTCATTCACTGGGGCGTATTGCCCCCATAATTCATAGGATTTCCGTCCATATAAAATCGTATCAATGCCATTCAAAAAATCGTTAAAACCCATATCCTCATCCATTATACACCAATCAACTTCTCCACTTAGACCCTCAATAAATCCGTCCAAGGACACAGCCAAGTCTAAAATTATTCTTCTTGATTCACTATTAAACATAATAGTTTACCTCCTCCAAAAAACTACACTTAAACCCTCATTGTGATCAGATAACTATTCTATTCGGACTATATCTTGAATACTTAATTTAAACTATTTCTCTCTATCTTCACGACAGTCTCAACGTGCGTCGTATATGTTTTACATATGTTTTTATAATACAAATAGTCAATTATTACTCTTCATCATTCTTAATGCTATTTGTTAATCTGTCAAAATCAGACTGAAAGAGCCTGTCCTGAATGATACGGTATTTTTCAAATTCACTCTCTGCAAATTCCTTTGCAATAGCAGCCGTCACCTTTCCTGCGTTCTCTAATATATCCTTTTCATTGAATTGCAAGAATGCGTTTAGCCTCTTAGCCCAGTCTTCCATTGTCATAGGGACGTTTCTTTCAGCTTGGCTTTCTGCATAATCAAGATACATCGTCACAAATCGATCTAAGGGTTTGATTTCTTTTTCTGTCAGATAGTTCTTTGCAATAGAAACATCGCTTTTAACAATTTTACCGTGTGGAGCATTCTTCCAGGTTGTCAGTCCCATATGCTCCTTGGTACTGTCGGCTCTATTATATATAACCTCCGCAGCTGTGCTACGGTGAATTGCAAAATGTAGCTTATTCTGAACAGTCTTAAAAAAATCCTTTGTTATTTTTGTTTGCGGATTATAATCAACAGCAGTGGCATAAATATCCGTGATCTTCTGATAGAACCTTCTTTCACTTGCCCGAATCTCTCTGATTTCTTCAAGCAAATGTTCAAAATAATCCTCGTTTAAGAAAGTACCGTTTTTTAGCCGCTCTTTATCCAGCACATATCCTCGGATTGCAAAATTTCGCAGCACGCCTGTTGCCCATTGTCTAAATTGCGTTGCTCTCAATGAATTCACACGATAGCCAACGGATATGATGGCATCAAGATTATAGAATTTAATACTTCTTTCAACTTTTCTTTGACCTTCACTTTGAACTACTCGAAAATTTCGAGTAGTTGCTTCTTCGCTTAGTTCATGTGTTTTATAAATCTCTTGCAAGTGGTAATTTATCGTATGTGATTCAACTGAAAATAGTTCGCCAATCATTTTTTGTGATAGCCAAACTGTTTCATCTTCAACACGAACCTCTATTGTATTCTCGTTGGCTTGTGAAGTGAATATTAAAAACTCAGCCGTACTATTTCTTATTTGTAAAGAATTCTTCTTCTTTTTATCATTTTCTTTCATGCAGGATACCTCCATTCGACTTTTCGGCGATAATGCATAAGCATTATATTCGGCTTCTTCTTAAACCTATCGAATTCGATATGGTTTATATATTCACAGCAATACCTCAAGATAGTTTTTCAAAATTTTCTCAATCTTGAAAAGCCCAGCATATTTCATCAGCTTATTTATAACTTTATCCTGTCTGCTAGTGTATTTTTTGAGTGCATCCGATACTACCACAACGTCCTGATTATTTCTATCCCTCAAATATCGCAAATTGTACGCTCCATAATATCAAATATTTTAATGTCATTCCTAAAAGCAGTCTGCCTGGTATAGATGCCGAGTTTAAAAAGTTCTTTTTTAGTGGTATGCACAATCAATCCATCCTGATTTAATTTACTTCCATTATATCCTGTTGGCACAGTCACACAATAATCCACAAGGTCACGACTCGTTAAATCATGTAAAAACAATGCAGTTTCATGAGAGTAGCTCATTTTTTCTTTTCGAATTGATGAATTGCATTTTGTCTTCCCACATATTCCAATATGCATGCACATATCCCACTACAGCATCCGTGTCATTTCATCAGTATTGTCGGTTTTCACCACATGGATAGTAATGACCTATTTTCATTGCTTATTACTTTTTCCTGTTAACACTTATAAAGTAGTCGTAGCTGTCGACATTGCTCCCCGTGAGCGAAAATCTATTATCAAAATGTAATAAAGCCATCAGCTGGTTATCATTAAATGCCAGGTAACCCTCGTTATAAAATTTCAGATATAACTCATGAACAGTTTCTGGTTTTCTCTTTTTCTTCAAAAAATTATAGCAATAATTTAAAGTATCCTTGTCAAGTCTCAGAATATTAGGCTTAATAATCCAGTTTACGGCTGTTTCATCTTTTCCAATTGCAAATAGAGCATCCAACAAACTGTGCTGAATATTCGGATCATCAGGATATTTTTTATGCAATTCACCTAAAAAGCTTATTGCTTTCTCATATTCTTTATTTCGCACATACGCCTCTCCAAGACCCCACTGATAATCAGGGTCATCAGAATGATTTTCAGCTTTCTTACGCCTGTATTCTACCAAGCCCTTCCAATCTCTCTTGTCAAAGAAATCAGCCTCAGCTTCCCATTCTTCCATGTCGTCATACTCGTCTTTATATTCATCTTCATTTCCCATATTTCCTTCAATTTTATAATCCTCAAAAGCATCTCTATATTGTTTCTTCAGCCTCTCAAATATTTTGGCTTGTTATCTTTCCTCATGTATCTACCCACACTTTTATCTTCAGGTTTTTCCTTGCTGATCAACTTCTATATCTCTTTTTGTGCTGACAGCATAAGTTGTGACTTTGGTGCGGATGCACTTTAGCGAGATTTTTTACTTTTCATATTTTTATTGTTTCGGTACCAATCTCTATATTTTCTTCTACTTCCAGTCCAATATGTTGTATTTAAGCAATAATTCCTTTGCTAATTTCATCCCCTCTTCTGTAATTGCTACTGACTTGGATCGATGTCTGCCCTGTCGGATATAATCTTCTTCATCCAGTTCATTAATAATATCAAAATCATATCCCTTCCAAGCAATATCCAAGCTCGAACCAAAACGGTCTCTTTCATTAAATCTTGTTAAATACATTAACAGTATAGTCAATTCTTTAATTGCTTTCTTCTGGTTAGTTTTATCCATTTCAAAGCTCTCCTTTATGCAACGGAATAACCATTTATTCGTTTATTCCTCATTTAACTGCTCAAATTCTGCTTTAAATGCCCTTTTTCTAGGATGCATTTTTTTATAATGTTCTATCGTAACCATTCTTCCATATAACTTCCCATTTGACTCCAAGGTTTCGCCTAATGCTGTTATCAGTACAGCTGCCTTATAATAGCTTTTCCGGTAATTCCCCCCTACAACAGCCTCAGTCCTTTTATCTACTTCTTCTTTCAGCCACGCAATATACTTTTCATATTGTTCATTTCTTAGAACTACTTTTTCTTTCCAGCCTGAAAATTGATCCGTAAAGCTTTTTGTATGATCTTCAGTGAATCCCAGTCTGTATTCTATTCCATCTATCAATCGTTGACCAGCTTTTGTAAGCTTTTTATTCTTGTCTAATAACAAAATAAAAAGTGGTACAACAGTTCCTTTAAAATTGTTGCTCCAACCTAATGTAGTTCTATCTTTTTTACAATCTTCATAAATATAATCAAATTCTCCATTAAAGAACCGGAGAAGCTTTTTATGTTCTTTTGAAAGACTATTCACCATCATCTGTTTATTTTTATGATATCCTTCCCACATAGAATTCTCAGGCAGTGTTTCTGCATGCTGCACCGCTCTATCCGCTATATTCTGGTAATCCGAAAGCTCAAATAACCGTAAATAATGGTACAGCGTTGATTCAGAATAAAAAGCAACTTCATAGCATTGATTAATTATATCAGTGTTTTCCAACTGTACAGCAGCTTTTGCAGCTAGATCTGCAATGCTTCCCCGAATAACCAACTTTTCAGGCAATACACTGATAGCCTCCATTCCCAGCTTCACACACTCAAACTCCTTTTTTTCATTTAGCAAATACTTACAAGCATGTTGATATAAAATCGGATGTCTCGCCCATACTTCTCTGGCTGCTTCACATAGACGGCTGATACCCCCCTGATATATACATGCCTCCGACAGCAAACCTCCCGCCAGGTCGCCATCTGTATTTTTCAGAAAAGAAATCCAATCCTCCATAAATCTGTCTATCCCTTTAAGTTCTTCCGGTCCTATAGTAAACATTTCTTCTACTTTTATGTTTTTACACATGTCCCATGAAAGATACCGGTACAGTGCAGCTGCTCTTTCTCCCCTTTCAGTAACCTGATATTTTGCATACATCATATTTAGAGCAATACGCTTCAAATCCAGAATTACCAGTTTTTCTTCTACAAGCTCTTCCAGCTCCAGCTCACTCGACTCTTCAATATCGCTATCCAATGCCGAAAAAGTTATACTGCAAAGTAAATCATATAATGCTACCGCCTGCTGGTATTCTTTTTGGAATAACAAGCCTTCCGCAATCTGAAATGCTCTAGAAAGCTCTTTTCCTATTTCAAAAATATCAGAATACTCATAAGTATAATCGCTATCCCAATAGCTTTCTCCATACTCTTCATAACCGCTGCACTCAAAATAGATTTCTGCATCTTCTATTTTTCTACACCAGTCTTCTAGCTCTTTTATCTCCTTTTTTAGGGAAATATCTGGACAATAATCTTGTTTTTTTGTTAAGGAGTTTAAAAATATAATTCTCTGATTCAAATTTGTAGTACGGGCCATATTATGTATCCATTCAGTTTTTTCCACTTCAGACATAGCGGATAGTTTTTCATCAACTGCTTTCATAAATTCATTATAATTCATTGCTTTTCTCATCTCTCTTCTTTCAAGCCCCATTGTCAACTAACAAAGCTTGATATTTTTTAAAAAGCTTCTCAAAGAAGATGGTAAGATCATTGATAATAATTATTTTTCTATACTCTTTATCAACTCATTTGCAATATTAGGACTTTCAAGTCTCATAATGCTTTCTTCTGCACTACCAAAACTTAATAGATTGATACTACCATACCATATAATTTTTTGATCAATAACTGCGAATTTCTGATGTATATTTGTTCTAAAAACCATAATAACTCCAGCATCTTGCAACAGTTTAATCGTAGCTTTCAAAGCAGTCGTATTTTTGTCTCTAAAATCATCAGGCGGTCTGGTGACTACGATAACATTCACCTTGCTTCCTAATGCAACTCCCAGGTATTGTAGCATCTGTAATGTACGCTTCTTCGTGATAAATGGACTTACAATCAAAACTTCTCTCGTTGCATTCACAATATCATTTGCATATACTGGTAAAAAGTTGCTTTTGTCAAAAATAATATCTACTGACTCTGCTGCAATACTTTTACCTTTTGCTTTGTATCCAATAGAAGCATATCCGTTAAGTCGTTTATTGTACATTTTTTCCAGCATTCTAACATGAATATCCACATAATCATAAATTTGCACTTCATTTTTATTTTCAAATAGTCTGTGAAGGCGTCCTGCATATTGCTGTAAAGTACCTTTCCATGATATAGGCATGGCTAAGAATAATGTATCAAGACGTGGTTCATCAAACCCTTCCCCTATATATTTACCCGTAGCCACTAAAGTCAACTGCCCATCTATAGGTGTATTTGCTATTCGCTCGAGAATTTCTCTGGTATTCTTTGCACTCATTCCACCCATAAGGGATATCACGTCAGGAATTCTTTCATTCAGTTTCTTTGTAAGTAATTTGACATGTGCAGTTCTTTCTGTAAGAACAACACAGTTCCTACCATTTTCATAACTTTTTACTACATCATCTATAATCTGCTGATTGCGCATTTCGTTCATAACGATTTCGGCATATAGCTCCTGGATAGAGATATCTTTCTCATCTTTATCCAGGGGAACTCGTAGAGATGTAAATCTTGGTATAATATAATGCTCAAAAGGTCTTTTTTCTGCTTGTTTTTTTGCATCATCTCTATACCGTATTGGACCACACTGCATAAAAATAATAGGATGGTGTCCATCCTTCCTTGTTGGTGTTGCGGTTAGTCCATAAACATATCTCGCATTTACACTTTTTAGTATCTTTTCAAAGCTAAAGGCTGAAACATGATGACATTCATCAACAATAACCATACCATAATTTTTTACACAATCCTTTACTTCACCCATTCTATTTAACGATTGCATTACAGCTATATCAATAATTCCACTTAAGTTGTTTTTTCCTGCACCCAATTGCCCTATGATACTTTTTTACTTTTTTCTTCCTCTCTTTTTTCCGGCATCTGTATCTGGCAAAGTTTCATTTATAGTAAGAAACTCCATTAGTCTTTTTTTCCATTGTGAGACCAGATTGATTTTGTCAACGATAATAAGTGTATTAACTTTTCTTTCAGCAATCAGCTTTATCGCTACAACGGTTTTACCAAAAGCCGTTGTTCCGGAAAGTATTCCGTTGTCATATTTCAATAGCTTGTCCATTGCCAGAAACTGCTCATCTCTCAGAGTCCCATTGAATTCAATGTCAACGCTTTTGCCATAGTTCGTTTTATCTATAAAATCAGCATCTATATTCAGTTCTTTAAATACATCTTTTAAATCAGCTTCGCATCCTCTTGGCAGACATAAATATTCTACAGTTTCGTCAGAACACGAGATAATTCTTGGTAGCTTTTTTACTGATAATCTCATGGCCTGTGCTTTATAAAATTCGGGATTTTTAAAAGCTGCTAAACGCTTAAAATAATTTAGCGCTCTTTGAGAAATACCTGCTTTCGGAACAAAAATCATATTGGCTTTTACAATTTCAACAGTCTTGGGGAAATCATTTTTCAATAATCTAGATTTGCTTATTTCCCATGGTTTTTGGTCTTCTTCATCTTTTATTAATACGCCAAGTTCGTTTCCATGACATAGTTTTGATATCAGTATTTCAATATTATCTTCAGAGAGTTTTGGAATAGCTCCTAAAAACGCCCATTGATCACGATATGGTTGATAATTTTCATCGATGAATTCACTGTTATGATTCTCTCTTGCAGCTTTTTGCAAAGGCAAAGCAATTAAGTTCCCCAAACCACCCTTTGGCATGGTATCCTGATTTGGAAAAAATCTGTCATAGGATTCAAACCTTATTTCATGCCTTTTACTCATAGCACAGGTAAGTAGTGCACTTCCAAATTTTCTTGCTAAAGCAGCAGGTATGGGACTCTTAAAGAAAAACCAGCCGTGGGCTCCTTTGCCTGAGCGTGAGCGTTCAACTGCTAATGGAATATCAAATTTAACACACTCTTCTCTCAGTACTGAAATATCCTTTTGCCATTCTTCTCCATCAAAGTCTATAACTAAAAAATGGCAGGTTTCATCAAGGCACAAGGGATATATTCCTGCGACAAAATTTTTATATCCTCGTAAATGGTCATCAATAACCTTTTCATTTAGTACAGCATATACCTTTTTAGTGCAATTGGTACAAGTGCCCGTTGGTTTTCGGCATAATCCAGGTTTCCATTCATTCAAACAGTACGGTGAATACCCCGCTGTCCCTTTTTTTGGATTTTCCCACCTTTTAGCATAAACATCATCCCGACCTTTAAAGAGTGACATAAACAGCTTGATTTTTTCCATTGGGTCTGACATGTTATCAATTTCCGAAGTGAAAACTTGATCAACTGATTCTTGTTCCAACGTTTCAGAGTCAGATTTATACTCAAAAATTTCATCAGAATCAACCAATAATTCTTCAGTGCCAAGTTGAGCTTTTAATCTTTTTATTTCTTCCTTTAAATTGTTATTTTCAACCAGCAATGTTTGATATTTTTCTAGTAACTCTTCAAAGTTCATTAGGCCATCCCTCATCCCAATATTCCGATAAATGTTGATATATATTTCTTTAGCTCTGCAATACCAAGCTTTTTCATTATTCTATAACACTTAGCGTGTCCATCTTCCCGACCATAGTAATCTAATATTAATGCTAACAAAAGGTATTCTGGAAGTCTCCAAAATACCATGACTCTTCTCTGCTCAACTCGCACATAAATTCATTCCAAGGGGTAACAAGTTTACCTTTTTAAAATTTATGGTCTGAAAACTTACTATGCTCCACAATTTACCTCCATTGCCCCTTAAATTCTCAACAATAAAACCTATAAAAACAGTACTCCAGCTATATTAACCCTCGAGCCGTTTAATGGTGTCCATATTTATTTTCTATATCGACTCAAGCTGACGAATGGCTAGCTTATTCAAAAGCTGTAGCCTCTTCGGTTGCAATTTGCTCTGCTCTATTAAAATCGCATTATAGCTTTCCATATTAGCCAACACCAGTAATTGATTTAAGGTAGCATAATCTCTAATGTTTCCATTTTTATCTGGATTTTTTTCGCGCCACTGCTTAGCGGTTATGCCAAACAGTGCGACATTAAGCACATCGGCCTCGCTGGCAGAGGTTATGGATATTTGATATTGTGTCAGTTCTGGCGGAATTAAATTTTCTTTGATAGCGTCAGTGTGAATTCTGTAATTCAGTTTTGAAATCTCACGATTTAGATTCCATCCCCAGGGAAAGCCGACTGCTTTCATCATTTTTTAGCCTTTTATAGTCTTTTATTATATAGAGCTTAAACTCCGCCGAAATCCAAGAAGTAAATTCAAAAGCAATATCAGAATGAGCAAAGGTACCACCATTTCTGCCTGATTTGGAAACAATACCGATTGCATTCGTACTATCAATCCATTTTTGAGGTGACAATGTAAAAGCGTTTGAACCTGCTTGATTTCTAAAGGAGTCGAATTCGACCCCTTTAAATTTATCATTATGTAATTGTTCCCAGAGACCCAAGAATTCAATTGTGTCCTTACTTCTCATCCAATTTTTAATGACATCTTTGGGTTCATCACTTTTATAGCGTGCAATATCTGTAAGTGAAATAAATTCGTTCAGAAAATCTTCAGTATAGATAGCAATATCCATACCTTTGGCTTGAATTGTTTCTTTTACAGGTTAATCCTCCTCTTTGTTGGTGCCTTAATCTCTGAATAATCGATACAATTATTCTTATTATACTATATTTTACCAATATTCTCATTATTAGAATATAAACTTTTCGCCATCTATCTTTCTAGAAAAATATCTTAGCCTGTTCTTCATTTTTATAACAAATTATGCTATACGAATTAAAGATCTGAATTATATCAACTTTATCCCTGATTACACTTTCATCATAAGCGCCATTTTCACATACCGTTTCGCCAAGTACTTTCTTAATCCACTCCTCATCCATCGTAGGCGAGTTGGCACATGCGTCTTTCCCTTTTTCTATCCTTGTCGCACATCTCCAAGCCACCTTACCCCTTTCCATTCTTCTCCGATAAGATGCACCACAATCTCCACAAATAAGCAAATTTCCTAAAAGATATTTACCGTTATATTTGCTTGCGCTGGACTCTACTGTTCCATTTTCCGTATGAATTAATCTTGCACGCCGAGCCATTTCTTCCTGAACCTTATCGAGCACTTCGGCAGAAATAATAGCTGGATGGCTGTCTTTTACATAATACCGGCTACGCTGTCCGACATTCTTGACTTTCCTGCCTGTCATAAAATCTTCCGTATATGTCTTTTGAAGCAAAGTATCGCCTTTTTCGAACTTGTGTCGAAATCCCCACTGAATATTCTCGCTGATATTTCTGCTTTCGTCTTGTGCCAGCATTCCCCTCAGTGTAATCTCAAATTCAGAGTCCATTTTGGCTGAAGCTAAGTTCTCATTTTCAAAATGCATATTGATCCCTCGCTCTCTTAAGAATCTTATAATTTTCAACCTAATTTTCAAAACCTCTAAAGTATCTCTTGACAGCCTGCTGATTGATTTTATAATGATGTAATCGATTTTGCCTTTTGCTGCTTTCTTGAGCATTTTGTCCAGCCCGGTTCTGCTGCTTCGACGCAGTCCGCTTTCGACGTCAAAGAACACACCGGCAAAAATCCAGTTGGGATGACTTCGTATCATTTTCTTATAAGTTTTTATCTGAAGCTCCAAGCTGCGCATCTGCGCTGGACCAAATGTGCTGACCCGGCAATAGGTGGCAACTTTAAGCTTTTTATTCTTTTTAGGTATAGCCTGTATAATCCTGATATTTTCATTTGCGTTCCTTCATCATCTATGAAAATGAGCAAGTCCATTTATATTCTATAATAGCTTGTTGAATAATTAGTTTATGGCTTTCCAATCCATACCATTTTGAAATAAATTCCTATTTATTCCAAGGAAACTTATTAGATGTAACTCATTGGTCGTTAGCAACTGATTTTTCAATAAGGTATAAAAATAATGTCCACATTACATGGGATTTGTATTTGTGTAGTCCATGTAATCTTGGATTTTCAAGGTCATAGCGTAGCTTCAGTATGGAAAATAACCTTTCAATGGTGATTCTTTGTTTATATATCTTTTCTCCGATAGGAGAATCCATAAAATAATAGTTTCGTTTTCTATACTCGTTCTTAATATTATCAACAGATTTAGATTTTCTAAGATTTACATCAGTAACCAAATGGAAAGATAACTCTTCGCATAAGTTAAACAGCTTGACACTATCATAGGCAGCGTCACCTAACAATGCGAAGATATCATAGTCCTTGAGCTTAAGGATCAAGTCCTTACAGTTACTATCGTAAACATTTGCCGTAGTAAAGTGAAATTCCAAGGGAACTAAGTCAGCCGAGCTAACCAGGTGAAGTTTATATCCTTTATACCACCCTAGTCGGGTAGATTTACCTGATTTAGCTTCAGAATCAAACCTAGAACTTCTTAATGCTGTAGAATCTATAGAGCAAATTCTCAAGTCAGGGCTCAATAAGAGAACAAACATCCTATATATTTGATAAAACAAAGACTTTTCAATCTCTTTTGCCCTAATACAGAAAGTAGAATGGTCAGGAATGTCAGAAAGTCCAAGCAGTTTTGCTGTTAGGATATCGGTAGATAGTTTCCATTCCAGTTCTCTTAAGCAATAGATTCTATTCATTACCTTATATAACAGGCATTGGATGATTTGTAGGTCTGAGTATTTCTTGGGTCTTCCAAGACTTTTGGACTTAAGTTTAGAATCCAGCTTATCATATACCTTTTGTAATTTTTTACAAATTGCATAAAAGGGGTTATCAAGTATCTTGTTAAGTGCTACAATCATAACAGTCGTCCTTTCTAGGGATTGTTTTGGTCGTGCTTAACATGATACTAGAAAATGGGCGACTTTTTTATTGGTAATTTTAGTTATTCAACAACCTATATAAAAGAAAAGACGTGAAATCATCCTTTCACGTCAAAACATGTTTTCATCTACAATCCACAAGCCCTTGAAATCTCAGCATTTTTCGTTCTGCAACAGGACTATGGATTCCACATGCATGGTGTGTTATAGTTAGCATATATTAGCTTGTAGTCAATGTAAACATGTCAATGAAACCGTCCCTCTGTCGCATTGTTACATTCATTTTCAACCTTGATCACCACTCTGGCTTCATCTCTAGAATCTATTTATAATTCAAACAGCATACCATCATGCGAAACTAGTAATCCATGTTTCTCCATTTCCTTGCATAACTCCTCATGCGTACTCCCGCAGGTGTGTGTAAAGTGATGTGTTACAAAAACTGTGCTCTCATCAGCTGTCCCATTTTCATAAAATCTTTCCTTTACCTTAAGATTCTCAGGAATCCCCATATGACTACTATTAATTCCATATGAATGTAGCCCGAAGGTGCAATCTAGAAATACTAGGTCCAAATGCATACCTTTTAAATATTCAAAAGTCACATCTGGATAATAGCCAGAGTCATTGCCAAATAATACACGTTTTCCGCCTTTTTCAACTACATACATATAGCATTTCTCATCTTTCATATGTATTGCCTGTAAGGTGTGAATTGTATAATCACCTATAGAAAATGGCACAAATTCAGTCGGTACATTAAATTCAATATTATTTTTCACTTCATCCATAGGCTTGCCGCGATCCATGTTATCATATATTTCCTTTACAGCAGGAGTTGAATACACTTTTAATACGCTTTCACATAATTCAGCGGCATAATATCCTCCCCTATAACGAAATATTGTAGGGTTGTAATGATCTATATGCGAATGTGTTATCAATAGGTATTTCAATTTTGATAATGTTATGTTCTCATTTAAAGAGTGATAGTAGGTATCATCTCCAAAATCAATCATCAAATCATTATTGACATAAAACTGAGAACGAGTCCTTATGTTCTTTCCCCCTGCCTTGCGAGCTTTTATACATGAGTCACAGTTACAGAATATTGCCGGAAATCCTTCAGATGCTCCAGACCCTAATACTTTTATTTTCATTTATATATCCTCCTTACTTTTTTCGGGAGATGATTTCCTTCCCTATATGATTGCTTCTACAATATGGTATATTTTTCCTTCGAGAATATAGGTAAGGTACAAGACTTAAGAACTTATTTTCAAATAATAACCCTCTGTTTGCCTATTGCAACAGAGGGTTTTAAACTTGTTTTCTATTCCCTAACCACCAAGGCTACGGTCTCACAATGAGTGGTGTGTTGCAGTTAGCATATGTATTGCTACCCCAATATTACTACAAGATCAAAACCTTTTCTATTATCAATGTAGCCCGTGGGACAATATACCTGTCCCTTCGTCCCTTTTTACTTGAATATTTGATTGAATGGTTGATAAAAAAGAAAATCTACAAAAGAGCATTTAACTCCTTTATAGATTTTTAACTATTACATAGATCTCTTTTTCAATGTCGTTCTAACCTGCTTTAAGCTAACTTCTCCATCAATATATGATTCGAATAATTCTATTTCCTTCTGAGATGGCTCAGTATTATTCATATCATTAATTGACATTGCATAGTCAACCTCTCTTCTTCTCTTTTCCATTTCCCTAACTGATATTTTACTCATGGCTTTTCTCCTTTAGAGGCTGGCTATTCAGTTCTCTTATTTTCAGTATATCACAGATGCTACAGCTTAGGTTCTCTTTTGCAAATTTTACTTTCGATCCTAGCATCATGCCCCACAATGTAAAGGGGTCGGTTTGACACCAGTATCTTTCTTACTTTCTCTCTATTTATTTATTCTCTCTACTCTCACGACAGCCTCAACATGCATGGTGTGTTGCAGTTAGCATGTATCTAACTCGCTTGAAATATACCATGCCACGGAACCGTCACCTGTCATATAATAAAGCTTGATTATACTGCCAACTAACATTATAAATTAAAAACTCCCCAGATTTTTAGCATGAGGGAGCCTACAATACAATTAATCTTCTAAAAATTTTTATTCTTTCAGTTCACCTATAGATAACATTTGCACAAAAATTGATTATACACAAAAATAACAAAGTATTCATCATACTTTTAAAAATAGTACAATTGTGTCTAAGCTTCTGAATCTTCAATAAGGTAGATTAAGTACTCTATCGTAATACGCTCATGCATCCTTATGTTATTGAATAACACCTTTATCGTATTTATAGGCCCAAGCGGGAATGCCCACCAACCAAATAATAATGTGGTAATAGAATATACAAAATTAATTAAATAAGTGTGATGATAATCTTTAATCAAAAATCGAGACGGCGCTTTAAACGAAAAAAACAATATCGAGATACATGCACTACATCTTACGATTTCAGTATCTGGTGTTATTCTTATTCCATTATACTCAGCTTTTCCGTCATAAATACATTCTTTGTTTTCCATTGCCCAGATACAAAAGTCATTTGAATAATCTCTCTCCTTCTTGAAAAAATAAAATATACCAAATATTAGTGTAGCGAAAGCAAAGCTAAATAGTGCAACTTCAATATTGCCATTTATTAATTGATATATCCCAACTCCAATATATACTGCAATAAAAAATAATAATCCCCACATGTATTTTCACCCACCCCCTCTATTCCAACTGTCTAACTTTTCACTATTATTCTATAGTCAATTTCTAAGTTTGTATGTCGCATTTTGTAGAAACGTATAAAAACAGTTCTATGGACCTAGAAATCGTCTCTCTCAAATAATGTTCTGTGCGAAGTTTTAACTGAACATAAATTAGCTTAGTTCTTCTCTTCAATTAAAGAGCATTCAATATTTGCAGACTATTAGCAAACAATATCTGCTTATTAAAAAAGCACCTATCCATCAGATAGATGCCTATTCTTATTTCTGATTTAATTTTACCACCACTTCGACATGCATGGTGTGTTGCTGTTAGCATATGTAGAGCCTGTTTTAAATAATTGAACATCATCTAACCAATAGTTATCATGCCTTGCTATATTCATCCACAAATTCTATAATAGCTTTTACTACTGCTTCTAAATTCTGCATATATAATGCATGACCTACACCTTTAATCTCGATATATTTAAGGTTTCCAATCAATGTTTGGGCATGGCTTATATCAATATTTCTTATCAAACTCCCATGTTTTTCTTCTCCCTTGATTATTAATACAGGACATTTAATTTGTAAGAAAATCCTATCGATATTGTATGCTGAATAAGTTTCATCAAATCGATCAATAATTGATGTCAACATATCAGGATCATTTTGTTTTAGGCTTTCAGCCATAAAGTCAAACCAAGGATGGTTTTTACCAAATACTTCATATGCCGGAACAGTATTATCTTCTCCGGGAATAGCTACTTGCATTCGTTTTAGTTCTTCAGCAATCTCTTCAACATTCATAGTTCTTGACCATTCTCTCCATAACATCGTCATCTCTTTTTGATCATCCGAGTGCTTTTTTAACACGCCAAGTGAAATTGGTGAATCACCAATAATAATTGCTTTCACTATTTTCGGGTAATATGCCGCCAACAATTCTGCAATCATTCCCCCCAGCGAGTGTCCAAATACTATAACTTGTTTTTGAATACGCATTTCTATGAACTCTTTTACATCAGTCACGTAATCTTGAATTTTATACTGGCCTGATACACGATCTGTTTTTCCATGACCCCTGAGGTCTATGGCATATACATGGTATTTACCTGCTAACTCTGGAATTAAATCCTTAAATGTCTGTAATCTTGAAGACCCTCCATGTAGCAGTAAAATAGTTATATCACCAGTACCACTTTCAACATAATTTATTGATATTCTCCCCGTATTAAAGATTTTCTCATTCATTAATTCCACCTCCAAACGTATCCTCTATTGTACAGTATTATAGTTTCATTTATAATTCTATATTTCTTACCATTCTTTTGGTATAATATATATAGTGATTCAATCAACATCTTACAATTTATTGTAACAACTATTTTCAATATTTTAAGCATTGTGTCACACTCCATCACATACTCCCCTTACATTCCAATCCATATATTTACCCCGTTACCTATTGGTTTTATATGTATTTATAAGAGGAATTACTTTCTCTTCTTGTAAATCTACATATAAAGGTGTTGCTGTCTATGTAAAAATTCCCTCAAGCTTCAGTCTGAGGGAATATAATATAACCTTCAATTTTTATAATTATTCATAACAATTCTTTACTTTCGATTTATTCTCTCTCAATTCTCACGACAGTCTCAACATGTATGGTGTGTTCTAGTTAGCATATAAAAAGTGCTTGAGTGCGGTGCCTGACACCATACTTAAATTTTCTAACATTACATTCCCGGGAACATATCAATCAAAGTTTTCTCGTTGTTAAAGCACTACTTCATATTTTCTTTGATTCTAAACCGAACTATCCGTTTTACTAGCTCCAAAGGAAGCTCTTTATCTATGGGAAATTGAATAGTATTTTTTTCGTTAGTCTTATAATCGCGCAATTCATCCCTGAAGAATGTAATTGCAGCAGGACTGCAGTAGAAGCCAATATGTTTTTTATACGCCGCAAACTGTACCAAAAAGCCATTCTGATTATACGTAGGCGCACCCCATGCAATTTTTTCATTTGCGTCAGGTGCCGCCTCTCTTATTGCGTTTCTCAGATCTATTAGTTTCTGCTTCGGTTTTTCTTCAAACTGGTCGATATACCCATCAACCGTCAGAATATTGGTTTTTTCTTCCTTCATAATACCCTCCGATAATGTAAACACTCTACTCACAACGAGTTCAAATTAATGAAAGTTATTTTACAGATAAAGTTATTTGATATATGTAATGAGGTTAGAATTTCTTTCTGGTATATTAACTGTCGCAGCATTTTTATACCCAAGCACAGCCGAATAGTAAGGCTTGTAGCCATCGGGTATTTTCAGTTCCCTTAGCAATTCGGTGCCTTGTGTAGAATTAAATGCTAATAAGACAAAGAAAATCCAGCATGCCCCTAGTCCGATTGACTCTGCGGCAAGCAGCAAGTTTTGAGTAGCAGTGGCACAATCCGCTTCGAGAGGTATGGGAGCCTGTTCATTGCCAGAAACTATAATCAGTGTTGGTGCATTGTACAGACAATGGAACCTCTCATCATTGCCCAGTTCCCTTAAATGTTCAAAATCCATTTGCTTGGCGGCTTCTTTTGCCGCAATATTTAGTCTGTCCAGCAGTTCCTTGTTTTGAATTACTGTAAAATGCCGTGATTGATCCCATGCGTAAGGTGCATACAGCCCTGCTTCCAGTACCGCCTGTAATTCTTCATCCTTAATCTGTTCATCCTTAAAACTTCTGATACTCCTGCGTTGCTTAATATTTTTTAAAGTTTCATTGGTAATTCTATTTTGCATTTTCTCTCCTCCAATCATTTCGTAACCGGATAACATATTTCAGTTATCCAATTCCCTGAATTCATCTCCATTCCGGGATTTACATGATAAATGTTAAACATAGGCCCAGACATAGTAAATTCGTTGTCTGATATATATTTTGCAACAGCTTCATTAGCTTCGGGCAATTGTTCGTAACTCCCAGTTATAATTACTGAAGCAACAGTCATAGGTTCTGTAGTAATAAAACGAACATCTTCCGTATCAATATATTTGCCGTTAACAGATATCTGGATTTCCACATCTACATCTTTTTCTTTGTAACCTTCATCATAGTAAATTGTTACAGGAAAACACGGTGATGTATATTCTACCTTTTGTGATTCTATTTGCTTTGAAAGTTTATCCCATAATAGACCATCCTGTTGATTACCCGGTAAGATACCTCTTAAGCTGGCAACATAACGTGAAGGTAGTTCTTTGATTACCACATTATATTTCATATAATCGCAATCCTTTCCGATTCTATTTATTATACTTTTTAGCAGTTTTAGCTTACTTTGTTTTTCCATGACTTCAATTTCCATTTCATCATACCGCAATAATAGATATCGTTTTAAGTTATCAATATCATCATACGTTTTAAGTATATCCTGTATCGTATCAAGACTAAACCCCATATCCTTTAAAGCCTGTATCCGGAAGGCTAGAGATAATTGTTCTGGGCTATAGTACCGATACCCTGATTCTTTATTTATATATTCAGGATTTAGAATACCTAACTCATCATAGTATCGTAGCATACGTATGCTGATCTTAGATAACTTTGAAAAATCTCCTATTTTAAGCAACTGATGCACCTCCAAGACTTCTATCATTAACTTATTTCAATCTTACACTATACCATTGTGGTAGAGTCAATAGTAATGTTCTGTAGTATACGTAATCTTTCGTACTTGTATCTATGATATATAGGATGATAGCCCCAGGTACAGAGCCTAAGAATTTAGTTAAATTAAAAAATCCTCTGCTGAATATATTTTCAACAGAGAATTTTTTAATCTTTTCTACTCCCTAACCACTAACGCTACAGCCTCACAATGCGTGGTGTGAGGAAACATATCTACTGGCTGTACTTCGATAACCTTATAACCTCTTTCATCTAGATATTTCAAATCTCTGGCTAGGGTACTTGGGTTACAGGATACATAGACAATGCGTTTTGGGCTTATCTTCACAATGGTCTCTAATACAACTTCTTCACATCCCTTTCTCGGCGGATCAACAACTACTACATCGGCGGTGATTCCTCGTTTATAAAGTCTTGGCACTACTTCTTCTGCTTTGCCCACATAGAACTCTGTATTTTCTATACCATTAATCCTAGCATTTTCTCTGGCGTCTTCAATGGCAGCATCTATGATTTCTATACCGTAAACCTTTTTTGCCTTTTGGGCCAAAAATAGGGAAATGGTGCCGATACCGCAGTAAACATCAAATACAGTTTCTTCACCTGTAAGTCCTGCATATTCAAGGGCCTTTTCGTATAATACCTTGGTTTGCATTGGATTTACTTGAAAGAAGGATAATGCAGATATATGGAATTTTAGGTCTCCAATATAATCTACAATTTTATCTTCTCCAAAAAGAGTAATACATTCATCTCCTAATATACGATTGGTCTTTTTCATATTGATATTTTGTACAATGCTTTTGATCTCAGGAATTTCTTTGATTAGTTCCTGAATAAGCTCCATCAGATATGGAATTTTTCTGCCGTTGGTGATCAGTACTACCATAATTTCTCCAGTGGTAAATCCTACTTTGGTGAGCATGTGCCGTATGAATCCCCTACCTGTTTCGTCATCAAAGGCAGAAACGTTGTATTGCTCCATGTACCTCCTTAATACTGCTACGATACGGTCATTCACTTCATGTTGAATATAGCAGCTTGATGTGTTAACGATCTCGTGGGTTCCCTTTTTATAGAACCCAATGACTGCTTGGTTATCCAGTCTACCTACAGGGAACTGGGCCTTGTTTCTGTACCTGGCGGGCTCTTCCATCCCTATCGTATTATGAATCAATACGTCTTCCAACTTTCCAATCCGTTCGATGTTAGCTTTTACTGTATTGGTTTTTAAATGTAACTGCTCCTGATAACTTATGTGCTGTGTTTGGCATCCTCCACATGTATCGGCGATGGGACAGACAGGAGTGATTCTATTGGGTGATGGATTTACGAGCTTAATGATTTTTCCCACTGCATAGTTTTTCTTCACTAGCTCGATCTTTATCCGCAGGTCATCTCCAGGCACACCCCCTTGGACAAATACGGTAAACCCTTCTACACGGCCAATACCTTCTCCATTATGTCCAATATCCGCTATATGTACTTCATAGATTTTCCCTTTTTCAACAACGTTGTTTTTCATTGGCTTCTCTCCCTGCATAAATCTTTTTATGGATAACTTCTATTATAGCTTTCGTCTAATATGCGTGAACTTCATATACCAATTGCCTGGGCTGATATAATTCTTAACTGATGGGTGGACAGGGTCGTCCACCCCTACCCTTATTAAATAACTACTTAATACTATCAATTATCGTCCTAGGATTTATCCAACCCATGGCAAAATAATTTTTTCTAAAATTTGGATAAAAATGTGTACTTAGTCCCCTTTTCCCTTTGTTAAAAATCCCTTATAATGAAATTAGCAAGAAAATTTTGGACAAGCAACATGTTTAAGGAGGACTCTTATGCTTCGATCACTATTAAATCTTTGTCTTGTTGGTATTATTTGCGTTACAGCAACAACTATCCCTATCGAAAAAAACGGCTTAGACATGAACATTTCATTTAAGCTACCCAAAATACAGATGCCAAAATTCCAAGGGCCCAAGCTTCCAACCAAAGTTTCCCCCCCTGAGCTTGTCTATGCTGGCAATTCAGAAGTTTTGGATTTAGAAAATCCCTATAGTTATCAATTTTATATACGAAGCACAAAACCACAGGAACTAACCTATGATTCAGATAATCCTCTGGTCCTTGAAATTATTCAAGATAGCCAAATCATAAGGACATTGACTACATCGGAATTTGTTCAAACAGTGCCAGAAGATCAAAACAGTATTGAAGACCAAGCAGCCTATCAGCTGGATTTATCTCAGCAAAAGCTTGGACTTCCTGATGGAAAATATGTCTTCCACATCTATGGGACTGCCCGAGAGCTAAAAGGCATTGAACCGTTAGCTTTAAACATAACCTATTCTACCATTTCTCCTTATCTTCCTGCAACCAATACGGCAGGTAAAGGAAAAATGGGTGTAACAATGTTTTTCTCTGACTCTCAAAACCCACAGCAATTGGTGCCTGTTACCCGCTTTGTTCCTTCTAGTAACGCGCCGCTGCGGGCAACCATCGATCA
The DNA here is from genome assembly GCF_029240175.1 of Anaerosolibacter sp. Lineage (GTDB taxonomy): Bacteria > Bacillota > Clostridia > Peptostreptococcales > Thermotaleaceae > Anaerosolibacter. The sequence continues at coordinate 29,958 of NZ_JARBTM010000006.1, forward strand.
AACAAAAAAGGGTTCTGATATCCTAGGCTTCCAATCTCCGATCCCGAGTGTAAGTAAGATTCAGATTCGTCAAGGTACTGCAATTCTACATTTAGGTTCTGATTTGGAACGATTTAATCAAGACCCTGCCTTGGGGAATGCTGCAGTAAAAAGCTTCGTCAATGCGCTAACGGCTATTCCTGGTGTCGACAAGGTGAAGTTCTTGGTTAATGGCAGAGAGTCTGATAACATTTTCGGCGGTATGAGTACACGAGTACCGCTGGGTGCCGACATTAATCCCAGGATATATCTGGGGCTGAACCTAAATCAAAATAGAGTACTTCTTGCCCCAGTCAGCTTGAATGATCAAAACATGGTTTATGAAAACATCTTCCATGGCTTGAGAACTGGTGAAATCGGTGGACAAAAGATAACGGGCCTTATGGCTCCTATTCCTCAGAAAGTGAATCTTATCAATCATACATTGGCAGGTGACCAGTTAACACTAAACTTATCGAAAGAATTTACGAGCGTATATTCTGATCGTCCTGATTTACAAAAAATGATGGTTGACGCCATTGTTTACAGCTATACCAGCATCATTGGTGTAAACAATGTACAAATCCTTGTAGAAGGTCAGTCTATAGATACTTTGGGTGATATGAATCTAACTGGCAGTATCAAAAAACCTTTATATATAAATCCTGAAGTACAACAATAAATAATACAAAAGAGAAAGATGGAAAATCATCTTTCTCTTTTATATATTTCCAAAAAAATATGGCACCAAGAATTATTGTGCCACGAAAATTAGAATCAGTTACCGCTTCACTTTTAAACAAAAGCTACTATAGATTATTATACATAATTTAGAACTTTATACCAATAAATCTAGGTTAATTTTATGAATCTAGGACAAATTTTCTTTTACCCTTTGCAGCATCTTGCGAATTGGTAAATCATAAGGACATTTTGGCTCGCATAAACCGCAAGCAATACAGTCATTGGCATTTTTCCCGATGGCAACATACCGTTCCTTTGCCCAATCCTTTAAATTATATCTTATATAATACCCTTCTAAAATAAATTGAGTAGGAATATCTAGCCCCTGGGGACAAGGTCCGCAATAACCACATCTCCTGCAGAATGTTTCACCAAGTTCTTTAGCGATTTTTTGGATTTGCTCTCTTTCATCCGGTGCAAGAGATGTTTTTTCTTTACCCACAGAAGCATTCTCTTCGATTTGAACCAAACTATCCATTCCTGGAATCGCCGTTGTGATATTGGGATTATCCATGATATATCGCAGAGCTAGCGCTCCTTGGTCTATAGCTCCCCCTGCCATGGGCTTCATGACGATGACCCCAATGTCTGCTGCCTTGGCTTTCTCAAAAATGGACGCTCCTTGGCTCTCAACGATATTATAGGGGAATTGAACTGTAGAGAAACATCCTGATTCTATAGCTTTCTCCAGCATCTGGACATCATGGGTTGTAAATCCAATATGTCCAATCTTTCCCTCCTGTTGTGCCTCCAGCAATGCTTTGTATGCCCCATTTTCCCCCATAACTTCATCAAACTGTCCTTGGGTTCGAACATTATGAAACTGATATAAATCTATATAGTCTGTCTGAAAGCTCTGTAGACTACTTTCCACGTCAGCTTTCATACCAGCGTAGTCCCTTGCCATAGACTTGGTGGCTATGATCCAATGCTGTCGTTGACCTTTCAATCCATGTCCAATCAGTGTCTCACTGACCGTATAGCCTTTCGCCGAATCAATAAAATTGATTCCCAGTTGTAATGCTCTTTGAAGCATTTGCACTGCCATTTCCTGATCAACTCGCTGCAGTGGAATACCTCCAAAACCTATAACAGACACTTCCAGTCCTGTCCTACCTAAAATTCTTTTTTCCACGTTCATTCCTCCCCATGTCTATTACCATCGAAAGTAAAAGTTTACCTTTCCTTCATCGATCATCTTTCTTAGCTTATTTTTAATAAATACTTTTACCAAATGTCTCGTACCTGGAAGTACAAGAATAAATCCCGTGGTATCCGTCAAAATCCCTGGTGTAAGAAGCATAGCTCCGCCGATCAATACACACAGCCCATTGATCAATTCATCTCCCGGCATCCTGCCTTCTCCCATTTCCATCTTGATTCGAAATAGGATTTGATTTCCTTGGGATTTAGCCAGATATGCTCCCAAAACCCCTGTGAAGATAACAATGCCCAATGTGTACCCCAACCCAACATATTGGTTAAGTTTGAATAAGATTGCTAATTCTATTAAGGGTACCATGGTAAAAAGTAAGATTAGACGCATTAGCATATTACTGCACCTCTTTCATACAGTCTTGAAGAATCTCCCATACCTTTGGATTCACCTTTTTAAAATTTACTGGTTTTAAGCTTCTATCTACGAAGGCGTGAATGGTTTTCCCAGTGGCAAGCAGTTCTCCATCTTCCTTCCGAATAATTTCATATTGAAATTCTAATCGAATGCCCTTCAGTGCTTCAATTCTCGTTCGAATCAATATTTCATCATCATACTTTGCTGGGATCTTATAGACACATCCGCTTTCAATAACGGGCAAAATCATGCCTTCCCGTTCCATCTGGGCATAAGTATAGCCCAAAGACCTGAAAAACTCTGACCTACCTACCTCAAACCATGTATAATAATTACCGTTGTATACCACGCCCATCTGGTCGGTTTCTTCATATCTCACACGTAACCATGCATCATTTGTATACATTTTATGCACCTCCTAGGAATTATAGACAATCAATGCGAGAATCTGCTCTATCACTTTGGAATATGGGTACCTGTTCCCTACATTTTATTATATCCTATTCCTACATATATGCAAACAGCCGAACCTTTATTGGTTCGGCTGTAAATACTGTTCTTTTTATAGTACTCTTGCTTTTCCTTGGTATACCAATCCTCTAATACTGTCAACCGTTACTTCCATACCATGCTTTAAGATGGTGGTCGCACCTGTGGTTCCCACAATTACAGGTATACCTAGATGTAAACCTACGATGGCTGCATGGGAAGTCAACCCGCCTTCTTCAACAATGACCGCTGCTGCCTTTTCCATATACTTCACCATATCTTTATCGGTACCTACAGCAACCAGTATGTCACCTTCATTGAATTTTGAAGCTGCCTCTTCTGCGTTGTTCACGATGGAAACCTTTCCAATGGCTGAATGCTTGCCAACACCCATACCCTTCACTAAAATTTCACCAACAATATGAACCTTGATGGTATTTGTTGTACCAGCCACACCCACAGGCACACCTGCAGTAATAACAATCAAATCTCCACCCTTAATATGTCCCGTAGCTAAGGATTTTTGAATTGCAGCATCAAATACTTCATCTGTTGATTGAGCCTCTCGGATAATCACAGGATAGGTTCCCCATGTCAATGCCAGCTTTCTAGCCACCTTTTGGGTTGTAGTGGTAGCAATAATCGGTGCCTTCGGTCTGAACTTAGAAACCATTCTGGCTGTATGGCCCGATGAAGTTGCTGTTAGAATGGCTGATGCTCCTAAATCATAGGCAGTGGTACAAGTTGCATGGCTGATGGCATCTGTAATGGTTTTATCCTTACCAATTCCCTTTTCTTTCAAAATCTGTTCATAATTGAGGGAAGCTTCGGTAGTTTTTGCAATATTGGCCATGGTACCAACAGATTCAAGAGGATACTTTCCTGCTGCCGTTTCCCCAGAAAGCATGATGGCATCTGTTCCATCAAAGATGGCATTGGCCACGTCGGTAACCTCCGCCCTCGTAGGTCTTGGATTTCGAATCATTGAGTCAAGCATTTGCGTAGCCGTAATAACTGGCTTGCCTACCGCATTACACTTTTTGATAATCATCTTTTGCACCAATGGAACCTGCTCTGTTGGGATTTCTACCCCCAGGTCACCCCTAGCTACCATGATCCCATCAGATATTTCAATGATTTCATCGATATTGTCTACACCCTCTTGGTTTTCAATTTTTGAGATAATCTGGATATCTCCAGCATTATGGGCTTCTAATATCTTTCTGATTTCCAGTACATCTGCAGCCTTTCTTACGAAGGATGCAGCAATGAAGTCGATATCGTTTTGTATCCCAAATATGATGTCATCGCTGTCCTTCTGGGTGATGGCAGGCAAGTTGATCTTTACCCCCGGGACATTTACGCCCTTGTGGTTCTTTACCGTACCCGAATTTTTTATAGAACATTTAATATCTGTATTATCAATGATTTCTAATACCTCTAGACCGATTAACCCATCGTCTATCAAAATACTGTCTCCCTTTTTTACATCTTTCGGCAACTCTTTATAGGAAATTGTACATATGTTTTCATCACCGGCAACATCTCTTGTGGTTAGCGTATACTCTTTCCCCTCTTCAAGGAAGGCCTCTCCATCTTTAAAATTTCCTGTTCTAATTTCAGGTCCTTTGGTATCCAATAATATTGCAACAGGAAGTCCTAACTCTTCTCTTACATCCTTTACTGCCTCGATACGCTTTAAGTGCTCCTCATGGCTTCCATGGGAAAAGTTCAAACGTGCCACATTCATTCCTTGAAGAATGATTTTTTCCAATACATCCTTTTTCTCACTAGCTGGTCCTATGGTACATACAATTTTTGTCTTTCTCATCCATGCCCCTCCTCATTTTTTTAAATTGATAATATTTTTGCCAATTCCAACATATCTTTATTGATTTCTTTCTTTATCGAAAGTGCCTCTGAAATATCTAAATCAATAATTTCGCTACCTTTGATGCCCACCACACGGCTGCTTTTATTCTCTAGCATGAGCTGTACTGCTCTTCCACCCATACGGCTTGCCAGATTTCTATCGAAGGCCGTTGGACTGCCGCCCCTTTGTATATGTCCTAAAGTTGTTACCCTTGTATCTGCCCCAGTTTTGTCTACGATAGCCTTTGCCAACTCGTTGGGATCACCTAATACACCCTCTGCCAAGATAATAATACTATGTAGTTTTCCTCTATTTTTCCCTTGTATAAGTCTTTTACAAATCTCATCAATGGTAAAAGGTTCTTCCGGTACAATAATACTCTCTGCACCACCAGCTAATCCTGCATGTAGAGCAATATCACCACAGTGTCTTCCCATTACTTCCACAATGTTGGCTCTTCCATGGGAGGTGGAAGTATCTCGGATATTACTAATGGCATTTACTACGGTATTGACTGCTGTATCGAAGCCAATGGTATAGTCAGTGTAGGCCAAATCGTTGTCGATGGTGCCAGGCAGCCCAACGGCTTTTACGCCAGCTTGGCTTAACTTTTCAGCGCCCTTAAATGACCCATCTCCTCCAATCACCACGATCCCCTCAATACCAAAGATACTGATGACATTCAGTGCTTTATTGAATCCTTTTTCTGTTCTAAATTCTTCACTTCTTGCTGTTCGAAGCATGGTTCCGCCACGATGAATGATGTCTGCCACAGAGGATAGATTCATTTCCTCAATATCGCCATTGATGAGTCCCTCGTAGCCTCTCTTAATCCCAACCACCTTTAGGTCATGATATATGGCAGATCTTACCACGGCCCTTATGGCAGCATTCATTCCTGGAGAATCACCACCACTTGTTAACACACCTATTTTTCGCATGCTCTTCCAAGTCCCCTTTCTTCTTGCTATATATTCACACATTTCTAAACATTTCTTAAGGGAAAGTCCCTATCGAAAGGGTCTTTCCCTTAATATGATTTACCCTTATACGCCTAGATCAATCAAAACCTCATGTACTTCCTCTACTTCTCCATTTGGCACTAGTACCTCATAAACTCGATTTTCTTCTTTACCGATCGGCCTAATTTTTACTAGAAATCCTTCTTCGCTTAGGATCGTTCGAATCTTATCTGCATCTTCTTGACTATGTGCCATATATACAACTGTCCACATCCATAGGCCCTCCTCTTTGGAGTAGTAATTTTGTTTATATTTTAATCTAAAACTACGTAAATTTCAATATCGGTACAACATATTCTCTAAAATTATGTCCTCTCTATGTATAGATTATATCATTGGTGTCAAGTAAGGTGCTACTTTTTATATAGTTTGTCCATTATTATTTTTCTTCATTACCTTATTTATCTCCATTCCCTTTCACTTTAGCAGAACAAAAGCAGCGAGATTTCACTGCTTTTGTTCTGTATCTTTATTTATCATAAAACCAGCTTCCACCGATAAACTCCCGAATCAGCGAATTCTTTGGAATAAAGCTATCATCTTCTATTGATAGAAAATAGCTTAAAAACTTCAGCAGGCGTTTGGCCTCAGCGTATTCTTTTTCCTCAATCCCTATTTCTAACAAAAGAGGCTCAATATGTTTTTTCAGCACGGACAATTCGTAGATTAAGGACGAATTGAACATGATATCAGCATCTTCTTGATAAGGAAAGATGTATTTTTCCTCTCCTCGGCGAACTGATTCCCAAAGCTTAAGGGTAGCTAAGGCTGTTCTTCCGCGGTATTTGCTGTCCCTTATGATTCTTCTGATTAACCGTGTATCAGTAGTATTGATTCGGTTATGATCATCTATATTTAGCTGGGTTAGGGCACTGATATAGATCTTAAATTTTTTGTCATGGGGTATATCCTCCGTTAACCGCTCATTCAATCCATGAATACCTTCAATGACAATGGGCTGATTTTCCTTAATTTTTAAAATATGACCCTTATATTCCCGGATACCCTTTTGAAAATTAAAAGTTGGTATTTCTACGGCTTCTCCAAGGATAAGCTTTGTAAGATGTTCGTTAAACAAATCTATGTCTACGGCTTCAAGTGCTTCAAAGTTGTATTCTCCCTTTTCATCCTTTGGTGTTAGTTCACGATCAACAAAATAGTCGTCAGTAGATAGGGATACAGGATTCAATCCATTAACCTTCAGCTGTACCATAAGTTTTTGGGCAAATGTGGTTTTCCCTGAAGACGATGGCCCAGCAATCAGTACGATTCTTTTTTGCTTTTGGGTGATCAGGTCTGCAATATGGGCAATTTTCTTCTCGTGAAGCGCTTCGGCCACACGGATGATTTCCCCATGTTTTTGCTGCTCAATCAATTGATTTAAGCTGGCTACATACTCAACATTCATAATTTTAGCCCAGTTGGCTGATTCCTTGAAAATAGCCGCCATTTTTCGCTGTTCATGATATTCAGGCAATTCATGGGGATTGGTCTTTTCAGGATGGATCAAAATAATACCCGGCATGTAATATTTTAACTTAAATAGCTTTAGATAACTCGTCCTTGGCACCATATAGCCATAGAAATAATTCTTTAACCAACCGCAGGTATAAATATTAATATCAGGTATTGTTTTATAATTTAGGAGCCTAATCTTGGGGTCTAGATGCCACTGCGAAAAGATTTCCTTTGCCTCCTCTATGGCGGCATTTTCTTTTGTTATAGGCTCATCCCCTTCAACAATCTCTTTCATTCTGGCCTCTATCTTTAGAACATCGGATTCATAGATGGGCCGTTTGAATTTTATTTCACTATACAATCCTTTACTAAGAGAATGCTCAATGGTAACTCTGCAGTCTGGCAGTACCTCCATGGCTGCCCGTATGAATACAAACACGAGACTTCTTTGATAGATCCGAATGCCATCGGTTTTTGTCAGATCTATGAATTCTATACTCCCAGGTTCATTTATAACATAGCTCAATTCCTTTAGATCGTTGTTTACTTTTGCTGCCACAATGGGTGTTTCATATCGATGTTTATATGTATTACTAAGTTCTAAAAGAGTCATTCCTTTTCGTATCTCTATCCTCTCTTTGTTGTCAATCTTCAATCGAATTCTTTCTTCCATTTGATGGTGCCTCCCCTCTTTTACTAGTCCAGGTTCTACTGCATACTTAGGGTCATTCCCGGAAGGGAATATTTCATATCCTGAAATACTCCTATCATTATCAGTATATTTTGCTGCCCTTTGTCCTGTGCCAAGAAAAAATGAGGTTTGTCTGCTAAAACAAAAGAACAGAGAAGATGCCTTCCCTGTTCCTTCATTTGAATATATATAATTAACACACTTTGATACAGTCACTGCCCAACATCTGGGCTAACTCTTCCAATAAGCCTGGATTCAACTCTACCCATAAACTCTTCTCTGCCATCATTTTTTTCAACTTTGCATCTTCCCCTTCCACATAGAGGTAGACGGGTACACTCCCTTTCCATTTGCTCAGGGTAGGTTTGATCCGATCAAGCATATCCAACCCCTTTTCTTTACTGATTTTCAAAAAGAGTTTCTGTCCCACAGCTTTAGAAGATTCAGCAGTACTTTCTACTTTGGTTTTTTTCACTAGCGGCAGTATCTTTTCGGCGATAATTTTAGGTTCCTCATCTTCCTTCATGTTGATCCTGCCGTCAATGATTACTGCACTATCCTCCGTGAGAAGACTTACATGCTTTTCATAGACGTTAGGAAACACCAATACTTCCACAGAACCGAGCAAATCCTCTACGTTTAAAAACGCCATCATGTTATTGTTCTTTGTTACCTTGTTTTGACGATGGACGATCAAGCCTGCGATACGGACGAAGGAGCCATCCTCAAGGTCACTATTTTCAAAATCATCCTTTAGCTCTATCAAATCACCCGTACTTACCGTAGAGATTTCTTTGATTTCCTCAGCGAATTCTGCCAATGGATGTCCGCTGATGTACAATCCTAACATTTCCTTTTCCATCATCAAAAGTATTTTGGATTGAAACTCTGCCACCTTTGGAAGGATTTCCTCACCCATGGTTTGAGGCAATACTTCCTCAAAGGCATTGAAAAGGGATACCTGCCCATCAATATTTCGCTTACGATCCTGATGGATACCGTCAAGTACCTTTTCATAAATGGCTAAAAGCTGGGCTCGATTTGCCCCCATATGATCAAAGGCCCCAGATTTAATGAGGCTTTCAATTGCCCGCTTGTTCATTTCCTTGGTATCTACTTTATCACAGAAATCCATGAAACTGACAAACTTACCCTTTCGCTGCCTCGCAGCAACGATGGCCTCGATTACCGACAATCCTACATTTTTCACAGCCATTAAGCCAAATCGAATCTTCCCATTTTCCACAGCAAACTTCCCATGACTTTCATTAACGCTCGGCGGTAGAATCTCAATACCTAGTTTTTTGCAATCCTGAATATATTGGGCTACTTTAGATGCATTTCCCATAACACTGGTGATCAGTGCTGCCATAAATTCTACAGGATAATAGTACTTTAAATAAGCCGTTTCATAGCCAAGAACAGCATAGGCTGCCGCATGGGATTTGTTGAAAGCATATTTGGCGAAATCAATCATATCATCGAAAATTTGGTTTCCAATCTCCTCAGGCACACCATTTCGAATACATCCTAGGTTCTCTAAGTTACCATTTTCGTCTTCTTTTCCATAAATAAAATATTGACGTTCTTGCTCCATTACGTCCATTTTCTTCTTCCCCATGGCACGACGTACCAAGTCACTTCGTCCATAGGAATAACCACCTAAGTCCCTCACCACTTGCATTACCTGTTCCTGATAAACCAAACATCCATAGCTAACATTCAAGATAGGTTCCAGCTTTGGATGAAGATACTTCACTGCAGCAGGATTATTTTTATAGGCAATATACTTAGGAATAGAATCCATAGGACCTGGTCTAAACAGGGAAATTCCCGCAATAATGTCCTCAAAGCAGTCGGGCTTCAAATCCTTCATAAATTGACGCATGCCAGAGCTCTCCAACTGGAAGACTCCCAGTGTATCGCCTCGGCTGATCATTTCATAAACCTTTTTATCATCATAATCCATTCTAGAAAAATCGATTTTGACCCCATGGTTCTTTTCGATTAAGTCCAAAGCATCCCGTATTACTGTGAGATTTCTTAGTCCCAAGAAATCCATCTTTAATAATCCCAATTCCTCCAGGGTACCCATGGTAAACTGGGTGGTGATACCGTTGTCATGCATATAGAGAGGCACATACTCATCCACGGCTTCTTTAGAAATCACGACACCGGCGGCATGGGTAGAAGCATGCCTCGGCATTCCTTCCACGGCCCTTGCCACATCAATCAAATATTTGGCTTCTTGATCTCCATCATACAAATCCTTAAGGCTTTTGTTCAGCTCTAATGCTTTGTCAATGGTTACCCCTATTTGAAAGGGAATCTGTTTTGCAATCTGATCTACCCTGGCATAGGGTAAATTCAATGCTCTTCCCACATCTCGAATAGCAGCCCTTGCCGCCATGGTTCCAAAGGTAATGATTTGGGCAACCTTCTCCTGGCCATACTTTCTTATAACATAATCAATGACTTCCTGCCTTCTTTCAAAGCAGAAATCAATATCAATATCAGGCATACTGATTCGTTCTGGATTTAAAAATCGCTCGAAAATTAGGTTATACTTAATCGGATCTATGTCTGTGATTCCTAGGGTATAAGCCACAATACTGCCTGCTGCTGACCCCCGGCCAGGGCCTACCATGATATTATTGTCTTTGGCATAACGAATAAAGTCCCATACGATGAGAAAATACTCCACATAGCCCATATTCTCGATGGTATTCAACTCATAATTCAGTCGAGCAACCAGTTCCTGACTAGTATCTCCATATCTCTCTTTCAATCCGTTATTGCAAAGTTCTCTTAAATATCGTTTCTCGTCATACCCCTCAGGCACATCATATTTCGGCAGATGGATCTGATTAAAATCAAAGTCTACATTGCAGGCCTCAGCAATTTTCACAGTGTTTTCTAAAGCTTCATGGGCATAGGGAAACAGAGCTGCCATCTCCTCAGGGGACTTTACATAAAACTCTTCGGAAGGAAACTTCAACCTTTCTTGATCCTCCAAGTTTTTTCCTGTCTGAATACACAGCAGTACATCATGGAAATGAGCATCTTCTTTTTTTAGATAATGGACATCGTTGGTAGCCGCCAGCGGTATATTTATTTCTTTGCTCAGTCTTATCAGTCCATGATTTACTTTTCGCTGTTCTTCAATACCATGATCCTGTAACTCTAAATAAAAGTTTCCCTTTCCAAATATCCCTTCTAATCGCAAGGCTTCCTTTTTTGCACCCTCATAGTTGTCATTCATTAACTCCCGCTGAATGCTTCCAGCCAAGCATGCACTTAGGGCAATGATGCCTTCACTATACTCCTCTAATAGGGATAAATCAACCCTAGGTTTATAATAAAATCCATCAATATAAGCCATGGAAACCAATTTCATGATATTTTTATATCCTGTCATATCTTTGGCCAAGAGAACTAAGTGACCCTGACTCTTATCCTTTACAGGATCTTTATCATACATGGTCCGGGCGGATGTATAGACCTCACACCCAATAATGGGCTTAATGCCCTGCTTTTTAGCCTGTTTATAAAAATCGATGACGCCAAACATGGAACCGTGATCCGTGATGGCCACCGCTTTCATACCAAGGTCTTTTACCACCTTCATTAATTGAGAAATTCTTGCAAACCCATCCAATAAGCTATATTCCGTGTGGACATGGAGATGGACAAAATCCTTCATAGGTACCTCCTTTCTCCCTTTGATTACTTTTTCAGTAGTTTCGCCGACATCATGGCTTTTGACACAATTTCTTTTTGATGAAAAACAGAAATATCAACTTTATAAAATTTTCTTCCCATATTGATAATCTCTGCTTGAATCTCAATCTTACTTTCCATCTGTAATGGCTTGATGAAGTAGATCATAAAGCTGTCAAGAACACTATCTAGATGCTTATGCTTTTTAATCGCAAGATATCCCGCTGTAGACATGAGCATAACCAGAACCCCTGCACTGGCAATCCCAAGTTCGTTCAACATCATAGGTGTGATTTCACCTGTCATCATTACACCATGTTCTGTTTCTTCCATTCTACAATGGTTCAATAATGTGTCCTCAAAGGACTCACCAAGATGGGGCTGGCTCCTAATATACTGAAGTCCCCGAATAACATCTTGACGTGTTACCACACCTACCAGTTTCTTTCCATCCACAACGGGCACCATTTCAATGCCTTCCCAGATCATCACATGGGAAACATAGGCTACCGATGTGGTACGATCGATAACAATGGGGCTTTGAGTCATATGGCTGCTAATACCATCTTCATCATCAACCCCTGCAATATCCCTAGGCGTAACCACACCTACCACATGCATATTCTTATCCACCACAGGAAATCTACTGTGACCTGTTTGCTTTATCATTCGTTTCATATCTCGTATTTTACAACTATTTTCCAGATAACTCAGCTTTTTAGGCATAATACCTTCTGCCAAAAGTATTTGCTTACGAATCAGCTTCTCTTGGATATCGCGGTTAATGATAGAAGTAATGGTAAAGGTATCATAGCTTGTAGAGATAATAGGAAGCTTTTTTTCAGTAGCCATTCGTTTTATTTCTTCCTTGCAGGAAAAACCTCCCGTAATTAAGATGGCACAGCCCTTATCCAGCGCAAGACGATGCACATCATCCCTGTTTCCAACGATCAGCAAGTCACCTTCTGAAAGATACCTTGCAATTTCCTCTAGGGCCATGGCACCAATCACAAACTTACGAATGGTTTTATAAATCCCCTCATGACCACCGATCACTTGACCTTCAACGATGTTAATGATCTCTGCAAAGGTCAACTGCTGTATTCTCTTATCTTCTACCTTTTCTACCCTTATGGTACCTACCCTTGGAATCGTGCTCACAACCCCTTCTAGCTCAGCATCTTTAATGGCTTTATAGGCAGTCCCTTCACTGACATCCATATCTTGGGCAATCTGTCGCACAGATATTTTGCCTCCTATTGGCAGACTTTTTATATAAAATAATATCTGTTCATTCTTTGTCATTGTTTATCACCTCTTCTACACTTTTGGTAGATATACACAGGTCTTTACTCTTTTCAACAGGCGGACAAAGTCGTCCTCCACTACAGGACACCAGGACATTATGATTATTGTCTATTCGCTAATGCCTATTAGCTATAAAAAGAAAAAGATACGAACCTTTGTTCATACCTTCTATTATATCAAATCTACCATAGTTTTTCTAATACATCTGTGATCATCACGGATGGGTGTTCTATCAAATCTAGTTCCTTCCTTATTGTGGATTTCTGCCCTTGGCTGTTGTATACAATTCGCACCTTTGGCCGTGTAGGGAATTGTTGATTTGAATCAGTGATGATTCCCCTCTCGCCTGTGCTTAGAGCAACGATATACCCAACGGGATAAATGGCTATGTATCGAATAAAACTTTTTGCAATCTCAGGGTCAAATTGATGTCCTGCCATCGTCATCAAATATTCCATCGCTTGGTGAGGCAGAATTTTTTTCTTGTATATTCGATCACTGGTTAGGGCGTCATAGACATCGGCAATTGCCACAACCCTCGAAAACTCATGAATTTCCTCGGCTTTTTTCCCAAAGGGATACCCGCTGCCATCATAGCGCTCATGATGGGTCAGTGCCACAATTGCAGTGTCTGGACCGATGTCAGGAATCTCACTTAAGATCGCATGTCCTAAGTCCGAGTGCTTCTTAATTTCATTAAATTCACTTTCATTCAATTCACTGGGTTTATTTAAAACCTCATCTTGAATTTGCATCTTTCCAATGTCATGGAGCAATGCACTTACACCTAATTCTTTAAGTCTCTGATGATTATAGCCCATGGAAATACCCGTGATGATAGACAGCACACATACATTTACAGAATGGGCAAAGGTATAATCATCTACAGTACGAATATCACAAAGCTGCACGATTACATTCTTATTTTTTAGCAGATCATCGATAATCAAATTTACGCGTTTGTATATTTCTTTGGATTCGATACTATTCCCCAACCGGATATTATCCATAACGGTTTTAGCTAGCTTTCTTGCTTCCAACCTATTTTGCTCTTGTATGACATCCTCAATGACTATGTCTGCAGTTTCATCTGCTTGTATATATACTTCATTGATTTGAAGATCTTTTAGCTTCGTTATATAGCTATTTCTTATGCAAGCACCAGCTGAAAGCAAAATAGTACCGTCACAGTCATAGATATTCTTTGCCAAGATCATACCATTTATTAAAAAGTCTACCTTGATCTTATACATGATGTCCTCCAGGAAATTGGTGGTAAGATAATACTGATTAATAAATTCGACATATTTCTAGTGATTCCTTTATATTTCTCAGTTTTTTCCTAGGACCAACGTCTTATTTTCTAAAATAAAAAACTATCCAAATAGGATAGTTTATAATTCGACCAATTTATTTTCAATAAGATCCACTAGTTCTTGGATGGCTTCTTCCTCATCTGGTCCGTCAACCATTAAGGTAATCATATCTCCCTTTCCAGCTCCTAATGACATAATTCCCATAATACTTTTAGCATTAATTTTTTTTGTTCCTTTTTCAACTGTAATATCAGAAGTAAATTTATTGGCCATTTGTACGAATAATGCAGCTGGTCTTGCGTGAAGACCTAGTTTATTAACAATTGTTACCTCCCTCGTGGTCATACCTTTACATCCCCCTCTTTTTGCTTAATTTTCTCGGCAATTTTCTCTATTTTTCTCAATCTATGATTCACCCCTGATTTACCTACAGGTGGTGTAAGCATTTGTCCTAACTCTTTTAAGCTTGCTTCTTTAAACTCTAAACGAAGCTCCGCTATTTCCCGTAAACCGTCGGGCAATACCTTAAACCCATGGGTTTTTTCTATATATTCGATGTTTTCAATTTGTCGAATAGAAGCATTCACAATTTTGCTTAGATTGGCTGTTTCACAATTCACAATTCTATTAACATTATTCCTCACTTGTTTTACAATTCGAATATTTTCTAGATTCAATAGGGCATTGTGGGCTCCAATAATATTTAAAAGATCTACAATCTGATCCCCTTCCTTTAGATAGACCACATAACTGTTCTTTCGCTGAACAATCTTTGCACCTAAATCAAATTCATTGATTAAATTTTTCAGGTCTTCGCTATGTTCTTCACTGCTCGTTACTAATTCAAGATGATATGTTTTCTCTGGTGCACTGACTGATCCTGCACCTAAAAAAGCACCTCGCAAATAAGCTCTCTTACAACATCTTTTTTGTAATAGCTCCTGAGGAATTGAATAATCTATAGAAAATTGTTCATCCTCTTTTCTTAATATACCCAATTTCTGTAGGATATCGTTTGCACCAGAACTGCTGTTGATAGTCATCATATAGTTGTTATTCTTCTTTAGCACCCTGTTTTTCCGAACCATTAACTCCGTATGAATCTTAAAGCACGTTTTGAGCAGCTTAATGATTTTTCGGGCAACAGCTGCATTCTCTGTTGTAATCCTTACATTCATTTTCTGGAATCCCACCAGTTGAATGGTACCACTCATTCGAATTAAAGCGGATAACTCTGCCAGTTGACAACAATAATCCTCAGGAATAAGTCTAGACAGTTCATTTTTCGTTTCCATAGAAAAGGACATTTCATCACCCACTTGCATCTATAGCTTCAAATTCTTCAATGAATAATCAATATTTATATATTTCTAATATTATATCATAATTTACGTAAATATCCATGAAAATATGATAAGGAATGTAAAATTTTAAATATTGCTAACTTATTTTGGTCAGTTTTTTTTTAGCAAAAATAGTACACAATATATATGAAAACATATGAGGAGGTGTAAGTGAATGCAATCAGGAGCTCATCCAACCATGGAAGTAATGTGTCATGTTTCAAACTGTAAATTCTATAAAAATGACTATTGTCATGCCAACAAAATCGAGGTAAACCCTAAGCATGTGAACCGCGCAAATACCAGTGATGATGCACTATGTTCTACTTTTGTACCTCATCAATAATCGTCTTTAACATTTTTATGAATAAAAAAGACCTCACCATCGGTGGGGTCTCCTATTTTTAACCTATTCATTCATTCCTTGGATCGCCTTGCTGATAATATCTCTTTCATCATCATACTTCGCTAACTCAGTAGCTCTATTCATATGAACAAAGCGTGCTTCTATAAATCCTTCTTCCCTCTGAGGATTACAATCCATGTTTCTCGCCTTCATCAAATACCAATGAACCGTCTTGTTTACCACCTCGTGATTTTGCCAGCTGTTCTTAAAAGAATAATGAATCTTTCCAAGATATTTAATAACCTCAGCCTTTACGCCGCCTTCTTCGAGGACTTCTCTAACAGCCGCAGTACTTGTGTCCTCTTCTTCCTCTACTTTACCCTTAGGCAATACCCAGTCCCCATTATATTTACGTAAAAGCAGTATAGCGTTTCCGAAAACCACCACACCGCCAGAGCTTATTTCCTCCCTCACAATGTCCACTCCTTAATATATTGAAACTGCAAACTATTTTTTAAAATTATACTATTTTCCTGTCACAAACATATATATATTAAGTTATCATAATACATCTGTGCTTTCAATGTTAAATTTTAATATCTTCATAATCTATTTTATTCAGCATCATACAAAATGGTTTCTTTATAAATCTATGAGGTCCACGCCAAAGCATATCACTACGAATAATTCTTTCATCTAAAAAGAGTACAAGTGGACTTAAAATAAGAATTCCACCTGTACTCTTTTATAGACTATTCAGTCGTTTTATATTCTTTTAGCCTGTGTCTAAATGTATTGATCATTTCCGGGCTTTGATCCAATCTATAAATTCTTGCTGGGTTTCTTTGGCTGTCCCAATCAATCCCATTCCACCAAATAGCTACTTTGATTCGTTCAAATTTTTTCATCTGATCAAACATTTCGTGAATCCACTCAATTTTATTACCACCTACAGAATTTGATCCAAATTCAGTTACCATAAAAGGCTGCCTAAAGATTTTATCATATTCTTCATACAGCGGTACATAGATTTCATTAAAACCTCTCCATGTTTCTCCAGGATAATAAGTCCCTGCATTATACCCTGTTAACCCGATAATATCCACGTATTCATCTCCTGGATAATAATTTAAGGAATGATTCCATGCGAAATTTGGAAAAGAGCCATCATGAGGGTTCCATACCCATAGCACATTGTCTACCCCTGCATCTTTAAAAATATTATACACATATTTCCATACGGCTTTGAACATTTCTGGATCCTTAGAAGTAAAGTAACTGGAATAGACACACCAATCCCCATTCATTTCGTTGTTTAGCCTGAAAAGTATAGGATGTTCGAAAAGCTTTGCCTGTCGTGCATACTCATAAAAATAATCATCATACTTTCCTTTTAGAATGTCATATGTCACACTGTCATTGTCCCTGCCATCAAGATACATGGTCTGAAGGGTTAACTCCACATATCGATTGTTCTCGTAAGCATTATTCATTTCTTCCATAGGGAATCCATTGCTTGAGAAAGACTGATACAATACCAAGAAGTCAAAAGTATAATCTAACTGTTCTTCCAAAGACTTTAAGAAACCAAAATCCTTTGGGGCAGTATTTTCAAAAATCCCCCATTGTATCTCCTTGGAGTTTTCAAAGTATTTTTCATAAAAAGCCTTTGTTTCATCATTTAATCCGCGATATACTTTGCCTTGTTCCAAATGAACTTGAGGTGTCCCCTTTTTTTCAATTAACATAAACGTTTGGATTAGCTCCATATATTCTTCATAGCTTTGAAATGGCTTGGCTGATTTTATGATAATTGTATATACCTCATGGGCATTTTTCACAATTTCTGCACTGACATAATGATTTTTATCATTATGTACTTTTGGAAGTTTGTCACGATCCCATTTTAACAAGTGCACTTTCATACCATTTATATGTAATGTATCCTCATATTCTTTATAATGATCTTTGGTATTCTGCAAAAATCGATTGCTATAGCCAATATAAGAGGCAGCAGAACTGGATGTTCCTTTAAAATTATCATAATAGATTTCTATGCTTTTCTCTTTGTCATAGATCAAAGTCTTCACGGGAGAAATTGAAACGTCCACATACATGTGATTAGGATATTTTATGGTATAACCATGGGCAAAGTTTTGATATTCATTGAATTGATGATCTATCGGCACAATCTTCTTAAAATCATCTTCTTCTGTAAAATCAGAATATGTAACAATCTTACCATTCTTTATAAATGTACTCATAGAATCAATGGTGTCTCCAAATGCAAAAGTATTGCTAAGTATAAGGGCTGATGCACAAAGAATAGCACCAATTTTATTAATCTTCATTCTTGTCCTCCTTTTGCTGCCAGTGCTAAATATGTATGTATTTATAACTTTTTCTCCAATCATTATAACATAGAAATAAGTCAAATTATATCGAAAGTTTATATCTCCCTGTACAAGCATTATTATCCTAGTTTATTATCGTTAGAAAACAGCAAAATAATAATAACAAAGTATAAAAAAGATAGGTGATTTTATGCCATTAAATGAAAAATTTGTAATTAATCTTCAAGGCAAGAATTTTGTAACCTATGAAGGGCTTCTAGATCTTGCCCATCAACAGGAATTAAATTCTATATCGGTAGAACTGTTGCAGCTTCCTTCTGCAGATAACAACAATACAGCAGTATGTAAGGCAACAATAGAGGCCAATGGCCGACGCTTCATTGATTTTGGTGATGCCAGTCCAAGTTCTGTTCGCAGCAATCTTGCGCCCCATATTATCCGTATGGCTTCAACAAGGGCAAAAGCTAGAGCCCTAAGGGATTTTACTAACATTGGAATGACAGCTCTAGAAGAGCTGGATCTAAAAGAGTTTGAAGAAAGCGGTTTGTCTCTTGACGAGGGAAAGGAACCCATGCAGAATGCAGCCTCTGATGATCCTCCAACAAAGAGACAGCTGGAAACCATAAAAAAGCTCGCCCATGAAATTGAACTGGAAGTCAACGTGGAAGCTTTGACCAAAAGAACAGCAGCGGCATTGATTTCTGAGATGCTTAGCGAAAAATATAAGCGACACTAATTCGTGTCGCTCTATATTTTAGTAATCTTTTTCAATTTGTCATGGATGTAATAATAATCAAAGATTCGAAGTTTATCCGTAGAATACTTTTCCTCTAGCGCTAACTTTACAATTTGTTCCGACAGATTGATTGCATCATGCCGAATGTAGTTCTTTTTCACTTCTACAAAAGGACCTTCTACAATTCGTATGCCAGCCTGATCAATCAATTTTCGATCTTCAGGTGTCAAGCAAACAGGCTCGGCACCATCCTCTACGTATTTATGAAGTACATCCTTTGAAATCAATTCATTATTTACAAAAACATAATCAATGGATTGGCCTTTCATATGGCTCATGAGGGTATGCAAGTGTCTCCAAACGCTGTATCCGTCAGTTTCCCCCGGCTGAGTCATCACATTGGCCACATAAACTTTAATGGCACTAGATTGCTTTATGGCATCGGATATATCCTGGACCAAAAGATTGGGAATAACACTGGTATATAGGCTACCCGGTCCCAGTACAATCACATCCCCATTGGCAATGGCCTCCACACATTCACGGAGGGGTTTTGCATTTTCAGGCTTAATAAATACTTGGTCGATTTCACTGTCCAGCTCCCTTACCTTTAAGGGAATCTGTGATTCTCCTTTGATGACCTTACCATTTTTCAACTTTGCATACAGGGTAAGATCCTCAAGGGTCACTGGCAGCACCTTCCCTGTTACAGCCAATACATCGTTCATCTTTCGAATGGCTTCCTCGAAATTATCTGAAATACCATTCATGGCAGCAATCAGGAGATTACCAAAACTCTGCCCCTTTAACGATCCCTCCTCAAACCTGTATTGAAGAAGGCGTTCCATACTGGGTTCAGTGTTGGCCAAAGCCAAAATACAGTTTCGAATATCCCCTGGTGGCAACATTCCTAAATCTTCTCTTAGCTTTCCTGATCCTCCGCCGTCATCGGCTACGGTGACGATGGCTGTAATATTGGAAGTGTATTTTTTCATTCCACGAAGAAGCACTGACAATCCCGTCCCACCACCGATTACAACTACCTTTGGACCTTTCATCAACACTTTTTTGCCACTAGAAACTCTATCCATAGGATTCCTATTACCTAAACCTGTATAACTCATGTCCAGTAAACTCATCAAGAATAAACGGATTGGTTTTCCCGCCAATATCACCAATACACTACCGATTATCAAAAGAACAATACGATATTTCCATGAACCGCTTATATTTATCATACTGTATGAAGAAGGATAAAATCCCCACCCAATGATTACAATGCCTATCACCATAACCATAAGCCATCGCTTGATTCCTAGTCCTGGCTTCAACCAATCAAAAAAATTCATATCTACTCCCTCACAGTTCTTACTGAATCTCTATGATTGATGGTCACACGGTGTCCTTTTTCCAATAAACTCTCATATAGAATGTTTGCTACTGTCACGGATCGATGCTTGCCTCCTGTACAACCAATGGCAATTACCAATTGGGTCTTTCCCTCTTTGATATAATAGGGAATCAGGAAATGAATCATGTCCTTCAGTTTTTCAACAAAAGCAATACTTTCCGGCCATTTCATCACATATTCTCTTACTGCAGGTTCATGTCCTGTATATTCTCTCAATGTATCAATATAATGGGGATTTGGCAAGAAACGCACATCAAATACAAGGTCTGCATCCAAGGGAAGTCCCTTCTTAAAACCGAAGGTCAAAATAGAGATCGTTAAATTTTCTGTCTTTAATCCCTCAAGATAAATCTTTCGAATTTCTTCCCGCAGCTGGGCCGAAGTCAGGTTAGATGTATCAATGATATGTTTAGCTTTTCCTTTTAATTGGGATAAACGTCCTCTTTCAGCCTCAATACCCTCTATAATCCTTCCCTCGGGGCTAAGGGGATGATTTCTTCTAGTCTCCTTGAAACGCTTAATCAGCACTTCATCTGATGCCTCTAAGAACACCACCTCATAGAGATAACCCATTCTCTCAATCGTATCAAGACTTTCGAATAAGTCGTCAAAGAACCTTCCTCCTCGAATATCGATGACCAGAGCGATTTTCTCAATATCACCTTTGGCATGAAAACAGAGTTCTGCAAATTTAGGAATTAATGAAGGCGGGAGATTATCCACACAATAAAAACCTAGATCCTCCATGCTTTTCATTGCTTGGCTCTTTCCAGCACCCGATAATCCAGTGATTATTACAAATTTCATTGTAAATCCCCCTTTGTTAATCTTCCGCATTCAAGATTTGTTCAGCCTTTAGCCCAGCAGCTATAGCACGATCTAAACCTGCTTTTACATTCCCCACATCCTGGGGTCTGTGGGCATCACTGCTGATAGCAAATTTTACCCCTTCCTTCATGGCTACTTTTATATATTCTACACTGAGATGCCCGTGACTGCTATTAATTTCTAGGGCTGTATCCCTCTTAGCTGCGGCCTTTGCCAGTTCCGCTGTATCGATATTGGCCTTTGCGCCCGGATGGGTAATAATATCGATCTTATTATTATACACCGCCTCAATCACAGCCTTCGTGTTGATGACTCTCGCTTTTCTGTCAACGGAAGGCAGGTACTTCGCCAGCACATTGTTCACATGGATGTTAAACCCATCGGAGATTCTATGGGGCAATGCACCAAAATGGTAACCTACCAAAACTACGTCTAAATCCTTCAAAATTTCCTTGTCTATATCAATTTTTCCATCGGTACTAACAATGTTCCCTTCCATGCCCAACTTCACGTTTATTCCATCCGTCTTTTCATTGATGGCATTAATCTCATCCCTCATTTTCTTTACATCTTTTCTTCGGACCCCATAGGTTACGTGACTTGGTCCGTGATCAGAGATGGCCACCTCCCTTAAGCCCTTTCGAATGGCTTCGTCTACATTTTCTTGAATCGTCCCTTTTCCATGACTGTAGATGGTATGGGTATGATAATCTGCAAAAACCTTCATTTTTATCACTCCGTTATCTTTTCGTTAATCATTATAGATTACTAAAAATACATTTCTAAAACTATTCTTCACCCACAATTCTTACTTCTGGATGGAGTTCTACTTCAAACTGATCTCTAACAACCTTTTGAATCAGCTTGATCAGATGAATGACATCTGCTGCTGTGGCATTCCCTACATTGACGACGAACCCAGAATGTAGCTCCGACACTTGGGCATCTCCAACCCGCACCCCTTTTAAACCTGCATCCTCGATCAGTTTCCCAGCAAAGTAACCCGGCGGTCTTTTGAAGGTACTGCCGGCACTAGGTAGATGTAAGGGCTGCTTTGTGGTTCTTTTCACGGTAAGGTCTGCTGTAATTTCCTTAATTCGTTCATAATCACCCTTTTGAAGGGCTATATCTACTTCCAGCACGATAAAACCTTCTCTTTGCACCAAACTGTTTCTATATTCGAACGCCAATTGTTCTCGATCTAGATAAATCACATTACAATTATGGTCTAATACGGAAGCACCTATGACTACATCCTTCATTTCACCGCCATAGGCCCCAGCATTCATGGATACTGCTCCTCCCAAGGTACCAGGTATTCCACTGGCAAATTCAAAGCCTTCTAGACTTTCCCTCATGATCTTTTTGGACAGTACTGAGAGCAGGATTCCTGCCTGAGCTTTAATTCGACTTCCATCGATAACAATATCACTAAAATTTTCTGCAATCTTAATGACAACACCTCGAATTCCCTTATCACGTACCAGCAGATTGCTTCCATTGCCGATCACATAATAGGGTACATGATTCTCTCTACATACCAACAGGGCATGTTGAACTTCCTCTATGGTGGTAGGCAATACCATAATATCTGCTGGGCCTCCAATCTTAAAGGAAGTATGATCCCGCATCATCTCTTGCAGGCGAATATGTTCTATTTGAATTTTCTCTTTTAATTTCTCATAAATTTCATTCATGGTCATTCCAACAACTCCTCATATCGATCTCTTATAACCCTTCATTTATCATGATTAGTATACCTTTTTAATCAATGAAATACAAGGCTATTCTCCCTCGATTAATGCTCTAAGGTAATCCTATTGTAGGTCTCAATCTTCAACTGGGCATCTCGAAGGGCATCCTCCACAGTTTTGTTACCTAAAATAGCCAACCGTATCTGGCTCTGTAAAATCCCATCAATGGTCATCCAATTAGGATGGGTAGGCAGATTCTCACAGTAAGCCAAGCTTTTTTCCACCGTGGCCATAAGTGGATCCAATTGATAAATATCCTCTCCGCTCTTTTTCACAGGAAATACCCCTAATCGTGCTAAATCTTTTTTAAATTCATCATCGGTAACATACTTTAAAAACTTTACACACATCTCCAATTTTTTGGGATCTTCTTGCTTGAAAATCCCGTAAGCCGATACATTATTGGATAAGGAAATGGGCACCCCCTTCTCCCCAATTGGATAATTTGCTACCCCAATTTGAAACCCAAGTCCCTGATTTCTTAAACTGTTCATTACATTTATTGCCCATGTGCCCACAGGATATACGGCTACCTGCTTTTCTTTGTAAAAGCTTTCCCATGCTTCCCTTTCCGTATTTTCTCCAAAATTTGGAACCGTTACCCCGTGAACTTGTTTTAAGTCTACTAATTTCTTTAAGCCGCTTTTCGCCCGATCATCATTAAAACGATAAATTAAGCTGTCATCAAATATCTGGGCACCATCGGACAGTAGAATGCCCCAGGTATTGTAGTTATTCAAATCTATATATGAATTAAACCCGTATACATCCATTTTTCCATTTCCATCTCTATCAAAGGTAAGTGCCTTTGCTGTTTCAACGAATTCTTCATAGGTCCAGTTGCCATCCTTGGGCGGATCTATTCCTTTTTCTTGAAATATATCTAAGTTCAAAAGCATGGTATAGGTAGTCATCATGGAAGGAAATCCCCATGTTTTTCCATTATAACGAACTGCATTTAGTGCTTGGGTTTTATAATCTGATTCTTCCTCCCGGGTTAGATAACTATCTATCGGCTCTAAAACGCCCCGATCTATCATGGCAAAGTCAGTAGCTACTGGCGCTATATCTGGAAGACTGCCTGTTTGAATGGCTGTCTCTAATTCCAAGGGGCCCGTCTTTGAATCCATAGGCTTTAATTCTATATATACCCCAGGATTCGCCTTTTCAAATGCCTTGATTTTACTGACAATCCATCCATAGCGACTGCCATTACTCACATCCAAGTGAGGATAATCCCATAGCGTAATAACCCCTCTCCACTTGATTTCTTTTTCCATAGGATCTTCCTGTCGATTTTCAGGCCTGTATTCCATAAAATAGACGGGCCCTAATATAATAAATCCACATAATAATAGACATAAAAAAAGAGCAAAAGGTCTTTGTTTCTTTTTTGCCATGTGACAGCACCTCCTACTCTATATTTATTATAATACGATGCGCTATATGCCCCAACTAGTTATGA
Source organism: Anaerosolibacter sp. (assembly GCF_029240175.1). GTDB lineage: Bacteria > Bacillota > Clostridia > Peptostreptococcales > Thermotaleaceae > Anaerosolibacter. The sequence goes on from NZ_JARBTM010000006.1 coordinate 54,407, forward strand.
TCTAGCTTTCCATCCACGTCCTTTTTTCTTATCTTCCATACAATTTCGTCATATGCTGTATTCTCTTTACCAATGCACCAGTCAATGCTTCCTTTTTCATTCGCCACTGCCAATTGCCATCTAGGGTAGATGGTCTATTCATCCTATGCATGCTGTCCAACCCCAAAAAATCCTGCATAGGAGCGATGGCTAGCTTCGCCACAGAACTCCAAGCTGCCCGTATGAATCCCCAATGATACCCCTCTTCCTCTATCAAACGTAGATATTCCTTGGCATAATTCAAATCTTCTGTTTTGGCTGTATTTAACCAGCCCTGAATTGTATCGTTGTCATGGGTACCCGTATAAACAACACAGTTTTTCTCGTGGTGATGGGGTAGATAGTCACTTTCTATATTTGCATCGAAGGCAAACTGCAGTACCTTCATGCCTGGATATTTTGACTCTCGCCTGAAATCAATGACCTCTTTCGTAAGAAATCCAAGATCTTCTGCGATGATTTGAACTACTCCCAATTCCTTTGTTACTGTTTGAAATAATTTCATTCCGGGACCCTTCACCCATCTCCCTGTCGCTGCCGTAGGGCTTCCATAAGGAATCTCCCAATAAGATTCAAAGCCTCTAAAATGATCAATACGGATAATATCATAAAGTTTTAAGCTTCCCCGAATTCGATCAATCCACCAATCATAATTCCTATCTTCCAGCACATCCCATCGATAAATAGGATTTCCCCATAACTGTCCATTTTCAGAGAAAAAGTCGGGGGGACATCCTGCTATGGCAATAGGCTTTTTTTCCTCATCTAAAAGAACTATTTCACTATTGGCCCATGCATCCACACTGTCCTCCGCCACATAGAAGGGGATGTCCCCGATAATTTGAATTCCTTTTCCATTTGCATAACTCTTTAACTTCTCCCACTGCTCAAAAAATAAATATTGCAGAAACACCCAATATTCTATTTCTTCTGCTAGTAGGTTTTGATAATATTTAAGTGTTTTTCCTTCTCTTTGCTTGATCTCCTGGTCCCACACCTGCCATGGCTTCATCTGAAAGTGAGCCTTTAAAGCCATGAACAAAGCATAATCTTCGACCCAATCTTTGTTCTGATATCGGAATTCTTTCATGCCATCGTTTTTCATGTTATTACTTCTATTGTAGATACGCTTTAGCAGCCCCAACTTATTGTAGTATATTTTCTCGTAATCAACGTTTTCCGGATCACTGCCAAAATCTATAGTTTTTAGATCCATTTCATTCAACAATCCGTTCTCCAGCAATATCTCAAAATCAATGAGATATGGATTGCCTGCAAAGGATGAAAAAGATTGATAGGGCGAGTTTCCGAAACCTGTAGGCCCCAAGGGCAACACCTGCCAAACCCGTTGTCCTGCGCTTACTAAGAAGTCTACAAATTCATAAGCTCCTTTTCCCAAAGTACCTATCCCGTAGTCCCCAGGCAAGGATGTGATATGCATCAAAATACCACTACATCTTTCTGCCATATAAATACTCCTTTTTGCGATTTCTTGGTATATAATTCATCTTATTTTTACTGGGGCTATTTTATGCCCTTAGACATAATAGAGAAAGGATACGCCACTAGGTCGAGCTCAAGATTAAGATCGAGGAAAGACTGTAGGGGTTGCATAGTATGCAACCCGCCCAAGGGCTAGGGTGGCCTCTTCGGGTCTCGGGTCGCATACTATGCGTCCCCTACGCAAAAAACATCCCAAGATCCTTCACTTCGTTCTGGATAGAAGAATGGTTGAATCTGGGGTCTTCGGACGATTCGTGAATCGCCCCTACTGCCTTCGCTCGATCTTCTGTCGTATTGTCCTGCTAAACACAAAAGACTGCTTCCGTGGAAGCAGCCTTCTTTATATTACTCTTCAATAAACATTTTTTTAACTTCTGGGAATGGATCCAATGCCCGTTCCAATACTCCCGTGATATAACCAATCAAAACCCCGTAATTTACAATCGGTGTTTCATTATAGATGGCCTGATTGATTCTGAACTCCATTTCCTTTGGATTCAGCATACAGCCGCCGCAGTGGATAATCAGATCAAACTTTTTCATTTCTTCTGGTTCTGGATAGTAGGTTCCCGATGTCCATTCAAAATTTAAAGACCCACCCACCATTTTTTCAATCCATCTCGGAATCTTATCCTTTCCAATATCCCCCTCTTGCCTATGGTGGGTACAACCTTCACAGATCAAAACATGATCTCCAGACTTCAAGGACTTGATTCGCTTTGCACCCATAACCAACTCTTCTAAATCTCCTTTATACCGAGCAAATAGAATGGAGAATGATGTTAGGGTGATATCCTTTGGGGTATCCTCATTCACCCTTGCAAAGGCTTGAGAATCCGTGATCACAAGCTTAGGCTTCTTTCCTAAGCTTTTCAAAGTTTCTGAAAGCTCAGTTTCCCTAGTTACAATGGCAACAGCACCATGGTCAATCACATCCCGGATTGTTTGCTGTTGGGGAAGAATCATTCTGCCCTTTGGTGCAGCCTTATCTATGGGGGTTACCAGAACCACAAAATCATTGGCCTCTATTAAGTCCCCCACAATCACCTTTTCCTGTTTCTCAATATTGGCATTGTCAATCATGAGCTGCTTCAGTTCTTCAATCCCTTCACCATTCAAAGCACTTACTCTTACAAAGGGTACATCATATATCTTTTGCCAATTCTCTAGGATAGAATCTTTAACATCTTCCATGTCTACCTTATTTACAACGCCTATCAAAGGAATCTTTTTCTCTCTCACCCTGGAGATGATCTCTCGATCAAAATCAGTGATTCCCTCTTTGCCGTTTACCACCAGCACAGCCAATTCTGTTTTATTTAATACCTTATAGGTCTTTTTAATTCGCAGCTCTCCTAGGGTTCCCTCATCATCGATTCCAGCCGTATCAATAATAACCACAGGCCCAATTGGTAAAATCTCCATGGATTTATACACAGGATCTGTAGTTGTTCCAGGCACCTCTGAAACCAAAGCAATATCTTGTTTGGTCAACGCATTGATTAAGCTTGATTTCCCTGCATTCCGCTTACCAAAAATGGCGATGTGGAGTCGATTACTTCTGGGTGTTTCCTGCATCGCTTAACGCCTCCTTTGTAACCTTTAAATAGGGTGGCAGCTTTCTTCCTGCTTCTTCAACAGCTCTGAAAGCAGCTTCTAAATCTATCATGTTCTTTTGGCTGTATATCTGATAATTGTATCTATATTTGGCAGGTGTATTGATCAACATGATGGTATTTGCACCGGATTTTAATGCTTTTGTTTGACCATCTGGATCAAGGGATGCCAATGCTGTAGTAGCTGGAATATAAACTCTCTTACATACGATTCTAGTTACTGCCACAGCCTTTAATGTCATATCTACACTGCCTGCAGGATATTTCTCAAAAGGGGTGCCCTTTGCTGGCAGGAAGGGTCCGATACCAATCATATTGATCCCCATATCCTTGAAGAAAAGAATATCCTTGGCGATATCTTCCGGTCTTTGACCCGGCAATCCAATGATACAACCAGATCCATTAATATACCCCAGCTCCCTTAGCCACTTGGAGCATTCTATACGATGATCATAATCATCATCTGGATGAATGAATTCAAAAATCTCACGATTGGTGGTCTCTATCTTTAATAAAAAGTTGTCAGCACCCACTTCTTTATATAAAGCGTATTCTTCCTTAGGCCTTTCCCCGATACTCAAGGTGATTCGCATGCCTGTCTCATCCTTGATCCGTCGAATCAATTGAACGATCTTGTCAGGGGTCCACCATAAATCTTCCCCAGACTGCAGGATTACGGTCTGGAGCCCTATTTGATGGAGCTCATGGACGATATCCATGATTTCGTCTTCTTCCATTCGATAGCGCTCTAGCGCTGGCAGCGTTGCCCGAATGCCACAGTACTTGCAATCTTTTCTACAAATATTTGAAAACTCTATGGCTCCACGAATATCTACCACATCACCGATGATTTCCTTCCGCATCCGGTCTGCAGCTGCAAATAGGGCCTCTAGTTCAGACTTTCGCTCAGTTTTTAAAAGTACTAGGATATCCTCAAAGTTTAAATCTTGTCCGTCTTCGACCTTCTTCATGACACCTATAAAGTCTTCAGACATCACGGAATCCATCAACTTTTCCACCAGTCCCGATAGCTTTTTGGGTTTGTCTGGATAGATTCCTTGAATCGTAATGTTATGGTCTAGCAGATGCTTCTCTGCACTCTGTATATCTTCTACATTTACACGAATGGCTATGGCACATACAGAACCATATTCTGATGGAGCAGGTACAAGGGCCGTTTCAATACCCTCATCCTTTAATAGTTTGTCACCCCGCAGCATGTGATTGGTTGAGCCTGCCATGATTAAAAAGTGCTTTATATCTTTGTGCTCCATTTTATCCTCCATTGTTTATGATCCAATTCCAATTCCAATATTGACATTGGTTATATTTTCACTTTGAATAGCATCACTTTCCTAGTTAGCAGTTAGCTGTTAGCCGTACTAGGGAACAGCTTTGTAGAAAGTATAAATTCTGAATAATTCGTTGACTAAAAAATTCTACTCTGCCCATAGGAAATATGCTGCTAACTGCTAACCGCTAACCCTTAAAAATACAGATCCCGCTCACCTTTTTCAATTCGCTTTAAGCGCTCCTGGGTTTCCTTTTTCACTTTGTCGTTATCAATTTTTTCTAGTTCTTGATCGATCATTTGCTCACCCTTTGCCTTGGTTTCTTCTGATCCAAAATGAACTAAGTTTTCTTTAAAAGTTAGAATGGCGTTGGGTTGGCAGAATTCATGGATATGGGCATCTTTTGCCAGCTCCATAAAGGCTGCTCCTGTTCTGTTCGCTCGATAGCAAGCAGTACAGAAGCTAGGCAAATGTCCCTGTTCACAAATTACTTGAAGCATCTCATCGAGAGAACGTTCATCACTGGTTTCAAACTGGGTTGCTTCCCGATCATCCTCTTCGTAACCGCCAGGGTTCGTCTTTGACCCGGCTGATATTTGAGAAACTCCTAGATTCAACAGCTCATCCCTTAGCTCAGCCTTTTCCCTAGTTGATAGGATGATACCCGTATAGGGAACGGTCAGACGATATACCGCCACAATTTTTCTGAAATCTTGATCAGATACAGGATAAGGCGTTTCACTCAATGCCGAATCCAATGCTGGTCTTAGTCTCGGTATGGAAATGGTATGGGGACCTACACTATAACGCTCATCCATGTATTGAGCATGCATCAATGTAGCCAATACATCAAATCGATAATCATATAAGCCCAGTAATACACCAATACCAAAATCATCAATGCCTGCTTCCAGGGCCCGTTCAATAGCCGTTAAACGATAATCGTAATCCGCTTTTGAACCAGATGGGTGCATCTTCTTATAGGTTTCTCGATGATAAGTCTCTTGGAATATCTGGAAGGTTCCAATACCCGCTTCTTTTAGTTTTTTAAAATCTTCCACAGGCATAGGTGCAGCATTTACATTAATTCTTCGAATATCTGCGCCCTGATATACAGCTTTCACCGCATCTACAATATGTTGGACATGGGTCTTTCTGTGATCTTCTCCACAGACCATCAAAATTCTCTTGTGTCCTTGTTTTTCAATGGCTTGAGCCTCATGGACAATTTCTTCGACACCCAAGGTCCTTCGATGAAGCTGCTTGTTAGCTACGCGGAAACCGCAGTATAGACAGTTGTTTGTACACTCATTACTCGTATATAAAGGTGCAAAAATCACGATGCGATTTCCATAGATTTTTTCTTTAATGTATCGAGCTGCATCAAACATGTGAGATAGCACTTCATCATCTTCTATCTGCAGCAGAATGGCAGCTTCTTCTAAGCTTAAACCATAGCAGTCTCTAGATTTTTCAATAATCTCCATCACTTCCGCCTTTGAAGCTTTCTTTCCTTCTTCTAGCAATACTTCTATTTGGTCTTCTTGAATGATCTGATACGTATCCATCCTATTTCCTCCTATTTTTGGGTTAGTGCACTTTTTACGGTTACCCCTCTTAATCTTCCTAATTTACCAGTTAATCCACCGATATCATCAGTTGTACCATCTACAATGATGGAGATCACACTTAACTGCTTCTCCTTGTAAGGAATACCCATTCTACCTACGATAATCTCACCGTAGGTACTGAACAGCTTATTGACTTGATCTACACTTTCTTTATCTTCAACAATCACAGCAACGACACCGATTCGCTTCTCCATCCCCTAAAAACTCCCTTCCTTCCATACAAGCCATACAAAAACAAAAAACCTCCTAAGGTTAGGAAGTTATGATTTCATCATAATAATCACCTCTTCACCTTTTGCTCAGATTATTCCTTGCAATCAGTTGATACATTATCGTCCTTCAAGTGAATACAATCCACTTGTCAGAGCCTAATTCTATTGTACATCTAGATTGTTAATTTTTCAACAATTATTATTTTTTATAGATAATTATTTTTATAAATACCCCTATTCCTGCTATTTTACCCATTCTTATCGCATACATTCCTTAGTGCATCTCTTCCTATTTTTTCGACAAATTTTGATCTCTTCACCAAATTAATTGACTGAATTTTCACAAAGTGTGTGGAATTATCTGATGCTCTCTATATGCACTTAGCAAATAATGAAAGAAAGCGTAGGTGATTATCACCTACGCCTTTTTTATACTATTTATGATCTTTACATGAAGCTGCTTCATCATGACCGCAGCTACATCCAGCTTCCTTATTCAAAGGGAATTTTTCTCTTGCTGTATAGTGGGTGTGTAGTAAGTCATGGGCCTTATGGCTGTTTGGCTTACCTAAGAAATCTTCATACAGCTTGATGATTTGAGGATTCTTATGAGATTTTCTAAGCTCAAGTACTGTATCTTCTTCATAAAGAGCTTTTGCTCTTTCTACTCTTACATCTACTTCCATTAATGTCTGAGCAGGAACCTGTGGCTGACCTCCGCCAGTAACGCAACCGCCGCTGCAACCCATTACTTCGATGAAGTGGTATTCTTTCTCCCCAGATTTCACCATCTCTAACACTTTTCTTGCCATTGCTGTACCATGGGCAACAGCAATTTTTACATTAATGCCGCCAAGTGTTAACTCAGCTTCTTTAATGCCTTCAATACCTCTTACAGCATTGTACTCAATATTATCAAATTCTTTACCTTCTAGTACCTCTGCCACTGTTCTTAATGCTGCTTCCATAACCCCGCCAGTAGCACCGAAGATAACGCCAGCACCCGTATATTCTCCAAGTAGATCCTGATCAAACTTATCGTCTTCAAGCTTTAAGAAGTCAATTCTTGCCTGCTTGATCATCTTTCCTAGCTCTCTTGTTGTCAATACTGCATCTACATCTGCATAGCCAGTTCCATTCATTTCAGGTCTAGCTGACTCTGTCTTCTTAGAAGTACATGGCATGATAGAAACCACGAAGATATTTTTAGGATCGATATTGTTTCTTTCTGCATAGTATGACTTAATGATGGCACCCATCATTTGATGTGGTGACTTACAGGTTGATAAATTATCTAGGAATTCAGGATAGTTGAATTCACAGAATCTAATCCAACCTGGTGAACAGGAAGTAATCATAGGCAATTTGCCGCCATCTTGAATTCTGTGTAGTAACTCATGACCTTCTTCCATAATCGTTAAGTCGGCTGCAAAGTTTGTATCATATACTTTATTGAATCCAAGTCTCTTTAGGGCAGCAACCATCTTACCAGTTACTCTTGTACCGATTGGTAAACCAAACTCTTCCCCAAGACCCGCTCTTACTGCAGGAGCTGTTTGCACAACTACATGGATATTTGGATTTTCAATGGCATCCCAAACTCTTTCGATATCTTCTTTTTCTCTTAGTGCTGCAACTGGACAAGCTACGATACACTGTCCACAGTAGATACATGGCGCATCAGCCATGCTTACTTCGAAAGCAGGTCCTACTGTTGTCTTGAATCCTCTGTTATTGAATTCAAGAATTCCGATGTCTTGTACATTCTTACAGACATTTACACATCTGCCGCAAAGGATACACTTGCTGGAATCTCTAACGATAGAATGGGATTTATTATCAAAGAACGCTTCTGTTTTTGCACCTTCAAATGGAACTTCAGTAACATTTAGTTCTTCAGATAATGACTGTAATTCACAGTTCTTGTTTCTGAAGCAAGTTAAACATTCTCTATTGTGATTGGATAAGATCAATTCAACAGTTGATTTTCTTGCATCTCTAACTTTTTTTGTATTTGTCTTGATGATCATGCCATCAGCTACTGGGTGTACACATGAAGCCTGTAATCCTCTAGCCCCCTGGATTTCTACTAGACAAACTCTACACGCACCAATTTCATTTACATCTTTCATATAGCACAGTGTAGGAATATTGATACCCACAGACTTTGCCGCTTGAAGTATTGTATAATCTTTAGGCACTTCAACTTTTATATTATCAATGGTTAAAGTCACTTTTTCCACTGCTACACGCTCCTTTTCTACTAAAATAGAAGTCCGAATCATTACTTCTTAATGATCGCTTTGAATGGACATTTATCAACGCAAGCCCCACACTTCACACACTTATCTGTGTCGATTACGTGTAGTTCTTTCTTCTCTCCTGAGATTGCATTTACTGGACACGCCTTTGTACATAATGTACAGCCTTTACATCCATCTGTAATGTGGAAGTTTAGTAAGCCTTGGCATACACCAGCTGGACATTGCTTATGATATACATGGGCTTCAAATTCTTCTCTGAAGTATCTTAGTGCGGATAGTACTGGGTTTGGTGCTGTCTGTCCAAGACCACATAGAGAAGATGCCTTGATGTTTTCAGCCAATTTCTCTAGTTTCTCGATATCTCCTACTTCACCATGACCTTCTGTGATTTTATCTAATAGTTCTAGCATTCTCTTTGTACCGATTCTACATGGAGGACACTTACCACAGGACTCATCTACTGTAAAGTCAAGGAAGAATCTTGCGATATCCACCATACAGTTGTCTTCATCCATTACGATCATACCACCAGATCCCATCATGGAACCTAGGGAAATTAAGTTATCATAGTCGATTGGCGTATCTAAGCAAGAAGCTGGAATACATCCGCCAGATGGTCCACCAGTTTGAACAGCTTTAAACTCTTTTCCATTTGGAATACCGCCACCGATTTCAAAAATTACTTCTCTTAAAGTTGTACCCATTGGGATCTCAAGAAGACCTGTATTGTTGATCTTTCCACCTAGGGCAAACACTTTTGTTCCCTTTGATTTTTCAGTACCGATATTTGCGAACCACTCTGCACCGTTTAAGATGATTTGAGGAACGTTTGCGTAAGTTTCAACGTTATTTAATAGTGTTGGCTTTTCCCATAGTCCTTTGATAGCTGGGAATGGAGGTCTCGGTCTTGGCATACCTCGCTTGCCTTCAATAGAGTTTAGAAGGGCTGTTTCTTCCCCACAAACGAAAGCACCTGCACCTAGCTTAATTTCTAAGTCGAATTCGAAGTCTGTGCCAAAAATTCCTTTTCCTAATAGTCCGTATTCTCTTGCTTGATTAATGGCAATTTGTAATCTATCTACAGCGATTGGATACTCTGCTCTTACATATACATATCCTTGGTTAGATCCTACAGCATAAGCAGCGATTGCCATGGCTTCAATCAAAGCATGAGGATCTCCCTCAAGTACAGATCTATCCATGAAAGCACCTGGATCTCCCTCATCGGCATTACATGCTACATATTTTTGATCTCCCTGGGCCTTGTAAGTGAATTCCCACTTTAATCCTGATGGGAAACCACCGCCCCCACGGCCACGAAGTCCAGATTTCTTAATTGTTTCGATAACTTCTTCTCTTGACATCTCAGTTAAAACTTTTGCTAACGCCTTATAGCCATCAAATGCAATATATTCTGTGATATCCTCTGGATCGATAACACCACAATTTCTAAGAGCAACCCTTTGCTGCTTCTTGTAGAAATCTACTTCATTGATTGAACGAATTTGATCTTCTACCACAGCTTCTTTAAATAATAAGTCTGTAACGATTCTTCCCTTTAATAAATGTTCTTCTGTGATTCTTGCGATGTCTTCTACCTTTACGTGGCTGTAGAAAGAACCTTCTGGATATACGATAACGATAGGCCCTGCCTCACAAAGCCCAAAACATCCAGTTCTAACTAACTTTACTTCCTTTGCCAAATTGTGTTTCTCTAATTCTTCATTGAACGCCTGCTCAATGCTTTTTGAACCTGAAGAAGTACATCCCGTACCACCACAGATTAGGACGTGTGATCTATATAATTCCATTTACTTACCTCCTCACGAAATGAATTTATCGATTACTTCGCTGCTCCAATTGTATATTCATCAATCACTTTTCCGTTTACGATGTGCTCAGCAACAATTCTCTTTGCCTTTTCAGGTGTCATTTCCACGTAAGTTACCTTTTCTTCGCCCGGTCTGTAAACTTCGATGATTGGCTCAAGTCTACAAACCCCAATACATCCTGTTTGGCTTACGATAACTTCTTGAAGATTTCTTGTCTTTACTTCCTCAACCAATTGCATTAAAACAGGTCTTGCCCCTGCAGAAATCCCACAAGTTGCCATACCAACAACAATTCTTGTACCTTCTCTATCATGTCTTATATCAACTTTCTTTAATGCTTCTTCACGAATTTTCGCTAATTCCGCGATAGATTTCATTATCCAATCCCTCCTAATAATCATAGTGGATTCAATTACTCAAATATGCTGTTATAGAAAAACAATCGTTTCCATAGTAGATAAAACTTCTGAGCCTTCCGGCTTAGTACTTCGCGATGATGCCAGGAACATCACTCTCTACCAATCTTCCATAAACATCTTCATTCACAGTTAATACAGGTGCAAGGCCACATGCGCCAATACATCTTGTTGCAACCAAAGAGAATTTCCCATCAGCTGATGTGCCGTCAACTTCCACTTTTGCCAATTCTTTAATCTTATCAATGAGTTTTTGTGCACCTTTTACATAACAAGCAGTTCCCAAACATACACCTATTACATAATCTCCCTTTGGCTCAAGGGTAAATTGTGAGTAGAATGTCACTACTCCATAAATTTCTGCCAACGGCATGTTTAATTCTTCTGAAACCTTCTTTTGGACTTCCAACGGAACACACCCAAAGATTTTTTGTGCTTCATGAAGAATAGGCATTAAAGCTCCTCTTTGTCCTTTGTGCTTTGCAATTACAACATCTAGCTTTGCAAAGTTTTCCTGAGTAAAAATATTCTTAGCCATAGTACCTCCCCTTTTCCTTAATACTTTTATTGAATAAAAATCATATTTGATTTGCTCAACCTTATCTAAGAAATACCAAGTTAATGCCTTCAAGTTCCAGTTTTTGCAATTATCCTATTGCATTTAATAGGTCCCTTAGGGGTACCCCAACTCATTATAACATTTAATTTGTTCTGTGTGTAGTTTTTTTGTTATAAAATTATCAATTCTTTGTCGAAATGTGTATTTTCTTATGATGTAATTTCTTCAATAAAATACATTTTCTGCTATGCAACTATTCCTATTGGAATTCCTTAATTTCTTGATGTTTTCAACACCTTAATCATCATACACTATCTTCTTTCTGGAGTAAATTCATTTTTGAATAATTTTTATTACAAAATATTAATGGGCTATTCTAAGCATTTCATGGGCATTTGTTAAATATATCTCTAACAACATCCATTTACCCCTTCATTCCCCATACTTACTTCATAATCTTTCTATTCTATCTTCTCTTGAAATACCCTTTGGAAAAGAATAAAATAATAGTATTGGTTACAATTTCAAAAAACTAAAGAAAGAAGGGTATGAATTGCTCAGAAAAAATCATCGTTTTGCCTATGACATCAAGAACCTGAAAGGGGATATCCTAGGTGGTTTCACCACAGCAATCGTGGCACTGCCGCTTGCACTTGCCTTTGGTGTTGCTTCTGGCGCAGGGGCTAAAGCAGGATTGTATTCAGCCATCATCACGGGTATTTTGTCTACGTTATTTGGGGGAACCCCTGCCCAGGTCAATGGACCTACGGGAGCAATGACAGTGGTATTGATTGAACTCTATGAAAAATTTGGCATAGAGGCTTTGTTTGCCTCCATGCTTGTGGCTGGTCTTATCCAAATTCTTATCGGCGTGTTTCGATTGGGCAAATATATCCACTTGATACCACAGCCTGTAATTATAGGCTTTACCAATGGTATTGGTTTCCTGATTTTTATCAAGATGATCACATATTTTAAAACCAATCCACTTTTGGCTTCTATTACCATACTGATTATGCTGTTATTTCCTTTATTAACAAAGAAGGTACCTGCTTCTCTGGTCGCCCTCATCGTGGGAAGCGTCATAGGGATATATTTCTTACCTACTGATGCTTTGGTAGGTACTATTCCCAGCGGACTTCCAAATTTTGCTTTACCAACCTTTAAATTAGATGCACTGTATCAAATTTTACGCTCTGGCTTTGTATTGGCCATGCTGGGCTGCATAGAATCTCTTTTGGCTTCTCTCATCGTGGATGAAATGACCAGAACAAAGCATCATTCTAATAGGGAATTGATTGGACAAGGTATTGGAAATACAGTTGCCAGTCTATTTGGCGCACTCATCGGTACAGGAGCTATCGTTCGTTCCGTTGTAAACGTTAACGCAGGCGGACGAACTAGGTTATCTGGCATCCTCCATGGGCTTATACTACTGGTAATCACCTTAAAGTTTGGGTCCCTGGCTTCAACGATTCCCCTTGCCGTTCTAGGAGGTATCCTGATGGGTACAGCCATAAAAATGGTGGAGTACAACGCCACTCGCACCATTGCCTATGCGTCCAAGCGGGCTGGAACTGTGGTGATCGTAACCACCCTTTTAACCATCTTTACGGACTTAACCATTGCGGTAGCCTTCGGTACTTTATTATCTATGTTTTTCTTTGTGCTCCGTATGGGTGAAGTTTATCTAAAAAAATACGACATAGATTGTACAGGGCTAACAAAAGAAGTCGTATCCTATACCATCGAAGGTCCTTTGTTCTTTGGTGTGGCCCATGCCATCATCAGTAAGTTAGAAATTGAAGCTGCTGATGCAGACATCGTTGTGTTAAATCTTATGAATATGCCTGCCATTGATTCCTCTGGGGCAATCTCTTTGAAAAACATTAAAGAAGTATTGAAGTCTAATGATGTAGAGCTTGTTTTTGCAGGTCTCAGAGAAAACAGCTTAGATTTACTATTGAAAATGGATGTCCTTACTGAAGAAGAAGTCTCTCTCTCATCTCGTCGTATCGGTGAGGTTTTAGATCAGGTGAAAGCTTTGGCTATTTAGAATCAAATAAAAGAAGAACACTCTTCAAACTTGAAGAGTGTTCTTCTTTTATTCTAAAATAATGATTTCATCTCCTGCTTTGATCATTCCATCTTTTAATACCTTCGTGAAGATCCCTTCTGTAGGCATCACACAATTTCCTACTTGATGGAAAATGGCACACTTTGTATGACATTCCTTTCCGATTTGGGTGACCTCTTGAATCGTTTCACCTATTTGAACCTTTGTTCCGATAGGCAGTGTCCAAAGCTCAATTCCTTCTGTTGTAATATTTTCTGCAAATTTACCTGTACATAGTCCCTCAATCCCGATGGCCTTCATTTTCTCGATGCTTTCATTTCCCAAAAGACTTACTTGCCTATGCCAGTTCCCAGCATGGGCATCACCTTCCAGTCCATGGTCTACACGAAACAAACCTTGCTCAACGGTTCTTTTGGGCACTCCTTTTTTCTCGCTGATGTTGATAGCAATCACTTTACCCTTCAATACACTCTCCCCCTCGTATATAGGTGCCAGACTTACCACCCGTTTTTTTTATCAATCGAATATTTGAAATGACCATATCCTTATCAATGGCTTTACACATATCGTAAATTGTTAGGGCTGCGGTAGCTACACCCTGAAGGGCCTCCATCTCTACCCCTGTTTTTCCAATGGTTTTTACAGTTGCTTCTATATGGATCGCGCTTTTTTCGTCATCGATGCTAAAGTTCATCTCTACACCCGAAATAAGTATATTATGGCACATGGGAATTAATTCACTGGTACGCTTTACACCCATAATACCAGCCACTTGGGCTACAGCCAGGACATCTCCTTTTTTCATCTTTCCATCTTTAATCATGGATAGGGTTTCTGGCGCCATATGGATCGAAGCACCAGCTACAGCCACTCGCTGAGTGTCCTCTTTTTCCCCTACATCTACCATTTTCGCTCTTCCATTATCATCTATGTGGGTTAGCTTCATGTTATCCTCCTATGCGATACATATCTCTGACGATAGGTTCGTGATCTAAATCGTTTAAGGTATGTTGAGACGGCTTCGATAAAATTGCTTCTTCCAAAAGCTTTCTTAGATCTCCTATATTATGTCTTAAGGCTGTCTTAATATCAATTTCTTGATTAGAATGGAGACATGGCTTTAATCGTCCATCGGCTGTTAGACGAATACGGTTGCAGTATTTACAAAAATGACTGCTGATTGGATTAATAAATCCAATCTTACCCACTCCGTCTGGCAATTTGTAGTATTTTGCAGGACTATGTTTATCTCCATCATAAATAGGCATCAGTTCTGAAATCCGATCCTTGATTGTACCGTTGGAGATAAACTTATTTTTGGCCCAAGTACTGGCCTGACCAATGGGCATCAGTTCAATAAAGCGTACTTCAATGTTCTCCTTTAAGGTTAAACCAACAAAATCTTCTACTTCATCATCATTAAAATTCCCTATAATCACTGTATTGATCTTTATCGGATTGAGACCAACCTTTTTTGCCGCTTCGATTCCCTCCAACACTGTTTTTAAGTTTCCCCCACGGGTAATCTCTTTATATTTTTCATCCTTCAATGTATCTAAGCTTATATTGACTCTGTCTAGTCCTGCATTTTTCAGTTCTTGGGCATATTCCTTTAGCAAAAGACCATTGGTGGTCATTGCTAAATCTCTAATACCCTCTAATTGTGCAATGGATTCTATGAACTTTATAATTCCATTTCGCACCAAGGGTTCTCCCCCAGTAATCCTAACCTTATCAACGCCAAGGTCCACGGCTATTTTTGTCACTTCATAGATTTCCTCTAAAGATAAGATTTCTTTATGGTGCTTTTTCTCAATTCCATTTTGGGGCATACAATACATACATCTCAAATTGCATAAATCAGTTATGGAAATTCTGAGATAGTTAATATTTCTCCCTGAAGCATCCTTCATGGTACTCCCCCTTTGACGTTAGTGGTTAGTTATAACCAGCAACCTAATTTATTAAAATGACTTCTCCCGTGTGATCGAGTTTATATCCTCCTAGTTCTTCAAGGGACTCTTTAAGGGTCTGGGATTTAAGAACATGGATGAATAGTCCTATCATATCATTGTTCAAATATTTTTGTGGCACCGCAAAATCATAGTCCTCATCCCCTATGGGTATGAAATCCAAGTCCAGGGCTTTAGCTGCCGATAAAACTCCTACCCCTACATCAGCAGCACCCGATGCAACTGCCGCCGCCACCGCCATATGGGTTGTCATTTCTCGTTCATAACCACTAATAGCTTCTATATCAATTTTGCTTTCCTTTAATTTATAGTCTACGAGGATTCTTGTGCCCGCACCTCTTTGTCGATTTACAAACTGAATATCTTCTCGGATCAAATCATGAAAGTTCTTTATGTTTTTAGGATTCCCTTTCTGCAGTATGAACCCTTGGATTCTTTTTACCCCTTTGATGAGGGCCATATCTAGATTGCCTAGATACTTCTTCACAAATGAAATGTTGTATTCCCCATGCTCTTCATCCAACAAATGGATTGGCGCCATATGGGCCTCTCCCCTCCGCAAGGCCATCAACCCGCCTAGGCTGCCTACATGGGCTGAAGAAAGATGATAGGCGGCATTCTGACGATGCATATCGTTTCCAATGATATCCATGATCAAATCATGGCTTCCAATAGAAACAATGGTGTGATGGATATCATGGATATCCTTCAATAATTCCACTTGGACTCGTTCCCCTGCTTCTACCCCCTCACTGTTTTGAGGAATAATCAAGATACCATCAGCCCTTACTAAGGACATGGTGGCCCCAGCCCCTCTGTTTAGCGGTGTGGCAATCAATTGTTGATCCACCATTCCCAACTTCATGCGTACATATTCTTTATGCTTCAATGCGGATACGATCCGTTTCGAAACAACGGCCTCTACCCGAGGGCGATTGGGCACCCTCTGTCCTAAATACTTTGCAATCAAAGGCTTTGCAAAGGTATCGAAAACAAAATACGCCGATACTGGATATCCTGGTATTCCCATGACAGGTTTTCCTTGAACAATTCCTAGGATAGTCGGTTTACCAGGTCTTGTGGCGATTCCATGAACCAGAACCTCTCCAAGTTCACGGATCAACTTTACCGTATAGTCCTCTGTTCCTGCTGATGAGCCTGCATTAATGATGACCATATCATTTTCTTCTACTGCCTCCAGCACCTGATGTCGGAGCAATTCATAATCATCCTCAACTGGTTTATATCGTTTAGGATCTCCTCCATATTCTTTGACGAGACCCTCAAATACTCTGGAATTGGATTCGATGATTTTTCCTTCTGTCATAGATTCCTGAGGTTCGATAATCTCTGTTCCCGTGGGCATGATACCGACCCTAGGCTTTGCATATACTTCAATCTCTAAGATACCTCCGCTAAGTAATGCGCCTATATCTACTGGCCGTATGGTGTGGTGAGAAGGAACAATCATTTCATGGGCAACAATATCTTCCCCTATAGGCCGTATATCTTGCCAAGGAGAAGCTGCTTTTATAATTTCAACAGTCTCCTCATCAACTTCCACCACATCCTCTATCATAATCACCGCATCAAAGGGTTCTTTTATTGGGTCACCCGTATCAATAAATATAAAGTCCTTATTTCGCTTGAGGCGTATTGGACTGGCTTCAGACGCTCCGAAGGTGGATTTTGCCTTTACTGCAATACCATCCATGGCTGATGCATTGTGATTTGGAGATGACAATCTAGCAAAAACTGGACTGGCCGTAACCCTTCCCTGGGCCTCAATAACTGATACCTTTTCCACATTTAGTCCATGAAGATTCTCATCTATCCTCCGAAAGTATAGATCCAATGCCTCTTCCACATCTACGTTGGAAAGATATAAGTTTCTCTCTTTCTTTTTCATATGTGCTTCCCCCCTTGTTAGGGTTAGTGGATAGTGGTTGGGGGATAGTGGTAAAGTTCTTTTATTCTTCAGACCTGCAAAAGAGAACTAACCACTAACTACTAACTACTAACTACTAACCATTGAGATATGTTCAATAAGTGCTCACTAAAACAATCTCCACTATACAAATGTCTAGAATAGTACCACTTTCACCTTTTCACCCTTCTCCACACCCTCTTTGTTTGTATCAATGCGTATGTAGCCGTGGGCCTTTGTCAACAGTGTAATGGAGCCGGATTTTCCGTGTATTGGTTTTGCAAGATATTCACCATTATCCGATTCTAATACAACCATTTGATAGGTCTCTTTTCCAGGTGAGGAATGGATGTTAGCAGCTGCAGTGGCATAAATCCCATCATTTACTCCTGATCCCCGGCACAGCAGTCGATTTAAGAGATAGCCTAGAAATACCTTACATACAATCATGGCTGAGACAGGATGACCGGGCAAGCCAAAAACTGCCTTTCCCTTCGCCTTTCCAATAATCGTTGGTTTCCCCGGCTTTATGGCAATACCATGAACAAAAACACCTGGTGTTCCAAGATCATTAATTACCTTTGCCGTGACATCCTTTGTACCTACGGAACTCCCACCTGAAATAATGAGGATATCACAGTGTCCTAAAACTTCAGCTGCCTTTTCCTTTAACAGGCTATACTCGTCTTGAATGACTTGTCTGTGTACGATATCCCCGCCGAATTCTTCGATCATGGCTGATAAGGCATATGTATTGATATCACGGATTTGTCCCAATTCTACCTTCGCAAACGGATCAACGATTTCATCCCCAGTGGAGAGAACAGCCACCTTTGGCCGTTGGAATACATTTATATGCTCTATACCCAGGGCAGCTAAAGCGCCAATGTCTTGGGCCTTTATCTTCCGACCTTTTTTAAACAGTAGTTCACCCACTTGCATATCTTCGCCAATCTGCATAACGCTTTCCCCAGGTGCAACAGATTGATAAATTGCCAAGGTCAACTCGTCCAAACACTCAGCATGCTCAATCATTACCATGGCATCAGCACCATGGGGCACCATTCCTCCCGTTGGAACATATACACATTCTCCGCTGCGAACAGTTAATTCTGTGCTCTTTCCCATCTCAACTTTGCCGATGTTATTTAGAAAGGTGGGCAGCCCTTCGCTTGCACCAAAGGTATCCTTAGCCAAAACAGCATATCCATCCACGGTGGATCTTCGAAACTCAGGAAGCGCCATGGGTGCTTCAATATCTTCATATATAATTCTGCCTAAGGCCTCCGTAATATGTATTCGTTGTCCTTCCAATTTCAAATCCGTAAAATATTCTTCCAGCTTTTGTACCACTTGTTCTACTGTGTCCACCTTTAGCAACTCCATCTCTCGTCCCCCTCTATTCAAAGAACCAAAGCAAAAAAACAATAAAAACAATAAAAACAATCCTAGAAAGGATTGTTCGCTCATAAGATCTTATTTTTCCTTTCCAAGCACGGGAGGTATAAGAATTTCTTCTTATACCCGAAGGTCATACTCTCTTAGCATAGTACTTTAGACAATATGACTCGGAAAAAATTTTCAATTGACTACCATTTTTTGAAATTTACTGAATCTTTAAAAATTATAACATAGGAAATTTGAAAAAACTATAGATTTTTTATGATATATTCATAACATACTCTTCGTTTTGTAAGTATTTCTTCAAATCATCCGCTGAATTCAAGTTTGTAAACATTTCCCAATCCGATGTAAATCCTCTTGCAATTTCTTCTTCCACATACAAAACATCGCAGCTCTTTAAAATTAACGACAACCGCTTCTGACCATTTTCGATACCATGTTTTAATGGATAGACGAAGTTCTTGTGGTAAAAGGCATTAAAGGGTTCAATCCATTGTCCGTATTTTGTGACCAGTCCATCATATTCCTTCAACGATTTTTGAAGCAAGTTCCTCATATAATCAATATAGTTATAGTTTATGACAGGCATGTCACATGCTAGAACATAATTATAAATAGATGTAGAATGTTTTAATCCAGTATAAAGCCCGCCTAGTACGCCAATTCCTTCAAATTCATCCTGAATGACTTCACAGGAGCAATTTAAAAACAGTGTTTTGTCATCCGTAACCAAAATAACCCTTGAAAATGTTTTATACAGTTTTTCAACTTGATAATCAACCATGGTCTTCTTTTCGATCTCGATAAATCTCTTATCAAACCCCATTCTGCGGCTTTTGCCTCCTGCCAATAATATAGCCGTATTCATTTCCACGGGTATCCCTCCTCCCACGATTTCACGGACAATCCAAATCATATCTCATGTTCAGTTAACCCTCAAAAGTAAAATCGTTAAATAAAAAATAATCATTTTTTATTCGTATTATATATTCTTTATTATAACTTCATTATATTTTAAATTTTATAATCCTTGTTTTCAAAATAATTACAGAATTTCATAAAATTCTCGAATACGATTTCTAGGACTCCTGCTTGATATAAAAATAATAATTGTTTTAATCTTCTAAACATTCTTATAATATCTTAATAAAATAGTCTGTCTACCTAACAAGCACTTATCATTCCATTCAAAGGAGGTGAAAATGACCCTATTACCAAAACAAATTGGACATTCAAGACATGACCTTATTTTATCATGATCTTATAAAAATAAAAAAGGGGGAAATTATCATGACAGTAAGTGCATATTTTATTCCTACGGTAAATCTAATCGGCGCGGGATGTGTAAATGAGGTTGGAACCCGTATGAAGGTTTTAGGTGGCAGTAAGGTTCTGGTTGTCACCGATGCTGGTCTTGTAAAAATGGGAGTAGCTGATAAAATCAAATCCATCCTTGAGGGTGCCGGACTTGAAGCTGTTGTTTTTGGCGGTGCTGAACCTAATCCAACAGATCATAATGTCGATGCAGGCTTTAAAGTATGGCAAGAAGAAAAATGTGATGCCATCGTTTCCCTAGGCGGCGGTTCTTCCCACGACTGTGCAAAAGGAGTTGGGCTGCTCGCTGCAAATGGTGGAAAAATCCATGATTACGAAGGTGTAGATCAATCTTCAAATCCCATGGTGCCATTTATCGCTGTAAATACAACGGCAGGAACAGCATCTGAAATGACTCGTTTCTGTATCATTACAGATACAAGCAGAAAAGTAAAGATGGCCATTGTAGATTGGCGTGTAACACCTGCCCTCTCTATTAATGATCCAGAATTGATGGCTGGTATGCCGCCAGCACTAACTGCAGCTACAGGGATGGATGCACTAACCCATGCCATTGAAGCTTATGTTTCAATCGCCGCCACACCATTGACAGATTCAGCAGCTTTGATGGCTATTCAGCTTATCGCTAAGTATCTTCCTGCAGCTGTTGCAAACGGAACCAATATGGTAGCAAGAGAAAAAATGGCTTATGCCCAATTCCTAGGTGGAATGGCATTCAACAATGCTTCCCTAGGCTACGTCCATGCCATGGCCCACCAGCTTGGTGGTTTCTATAACCTACCTCACGGTGTATGTAATGCCATCCTATTGCCTCATGTAGAGCAGTTTAACTTAATTGCTTGTGCCGATCGTTTCAAAGATATCGCCATCGCCATGGGTGAAAACGTTGAAGGTCTTTCTGTAAATGAAGCTGCACAAAAGGCGATTGAAGCTATTAAGAAGTTGTCTGTATCCGTAGGCATTCCTTCAGGGCTCGCTGAACTTGGCGTGAAAGAAGAAGATTTTGAAGTAATGGCTGTAAATGCAAAGAAGGATGCTTGTCAATTGACAAATCCACGTTTGGCTACACTACAGGAAGTCATTCAAATATTCAAGAATGCAATGTAGTCATTAATAAAAGACAGAAGGCGATATGGACATCGCCTTCTGTCTTTTTATAAATACTATGCCGCCATTTTTTTCACTGATGCTTGCTTATTGTTTTTCATGTAAACAAACCAGTAAACACCGCCGACAAACATGCTCCCGCCTATGATATTGCCTAGTGTTACAGGAATTAAGTTATTCACAATGAATGTGCTCCAATTTAAGTTGGCAAGCTGTTCTGCTGCAAGATGGGAAGCCTCTGCCCATGCTGGATTCGCCTTTGCCATAATTCCTGCAGGTATATAGTACATGTTGGCAATACTATGCTCAAACCCAGAAGTGATGAATAACCATATGGGAAAGAAAATCCCAAATATTTTCCCCACCATATCCTTTGCTCCATAAGCAAGCCACACAGCCAAGCATACAAGCCAGTTGCACATAATGCCCAGGTAAAATGCCTGCATAAAAGTAAGCCCTACCTTATAGGATGCTATTTTAATCGTTACACCCCCCAGTACATTGGCGCCGCTGTTTAATAATCCTGACTGTACCATCATATGCGCAATTAGTAAAGAACCAATTAAGTTACCCAAATAAACAAAAAACCAGTTTTTCAACATTTCTCTTACTTTCACCTTGCCATCAAGGATACCCATAACAATCAAGGTATTTCCAGTGAAAAGCTCACCACCAGCCAAAACTACGAGCATTAGGCCTGTTCCGAAAATTGCCCCAGCCAATACTTTACCAAGGCCGTAGGTTTCTGGTTTGGCAAACAAATTGAAAGCAGCCATATTGGAACCTTCCGCTGCAAATGCAATAAAAGCACCTGCTAAGATTCCTAAAAGCAGTTGGTGCAGCCAAGCTAATCTTACTTTTTTCATACCTGTTTGAATTGTGGTTTCTGCAATCTCTCCAGGTGTTAGATAGTTTTTCCCTTCCATTTTCTCTACCCTTTCTATTCGTGGACTATAGGTATTTTAGATATGCTAATCATACTATACGAATCCAACGTCACCAAATCGTCGAAATCATTCGTGTGAACCCATTCAATTTTAGCATACTTCTTGTATATTGTGTTACTTTGGCGAAAATTACAATACTGCCTATTCTTTGGCATTCCTTAGAATTTTGATTTATTTCATATGTAATCTGCGATATAATAGAATAAAGTATTTTTTGAATTTTCTACTAAATATAATTTGTATTCTATGTAGTTCGCCGGAGAGTTTACTTATTCGTCTGGGGGGATTTGATTGAAACCTATACAAGCGATCATGGAGAAAAAATATATTCCGCGTTCCCATGCCAGGTGTCGAGAGATGGGTATCGACACAGCAAGGGTTTTTAGCAGCCTCATTTTATCTGATGATGCCCTGCGCAGAAAGTTGGAGGAAAAAAGGGACTTAATGGTGGCTGCAGAACCATTCATGAATCAACTCTATAATTTTGTGAAAGGTTCTAACTTTTTTTCTATCTTAACCGATGAAGAGGGCTGTATTCTCAGTGTTATTGGGGATGAAGATATTTTATCCCAAGCCTTTAATCTTAAGATGGTGCCTGGCTCCTATATGGATGAATCCCACATAGGTACCAATGCCATGGGTACTGCCCTGGCAGAAGAAATGCCTGTGCAAGTTTCCGGAGATGAGCACTTTATAAAAGCCTATCACCGCTGGACCTGCTCCGCTTCACCTATTCGAAATCCAGAAGGAAAGATTATAGGCATCTTGGACTTAACAGGATATAGTGAGTTGGTTCATTCCCATACCCTGGGTATGGTTGTGGCAGCAGCCAACGCCATTGAGAAGATGCTTGAAGTTAAAAGCTATACAGATAAACTGGTACTGGCCAAACAACACATCGAAACCATTATCGATTCTATACCCACAGGAATTCTGACCTGCGATCTGTATGGTACAATCCAATCAGCAAACAAACACATTACTGAAATGTTTGGTTTCAAAGAGAACGAGATTTTGCAAATGAAAACCTGGGAAATTTTCGAAGGCTGGAATCATGTTAAAACCACCCTGGCTGCCAAAGGAAGCTTCATGGACGAGGATGTCTATGTCAGCGCCAGAAAAAACAAATTGCAATTTAGCCTTAGCGCTTACCCTTTTACCGATAAAGAAGAAAATCTCAAAGAGATTATTTGTGTTTTCAAAGAAGTCAAAAAAGGTCGTAAGCTGGCCAATAGAATCATGGAACGCCATGCCATCTATACCTTTGATAAAATCATTGGGAAGAATGATCGTTTTCTTCAAAATATCGATTACGCCAAGAAAATAGCCGATAGCAAATCTACAATTTTGATTTTAGGTGAAAGCGGTACTGGCAAGGAAGTCTTTGCTCAATCCATCCATAACCATAGTATTCGTAAAGAAGAAGCTTTTGTGGCCGTAAATTGTGGTGCAATTCCTCGCAATCTTATCGAGTCTGAGTTGTTTGGTTATGAGGAAGGGGCATTTACAGGGGCAAGACGGGGAGGTAATCCCGGAAAATTTGAAATGGCCGATGGTGGTACCATATTCTTAGATGAAATTGGTGAAATGCCCGTAGAAATGCAGCCTAATCTATTACGGGTGATCGAAGAAGGAATTGTATCTAGGATTGGAAGCACCAGACAGATTCCCGTAAATGTACGGATTATCGCCGCCACGAATAAGGATTTGCGTAAAGAAGTAGAATTGGGCAATTTTCGAAAGGATCTCTATTATCGATTGAATGTTTTACCCCTTTATCTTTGTCCCCTTCGAGAGCGTAAAGAAGATATTCCACTACTTATCGATTATTTTATGGACACCATTGCAAAGAGGTTGAATAAGCGCAAGGTAAACATATCCTTTGAGTACATGGAGCATTTAATTCAATATGACTGGCCTGGCAATATCCGTGAATTGGAAAATATCGTAGAACTGATCGTCAACACCGAATCTCTGCCCTTGGACTTGAATAAAAAGAATCTTGGTATTCAGCCCAATTCCGAGCCATTAAAGGATCCTTGTCTGAAGCTTGAACATCTTGAGCATCAACATATTGTTTATGTTTTGAAGAAGTTCAAAGGAAATATTTCCTTGGCTGCCGAAGCCCTGGATATCGGACGAAACACCCTTTACCGAAAAATTGAAAAGTACAACATTGATTGTTCCAATTTTGAACATTGTTCCATTTCAGAACAAGCATATTTTCCTCATGCTGTTCTGTTTTAGAACACGGCTTCTCCAACAACCCCTATTATCAGGGGTTTCTTTTTTGGCATCGACCTTGCATTACATATAGATGAACAAAGAAAACAAATTCGAAGGGGGATTCAAATGTACGGATATGCTGGAAAAGTTTTAAGAGTAAATCTTAAAGAAAGAAGCTGGAAGGTTGAAGCCTTAGACGTTGAGAAAGCAAAAAAATATATCGGTGGTAGAGGTTTAGGAACTAAAATACTTACCGAAGAAGTCAGCCCTGAAGTCGAACCCCTTAGTCCAGAAAATAAGCTGATCTTCATCACAGGTCCTTTATCTGGTACACCTACGCCTACCGGCGGCCGATATATGGTCGTTACAAAATCTCCTTTAACAGGAACAGTTGCATGTTCAAACTCAGGGGGATACTGGGGTGCTGAGCTAAAATTCAGCGGCTTCGATATGGTTATCGTTGAAGATAAAGCTGATGTACCTGTTTATTTAAATATCGTTGACGATCAAATCGAAATTCGAGATGCTGCTCATCTTTGGGGCAAAGTTGTATCTGAAACCACTCAAATTCTTGAAAAAGAATGTGCTGAGAAGGCAAAGGTACTCACAATTGGACCTGCCGGTGAAAAATTATCTAGACTTGCTTCTATCATGAATGATTATTCCCGTGCTGCAGGACGTTCCGGCGTTGGTGCTGTAATGGGTTCTAAAAACTTAAAAGCCATCGTTGTAAAAGGAAGTCAAAAAGTTCAACTCTTTAACCACGACCAATTAAAGGAAGTTGTGTCTAACTGTACAAAAAAAATCCGTGAGAACGGCGTTACAGGTCAGGGTCTTCCTGCCTATGGTACTGCGGTATTGGTAAACATCATCAACGAGAACGGTGTTTTCCCTACAAACAATTTCCAGACTGCAGTTTTTGATAAAGCTGAAGAAATCAGCGGCGAAACCCTTGCCGAAAAATATTTAGTGAAAAAAGATCCTTGTTATCGCTGTCCAATCGCCTGCGGTCGATACTGTAAGGTAGATGACATCGAAGGCGGAGGACCTGAATATGAAACAATTTGGGCATTTGGTTCAGACTGTGGCGTATCCGATCTAGGTGCGGTTATCAAGGCTAACTATTGGTGTAATGAAATGGGCTTGGATACAATTTCTGCCGGTGCTACCATCGCAGCTGCCATGGAGCTCTATGAAAAAGGCTATATCAAGGAAGATGAATTAAATGGTGTTGGCCTTGAGTTTGGTAATGCCGAAGCAGTAATCGAGTGGACGAAGCGTATGGGCTTAAGAGATGGCCTAGGTGACAAGCTTGCTGAAGGTTCCTATAGATTGGCTGAAATGTATGGTGTACCAGAGTACTCCATGACTGTTAAGAAACAAGAACTTCCTGCCTACGATCCAAGAGGTATTCAAGGCCATGGATTACAATATGCTACTTCAAACCGCGGTGGCTGCCACGTAAGAGGTTATATGATCTCTCCTGAGATCCTTGGATTGCCTGAAAAACTTGACCGTTTTACATTAGAGGGCAAAGCATTATGGGCGAAAATATTCCAAGACTTAACAGCTGCTATTGATGCTTCCGGCTTGTGTTTATTCACTTCTTTTGCTATGGGCGCTCAAGATTATGCTGACATGTTAAACGCAGCCGTTGGTACTGACTTTACTGCCCAAGATGTACTCGATGCTGGTGAAAGAATCTGGAATATCGAAAAATTGTTCAACCTCCAGGCTGGTATTGATCCTTCTCAAGATACATTGCCAAGCAGATTATTAAATGAAGGAATTCCTGAAGGACCTTCTCAGGGCCTCGTTCATAGACTTTCTGAACTGTTGCCTGAATACTATAGCCTACGGGGCTGGGATACTCAAGGTATACCAACAGTTGATAGATTAAACAAGCTGCAGATTTCTGAGAGCGCTTTAACTACTGAAGAAGTGGCAGCAGGAGATAAATAATGTTTATATAAGGGCTTCCATTGGAAGTCCTTATTCTTAATCTATAAAGAAATTGGGTGATATGATGACCATTCATAAGTTATATCTAGAGCTTACCGATCGATGTAATTTAGACTGTAGTATATGCTATCGTAAATCCTGGAGTAGTCCACCCACTGATCTTGATATGAATAGTTTGAACCATCTAGCCATGGAAATGAATAACCAGAGTACCATAAAAGAAGTTGTAATTGGCGGCATTGGTGAACCCACCTTCGCCCCTCTTTTTCTGGAGACTGTCCAAATGCTTAAGAACTACCACCTTACCCTCACCACCAATGGCACCCTTCTTCACGGAGAAACATTGGATATGATCATAAACCATGTAGATGTTATTACAGTTTCAATCGATGGACTAGACGAACATTTTGAAAGCATTCGTGGTGTTCCTCTTGAAAAAGTACTTCACAACTTAAGAAATCTTCAATTATATAAAAAACAGTTGGGTAAAAACACACCCATTCTTCAGCTTCAATTTGTGGCTTCATTCGATAATATAGATGACATTTTTCGAGTGATTGATCTAGCGTCAACCCTTAATGCCCAGAGTGTTATCATTTCAAATTTACTTCCCCAGTGTAAAGAAAATGCTGAGAAAATTCTTTATACAAGGTATGAAAATCCTGAAATGAAAGCACTTTATAATAAAATTAGAAATTATTCTTTTAAGAAGGGTATTCAGATGCTTTTACCGAATTATGAATTAAAAACCGAAAGAAGATGTAATTTTATCGAGCAGGATGCTGTTTTTGTCTGCGCCTCAGGAGATGTGGTTCCTTGTTATAGGCTATCTCACCCATATCGAGAATATGTCTTTGGTAGAGAAAAACAGGTAGGTCGTCATTCCTTTGGCAATGTGAAAGATCATTCTCTTTATGAAATCTGGCATCAAAAGTCTTATGTAGATTTTCGTCAAACAATCTATCATAATCTCTATCCATCTTGTATTGATTGTGACTTGGTAGAGGGATGTGATATGGTAAGGAACACAGAAGCTGATTGTTATGGAGTGAACCCTTCCTGTGGCGATTGTCTGTGGACTAGAAAATTCGTTATGTGCCCTTAGGAGGTGAAACCATGAGCATCAAAGTGCGACTCTTTGCTACCCTTCGTAATGGCCGTGGTAAAGAACTTATTGTTGATCTTGAAACAAACCGTACACCTAATGAAGTGATTAATGGACTAGATATCCCTACGGAAGACGTGGCCATCTTATTGGTCAATGGTCGGGATGGTACTTTAGATCAACTTTTACAAGATGGCGATACGGTCTCTATATTTCCCCCTGTGGGAGGCGGTTAATCATGAGAAGATATGAAAGGAATATGACTACTTTATCCTTGTCTGAGAATGAAAGCCTTAAGAATTTCAAAGTTTGTGTCGTGGGTTGTGGAGGATTAGGTGGTTATCTCATAGAGATGCTGGGTAGGTTAGGTATTGGTTCCATTACTGCCGTTGACGGAGATTATTTTGATGAAACGAACTTGAATCGCCAGCTCCTGTCAGATGTGGCATCCCTTGGTGTTTCAAAGGCTATGAAAGCCCAGGAACGTATGGGCCATGTTAATCCTTTCATTAAGATTCATCCCGTTACCCAAAGACTTACCCATGAGAATGCCGTGGAAATCCTCCAAGGCCATCATCTTGTCATGGATGCCTTGGATAATATTCCATCTCGCGTGACTGTCCAAAATGTTGCAGAGGATTTGGGTGTCCCTATGGTTCATGGAGCCATTGCCGGTTGGTATGGCCAGGTAACAACCATTCTGCCGGGAGACCGTACCTTAGACCTCATCTACCCTGCAGAAAGTGTCAAGGGCATCGAGCAAACCCTAGGGAATCCATCTTTCACCCCTGCCTTGGTAGCTTCCATTCAAGTCAGTGAAGCATTAAAGATTCTCATTGGCCGCGGCGAATTATTGAGGAAAAAAATTCTATATATAAACTTATTAGACAATGAATTCGAAACTATTGACTTGTAGTTTTTCTGACCACTAACTACTAACCGCTATCCACTAACCCCATCACAAAGGAGGACTTTACATGTTTACATTAGGTATTATCATAGCCAGTGATAAAGGATCTAAAGGCGAACGTATTGATGAAAGCGGAAAGGTGATTCAGCAAATGATGGAATCACATGGTTATATGACAAAAAAATATGTGGTGCTGCCTGATGAGGTCGATGCTTTGTCTCAAGAGATGATTCTTATGAGCGATGAATTGAAGGTTGATTTAATCTTAACCTCTGGTGGAACAGGATTTTCTAAGCGGGATATCACACCAGAAGCTACCCTTCAAGTTATTCATCGACTTACCCCAGGAATCTCTGAAGCCATCCGTTATAATAGTTTGCAAATCACCCCAAGGGCCATGCTCTCTAGGGCGATTTCTGGCATAAGGGATAATACATTGATCATAAACCTTCCCGGAAGCCCCAAGGCTGTTCGAGAGAGCTTAGACTACATCTTGCCAAGCCTTGCCCATGGCCTTGAAATTCTAAAAGGCTCCGCATCAGAATGTGCCACAAAATAAGAATCAAGGCGGAGAATTTTCCCCGCCTTGATTCTTTCTTATTTATCTGTACCTTCATTCATCTGCTTGAGGAGTCGATTGTTTAATGTTTCTGCTGCATTAAACCCCATTCTTTTTTGGCGATGATTTCTAGCGGCTACTTCAACAATCATTGCCAAGTTTCTACCAGGTTTGATGGGAATGGTATTTTTAGGTAAATCTACACCCAATATATTGATATACTCTTCATCCATTCCTAAACGGTCATATTGTTTTTGATCCTTCCAGTTTTCTAATTCTATCACCAAATCTATGGCTTTTGTATTTCTCACGGCGCCAACGCCAAACAACTGAACCACATCCAAAATACCTACCCCGCGAATCTCCATGAAATGTCGGATCACCTCTGGAGCACTTCCCACCAAAGTACTGTTATCAACTCTTTTGATTTCCACTGCATCATCGGCTACCAGCCGGTGGCCCCTCTTGATTAGTTCCAAGGCTGTTTCACTCTTCCCTATTCCGCTTTCTCCAACCATCAGTATCCCGATACCATAAACCTCAACCAATACACCATGTCTTGTAATCACTGGTGCCAGCTTATCCTCTAAATAGCTTATCAGTACACTTACAAACTTTGTCGTAGACATATTTGTCCTCAACAGAGGTATATCAAACTTCACGGCCGCCTCCAATAGTTCCTCATACACCTCTAGATCCCTTGCAATAACCACACAGGGAATGGGATAGGAAAAAAGCTCTTTCGCTCTCTGCTTCCTGAGTTGAGGTGTGAGGGTTTCAAAGTAATTCCACTCTACCTTTCCAATGATTTGTACCCGCTCATAGGCAAATGATTTGTAAAAGCCTGTGAGCTGCAGTCCTGGCCGATTCACATCATTCACAGTGATTTTGATGTCTCCTTGATTTGACTTATGAATGACCTCTAAATTTAAATCCTTACATAATTCTCCAATGCTAACGCTTCTCACAGCTTATCCCTGCCTTTCATCTTGTCTTCCTCTATCAAAATATTCCCTGATCTGCTCTGCCGCCCTTCTATTCATTCCCTCTACCTCACACAAAGCTTCAATATCTGCCTTCTTTATTTTATCAATAGATTGGAAATGTTTGAGAAGTGCAATTCTTCTCTTCTCGCCAATTCCAGGTATTTCATCCAGTACAGACTGTACTGCTGTTTTCCCCCTTAGACTTTTATGGTAAGTAATGGCGAAACGATGGGCTTCTTCCTGAACCTTCGCAACCAACAAAAATGCATTGGATGTTTTATTTAAACCCAATTCCACTCCTTTATAAATCAAGTCCTTTGTTCGATGTCTATCATCTTTTATCATCCCAGCAGTTGGAATATCTACATGCAGCGCAGACAATACGGCTGCCGCAGCATTTACCTGCCCCAAACCACCATCGATCAATATAAGATCAGGTAACCTGGAAAATTTACCTTCATCATCCACAATCCCTTTCTTTTCCATGGTTTCCTTTTCTTCTAATCCCCGCTTAAATCTTCTATAAATAACCTCTTGCATACTGCCATAATCATTGGGTCCCTCTATGGTTTTTATTTTAAATCTTCGATAGTCACTATATTTCGGCTTTCCACCCTCAAATACCACCATTGAAGCTACAGAATGAACCCCTTGGGTATTCGATATATCAAAGGCCTCTATCCGATAAGGCTTTCTACTTAATCCCATATACTCAGCCAGCTCTTCTAAAGCTCCCAAGCTTTTCTGTCTCTCTCTGATCAGTTTTTCACTAAATTGCTCGAATATTTCTACTGCATTTTTATGGACCATGTCCAGAAGCTCTTTCTTCTCTCCTTTTTTAGGGTTCTTCACGCTCACTTTACCATCCTTCTTCATGGACAGCCATTCACCAATGAGTTCCCCGTCTTCCAGTTCTTCCTCCAGAAGTATTTCTTTAGGTATAAATGCGGTACCTCCGTAAAACTGCTTTAAAAAGGAACTCAAAATCTCCCTTCTTTCATCTTCTTCTGAGGCTGTTACCATATAATGCTCTCTTCCCATGAGCTTTCCTCCCCGTAGGAAAAAGACCATGATGCAGACCTCATCAATCCCCCGTGCCATAGCAATCACATCTTGATCAATATCTGTAGCAAAGATCACTTTTTGCTTCTCCAGTATGCTTTGAATCGCTATGATTTGATCTCTATATTCTGCCGCCCTCTCAAAGTCCATATTTTCAGCTGACGCCTGCATTTTCCTTGTAATCTCCTTCACCAATTCATCCTGCTTTCCACTGAGAAAAAGTATGATTTCTTGGATCATCTTATTATAGGCCTCCATATTCACCTGGCCCGTACAAGGTCCAAGGCATTTTCCAATATGATAGTTCAGACAGGGCCGTTCTTGAGGCTTATCTAGATTTTTACTGCAGGTTCGCAGTGGATAAAATTTCTTCAATATCTCAATGGTTTGGTTTACTGCGCCCACATGGATATAAGGTCCAAAATACCGGGCTCCATCTTTAATCACTTTTCTAGTCTTCATTACCCTCGGGTATTTTTCGCCTAGGGTAACCTTTATATATGGATAATGCTTATCATCTCTCAGGAGCACGTTATACTTTGGCCTGTGCTTTTTGATGAGATTGCTCTCCAGCATCAATGCTTCGACTTCTGAATCTGTAATAATATACTCAAAATCATATATATTCTCTACCATCGCTCGAACCTTCGGCGGATGATTCTTTGCAGATTGAAAGTATTGTCTTACTCTATTTTTCAAGGAGATGGCCTTACCTACATAAATGATTTCTCCATGAATGTCTTTCATCAGATAAACACCTGGTTTGTCTGGCAGCTTTTTCAGTTGTTCACTTAGATCAACCATATTATATTCCTCACGTTTCTAAGAATTCAATTACTTACCTTTATTGTACCAAAATTGATACTTAAATCAAATTTGTATATAATAGATGAGAAAATCATTTTATACAAGGAGATGAACAATGATGAGCAATTCTCAACGCAGCATTAGCTTTACGGTGGGTTTACTAGGTGCTATCCTGTTTATGATGATTCTAGATCCCTTTCTTCCAAAATTACTATTTTCAACACCTCTGCTCTTATATCCTTTTATTTATGTCCTTTTATTTGTTTTTCTGCAAAATGGATATAAGTATTTGTTGATTAAAAAGATGACACCCCAGTCTAGTCACCTACTAGATGGACAACCTATTCAACGGTCGATATTTAATCATTTATATTATTATGGTATTTTGCTTCTTTTATCAATCAGGAATATACAGGTCTTAGATTTTTCTACTTCCTTCATCATACAGTTCTTGATTGCAGCCTTATCTGTAGAATTGATACTTTGGTATGGGAGCAGATCTCTCCAAGCTGAATTTACCCAAGCCGCTGTTATCATAAAGGGATTTGATTCTCGTATGGATATCCCTTTAAATACAACGATTTATAATCATCCAGGCATATATTTCTATTCGGATATTCAGGATTATGCATTAGAGGGCAATCAGCTAACACTAACCTTACATCATCACCGAGGACGTCTCCATTTCCATTCTTCTATGGAGATGCAGCGACAGCTCATGGGTCTCTTCCAAGCAAAAGGAGTACCTGCAAAAATGAAATAACGACTTTTATGTATATTTTTAAAAAAATTGGTTAATCCTCTCAATATCAACAATATAGAGGGGGAAATCTATGAAACGCGCATTCATCAAAACGTCTATGATATTTTTTATTACATGTATCATTTCAACATCTATGGTAGTGGCACTGCCGCCACTGGAAGCCATTCAGGTTTTTCTCAAAGATGTTAACCTTCGATTTGATAATGAACCACCCATTGCGGTCAGTGCGATTGTCCATAAAGATCGGATCTATCTACCCATTCGGTTTATAGCTGAACAGCTCGATGCCAATATTCACTGGAATGAATCAGAAAATACAGTTTCAATACAACCCGTTCATGCTTTCAAAGATTTTCCTGAAGCAGACCCACTGGGTCAAGAAAAGTTCATATATGGAGAAATATTGGCCATCGATCCATTAAAAAATCGTATAACCATCGAAGAACATTACGATAATCGGTATACCTATGTAGAACCAAATCTACAAGTAGCTGAAGATGCTATCATCATCCTTCAAAGAAACGATAAACAAATGAATCTTTCATTCAAAGATCTAAAAGTTGGAGATTACATAGGCGTGGTATTAGCCAAAAACCAGCAGGTTCGTGGCATCATTATTAACGATTAGCTAATGATCTATTTTGGAAAATAAATTGCATCGTTTTCTATATACATAAAAGAGCCAGTATAAATATTACTAGCTCTTTTGCCTTTTAAAGTGAATCTGGGATCGAAAAACAAATGCCCTGATTTTTTGCACATCTCGGTCATCCAGTGCGACAAACTGCCCACCCATGGCATAGCCTTCTTCACAGGTCAGATTCCTTAGTATTCTTACGGTAACAAGAATCAATTCTTCCCCAAGGGGTAACTCTAGTACAATCACTGTATCTATAGGTAAGGATAAACTAGAATGCAGCAGTAAGCCTCCTATGCTTAAATCCTTTACGATTGCTGGAATAAATTTATCATTATCGATTTCCTGGTCTCCATAGCCTCTTATATAGCAATTTACTGGAATATCAACGCCTACTCTAACTTCCGCTCTACGCCTCAGTTGTTTTATATCAGAGGCTTTTGGTCTCTTCAGCGTCAAGGCCCTTCCCTTTATAGCATAGATGAGAGAGTTGAACTCGCAGGCATTTCCCTGTTGATCCCAAATCGTACAGTCAACCTTAAGCTCACTCTTATTATGTATAAAATGATAGTCCAGGTGAACATAAATGATATTCTCCGAAATGTCTTCAACATTTCCAGCCAATTCTACTTCACCAGGCTCATTGGTAAGCTTCATCCGAATTCTGTTATTTACTGTCAGTGGACTTGTCATGCTCGGCCTCCTACCTAAATGCCTATACCTATATATTGGCTATAAGATAGTAAAATCCTTCTTCTCAATATAGTACTATAGTAATATTTTTAATATTATTATTGCATCTGTTAAAATAATATTTAACTAACAAAAGCATTTCATGCTCTAAAATCTAAGGAAATGCTTTTGTTATTCACAGGGAACTAATAGTTCCCTATGACGCTTCGCTGTAACCCTCCAATTATTGGACATAAAGGGGTGAACCCCTTTAAAAATCCCCAATGTTAAGGAAATTGAGAACCATAATTTCCTTAACATTAGAGAGCCTAGCATACGCTAGGCTCTTGCATCTCGATCCAATATTTTCTTTAAGAACATTCCCGTATAGGATTGAGGAATCTTTACGATATCCTCTGGTGTTCCTTGCCCAACGATAAGACCGCCCTTGTCCCCGCCTTCTGGTCCAAGGTCGACGATATAATCACTGGTCTTGATCACATCCAGATTATGTTCAATGACCAGCACTGTATTTCCACCTTCTACAAGCCTGTTTAATACGCCGATAAGCTTATGGATGTCTGCAATATGAAGCCCCGTGGTAGGTTCATCCAATATATATAGCGTTCTACCTGTGCTTCGCTTGCTGAGCTCTGTCGCCAGCTTAATCCGCTGGGCCTCTCCCCCAGACAACTGGGTAGATGGCTGTCCCAGTTTGATATACCCTAAACCTACTTCATGCAAGGTTTCTAGCTTTCTTTTGATTCCTGGTACATTTTGGAAGAAAACCACAGCCTCTTCTACTGTCATATCTAACACTTCAGAGATAGATTTTCCCTTGTACTTTACCTCTAAGGTTTCACGATTATACCGTTTGCCCTTACATACATCACAAGGTACATATACATCGGGTAGGAAGTGCATTTCAATCTTTATAATTCCATCACCCTTGCAAGCCTCACATCTACCGCCCTTCACATTGAAGCTAAATCGTCCCTTTTGATATCCTCTGACTTTGGCTTCTGGTACTTGGGCAAAAACATCGCGAATGATATCAAAGACCCCTGTATAGGTAGCTGGATTAGATCGAGGTGTTCTTCCAATAGGTGACTGATCTATATCGATAACTTTATCAATATATTCTAAACCACGAACTTCTTCGTGCTTTCCAGGCTTACTCTTGGCCCTATGCAGCTCCATGGACAATTTTTTATAAAGGATTTCATTAATCAATGTACTTTTTCCAGAACCTGAGACACCCGTTACCGATACAAATAAGCCCAAAGGTATTTTCACCGTCAGATCCTTCAGGTTGTTTTCCTTAGCACCTACCACTTCAAGCCATTTTCCATTAGGTTCTCTTCTCACTTCTGGGATCTCAATCTTTTTCTTACCTCGAAGGTACTGCCCTGTAATGGAGTCCTCACAATTCATAATGTCATCTACAGTGCCCTGAGCAATGATCTGCCCCCCATTGGCCCCAGCGCCAGGTCCTATATCAATAATATGATCGGCTGCAAACATGGTATCCTCATCATGTTCGACAACAATCAATGTATTTCCTAAATCTGTTAAGTTTCGCAGGGTTTTTAGAAGCTTTTCATTGTCTCTTTGATGCAGCCCGATACTTGGTTCATCTAGGATATACAGTACACCTACCAGACTAGAACCTATCTGAGTAGCTAGACGAATTCGTTGAGATTCCCCTCCCGAAAGGGTTCCTGCAGCCCTAGATAAGGTTAGATAATCTAAGCCCACGTCTACCAAAAATCCTAACCGTTCATTGATTTCTTTTAAAATCTGTCGGGCAATCATGGTATTTTTCTCTGAAAGCCCTAGATTTCCAAAGAACTCCAGTGCACTTCTTACGGAGAATTCCGTTGCCTCTGCGATATTTTTTCCAGCAATTCTTACGGCAAGAACCTCAGGCTTTAATCTCATCCCCTGACAACTGTCACAGGGTGTTAAGCTCATAAACTCTTCGATTTTTTCTCGCATATAATCTGAGTTTGTTTCCTTATATCGTCGTTCTAAATTTTTAATGATTCCTTCGAAGGGAGATCGATATTTTTTCATACCGCCGAATTTACTCTCATAGGTAAATTCGATGGCTCGCTTTCCTGTACCATAAAGAACCTCTTGAATAAAGGTTTCCGGCAGCTGTTCCAGGGGTGTATCCAAATCTACCCCATGATCCTTAGCCAAAGCATCAATCATTTCATAATAGTAGGTACCTTCTGCCGAATTAGACAAAGGAGCAACGGCGCCTCCACGTATGCTTAACGAAGCATTAGGGATAATCAAGTCAGCGTCAATTTTCTGTAAATACCCTATACCATTACAGTCCGAGCATGCACCGAAGGGACTATTAAAGGAAAACATCCTTGGTTCAAGCTCCTCTATGCCAATACCATGTTCTGGACAGGAAAACTTCGTACTAAACAACA
The DNA here is from genome assembly GCF_029240175.1 of Anaerosolibacter sp. Lineage (GTDB taxonomy): Bacteria > Bacillota > Clostridia > Peptostreptococcales > Thermotaleaceae > Anaerosolibacter. Next base: position 90,677 of record NZ_JARBTM010000006.1, read on the forward strand.
TATCTTCCCCATCAATAATATTAACGATGAGCAAGCCCTCCGACAACGCCAACGTTGTTTCGATAGAATCGGATAAGCGTTTTTCGATGCCTTCCTTTATTACAATTCTATCAACAACCACTTCTATGGTATGCTTCTTATTTTTTTCCAACTTGATTTCTTCCGTGATCTCTCTAACTTCTCCATCGATACGAACCCTTACATATCCATCCCTTTTAATACCCTCCAGCACCTTGGTATGCTCGCCCTTCCTGCCTCGAACCAAGGGTGCCAGTAATTGTATTTTTGTTCTTTCTTCCATGGTCATAATCTTATCCACAATTTGATCCACTGTCTGCTGGGCAATTTCTCTGCCACAGATAGGACAATGGGGCGTACCAACCCTAGCAAACAATAATCTCAAATAATCATAAATCTCTGTTACCGTACCAACGGTGGAGCGTGGATTTCGGCTCGTTGTTTTTTGATCAATGGAAATAGCTGGCGAAAGGCCTTCAATATATTCCACATCTGGCTTTTCCATTTGGCCTAAGAACTGTCTGGCATAGGCTGATAAGCTTTCCACATAACGCCTTTGCCCTTCGGCATAGATTGTGTCGAAGGCTAGGGAAGATTTACCCGATCCACTCAACCCAGTCATTACAACAAATTTATCTCTAGGAATTTCGATATCTATATTTTTTAAATTGTGCTCCTTGGCACCCTTTACCACAATACTATTCTTTGCCATCTCTTCACCTCATGTTTTCCAACGTATCTTTTAACTCAAGAACCTTGTCCCTTAATTCAGCCGCTCTCTCAAATTGAAGATTCATCGCAGCTTCCTTCATTTCCGTTTCCAGGCGTTTGATATTATCGAGGATATCTTCCTTCTCCATGGCATCTAGCTTGTCTTCAATACCATATCGTTCCTTATCCTCTGCCACCTTTGTGGCTTCAATGACATCCCGAACCTTCTTGGTGATGCCTTGGGGAATGATGCCATGTTCTTTATTATAGGCTTCTTGAATAGCTCTTCTTCTATTGGTTTCACCAATTGCCCTATTCATAGAATCTGTCATTCTATCAGCATACATGATGACCTTTCCCTGAATGTTCCTGGCAGCCCTTCCGATGGTCTGAATAAGGGAAGTTTCAGAGCGAAGAAAACCCTCTTTATCAGCATCCAGTATAGCCACCAAAGCGACCTCCGGCAAATCCAATCCTTCTCGCAGCAGGTTGATCCCAACCAGCACATCAAAAACACCTAACCTAAGGTCTCGAATAATCTCCATTCTTTCTAATGTATCGATGTCTGAATGGAGATATCTTACCTTTATATTTACATCTTTAAGGTAGCTGGTCAAATCCTCCGCCATTTTCTTCGTCAATGTGGTGACCAGAACTCTTTGCTTATTTTGTATCACACCATGAATTTCCCCGATCAAATCATCTATTTGTCCTTTAATAGGCCTTACAATAATGTCAGGGTCAATCAATCCTGTGGGTCGAATAATTTGCTCTACTGTATTTTCACTATGTTCTTTTTCATAGGGTCCCGGTGTTGCACTGACATAAACGATTTGGTTCACCAAGCTTTCAAACTCTCCAAAGTTTAAAGGACGGTTGTCATAGGCAGAGGGCAATCGGAAGCCATATTCTACAAGACTTTCCTTCCGAGAGCGGTCACCGGCATACATCCCTCGAACCTGTGGAATGGTCACGTGGGACTCGTCCACAACGATCAAAAAATCATCAGGGAAATAGTCAATTAGCGTAAACGGTCTGCTTCCTGGCGGTCTTTGAGAGATGTGTCTCGAATAGTTCTCAATGCCTTGACAGAATCCTACCTCCTGCAGCATCTCGATATCGTACATGGTCCGCTGTTGGATACGCTGGGCTTCAATGAGCTTTTCATTGTCCTTAAAATACTGAACTCTGTCTTTCAACTCACCCTCTATATCCATGATGGCTTTCTTCAGCTTGTCATGGGTAGTGACATAGTGAGACGCAGGGAATATAGAGATATGGCTTCGAAGGCCCACAATCTCCCCTGTCAATGCATTCACTTCAGTTATTCGATCGATCTCATCTCCAAATAGTTCAATCCGAACCGCATTCTCCGATGAGGCAGCAGGGAAAACTTCAATAACATCTCCTCGAACCCGGAAGGTTCCCCTGACAAAGTTAATGTCGTTCCGCATATATTGGATGTCCACCAATTTCCTCAATATCTCATCTCGACTTTTCATCATTCCAGGTCGAATGGACAATACCTGGGTTTCATAATCCAAGGGGTCTCCTAATCCATATATACAGGACACACTAGCCACCACAATCACATCCCGTCGTTCATATAGGGAAGCTGTGGCCGAGTGCCGTAATTTATCAATTTCATCATTAATTTGCGCATCTTTTTCAATGTAGGTATCTGTATGGGCAACATAGGCTTCTGGCTGATAATAATCGTAGTAGCTCACGAAAAATTCAACAGCATTGTTAGGGAAAAACTCTTTGAACTCACTGCATAGCTGAGCTGCCAATGTTTTGTTATGGGCAATCACTAAAGTAGGCTTTTGCACCTTCTCAATGACATTGGCCATGGTAAATGTTTTTCCTGATCCTGTTACACCCAATAGAGTCTGATGTTTTTTTCCATTTGTAATACCTTGACACAGGGATTCAATCGCCTTTGGCTGGTCCCCGGTAGGCTTGTATTCCGATGCAATTTCAAATCTACTCATCCTACATACTCCTCTTTTCAGCATTCATACAAATTATAACATACCTATTTTCACTGCATGATAAACAAAAAATGGCAAATCAAACACTTGTTCGTATCCTTAATTATATCCTTCTATTTTTTTAAAGTCAATGTATATAATGTAAAACTTTACGGTAGAATACTTGGCGAAAACACCCTATTCTTGATTAAGCTGCTACTGTAGTAAGATGCGGCATAATCTTGATATTGGTAGGGGCGATTCACGAATCGCCCGCCGACCACAGATACCAACCTACCTATCATCCAGAACGTAGTGAATGCTCTGATATTTGGTTTTATGTAGGAGTCGCATAGTATGCGGCCCGGCGAAATAGCCTAGACCCAAAGCGGGTTGCATACTATGCAACCCCTACGGATTCTTAGCTTGATCTCGATCTTACGTCGCAATATTTATCTTTCCCGTTAAAAACTCACTATTACCATAACTCAAATAATATTATAAACCGTGAAGGAAAATAAACATCATTATCGAATAATTTAATAATGACTTGAATTATAAAACACGAAGGTGACTTACATGAGTAAAAATAGAAAAACAGTTTCATTTGCTGTCTTAGGTTTATTGGCCTTGTTATCCCCTTTTATTGCGGCTTGGCTGGTAGACATATTGGGGTTGCAGTCTAAAATACTTTTTCCTATACTGACAACAGTTTTATTAGGAATCTTTGGACTAGCACATATTCATGGACTGAATGAACATTATAAAATCCTTGAAAAACAATCTGCAACGATTTCAAATATCACGCATCTGAACGAGGAACTCGAGAGACACAATCTACTAAAAGAGTCCATGCTGGGGATCAGCAACTCTATTCTAGATATTAAAGACTTTGATGAGTTTTTACATAGTGTCATAAAAACTGCCGTTCACCTCATTGACAATGCCGATGCCGGCAGCATCCTGATCATGAATGATCAGAATCGCCTAGAATTTAAAGCTGCTGAAGGTTATGACTTAAAAGGACTATCAAAAATAAATATGGTCGTGGAAGAAACCTTCTTATACCAGTACACCCTAGGCAATTATTCGAAGCCATGTATTATTGAGGATCCACTAAAATTTAATCAAAGATTCTTGAATAAAGAAAACTATAGTAAATTTGAAGATGCAGAGGCCCTATCCCTTAAGGCCACCATTTCTGCACCGATCTTAATTGGCGGTGAACTCTATGGAATGATCAATGTAGATAACAGCAAGTGTGAAGATGCTTTTACTTTTCGAGATACTGAAATTATGGAGTATTTGGCAAATCAACTCAGCATAGCCATTAAAAATGTACAATTGTTAGAGAAAACCCTATTCCTTTCCCGTTATGATGGGTTGACAAGAGTATATAACCGGCATTATTTTGATGAATTATTTGAAAGTATCTATAAAAGAGCCAAGCGTTATGATGAAAACTTTTGTCTCTGTGTGATCGACTTAAATGACTTGAAAATTATCAACGATATGCATGGTCATCAAGCCGGAGACTTAGCCTTGAAAACTTTCTCTTCCACCATGTTGGAGAATATTCGGGAATCCGATATCATAGGAAGATATGGCGGCGATGAATTTGTCATTATCTTTTTAAATACAACCTCTGAAAGCGGGCATGAAAAGCTTCAGCAGATTTCCCAGTTCTTAAAGGAAAGGCCCCTCTCTATAGACAATAAAGAAGTCCAGATAACCTTTAGTTATGGTATTGCCTGTTTTCCAGAAGAGGCTTCGGATAGCAAGGAACTGTTCCGAACTGCTGATGTTCGAATGTATAAGCATAAATTACATCAAAAGACAATTTAAAGACCAGCTGAGGCTGGTCTTCTTTATTTAATTCTTTCAATCCATCTTTTCACGAAGCTTGCCGATAGATTTAGCTCAAAAATAACTGACGAGGTTTTGGGTACAATAATCAATCCTAAATGATGAATGCCATACTCATTTTTGTATTCTATGGTCCTATGCTTTCCTCCTGTATCCACGACCTCCATCCATATTCCCTTCGGTAAACCGCTGAGAATGCTGCGAATATCTTCCTTATGATCTATTTGTTGATTATTCATTCGTAGGATTACATCACCGGGGTATAGGTCAATTTTTTCTCCAAATGGATCTTTTTTCACATCCAATATGGTAATGCCTTGGCGGTGATGCCTAAATAATGGTGCTTTTTTTTGCTCTTCCCTCTGTCCCCACAGTACCAGCCCTTCATGTCCCAATGGCGCAAAAACCACAGATATCCATCGAAATAGGATATATTCCCTTGCCATCATTGAAAAAGAAATAAGTATCAAACTATATATTAGAAGTCTTATGGCAGATCTTTGTGATTTTTTCCTGGGCGTACTGGATAAAGCAATATCGCTGTATCCTAAGGCTGCTATCACCACGGAAAGATGTAATGGCAGAGCGTTACCCTCCAGCGCCCCTATCATCACCAATATAACGATCAATGGTATGGGCCAAAAACGCTGCAATAGGAACCCTCCGATGACTCCATATTTCTCATCCTCTAAAAAAATAGGTGTCGCATGCTGATATCCATCGCACCATATTAATACACTTTCTACCAGATGTAGTACCCCAACGATAGCCATGAGATTTGATATATCTAACCTTGGAACACCCAAAACAAGACTCATAATACCTAGCAGACCGCCTCCATAAGCGAAACATATATACCGGGCATTAATCATCATTAATAGCAACGAAACGGGTAATAGATATGTAAAATCGCCTAGTCTAACTTTGATCCCTAGTAATAGAATAACGATGGTTCCTAAAATACCGCCCAAAACCCCAATTCCTGTGGCATCCAACATTTTCTTTTTCAGTGTTGTCTTTGTAAAGCCCATATTTTTATATTCAAAGTTATGAATTTTTCTGTACTGACTAAATAGCATACCTCCTGCGATGAATATCACGCCTATTATTTTATACAATTCTAAGAACTCTCCCATTTATAACGCTCCCTTTCCCATACTTACTAAAGATTATAGCCATAAATTTATCAATTTCTTACCACTATGCTTAAAAAAATGGTATTAAAACTTCGGATTCAATCATATATATATCCTTGTGTTTAAAAAAATAGTGAAATCGGTCATTTCTATTCAACCCTTACATATACATTAATAAGGTTGTCTAATCGACCTACTAATCTATAAGAAAGGAGGCATCCACACCTATGGAGACCTTATTGTTAAATCCTGAAACCATTGGGGATTTTCAGAGAGGAGAACATTATCGCTGCTATAACTTTTTTGGTGCCCATCCAGTGATAAAAGATGGTTCACCAGGCTTTCAATTTACCCTTTGGGCGCCCAATGCCGCAGCTGTTTATTTGATTGGAGACTTTAACAATTGGAAAGGAAGCCTTCATCCATTGGAATTAATCGACCTGTCAGGTATTTGGTCTCTATTTGTTCCTGGTCTTAAGGAAGGTGTCCTATATAAATATGAGATTCATACATCAAAAGGTGTTATTTTTCATAAGGCAGATCCCTATGGCTTTTTCACTGAAAAAAGACCTGGCACAGCTTCAAAAACCTACAATCTCCATAAATATTCATGGGCTGATGAGGTGTGGCGAAAGCAGCAAATCAAAAACATCAATCATAGTAGACCTATAAACATCTACGAGGTCCATTTAGGTTCATGGAAAAGAACATGTAATGGAGACTTCTATACTTATAGGGACTTGGCCCATGGGTTGATCCCTTATGTTGTGGAAATGGGCTATACCCATGTTGAATTGTTACCTCTTACTGAACATCCCTTTGATGGTTCATGGGGCTACCAATCTACAGGATATTTTGCTGTCACAAGTCGGTATGGAACCCCAGAGGATTTTATGTATTTTGTAGACATCTGTCATCAAAACGGTATTGGGGTTATTCTAGATTGGGTTCCTGGTCATTTCTGCGCTGATGCCCATGGTCTTGCCCAATTTGATGGCGCCCCCCTTTATGAATATCAGGATCTCAAGCAATCTATGAATCACCAATGGGGCACCCATAACTTTGATTATACAAAACCTCAGGTCTGGTCTTTCCTGATTTCTGGTGCCCTCTTTTGGTTGGATATCTATCACATTGACGGTTTGCGCGTAGATGCAGTGGCATTCATGCTTTATCTGGATTTTGGAAAGTCTCATGATCAATGGACACCCAATCGTTACGGTGGTAGGGAAAACCTTGAGGCTATTGCTTTTATGAAACAGTTAAATGAAACAACGCGTCAAGCATATCCCCACGTATTTATGTTTGCCGAAGAATCATCCACATGGCCCTCCGTAACCAAACCTGCGTATCTAGGTGGTTTGGGTTACACTTATAAATGGAACATGGGATGGATGAACGACATGCTTCGTTATATGGAAATGGAGCCCATTCATCGTAAATGGCATCATGAATTGGTTACTTTTTCCCTCATGTATGCCTTTTCAGAAAATTTCGTTTTACCCCTCTCCCATGATGAAGTCGTCCATGGAAAAAAGTCTTTATTAAATAAGATGCCCGGGGATTATTGGCAAAAGTTCGCCAATCTTCGAGCCTTTTACGGCTATATGATGGCCCACCCCGGCAAAAAACTTCTATTTATGGGAGGTGAGTTTGGGCAATTCATTGAGTGGAGAGATGATCAGTGCCTTGACTGGCTGCTTTTAGATTTTGACATGCATGCTAAGCTCCATCATTATGTCCGAGCTTTAAATCATTTCTATCGATCCCAATCCTCACTATGGGAAATAGATCATACCTGGGATGGTTTTCAGTGGATAGATCCCCATGACTCCGACCAGAGTGTAATCACCTTCATGCGTAAGTCATGGAATCCTAAAGACTATCTGATCGTTCTTTGCAATTTTACACCCTTGGTACGGAAGGAATATCGTATTGGTGTTCCTCACCTAGGAGAATATCTTGAAGTATTTAATAGTGATTTGGACAATTTTGGTGGCTCCCATCAAATAAACGACATTCCCTTAAGGGCTGAAGCCATTCCTTGGCACAATCAACCTTATTCCCTAACCGTAAAGCTTCCACCCCTTGCCACCATCTATATAAAACCAAAAACCTGTAAAAAGAAATGGAACCTATTAAGGAGGTAGAAAGATGCATAAAAAAGAATGTATTGCCATGATACTGGCTGGCGGCCAAGGCAGCAGACTTGGTACGCTTACAAAAAAACTGGCAAAGCCTGCGGTTCCTTTCGGAGGAAAGTACCGTATCATTGACTTTACCCTAAGTAACTGCTGCCACTCAGATATCGATACAGTAGGTGTAGTTACCCAGTATAAACCCCTCGTACTCAATTCCTATATTGGTACAGGTGCACCTTGGAATCTTGACAGTAAGGATGGAGGCGTTACTGTACTTCCCCCATATGTCAAGGAGTTGGGTGGCGAGTGGTATAAGGGCACTGCTAATGCAATTTATCAAAACATCGATTTTATCGACCATTATCATCCAGAATATGTCCTTATTCTATCCGGTGACCACATATATAAAATGGATTATGCCCTTATGCTGGATGCTCATATAAAAAAGCAAGCCCATGGTACCATATCAGTGATCGAGGTGCCTTTGGATGAAGCCAGCCGCTTTGGTATTATGAATACAAATGAACAGGATCAAATCATAGAATTTGATGAAAAGCCTCAATATCCCAAAAACAATCTCGCTTCCATGGGAATCTACATTTTTAATTGGCAGCTGCTGAAGAAATATCTTGAGGAGGATGATGCAGATCCCTCATCAAGTCATGATTTTGGAAAAAATATCATTCCTAAGATGCTTCAAGGGGATCAGAGGATGTTCGCCTATCGTTTTTCCGGCTATTGGAAGGATGTTGGCACAATTGAAAGCTATTGGGAAGCCAACATGGATTTATTATCGGACTATCCTGAGCTCGACCTATACGATCGTAACTGGAGAATCTATTCAGTCAATCCAACACAACCCCCTAACTACATCGCACCTAGTGCAGATATCCGTCGCTCCTTAATCAATGAAGGCTGCCAAATCCACGGTGAGGTTGAAAATTCAGTAATCTTCCCAGGCGTTTATGTGGGTCCTGGTTCCCGGGTTGTAGACTCAGTCCTTATGCCCTATGTAAAGGTAGGTGCCAATGTAACCATCAAGAAGTCAATTATAGGTGAACATACAGTCATTCGTAGAAATAGTGCTGTCGGCTATCAGGAGATGGAAGATTTGTTTCGCAGTAGCTCGGAAAGGAGCATCACTGTGGTTAGTGAAGGAATGGACCTGCCTCAAGGAACAAAAATTCCTAAAGGGCTATTGTTTGACCAAGACATCGTTTAGAAAGGAGTGTACATATGGGTGATTTGATGGGCATTGTAAACAATACAAAGAGCGGTACCCTTTTAAAGGAGTTATCGGATAATCGATATACAGCTGCAGTTCCCTTTGGTGGACGTTATAGAATGATTGACTTCGTTTTATCCAACATGGTAAATTCAGGCGTTCGAAACGTTGGCATTCTTGTCCAGGATAAATATCGTTCTCTCATGGATCATCTTCGTTCAGGTAAAGAATGGGGATTGGCAAGGAAAAGGGATGGTTTGTTCATCCTAACGCCCCCATACCATGACAGCATCAGAAAGGGAGATTTAGATAATTTTCATTGTAATCGCGAATATCTTGAAAAAAGCCATCAGAAGTACGTAGTCGTCTCTGGAAGCAATATCGTTTGCAATATTAATTATATGGATGCCTTACATTTCCACAAACAGTATGGTGGTGATATTACAGTCCTTTATACAGAAGAAAATACTTCCACAGCAGACCTTGGCAATGCCACTGTCTTAAGCATGAACGCCGATGGTCAGATACTATCTATGGAAGTTAGCCCCAACAAACCAAAAAGTAATCTGATTTCCATGGATATGATGATTATGGAAAAGTCACTTCTTATAGATCTCATTGATGAAGCCATTTCCAAAGGCGGTCATGATTTCCTTATGGATTGCATCATTCGAAATCTGCCTCGGTTGAAGGTATTTGGCTATCATCATCCCGGTTACGTGGGAAGAATCCATTCCGTTCAAAGCTATTTCAAACACAATATGGATTTACTCCATACGGATATTTGGGAAGAAATCTTTCTAAAAGGCGGACCCATATATACCAAGGTGAAAGATCAAGGACCTGTAAAATACATGGATAGCGCTATAGTCAAGAATTCCTTGATTGCCAATGGCTGTATTATTGAGGGCACCGTTGAGAACAGCATTCTTTTTCGTGGTGTTCGGGTTCACAAAGGAGCCATTATCAAAGACAGTATTATCTTGCAGTACTGTGAAATTGATGCAAAATCTGAGTTAAAACATATCATTCTCGATAAGGATGTTCATGTTACCCAAAATAATAAACTGAGGGGTTCTATGGAATATCCTATCATCGTTGAAAAAAACACCAGTCTATAAAGAAAGGATGATAAACATATGCTTAAAATCCTTCATATTGCTGCAGAAGCCTCACCCTTCATCAAAACTGGAGGATTGGCTGATGTCATTGGGTCCTTGCCAAAAGCCCTTCTATCAAAGGGGTTGGACGTCCGGGTCGTCCTCCCCAAGTACGGAACCATCGCCCAAGACTGGAAAGATCAGATGGTTTGGGAAAAAAGTATTACCGTTCCCTTAGCTTGGCGTAACCAATTTTGCGGCATCGAAACAATCCATCATGAAGGCATTACCTTCTATTTTCTTGACAATGAGTATTATTATAACCGTGACCGTATCTACGGTTATGAAGATGATGGGGAGAGATTTGCTTTCTTTTGCCGTGCAGCATTGGCATTTTTATCTCATATAGACTTCCAACCCCAAATTCTCCATTGTCATGATTGGCATGCTGGACTTGTCAGTGTATTCTGGGAAGCATTCTACAGCCACCTTCCTTTTTATAAGAATATGAGAACAATCTTTACGATCCATAATCTTCAATACCAAGGGGTGTTTCCTCAATACTTCCTTGGAGATGTTTTAGGATTAGATCATCGTTATTTCACCATTGATGGTTTGGAGTACCAAGGCCAGATCAATTATATGAAAGCTGGGCTTGTCTTTTCAGATTTACTTACCACAGTCAGTAAGAGCTATAGCGAGGAGATACAAACACCCTATTTTGGAGAAACCCTAGATGGTTTGCTGAGAAAGAAAAGAAAACAGCTTTTCGGCATCGTCAATGGCATTGATTATGACCTTTATTCTCCTAGCAAGGACCCCTATATTTATCTTCCCTATCACGACGACTTGCAGGATAAATCCTTTAATAAAATCAAGCTTCAAGAAGAAGTTGGTCTTCAGGTAGATTCAAATATGCCCATGATCGCCATTGTTTCCAGGCTGGTCAGCTCAAAGGGCCTGGATCTTGTTGTCCATATACTGGATGAACTTCTTACCCGTGATGTACAGTTGGTTGTACTAGGAACAGGGGATGAAAAATACGAGACCTTTTTTCAACAGGCTGTGGTGAGATATCCATCCAAACTATCGGTTCATATACAGTTTGATGATGCTTTGGCGAGAAAGATCTATGCAGCTTCAGATCTCTTCCTCATGCCATCACGCTATGAGCCTTGTGGCATTGGTCAATTGATTGCCCTGCGCTATGGTTCTATTCCTATTGTACGGGAAACTGGAGGGCTCAAGGATACCGTTCAGGCATATAATGATTATAAATGTACGGGTAATGGCTTTAGCTTTACCCATTATAATGCCCATGACATGTTATTTACCATTCAACGGGCCCTTAAGTCCTTTCAGGACAAAAAATTATGGCGCAAAGTTTTCCTTAATGCTGTTCATAGTGACTTCAGCTGGCATCAATCTGCACAACAATACATCAACCTATACAAAACATTAACTTTTCAAGGTCAAAAATGATAGGGAGTGATTTCAATACCCATGAATAAAGGACTTTTCAAACAATTGTTTTTAGAAAAATTTGAAACCATGCATGGTCAGACCATTGAAGAAGCATCCCCTATGGACATTTATATGACATTGGGTACCATGATCAGGGATTATATGAGTCGTAAATGGATCGCTACCAACAAGGCCTATGTTGATCAAGAAAAAAAGCAGGTATATTACTTTTCTATGGAGTTCCTATTGGGTAAGATGATGGAAAGAAACCTCCTTTATTTAGGTTGGAAGGAAATAGTAGAAGAGGCTTTTGGAGAACTAGCTGTGGACTTAGAATCCATTTTGTCCCTAGAACCCGATGCAGGCCTGGGCAATGGCGGTCTAGGACGATTGGCAGCATGCTTTCTTGATTCTTTTGCTTCTCTTCAATTACCAGGTCATGGCTGCGGTATCCGCTACAAATATGGTTTTTTTGATCAGAAAATCGTAGATGGTTATCAAGTGGAGCTTCCCGACCCATGGTTAAAGAATGGGAACGTGTGGGAAATCCGGAAGGCAGATAAAGCTGTGGAGGTCCGTTTTGGCGGCAATGTCCGTTTAGACCATCATGACAATACAACCATATTCATCCATGAGAACTATGATTCTGTTTTAGCAGTTCCCTATGATTCTCCCATAGTTGGTTTTCGAAACAACACTGTGAATACCCTCCGTTTATGGAGTGCAGAAACAACCATGCGAGATTTTGATTTCTCTACTTTCAATCGTGGTGATTATCTTAATGCGGTAAAATACAAACATGAAGTAGAATCTATCTCTCAAATATTATATCCTGATGATCAACACCAGGAAGGGAGAATTCTTCGACTTAAACAACAATATTTCTTGGTCTCTGCCAGTTTGCAGAGCATTATCCATCGATACAAGAAAAAAGGCGGTTCTCTCGATGAATTTTCCCATAAGATCGCAATTCACATCAACGACACCCATCCTGTATTGGCGATCCCTGAACTCATGAGGATATTCATCGATGAAGAGGAGATGGGTTGGGATCAAGCGTGGCAAATTACAACGGAAACCATTTCCTATACCAATCACACCATTTTGCCGGAAGCTTTAGAGAAATGGCCAATTGATCTATTCCAAATCCTTTTGCCACGAATCTATATGATCGTTCATGAGATCAACGAGCGTTTCTGTCATGAGCTCTGGCAGCGATATCCCAATAACTGGGATAAAATTGGTCAAATGGCTGTGGTGGCCGATGGTTATGTTCATATGGCTCACCTGGCTGTGGTAGGTAGCCATAGTATCAATGGCGTGGCAGAAATTCACTCAGAAATTCTAAAAAAACAAGTGATGCGCCACTTCCATGAATTGTTTCCTCACAAGTTCAACAATAAGACCAATGGCATTACACCCCGTCGTTGGCTTTTAAAATCTAATCCTTCTCTTGCACAGCTGATTACAGATACCATTGGACCTGCTTGGCGCAATGATTCATCAGAGTTAATACAACTTATGAAACATACTGATGACGCCTATATCAGAGATCAGGTTTTTACAATCAAGCATAATAACAAATTACGTTTAGCTAAAATCATCGAAGAAAAAACGTCTATAAAGGTAGACCCGTCTTCCATCTTTGATGTCCAAATCAAACGGATCCATGGCTACAAACGGCAAGTCCTCAATGTACTTCATATTATGGATTTATATAACCGATTGCGGGAGAATCCTGATCTTAATATACTGCCACGAACCTTTGTTTTTGCAGGCAAATCCGCACCCAGCTATTATCAAGCGAAACAAACGATCAAGCTCATTCATAGCTTGGCAGATTTAATCAACAAAGATGCTTCCATCAAAAACAAACTAAAAGTTGTCTTCCTTGAAAACTACAGTGTTTCTTTGGCTGAAAAAATTTTTCCCGCTGCAGAAGTCAGCGAACAGATTTCTACCGCCAGCAAAGAGGCATCTGGAACAGGAAATATGAAATTCATGATGAATGGTGCCATTACCCTAGGTACATTGGATGGTGCAAATATTGAAATCAAAGACGCTGTAGGTGAAGAAAATATAGTGATTTTTGGTCTAACGGCCCATGATGTTTTAGCCTATTATCGTGATGGAGGATATAATGCTTGGGATATGTACCACCAGGATCCAAGAATAAAAATGATTCTCACCCAGCTCATCAATGGTTTTTTACCCGGAGCCCAAGATGAATTTAGGAGTGTTTACGATGCCCTCCTTTATCAAAATGATGAATACTTTGTTCTAAAGGACTTTTCTTCCTATGTGGATGCCCATAATCGCGTGAATACCCTATATAGTAATCGTAATCAATGGCTGAAAATGAGCATCTGTAACATTGCCCAATCAGGAAGATTCTCCAGCGACCGTACCATTTCTGAGTATGCCTCGGGTATATGGAAAATTGAGCCGGTGTATATTGCAGAGTGATTCAACGTTATAACGGATTCTCAGTAGCCTTCTTTCTCCTGGAATATGCTCTTTATCTTGTTAGCCGTTAGCGGGTTAGCGGTTTAAAATCTTTTACGGCTAACGGCTAACTGCTAACCTGTAAAAGAATAAATTCTAGTACAGCTTTATTGTGTAAGTACACATCAAAACTTGATATATGACTACTCTACAGAAAGGCTGGTGATCCATTGTCTATTCCTTGGATTCATCATGATTCTTATCAATCTTTTTATCGTAAACCCTTTGGCGCAGTACCCTGTAATCAAAAAATTTCTTTACGCTTATCTATTCGTACCGAAGGAGAAACCATCCATCAAGTTCATTTGCGCCTTTGGACTGATCAGGAGGGTGAGAAGAAGATGCCCATGGATCAACTGGAACCTATGAACCATGGACAGATCTATGGAGGTACTTTCGATACGCCTTCTTTCCCTTGCCTAATATGGTATTATTTTATCGTTACCACGGATAAAGGGACTTACTTCTATGGTAATAATTCACTTCAACAAGGCGGCATGGGACAAATCTATCACCAGGAGCCCCCTGCTTATCAAATTACTGTATATAAAGAAAATAGTTCCGTACCTTCTTGGTATAAGTCCTCCATCATGTATCAGATTTTTGTAGATCGATTTTATAATGGCACAGAAGATGGGAAAATCATGAACCCCAAACCAGGAGCATACCTTTATACCGATTGGTATGCTCCTCCTTCCTATATCCGTGATCATAAAACGGGTGCCATTCAGCAATATGATTTCTTCGGCGGAAACCTGCTGGGTATTCGCAAAAAACTTTCTTATTTGAACTCACTTGGTATTAATATCCTCTATTTGAATCCAATTTTCGAATCTCCCAGCAACCATAAATATGACACAGCTGATTATAAAGAAGTTGACCCTATGTACGGTGATACAGATACGTTCCGCCTGCTCTGCCAAGAAGCCAAGGCGCTTGGAATTTCAATTATCTTGGATGGGGTTTTCAGTCATACGTGCAGTGACAGCATTTATTTCAATAAAAATAGTACTTATCCAAGCCTTGGTGCATATCAATCTCCTGCTTCCCCGTACTACTCATGGTATCGCTTTGCAGTTTATCCCGATCAATATGAATGCTGGTGGGGAATTGATACCATGCCCAATACCAATGAAATAGCTCCTAGCTTTCAAAACTTCATTATCCATGATGCAACAAGTGTTGTCCAACATTGGATGAATTTAGGCACTAAGGGTTGGCGTTTGGATGTGGCTGATGAATTGCCCGGGTCATTTATTAAAGCTTTTCGGAAACGGATCAAGCAAATAGATCCTGATAGTATTCTTATTGGAGAAGTCTGGGAGGACGCATCCAATAAAGTTAGTCATGGAGAATCAAGAGAATATTTATTCGGCGAAGAATTGGATTCTGTCATGAATTATCCCTTTCGCCGCATTCTTTTAGACTTTATCTTAGGTCATTCCAATGGTCAAGAAACCCATGGCTCCCTTATGCATTTATATGAAAACTATCCTCTCCACCACTTTTATGCTGCCATGAATCTTGTAGGTAGCCACGATGTACCTAGAATACTAACCTTATTGGGGGATGCACCGCCTGAATCAGCCCTAAGCAAGGATGAACAAAGCCGTTACCAGCTCTCCATTGAACAAAAGAAAAAAGCCTTAAAAAGGTTAAAACTCCTTAGTTTACTTCAAATGACTTTTCCAGGTATCCCTTGTATATACTATGGAGATGAAGCAGGACTAGAAGGCTATAGCGACCCATTAAATCGCAGAACATATCCATGGGGGAAAGAAAATCAAGACTTGCTTGGTTGGTATAAAAACATCATAAAAATCCGTCGTCAATATGATGCCCTTTCCACAGGGGATTGGATTTCCTGGCCCATTCATGAAGATATTTATGGTTTTATGCGCAGCATTGAATTTGGGCGGGATGTGTTTGGAGAAGAGAAACACAATAGCCGAATCTTTGTATTTGCCAATAGAAGCCTTCTGCATGAGATTCACTTTTCCATTGATGTGGTCCTACTGGGTGATCATGCCTGGATCGATATACTCCATGACAACAACGAAATCCCAGTTCTTAATGGAAAGTTAAATATTACATTAAAACCCCTGGAAGGCAAAATAATCGTGCAGATGCTGTAAGCTTCTGCACGATTCATTATTATTGATTCGCCATCTTTTGTCTTAATACTTCAATGCCCTTTTGAAGCTGAACATCATCAGCATCCTTAACTTCTTCTTGAACAGTTTCTTCTTCAGGAGCTTCCACCACAATATCTGGCTCAATGCCCTTCCCGTGGATATAGGTACCATTCGGTGTAAAGTATTGGGAGGTAGTAAGCTTAAATCCCGTTCCATCTTCTAAAGGTTTCACCCTCTGCACCAAACCCTTTCCAAAGGTCGTCGTTCCGATTAGGGTTCCAGACTTCGTATCCTTTACAGCACCTGACAGAATCTCTGACGCACTGGCACTTCCTTTGTTTACCAGAATCACATATGGAACCTCAACTTTTCCAGCGTTGGAATATTCATATTCCCTTTCGCCAGAACGATCTTGGGTATAGACTACCACTGTCTTACCCAATAATTCATCGGCAATTTTTACACACTCACTGAGAAGGCCTCCAGGATTGTTCCTTAGGTCAATGACCAACCCTTTCATGTTCTTCTTTTGCAATTCTGTAAGCTGCGTCTTGAAATCCTCTGCAGTCATCTCATCGAACATGGTAACCCGTATATAACCCAGGTCATTCTCCAGCATTCTAGACTTTACTGTCTTTAAGCGAATCTCTTCTCGAACAATCTCTACATCAAAGGGCTGCATCTTTCCTTCTCTATAAACCGATAAGGTTACCTTGGTACCAGGATCACCCTTTATAATCGCCACTGCTTCATCCAGTTTTTCACCAGAATATTCTTTTCCATTTACTTTCAAGATCTTGTCTCCAGATTTTAGACCTGCTCGTTCTCCTGGTGTATCCTCAATAGGAGATACGACTGTAATGTAGCCGTCCTCTCCAGGGGTCATGATGACGCCAATCCCCCCATAGGTTCCTTTGGTATGAGTCATAAAATCTTCAAATTCTTTTTTATTCATATAGACGGAGTATGGATCTTCTAAAGATTGAAATAGTCCTTTAATGATCCCATCCTCAATTTTGCTTTCATCTACTTCCTTATAATAATTGGTTTCGATAAAATCTTTCAAACTAAGGACCTTATTGTATGTTTTTGATATGTCCTTATAATAGTCGTAATTCTTTTTGGTAATGATAACTTTTTCTCCTACACTCAATGCGAACACATTTGTAACGGTGAAAGTAATCACACTGGTTAGCAGTACCAAAATCATGGCACCTAATATGGCATTCTTTTTACTGATCATATTATGCTTCACCTCATTTAAGAATAATTGGTACTGTTTGCGCGGACTCATCAGCATAATTTATATTATTCCTTACCTGACTTGAATATAACAATATTTTATACGCTTTTATCAAACACAACAGTAGGACGCTTCAAATATCATTTAAGTTCTTTTACCTATCAATTATACCATCTATTTCTTTCTTTGCAAATTTATCCGATGGATAACACGACTTGGCGTTCAGGTGGAGTTACCTGTGCCCGCGGGTGCAAACTCCATCTGAACGCCAAGTCTTAGTTGATAAGCCGGGTGTGAAACCCGGCGAACTCATCGTATTATATCCTTTCGAAATCATAACGATCTAAGATGACCATATCTTACAAGAATTTGTGTATTCGATCATATCAGCTTGGTATCCCTGGGCTATCTTTTCTGTAACAGAATGGTGTATGTCCGTAAAAACATGATTCCCAATGCTGTGAATTGGTAGAACATTGACTGAAGTTCCTGTCATAAAAGCACCCTCCATTTGAAGCATTTCCTTCTCATGGATATGCTCCTCTATTACATTTACTCCCACTTTTTCGCAAATCTCCATGATTCGCATCCTGGTTACACCTAGCAGTACTTCCCCTGGCGGTGCAGTATATGCTTGCTCACCTTTTACAAAAAATATATTGGATCGACTACCTTCCGTTATGTATCCTTCTTGATTAACCAATATCGCTTCGAAAGCCCCCTCCAACTTCATTTTTTCACTAATTTTCTTTCTCAAATCCAAATTCACGACCTTGGCATTGGGGTTTTCACGCTGAGAATGGAATAAAATAGTATGAATTCCCTTATCATAAATCTTTTCTTCTGGATAATGGCTTTCTACAAAGTACTGAAGAAACAAATGATTTTTCTCATGGAAGTTACTGCACAGTAATTTTATATTCATTTCTGGCCCTTTATTTGCCTCAATCAGCTTTTTCATCTCGTCAATGATTTCTTGATCACTCTTAAGAATCTTATATCCCAAAAGTTCTGCTGATTTTCTCATTCTTTCCAAATGAGCCTCTAGGTATAGGGGAATGCGATCCATCACACGGATTACCTCATATATGCTTTGAGACTGAATATGTTGGAATATCTCATCTTCTTTCGTAGAATATAGGCCGCCATTTGCTATAAAAAAGTCAAGTATTGCCTCTTTCTTCATTTTGTCACCTCGAAATTTTAGTCATGGTCCACACGAGTATTATATCCTAAAACCTGCACTCTTTACCAGTTCCTTCCCCATCAATAATTCTTACAGCATCGCTTCTATCAGCTGCTTTGTATAATCATTCCTTGGATTTAGCATAATCTGTTCCTTGTCTCCCATTTCAACAATTCTTCCCTTGAACATGACGGCAATACGGTCGCAAATATGCTGGACCACTTTTAAATCATGGGAAATAAATAGATAGGTCAGTGACAGTTCCTTTTTGAGATCAATCAATAGATTCAATATCTGGCCTTGTACAGAAACATCCAATGCAGATACAGGTTCATCACAAATGACCAATTTAGGTCTCGAAGCAATGGCACGGGCAATCCCTATCCGTTGTTTCTGCCCACCACTCAGCTGATATGTATACTTATTTTTATCTTTCCCAGTCAATCCAACCATATTCAAAAGCCTATCAACTTCAGCCTCTATCTCTGTTGCTGGCACAATACTATAAATCCGTAGGGGGGCAGCAATAATCTCACCAATCGTTACTTTGGGATCAAGGGTTTCTTGGGCCTGCTGAAAAATAATTTGAATATCTTTTCTCTTTCTTCGCATATTCTTTTCATCCATCTGTAACACATTTTCACCTTGGAAGAATACACGCCCAGTATCTGCGTGAATCAACCTGAGAATCAGTTCTCCCGTTGTGGTTTTTCCGCTCCCGCTTTCACCAATAAGACCTAAGGTCTCTCCATGATCAATGTCAAAAGAGATATTATCAACAGCTTTTATCAGTATTTTGGGAGAAATTAAATTTTTTTTCACTACATAGTGTTTCGAGAGATTTTCAACCTGTAACAACGCTTCCCTCATAGCTCACCCTCCCCCTAATTTGATACTGCCTGTATGCATCTAACTCTTCTATTGTTTTCTCCGTTCACCATCGGCGGTATACCTTGGTTACATTGATCCATTCTTTGTTTGCATCTTTCAAAGAAAGGACATTCATTCTTTAATTCATAGGGATTCGGCGGTACGCCTTCAAGGCTGTATAGGGATGATTCTCCTACATTCAATGAATTCACACATTTCAACAACTCCACCGTGTATGGGTGCATGGGCTTTTCCAATACATCCCGCACCTCTCCTTCTTCCATAACAAGGCCGCCATACATAATCACGACCCTATGGCACAGGAACCTAGCCACATCAAAGTCATGGGTAATAATCATGATAGCTGTCCCATATTTTTCATTTATACCCCTAAAAATATTCAATACCTTTCGCCGTAAAGAAGCATCTATGGCACTGGTTGGTTCATCTGCAATCATCAACTTAGGCTTGCAGATAACAGCCATGGCAATATTTAATCTCTGACATTGACCTCCACTCAACTGAAAGGGGTACATATCATAGATCAGTTTGGCATCGGCTAGTCCGATTTCCTCCATAGTTTTTAATATTTCTTCCTTTTCAACCTTTATGCCATGTACCTTGACAGCTTCTTGTATTTGCTTACCTACTTTTCGATAGGGATTTAGGGATGCCACAGGATCTTGAAATATGTAGGCGATCTCCTTTCCTCGAATACTTTCTAAAGCACGTTCTGGCAGCTTCAATAGGTCCTGATCTTTGAACCGTATCTCTCCTCCATCTATTCTTCCATCTCCATCAGAAACCAATCCCAAAATGGCCGTTGAACTAACCGTTTTACCACTTCCTGACTCCCCTAAAATTCCTACAATTTCTCCCTGATAAACATCTAAATCAATCTCCCGAACCACTTGTATCCGATTTTGACCATAGGCAAAAGAGATTTTAAGATCTTTTATCTGCAATAACTTTCTATCCTCCATAGCGCCTCACATCCAATTAATGATTATTGTTTTTTAAGGTTTCAAGTAAACTTTTACCCAATTCATCAAGGGTTAGTAATTTGTTTGTATTCCCCTTATCTTCTTGCATACTTAAAATAATGGTAGGTGTATTGACCTCATAGTAGAGAATCTTATCCATATAATTTTCCCCCTTGGCACCAGGGTACATATCTACCTTATACTCATTTTGAACAACATTCCTTTTTGCTATTGCATTTTCCAATTGATGGTTAAAACTAAAGGAAAAATATCTGGTGATCGGTGCCTGCCTGCTGTTATAGTATAGATGACCCTTATCTGTATAAATCCTCGTTAAGTCTACATATAATTCACTTTTTTCCGGATTATACAAAGGCTGCTTTCCATAGGCTGTTTTACCGTTGTAAGAATCACTTACCGTTCCATCCCAGAATACGAAAATAATCGTTCTACGCTTCTCCTGATCCATCTGAATCAATTTCCTTGCAAGCTCTAAGCCCCACAGAATCCTTTTCTCTCCAATTTCTTTCTGATTCCTGTCGTAGTTATAGCCTATGCCAATAATGATGGCTTCCTCTCCAACCATTTTATCATTGCCGGGGATCATACCTGCAACATTTCTTCCAATATTTTCTAACTCTCTGCTCTTTAGCACGATCTGTACGTCACTGCCCGATAACTGCTTCAAACGATTTCCCGCCTCAGGTGTAACCCACATGACGACACCGTTATATACCTCATTTCCCATGGGATACGGCAGTGCTTTTTTTGCTGGTAGAATGCAAAAGATCCCTTTTACTTCTGATTCTGTCATGATTTTCTTTACTAGGTACTGAAATCCTTTCTCTGAGTAAATATTGCTGTCCAATAACACAAACTGATCCTTCATATTTGTAAAATCTATGGTAGAAAGCAGTTCCATTTCCGATGCATCATAAAGCTCACCATTTAGCTCCTTATTTCCAAAGCTTTGGAATACAAAGTCTGTTTGGTGGACAAATTCCTCTATTTCCATGGCTGTAGATACCACCTTTAACCTGGCTTCCGTAGGAACATAGATCTTCTCCGTTGTATATTCTGAGATATATCCCTTTTCAGACATTGGTTTGAGTCCAATTTTCATAAGGGAATCACCAATATTCTGTGCCATTTTTTTACTCTGCTCAGTACCAATCAAAACTTCATCGAAAGCCTCATGGACGAATATCTCCTTAGCATCCGTATATTGAAAAACTGCTGAATACTGATTCCATGCACCTATACCCATAACCGCTAGGAAAGCACAAGATACACTTATTACTATGTAAATCTTCTGTTTTCTAGCCACAGTCGACTTTTGCCTAACAAACAGTTTTAACTTCCCAAAACTCAACATACCCCTTAAGCCTGTTAAATACACTGAATTTTTTTCCTGAAATTCCTTTCTCAATCCCTCACCAATGAGGTTAAAGCCTAAAATACTGATAAAGAAAGCGATCCCAGGAAAAATTACTGTCCAAGGGGCTAACCGTATGTAATTTCTTGCACTGCCCAACATGCTTGCCCATTCAGGTTCATAGCTAATATTTAGAAATGTAGTCTGCCCGCCCTCTGTATCTGCTATGAATCCCATGTTTCCAACAAATACACCGAAAATACCGAACTGCATCATCATCGTTAGAACCCTTGCGATTTCCATAAAAAACAAAATTACCAATTCTGCAGTCAAATGAGGGATGACATTTTCAAGGGTAATTTGTAACCTGCTCTTTCCTATGGCAATTTCTCCTTTGATAAAGGGCTTCCCTAAAGTCTCTTGGACTCTTTCCATAATCATTTTTCCAAGCTTGGCCCAATCAACAATCGTTAAGACCAGCACAAAAGCAACGATTGATTGTTCCCTATACAAATTGGTAAAAAAATTCATCTTCAAAATGATGACCCCAATGAGTAATGCCGGAAGAGCCGTAAAGATAATACTGCATTGTTCAATAATCATTTTTGAGGTATAACTTCCAAATCCTGCCGCTACGCCTAAGGGCAATGCCAACAGAAATCTACCTATAACTACAAATATGCTTATGGTCAACGTAAGCTTTGTACCATAGATAATAAAGGCTAAAATATCTCTTCCCATCTCGTCGGTACCTAATGGGTTCTCTTCAGATGGTGGAAAAGGCGGTGCTTGAAGGTTCAACTCACCATTTTCATAATTCCATGTTCGCATTGTTTGTGCAGTATACGGATTTATATCTGTTAGCAGGCTAGGGAAGTTTATAGTAAATATTAAAACAACCAAGATACAACTCCCTATGATAAGGGATAGATTTTTCTTTTTCATTGTATCCCCTCCCTTTTTAGCGGATTTACCATAAATGCTAACAATGCAAATCCTGCGTTAAGCACAACGTACATGATCCCTAAAGACAGAGACAACCCTATGAAGGTTGCTTGATCACTTTCCTGATATGCCTTTAAGAGCATATATATTACCCCAGGATAATGAAAAAAATATTCTACTACAATCAAGTTTGAGATGATAATGGGTACCACCGAGGATAAGGAATCTATCACTTTCATGGTTACACCAATCAATAGGTGTAATGTTAATATCTTATTTTTTGAAAGACCTTTGGCTCTTGCAGCTTTAACATATCCTTTTCTCATTTCTTCATGAATAACGATGGTGGTTATCCTCGCCATATATACTGAAGGAACCACAGATAAACAAATTAGTGGAAGAACGAATTTTCTCGTGATCTCTTTGGTCATTACGGGTACTAAAATATTGTACTTATACATAAAAACAACTAGCAATTGAACTCCTATCACAATAAGGACATCTGGGATTGACAAAGCTACCAATGTTCCCATAGTTCTGAGACTGTCATTGTTTTGATTTCTATAACCATCCAAAATGCCCTTTATAATCCCTATAATTGTTGAGAAAATCAAGGTAGAAGCAATAAGCACCATGCTCTTGCTAAAAGAGTTCACTACAATCTTCATAATATCCTGCTGTCCAATGGATTTTCCAAAGCCATTACTAAGCAAGTTTCGAATATAAAGTATACTTTTTTTCACTGTCAGAGAAATCGATAGGTTGGTATATACACTTCCTTGATCAAGGATTAGATTAAA
This sequence comes from Anaerosolibacter sp., assembly GCF_029240175.1. GTDB lineage: Bacteria > Bacillota > Clostridia > Peptostreptococcales > Thermotaleaceae > Anaerosolibacter. The sequence continues at coordinate 114,353 of NZ_JARBTM010000006.1, forward strand.
ATTAGTAGGTATATTTGCAATAAACACCAACATAAATACGACAATGGTCGTTAGAAAAACATAATGATAAATCCTTGTTACAATGCGAAAGGGCATTGAATAGTATATATCCTCTATCTTTAGATTGCCTATCACATAATCAGGTTTTCCTTTGTTAAAATAATAGATCAGATATATCACTATGCCCAATAGGATCAACCCACTTAAAAAACTCCACTCTTGCGCATTTAAGTAGTCTGGCAGGAAGTCTCCATAGACTTCACTATTAATATAATCTAGGAGCGTAACTGCTACTTTTGATAAATTTTCTTTGCTAATGTTATCGATATTATCCTCGTAGGTGTGGATCTTATGTTTATGTCCTATGTCCTCAAAATTATCTTCAATAAGAATAGCAGGCACACCTTTCTCAATAAAAGGTCCATGATCGCTGGATAAAAAGCTGCTTTCCTTTGACTTGAAACCTCTGAGGTCTGCTAATTGCTTAAATTTATTTCGCAGCAATTGCCCTTTTGTCCCTGCAGAAGCGAAGTCGATTTCCTGCATTGTCACTGAGCCTATACAGTCCAGCTGAATGAGCTGGGTCTTTTCAAGGGGATAGATCGGATTATTTGTATAATATCTAGACCCTGCAAGACCACCTTCTTCGTTATTCCACCCAACAAATAAGATGGTCTTATCCGGTGGTGATTTTTGAGCCTTTATTACCCTGGCCATTTCCATTACCATAGCAGTTCCCGATGCATCATCCAATGCACCTGGAAAGTATGGACCATCATCGTATTCTGCACCCACATGATCTATATGGGCGGAAACGATTACATACCCTGCATCTTGTTTTTTTCCCTGTATTTTTCCAAGGATATTTGCGGTATTTACAGGATGAAAATCGTATTCATAGCCGATTTGAGCCTTATAGTTTTTTGATGCATACCGCTTTAAATTCACGAACTCTGGCATTTTTACATAGTGGAGGATGATTCCCGGATCATCAATCCTATGTAAATTCCCTGAACCCTTTATCATTCTTACGGGTTCAACCCTTCGTCTGGGATCCAATCTCCAGTCACGGTCATTTATAGTAGCTACGATAGCTTTTGCACCACATGCTTTGGCATAATGAATGTCCTCTTCCCGTAAGAGAATATCTGCCAAAAGTATCTTATCTCGTATTTCATGATCTGAATAACTCGTAATATACATGGATAGGTACAGCAATTCCCCTTCAATTTTCCCCCGTCCATCAAAAGAATCCCGATATTCCTGTCTAATACTATATTCCTCTATCCGATTTCCTTTCTCATCAGTGATATAAAAATAAGGCTTTTCGCTATAGGATGCTATCATATGTTCAAATTCCTGATAGTAGCTTCCCTTTTCTCCTCCTGGTTCTACGCCTATTTCCTTAAAATAATCCTCAACATATTTCAGTGCCAACTGGTTTCCAGCTGTACCTGGCAGACGTCCATTGTATTTGGGGGATGCAAGCTCTTCAATATGATTGTATACCCGCTCCACATCAAAGAAGGTTTCATCAAATTGTCGCTGCCATCCATTCAAAAGAATACTGCCGATGAATACTATCAACAAACACCAGATGATATAAACAGTGCTGCTTCTATTTGGTGTTTTCTCAAATCGTTTTTTCATGAAGTCCCACCCTTTTTCTTTATAAATCAGAAAATTCCATTGGTCATCATAATGATCATGTCGTTTTCCAGTCACCCAGTTTCTTTTAAACATAAGATTACTATTCTACTTCTTCATACTATTACAAATTTTATGAAATATCAAAGCAATATGCAATTTGTTACTTTTTTGTAAAATCTATTAAGACCAATAAAAAAACGGATGTTTCCATCCGTTTTTTATCTAAGCTAACAACTAATATTTAATGAACTTTTCTCCTGGCACGTTACAGATAAAACACTTCTCTGGAACTGCCTTTTCAATATTTCCACACACTGGACATAAATAATAGAATACTTCCTCATCACTATCCATGTCTGCAAGGGCTTCTTCATATAATTTCGCATGGACTTCTTCTGCCTTTAGTGCATATGTAAATGTACGAATTGCAGCTTGATTGCCTTCCTCTTCAGCGGCCTTTAAAAACTCTGGATACATATCCTTATACTCATACGTTTCCCCAGCTACTGCATCCTTCAGATTTGCTGCAGTATCCTTAATTTTTCCTGCTACTTCAAAATGTTTATGGGCATGAAGGGTTTCTGCTTCAGCAGCCGCTCTAAACAATTTTGCAGCATTGATTTTTCCTTCCGCTTCTGCTTTTTTCGCATAAGCTAAATACTTTCTGTTGGCTTGAGATTCCCCAGCAAATGCAGCCATCAAGTGTTCTAATGTTTTTTTGTTTTCCATTATTCATACCTCCATAAAGTAAATTTATTTAAATAAAATTTATTAACTAATAATTATTATAAATTAGAAGGCGCAAAAACGCAACCTTTAATTTCCATTTTTGTAAAGCCTAAACACTCATTACTAAACAATAGATACCCAAGTTATAAACGTTCAAACATTTTTTATAAATTTATTTTCATTCATTTTTTATGATCATAGAATCAGCAGTTTCCTTCATGCCATATATTGATAAATGTTTTTACGTTTATACAAAATAAAGCTTAACACAAACCGGAAAGCTAAATCTAAGGTCATAGCCAACCAAACGCCGATAATATTGAACCCAAAGTTTAGGGATAAGAGATATGCGAAAGGTAATCGCACTAGCCATAAGCCCGTGCCTGCCACAATCATAGGTACCTTTGTAAAGCCAGCACCGCGCAATGCACCATTCAGTACCCCTGCCACATTTTGAGGAATCTGAACGATTGCCATAAGCATCAAATACTTTACGCCTAATCCAATGACGCCAGCATCATTGGTCAGCAAACCCATAACCTTCCCGGGCAAAAACAGCAAGATCGCAACGCTAAAACTGGTGAGTATAATTGAACCTTTCACAATTTCAGTTATATATTTCTTCCCTAGTTCCTGATCCTTGCGTCCGATGGCTTGACCTACAAAGGCAGTGGCAGCAATGCTAAACCCTGCTGCAGGCATATAGGAGATGGCCTCCGCTTGCAATCCCAATTGATGGGCAGCTAAAGATTCAACGCCAAACTTCAAAATCAATCGTGTCAATAGGATGGTACATACCTGCCAGAAGATGGATTCAAAAGCTGTAGGCATACCCATTCTGTATATCTCTTGTATCTTTTCTTTATCAAGCTTTAGAAAGCTAGTAGTCAGTAGACCCGACAGAATACCGTCTTTGCAAAATAGAACATATAGCCCTATGCAGGCGCCGACAAATTGGGCACACGCTGTTCCTATAGCAGCACCTATAATACCTAAAGAAGGAAATCCCAGCTTACCAAAAATCAGTACATAGCTGACACAAATATTAACTATATTCATGATGAATGCTATTTTCATGGGCGTTTTTGTGTTTCCCATTCCTTGAAGCACACCGGCAACCACCAACATGATGGCAAGGAAAGGAAGGCCGAGGGATACAGTTTTTAAATAGATCAGACTCTTCTCTAATAACTCACCATCAGCGTTAAACCAACCAATAAAAAAATCTGTTTTCCAAAAAATTAGCTGCTGAATTCCAATGACAAATAGAACAGATGAAATAAGGGTCTGCTGAATGACATTTCTAAGTTTTTTATGATCCTGGGCTCCGTAAGCCTGGGCAGCATAAACTGTCCCTCCTGTGGCAATTCCTTTGAACAATGCCCATACAATCTGGGTAATACGCATGCTCAACCCCATGGCCGACACTGCCAAAGCCCCAGTCCATCCAATCATGGCTGTCGATATGAAACCTGCCAACATCTGCAGAACATTTTCCATACAAATCGGAATAACCATGGTATATATTTTCTTTCGTACTTCCACATTGGAAACTGCTTTCTTCTCTGCAAGTATCATATCGTCAACCCACTTTTCTAATATGTATTTCGTCACCCTAATCATTATATAATATTTTTTTGAAACATAGAATTTATTTTTTATGGTTAGGTACAAAATTATAGCCTATCTCAGAATTTTACGCTGATATAGGCTGTATTCGTAACAAATAAAGGATACGACAGAAGATCGAGATCAAGATTGAGATCGAGTAAAGACGGTAGGGGCGCGGGTTTTCCCGCCCGAAGACCTAAGAGATCAGCAGAAGAAGGGCAGGATGACCCTGTCCCTACGGGTTTCAATCTGGATCTCGATCTTGATCTGCGGCATTTATGCCGCATTATCCTACTTTTACGCCACATACATCCGTAATGGCGTTTTTCTTTCCCGGCATCATCTTCCCAATAGTTATTCCATAGTCCCGAATTCTCTTCTGTCCCTTCATCGCTATCCCCCGTCTATCTATTGATCTTTCTCAGTACTTTCATAAAAGCTGTAGGTATGGCATAGTTCCCTATCTCATCCAGGGTAACCCATTGAACTTGTGGATATTCAAGTACTACTTTTGAAGATAGTTTGCAGTCATACACCTTCATATTCCACTTCAGGTGGGTAAATACATGCTGAGCATCGAACACATAGGTTATATCATCCACTATTATGCCATATTCCTCGTCCAAGACTTCAATGATGTTGCTTCCTGGCTCCCATCCTTTTTCTCTGACTGCTGAAGGTAATGCCCAAAGGCTTGCCAAAAGCCCATCTTCTGGTCTTTTCATAATGAGAACCTTATCGTCGTTCCACACCAGTGCTACTTCTAGCTCTACTTCTTTTACAGCCTGCTTCTTCTTTTTGATAGGCAGTTTATTTTGAATGCCCCTTTGCGCAGCACAACACTGGTCATATACTGGACAAGCATTGCATTTAGGTGACGTGGGCGTGCAGATGAGTGCACCCAGCTCCATCAGTCCTTGATTAAAGGAAGACGGGTTTTCTCTAGGCACAACTACACACCCAATCTTCTCCATCTCACTTCTGGTCTTTCCTTCAGAAATATCATCTTCTATACAAAACAATCGTGAAAAAACCCGCATTACATTGCCATCTACAGCGGGAACAGCCTGATCATAGGCGATACTTAGAACAGCTCCTGCTGTATAGGGTCCAATCCCTGGTATCTTCTTAATTTCCTGGAGATCCTTAGGTACCTGTCCCCCGTATTGTTCCACGACAACTTTCGCTCCCCGTTGAAGGTTTCGCACCCGGGAGTAGTACCCTAATCCTTCCCAAGCCTTCAAGACTTCTTCTTCATGGGCTTGGGCTAAGTCTTCCATGGTAGGAAACTTTTCAATGAAGTTTAAAAAGTACGGAATTACCGTATCCACTCTGGTCTGTTGAAGCATTACCTCTGAGATCCATATATAGTAGGGATCACTGGTTTCCCTCCAAGGAAGTTTTCGATGATTTTTCCCATACCAATCCGTCAATTCTCTTTGAATACCAAGTACCTTTACTTGATCCAAATTATCCCAATCACCTGCTCTATACATTGCCATAGCTTATTCTCCTTCTATTCTGTCTTATCCTATTATACCATTGATGCACCCCATCAAGACCTAAAAATTACCCACTCCTGGTCAAACATATACTTTGCAAAAAATATGGCTGCCAGCACCAACACCCCCGAAACCCCGAAGGTAATACCTATGTGTAAAGGATTAATCACAAACAATGCTTCTTTGATGAGGAGTACCGCGTTCAATATTGGTATAAAGAACATCACATCAGAAGTTGTTTTGATATCTGAAAACATAGTTAAGTACACAGGTACCATCAGTACAATGGTTAATGGGCTCATATACGTGGTAGCTTCCTTGTAAGATCTTGCAAAGATACTAATGACCAGTAAAATGGCACTGATAATCATGGCAATCACAATAGAGATACATGCCATAATCAGTATGCCTAGGGCGGAAATGGTGATATCCGTAGGCAGCATCTCCGGCGAAGTTCTTGATGCAATCACTAAGCCAGTCAACGATGCCACAACGCCTAATACCGATGCAAAGGTCACTGTTATATATTTACCGATCAATATTGACAGTCGACTGGCACCTGTAGAGAGCAAAGGCTCCAGTGACTGTCTTTCCTTTTCTCCCGCGGCCAAATCTATAGACACTGGAATACCCCCAATGATGGGGTATAATACCAGCAGCATAGGCAGTAAGAAAGACAACATAAATAATCCCGGACCTGAATTCTCCTTTGTGATTGTTTCTTCCTCTAATCGAATGGGTGTCAATATGGACGGATCAATGCCGCGATCCGCTAATCTTTGACTAACAACTTGATTGTTATAGTCTTCCAATACACCTTTTATCTTCGGTAAAGCGAAGCTTGATTCTGTACTGGATTCGTCATACTTTATGGTGATCTCCCCTTGCTGTCCATTACTTAATTTTTGTTCAAAGCTACTGCCGATCACAACAATGGCTTTAATTCTACCTTTCTCTAAAGCCTGGTGGGGATTCTCTTCCTGTGTGACCTCTATAATAGGGTCATCATCTAATTTCTTTATTACCCTTTCTCCATCTAAGGGGGCTTCTACTGCTATTTTGATTCCTGCATTCACTGATTTTTCCACCTTATCCATGCCACTTCCCATTAAATTGAACAATACAGGGAAAAGCAAGGTAGGAATCAAAATACTGGCAATCCAGGTTCTCTTGTCACGGAATATCCCCTTCAATTCTTTTTTCAGAACGATCCCTACGTGCTTCCAGTTCATCGCCCATCACCTACCAATCTTACAAAAATATCCTCAAGGGTTTTACCCTGGTACTTTTCCTTTAACTCATCGATTGTACCCACGGCAATAATGCTTCCTTTATGAATAATAGCGATTCTGTCACAAAGCTTTTCTACCTCATGCATGGTATGACTGGAAAATATAACGGCTTTCCCCAAGTCTTTGCATTCCTTTATAAAATCATGAATTAATCTGGCGGCTGTTACATCTAGTCCCGATGTAGGCTCATCGAAAAGCATAATCAGCGGGTCATGAATGATGCAGCGGGCAATGGAAACTTTTTGTTTCATTCCCTTGGAGAATTTGCCTGCCCTGCGATCTAAGTAATCTTCCATCCCCAGTTTCTTGGCCAATAATTCAATCCGGGTGTCCATCTCGTCTTTCTTCATGTTGTTCAATGCACCAAAATAAGCGATATTTTCCCTGGCCGTCAATTTGTCATACAATCCTACCTCACCACCAAACAATATACCGATTTGGCTTCTCACTTGTTCTGGCTCCCGTATAAGATCTACGCCATTAATGAATGCCGTCCCTGATGTGGGCATTAACATGGTTGCCAACATACGCAGGGTCGTTGTTTTTCCCGCACCATTTTCTCCTAGGAGCCCCAAAACCTCTCCAGCCTTCACAGAGAATTCTATTCCATTTACAGCATGGATTTCCTTTGTTAGCTTTTTCAGTCCTTTTCCTTGGACATCTTTAAATACCTTGCTAAGTTTTCTTACCTCAATCATTCTGCCACCCCCATATATTTCCATTTACATTATAGTCTAATTACCCATCAATAACAAGAAAAGTCATATACTTTTTCAGTATATGACTTTTCATAATTTTTATTTTACCCATGGAATAGGATCCACATAGTTTCCGTTTTTCCTTACTTCAAAGTGAAGGTGAGGGCCTGTTGACATTCCTGTACTACCCGCTTTCGCGATGGTCTGGCCTTTTTTCACTTTCGCGCCATCATTTACAGATAAGCTGGAATTGTGGGCGTAAAGGGTAACGATACCGCCCCCATGGTCAATCATGATCACTTTTCCATATCCCCCTAACCAGTCGGAATGGATTACCGTTCCATCACCAGCGGCCACAACACTTTTTCCCAATGGAATTCCTATATCGATGCCCGTGTGAAGCTTCTTTGTCTTAAGAATTGGATGTATCCTATATCCAAAGGGTGATGTAATTCTCGTGTATCCTGGTGCTGGCCAAGCCATCTCTCCTCCTGTATAGTCGCCCTTAGATTGCTTTCTTCTAATTTCTTCTGCGATCTTTTGTGCATAGTCATTCAAATCGTCAATTTGCTTTTCCAAGGCTACATTATCCTGCTGAACCTTTTGCTTTTCTTTTGCAACCTGTCCCCGACTTAATGCTAGCTCATTTTGCTTTACTTCCATTTTATTTTTCATAGAAACCATTTGTCCTTCATAGGCCTCAAGCTTCTTTTTCTTGTCATCAATAGCTTCCCGCTGTTCCTTCATGTATTTCAAAAGTCCAGTATCGTGGTCTATCACCTTCTGCACCATGTCCATCTTTGAAAAGAAATCTACGATATTTGCCGATGCCAGCAATACCTCGGCGTAGCCTACATTTCCATTCTTATACATAACCCGTAGTCGAGCATTAAGGACATCATTCTTGCTAGCAATATTGCTCTCGGCTTTCTGTAGTTCGGCTCTTGTTTTTTCAATTTGAGATTTGGTCATGGTGATCTGATTACTGATACTGCCGATCTCCTGCTCAGTTTGGTCAATTTTTTGATCTAATGTCTTTATTTGGGTCGTCAGATTTTTTTCCTGCTTTTTATTGGCATTCATTTTTTGCTGAAAGTTCTTAATCTGCTGGGTAATCTGATTTAATTTTTTTTGTTCACTGGCAGCATCTGACGCAAAGCCCTGCGCTGTAAATGTAAAAATCAATAATATGCTCATTATCCATATCCAAAAACGCTTTTGCTTCATTTTCATCCCCCTTTGACGCTTGCTACTATACTCTTAGGAATTTTCTCATGGAAAAGATGCTTCCTAGTGCTCCAATACCAGCCCCTAAAACAATAAAAATAACTGCCAGATTTTGAATGGCTATGGTTGAAGGAATCATGTGGGCAGACAACATCACATATAGTTTTTGCGTAACCACATCCACTGCAATTTTATATCCATATCCTACAACACTCAAAGCAATCAGGGCACCTATACAACCCAGTACAAGACCCTCTATAAGGAAAGGCCATCTGATAAACCAATTGGTTGCCCCAACATATTTCATAATATTGATTTCCCGATATCTCGAAGCTACCGCCAGCTTAATGGTATTTGCAATAATAAACATAGAAATACCAATCAGGATTACAATCAATCCTATTCCTACCATTCGAATAAAGTGGGTAATTTTCAGAAGGTTGTCCACAATATCTTTATAGTACTTTACCTCTTCAATTCCATCCTGGTTCTTAAGGGCATTTACAACCCCATCGGCATAGCTTACATCTTTCATCTTAATTACATAGGAATTCGGCAGGGGATTGGTCTCAAGGCCTTCAAGCAAATAACCTTGATCTCCCCACTGGCTTTTCATGTTTTCCAGTGCTTCATCCTTGGATAAAAAATCTATTTCATCAATGCCCTCCACTGCAATAATCGCCTCACCAATTTTCTCAATACCAGCTGCATCTACTTCATCTTTTATATATACCTGAACAGAATCAAATTGCTCCTTTGCTGACTCTGCCAAGCTATTGATATTCAAGACCAACATGAAAACAATGCCTAAAATCACCAGTGCTGACGCCACCGATCCAATGGAAGCTATGCTCATCATCCTGTTTCGCCAAATACTCGTTAATCCCTGCTTGATCATATATGAAACGGTTCTAATCCTCATAGCCATATACACCCTTCCTGTCATCCCGTACAACTCTTCCTTGTTCCAAAGCGATTACTCGCTGCTGCATCACGTCTACGATTTCTTTGGCATGGGTGGCCATGACAATAGTTGTTCCTCTGCGATTGATTTGTTTGAGCAATTTCATAATCTCCCAAGCAGTTTCAGGATCTAAATTTCCAGTAGGCTCGTCCGCTATCAATACAGCTGGATTGTTCACTATCGCTCGGGCAATCGATACTCTCTGTTGTTCTCCGCCTGAAAGCTGATCAGGATACATATTTGATTTACCGCTCAAGCCTACCATGCTAAGAATCATAGGCACCTGTCTTCTAACTTCCTTAGGGTGGGCCTCAATAATCTCCATGGCAAAGGCCACATTTTCATAAACCGTTTTATTGGGAAGTAGACGGAAGTCCTGAAAGACTACACCCATTTTTCTTCTTAGTTGAGGAACCTTCCTTCTGGATAGGGTTGTGGCTTCTAAATCATCGATAATGATTTTTCCCTCTGTGGGATCTACCTCCTTGAGCAGCATCTTAATAAAAGTAGATTTCCCGGCACCACTGGGTCCCACAAGAAAAACAAAATCCCCTTTGTCGATTTTTATATTAATATTTGAAAGGGCCATTGTCCCGTTTGTATACTGTTTGGTTACATTCAAGAGTTCTATCATCTCACCATCTCCTACTATAATTTACAATTCTACATATTCATTCATTTTCCTCTACTATTTTACCACGAATTTCATGTTGCTTTGTGATAAATCTGTGAGGATAACAAATATTTCTACTTTTTTCCCCATATTCTATTATATAATGAATTTAAAGATTTCCAAATAGTTATAAATTACCATAGTTCAACATCTGCTATCTTGTTTGATAAGGATACTTATCTTGGTTTGGAGGGATAACGTTTGAAGAATCAGATTCGTAAAGAAAAATTGAATATGAGAAGTACATTAACTGACGAAGAATTACAGCAGAAGAGTTTCAATATTTTCCAAAAACTAAAGAACTTCCCCTTGGTCCAGGAAGCCAAAAATATATCGGTATATGTGGATTTTAGAAATGAAGTAAAAACAGACCAAATCATTCAGCACTTTCTTTCCGTTGGAAAAAAAGTCATGGTCCCTATTAGTATTCCCTCTACGAAACAACTGCTTTTTTCCCAGCTTATCGATCCAGAAAAAGACTTAATACCTGGAAATTATGGAATTCTGGAACCGAGACAAGATGCTATACGTATCGTTGACCCCGATTGCTTGGATTTAATCCTCGTTCCTGGTGTAGCCTTTGACCTTCAGGGTTATCGAATAGGCTACGGCGGTGGATACTATGATCGCTTCTTTAGTCAACAGAAGAAAAGAATTTCAGCGATAGCCTTAGCATTTGATCTTCAAATTGCAGAAGCTCTGCCTAGTGAACCCTTTGATCACCCAGTTGACTATATCATCACAGAAACCCGTATCATCACATGCAAATAGGGCAGGAAAACCTGCCCTATTTCAATGTTCATTCTTTTTTATCTTCTTCATCAATATCTTTTGAAAACTCCTCTAGTTTCTTTTCTACAAGATCGTAAATCGTACCCATAGAATACTTTCCGTTTTGATCTTTCACACCTGCCGGTACATCTGTAAGTATTTCAATGCCTTCGTCAATGGTATGGATTGAATATATGTTGAACATGCCTGTCTCTACAGCCTTCATAACTTCATCATTCAGCATCAAATTCTTCACATTCTGATGAGGAATCATTACACCTTGATGACCTGTTAAACCTTTTAGCTTACATACCTTAAAGAATCCTTCAATTTTTTCATTCACGCCGCCGATGGGCTGAATCTCACCCTTCTGGTTTACGGAACCTGTCACTGCAATATATTGTTTTATCGGCACACCTGAAAGGCTGGAAAGCAGTGCATAAAGTTCGGTACTGGAGGCACTATCCCCATCAACGCCAGAGTACAATTGCTCGAATACAATATTGGCGGATAGTGAAAGTGGTCTTTTTTGAGCAAACTTTGATCCAAAGTATCCACTTAAAATGAGTACACCCTTGTCATGGATGCTGCCGCTTCTCTTGATTTCTCTTTCTATGTTGATAATGCCTGATTTGCCTCTATAGGTGGTTACTGTGATTTTACTTGGCTTGCCAAAGGAATATTCCCCAGAGCCAGTAACAGCTAAGCCATTAATTTCACCAATTTTTTCGCCCTCTACATCTAACAGTAAGGTTCCATCTTCAAACATCTCTAGAACCTTCTCTTCATATTTATTGTTGCGATATATTTTTTGTTCAATGGCCTTTTCCACATGTTCAATGCTGATGATCTCTGCTCCCATAGCCTCAGCTACTAGATCCGCCTCATAGAGGACTTCTACCACTTGATTAAATCGTGAACTCAGCTTTGCTTGATTGTCTGCCAGTCTCGAGCTGTATTCGATGATCCTTCCCACCGCTGATCTATCAAAATGTTTTAATCTTTCTTTTTCGCAGTGGGTAGCGATAAATCGCGCCATTTTATACATATTCTCTTTGTTGCGATCCATTTCGATGTCGAAGTCAGCCATGATCTTGAACAGCTTTTTAAATTCTTCATCATAACTGTATAGTATGGAGTAGGTATATGGGTCTCCTATGATCACAACCTTAATATCTAGTGGAATTGGCTGTGGTTTCAAGGATGTGGTGATTACATATCCCATCTGTTTATCCAAACTCTCAATATTGATCTCCCCAGTCTTCAATGCCCGCTTCAAAGCTGTCCATGCGAAAGGATTGGACAGGATATCCTTAGCCTGAAGAATTAAGTAACCTCCGTTGGCCCTATGCAGTGCGCCTGACTTGATTTGCATAAAGTCTGTCTTCATAACACCCAGTTCATTCTTATATTCGACGCCGCCAATCAAATTATGATAACTGGGGTTTGTCTCGTTGATAAGAGGGGCACCTGCTTTCTCTCCATTTTCAATAAATAGATTTACTTGATATCTATCAAAAAAAGCCTCAGTGGATCGCATTTGAAACATAGCCAAGGGATTACCGCTTAGATCTGGTTTGTCACCAGTTTTAAATTTCTCAATATGTTCTACAATATCATCCTCCATCTGGCGGAGATATTCTTCTACACATTTATTTTCTCCAAACTTTTCGATGAGCTGCCCAATATGAAAATCTACTATATCTAATCCGCTTTTCTCATCCAATTGTTTTACTCTTTTTCTATATTCATCCTCTAAGGATCGGAGCTTATTAAAAATATCAATGGTCTCCAGACTCAATTGGTTTGATTTCTTGCGCAGCATCTCGATTTCATCAGACTCTAGGCTCCTATACTCTTCCTCCGTCATAGGCCTCCCTTCTTTTAACGGGATACTCATTAGCCCTCGCTCTGTCTGGGTAAAGATAAAATCATAGGCCTTAGCTAAATTATTCAACTCTTCGATCGTCTCTTGGGTATATTTCTCATACTGCTGCAGCAGCACACTTTTCTTATTTTCATACTCCCTGCCTTGAAATATCTCAGGAATTTCTTTTTGAAGATGGCTAATCATGTTTTCTATTTCTTTTTTAAATACTTTTCCTAATCCTGGTCTTAAGTTAAGTGCCAGAGGACAATCGGGGGTCTTAAAATTATGTACATACACCCAATCATCGGATGCTTGCTTTACCTCTGCTTTTCTTTCCACGATGGATAGTGCATAACTGTTTCTTCCTGTCCCACTTTGACCCGACACAAAAATGTTGTAGCCCTTCTTTTTAATATCTAGTCCAAATTCCAACGCTTCTGCCGCTCTTTTTTGTCCTATAATACCCTGTAACGGATATAAATCCGCTGTCGTATTAAAATCAAAAACACTGGTGTCACATTTACTTTTCAATTTATCTACTGTAAGTCTGCATTTATCTCTCATTCCTTCAACCTCCCTACCTTAGTTTGTAGATATATATACCCTGTTATGTATCGACTAACTATAAACTTCAGTTTTTTCAAAAATAAAAGCACCTTTTTGACGATCAATCACTCAAAAAGGTGCTTTTATCTCTTATTTATTTCATTCCTGCAGCAATTTTGATGTTGGCCTGATGATCCAAATCAACCTCTCCATCTTTATGCCTTGTACTATTGGCAAAATGAACATCCATATGGCCTGAAAATCCATTATCCGTAATCGTTTGAACATCATGGGGCATGGAAGCTGCAGATGCCGCAATTTTTCGACCGTTATATTCAACAATTACTGGTCTCGTCTTCCAGCTATAAGTACCACCCCAAACTTGTTTCATAATTTCCGCGTCGGTCTTTGTAATAGGCTCACAATCAGCATGATTTGCCCCCATACTACGCTTCATGTTCCAGGATTTGCCCGTATAAAAATCTGTCATTTTGTACTGGGCTCCAATAGGTAGGACGTATTGGGCTTCTGTCCACCAGTCAAGATATTCGCCATATTGACTTCCCGGCGTAGACTTTACAGGTACATGATGAACAGGCACCTTTAGCTGATCTCCTATATTCAGTACTGTATTTTCACTCATATTGTTTACTTTCATGAGCTCATACATGGGTATTCCAAACTTAATTGATATTTTCCAGAAATCATCACCCTTTTGTACAGCATAGGATGTGTAGGTAACGTATGGTGCTGAGTCTGTGTTTTCGATAGTTATTGGTGAAGAAGTCGCAGGCGCCGACGCTGTTTCACCCGATGGAATTTTTATTTGCTGCCCTACATAGAGGGTTGTCCTCTCAGTGTGTCCATTGTAATCCATCAGTTTTCTAATATCAATGCCCATCTTCTGGCTAATGATCCAGTAAGTGTCCCCTGCTTGGACAGTATACGTTGCTTCCTTTACTGCTGTTGTATCAGTCCCTGGGATGATAAGCTTATCTCCAATATTTAGTACCGTATTCTGGGTTGCATTATTCGTCTTCATCAGAAGATTTATATCTACTCCATATTTTTGGCTGATGATCCAAAAAGTGTCTCCTGATTGAACTGTATGTAGCTTGTCCCCTGTCACAGCAGCATTCGTTGAGGGAATAATAATATTCTGACCCACATAAAGAATGGTCTTTTCTGTAGAATTATTGGCCTTCATCAAGCTTTCTATAGTGATTCCGTATTTTTGGCTAATGATCCAAAAGGTGTCTCCAGCCTGCACTTTATAAGCTAAATCCTGTCCATAAGTCATTCCTATACTGCCTGCAAAAATTGATAAACCAAGGGTGCTCGATAAAATCAGTTTCTTCCAATTCATCATCAATTGTCCTCCCTATCGTGTATTTTCATATTTTCACTTTCTAAATAGACATCTATTGTGAAACCCCAAGCCTTATTCTATGATAAATCTACTTATTACTTTTTCGACATTTTTCGTCATTATCTTCTATGTAAATCATGGAAAAAGCCTGCATCAAAATTTGATGCAGGCTTAAAGATTAATCGTCATATTTTACTTTTAACTCAATTTTATCTGGCAATGCTTTCAATTCTGTCTTTGCCACCACATAAGGATATGTAACCACCTGTGTCACCACATCCCCAGGTTGAGGATCTTCAAACTGGGCATACACCACCATTTTGGTTTTCTCTTCCTCAGTCACTTTTTCAATTCTGTCTATATCAACAGTAAATCCACCTGTAGGTTTTTCTCCCCTAGTTACAATGACATAAATTTCATCATCGATCTTGCAGGCTAAAGCTCTCTCAAGGGCTTTATACCTAGGCAATATCTCCTGTATCTTTTGTGGAATTGCTTCTTCGCTTAAAACTTCAAAAGGCACGCCAGCATCATCCTTCATAAAATACTTTACAGTATAAATTCCAGCAAACACAATCATTATAATCATAGCCATAATCGCTATGGTTTTCCAATTGAGTGCCTTTAATTTTAGATTCAACTTCACTTTCATACCGAATCCCCCTCTCTTCTCATCTATAGTAATACTTATTCTAGAGGGGGTACAAATATTCTAAATGTTGGGAAAAGTAGTTGTGAAATTAAGCGGAGAAATTTAAGACACATTTGTAGGAAGATGCGGCATAACGACAACGGTCGGACAGGGTCGTCCGACCCTACAAAAGATTATGAAATTATGTTTTAGGGTAGGGAACGATGCCCTCATCGTTCCGAATGATATGAATTAAAAATTGCGGACCGACGGGGGCATCGAT
>NZ_JARBTM010000029.1 GCF_029240175.1 Anaerosolibacter sp.
TGTAGGGGTCGCATAGTATGCGACCCGTAGGAATGCCATAAAATTTAGGCGGGTTGCATACTATGCAACCCCTACGTTGAAAATCATGATCTCGATCTTGTGTCGCATCTTTTATTTAATACGTAGTTTAGAGATAGTTTATATTTTAACAAAACAGAATAAATACCTGTAAAGGGTAAAAATTTACTATTGTAAAGGACAAAAAAACGCTTTCCTAAAATGCAGGACTATTGTCGTAAGTTATCGAAATAAAATAGAAAATAAAACAAATATATATTTTAGATCTAATCAGCAAAAGGGGGGATAGTCCATGAAATTAAGAAGTAAAATGCTTGTTCCGATCCTGTTGGTTATGATTGTTGCCATCAGTGTGCTAGGCTTAAGCAATTATTACAATGCCAAAGGGACAATCATGGGACAGCTGCAGGAGCAAGCAGGTAATGAGTTAAATACCATCACTACCATCATGCAGCTAAATAGTTCGAGCTTGAAGACATTGATAGAAACATTAAAAATAGGGGAAGAAGGCTATGGATATGTGGTGGATGATCGGGGGATCATTACTGTACATCCAAACAGCGAGATGATCTCTACAAATTTAGGGGACTATGATTGGGGAAAGACGATTCTTGAGAAGAGAAATGGGGAGCTTACATATACTTTTGATGGATTAGAGAAATATGCTGTGTTTCAGGCTGTGGGGGGAAGTATCGTAGTGGTAGCAGTACCCACGGAAGAGTTTATCGAACCTTTAAATGCCTTAAAGGCACAGATTGGTATTATACTACTGGGGGCAATGTTGGCAGCTACCTTGATCATTACACTGTTAATTAATAAAACCACCATCAGACCTGTAAATAAGCTCATGGATGCTATGGCACAAGCGGGAAAAGGAAACTTGAGTGTAAGGATGGATCTAAATTCAACGGATGAAATGGGTACATTGGGTGAAGGCTTTAATCATATGACAGAAAATATTAAGCTATTGGTCAGCAGCGTAAAGGAAACGGTTTTAAAACTCCAGCAAGCTTCGGAAATTATTGCATCCTCCACAGAGGAGGTGAGCGCTTCAACAGTAGAAGTCGCTAAGACCATTCAAGAAATTGCGGCAGGAACAACGAATCAAGCTGTAGAAACAGCAAATAGTCTAGAGATAACGAATATACTAGCAGATAAAATAGCAACTGCCAATGAAAAAGTCAAGGTTACTACCGAGAGAACCACAGATATGCAATTAAAGAATGAACAGGGAATGAAAGCAATCCACGTCCTTGAGAATAGATTTGAAGAGAATACGAAGGCATCTGCTGTTGTGGCAGAAAATGTAGGAACATTGGCTGAAAAGTCTAAGTCTATTTCAATGATTGTGGAAGCGATTAAGTCAATCGCAGAGCAAACCAACTTGTTGGCATTAAATGCTGCCATTGAGGCAGCACGGGCAGGGGAGCAAGGCAGAGGATTTTCTGTTGTGGCAGATGAGATTAGAAAGCTGGCAGAACAGTCTGCAAAGGCAACAGGGGAGATACAAAGTATTATTGGCGAAATTATCCGTGTCATAGGCACAACAAACCATACCATGGAAGAGGCCAAGATCATCGTAGCCAATGCCAATAGTGCCATGATAGAGACCAAAGAAACGTTTACAGGCATAAGGGGTGCAGTGGAAGGGGTAACCCGCCAGATCGATTTGCTAGGCGCAGATATCAACGAAATGGGTACTGCAAAAACAAATGTCTTAAAGGCCATAGAGAGCATATCCTCAGTGTCTCAGCAGACTGCAGCATCTACCGAACAGATTAGTGCATCTGCCGAAGAGCAAACGGCTTCTATGGAGGAGATATCCTCATCCTTGCTGGAACTGAATGCTATGGTTCATGAACTGAGCGATAGTATAAAAATGTTTAGGTTTTAATGCATTCTATGAAGAAACAGAATATTTTTAGGAAAACACGAAGGTTCCTGATATATAATTAGGAATCTTTTTTTATATTAATGAAAAGAATATTAAAGCAAGTAGGAGATCGCTAGAAAATAAATTGAAATGCAGAAGGTGATAAAATGAAGGTAGCAATCATGGGTGCGGGTTTATCCGGTCTATCCTGCGCATTGACCCTTGAACGACATGGCATAGATGTAACCATATTTGAAAGCAGGAGTCAGGTGGGAGACAGGTTTGTTAATGGAGAGATACTCCTTTCTATTTTAGAACGTCCAGTTTATGATTGTATAGCCTATTTAGCAGAGAAGCACCATATTTATTTACATCCAGTGAGCAATATTGCTGAGCTTACACTATATGGAGAGAAGGAGACAGCCGTTATTACTGGATTTTTAGGATTTACGAATATAAGAGGACGCCATGAAGATTCTTTTGAAAAGCAGCTAGCGCGGCAAGTAAAAAGCAAGATCATTTATAATAGTGACTATACATACAATCAATTAATGAAGGAATTTACCCATGTGGTCATGGCAACAGGGGATGGGGAATATGCGATTAAGCTAGGTAATTATCAGAAAGATTTATCGGTAACGTTAAAGGGGGCAACGATTGAAGGTAACTTCAAAGCACAGTCAGTTACTGCATGGTTAAACAATGATTTTGCGCCAAAGGGATATGCATACTTGATCCCCTTTTCAGACAGGGAGGCAAATATTGTTATTGCATATCCAGATTATCCAGAAAATATAGTTAAGAACATTGATACGTTATGGGAAAAGTTCTACCAAGAAGTATGCACGAAATTGAATCAAGAATTGAGGGTTACTGACAGATTTGAGGTTCGTAAATATATTATTGGTAGCTGCCAACAGGCAAGAATAGGAAATACATTATTTACTGGAAATTGCTTTGGTTCAATTATGCCATTTCTGGGGTTTGGGCAGTGGATGGCTATTTTGACAGGTATTTATGCAGCCCACGATCTGTGCGGTTGGGAACAATATGAGGAGCTAGTGAAACCCTTACGGAAGGGATATGATAATTCATTGATACTAAGAAGGGGGATGGAAAAAGCGGACAATCCTAAACTGGACTTCATGGTGAGAGCCTTAAGCGGAAGAGTTGGACAAAAGCTCTTTAACAGTGGACATCATGATCCATTAAGGTTTGCCAGTTATCTATTGAGACCGTTTGTATGAAGATGTATAATAAATGTTGCTTTTTTTTCTATATAATGCTATGATGAAAAGGCTAAGATGGTTAAATTATCATCTAGGATAGATTTAATACAGTTAACAACATTTCCTCTTTTTAGGATAATAATGTGAACAAGATTAAATCTTAATTAATCAAAAAGGAGGAATGTTGAAATGGCAGATAAGACTTTAGCATGTAAAGATTGTGAAAAAGACTTCGTTTTTACAGAAGGCGAGCAAGAATTCTACAAGGAAAAAGGTTTTGAAAACGAACCTCAAAGATGTCCAGCTTGTAGACAAGCAAAGAAGCAGCAAAGAAACAATAACAACAGAGGTTTCAGAAGATAATATAACTTCAATATTTAACCCCAGGGGATTTATCCCACTGGGGTTTTTATTTATATCTTAAATTGTTCTACAACCCGTTCAAGCTGGGCAGACAGCGTTTTTAATTCATGGGCATGGCTAGAGACTTCTTCTACTGCTGCCAACTGTTCTTCAGATGAGGCAGAAACCTCTTCAGTAGCAGCGGATGTTTGCTGTGTAGAGGCAGAGATATTTTCCATGATACCTACAATTTCATCTTTCATATTCCTCATGGATAAGCTTTCCTTGCTAATTTCGTTTACACTGACGATCAGCGTATTTAGGGCAGTAGATATTTCTCTGAAGGCATTTTTGGTATCATCTACGGCAATATTTTGTTCTCTGGACACAGACTTGACCAGTTCCATGGTTTCCACAGAGGAACGGGAGTGCTTATGAATATCGCCGATAATATCCTTAATTTCATTTACTGCTTTTTCTGATTGTTCAGCCAGTTTTCTGATCTCATCTGCTACTACAGCAAAGCCTCTTCCAGCATCACCAGCCCGGGCGGCTTCTATAGAAGCATTAAGAGCAAGCAGATTTGTTTGTTGGGAGATTTGGGTAATTGTTTCTGTAATGATATTAATTTTGTTACTGCTTTCACTTACTTTATGGATAACATCGCTAATAGTATCTGTTGCGGTATTGTTCTTCTTTGTGGTATCAATTAATGTTTCTACGGCGCGTAATCCTTTGGTGCTTAGCTGATCTGTTTCAGTAGCTACTTGATCCATATGTAGGGCAGAATGAGCTACGGTTTCAATATTATCTGCCAAAATATCAACCCTATGTACTGCATTTTCAGTGCTGCTTGCTTCTTCTCCAACGGCTTGAGCCACCTCTTGAATGGTTGTTGCTACTTCATTGATCGCTCTAGAAGTCTCTTCCGTAATGGTAGCTAAAGACTCTGAAAACTTCATGACTGTCGTTGAAGAATCTTTCATGGTGGAGATCAACTGCTTCATATTTTTTAACATGACATTAAATGAGTCGGCCAGCATACCCGTTTCATCATTATTAGAGATATTCAGTTCCATAATTCGAAGATTTCCTTTAGAAACCTCCTCTAAGTGATTTCGAATCATTTGTATAGGTACGGATATATGTCTGGAAAATAGGATGATGGCGACCCCGCCCAGAATGGTAGAGCCTATTAAAATAAATAACAGCAATTTTAAGATGGCATAGGAACCTTGGTTATAGTCCTGCATATAAGAACCAGCGGAGACGATCCAGCCCCAATGGGGATCTTTTTCTTGATAGGATATTTTTTCGCCAACCTGATCAGAGTTGGGTAACGTCCAGGTATAATAAACAAATCCACCACCGCTTTTGGCAGATTTAATCTGTTCCTGAACCAGTTTAAATCCACTGCCGCTCTTGTCTTCCACATCCCATACATTTTTCCCTTCTAAGGAAGGATGAGCCACTTCCAAGCCACTTTCATCATAGACAACAAAGTAGCCATGTTCACCTAAATTGATGTTCTTATTAATTTGTCGCTTGCCTTCACTATCCATCTTTCCCAATAGGTAGATCTTGACGTCTTCTTGAGCTTCTGCCAATGTGATAGTTCCCATATTTACTTCTTGTTGTTTTGCATCAATAAGCTGAAGTGCTTGCTTAACGCTGTTCTTAAGTATTACTTCGCCTTTTTTGTTTAGCTCGGTGGTTGAAATTCGATAGCTGACAAGTCCTGCAACCAGCAACGGAAGAATCAGAAGTAGCGATGTCATTGCGATGAGCTTTGTACGAATAGAGTTTGTCAAGTTCAATTTGATTTTCTTTGTCTTCATAAGCTTTCCTCCAGTGTTTATTTTTAAATAACAATAGTGCATAGGTATGCAATCTATTTAAACATGATTCGACAATATGTGTCAAAATCCTCTATTATCGGCCCAGTGCAATGATGGTTTATAATGGAAAATGAAAAAAATGATTTTGGGGAAATATAACATACAGGTGAATGCCATAGGACCAGGGTATTTTATTACAGATCTAACGGAGAAGCTCGTGAATGATCCTGAATTTAATCGTTGGGTTCAAAGTGAAGTACCGCTCAAAAGATGGGGAGTACCTGAAGAGCTAATAGGGACTGCCATATTTTTGGCCTCAGATGCGTCAAATTATGTAAATGGGCACACCGTTTATGTTGATGGCGGGTGGCAAGCATCCCTGTAACACCAATTTGCAAGACTTCCATAAGATTATGATTTATTGCTTAGGCTGAAAATAAGTAACCGGATAGTATACCTAACGGACTTATTTTTCAGCCTTTGTTTGTTTGGGCGTGAGATATTCAGATATATAAAAATCAGCGAGACCCTTTATAGGGAGCCCCATAATGATGAAGAAATTAATAAGCAGCTGTTAGCTCAATGCAGGTAATGTCAGGAAGAATGTTATTAGAATAACAATGTTTATAAAACAACAATCGATGGTATATATAGCGTAGATTCTTTCCTAACGTTAGGAAGGCTAGCCAATTTGTGTAATGAAACAGTGTGATTGAAGAAAGCGAGGATAGATATTAATAATGTTCATATAAGCTAAGCAAATGAGGAGGAACAAAACGTATGAAACTAAAGACAAAAATACTCGCACCAATATTAGCAGTGATAATACTTGGGATTGGTACACTAGGGGTTATTAGCTATTATAAAGCGGAGAGCATCATATTGGATCAATTATATATCCAAGCTGAGGCAGAACTTGAAACAGCGGTATCAATGCTTGAAAAGGGCAATGTCGATATGCAGAGCTTGCTAGATAAGATCAGCGTGGGTGTCAGTGGGTATGGTTATATAGTGGATGAAAACGGTTTCATTGAAATTCATAAGAATAGAGAAACCATAGGAATAAACCTAAATGATTATGATTGGGGAAAAACAATTCTTGCAAAGCAAGAAGGGAACCTCACCTATATATATAACGGTTCAGAGAGATATACCGTTTTTAAGAAAGTAAATGATCATATTGTGGTGATAGGTATACCTACAGAAGAGTTTATTGGGCCCCTTCATTCATTACGAACAGGAATGATCATTACTTTAATGATCGCTTCAATCATATCCGTGTTGGTTATTTTTTTCTTAGTAAACAAGCAGATTATAAAGCCTTTAAATTCCTTATCAAATGTCATGGGACAAGCAGGTAATGGAGATTTGCAAGTTAGGCTAGAAGTAAAAACAAAGGATGAAATCGGGGTACTGTCAGAGAATTTTAATAAGATGACGGAGAACATTAGAAATTTGGTATCCAATGCAAAAGAAATTTCTGTAAAATTAGAGACTACCTTTGGTATTATTGCAGAATCCGTGGAGGAGACAAGTGCATCGATGGAAGAGGTCTCAAGTGCCGTTCAACAAATTGCGGCAGGTGCTACGACCCAGGCTTCAGAGATGGACAATAGTGTACATATGACAGATGACTTATCGGATAAAATTGAAAGTATGGCCCAGAACATGACCATTGCCTTAGAGAATACAGGAAATATGCGCAATGAAAATGAAATCGGAATGGATTCAATTATCCAACTGGTAGATGTATTTGAGGAAAATGCACAAACAACGGAAATCGTAGGCGCGAACATTGAATCTCTGGCAGATCGATCAAAGTCTATCGGGATGATCGTAGAAACTATCGAATCCATAGCAAGTCAAACAAATCTATTGGCTTTAAATGCTGCTATCGAGGCGGCACGAGCTGGAGAACATGGAAGGGGCTTTGCTGTTGTAGCAGATGAGATCAGAAAACTGGCAGAACAATCATCAAATGCTACAAAGAACATACAACATATTATTACAGAAATCATCGGGGTTATTGGGAATGCCAGCAGCACAATGACAGAGAATAAGGTGGTTGTACAAAATGCAGCCAATGTTCTAAACCAAACAAGAAAAGTTTTTGAACAAACAAAGACCTCGGTTGAGGAAGTGACAAAGAAAATTGAAATTTTAAACAAGGATATTATTTTTGTTGATAATCTAAAGGGAAATGTATTAGATTCTATCAAAAGCGTAGCATCAGTATCCCAAGAGACAGCAGCCGCAACCCAGCAAATCAGCGCATCAGCACAAGAACAAACTGCCTCTATGGAAGAAATCAGTGCATCTATTCAGGATTTAAGTGAGATGGTGAATGTATTATCAGAATCCATAAGCGTTTTTAAGGTTTAATAATGGTGGTTGTAAATGGATGGCTTTTAATACAGGAGGCGAATATGACACAACAGATTATTGTATTTACTGTGATAGCAGCAGCATTATTCTTCTTTATAGACGGTAGCGTTCGTTATGATTTTGTGGCCTTTTTCGGATTGCTTGTATTGGTTATTACGGGGGTCATTTCTCCTGAAAATGCGTTTTTAGGATTTAGTCATCCTGCGGTCATAACGGTAGCTTCGGTATTGGTGATTAGCAGTGCATTAATCAAAACAGGGGTCGTTGATCATTTGGTTGTTCTGCTGAACAAAGGACCGAAGGATGTTTCCATAAAAATTATGGGCTTAATGGTTGTAACGGCATTATTATCTGGTTTTATGAACAATGTAGGTGCCTTAGCGCTGATTATGCCAATTGCAATACGTGTTGCCAAGGATAGTAAAATGTCGCCGTCCCAGTTTTTGATGCCTGTGTCGTTCGCATCCTTGCTGGGGGGCATGTTAACAGCAATTGGGACACCACCCAACTTGATTGTTTCTACCTACCGTGTTGAAGCAGGCTATGATGGGTTTGCATTTTTTGATTTTGCGCCGGTAGGGCTTGTATTGATGAGTATAGGGGTCATATTTATAACACTCTTAGGCTGGCGGCTGATTCCAACGCGAAAAGCTAGAGAAGATGAGTCGTTGTTTCATATTGAAGATTATTTATCTGAAGTAATTGTAGCTGACCGCTGTAAAATGATTGGGAAAACCCTAAGGGACTTTTATGGAATTCACAAACTGGAGGTCAATGTACTCAGCATCATACGAAATGGCCGGAAAATCATTGCTCCCCTTGCAAGTGAACAGTTGATGGCTAGTGATATCTTGATTGTAAAAGCGATTTCTTCCGAACTGACCAATCTTATTGAAAAGACAGGCTTATCTCTAAAGGGAGCAAAAGCAGAGTGTTTAAACTCGGAAACTTCTTTGAAGTCAGAGGACTTTGCATTGGTAGAGGTGGTATTAAGAGAGGACTCGCCATTGATTGGAAGAACCGCTGTGGAAATTCAATTACGAAATAGCTTTAATGTCAATTTGGTTGCAGTGTCTAGAATAGGCATCCCGCCAGTCAAACGATTAAAGACTTTCCGCTTTAAGACAGGAGATATTTTGTTGATGCAAGTGCCAGAAAGCATTCTGCAGGAGACTTATTCTAAGCTGCGGTGTTTGCCCCTTGCAGAACGTGGTGTTGGACTTAATGTGGGTAAGGCCAAAAAGAAACAATACATATCCCTGGGGATATTTCTAGCATCCATTGTTGCCACCAGTGCAGGGGTCATCCCTGTTCAAATTTCATTTTCTCTTTCTGCTGTATTATTGGTATTTGTAAAAGTAATTAACATTGAGGAATTTTACGATGCGATTGAATGGCCAACCATTATCATGTTAGGCTCCTTACTGCCCCTAGGAGGTGCGCTGCAAAGCAGTGGGGGATCTGATACCATAGCCAATATATTAATAAAGGTAGCTACAATTTTGTCACCACCTTCAATGCTTGTTGTGCTAATGTTGTTAACCATAGTATTGACAAACCTAATTAACAATTCTGCCTCTGCAGTATTGATGGCACCCATTGCCATAAGTTTGGCCGGATTTATGGGTGTTTCTCCAGACCCACTTCTCATGAGTGTTTGTGTAGCCTCGTCTTCAGCATTTTTAACACCAATTGGGCATCAATCTAATATGTTGGTCATGGGCCCTGGTGGATACCATTTTACAGATTATTGGCGGTTAGGCTTACCCTTATCTATTTTAGTTATTACGATTGGGGTACCATTGATTTTATACGTATGGCCCTTTTAAATATAGTTGGGATCAAAATGTAAGCATAAGCTTGAGCTGGGTGAATCCTGCTCTTTTTTTTGCTGGAGCACAGGTATGAAATTATATATTACAAGTAAATTAGCCTATGAAAAATAGCCATATCTATTCTTTGAAGGAGGTAATAAATGGAATATGTAGAAGTTAATATGATAGAAAGCTGAATCAGGATAGTAGAACAGCATAAAGGAGGGATTGGGATGGTCGGTGATACTAAAATAATAATAAACTCATTTATAGAAGGCATTTCAAAAATGAAGGAAGTTCAGTCGATAGGCATAAGTGGTGGCAAGGCACCAATTCCAAAGGCTGGTGAAGGCGACATTGATATTTTCATATATTGCGATGTGATACCTAAACTTGAGAAGAGAGAAGCGTTAATAGATCAAATGGGAGAGTTAATACAAGAAAGGAACGTTAATATCTTTGAAGGAGGTCACTGGGGAGCAGGGGATTATGTGCTGATAAACGGAATTGAAACCTGGCTAATGTATTTTACAGTAAATGAAACCCTGAAAGATGTGGAATCTATACTTAACGGTGATTATCCAGACAAGTTGGACAATTATTATTATCCAGTCGGCCGCTGTGCCATGTTTAAGGATATCAATATCTTATATGATGAAAATGATTTTCTGGGGTTATTAAAGAAAAGATTGCATGAATATCCAGATAAATTAGCGGAAATACTTGTACAATATCATCTAGATAAACTTGATGATACGGAAGATCTAGAACGTGCAGCTGCTAGAAAAGATGTGTTGTTTTATCATTTCGCAATAGATTTAGCTATTGATCATTTTCTGCAGGCATTATTCGCCATGAACAGGATTTATTTTCCTAGTAGAAAAAGAACCTTGGATTTCATCAAGAATTTTGATATGAAACCTGAAAGATGCAGTGAAAGATTATTAGATATGCTCAAGTTTGGTAGTTATGCGGATGGTATAAGCCAATCTTATGTACTATGGAAAGATATGATCGATGAGATGAAAAAAATGTATACTCATTCTTGATCGTTAAAGATGCAGATACAATAATTACTCTTTGGGATGGTTTGTTTTTTGAACTAAAGAGAAAGTAGCTAAATCACAGCATTATTATGCTATAGAATAACGTGACATAGGGATTGCATGAACAATAGCACAAACACAAGGAGATTATGAAAATGGCAATTGATAAAGTTAGAGAATATTTAAAGCGGTGGAACAAGGATGAAATGATATTGGAGTTTGATGTCTCAAGTGCAACTGTAGAGCTTGCAGCACAAGCGTTACATTGTGAACCAGAACGTATTGCAAAGACGTTATCATTTAAGGTTGACGACAATTATATATTAATCGTTGCTGCCGGCGATACAAAAATTGATAATGCAAAATTTAAGGGATTATTTAAGACAAAAGCAAAGATGCTTGCGCCAGATGAGGTAATAGAATTTGTTGGGCATGAGATTGGCGGAGTATGTCCCTTCGGCGTAAATGATAATGTCAGGGTATATTTGGATATTTCTTTAAGACGATTTAACACAGTCTTTCCAGCGTGTGGCAGCAGCAATAGTGCAATCGAGCTAACCCCAGATGAATTAGAAAAATATTCGAACAGCTTGGGATGGATTGACGTATGTAAAGGATGGCAAGAGAATGAGAGCTGAAGTATCAATGACCAGCACAAATAGCTATGAGATTAATTGGACAAAACTGTATCCGATTCTTTTTGAGTATCAAAGTGCTGTAGATTGCGAGATGTACCATAGAAAGTTTACTGAAATGGCAAAAGAAATGATGACAATCTATAAATACTCTTTAGATGACAAGGTTTTGGTGCTCAAAGATTTATTGCATAAATCATATTTAGAGATGCAGAAGGAACACAATTCAAAAAGGTAACTGAATGAAACGAACATTATGAAATGCTAAACAACATTAATTTATCTGCTGCAAAGAAGCGGTTATGGCTATGGCTTCTTCTGAAAATGAATAGGGGGAGTGAGTTATTTAATGATTGTGTATCATACCGATAAAAAAGTTGATTATGATAGGTTAAATACTTTATTCAATGAGGCCGGATGGGATGATAAAACGAATGATATGAGTAGGTTAAAAACCATGGTTGAGAATTCTCAAATAGTAGTTACTGCATGGGATGAAGAAATTATGGTTGGATTTGCCAGATGTACAACTGATTATGTATTTAATGGACAAATAAATAATGTCGTGGTTGATTCAAAATACAGAAGAAACGGTATTGGCAAGACTTTAATAAATATGATATTAGATAGCAGCAACCAGGTTACATACATGTTGAGGGGGAGTGTCAGGAACGAGGAATTCTATAGAAGCTTGGGTTTCGAAGATGGGCCAATATCTTTGATTTATAAGCGAAAAGGATAAGATTGTGGCATTATGTACTAAATTACAATAAAAGAGAGGACTTAAGATGAATAAAAAAATAGCATTAATTCATTCAGCGAATCTGGCTTCCGTTGATTACGCATATGCTAGTCAGGTATCTTCAGACATGGATTTATTATTTCTGGCTGGAGCATGCCCTATTAATAAAGACGGAGAAGTGCCGCACTTAGATGACTATGAGCTTCAAGCAAAACTTTGTGTGGAGAATTTGAAAGAAGCATTAAAGGAATGTGGTGCCTCCCTAGAAAATATCGTATATACCAGAGTACTTGTTGCATCTCAAAACCGATCAGACTTGGTAACTGCTTGGAGAGCAATAAGAACAGCGTTTGGTGAACATGATGTCCCAAGTACTTTATCTGGGGTTACCGTATTAGGATATACGAATCAATTGGTGGAAATTGAAGCAGTTGCGGCAATAGAAAAACTTACAAAATGAGCATAATAGGAGAGTATGAAAAGTAAATGGTGTAGCCTTTGAGTTTGATATCAAATAAAAATATCATTCGGGAGGGTATACCATTTATTTTATATTGAACTGTAAAAAACTTCTAATTCATATGATATAATTGGTATGGCAAGAGATTATGGACCGGGCAGGGACATTGCCCTAGCCCAAAAGGTATAATCTTAAAGCGGAATGGGTAGTAATCAAAAGCATTCATATTGGAGGTAATTAAATGAAAACAAAACGAGTGATTGTTATCCCATATGATCCTAAGTGGAAGGATGAGTTTCAAAAAATAAAAGTATATCTAGAGAAAGCTCTTGAAAACAGCATTGTTACAATTGAGCATGTAGGGAGTACTTCGGTGGAAGGGTTATCGGCCAAACCAATTATTGATATAGATATCATTATTGAAGGTTATCACAAGTTTGAGGATGTTAAATCACGCCTGAAAAATCTAGGTTATTGTCATGAGGGAGATTTAGGAATCAAGGACAGAGAAGCTTTTTCATACACAGAAAAGCATGAGTGTATGACCCATCATTTATACGTATGTCCTCAGGATTCTAATGAATTAAAAAGACACGTTGTTTTCAGAGATTATTTGAGAACCCATAAAGAAGATAGGGAAAAATATAGTGCAATCAAATTACATGCAGCAACAGAGCACCCTACAGATATCGATCGTTATATGGAAAGCAAAAACCCTTGTATCGCTGAAATTTATAAAAAGTGTGGATTATAAGTATGGGTGAAAATAGACCTTTTATCATAACATTCATTGGAGACGGATTTATTCTGAGTGCGTTTTTAGTGATATTATCATTGTTTCCAGAGTTTATAGAACGATTTGGAATTCGCTTTGAGCCACTGCCTACTTTGTTGCAGATCCCTATTTTACCAGCATGGATAATGAAAATATTAGCAGCGAGCATTCTCTTAATCATATCCTATGGATATTTAAGGCTTAAAAGATGGGGTTATTGGCTCATGGTAAGTGTCCATGTATATTTTTTAGCAGCATGGATTGTTGCATCGCTACAAAGTGGACAACAATCTGTTTATCAGAACCCGATAGCAATAATTATCGGATTAATATTTATTTTACCGACAATAAAATACTTTAACAGAAAAACCTTTACATCATAATTTTCTTGTTTTACAAATTTGATAAAATTAATATTTAGAGATATTCTAAATCCAAACCTATAGAATTACTTACACCCTAAAAACAAAGAAAAGTCCTTAAACCTAAGGATTTTTCTTTGTTTCTTTATAGATTATTCATACTTAGCTAACTGCCAAAAGCCAATCCAAGTAGTTTGAAGCATATGATTTCTGCAGACAGCTGCTTTTAAAATAGGAAATTGTACTCATTTTTTATAGGAAATTAGGAGGAGTTTTTATATCCCGATAGAATATTACATAATAAAATACTACGTATGCAGACCGATTACTGCATAGCTCGGAATATCTATGTAAAAAGACCTAGACAAATCTAGGTTTTTATTATAAGCATTGCTGAAAATTACGTTTTTTGGTAAAGGAGAGTATCTTGTGCTAGAGAAGCTGGTTTCCAAGCTCTTCCTAAATGAATCTCATAGAGAAACAAAGGGTGATAGGGAACTTTCACTTGCCAGATGAAAAAGAGAGGGGAGATTTAAGTAGTGAGAATTAGAAGTGCTTTTGTTGCTATGATCATGGTGATCCTATGCATAATCTATACGAGTGTCGTTGTATTTGGAGAAGAGATTACGGAAGCTGTCGTCATTGATAAAATTCTTTACATCCATGAAAAGCCTCAAGGAAATTCCAAAGTGATTGGCAGTGCGGGAGCCGGAGATCGTATTTCTGTATTAGGGAATGAAGGCAAATGGTTAAAAATTTCAACAGAAAACGGTGTTCACGGATGGATATCTAGCCAATCAGTTCTTATTGCTGATAACAGTAAAAATCCTATAAAGGAAGGGATCGTAAATGGAGATTATCTCCGTGTATATGAGTCTCCTGATTCCAATTCAGCGCCTATGGGAGCGTTGGGCTTTACTTCTAAAGTTAGTATAATAGCACAACAGGGAACATGGTTCCATGTTGCCATAGGTGACGAAATCATTGGTTGGGTACCTGTTCAGCATATTACAGTAACAACAACACCTATTTATCCAAAGGCGATGGTTATGGAAGACAAAACGGAAATAAAGGCAGAACCAACATATAATAGTGACACAATTTTTGAAGTAGAAAAAAGCACGACTGTTTTATTGAAGGACTATACAGCGGACTATTTCCATGTGATACTGCCAGATGGACAAGAGGGATGGATAGATAAGTATCAGATGAAAACAGTTCACGAGGTCATTGATCAAAAAAAGAATAGCTATTTTAGCAAATATGCAGCTCCACAAGTAGATAAAAGCAACAGTGTAAATGATGTCTTTGAGGATATTAAGAAAGTATCAACCCTAATCGGAAAAGATTTTACGGCTACAGCCTATGACTTGTCTATTTCATCCTGCGGGAAAGCCGTTGGTGAAAAGCATAGAGGCTTTACAAGTACGGGCATGGATTTGAATGGCAAACAGTGGGGAGATGTTATGGTGGTTGCCGTCGATTCAAGGGAGATCTCCTTAGGTAGTAGAATTTTAGTTCTCTTTGAAGCAGATGATTGGCGATCAAAATATAATGGAATTTATATTGCCGGAGATACAGGAGGCGGGGTAAAAGGGAGAACGATAGATATCTACCTGGGTGACAATGGAAATAAGCAACTAGAAGAAGTGAAAAATTTTGGTAGAGAGAAGAATGTAGAGATTTATTTAATTGATTAGGCTTTTAGAATAAAGGACTGTCTCAA
Organism: Anaerosolibacter sp.; assembly: GCF_029240175.1. GTDB lineage: Bacteria > Bacillota > Clostridia > Peptostreptococcales > Thermotaleaceae > Anaerosolibacter. The sequence goes on from NZ_JARBTM010000029.1 coordinate 15,246, forward strand.
TTGTAGGAATTATTTAAAGCATATAGAAATAGCTTTCATTATAATGGGTTATGATCGTTGCGTAAAAATAAGGGGGAATGGATATGAAGAGAATTTTTACTGCGATTCTTTTAACCATGATGCTTTTAAGTACATCTGTGGATGCTTCATCCAATGATATAAAGGTAACATTGGATGGAGACCCATTAACTTTTGATGTTGCGCCAGCATCTATACAGGGAAGAACGTTAGTACCGCTACGTACAATATTTGAAGCTCTGGGGGCAAAAATTGATTGGGATGATACAACCAAGACAGTTACAGCAACAAAAGGAGAGATCAAGGTTGTATTGACAGTAGGTAATAAGCAGGGGGAAATAAACGATAAAGCAATAGAGCTGGAGGTGCCAGGAACCATAATCAATAATAGAACATTGGTACCTGCCAGATTTGTTGCTGAGGCTTTAGGGGCAAAAGTTGATTGGGATGGAACCACAAAGACAGTAATCATCAATAGTAGTGAAGTGGTGGCTAAAAATCAAGAAACCAACATTGTCCAAAATGGGGTTATCACCTTTGATGATAAGAGCTTCGGATATGTAAACACCCAAATCTATGCAGATCCTGGTAGATACAATGGAAAGAAAGTGATTATTACGGGATTTGTCTTTAGAAGTTCCGATTTTAAAGAGAATGAATTTAAAGTAGTAAGAAAGGAATCAAGTGGATGCACTGCAGATGCCTATGTATTGGGATTGGTGTGTCGTTCAGAAAACGCAGTTGATTACGAAAATGATCAATGGGTAACTGTTAAAGGTACGCTAGTTGTTACAAAGTATGTAGATCCTAAAACAAACTTTATATATGAAGAAATATATCTTGAGCCTGAGAGCATTGAGAAGATTAAGAACAGAACGGACTATTATATATACTAATAACATTTTTGAATGTAGAGCCTATCTAGGCAATTTTTACGAATAAATCTGTCTAGATAGGCCTTTGCTATTATCATGAAAGTAGGAAACTGTAAATAATTCTGTGTGCTAGGAGAAGTATCCATCGTTGCTATCTGGTTTTGAAATTTTATCTACATTATATATTAAGAGGTAATCATAAAATAATGTTAATATAATAACAAAATCTTGTAAAAACATGTAGAATAAAGTAAAATTATGGTACAATAGGACTCAAGCACTATTTTTTAAAAGATATACAATCATAATATCTTGAATTAAAAATTAAAATCCATGGCTAGAAAAATATTTTGCACAGTTTCAAAACGAACAATTTGTTTTGAGTTTTATACTGGAGTACACCTATGGTTCATATGAAATGAGTATATTTACAATATTAGCAATGGAGGGAATGGCTGTATGTATGGTCTTTTGAATCAAGAGGACTTAAAGGCTCTAGAAAAATATGTTTCTGAGGAGATTAAGCGTTTAGAACATGAACAGAAAATCGTTCAAACTGACATGCATCTATCTTATGGAGTGAATGAATGTAGATTAGCCCTTGAAGCCATAAGGCATCTACTATTTAGTTATAATGAATATATTTCTTAAATTTTTAAGAAAAGCAATATAGGAGGCTTTTTGATGGCAAATGATTTATTTATTAATTTGCTTTTACTGATTTCATTTACGTTTGTCGGTGGACATATATTAAAAGAAGCTCATGAAAGCGTAATGAGTAAAGTGTATGGGAAGATACTAATTGGAATCGGTGGTGGTATATTAGGATTATTGATGATGGTGTATACTATCCAAGTTGTTGGCACAAATACGCTGCTAGATCTTCGGGCACTATCAATGATTATCATGAGTAGTGTGGGAGGTTTGCTATCAACGATTGTAGCCGGATTTTTTATTATCTTATATCGTGTAGGATACTTTGGGATAAATCAGTCGTCTATCTTTGCTGTTGTACATATATGTTTATATATCATATGTTTTCATATCATCAACAAAAAAATCAAAGGCTATGAGAAAAACTGGTTTGCTAAACTAGCTGTAGCATTAACTATTTTGGTTACAACATTTCTTTACTTATTAAGGAATGTTGAGGGTCATTACTTGATAATAGCTAAATTTGCAATAGTGGTTATATTTGCTGGAAGCCTTGAGTACTATCTATTGAAGTATACGAGGCGGTCTAATGAACTATATAGAATTTATAGAATAGATTCAACAAAGGATTTTCTTACGGGACTTAATAATACAAGAAGTTTTGATAGTTTACTAAACATGAGTTTCAACAGAGTGAAAGAAAATAATGAAAAGTTGTCCTGTCTCATGGTGGATATAGATCATTTCAAGAGGGTTAATGATACTTTTGGGCATCCCATTGGGGATATGGTCCTGAGAGAACTTGCAGATATTCTGAAAAAGAATGTTAGAAACATCGACATCATTGGACGAGTAGGCGGAGAAGAGTTCTGTATTTTACTTTTAGATTGTGATAAACATCGATCTTATGAGATAGGTCTAAGAATAAGAGATGCTGTAAAAGAACATAGCTTCCCTGTGGGAAACGATGATATTATTAAAATCACTGTTTCTATAGGCGCTGCAACCTATCCTGATCATGTAGGAAATTTGGAAGAAATTATGGAAAAGGCAGATGCTGCCCTGTATAAAGCAAAACAAACAGGGAGAGATAAGGTCTGTGAAAGCAGTTAATATTAGAGGGATTATATAAGATCATCTTTATTGCACAGACGACGATAACCTCGTATTACTTATTTTAACGGAGATACACTAATGATTGTGTAAATAAAGCCATGAATATGCCAAATATTTAAGTTTATTGAGTATATTAATGGTTATCAAAGAAGGTATAAAAACATTCTATTAGACAGTGAAAACGATGCCAAGTATAATCAATAACTGTGAAGTATATTTATATGGGGGGCATCGTGATATGAAAATTTTAAGAATAGCTTTAATCGTAGCATTATCCTTGCTTGTTTTTGCAGGGTGTACAAGTAACTCTACAGATGTTGTTACAGATGAAAGTAGCTTGATGACAGTAGATAAAGAGAAAAAGGAAGTTAGCATGCAAACTGAGGTGAATGGTAAATACTTTACTGAGCCTACAAGACATGGTGTGGTTTATAAAGATGGATCCAATGGCGAGAAATCAGTGTTAAGAGGTTTGGTAAGTGAAAAAGAATTCCATCAGGCACTTCTTGATATTGGTGCACAAGCTGGTAACAATGTAACTCTTGAAGATATGGCCAAGGGCATCAAAGTAGAAGGGGATAAGCTAGATGTTACGGTTACATGGGAAGGACTTGGAAAAGAAATTCCTTTCGCAGATATCATTACTTCAAGCGATCCAAGACCTATGGATGTAAGATTTGGTGGAAACCTTGAAAGAGCAGAACAAAAAAATACTGGTTGTATTTTATGCTTAGATAGCTGTGCTGTTGGAATCACAAGCAATAGCAGTTATGTTACTGGAGAATCAAATACAGTGAAATTCTTCGGCAACAAGGATGTCCTTCCGGAAGATGGAACAAAGGTTACTGTAATATTTAGACTTGCACAATAATACGAAAAGATAAAGGTATTGGATGGATGTCCTATGCCTTTTATTCTATGTTTTGAAAGATGAGTTACACTTCGAAACGGAGGCGTCATGATGAAGTATTTTAAGATGCTGTATATTAGCTTTTTATGGGGTGTGTTATTTGCAGTTGTTTGCTTTCAAAGCGAATGGTTGGAAATGAGGGTGAATATTGGGCTGATTGGATTTGTTATGATGGTGGTCTCTTTCTGCACTTTGATGGTTATTGATAAGAAAAAGGGCAACATGAATAAGCTGCTGAATTTCAAGTTTGTCTTATGGAATCTGGTATTGACCATTGGAGGCATGGTTTTATTATTAGGATCAGAAAGAATATCTGTGCTGCCTGCTGCAATTATTAGAGAAGGCTTACATAGCACACGGGTGAGCTTTACGACGATAAATATCCTAATTCTTTCATTTCTCATACTTGGTGCAGGTGCAATAGTTTGTAGTGAAAATATCCAAAAAAAATCTGCTAAAAATAGTAGAATTCTTTTCAAGTAATATAAGGGGGCCCACGTTAATGAAGGATATAAGAAGATCGACCTGGATGAAAATAGGCGCTTTAATCGCTATTGTACTCATATATTTATTTGTTAAGCCTGTGAAAGATAGTATAAATGAAGTAATTATCCTGTTTAGTAAAGTAGATGTGGAAGCTGTAAAAGCTTATATATTATCATTCGGTATATGGGCACCCATCATTTCTTTTCTCTTAATGGTATTTCAATCCATCGCGGCACCATTGCCAGCTTTCCTAATCACATTTGCAAATGCTGGACTATTTGGATGGGTAAAAGGCGCTATGCTTTCATGGGCAAGTGCCATGGCTGGAGCTGTGTTATGTTTTTATATTGCGAAGTTTTATGGAAGAGCAACGGTAGAGAAGCTTACCAGTAAATTTGCACTAGAAAATATTGATGAGTTTTTTGAAAAGTACGGAAAATATGCAATACTTATCGCTAGATTACTTCCATTCATTTCTTTTGATATTGTTAGCTATGCTGCAGGATTGACATCCATGAGCTTTTGGGCCTTTTTCTGGGCAACAGGGATAGGACAGCTGCCGGCTACCATCGTATATTCCTATGTAGGAGGCATGCTAGCAGGTGGTGTGAAGAAGTTCGTATTTGGTCTTTTAATACTATTCTCCCTCAGTGTAATGATTGTATTGTTCAAGAAAATCTGGAATGATCGAAGTAAAAATCAAGAAACGCCAAAGTTATAGTGTAGAAATTGGGGATTGTTGCCATAATGGAGCAATCCTTTTATGTCATGAGAATCTTTCAAAGGAATGATATAGATGCATAGGGGATTTGATAATGAGGTAAGTAAGCTGTTGAAAGAAGAAAAGGAAAAATGCATAGGGTGTAATCTTTGTATGGAAAATTGTCCCATGCTGAGCCAATATTGCAAAACACCGAAGGAACTATTATCCCGAATAGATGAAGCACAGCAAGTGGAGGCGATCATTCCCTATTCCTGTGCCTTATGCGGATATTGTACCCAAGTATGCCCTAAGCAGGTGGACTTAAACAAAGTTTTCTTTACATTGAGGATGAATATTGTAGGTGAAAGGGGAGAACTTCCTAAAACCATAAATTATAGGCCCGTTAAATTTCATCAAAAGAATAGCTTTTCAAAGTTGTTCACAACTAATGTAAAGGGACTGGAAGAGGGGAAGAAAAGGAGTATTTTTTTTCCTGGATGCAGCTTAACTGCATACAATCCAGATTTGGTTATGAAAACCTATGAGTATTTGCGGAAAAAGCGGCCTGGAACTGGAATCATGATGAATTGCTGTGGAAAGCCTACCTATTCTATGGGGGATATGGAAAGCTTTAACAAATATTATTCAACAGTTCAAAGTAGTTTTGATAGCCATGGCATAGAGGAGATCATTGTGGCGTGCCAGAATTGCTACAAGAGCATGGCACAGCATAGTCCTAACCAAAAGATTACGTCTTTGTGGGAAGTTATTGCAGATATTGGAATCCCCGAAGATAAGGTGAATATAGGGGCCGATATTTCAACTACCTTTGCTATACATGATCCTTGTCCAACGAGAAAAGAGAAGAGTATTCATGATTCAATACGGAAAATTAGCAAAGAACTTGGCTTGAAAATAAGGGAAATGGAGTTTTCAAGGGAGCATACACTGTGCTGTGGATCAGGGGGCATGTTAGGGATTACCAATAAGGGTCTAGCTTCAAGGCAAATGGAAAAGCGGGCCAACCAAACAGAAGAAGAATATATCGTGAGCTATTGTGAAGAATGTGTTGAGTCTATGAAGCATGGAGGGAAAAAGGCAGTCCACATACTAGATTTTCTCTTTAATGAGAAGATGTATTTGAAAAAGGAGTTTCATCAAGGTCAAATCAGTACGCTAAAAAGATGGTCCAATAGATATACGGCTAAACGAAAGGTAAGCAAATTGAGGGCAGAAGGAGGTAGAGACAGTGGAAATCAGAAAAAGTAAAACCAAAGTGGTGAAATATGGATTTCTTATACTTATGATAGGAATCATGATTCTTCTAGCAAATCGATGGAATCTTTTTAGAGATTTTACGCCACAACAAATAAAAGAATATGTATGTTCATTTGGTGGCTTGGCGCCCATCATCTATATCATCATGTTTACCATTGTACCACTGACTTTATTTCCAGATTCGGTTCTTGCCATCGCTGGGGGGATGTGTTTTGGATTATTCTGGGGATCTGTTTATACGATGATAGGTGCACTGTGTGGTGGAACCCTGTCTTTCTATATTTCTAGGCTTGTTGGAAAGAACTTTATCAAAAAAATCCTAAAAAAAGATTTGGGAGACTTAAGCAACACCATTGAGGAAAAAGGATTCTTGATTATTCTGGTACTTAGGCTTATCCCATTGTTTCCATACGATATTATAAGCTATAGTGCAGGGTTATCAAACATAAAGTTTAGGGACTTTTTAGTCGCTACGATCTTCGGTACAATACCAGGTATCATTGTATTTACAAATGTAGGAGATAAGGCTACAGAAATCGGCTCAACGGGCTTTTACATTTCTATTAGTTTGTTGGTCATTTTGTTGATTGCATCTGTAGGGCTAAAAAGCAAGATTTCTTTAAGAAAAGTAGAAGAAAAGTTAGGACATTCGCCCCAACAGAAACTATTTCATAAGGAGATTTAAAATGATCGATACAAAATTGCGGGGTAAATTTCAACCAACGTTTGATATAATGGCAGTAAAATTAGTTAAAATCCAGTTACGGCCTAATGTGATCACCTGGATCGCTTTTGGAGTAGGTATACTAGCCAGTGTATCTGTGGCAATAGAATGGATGATTCCTAGTATTCTACTGCTTTGGCTTTCAGGACTTCTGGATGTATTAGATGGTACAGTAGCCAGACTGACAAGGAGTTCATCAAGGGGCGGAGCCTATATGGACTTAATATTAGATCGAATGGTAGAAGCTGCCTATATACTAGGCCTTGCCTATAGATTTCCCCAAGGCTATTATGCCTATTTGCTTTTTTATGTAGCAGTTATTTTCAATTTTACCACCTTTATTGTTGCGGGCGCACTGTTTCAAAACAATGGAGCTAAGAGTATGCATTATGATGTGGGTATTGCGGAGCGAACAGAGACTTTTTTAGTATTTACCTTACTAGCCCTATTTCCCACAAATATATATTTGATCCTGATGATTTTTAATGCCGTAATTTTCATCACGGGAATGGTTCGTTTTAAGCGGGTGCTTGCCTATAGCAAGTCATTGGACTAAAGATTGGTTTTTTAGCAGCAGAAAACATAGATTATTTTAATGAGCTGATGAGGAGAGATGAACAGATGAAAGGATTGAAAAGGTTAAGTGCTATGCTAATGATCATCTTTATGTTAGCAGGGTGCAGCACAGGTACAGGGAATAACGTTGAGGAACCAACCATGAGTACGTGGGAAGATGTTTTAGCCCAGGGTAAAAATAAAGAAGTGACTATTTTGATGTGGGGTGGCAATGAAAGCATTAACAAATATATGGATGGTTTTGTAAGCGCAAAGGTGAAAGAAAAATATGGTATTACTTTGAAAAGAGTACCGATGAATGCACCGGAATTTATGAGTAAGCTGTTGAACGAAAAGAAAGGGAATTTAAATCCAGGTACATCAGATCTATTATGGATCAATGCAGAGAACTTTAGAACAGCGAAACAGGGTGGTCTTTTGTGGGGACCGTTTACAGATTTATTACCAAATGTCAGTCAATATTATGACTTAGAGGCATCTGATCTTCATTATGATACAGGGATTCCTATTGAAGGCCATGAAGCGATCTGGGGTAGAGCTCAGCTTGTTCTTACCTATGATTCAGAATATGTGAAGGAGCCGCCAAAATCCTTTGAGGAATTAATGGTTTGGGTAAAAGAAAATCCTGGTAAATTTACATATCCAAAGCTTCCAGATGATTTTGTGGGGGCAGCATTTATCCGAACTGCGTATTATGAACTTACTGGAGAAAGAGATGTTTTTCAGAAAGACATGACGCGAGAAGCGTTTAATGAGCTTTCAAAGCCAGTGGTTGCATACTTTAAGGAAATGAACCCATATTTATGGAGAGAAGGGAAAGCTTTTCCAGTGTCTCAAGCCCAGCAAGATGAATTGTTCAAAAATGGTGAAGTGTATATGACCATGGGTTTTGAAATCGGAAAAACGGCAGGGCAGGTTAAGACAGGGGTATATCCTGAATCTGTAAAAACCTATGTTTTTGACACAGGAACCATTGGAAATTCCCACTACTTAGCGGTGCCATTTAATAGCCCAAATAAAGCGGCAGCACTCTTGGTGATTGATTTTCTTCAAAGTCCCGAGGCTCAGATTGAGAAATTAAAGCCAGAGGTTTGGGGTGATATGCCTGGTTTTGATACCAATAAATTAGATGCATCTCAGAAAAGCCAGCTAGAAACCCTAGAATCGGATCCTGCTTCTATAAGCATGGAGACCCTGACCAATAACAGACTACCTGAAATGCAGTCTCAATATATCGATTGGATTAAAGAGATTTGGACGGACGAAATAGGAGGCCAGTAATGGCTCATAAAAAGATCATACCGTACTTGCTCATACTGCCAATTGTCCTACTGTACGGTGTTTTTATAGGAGGAGGACTCGTTGGCATTATCCAAGAGAGTCTTGGACATATTCCAATCCTTGGACTGAAAGGGTTTACGATTGAGTATTATTCAACGGCTATTTCACAAAATTACTTTTTGAAAAGCTTGTTGTATTCAATCTATATTGCATTCACCGCAGCAGTGATAGCAACGGTACTAGGTGTTGTTATTGCATATGCTTTTGTTACCTGTGAAAATGAAATGGTTCAGAGGGTAGTAAAAAGAGCTCTGCAGTTTGGATTGATTATACCTTATCTCTATGGTGTTTTCTTAGCAATGATTCTATTCAATCAGACTGGTTTTTTCGCAAGGATAGCCTATAGCGTTGGTGCAATAGGAGAACCTGCCAGTTTTCCTGAGCTTATTTTTGATCGAAAGGCCGTCGGAATCATATGGGTGTTCGTGTTTAAAGGAACACCCTTTGTTTCACTTTTTGTGATGAACGTCATGGGGAGGATTGGAAATACCTATGGGGATGTGGCTAAGTCGTTGGGTTCAGGGAGCTTAACCATACTAAGAAAGATATATATACCCCTTGCCTCCAATAGTATCGTCTGGGCTTCCAGTATTATTTTTGCATACGCCCTAGGCTCCTTCGAGGTGAATTATTTGTTGACCAGCATTTCACCGGTCCCTCTATCTGCCAAGCTGTATAGTTTGTTTATTCATCCTGATCTTACAGTGATACCCCAGACAATGGCACTCAGTGTTATATTGTTTATAATAGGAGGCAGCGTAGTTGGTCTATATTCTGTTTTGTTAAGCTTTCTATTGAAGGGGAGAATATGATGAAAAAAACAATTCTAGTATTTATTAGCCTTATCATGATTTTCCCTATGCTGATTGTGCTGCTTCTATCTATGTTCTCGTATTATCGATTCCCTTTGATTTTGCCCCAACATTTCACAAATACGTTTTGGAAGACTGCTGTAGTTGAAAACCCTTTATTTGTCTCTAGTCTAGCAAATAGTATAGTACTGGCAACGTGTAATGGTATTTGCTCTACGGTGGTAGGGATCATGACAGCGAGGGCACTGGTAAGGCATGAATTTATGGGGAAAAGGGTTGTGCGGATGTTTTTTACGTTGCCGCTTTTTATTCCAGCCATGGCGCTGTTTTTAGGGGTGCATTCCGTCATGATCAGACTTCAGCTGATGAATCATTGCTCGGGAATCATATTGGCCCATATGTTAATTTCAGTTCCCTATGGGATCAACATATTTATTTCATTTTTTCAAGGAATTAACAGGGATATGGAGGATGTGGGAAAAACACTTGGGTGTACGCCCATTACATTGTTTTCCAGGATTGTGTTACCCTTGATCATGCCAGGTATCTATTTATCCTTTTCCATTAGCTTTTTGATTTCCTTTACGGAATACTTTTCAACCTTTCTCATTGGCGGGGGCAATATCATTACATTTTCTACCATGATGTACCCATATGTTCACAATGGAGATCTAGGAAATGGAGCGGTGTTGGGCATAATATTCATAAGTATAAATGTAGGTATTTTTTATCTCACAGAATATTTATCCAGAAAAAAACTCAAAATTGATAGCTATTTATTTGAATAGGAAATATAGAATAACGGATGAGACGGGAAAGTGATCATATGAAGATAGACTTACAAAACATAACAAAGCAATATGGAGAAACCATGATTTTGGATGGTGTGAGTATCCAAGTAAAACAAGGAAGACTGCTTTCAATCTTAGGATATTCTGGTGCAGGGAAGACGACTATTCTAAAAATTATATCTGGTCTGGTGAAACAAGATGAAGGACGGGTAATGATTAACGGAATAGACATATCTGGCTGCCCCGTTGAAAAACGAAACATAGGGTATGTATTTCAATCTCCCTTATTGTTTCCTCATATGACAGTGGAGGAAAATATTCGTTTTGGCTTAGAAATAAAGAAATGGGATAGCGCTAGAACCCAAGCAAGAATAGCACAGCTCCTAGAGCTTCTTCAAATTGAGGGATTGGAAAAAAGAATGCCCTCCATGATCTCTGGAGGACAACAGCAGCGGGTTGCAATCGCAAGGGCTTTAGCGCCAGAACCAGAAATCCTCTTGATGGACGAACCTTTTTCCAGCCTGGACCCTACCCTTAGGTATGAAATGGGCGAGCTAATCAAAGAAATTCAAGAGAAGTGTAAGCTCACAATCGTATTTGTTACCCATGACCGAAATGAGAGTTTAGCTCTTTCCCATGAGATTGCCATATTGATAGATGGAAAAATAGCACAAATAGACAATCCTAAGAATATTTATTATAGGCCAGTGAACAAGGCAGTGGCTCGGTTCATGGGGTCTTGTAACTTTATCCCAGGAAAAATTGAGGCAGGAACCTTTTACAGCAGCATAGGAGCCCTTAAAACAGATGAAGAAGATGGAGATAAAACACTATTTATAAGACCAGAGCAGATTCGGATAGACGCTGAAGGGAAGGGTTTTATCATTAAGTCATGTAAAAGCATAGGGAAAGAGGTTATTTATACCATAGGAACAGAAAACCTGAATCTAACCGTAGAAACCCTAGGATATGAGATTTTTTTTGTAGGACAACAGGTGGGATTACTGTTTCCTCAAGATGGTCTGTATTTTATGACTGGAGCATAAGAGAGATCTTAGGAATATGATTGATGCAGTAGTTCAAAAGTATGGATAGAGATCAATCAAAGTTGGATGTAGAATAATTCTAAATAGCAATAAGAAATAAAAAATGTATAGATAAAGCAACTGATTAAGCTGCTTTATCTATACATTTTTTATTTCTGTGTCCCTTCAACGTAGCGATTTAACCTTTGGGAGAGGGTGCCTGTATGTAGTTCAAAAAGATGATTGTCAAAGTCATAAAAATAAAGGGAGCGACCTTCTCCATCAACCCTTGAGCGTGGTGGTTTAAAATCTACGCCTAACGCCTCCACCCGCGACCTATAGATATCAAAATCTTCATCGGGTATTTTGAATGCCACATGATTATATGTACGCTCAGCTAGGGAATCACCTAACATAATGGCAATCCATTGATTACCAATGAGGAAAAATTTCTCACTGCTTAACGAAAATGTTTCTTTACCGCTGGAATATATTTCTTCAGCATCAAAAATGGACGTGAAAAATTTTGATGCAAGTTCCAGGTCTTTTACGATAAAGGTTATATGACTTACGCCCTCAATCATGTATTTCTCCTTTCTATACATGTAAAAATATTCCAATGCTTATAATATAACAGGTAACCAGCGGTCAATATATCGCTACTTTAGAAAACCAAATCCCAGAAAACCTTTCGGAAAATATCTTGATTGAGTCTATGAATAGACACGCCCTCCACATTTATGTGGGGGGTTTTTCAAGCAATAAATCCATTTTCTAGCTTTGTCTCATAGAACCATCTCGCGCTTTTATTAAAATGTTGGAAAGCTTCTTGAGAATCCGAATGATATAGCTTCATATTTTCTTTGTTATTTTCCATATGTGATAAATAGTATAGCATTGCATTTTGTTTAGAAACTTTTAACGCTTCTCTGATTTCACGGACTAATCCTTTATATTCATCTTCTTTCCAACTCATTTTGTCGGCTAAAAACACTTCTAATTCAGTCGTGCTAGAATTTCTTCTTGAAGTTGTATGATATCTAATCGCATTTAATATGAGTGGACCTGTTATCTTAAATACTCTTTGTGCAATAAAGAATGTAGTCTTTTATATTTGTAAATATTTTCTAGTTCCTATGATATAATAGGTAAAAAGAAAAATCAATCTAAGTTCATAGGGGGAATAAAATTGAACAGTAAATTGAAACATGTCTTTAGATTATTCATCCTTGGGGTTATAGAGCTTGTCTCATATATTATTTTTAAGCCCCAAGATTTAGAGACTTTCTTTTTTGCTTGGACACTTATCCCATTCGCTTTCCTTATACTTAATATCGTAAATGTAGAGCTCATAGACGTAGGAGCTTCTATTGGTACCAGTCAAAACAACTCCAGCCAGATAGGTTATCTGGGTAGTAAAGCGGCTGAAATATTAACGAATTCAAGTCCTAGGGCAAAACGAATAGTTGGTGGAATATTGGATCCCCTTAATCTAGCCTATATATTCTCAATAATAGCCAATATAATAGGAATGATGTTGGTTATATAAGAGAGAATTGATTTATACGCTTGAAAAATAACTTAACCAATGATTATTAGCCTGTGGAAGTGAATCTTAGGAGGGATTTAAATTGAAAAAATAACCATTATGGAGAAACCCAGGTAATCGAATTAAAAAGTAATAAATAACTTTTATTATAAGCGCTGTTAAAAGATAGCATTGAAGTCATAGTATTTCATCTTTATAGTGATCATATAGAATTAATTCGCATTTGTAGAACAATGCGACACAGTACCATCGGTATGACAGGATCGTCCGACCCTACAAAAGATTATGAAATTATGTTTTAGGGTAGGGAACGATGCCCTCATCGTTCCGAATGATATGAATTA
>NZ_JARBTM010000044.1 GCF_029240175.1 Anaerosolibacter sp.
CGCTTACGATAGAATCACTAAAAATTTCATTTACTCTTCTCATGTTGTCATCTAACCTTCTCCTAAAAATTTTCAGTATGTTACCATTATATAAGACAAGCTTATACTTGTCATATACAAAAAAAGGATAGCCGTATTTCTTTATACTATCACTATTTGAGGTAGCAGGGCCATCCATCCATGGGCTTATCTATAGTAGGCAGGGGTTCATGGTAGCTGACAGGCGGAAAGAAAAAAGCGAGGTTCTTTAACCCCGCATTGCGTAAGCGTCAAATTGGTTCTTTTCAAAGTTAGTTGATTTTACGAGATTTTGATTATGCCCTAAAGATCATATCTTTGCTCATCCCTAAGATCCCTGTCAAGTCTCTCACTGAACTATTTGTCGCTTTTTTGATTTTTCTTAGCAGATAATTCCACATTCTCTTGTCTGTGCAGTCTTTTAGTCTCTTTCTACTTTGTCCATTACTCATTAGAACCTTAAAATAGCAAGTAATGGACCGTCCCCGCTTGCTAAGTATATTTGAGCTACTTTGGAACAGTACTTGTACCTGTCCCCTTGTCCTCTACAATTATTATTTGCTTATTTACTATCTAAAGAAACGCTCCTTTAAAGAAAATACTATATAATCTGATTTTGAGTTATTAACATTTGACACAAATATTGCAAACTTATCTTCACTAGGTTTAAAAGCCATATAACTTTCATAGCCATGAGCAATTCCGTAATGATATAGTATTTTATTGTCACCTTCTCCTGAAATAAACCAACCGTATCCATAATTATTTGCATAGGGTGTATGCATTATTTCTAAGGTTTCGGGTTTAACTATACTTCCATCAAATAATGCTTTATACCAGCAATATTGGTCGGTTAAAGTTGAACATAGTCCTCCTGAACCTCGTATTGGTGAAATATATTCATCATAGGAAGCTACCCCTGATTTGCTATAATCAAAATTTGAATACCCAGTAGCTAAATCATCTATATAAAACTCACTATTTTTAAAACCAGTATTGTTCATTCCACTAATATTAAATATACTTTCATCTAAATATTCATCTAACTTTTTATCAGTAACAGATTCAATTATATATCCAAGTAAAATATAATTAATGTTACTATAATTATAAGCATGATTAGGTTCGTCTACAAACTTTACTTTAGTGAGGTCTATTTCTATATTTGGGTTATTATGATCTGTAAATCTTTTTTTATTATCAAGTTCTATTGGATGCATATCCAGTCCAGATGTATGAGTAAGCAAATTATGTATAGTAATTTTATCTCCATTTGGTAAATTAGAAAAATATTTATCAATGGTATCTTCAGTATTTAGCAAATTATCTTCTTGAAGCTTCATTATCGCTACTGCTGTAAATTGTTTAGTGAGAGACCCCATATCAAATTTTGTTAAATTGTTAAATTCAATTTCATTTTCAACATCAGCTAACCCATAAGATTTTTTTAGTATAATATTTTTATCTTGAATTACTAACGCCATTCCGTTAAAAACATTTTTCTCATGTTGCATTGTAAATGCAGAATCTAACTTTTCTTGTAAATCCTTTAACTCATCGCTTAATTGTGTATTCAAATCTGTTATATTTATTGTTTCTTTATTATCTAAAGTACATCCTCCTAACAGTAATAAAATAATTGCCAACAAAAACGAAAATTTTTTCATAAGTATCCCCCTTTATGTACCTTGTGTATATAATATGTTTCAAAGACACGGGGACGTTTCGTTCGTCTTCTTTTTTATATAAAGGACTTTACTTTTTCAATTTTATGCCCTTTTCAATAATCGTTTTATCCAATCCCCGCTTCATTTTTATCTTATTCATCTTTTCAAGATTCTTTGACATATCTCCTATCTCGTAGCAGAATCTCTTGTCAGTCGCTCTGCTCGATTCAATGAGTACACATGCAGCATCAACATGGATATAGCTGCTATCCCAGCTACACCTGCTGTCAGAGGCCAAACGGCTCGAATACCTGCAATCCCCATATATCTTCCCATCAGAGAGGTTCCAAGAGCACTTCCAGAGGCCCAGCTCAATGCCCCGATTGAATTAAATCTCCCTCGGAAGTTTTTAGGGCTGTTATTGGCCATATAGACACCATGATTGGTTACCACTAGGATTTCTCCAATCGTCCATAGTATAGTGGATACTGCAAATAACTGGAAAGAATGGATCATGCCGATCATTCCAAACCCTATGGCATACAGCACCCCTGCTATGATGATATTGACCAACGGCTTAAATCGCTTGGTAATACTAATCAGGAAGACTGTCATCACAATTACGGTAAATGCATTGATGCTCATTAAATAGCCGAATGCTTCTGCACCCTTATTCTGAAACACATCTTCCAGCATCAGTGGCAGTGAAAATCTGTGTTGCGTATAGGCAAAGGTATATGCTATATCAATCACTAAAAAAGCAAGGATTTGTGGTCTTCTCCAAAGTACCGTGAAGATATTTCCGCTTTCTTCACTTTCCGATGAAATGTTATGTACCTCCGCTTGGTGTGCAGGATTAGTTTCTTTAATGTTCATAAAGACAAGTCCAACGGCAATAAAGGATGTTAATGCATCGCCTATGAACAGTAACGCCAAGTAGTTGTTGAATAAAAATCCTGCTACGATCGGTCCTAAGGATACCCCTAGGTTTATACCCAGATAGATCAGCGAGTACCCTAACTGCCTTTCTGCAGGAGGTAAAATATCTGCAACGATGGCACTGATCGCAGGTCTTACAGCAGCATTACAAAAAGTTGATAAGAACAAAAGAATTACGATCAGTTGTGGTTTTTGAACAAAAGCACATGGGATTAGACAGATTCCAGCTAACGTCTGAGCAATGAGATATGTTTTTCTTCTACCAATTTGATCCGCTAATTTTCCTCCTGTCAGTGATCCAGGTATGGCCAATAGAGAAGTAATCATGGCAATGATTCCTGCTGTTTCAAAGGAATACCCTAGCTTTTTTGTTAAGAATAGTGTCAAAAATGGCAAAACAAAATCTCCAAAGCGATTGATCACTTGAACGAAAAACAAAATATAGATGCTTTTCGGTAGCCCTCGATAGGCTTTAAATGAATTCATGATACACACCTCCTCAGTTAGATGAGGACACAAACTCCCATGCTGCTATCGCAACTATTCATGGCGCAAATGATCTTTCCAGAGTCTTTATCCTCTATTTTGTATCCACATTCTTTCCTATTAAATAAAAAAGCTGAAGGACATTGCTCATATCAGTGAGACTCGTCCTCCAGGCTTTTATCCTAGAAGTTTGGCCATCGCCTGCATCCACCGAACTTAGCTCTTTGCTGGCCTACAATTGCAGATGCATTCTCAAAATATCTTTATATATATAAATTTAGATATTTATTATTGTATGGAAACTTCCTAAAAATGTCAATATTTTTCCTACAAAGACAAGCTATCACCAATTAATTAATTTACACCCGTCCCCTTGTCCTACTATTATATTACTAAGCCTTATCTTAGCTGCCTACCTTTTACTCCATGAATCCTTTAACGGTACGATACGATTAAAAACAAGCTTTTCTCCATTGGTATGCTTGTGATCTACTACGAAATACCCATGTCGCATGAATTGATATTTGGCCTCTTTGGGTGCATTCTTCGCAAAAGGCTCAAGCAGACATCCCTGTAAAGTGATCAGTGATTTGGGATTGATTTTTTCATCCCAGCTCAATGCCGAATCTTTTAATAGGCCTTCATCGGCAACCAGTTTATCATAGAGGCGGACCTCAGCTTGGATGGCATTCTTTTCAGAAACCCAATGAATCGTTCCCTTTACCTTGCGTCCTTTAAAGCCACTGCCGCTTTTGGTTTCTGGGTCGTAGGTGCAGTAAAGAGCTATAATCTCACCGGCTTCATTCTTTATGACTTCCTCACATCGGATAAAATAGGCCCCTTTTAATCGTACTTCCTTTCCTGGAGACAGCCTATGGAAATCTTTTATAGGTTCTTCCATAAAATCTTCCCTTTCAATGTAGATCACCTTGGAAAAAGAGACTGTCCGTGTACCCAAGGCAGAATTACTTGAATTGTTCTCCATCTCCAACATCTCCACTTCATCCTCTGGATAGTTGGTGATGACTACTTTCAGCGGATCTAGCACCGCCATGATGGAAGGCACCTTATCCTTTAAATCCTCCCGCAGACAATGCTCCAGCATGGATATATCTACGGTACTTTCATCCTTGGATACCCCGATTTCCCCTAGAAATTTTTGAATGCTTTGTGGGGTAAAGCCTCTGCGTCTCAACCCCCTCAAGGTTGGCAATCTCGGATCATCCCAGCCATCTACATAGTTGCCAAAGACCAACTCCCGCAAGTATCTTTTGCTGGTAACAACCCCTTCCAAGTTCATCCGCCCAAACTCCCTTTGCTTCGGAGGCTCTTTCAACTCCAGTTCCTGCAATACCCAGTCATACAATGGCCGATGATCCTTAAACTCGATGGAACATAGTGAATGGGTAATGCCCTCCATGGAATCCTGGATAGGGTGGGCGTAATCATACATAGGATAAATACACCACTTGTCTCCTGTGCGGTAATGCGCTGCATGGATGATCCTGTAGATCACTGGATCTCGAAGATTTATATTGGCTGACTGCATATCGATCTTTGCCCGCAGAACCTTGTCACCTGCTGGGAACTCACCATTTCTCATTCTTTCAAATAAATCTAAGTTTTCTTCCACACTGCGGTTTCTATAAGGACTGTCGATTCCTGGTTCCTTTAGGGTACCGCGATAAGCCCGCATCTCATCAGCACTGAGATCACATACATAGGCCTTGCCCTTTTGAATCAACTTTCTGGCATAGGCATATATTTCTTCACAGTAGTCAGACCCATAAAATATCCTTTCACCAGGACTAAATCCTACCCAGGTCATATCCTCTATGATGGCGTTGACATATTCAATATCTTCCTTCAAGGGATTGGTGTCATCAAAGCGAAGGTTAAACTTGCCGCCATATTTTTTAGCGATGGTGTAGTTGATATTGATGGCATAGGCACTACCAATATGAAGATACCCATTGGGCTCTGGTGGAAACCTGGTGCAGATCTCCCGGTGATATTCACCATTTTTCAGATCCTCATCTACGACCCTATGCAAAAAGTTGGTTTGAAAAAAATCTTTCTTGTCGAATACATGACTCATCCTGGAACAACCTCCTTTATTTATTCTTTAAACAAAAAAACAAAAAACTCTCACCCCCAAGACATTTCGGCCTTGGGGACGAGAGTATATACTTTCGTGGTGCCACCCCAGTTTGTCAGTATGTCACCATACCAACCTTTTCATGTACGTCATCGCCATGGCAATGATTATACACTAGCTCTATAACAGGAGCTCCTGTCACATCCTCCCCCAGTTAAAGGATCGGTGTGCAGCTCAGAGGCTTGCTTCCATAGATCATTCTTTGCTTCTTTTCAGCTCCCGAAGCTCTCTGATAAAGAATCTATCTACATACTCTTCTCATCATCGCATTTTATTATCATGTTTTGTTGTGTAACTCTATTATATGAATTTTTATTATTAAATACAATACCACATCATATAATTGCTCACGATAGCAACTTTCTCTGCTTTTCACTTGTAAATATTCATCCATAAATACATCGACTTTGAAATAAGTATCCTGTTTTTTCGTGTTTATTGTTATGCCACTGAACGCAACCAACTGTAATATATTCGATACTTATGCCGATCTCTTCCTGCTCACCTATCAACAAGTGTACATGATTATTCATGAGACAATATCCGTAAAGTTTAAATCCAGCAGTTCTCTCTGCCTTGAGTAACTTCTCTATAAATTTCATTCTGTCTTCATCATCTAAAAAGGTATTTCTTTTGTCTATTCCTCGAAGCATGATATGATAGATCCCAGTTTTACTTCTTACTCTTGCTATCCTTGCCATGCTATCCCCCTTATCATAAGAATATCTCTCAGACAATTGAAACGTCCCCGTGTATTTTTGACTTTTTCAAAACCAGATGCATCATTTAACATCATTCATTACCTTCAAGACCTTGGATAATAATTCTTCTGAAGCTGTATTGGAAAGTTCTAACACATTTTTCCAATATGGATGATCATATCTGCCATGAAAGCAGACCTATCCCTTGGATAGTCGACAGGGATTGGAAGTTGTACAAAGTTTGGCTGGCTGTTGGATTCAGTTTTTTCAAGAGAGCTATATACTTCCTCTCTAGGGCGACACTGCCAGTAGTAGAATTGTTTTTCATTTACATTATTTTCAACACACCAGGATTTAATGGTCATGCCACTGCTACGACATTGACGTATAATTGGCGTCCATTGCATCAAGCGCATTTCATGAGTAACCTTATCCATTGGCACCTCCCAAAACTAATGTAGTCACTTTAGAAAACTACTAGTTTTTCAAAGCCTAGATTGATTATCTCAAAATTGAAGACCAGATACGAGGTTTACAGTTTACTATATCTTAGTCATATACAAAAAAGGATAGCCGTATTTCTTTATTATATCACTATTTGGGGGAGCGGGAGCATCCATGCCCTTATCTATAGAAAGCGGGGGTTCTTGGTAGTTGACAGGCGGAAAGAAAAAAGCGAGGTTATCTAACCCCGCATTGCGTAAGTGCCAAATTAGTTCTTTTCAAAATTAGTCGATCTTACAAGATTTTGCCGTGCCGCTGTAACTTCGGTTTTATTCTGACAAAGCAAACGAGTCATTAGAACTGGTCTGACCCCCGAAAAGTATACAAAATGAGGACGATCATGTATGCTAAATTATAGGGGTGATGGCGATGGCTAGGAAGTACAGTGATGAGTTTAAGATGACGGTAATTCAA
>NZ_JARBTM010000030.1 GCF_029240175.1 Anaerosolibacter sp.
TCAAACTTTAAAACTTTTAAGCTATATTGATAAGAACAAAGCTTTCTCGGAATTATCTGTAAAGGCTTTAAAGAATATAAAATACTGTGCAATCACAATCAGTATTATATATTCAGGCCTCATACCATTCTTATTTCCCATAGCAGACGCAGATGACGCCCCAGGCCTCGCAGGAATCCCAATGATCATTGTTTGTGCTTCAATTGTGATTGCAGTCTTTGCTGCTGTTCTTCAAAAGCTTTTGAAAGAAGCCATAGATATAAAATCAGATAATGATTTAACAATATGAGGTGAGTAAGATGGCGATTATAATAAATATTGATGTGATGCTGGCTAAAAGAAAAATGAGTGTAACAGAACTTACAGAGAAGGTTGGAATAACGATGGCTAATCTTTCTATATTAAAGAATGGAAAAGCAAAAGCCATTAGATTTTCAACCTTAGAGGCAATATGCAAAGCTTTGGAGTGTCAACCCGGAGATATTTTAGAATACAGCAATGATATGTGAAGTAAGATTTGAATACTGCAGGTAGATGTGTTAGATATTGAGCAAGGTATGTTTAGGGGGGCAAAATATGAAGATTAAATTAATTCAACCTGCAATGCTACCAAGACCTATGGATACAATGCTAAAAACAAGAATGTCTCCTTCACTGGCTTTATTAACAATAGCAAATTTAACACCGAAGGAGCATCAAGTAATTATAGAGAATGAAAATGTTGCAAAGATAGACTTTGATGAACCTGTAGATTTGGTAGCGATATCTGTCACTGTAGATGTCGTGAATAGAGCGGTGGAAATATCAAAGGAGTTCCAAAATCGTGGTGTAACAGTAATTGCAGGAGGTATTCATATTACAGCAGACCCCGAGGGAACTGCTAATAGTTTTGACGCATTATGTGTGGGCATGGCTGAGAGGGTTTGGGTAAAAATCCTTAAGGATAAAGAACATAATTCACTTAAGAAGATATATTATGACATGGAAGATATTGCTGGAGAAGAAATCGTATCACCCCACTATGACATTATTGATCATAGAAAGTATTTATATACGAATATAATTAGCACAAGCAGAGGATGTCCTTTTCAATGCGATTTCTGCTATAATAGTTGCAAAAATGCGCTTGAAACTTATGTCAATAGACCTGTAGACGATGTCATTAAAGATATAAAAGCATTAAAAACAACACATATAATGTTTATTGATGATAATTTTATTGGAAATCCCAAATGGACAAAAGAATTATTAAAGGCAATAAAACCACTCAAACTAAAGTGGAACGCAGCGGTTACTTCTAATATAGTGGATATGCCTGAATTATTAGATGAAATGAAGGAGGCTGGTTGTCAAAGTCTATTTATAGGTTTTGAAAGTATAAATAGTAAGTCGTTAGCTAGTGTCCATAAGATACAAAATACTGTAAGCAGATATGAGAAACTTGTAGATGAAATTCATAAAAGGGGAATAATGATAAATGCAAGCTTCGTTTTCGGATTAGATGAAGATGACGGCTCTGTATTTAAGAACACATTAGCATGGATCGTTAAAAATAAGATAGAAACGGTAACTTCACATATCCTTACTCCATATCCTGGTACAAAGTTATACGCATCATTCATAGAGGAAAATAGAATTGTAGACTTTAATTTATCAAATTATAATACGGCCCATGTTGTATATAAACCCAAAAATATGACAGCAGAAGAATTATACAAGGGCTATCTATGGATATATAAAGAAGTGTACACATTTAAGTATATAATGAAAAGGCTACCAAAATCTAAAAAGCAATGGATTCCATTTCTAGCATTTAATTTCTTTTATAGGAAGTTTGGAAAGGTCACTGAGCTATTGTGCAATATAGTTTCTTTTGAAAATATAGGAAGATTTTCTAGATGGTTAGCTTATAGTATAAAATAGGTGGCGGAATTTTATCTTTCTGCTATTTATAGATGGTGTCTGCTTGTATAGTTTTACCTTGGGACGAGATGTTTTTGACCTGCATTGAACCGTATCTGGAGTAATTGCAGCATCCATAATAGCAGACAACAGCCGTGATGGAGTATATTCCCATGGACAGGGCTATTGAATTAGCGGGACAACATGGTTTACATGGTAGTTGCAGCATTATCTGTTGGTAAATCTACCTATGATTTAAGGATGAGCAAAAATGACGCAGGCATTTCACAGGTATTTATCGCTATAAATCCTACAGCATATGCAGGTGAGGATTATGCGGATGCTTATATAGAAAATATGTCAGAGTATATTAAGACATCAGCAAAGGCGCAAATTTAAAAAACGCAGTTACAGCGAACTGTATTAAAAAAAGACATTTGTCCAATGACAAATGTCTTTAATATTGACATGAAAAAATAGAAATGATAAAATAAATTCGATACCTTTTTTAATATGCATGGATAAAATATCCCTAATTATACTATACATCTTTAGAAAAGCAATGTCAATAAGTTTTGAAAATAATTTTAATGAATTATTTATCCGATGGCTAACAACTCTAAGACTTATGCTTCAGCAAGCGGGAGATAAGAGTTGTACAGCCCCTGGATAACATGACTTGGCGTTCAGGTGGAGTGCCTGCGCCCAGTAGAGGGTAAAATACTCCATCTGAACTGAGTCTTAGTTGATTATAA
Source organism: Anaerosolibacter sp. (assembly GCF_029240175.1). Taxonomy (GTDB): domain Bacteria; phylum Bacillota; class Clostridia; order Peptostreptococcales; family Thermotaleaceae; genus Anaerosolibacter. The sequence goes on from NZ_JARBTM010000030.1 coordinate 2,658, forward strand.
GGAGGAGATGTGATGAATAAGAAAGATCCTGAATGGAAGCTTGAAAATGAATGGCTGCAAGAGGTGCTTAATGAGGCAAGAAAACAGTTTAATGAAAATCGTGATTTTAAAGAAAGATTTAAAAAAGATGCTATTGAAACACATCTTCAAAACTAGCAGAGGTAAAATGAAAAATTTTTCATTTGCGATCACCTCTCCTCCAATGCAGTCTCATCGAATCTTCTTGTTAATAAATAACACAAGAACCCATTCGCAAGCATCAGTATTCCAGCACAGATCATCCAATTGCTAATACCAATCATTTCAGATACAGGTCCAGCAATAAACATGCCGACAGGAGCTGCAAAGCTCATGACACTGGTTACAAGGGATATAACTTTACCTAAGTTTTCCTGGGGTATCGTTTTTTGAATGTAGGCAGTAAAAGGAATATTGGAGATCATACCGGTTGTGCCCATAATGAAAACCACAATACAGAACAGCCAAAACCCGCTTGCAGGGAGCAGACCCCCTATGAATGCGCAAGCTCCCAATGCAACTATACCAATGGAAATCATGAGAAATTGCTTTTTAAGCCCTCCGATAATACTTATGACCATTGCCGCAAGGAGCATCCCGCTGGAAAATAGGGTTTGAACAATTCCGTTGTGCCAAGCAGTGCCGTTAAAATACACTTTAACCATTAAGGGCAAGAGGGTCCCGATTGGTACAAACACAATTGTTGAAAGAAGCATAGGGATAGATACTCTCATTAGTGCTTTATTTGCTTTAATGGCTTTGATACCTAATTTCATATCTTGGAAGACAGTCAACTTGTTATTTAAATTCACTTTGTGCTTAGCCATTTTGACGGAAGAAAGAGCAAACACTGCTAAAGTTGCCCCGATAATATCTACAAGAAGTGCGTACTGTAGTGTAGTAATGCTCATCAAAAGGGCTCCAAGCATTGGGCCTACCATAGAACAGGCGGATTGAATCATTTGACCCAGCCCCCCTGCTTTTGTCAACTCGCTTTCAGGGACTAGCTGAGGTATTGCTGCCTGCATGGCAGGCTTATGAAATGTTTCACCTAAGGCCCTGATAAATAGAACTCCATAAATGAATATTAGGGATGGTGTACCGAAAAAGAAGGATATACCCAAAATAAGAGAGGAAGCTGCAACAGCACTATCCGCTATGATCATTATGGTTTTACGGTGATACCTATCTATCAAAACTCCGGCGAAGGGGCCAATGACAGCTTGTGGCAGCAAGCCGACAACACTAGCAATCGTAAGGGCAATGGCAGAACCTGTTTGTACTGTAATCCACCAGATTATTGAAAACTGAACAGCACTTGAACTCAAAAGTGAAAATGCTTGTCCTATATAAATGGTGAAAAAAGACTTCTGCCAAGTCTGCAACTTTTTCATGGCATTACCCCCTTAGACTTTCTACAATCATCTTTGCACAATCTCTGGCGCCGTTTTCAGTAGCGATATTTCTTGCCAGGATTTTTGCATTGGCTACAATCTTATCTTGAAGGGCAAAATCAAAGGCTGCAGCAAGATTATCAGAGGTAAGTGTCTTTATTGGAATAGGCTTTGCGCCGACACCTAGGTCATAAGCTCTATGGGCCCATGCATGTTGATCGTTGGCAAAAGGTATAATAATGCCTGGAACACCTGCCTTAAAGCCAGCAGCCGTCGTTCCTGCTCCGCCGTGGTGACAAACTGCAGAAACTCTTTCAAACAACCATGAGTGGGGTATGCTGTCAACTGCAATGATATTATCAGGGAGATTGTTAAACTTGCCCATTCCACAGAGGATACCACGTCTCCCGCCATTGGCCAGAGCATCGATTATTAATTTAGATAATGCATCTTTCTGATCTTCGTTGGAAACACTTCCAAAGCCTATATAAACAGGCTTCTCACCGGAATTTAAAAAGTCTGATAATTCTTCGGAAGGCGTATATGCAGTTTGTTCTTCTACAAACCAATAGCCGCTTTGGTGAATATTTTCATTCCAATCACAGGGTCTTTTGAATACAAAGTTGCTACAGGAAACAACGGCAGGATGCTTTTTATCCGTATGGCGTTCAAAGGGACATCCAAAGTTTTTAGGGGCACTGCCGAATTGTTTCTTCCAAAAACCTTTGACAGAATCCTTCGATGCCAACCAAAGCATATCCTGAAGCATTTTGTAGCTGATAATATTCTTGAAGGGGGTAGGCTTTATCCTTCCGTACTGGATAACAGAGGGGCGTTCTTTTGTCTTGTGCATAGGAAATGGGGAAGCTAAAACAGAAGGTATTCCCAATTCTTCAGCGGCAAAGTAACCCATGGTACAGCCAGGGTGATAGATGATCAATTCACTTCCTTCACAGGCTGCATAGAATTCATCAGCTATAAGAATTCCATATTTTTTCATTTTGTTAAATGTTAATAGCATTTTCAAAGGATTGTCAGCTGTTTGTGCCTCCTTGAGCATTTTTTTATCAACATTAAGGGATTCAAAATCAGCTTGAATAGGATAAAAATCTATGCCGTAGCTTCGAATGAAACCCTCAAAATCTCTCATACCCGTGATACGCACATCTTTTCCTAATTTTTTTAGCTCCATCGCAAGGGCGATATATGGTTGGAAATCTCCTCTGGAACCTGAACAAAGAATTGTAATCATAAGTCGTATCCTCCTCTTGTTTTATCCGACAACATGTTGTATATTTATAGTATACGTAGGATTAAATCCACCATCAACCGACAATGACGTGATGAGTGTCGGATTTTCTAGGAGATGACAAAATGAAAAAACAGCCTGAGGTTACAGCACAGACCAAGCAAAATCTAATAGATGCATTCTGGTTTTTGTATTGTGAAAAAAGAATTGAGAAGATAACTGTAAAAGAAATCACACAGAAAGCAGGCTATAACAGGGGAACCTTCTACGAATATTTTACGGATGTTTATGATGTACTTGAGCAAATAGAGCAATCACTGATACCCACAATAGATGAATTGCCCCCAATTACCATGGCTAATCATAGCATGGGGATGCCCCTTGATATGTTTCTAAGGTTATATGAGCAGAACAGTAAATACTACTCTGTTTTACTTGGTGACCATGGTGATCCTGCTTTTGCAAGTAAGCTGAAAAATTCAACGAAGCCTACACTGAAACAAGCATTTTCTGAAAAAAGTGAGTTAGACCCTGTAGAGCTTGATTTCATTTTGGAGTATGTCCTTTCTGCCATGATTGGCATTATGAGTTATTGGTTTAGACAGGATAAAGTGTTACCAGCAGAGGATTTAATTGCACTAATGCATGATATTATGGAAAATGGAGTTATGAAGCGTTTGAAAATGAGGAATTAGAAAATGATTTGATATAATCCATAAGGTAAATAACTGTTCCAGTGCTGATTTATAGTTGAGAGATGCTGATAGAATACGAAAAGAGGAAAATCAAATGAAACGAAAAACAGATAGAGTGAAGCAGATGTGGAAAGTGCTGGTTTGTCTATTGATTGTTGCAGTTGTTGGGGCGACTGCTGTATTTGGTATCAATAGCTATGTGAAAATGTCTGTTAGAGCTCAAATACTATCACCAGAGGAAGCGACTCAAATTGATTCCGATTGTATCCTTGTACTCGGTGCGGGGGTTAGGGCTGGAAGGCCGAGCCATATGTTGGAGGATCGACTTCTGCAAGGTATTCAACTTTATGAAAAAGGGGCTTCAAGCAGACTGATTATGAGTGGTGATCACGGAAGAAAAGAATATGATGAGGTGAACGTCATGAAGCAGTTTGCCATTGATGCGGGTATTCCATCTAAACAGGTTTTCATGGACCACGCAGGGTTTTCCACCTATGAAAGCCTTTATCGTGCAAGGGATATTTTTCAAGCCAAAAAAATCATTATCGTGACCCAAGAATATCACTTGTATAGAGCTCTATATATTGCAAAAAAGTTGGGGATTGAAGCAAATGGTGTTGCCTCTGACCTACGAGGGTATGCTGGGCAGGAGTATAGAGACGCACGGGAAATATTGGCAAGGGCGAAGGATTTCTTCTATGTGATGGTGAAGCCAGAACCAACGTACCTAGGAGATGCTATCCCAATCAATAGCAATGGGGATCTGACAAATGATTGATAAGTAAATAAAATCATGTGTCAAGGGATGGTTCTGTGTCATGATTGATAATGTTAGCTTCATTAAAGCAGCAGGTTACATTCATCTGAATGTAATCTGCTGCTTTTATAGTTTTATCTAGGAATGAGAAGTTTTTGACCCACATAAATCATGTTTGGATCAGTGATGCTGTTTTCTCTAAGTAGAGCATCATAGCTAACACCTAGTTTTTGAGAAATGCTGAACAAAGTGTCTCCTGGCTGAACCACATAATATCGGTCTGTAGTTTGAGAACTCACGACATTTAACTCAGTACCGATAGGCGCGAGGCTGTAGACGTAGTTTACATCGGCGTTGTTCATACGAATACAGCCATTAGAAACAGCTTTACCGATGGAGGCTGGATTGTTGGTGCCGTGGATGCCATAGTCTTTGTAGAACCGCATCCATCGTGTGCCGAAAACGCCACCTGGATTGGGGGCTTTTTCTGTAATTTTAAAGGTTCCCGTAGGACTGGGCGTGGCAGGTTTTCCGAACGACCCGATACCCAGTAAAAGTATGAAAGATTACCAAAAGGAAATATAAAGCTGATTTAGAATTATTGGGGACTTATATCTCATAGGTACTGGCATCTATCTTGAAATTTATTTCCTCATACAGCACATGTTGAGAGTGTGGTGTTGATAGATTGGGCTTGAGCACTTGTGACTTGTGATAAAAGAAATGTTGCATAGATATTATGCAATAGTCGTCTGGGGCATAGTTGCCAAATTTGCTTATCATATCCAAGGTGATATATAATTGAGGTATAATTATAAGAATGTAAGGAGAGTTTAGAATGGTAAATAAGGAAAGTAGAGTTACGACATTATCTGAGGCTCAAGGGGAAATGCGGTCAGCTTTTTTGGGTGGATTTGCTGGTCAGTTTGTTTCTGGACTGATATGGCTGGCAGCAGCTGCTATTAGTGTTTTAAGCACACCACAGTATGGTATGGCGTTTCTGTTTTTTGGATGTATGGGTATCTTTCCACTTACACAACTGACATTGCGCATGATGGGGCGACCCGCAAAAGTAAATGCAGAGAACGGATTGTGGGCTCTCGGTTCCCAAATAGCTTTTACTGTACCAATAAACTTCCTTTTGGTCGGTGTAACTATTCTTTATAGACAGATGTGGTTTTTCCCTGCCGCTATGATTGTTGTTGGGACGCATTACTTACCTTTCATAACTCTATATGGAATGAAGATGTATGGCATACTATCATTACTGCTTATATTGGGAGGAGCAGGTCTAGCGCTGTATGGCCCTCCAGTTTTCAGTCTCGGAGGGTGGTTAACAGGACTGGTTTTAATTATATTTGCTTTTATTGGTAGGTCAATAGTACTAAGGGAAGAAAAATCAGCTTATTAATAGAATAAGTGGTTGTTAAGTAATGTTAGCGGTGGTATCGTCTTTTATATCATTCCTACTAAGAGTCCAATAATTGCACCATCAACTGTAGTATCACTTATTTTAGTAGGAGCAGGAGCAAGTTTAAAGAAAAGATCAAAATAATTTAAAGATAGTGTAATCGTTTGATTGAATCTGCAATAAAGGAGGTCAGTATACAAAATGGAATATGCCAGTGCTATTGCTGGAGGTTTTCTAGGGTTATTTTTATACTTTAGATGGAAAAAAAGATGCTATTAAAGGTTGGGAATTATACATGTGGGAACATGAATATGATAATCGCATCTATAAAGCAAACGGATTAATGGATGTAGTGGCAACTTAAGTTCCAAATGGTGCATATATTGTAAATAATGGATTTGAAACGTATTTCAAGTAATTTCAGATTCTCATTGACGGAGGGAATATCATGGAGTAATATTATGCTATACGATATATCGTTATACATAATATTAACTTGATAGGGGAGGTATTTTCTATGCCGTATAGTGGTGGGCCTATGACGGAAGCGATGTACTATGTGCTGTTGGCACTGATGAATCCAAATCACGGATATCAACTAATGAACGCAATCACAGAGGTTTCTAATGGCAGACTGCATATGGGGCCTGGAACCCTTTATGGAGTACTCACACGGATGCAGAAAGACGGGCTCATAGCATTAACAGAGGATGATGGCAGGCGAAAAACCTACATTATCACGATTGAAGGAGAATTGGCTCTAAGAAATGAGTACAGTCGTCTGATGGCGTTAGTACAAGACGGAGCAATGTTAAGGGAAGGTGATAGGAATGAATAGGACAATACACAAGCTTCGTCCCACTGACTACTGGCGTATCGGAGAACATGAAAGCTGGTTTGCGGATATGGCTGCAGAAGGGCTGCATTTGAAAAAAATGGGCCTGCATTTTGTGAAGTTTGTTAAAGAGGAACCTAAAAAAACCAGATACAGGATAGATATATCAATAAATAGGGAGATTACACCAGAGCAAAAACAGATGTATGCCGAAAGCGGATGGGACTACGTTACAAGCTATGGTAATTTCAATGTGTTTTCATCACCCGTTGAGCTGAACGCACCTGAACTGCATACTGACCCTGCAGAGCAATCCTATACATTGAAGGAACTGGACAAAAGATTTGCATTCAATGCCATTGGAGTGGCAGTAGCAGTGGCTTTAATGATAGGTATGGTAGCTTTTATTTGGATGCTTGGCTCGACACCTGTCCTTAATCTCATGGAGGGAATAGTCATTCAACAGACAATCCTGGTAATGGTTGAATTATATGTAGCATATACTTCACTCAAAGCAGCCATATCCATACGTGCCTTGCGGAAGACCCTTTCAGAGGGAAAACCCATTGACCATAATGCTCCATGGAAGAAACACCACAGGGTAACTTTTTTTATTGCATGTATGTTTATTATATTTGCTGTTTTGGGAGCCATACTTCCCTGGGTTCAGATTGCCATGAGCGTGACAAAAACATTACCGTTGGAAGATACAGATTTGCCTATTGTAAGGCTATCAGAGGTTGAACAGAATCCTGATTTAGCACGAAAATCCCCTTATGCTCAAGACGACATAGATTGGGGCAACAGGTACAGCTATGATTGGAGTTTGCTTGCACCTGTGCAGTATGAATCCAATGAACGGGGCACTGTTCCCAACACAATGTGGAAAGGCGGTAGCGGAAAGTATTCACCAAGCATTAGTACAACTGTGTATCAGCTGGTTATACCAGCCATGGGAGAAAGTGTGGTCTCTGATTTTATAAAAAAATACGGAAGAATATATAGGGGTGGAGATTTTATTGAGACAGACCATGCTGACTTTGACCTTTTGATTGTTCATGAAGAAGATGAATTGAAAGAAGTATTTGCCTACAAGGGAAAAGCGGTAATGTATGTTAGATATCATGGTTATGCAGATATAAACAGAGTAATTGAAAGCACTGCCCGAAGGATTGCTTTAATTTCAGATTGAAGTCTGCATATCAACAGAATATTGAAGCGGTTATCAACACTTTATTAGCGTGTTTTATTTCAAAGACGCTATATGTTTTTGCAGGGACAAGGGGTACTTTTTCAGTGGTTTCAACTTGTCCCCTTGTCCCAAGATATATTCCCTCAGACTATAGCTTTGGGAGGGTTTTGAAATATGGAGAGGTTATTCTAACGTGAATAGATAGAGTTGTGAGCATATGTGTATTTGGTTATGTAATAGAGGTTTGTAAAGCTTAGTAACCAACAAAAGCACAAAGTAGAAATAGAATACCAAAGCAAGCTACCTCTTTAGGAGATAACAAGAGGTATTTATGATATAATCAAAACAAAGACAATATGAGCATATGAAAAGCTTAGCAAGCTAGGAGGAAAACACTAATGGAGGAGAGCATTGACGTAGTGAAAATAAATAAGACAATAGCCGATATGGTTGATGACCATATTATGGTTTGTAATCTAGAAGGGCAAATTGTTTTCTCCAATAAGGCTATGCAGTCATACCTAGGCTATGATGATTTAGAGTTAAAACAAAAAAGCTTTTTAGATATCATTGATGATATTCACAGCAATAGGGCCAAATCTTTTATTAAAAGCGTATCAGAAAAGCCTTCTGGTTGGGAGGAGTTTTTGTTTAATGGAAAGCATGATGTGTTGAAACTTCATCTCAAGCTTTTTCAGGAGAATAATCTTATATATATTTATGGTAATGAAAAATATGTAGAGTATGAAAGAATACGAAAAAAGCTAGATGTTGAAATAGCAAATGCTATTAAAATTCATAAACGATCCCTTCCTGAGAGTCTTCCTGATACAGAAAATATCTCTTTTGCTTCATTATATATTCCAGCAGAAGAACTAGGCGGAGATTTATTCGATGTATTTAGAGTAGATAATGGGTTACTAAATGATTATTTTGAACAATATGTATGCTTTATAGCCGATGTTTCAGGACATGGACTGGATAGTGCTATGCTATCTATTTTTGTAAAAGATACCATAAGAAGTTTTTTTAGACTTAAGCATATACCAGGACAATTATTGTCTCCTAAAGAAATTATGGATTTTTTTGTTGAGCAATACATAAAGGAAGGGTATCCAGACGAATACCTAGTTTGCCTTTTTTTGGTCGTTTTTGATTTAAAGACAAATGAATTGACTTATTGTAATGCAGGTTTTCATAAATGTCCTTTATTGGTCAGGGATAGAGAAAATATAATAGAGCTGGACAATGGAGGTATGCCAATATCAGCGGCAATAGATCCTGATTGGTTAAAGTATGAGGATTATTCTCTTTATCTGTCCTCAGCAATGACCTTGTTTATTATGTCCGATGGATTGCCAGAGCAAAGATCGAATAATGAATTTTATGAAGAAAGGCTAAAGAAGCTGGCTACTGAAATTTATTGTCTGAAACCCGTTGATATTGTCCGGAAAATCCATGAAGATGTTACTAATTTTTTAAGACATGACAAAATCAATGATGATATAACCTTAGTTGTAGTGAAACTATCATAGACATTGAACTAGTACGATAGATTTCAAATACATGAGATAAAGGAGAGGAATTATATGCAGCAAATACTGGATGGCATTTTAGAAGCTATTAAAGACGAGATCAAAGCCCAGAAACATTATCAAATACTAGCCGAAAGGACAGAGGACCCAAAAATTAAGAAATTCTTCGAACAATTGAGAATGGACGAAGAAAACCATGAGAAGGTACTGCGCACACGGTATGAAGCTTTTGCAAAAATGTTAAAAGCGGACAAAGGAGAAGATTGATGGATCTAAGAATAAGTTGAAAAAATGAAGTAAAAGTCAAAATTCTCCAGACTTAGGTTTGGGGATTATTTAATAAAAGCAACAGGGTACATTTGTTTGAATGCACCCTGCTGCTTTTATAATTTTATCTAGGAATGAGAAGCTTTTGACCCACATAGATCATATTTGGATCAGTGATGCTGTTTTCCCTTAGAAGGGCATCATAACTTACACCTAACTTTTGAGAAATGCTAAACAAAGTATCTCCTGCTTGAACCACATAATATCGATCTGTGGTTTGGGAACTTACGATATTTACCTCAGTACCAATGGGTACAAGGCTGTAAACATAATTTACGTCTTGGTTGTGCATACGGATGCAGCCGTTGGAAACAGATTTTCCTATGGAAGCAGGATTGTTGGTACCATGGATGCCGTAGTCCTTATAGAAACGCATCCATCGGGTGCCAAAGACACCACCTGGATTAGGTGCTTTTTCAGTGATTTTAAAGGTTCCAGTGGGACTAGCTGTCGTGGGTTTACCGAATGACCCGATACCCAGTAAAAGAGAAGTAGTTTCTAACATACCAAAGAAGGATTTATTTAGGATTATGCAGGATGAACCGTACCATAAGTGACTGCGGTTTTTTGAAGACTAGTTTCCTAAACCGTGTGCCACAGGTTCGACTCCTGTTAGGTGCACCACTGAATACAACCCTGTTTGCCTTGTATATCAAGGAAAACAGGGATTTTTTATTGTGTAATAGATAGAGTCCATTTTTAATTAGTTACTCGTAGTTTTCGTCTGTTGTCGTCAATACGACGGCAAATCAGCGTCGATAAGTGTATTTTGGATTAAAAGACATGAAACGCACCGAGATTATATTAAGGATATAGGATAACTCAATATATTTACTAAGCGTAGCTAGTACTTAATATAGTAGAAAGGGCTTTATAGATAGAGAGGCTATTATTAAGTAATTGTGTCGAAATTTGATGTAAAATATTAGGAGAAATGTGGAGGTTTTAGAAGGATTATGTAGAATCTAAATAACAATTGGTTACTGATAATGAAATATAAAAAGTCTAATATGGATATTATGAAAAGGTTTTAATACAAGAAATATGTCCCAGCTTGTATTTATGTGATAGTTAATATTTATCATGCATAACCAATTTCTTCTCCTATAATTTAGTAAACAAGGATATATAAAACACGTAGTTTCGAGGGGAGTGTATTTTTTGAAAAAGAAATGTTTTGTTATAATGGGATTTGGGAAAAAAACTGATTTTTCTACCGGGAGAACTCTAGATTTAGACAAGACATATAAGAATATAATTCAACCAGCTGTAATGAAAGCGGGATATGAATGTATAAGAGCAGATGAGATACAAGATTCTGGGTTAATAGACAAAAGTATGTATTTGCTATTGATGAGCTCTGAATTGGTAATTGCAGATATATCAACATATAATCCTAATGCAATTTATGAACTTGGAATACGTCATGCAGTAAAGCCTTATTCTACCATTGTAATCAAAGAAAAAGATGGTAAGATTCCATTTGATTTAGATCACACGAGGATATTTCAGTATGCTCATTTAGGTGATGATATTGGTGCTGATGAAGCGAATCGATGCCAGAATGATTTAGCGGACCTAATAAATAGTATAACTGAAACAAACATAATTGATAGTCCAATGTATGAGTTTGTAAAAATTCTACCACCAACGGTTCCACAAGAGGAGTTGGATAGGTTAGTAAAAGAACTTGCGGATAAAGAAAAGCATATTTTTGCTATCGTTGAAGAAGCACAAACCTTGATGAAAGCTAGCCAGTTTGAAAATGCTGCGATATATTGGGAAAAAGCAAAGAATCTAATGCCAAATGAGACATACTTTATACAACAATTCGCCTTGTGCAAATATAAATCAAAAAAACCTTCTGAACTTGCTGCATTATCAGATGCCCTTAATATTATTGAAGAACTAGAGCCTGATAGTATGAACAACGATCCTGAGACATTAGGTATTACTGGAGCGATATATAAAAACATATATCTTATTACTAAGGATGTCGAATTTTTAAATAGAGCTACAAAATACTATGGAAAAGGGTTTAAGGTTAGAAATGATTATTATACAGGAGAGAACTATGCATTATGTTTAGACATGAAGTGGCAGGTTGAGGAAAATGAAGAAGAAAAGATATATTTTAAGATTGAGGCTAGAAGAGCTAGAACTGAGATTATTTCTTCTTTAGAGAATATTATTTCACTTTCTGAGATTAACGAGCATCAGGACAAAAAATGGATATATGCTACACTTTCAAATTGCTATTTTGCGCTAGGGAATGTTAATAAGGCAGATGAGTATGAAGGTTTGTTCAAACGCGAGGCTCCAGAAGCTTGGGAGTTAGACACATTTAATAAAAGTCGTGAAATATTCGCCTCTTTACTAATAAAATAATGAAATGGAGGAAACAGTTATGCCAATATTAAAAACTAGAAATTTATTCATTAGTCATGCATGGAGTTATGATAGCCATTATAACAAGGTAGTTGAATGGCTAAACGAAGAACCAAATTTTTCTTGGAAGAATTATAGTGTGCCAAGTCATGACGCTTGCTCGCAAAAGACAACTTCGGGGCTTAAGCAATGCTTAACTAACCAAATCAATCCTTCTCAATGTGTTATTATACTTGCTGGAATGTGGGTTGCTCATTCTGAATGGATACAATATGAGATTGATGAAGCTTTAAGATTAGGAAAAACGATAATTGGAGTTAGACCTTGGGGACAAGAAAAAACTCCGACAGCAGTTCAAAATGCAGCTGATGTAATGGTAAACTGGCAAAGTGCAAGCATTATTCAAGCAATTAGAGATTATGTTTAGTTATTGATTCACATTAATGTAAATAGGATAGGTAAGCTATCCTAATCATGGGATCATATAACTTAACATAACAAGAAAAAAATTGCAGTTAGAGCAGCACAGTGAACCTTACCATAAGTAATTGCGAAACAGCCCTGAAACGTTGTATATCAATGATTCACGGCTGTTTTGTATTTAAGACTAGTCTATTAAAAACTTTTGAAGTTTGATTTTAATGATGTAAAAACCTATAGATAGATGGAGGAATTTGTAAATTTGTGCAGAATACCTGTATTTGTAAGAAGGGACAAGGGGACAGGTACACTGTCCCTAAACTATTTTTACTGTTAATAAATACATATGAAAAACCGCAGTCAGAGCGGTACGGTGAGCCGTACCATAAGTAACGGCGGTTTTTTTATAGGATAGTTGTTAGGTGTGTTTCATCTCTGCTGATGAAATTCACGAAAATCATACTGATGTAATAATCAATATGATTTTTATTTTTACTAAAAAAATGATCTTATATTCAAAAGCACATACTCGACGATTCGGTTATTGAATGAAATGTCTAAGTAGTTTAAATTAATATAAGAGGAGATAGGGCTCTCATTATAAAATAATATCTTGAATGGAGTATGGAATTTGGATTCCGTAAACAAGGGCATGGGAGACTATATTTCTATTGCATAGATGAGGGATTATTCTATCAAACAATATGAAATAATGAGTCGAGGGGGCGGTTCGTGCGCCAAGCAAAGGGCGCACCATATAGCAGGTGGGAACCCCGCTGAGAAAGATTTAGCAAATCACTCATATCGAGTCTTGGGCGACGTAGGGTAACCTACGTCGTTAAGCGTAGACAGCAAGGTAGTAGGCCGAAAGCGAAAGTTGAAGGGATAGAGCCTCGAAATCCCAATCGGGAAGGTTGATACTGTGAACCGAGTAGAAAACAACATCAATATATTCGATATGCGAGAATATGTTGGCTTCCCCGGGGTCGGTGACCTTGGCATGCTACACATTGTTATGGTGCGTCAACTTGGGAGATCCTGTCTGCTCTTTACGCAGAGAAAGTAAGACTAACCAAGCGATAATAAAGTAAGGCGTCGAATGCGGCAGGGAGTCAGATTACTGTATAGTACTTAAGAAACAGGGTAATGCCTGTGGAGGGAAGGCGGTAACACAACACCGACCTTGAAAGAGAAACATATTCTACACACGGAGGTAGATAAAGTATGGAAACGAAACTAACAAGGATGGCAGAAGTAGCTAAAATTCGCCCCAAAGAAAGATTCACATCTCTCGTACATCTAATCAATGGGGAAATGATAAGAGAATGCCATGAAGAGATGAAGAGAAAGAAAGCTCCTGGAGCTGATAATATAACAAAAGGGGAATATGAGCTCCGACTAGACGATAACGTCAATGATTTAATCAATCGTATGAAAAGACAGGCGTATAAGCCACAGCCAGTAAAGCGGGTATACATACCCAAAGCAGGTAGTGAAAAGAAGAGACCATTAGGTATTCCAGCTTATGAGGATAAACTTGTACAGGCTAGCTTAGCAAAGATTCTAAACGCCATATACGAACAAGACTTTCTAGAATGCTCCTTTGGATTCAGACCTAATCGAAGCTGTCATGATGCGTTGAAAGTACTTGACAAAATCCTAGATAAAAGAGAAATCAGATATATTGTTGACGCAGATATAAAGGGATTCTTTGACCATATAGACCAAAAGTGGCTAATGAAATTCATAGAGCACAGGATAGCTGATACAAATATCCTTAGGATAATAGCTAGATTCTTAAAAGCAGGGATAATTGAAGCAGGAATAGCCTATGATACCCCGGAGGGAACACCGCAAGGGGGAGTCATATCTCCAATACTGGGGAACATATACCTTCATTACGTGATAGACCTATGGTTTGAGAAAAAGATAAGGAAAAACTGTAGAGGTAAAGCATATATGGTTAGATATGCCGATGATAGTGTATACTGCTTTGAATATGAGGAGGATGCCAAGGAATTCTATTGGCAAATGATAACACGATTGAAAACATTTAATCTCGAAGTGGCAGAGGAGAAGACAAAAATCATTTCCATCAAGAAAGATAGAGACGATGATTCTGACGGTGAAGGAGGTTTAGGAGTCAATTCATTTGACTTTCTAGGCTTTACCCATTACGAAGGTAGAAGTAAAAGTGGAGTCAGGCGTATTATGAGAAAAACGAGCAAGAAAAAGTACAAAGCAAGCCTGCTACGCTGTAAAGAATGGATAAAAACAAACAGGCATATGGCGACGAATGACTTCATGAAAAAGTTAAAAATCAAGGTATTAGGACACTGCAGATACTATGGAATAACAGACAATAACTCTTCAGTGAGCAACTTTATAGATGAAGTCAAAAGGCTGATATACAAATGGCTTAACAGAAGAAGCCAGTGTAAAAGCTTTTCGTGGGATAAGTTTAACCTGTTTCTTAAAAGGTATCCATTACCAAGAGCAAAAACCTACGTAAGAATATTTGATCCAGGGGCTGGACATAGTTACGTTTTGTAAATGGTGAAGTGAAGAGCCGGATGCCTTAATAGGGCAAGTCCGGTTCTGTGAGGGGTTGGAACTGCAAGGTTCCAGCCTACTCGATCGTTGTCTATAATGCTTCTATGTGATGTATTGTCCCTATAACAATGAGGAGGGAAGAAGAAACAACCAGCAGAAACGGTCTCTGTTGGTTGTTTATGACTGAATGATGAATTTATACCTACTTTACGCCTAAGTCAAATTACTCACATATACATCTAAAGCTTTCCGAACATTTGGGACAATTCCCTGAGGGTGTATATTTACATTTTGGGGGTACAACTTCAAAGGGACGCATCATATCGTAGTCTTCATGTTCTAAAATATGGCAGTGATAGATATATCGGCCTGTATATGGTCCAAAGCGCATGATTAACCGTGTTACAAAGCCTGGTGTGGCCTGAACGGTGTCCTTCCAACCCCTTTCGTTTGCAGCTGGCAATTCAGGCTCACCGGTAAAACGGAGTTGACCAGTGGCGTTAAATGAATCTGCATCAAATGGAATACGATCAAGGATTTGGAATTGGATCAAGTGGATATGAATTGGATGCACAGCTATTCCTTGATTAATGATTCTCCAAATTTCAATATCATTCAGAATGGGGTTTTCAGTAATGCGATCGATAAATCCGTGGTTGGATAATAAGAATTTAAGTCTGCCATATCGATCACGGGTTACATCAAGGGTAATATCTCGAATCCGTGTTGCTTCACATTCTTGAAACTTTTTAATTTTACCTAAAAATTGAGGAATGACACTTGGGTCGGGTTCAGTAGATTTAATAACTCTGAATTCCATGATTCTCCCTGTAGTTTGAGGGTCAGGAGGTGTACCAAAATCAAAGGGTGTTCTTGCATCGTTGGTAATGATAATACTCGAATCGATTGGCTGATCTGTAAAATCGATGATGACATCTATGCGCTCCGAAGGGGCAATTGTAATCTCATCTAAAAAAACTGGTTTTTCTAATAATCCACCATCTGAACCAATTTGAATGAATGGCTGCTCTTTACAGACGTCTAGCTTCATTCGATAAAACCTTTCATTCGAAGCATTTAGAATGCGAAAACGGTATTTTCTTTGTTCAACCTCAAGATAGGGCCAAACCTTTCCATTGACCGTGATAAAATCTCCAGCAACCCCTGGTGTGATAGAAGGATCTGGAAGATTGGGAGTCGGATTGTTTACTGTTCTAGGATAAAAGAGAGATCCATCCTGATTAAAGGATCTGTCCTGTATGATAAGCGGAATCTCGTATTTGCCTGCAGGTAGATTAAGTAAGCGCTCCTGTTCATTGCGAATAATATATAAGCCTGCAAGTCCTGCATAGACATTTAAACGGGTAATACCTACCGCATGGTCATGATACCAGAGGGCTGTAGGACGCTGATCGTTTGGATATTTGTAGACCTCCTGTTTAAAACAAGGACCACATTGTTGGAAACCATTGGTATACCAAGCCTCAGGATAACCATCGCTGTCAGGTTCTACTTCAGCTCCATGCAAATGGACAACGGTACGCACCTCAGGCATGTGTTCACCTGCACCATGAAGGGTATGATCAATGGGTAGAAAATGCTTATCTGGTAGACCGTTCATCCATTTTACATGAACACATTCTCCCTCATCAACCTCTATTGTGGGGCCGGGTAACTGCTGTTCATAACCCCAAACCTTTGTTGTGGGCATTTCTAAATGAAATTGATGAAAAAATTCTTTCATTGTCACTTCATAGTAAGTAAAACACTTGTGTCGTTCTTTTGGGTTCAAGACTTTTGGAATAGGTAAAGGGTCAATAAAGGGTGTAAGACTCATAAGGTCCCTCCTCATTGAATAATACAATATGAGAAAAATAAATTAATTTGGCAATGAATATATAAATGACCGTTTCTGCAATCAAGCAAAACATATTTTTCCAATACTGTTCTATATACTAATATGAATGGTAAGTTAGCAAAATTACTTGCTTGAATAATTTTTTTGGCTCAATAGAAGTTGAGAATAATTGATGCTCAGTACGTTGATCTTTTCACAATAATTTCTTTCATAATAAATGAAATACTGTTACAAATGATGAAGAAAAACTGTACCAAATGTATTATTTAGTCTTATAAGGGCATGGCATGACAGGGAACGGGTCTGTGTGTAAAAAACAGGTAATTGTTCAACAAAAGTATTAGGGTAAGTTTATATAAACTTACCCTAATACTTTATATTTTCTATCTAGGAATGAGTAGCTTTTGACCTACATAGATCATATTTGGATCTGTGATGCTGTTTTCCCTTAAAAGAGCATCATAGTTAACTCCTAATTTTTGAGAAATACTGAATAATGTATCTCCAGCTTGAACCACATAGTAACGATCAGTGGCCTGGGAACTTACGACGCTTACCTCGGTGCCAATGGGTACAAGGCTATAGACATAGTTCACATCGGCATTGTGCATACGGATACAGCCGTTAGAAACGGCTTTCCCGATGGAAGCAGGATTGTTGGTGCCATGG
The DNA here is from genome assembly GCF_029240175.1 of Anaerosolibacter sp. Lineage (GTDB taxonomy): Bacteria > Bacillota > Clostridia > Peptostreptococcales > Thermotaleaceae > Anaerosolibacter. Next base: position 19,959 of record NZ_JARBTM010000030.1, read on the forward strand.
ATGCCGTAGTCTTTATAGAAACGCATCCAACGGGTACCGAAAACGCCACCTGGATTCGGAGCCTTTTCTGTGATTTTGAAAGTGCCTGTAGGACTGGGTGTAGCTGGTTTTCCAATGGCTACTGGAAATGTACGATGGAGTTGATTATCTAGATAAAGATAGAGCTTTCTTTCCGATAGATTAATGACAATCCTAGCTTTTCCTCCAACGCCTAAAAGAGCTGTGTAAGTATTGGGTCCAACTATACCATCAGGGGTTAGACCTTTGCTTCGTTGGAACTGCATCACAGCCTGACGGGTAGACTCACCGAAGATCCCATCTTCTAATCCTGCATCAAATCCCAAGGTATTTAACCTTTCTTGAACTTCTCTCACATCTTGCCCTCGGTCACCTAGCTTTAGAGGACGTGTATATCGAAACATGGACAATCACCTCAATTATTCAATTTATATCATCATATGCGGGGAAATCCATAAAGGATATCTTAATAATTTTGAAGAACGGGAGATGATAATAAGGAATATATTGACAGAATATATGAAATAATATACTATGATTAAAAAACATATGTTGAAAAATTCTATGAAGAGAAGAGTACCCATTTATATTTTCTAATAGCGAGCAGGAGTATGGTGGAAGTTCTGCAAGAAATCAAATGGAGAAGAGAGCCTCTGAGAAGCTGCTTAAACATTTTGTAAGGGTTAGCCGTTAACTGCGTTAAAGTTTTAAGTGGACTATATTTAGTCAATTTGAGTGGTACCGCGGAATCATATCCGTCTCTATTAATAGGGGCGGGTTTTTTTATGTGCTCTTTTAGTTCTACCAATATAATCTAATGGGAGGTATATATATGAAAATGCTCATTAAGGAAATAAGTAACATTGTTGAAGATCAATTCGAACAGTCTGGCTATGATAGAAAGTATGGAACAGTCTCAATATCAAATAGGCCAGATTTGTGTCAATTTCAATGTAATGGTGCTCTTCCCGCTGCAAAGCAATATAAGAAAGCACCTATGCAAATAGCAAACGAGATACTAGAAAAGTTGAAAAAGATGGAGATGTTTCAAGATGTGTCAGTAGCTGGCCCTGGATTCATCAATATCAATATTACAGATCATTTCCTTGCAGCGTATGTCAATAAAATGTATAACAGTGAGAAATTAGGATGTATTGAGGCTTCTGACCCAAAGACCATTGTTATTGATTATGGAGGAGCGAATGTTGCAAAACCTCTTCATGTTGGGCATCTTCGTTCTGCCATTATTGGTGAAAGTCTTAAAAGAATTTCTAAGTTTATGGGACATAACGTAATAGGAGATGTTCACTTAGGTGATTGGGGTCTGCAAATAGGGATGGTAATCTCTGAACTTAGAAGACGGAATCCAGAGCTTCCCTATTTTGATGAAACTTTTCAGGGAGAATACCCAAAAGAAGCCCCCTTTACAATCGATGAGCTTGAAGAAATATATCCTGCGGCAAGTAAACTAGCAAAATCGGACAGTGCCGCCATGGAAGAATCTAAAAAGGCAACAACTGAACTTCAAAAAGGACGAAAAGGTTACGTCGAACTTTGGAAGCATATTCTAAATGTTTCAGTAAATGACTTGAAAAAGGGTTATGGAAATTTAAATGTAGATTTTGATCTCTGGAAGGGTGAAAGTGATAGTCAGCAGTATGTCGATGTAATGGTAGACTATCTGAAAGATAATAATTATACTTCTGAGAGTGAAGGATTATTAGTGGTTGATGTCTCAAAAGAAACGGATACCCATACAATACCACCTTTCATCGTTTTAAAGTCGGATGGGTCCTCTCTATATAGCACAACGGATCTTGCGACTATATGGGAAAGGGTTCGTGAGTATAATCCTGATCAAATCATATATGTTGTTGATAAAAGACAGGATCTGCATTTCGAGCAAGTATTCAGATGCGCTAAAAAAACGAAGATTGCTAGTGAAGACCTAAAGCTAGAATTTATTGGATTCGGTACCATGAATGGTAAGGATGGCAAGCCTTTTAAAACAAGAGAAGGCGGCGTGATGCGACTCCAAGATCTAATTCAAATCATCAAAGATGCAGTTAAAGATAGGCTAAAAGAAAACAAATCTATTGAGAATAAAGAAATAAATGAAATCGCAAGGAAGGTTGGGCTATCTGCTTTGAAATATGGTGATCTGTCCAATCAGGCCACAAAAGATTACGTATTTGATATTGAGAGGTTTTCCTCCTTCGAAGGAAACACGGGTCCATATATTTTATATACAGCTGTTAGAATTAAATCTATTCTAAGAAGAATTGCTGATGAAGGTTTCCAATACGCTGATAAAATTAATACTCCCTATAGCGATATAGAAAGAAGTCTATTTTTAAAACTATCAAAATTCAATGAAGTGGTAGAGTTGAGTTTTACAGATAAGGCACCAAACAAAATATGTGACTATGTTTATGATTTGGCTAGTACCTTCAATAGATTTTATCATGACAACAAAATAATAGCAGAAGAAAACATCAATAAAAAGGCATCGTGGATTAATCTCATTTCTCTTACAATGAAAGTCCTTGAGACCAGTTTAGATTTGCTGGGCATTGAAACACCGGAAAGAATGTAGTATTCATTAAATCAACAGTGGAAATCAAATCTATCTGTTGATTTAACTTTTTCCGTTGAATATATAGATAAGCCTACAGTGGGAGTGTTCGTTGTTTTTGCTAGTTGCCAGATATGGCAGGAATGGAAAAGAAATTTTGATAGAAGACATGTATATTATAATTACCACGTGGAATAAAGAAGGTGAAAAATATGGATTTTAGAGATATTATGTCTGACACTCTAAAGTATATAGAGAAAAATATCAAAGAACCCATAACAGCAAAAAATGTTGCTCAAAATGCAGGATATTCAATATATTATTTTTCAAGAGTGTTCAGAAGTCACATTGGACTATCCATTATGGAATATGTAAAAGATCGTAGGTTAATCAAAGCTTCTGAAGAAATAGCAGATGGAAGAAAAATAATCGATGTTGCGTTAGATTATGGCTATCAGTCACATAGTGGCTTTACGAAAGCATTTAAGAACAAATTTGAGTTCTCACCTTCACTTTTAAGAGCATTTAGCTTTCAAGTTAATTGTTTAGGAGGTAGTTATAATATGAGTCATGTGTTTATGAAAAATACAGATGTTCATGCTACAAAAGAGGAATTATATGAACTTTTAGTAGCAGTTATTAGTGAGAATAGGCTAGATTATGACCATGAAGAGATTAGGAAGGCATATGAATTTGCTTGTACGGCACATATTGGAGAAAAAGAGATATTCAGGGGATGACTATGTAACACATCCTATTAATGTTGCTATTACCTTGTCAGAAATGGGGGCAAGTGAGGATGCCATCATTGCTGGGCTATTGCATGATATTGATTTTGAGAAGGCCAATGGGTATCTTGATGAAGTAGAAAATGGACTTCCGGACAGAATCATAAAAATAGTCCAAGATGTGAAAAAGTTTCAAGATGTGAAAAAGTTTAATGGTAATGAGGATGGTATAGATGAAAATGTAGTAATGGTTAAGTTAGCGGATAGGCTTCATAATATGAGAACGATTGAATTTATAGATGAAGCTCGTTGGAAGGAAAAGGCAAAACAAACCTTAGATATATTCTCTCCAATAGCAGCAAAAATGAATAATGAAAAATTATTAGCAGAATTAAATGATTTATCGGTGAGGTATATTTAAATCATAATATCAATGTTAAATAGTAATGTAAAAGAACTATAGGATGGTAAACCTCTATATTTCTTTTACATTATTCCGATTGAAAAATTTAAAACTTTACTGGGTATCGGGTCAAATGATTTTACTATGTTTATGGAGAATGTGTGATGAAGCTGATTATCGAGATAGAGATAATCAGCTTTCTTTCAGATAGATTGATGATAATTTTGGCTTTACCGTTAACATCCAAAAGTGCTGTATAAGTATTGGGGCCAACTATACCATCAGGGGTTAAACCTTTGCTCTGTTGAAATTGCATCACAGCTTAATGGGTATATATGGGGAAATATATAAAAGATATCTTAATAAAATAGAAGATACGAAGATTGATAGAATGGGCTGATATCGCGAAGAATAATTAGTAGAACCTGGGTCACACCCGGAGAAAAATAGGATTATCGGGAGATATAGAGATATTCAGATATAGGGACAAGGAACCGGTCCCCTTGTCCCAGTGTAGGCAATTTGGATACACAGCAGGCCATGATTATCGGAGAAAATAGATAAATGAAATAATTAATGATGCTGTTGCTAGGAAAAGATTAATCCAAAATGTCTTCATATTTCTCTGATAGGATTCAATTGCCTTCAAATAAAAATTTACTGCGAAGACACCACTAATTCCAGCGCCGATTTTAAATTCTAAAGTTCCGTTTTCATTTCCTTGTAACCAAAACAGTGCAATAACAAGAAGAGCAAATATTGATAGCGTAAAGAATTTCACAATTCTTATATACTCTTCTTTTATTTTAATATTAGCCATAAAAATCACTCCTCTTCTAATTATATTCTGGGAGTTTAATTATTTTCCTCTATAAGACCTCTTCCTAACTTTTCTTTCATAAATCGCATGAAGGTGTAAGGTGAAAATTACTTTCAGTTTTATCTTACGCTAAGGATAGAATCATTGTCACTTAAAGACTATAATAACGTTTGGATATAGAAATTGATATTCCAATACGTAGGATTATTGTGACTTAAAGCATTATAGTGGTTTTTGTTTGTTCCACTGGTTCTACCCTCTTTTAATAGGTGTTACCTCTAACTTGTCTATAATGTCAAAGTAAGAAGATACTCCTTAAGGAGTATCTTCTTACTTTGGTAAGATTTTTTTAAGGAAGCAGAGGATATTCAATCCATTGGTCGCTAAAAGCAAAATCTGTTCTAGCGGAGTTTTTATAATAGCTTACTAAGTATTTATCACGATATGGATATGGTGATGGGGGATTAAAATCGCGGTATTTCCAAATCGTATAGTATAAAACGTCCATTGTAGCATATCCTGCTTGCCATATACTTGCAAGACCTAAAGCTATTTGCATAGACATATAAACCGCACCAGGTAAGCTACCGATGATACAGCTAGCAACAAATGTAACTGATGCGTTTATCAGTCCATCAACTACTGTACTGCCTTTCCATGAGCTTTGGAATACCCATGTATCTGATGCGATAGTGTATGAATCAGATGTGGAAGTAGTACTTGCAAATTCTTCTAATTCAATAGTCTCACCATCAAAATCCATGATCCCTTTACTTTTATCAATTTTGATCTTATGATTTTTACCATCTTCTATAGTACTTATTTCTATAGTACCATCAGTCTTATCTACCTTTTTGAAACTAATTTCTTTTCCATCTATTTCTACAGACCCTTCTTCAACTAGGCCTTCCTTTGTTTGTTTAACTTCTACTTTTACATTTTTCAATAGGGGAGTTTTAGGAGCATAAGTTGAAGCATATCCTTGAACCGTAAAAGAAAAAATCATCAAAAGGGACATACATAAAACTAAAACTTTTCTTGTCATTAGCAATCTCTCCTTTTTAAAAAATTAAATTTTTTAAAGCTAAGCTTTTGTTACAATCAGACACTAATTTTAAAGATTATCGATTAACTATTAACTATGGCATCTGGCCCACCCCCTTTTCCTTTCAATAGTAATAACAATTAAACAGTTCCTTTGTTACAATAATTTCAAAAAGAAGGTAATATAGTAAAAAATGCCCATATTCTTTCGAAATTGTAGAAATAAAATTATCTTTTATCTCAATTTCATGTAACATTTAAACCTCTTGATTGTTATAAATATGAAAAACAAACGAGGGGGAATAAGAGATGAAAAAAATTGTGAGTTTTATTTTATTACTAACATTAGTGTTATCTTTTGGTAGTGGAGCATATGGAATGGGAAATGAAGTCTATAAGGAAATTGATGCCGGCGATACGACAATTAACCAGACAACCTCCAGCATGCAGTATTTATATGATTGGGGCTCTTGGATTAACTATCAAGGATCAGGAATTGTTACTATTAGTGGCTATACAGAATCAGAGATTATCGCTAGTAGTATCTATGTAAAGTTGATATTGCAAAAGTATGATTCCGCTACATCAAGATGGGTAGATCAGAAGACAATTTATGATAGCAAAACATCAGATGACTATATTACATTGGCCCAGCAATATACAGTGACAAAGGGATATCAATACAGAGTTTATTCCATTCATAAAGCAACTGTTGGTTCTGTCTCAGAAACACAATATGCCAACACAAGTGCCATTACAGCAAATTAAAAAAGCCATGAAGTTTTTTACTTCATGGCTTCTATAATTTCCATTGTCTCTTCTTTGGTAGCATTAGACTTTAAATCTAGGGTATAGTTTATTCCCATACTAGACCAAATCACCTTAGTCTTCTTATTGCCTATATTGATATATGTATATTCTACGCCGTTCTTGTCAATTTTTTCAACAGTGCTCTCATTTGGTATTCCTATATTTTGTTTAAATTCAAACCCCTCCAGGAATTGAGTAAGTCTAATCTTCTGGTCATCCCAGGTGTAATTTAATTCGATAATAAAGAAACTATTAGGTAAAGTTGTTACCAAAGTTCCTTCTAAGGTATAGGGTAATTCTTTGAAATCAAAATTTACTATATCCCTAGCATTTTCAATGGAGACACTCATTTCGTTAGAATTTTCCTGCCCATCCTTTGGCATTTCTTCTATTGATGATTCCCTTTCTATGCTCTTTCGTTCCTCTGTTTCAGTTACAGCACTCTGAGATTTATTAGTTTTAGATGCGGTTGTAGCATTTAGTATGAGGAAACTAAATACTCCTATTGCCAAGAAGGTTGTTGCTGCTACAGCAATGGCTTTATTATATTTTCTTGATTTTGGTTTTGATATAGTCTGTGGTGTCATATTCTTCAACTTGAGCCATTCAGCCTCAATTTCATCATCCGTGATTTCAATCTCATCTAGTTCATTTGATATAGCATCTTCAATGACTTTATCTAATACGTCCTTATTCCTATCCATCCAAATCACCCTCTTTTGTTAGTAGTTTATATACCTTTTCCTTAGCCCGATTTATCCTGGCTTTTACAGTGCCCATCTTTAAACCTAAATGATCCGCTATGTATTTATAGGGCAGGTCATTATAATATCTTAATATTAGGATCTCCTTTGAGTCAGGATCAAGCTTCGCGAGAGCTTCTTGTACTTCTTTTCTTGTTTCTTCTGTCTCAATTACTTTGCTTACAGAATCTTCATTTATAGCTGTGTTAGGAAAAATCTCAATATCACCAACTAAGGTAATCTTGGCATTCTTTTTAATATGGTTTTTGGCAAGGTTTGCAGCGATAACACATATCCATTGTTTAAACTTAGACTTATCATCTAAACTATCTATGTTTTTAAATGCTTTGAAAAATGCCTCATTCGTCAATTCCTTAGCTATTTCTTTATCTTTAACAATATAATAAGCTGTTTTAAAGACACTACTATAGTATGCTTTGTACGACGAGTGCTGAAATTCTTCAGAATAAAGCTCAATTCCGGCAGTATTAATTTTCTCCATTGCGTCACCCCTATTTTATGTTTATTAGCTCTTATAATGACACTTAGGTTTATTCTAGAAGAATATATAAATCTGGAATAATACTTTACAGTTAATTTCTTCAAAAGATTATGATTCTCCTTTAATTTGCAAAATTATGGTAAAATTTTACTATTAATAGCTTTGCGAGATCTACTAAAGGAAATATTCAAAATTAGTTATCTCACGATAAAATTTTGGTAATCTTATAACAAGCTTATCACATTTGATTTAGCAGAGAATATCTCATACAATAAAGCTGATGCATATGCTAACCAAACATTATCAGATCACCAAACTAAACAGGATGTCTTCCTCCTTAAAAGACTTAAAAGAACTATAGAAGGTTGTTTTTCTATGGTTCTTTAATATTTACTACTGAATAATCTAGAACTTTACTGGGTATCGGGTTATTTGGTTTTCCAATGGCTACTGGAAACGTACGATGGAGTTGATTATCTAGATAAAGATAGAGCTTTCTTTCCGATAGATTAATGACAATCCTAGCTTTTCCTCCAACACCCATAAGGGCTGTATAGGTACTGGGACCGACAATGCCATCTGGGGTTAAGCCTTTACTTCGTTGAAACTGGATTACAGCTTGACGGGTAGACTCGCCGAATATACCATCTTCTAATCCGGCATCGAAGCCCAGGGTGTTGAGTCTTTCTTGAATCTCTCTCACATCTTGCCCCCGATCACCTAGTTTCAGGGGACGTGTATATCGAAACATGGACAATCACCTCAAATTATCAATTTATATCATCATATGTGAGTGATTCTATAAATGATATCTTTACAATGGGAACATTTTCAGATTTGGGATGACATGTGTATAAAACAATATAAACTTCGAGCAAGGGTATGTAGAGATATGACTTATCTAACGATGAGAGAAAACAGGTGATGGTTTACTTTATAGATTAAATACAATGAACATATTAGATTTTTAGACATATGCTAACATTAGAGGTAAATATTAATTATTTACTCAGAATGCATCAATAAAGGGGGAGCTTTACCATGATGTCTAAAACTGATTTCATTAGGCATTCACTAGAACTGAATCTGTTTTTTGCAAGGATTATGAAGGAACACTTAGTCTTTGTAGCATCTGCTTTCACACCAAAGAATTATAATCTTATCCAACCGGCGAATGAACTTAAAGACAGTTTGGATAATTTGTTAGTTGAAACAGTAATGCTTTCAAATGGAGTGATCAGTCCTGAAGCCATTGCATCTGGGGAGATCATAACACAATTTACGCTAAATGCAGAATTAGCAACACAGTACTATACAGGTATTGCAATTGATACTCGCATTACACAAGCAGAAGCTGCACTTGTTGGCAGTTCGCATATTATTCATAATCCAATGCTTGAACAACGGGTTTATGCATTAAACCATAAAGCTATTGGGATCACAACGGCCGTTGCACAGCTTAAGGAAACTGTTTTGCGGGATGTATTGGCTTGTAGGATGTTTACTCATAACTATCCTTTGCTGGCGGATCATATTTTACGAGAAGCCAGATTCTACTTGAAAATGTTACACAAACTTCAGAGATTCGATGAAATCGATACTGCTATAGAGCTGATAGAACAGGAAATATTCTGGAATAGGATTATGGCTGAACACTCAAAGTTCATTCGAGGATTCTTAGATCCTACAGAGGAAGAGTTAATGGAGATTGCGAATAATTTTGCAAAAGAATTTGATGGCCTAACAGAAATGGCTCTGAAGACGATGGACAGTCACAGAGACTTATCTGAAGTTACGGAAGAAAGTTTGGAAGCGACACAAGAAATTCGGAAATTTAAAGCGCAAGGTACCGAGGGAATACTTCAATGCAAGATTAAATCTATCATATTACCGTTGTTAGGCGACCATACTTTAAGAGAAGCGAATCATTACATGAGACTGTTAAAAATGTTCAGGCATCAAGCATGTTAATAACATTCAAAGACAGATAAAAGATTGTTCGTTTTACGATTAGTAGGCCTGATCTACAACAATGAAGTTCCAAAACAATATTAAAGAAAACATTATATAATTTGTAAGGTGGTTTGGATTTTTACTTCTCGGAAAGTAGTCTAAACCCCTTTTATTTTGTATATTAACTAGAGGCAAAAGAACTATAGACGCTTGTTTTTCTATGGTTTTTTTATTTAATAGGAGCGTGCCCAGCAAAGCTGTAATTTGCTAACTGGTGAGAGTCCAGTCTAGGTAGTTGCCAAGAAACCTAGTAGCTATAAGACCAATGTCAGCAGA
>NZ_JARBTM010000031.1 GCF_029240175.1 Anaerosolibacter sp.
TGTAATACAAAAAAATGAAAAAGGCAGTGAATAAAATGCATTCACAACCTTTTTCTGGAGCCGTACTTGCAATCATCAAGCTAAACTTAATGACATTGGATTGTCTACTCTCTTTCTTTTTTTTGTTCTCTGTCATCCTTCTCTTTGTTATCTTCACTATCCTTGCTCTTGCCAATAATAATGCGACGACGAGATTTTTTTTCCTGTTTTTCCTGTTCTTCATGGACCTCCTGGACACCCTTAAACTTATCCTCATATTCATAGGGCTCATAGCACATGGGTACACCACAACCCTTGGAAATCAGTTCGCTCAAGGAGCATAAGTCGCTTTTGTTTACCTCCTTTAAGCTTGTCTTACCCAGGGCGAGAATACCCTTGTCTAGTTCCTGCTTACAGGATTTTAGATAGTTAGCCAGAGAAGCGGCTCCATCTTCGATATTGAATTCGTCCTCAAATTCTCCATCATACCATACCAGTTGAGTAACCGGCTCAAAGGGCAATGTTTTTAATGCTTGGGTATGGGAAACGGTAAATAGGGCAGCATTTCCTATATAGCAGGCTTCTGCACCCAAGGCACATGCCTTTAGCATGTCTCCAGGGGCTCTGATTTTTCCAGAGGCCAAAAGCGTCACATGATCTTTGAAGTTATTTTTATTAAGCCATTCTGCAGCTCGAGAAATAGCAAAAGGTGCTGGTACACCAAAGTCATCCTGAAGGATGGGCACAGAGCCTTTGGTGCCTGCTTCAGCGCTGTCAACACAGATAAAGTCTATACCAGCACTGCAAAGAATATCTAAATCAGCTTCGAGATATTTGCCAGCACCGATTTTAGCACCGATGGGCTTGTCTCCTGTAATATCCTTTAACTTCTTGACCAGTTTGACAAGATCTCTAGGATGCTGCACTTCAGGTTGTCTAGAATGGGCAACAATATCTTTTCCAGTAGGAATTTTAAAGTATTTTCTCATCTCAGCGTCTATATTTTCTGCTTTTGTCCGACTGCCTACACCCCCGATGGCGCCTTGCCCGAATTGTATTTCAATGGCATCTGCTTTACGAAGGGTTTCCTCATCCTTTGCCCAATCGCCCCGATTATACTGAAGAATATAATGTTTGGATTCCTTAAATTCTTCTTCTAGCATAGGGCCCTCACCAGAGGTGGTGGCTGTACCTACTTGGGCGGAAGCCTTGGCAAAGGCGATTTTCACACCCTTAGACAAAGCGGTGCCATAGGCCATAGGGGCAATAAGGATGGGGATGTCTATGGTAAAAGGATGCTTTGATTTTTTTCCAATGATGACCCGGGTATCCACAGGGGTTTCAATTTCCTGGGGCATTACATAGAGCTGTGCAATGCTGAACATGAGATCATCTAGGGATGGAAATTTCCTGGAGGAACCAAGGGGACGGTCTATGGCAACACCGCCTGCTGCACGAAGTTCATTTTCTATAGCTATCTGAACTCCTGTCTTCAGGGTTGCCATGATAATTTCAAAAGCATTTTCATCATAATTATCGGTCATTAGGACTTCAGTATAGGTATTAAAACCATTTGCCATCATTTTGCGTATGATGTACCGAATGGGATGGTAAAGGGGTGAAAAGGCTTTTTGCTTCTTTGATTTATCAGACAATATGGGAACCTCCCTTTATGTAGTATACATACTATTATTCTTATAAAAATAACAAGAAATATACAAAAGAAAAGAGAAGCGAAATCATATCGCTTCTCTTGATATTAAAACTCTTTTAATAGGTTTGCCATTTCGATGGCTGTAACAGCGGCTTCGTAGCCTTTGTTACCAGCTTTTGTGCCTGCCCGCTCAATGGCTTGCTCGATGGTATCTGTGGTCAGAACACCAAAAATTACTGGTACGCCTGTATCCAGAGAAACGCTGGCGACACCTTTGGTAACCTCGTTGGACACGTAATCAAAATGGGGAGTAGAACCACGAATGACAGCCCCTAGACAGATGACGCCATCATATTTTTCAGATGCAGCCATTTTCTTCGCTACTAAAGGAATTTCAAAGGCTCCAGGTACCCAGGCGATCTCCACATCCTTTTCTTCGACGCCATGACGCTTCAGGGCATCCAAGGCACCGCTTAAAAGCTTACCACCGATAAACTCATTGAATCTTCCTACGATGATGCCAAACTTCAAACCTTGGGCAATTAGTTTTCCTTCATAAATTTTCATTCTTATTCCTCCTTAAATTTCAACATATGACCTAGTTTCGCTTTTTTTGTTTGTAAGTAATAGGCATTTCTTTCATTATGGTTCATCTGAATTGGAACTCGTTCTACGACCTCTAAACCATAGCCTGTAAGTCCCGATAGCTTTTTGGGATTATTGGTCATCAGGCGTATTCTCCGGATACCTAGATCGAATAAAATCTGGGCGCCAATGCCATAGTCACGCATATCTTCGGGGAAACCTAAGGCAAGGTTGGCTTCTACTGTATCCATGCCTTGATCCTGTAAAGCGTAGGCTTTTAATTTATTGATCAAACCGATGCCGCGGCCCTCCTGGCGCATATAAAGGAGAACACCACGGCCTTCTTCATCAATGGCCTTCATGGCAGCAGCATATTGATCCCCGCAATCACAGCGCATGGAACCAAAAGCGTCTCCTGTAAGGCATTCTGAGTGGACCCTCACAAGAACTGGATTCCCATCGGAAATATCTCCCTTGACCAAAGCGAGATGGTGCTCACCATTTAGTTTATTTTGATAACCGACAATTCGAAAATCACCATATTTTGTAGGCATACTGGCTTCCGTAACTTTCTCTACCAGCAGCTCATGCTTACGGCGGTAGGCAATTAAATCTGCGATGGTTACAATTTTTAATTGATGCTCCTCGACATAAGGCATCAATTCCTTAACCCGTGCCATGGAGCCGTCTTCATTCATAATTTCACAGATGACACCAGCAGGATATAAACCCGCCAATCTGGCAAAATCAACGGCTGCTTCTGTATGACCAGAACGCTTCAATACACCGCCTTCTCTAGCTTCTAAGGGAAAAATATGACCAGGACGCTTAAAGTCCTCAGGCTTTGTGTCAGAATCAAGGACCTTTAGGATTGTGGCAGAGCGTTCAAAGGCAGAGATTCCGGTGGTGGTTTCCACGGCATCTATGGAGACTGTAAAAGCTGTTTGGTGTAGATCGGTATTTTGGTTAACCATTTGAGGAATCTTAAGTTCTCGAAGTCTTTCTCCAAGGATGGGCATGCAAATTAGCCCACGACCGTATTTGGCCATGAAGTTGATGGCTTCAGGCGTTGCCTTTTCCGCAGCCATGAGCAGATCTCCCTCATTTTCACGGTCTTCATCATCTACAACTACAATAATCTTACCATTTCGTATATCCTCAATGGCTTCTTCAATGGTATTAAACTTGTACATTTTATCACCTCTTCTATAAGTTGAAAGCTAGAATTGCCATTCGCTATTCGCTGCTAGCTACTCGCTAAATCTAGGAATAAAAATCTTTTTCCCATAAGCGAGAAGCGAGGGGCGAGTAGCCTTTGTTCATGTTAAGGAAATTATGGTTTTCAGTTTCATTAACATTGGGGATTTTTAAAGGGGTTCACCCCTTTATGTCTAATATTTGGAGGGTTACAGCGAAGCGTTTCCTTTGATTCTAGAGCATAAAATGCTTTTGTTCTTGTCTTCCTAGGGGGTTATACAAAACCATGCTCTATCAGGAAACTTAAATCCATGCCCTTTTGAGGGGCTGGCTTGTCATTAAAAGTTAAGAAACGTTCAATATACTTTCCGATCATGTCTCCCTCTAGATTTACTTCGTCACCTGGGCTCTTGTTAAGGAGTGTGGTCACGTCCTTGGTATGGGGAATAACAGATACTTTGAAAGTGCTTTCATCCACATAAGCCACTGTCAAGCTAATACCATCAATGGCAATAGAGCCCTTAAGAATGATATACTTTAGTATTTCAGGAGGCGTACTGATGGATACCCAAACGGCATTATCTTCTTTTTTGAAATCCCGTATGATCCCTACACCATCGATATGACCGCTGACCAGATGACCGCCCAAACGGTCACTGAGACGCAAGGCTCGCTCCAGGTTGACTTTGCTTCCTGGGACAACATTTTTTAGATTGGAACGGCCCATGGTTTCAGCCATGATATCCACGGCAAAACTGTGGGAAGTAAAATCTGTAACGGTTAAGCACACACCGTTGGTACAGATGCTATCTCCAAGCTTGACATCTTCTAATACCTTATGGGCTTGGATAACGATCTTGGCGGACTTGGTGCCTTTCAATACGGATTGAACGGTGCCAACCTCTTCTACAATTCCTGTAAACATATAAGGAAAACCTCCTTTCGGCTTATGATTATAGCAATGTATTGATGATACTAAAGTTGTTACTTATTATAAAATTTCTTAATTTATTAGGTTAGCGGTTAGCAGTTAGCAGTAAGAGATTTTTTAAGCCGCTAACGGCTAACTGCTAACCAAATAGGTTATTATCCTTGTACCAATGTAAATTTTGATAAGGATTAAATCTATACCTGCTTATCCAAATACCCTTCGATCAGAATATCCTCATCGAATCGATGAATAGAAATACTTTTAAGCTCTATAGCATCTCTTACAAGGGATTTACCCTGGCCGCCTATAGGGGTTTTTGCATGGGCACCGCCTAATAGCTTCGGAGAGATAAAGGCCATGACTTTGTCCACAATCCCAGCTTCTAAAGCAGCATAGTTTAGGGTGCTGCCGCCTTCAAGGAGGATGCTGTCGAGCTTTCTTTCACCTAGGGCTTTCATTAAATCAGGTAAGCTTACTTGTCCCTGTATGCTTGGAAGCAGGATAACTTCAGCGCCTAACGATTGAAGGGCGAGCAGCTTCTCCTTGGGAATTTGATCTGTTGTGGCAATCAGTGTTTTAGCGCTAGAAGAAAGATGGAGGACCCGGGATTCCAGAGGAATCCGCCCCTGACTATCGACAATAATGCGAACAGGGTCAATCCCTACACCATTTTCTAAACGTGTGGTAAGCATAGGATCATCAGCTAACACAGTGCCGATGCCTACCATGATGCCCGCATATCGATGTCTTAGCTCATGAACATACCCTCTAGACTTCTTATTGGTAATCCACCTGGAATCTCCCGTATGGGCAGCGATCTTTCCATCTAGGGTCATGGCTGTTTTAAGGAGGCAAAATGGACGACCTGTGGTGATATATTTTATGAAGATTTCATTTAATTTTTTTGCCTCATTTTCAAGTACGCCTGTAATAACCTCAATACCATTGGACTTTAGGATATCCACACCTCTGCCTGCCACCAAAGGATTTGGGTCAACCATGGCGATAACTACCTTTTTAATCCCTTTTTCTACAATGGCATGGGCACAGGGCGGTGTTTTGCCATAATGGGAGCAAGGCTCCAGGGTCACATACATGGTGGCACCGCGGACATCCTCTGTGGCATTGTTAAAGGCATTGATCTCGGCATGGGGGCCTCCATAAATCTCATGGTAGCCTTCACCGATGACATGATCCTCTTTTACAATGACAGCACCCACCAAAGGATTGGGGCGGGTATAGCCAATACCTTGTCGAGCCAGCAGTAAAGCCCTATGCATATATTTTAATTCCATGAAATCACCTCAAAAATATAATAAGCCCTGAAAATAGTATTTTCAGGGCTTGTTCATTCTATGTCACGAAAGAGGAAATAAATTACACCTGTGACCTTATTATGTACCTTCTTCCATCCAGACTTTACTGTCGGTACTGGAATTACACCAGTTCAGCAACTTTCGTCGCTCGCGGACTTTACCGCCGGTCGGGAATTACACCCTGCCCTGAAGGTTCTATGTTGTTTGACACAATCTTATCATTAGTCCAAAGAATATGTCAAGAATATTATTTAAAAAATTCAAGCGTCAGAGTAATGTAGATAGAACAAGGCAATAATCCTTAAAAACAAACCTATCCTAAACATATAGCATATATGAATATATGAAAATAGGAATGAATTGCATTTAGAAAAAGATTATGATATATTCATAATAGATGCAAATCATTGTCATTTACATTTTGAATGACCCAAAACCAGTGCAGAAAACGTCGTTAGAAGCTTTAAAACAAACGACTTACATAGAGAAGGAGTGAAGGGAAAGCATGAAACAAAGCAAATTTAAATTATGGAGTATTCTATTGATTTTGATTCTATTGTTTACAGGTGGTTGTAGTAAACCAGTGGAAGAGACCCAAGGGAATACAGAGGAAAAACTGTTGGTATATACAAGCTTTTATCCCATGTATGATTTTGCAAAAAACGTAGGAAAAGATAAAATAGACCTTAAGCTGATGATTCCGCCAGGGGTAGAGGCCCATGACTGGGAGCCTACAGCAAAGATCATGGGAGAAATGGAAAAGGCCGATGTACTCATCTACAATGGTTTGGAAATGGAGCCTTGGATAGAGAAACTCACAGCTTCCATTCAGAGTGATCAACTCATCATTGTAGAAGCATCCCAAGGTACAGACCTTATAGAGGGAGAGGCCCATGAAGATGAGCATGAAGAAGAGGAAGAAGAACATGGAGAATACGATCCCCATGTGTGGCTAAATCCCATGAATGCCATAAAACAGGCGGAGAATATTAAGGATGCCTTTATACAAGCCGATGAAGTTAACAAAGATTTCTATGAAGCAAACTTCAAGGAATATATGGATAGATTAAATGCGTTAGATGAAAAATATAAGCAGGAATTAAGCAATGCGAAGAGAAAAGAGATAGTGGTAGCCCATGCAGCCTTTGGTTATTTGACCAACCGTTATGGATTAGAGCAAGTGGCGATTACGGGCTTATCCCCTCAGGAAGAGCCAAGCGCGGCAAAACTGGCAGAGCTTACGGAGTTTGCAAAGGAATACAATCTAAAGTATATTTTCTTTGAGACATTAACAAGTCCTAGATTAGCTCAGGTATTGGCCAATGAAGTAGGGGCCGATATAGCTGTACTAAATCCATTAGAAGGGCTAACCCAGGAAGAAATCGATGCTGGAAAGGATTACATCACTGTTATGGAGGAAAACCTAGCAGCATTAAAAAAAGCATTAGGAGAATAGGAATGGATAAAGTCATACAAATAAAAGAGGTGTCCTTTGGATACGATGAAAGTTTGGTTTTGGACAATATCAATTTAGATGTTTATGAAGGGGATTATGTAGGCATTGTAGGGCCAAATGGTTCAGCAAAAAGCACATTATTGAAGTTGATGCTGAATATCCTCAAGCCTCAACAGGGAAACATCGAGATATTTGGGCAAAATATCGAGAAATTTAAAGATTGGGGAAAGATTGGCTATGTGGCTCAAAAAGCCACTTCCTTTAACACCAGCTTTCCAGCTACGGTAGAAGAGGTGGTAGGGGCGAATCTATATTCTCATATCGGGTTGTTTCGTAGACTCAATCAAGTCCATAGGGAACGGATCCAGGAAGCATTGAAAGTGGTAGGAATGGAATCCTACTGCAAGCGGTTAATTGGTAATTTGTCAGGGGGCCAGCAGCAGAAGGTATTTATTGCTAGGGCGTTGGTAAGCGCGCCAAAAATTATCTTTCTAGATGAGCCTACTGTTGGGATTGATCTAAAATCTCAAGGAGAATTCTATAAGCTGTTAGAGAAGTTGAATAAAGAGATGGGGATCACCATTGTGATGATTTCCCATGATATTGGTATGATTACAGAAAAGGTGAGCCGGGTGGCCTGTATGGGGGATAAGCGTCTAGTTACCCACCATAACTGCTGTAACGTGCCATTAAGTGAAGTAATGACACAATTCTATGGGGATCAGATGAAGCTTTTGGTTCATCATCACCCCCATTAAGAAGGAGCAGTAGAATATGCTTGAATTTTTACAATATGGATTTATGCAAAGGGCATTATTTGCAGGGATTACCATTGGTATATTGTGTCCCCTCATTGGAATTTTTCTTGTACTGAGAAGAATGTCTTTGATTGGAGATAGCTTGTCCCATGTGGCCCTTGCCGGTGTGGCGGCGGGAATCCTTGGAGGTGTATATCCCTTGTGGACAGCGCTGCTATTTTCTGTGGGAGCGGCCTTGGCCATCGAGAAACTAAGAAAAGCCTATGAGCAGTATGCTGAGCTTGCCATTGCCATTATTCTTTCAGCAGGGATTGGAACTGCCGTGGTATTGGTTAGTTTAGCCAAGGGCTTCAATGTAGATTTATTTGGTTATCTTTTTGGCAGTATTACTACGGTATTAAAAGAAGATACTTGGATGATCGGAGGTTTGGGGATCTTTATCATCGCTGCGGTAAAGCTGCTCTATAAGGAATTGTTCTATATTGCCTTTGATGAGGAAGGGGCACGCTTGGCAGGGGTCCCGGTGAAATGGATTAATGTATTCTTTATTTTGATGATTGCTACAACTATTACTGTATCTATGCGTATTGTGGGTGTACTTCTTGTTTCTTCTTTGATGGTGATTCCAGTGGCTACAAGCTTGCAGATTGCAAAAAGCTTCAAACATGCAACGATTTGGGCCATCATTTTTGCACAGATGGCAGTGATCTCTGGGATTATTGTTTCATACTATTTTGAACTAGCTTCCGGAGGTACCATCGTACTATTGTCTGTTTGTATTTTGCTGATGGTCATGGTTGGAAAAAGCATTAAGAAAAATCTTCGTAAAACCATAAGTAGTTCTACTACAATTAGTGAATGATAGGATAAAAGACCTCGGTGAGAGGTCTTTTATATTTTATGAACTTAGAAATATTCATTGATAAAGTTATTTCTTTGTTGAAAAATAATTTCTAGATTTTTAGAATGCCCCCGGGTGTGCAATTGAACGGCATCTGCAAACAATGCTTGTTCTAGACTAACAGCACCAAAGAATAAACGGGAAAAGCCGTTAATGCTGCAGGATAGATCGGGCTGGATATCCTTTGTCTCTTGAACCGTTGGGATACCGTCCTTGATGATTACGGAAAAGATGCCATTGTTCCAAGGACAGTATGTATCTGAAATTTCCATGGAAAAAGACAGGTTTATATCCTTAGCATAACGGCAGGTTTCCAAAGCATTTTTCACATTAATGACCCTTCCAGCCATGAAAGGAAGAACGCGTATGATATTGGTATGGGTCGGCTTGATGGTATCCCGAAGGAAGAGGAAGTCTAAATCTCCAACAGGGGCAGGCCATACTGCTTTTGAGACCTGGGACTTATGGCGATAGATGAAATGAATCAAAGATTTCTTTGCCCAATAGCTGTTGTAAGCCAGCTCACGGACATTTAAGGCGCCATCCTTTAGGAAATAGAAGATATATCCTGCAGGAGCGCCTGTGTCGTCCACCAGAAGGTAGCTATAGCCGCCGTCATGGCGTAAATCCTGAACAAGAACTTCCCAATCCTTAGGGGTACGCTGGATATAACCATGATATTTTTTTAGGTGTGCCGTATAAATACTTTGAAGCGCATCCCAGTGATCTTTGGCATTAACAGCTGTAAAGTTTCCTTGTGAATGACCAAAGGACTTCAGCATGTCCATGGGAATTTCATAGCGGAGCTGCGAATAGCATAATTCCCAGCCATAAGTGCTATAAAAGCTCGTATCAAAAGGCATAAGAATAGAAACACCATGGCCTTTATGATTCATTTCTATCATGGCAGCAGTCATTAGTTCTTTGGTAAGACCCCTATGACGATAGGCTGGGTTTGTAATGACACCCACCACATAGGAAGTATCGAAGCTATTGCCATTCAACCATAAACGGTATGGGTTTAACTGAAGACAAGCAGCCAAATCATTTTCAATAAAAATACCCACTAGATTCTCCGGTACGAGTACCTCGTCGAAATACCAACTGCAAAAGGGTTCTTGACTCTCAAAGGCATAACGCCACAATGCTTTTGCAGTGTCCATATCCTTCTTTTCTAGACGTCTAATAATCACAATATCCCCCCTGTACACCTCTATATATTAAGAAAAACGTCATACTTTTCAAGCATTTTTATAGGGTTATAGGATTCTTTGGCTTTTCGTAGATAGTCAAAGCCCATGTCCTCTTCCCGATTCACATAGATAACATCTTCGCAGTGATGGATGCAAAACTGTTGATTGATTGCTTGATATAATCCACGGATCTCTGCATTGGCCTTCTCAATATGAACCAGCATGGTATCTTCAGTCAGCTTCTCTCCAAAAGTAAAGGCTTCCAGTTGACCATCCACCCAAATTGCGCTCCCTACAAGCTGTAATTGATCCATATGCTGGAGGGCTTCTTTAATAGCAAACTCCTCATTTTGGAGTAAATCCAACTCTAAATCACTATAATTGCCCGTCTTCAGCCGTTGGGTTAATGCCAAACAATCCCCCATAAGTTCCTTGGTGAGGGGGACATAGTCAAATTCCATGTGCTTACGGAAAAAATTCAAATGGTTTTTCTTACTATGAAGCTTTCTGCCCTTTAGCTCCATCAAATCCTTGGACAAATAGATATAGTCATCATTGTCACGATCTCGTTGGAATCGGAAGTGTTGTGGTGCTATGCTTTCGAAAAACGCTACAACCTCGGCTGGAAGGAACTTAATCATGAAAGGGTGATTTACTTTATCAAAATGCCCTTTTAATACCTCTAAGCTAGCTGGTAAAGCCGCCAAAGCACCTGAATCCTTAAAAAGAGGAGGAAGCAGGAAGGGTTTGTCATAGTATACGCCGGAGATCCATAATAGGTCATCAATTACTCTATATTTCAGTTTATAAAGATGTCGCCACATAAAAAGATTTGTAAAGTTCAGATCGGAAGATCCATAGGGACTAGATTTTAAATAAGCATCAAAAAGCTCTTTATCAGTTATTGCAATGGAATGAGTTAGCATATAATTCTCCTTATTATATATTCATAATCTTATACCGATTACTTATACCCAGTATGCCACAGTTTAAAATGCTAAATACTGGTTTCCTAAATAGTCTATCATGAAAATAATGAATGGTGAATAAGGTGAGGGGAAAATTATTTCTAGCCACGAAAGAAAAAGGGGTATACTATGAGGATATGGATAGGGACATGAAAATATGATAAGAAAGAAAGCAATATTAATAATAACGCCTCAAAGGAGGTGTTTTTGTTTGTAAAGAAATATTCCATGTAGCAGAGATATAGGAATCATGATATAATTAATTGAGACAGATTATCATTATCATTATTTGCGTTATACAAAATATTCCTATGGACTGAGACGGAGGTAAAAGAGGATGGATAAAAATAATACAGGATGCTATTGTCTGAATAATAGTTCTGATGATTTTATAAAATGGCTGATACAGCTGCTAGGACCTGTGCTTTTAGGTGCTAAACCTGCAGAGATACTCAGTTTTCCTAAAAATAATCAAGAGGGTATTAATAAAATGGAAATCATTAAGCAGGTATTCCATTACTGCAGTAAGATAGGATATAAAGAGGTAACAATTTCTAACGGCTGTACCAAATTGTTCTTTTATCATAAAGCTTCTTTAAATCAAGCATTAAGTGATTCAAGAAATCTAAAGTTTTTAAGGCAGCTGGGATACGCCAAAAATTATGACATGGAGGACTATTTAAATCTGCTGTTAAACAAGATGCATTCGGGAGAAATTCCAGATGAGATTGGGTTATTTCTAGGATATCCTCTAAAGGATGTTATAGGATTTATTGGACATTCTTCACTGAAGTTAACCAAGATAAAAGGCTGGAGGGTCTATGGAGATCCGAGGCTTTCAGATGAAAAATATCATTCATTCATGATGGCGAAAAATCACGTAAAAAAAATGCTAGAGTATTCTACACCCATCTATATCGTCCAGTCTGCATAATAGATTCAGAATGCTATCATTACACTAGAAAGATCAGGAGTTGAATGTACATAAGAGGAATGTATAGAATCTATAAACAAAAGGGATATCACTATGAGGGTCCCTTTCTTCACATGCAGAATGATCCTGTATATAAAACATAGAAAAAATTTCTAATATACTAATGGGAATTATCATAAAAATGAGATATTGTTTCACGATGGAATTTTTGGATAATAATAAGAAATGAGAGATATATGAGGGGGATTCAAGGATGGATAACTTATTACTAGCTTTTGGTTTAACGGTGTTTGCTGGACTATCTACAGGAATTGGAAGTGCATTGGCTTTCTTTACAAAAAAAACAAACAAAAAATTTCTCTCCCTAACCCTTGGATTTTCAGCAGGTGTGATGATTTATGTTTCGATGATAGAGATTTTCACGAAGGCTCAAGGCGCTTTAATAAGTGAATTGGGAGAGAAAGTAGGTTCATGGATTACGGTGATATCTTTTTTTGGAGGGATGTTTGTCATTGCGCTGATTGATAAGCTCATTCCATCTTTTGAAAATCCTCATGAGATTCATACCGTAGAAAAAGCGAGAGCACCTCAGGATGTAAAGATGGATAAGGAGAATAAAAGCCTAATGAGAATGGGAGTCTTTACTGCCTTGGCAGTGGCTATCCATAACTTCCCAGAAGGGTTTGCAACTTTGATTTCTGCTATAAAAGACCCAGCGCTGGGGGTTAGTATTGCCATTGCCGTTGCGATTCACAATATACCTGAGGGAATAGCCGTTTCTATACCTGTATTTTATGCGACAGGAAGCCGAAAGAAGGCCTTTCAGTATTCTTTCCTCTCAGGGCTGGCGGAACCAGTAGGAGCCATTGTGGGCTACCTCCTGTTGGCACCGATCATGACAGATATGGTATTTGGTATTGTTTTCGCAGCCGTAGGCGGTATCATGGTATTTATTTCCCTAGACCAGCTGCTGCCAACCGCAAGGGAATATGGAGAGCATCATTTATCCATCTATGGATTGGTTATGGGGATGATAGTCATGGCGGTGAGTTTGTTGTTGTTTATATAAGACCAAGATCTCAATCTTGACACTTCTATTTCTGACACTTTTGGCAGTAACCGTATAATTCAAATTTATGATCTGTAAGGACAAAATTTTTAGAACCAAGCTTTTTCTGCAAATCTTCAATGGGACAAAAATCAATATTTTCTGTTTTACCGCAGCCTTTGCAGATTAAGTGATGATGGTGGGCATCAGAACAGACAAGTTCATAGCTGAAAGTACCATCCTTGATCTGTGTTTTATGGATAATATGGGTGTTCACGAGAATTTCTAGATTTCGATAGATGGTGGAAAAATTGGTTTGGGCAAACTTGTCCTTGGACTTCAAATAGATTTCCTCCGCTGAAAGGAAATGCCCTTGGTGTTCAACCAGTACATCGATAATGGCTCTACGCTGATTGGTCAGCTTATAGCCATATTCTTTTAATTTATCTGCGATATATGTTCTATCCATCACGAAATTCACTCCCAAGGGTTTGATTAATACTATTTTATTATAGTATAACCCGAGATTCAACGAAAAAGAATAGATCCATTAAAAGACCTGGGCAATGCCCAGGTCTTTTGAAAATTTTCTATTGTGCCAGGATAATCGCTCTAGGGAGATTTTCCTTGGTGAAAATGATGGCAATCACATCTCCCACATGAAATCTATCTAGTGTGATACGGTCAAAATAATCTTGATTGTTTACAATGGCATGCTTTACGAGAAGGGTATTTTCTGGGACGAGGAAACGAGAAATTTGCTGGCTTCCGGTATCCATGTGCTGTTCTATATGGATTTGTCCATCCTTAATTTCTAAGATCCTGCCTTCAACGAAATATTCACCTACCGAAGGGTTGGTAGGTAGAACCTCCACGTTGTGGGTTTCACCCTTATTATTTAGATTTGAGATGTACGCAGCTTTCTTTTTCAAGTAAGTCTCCCTATCATTAATAGAAACCTGGAACACTTTGAATCCATCTCTTGTGAGAACCAACCCCACCTTAAGAGAAACATCAATAGGGCCAAACTCCTGGGCAAGAATGCTTTTATATACCTTGAAGCCCTTGGGTGCTATCAGGACAGTATCTTGTTCCACATCCTCCCATGTCTCCCAATCAAAATACTGATCAAAAGAAATCTGCTCTTTGAGATCAACGGCAATTTTTTCTTGGTATACCCACCGGTCTCCTTTCAGGGCATAGGTGACGAAATCCTTGGCTATATTGGTGGGCACAAGCTCTTCGTATTTCATGACAAAATAAGTGCCTAGGATACCGCCTATTAGGGAACTAAGCATCACAGCGATGACCAAGGTATAGAACCATTTACGATAACCTTTCAGGATAGAGCGGACTGATTTTTCCTTGTCTATGCTGGAGGTATCCGTAGATGGCTGGTCGTTCTGCAGTGCTTCGTAAAGGGAAGCACAGTCAGGACATTCTTTTAAATGGACTTCAACAAATTCTTTGCTCTCTTCGCTGAGCAGGTCTTCTATATAGAGTGGCAGCAAATCGCTGACCAATATACACTTATTCATATCGTTCACCCTCCTTTATAAAGTTTACCAGTTTGATTCTTAATCGGTGAAATTTTACCCGGGCTGTATTGGGATTCATCCCGAGGATTTCGGCTATCTCTTCGTAGGAATACTTTTCCCAAACCTTCATATGGAATATTTGCTGTTCCTCTTCCGTCAATTTACCAATGATTCTTTCAATATAATCTGTACTTTCTTTTAACAGATACTGCTGCTCAGGGGAAAGAATCTTGGTATCTATAATTTCTGTAAGAAGTGTTTCAGTAGAAACGGCATTGTATTTATTGGTCTGGCGTACCTTTGAGATAAACAGGTTGCGAGAAATAGTAAATAGCCAGGTTTTAAGCTTTGCAGGTTCCTTCAATTGATGAAGGGATTTTAGTGCCTTGAGAAAGGTATCTTGGGTGATGTCTTGTGCCAGCTCTCGATCATGACACAGAGACAAAGAATATCTAAAGATATCATCATAGTAGCTTAAGCAAAGGCCCTCTAGATTACTGTGCACAGCTGGTTCCTCCTTTCTGCTAGCTTATCCATTAGACGCAGCTTCTTTATAAATGTTACACGCTTTCTGTAGTTTTAAACGGTAAATTTTTATAAAACAATGAAAGATGTACATATGATTCAAGTACATCTATAAATATTTCGTAGAAATAAAATAATTACAAGGGTTTTAAAAGACTTTATAGAACTGATAAAGTAGATATGAAAACAAGCATTACAATCAATGGGAATGATCGCTGACCATTCCCTACAAGGGAATATATCTGTAGGGTACTGTTAGTAACCGTTCCGTTTATCATTACCAAAAGGGGGAAAACATATGAAGATTTACATTAGTGCAGATATTGAAGGGGTAACGGGAATTACCCATTGGAATGAAACCGATAAAGGCAAAGGAGATTATGGATACTTTGCAGAGCAAATGACAAGGGAAGTAGCAGCAGCCTGTGAAGGCGCATTGAGGGCTGGTGCTGCAGAGATATGGGTAAAGGATGCCCATGAAACAGGTAGAAACATCGACCCAGAAGCCCTTCCAGAGATTACTCGACTCATACGGGGCTGGAGCGGTCACCCATTTTCCATGGTACAGGAACTGGATGAATCCTTTGATGCATTATTATTTGTGGGATATCACTCCTGGGCAGGGTCTAATCATAATCCTTTAGCCCATACAATGGATGCCCATGGGATTCAATACATTAAGATGAATGGTATTTATGCCAGCGAGTTTATGATTCACGCTTATGCCGCCGCGTCTCTGGGCGTACCCGTAGTATTTATCAGCGGGGATAAGGGCTTGATGGAGGAAGCTAAAGCAATGAATAGCAGCATAAGAACACTGGCTGTGAATGAAGGAATCGGAGACTCCACCATAAGTATCCATCCCCAGGTAGCTGTGGAACACATTAAAAAAGAAGTAGAGCTGGCATTAAAAGGGGATCTGGCATTATGCAAAATTGAAGTCCCAGAATACTTCGAAGTAGAGATTTCCTTTACTGCGCATAAGAAGGCCTATAAAGCCTCCTTTTATCCTGGGATGAAGCAGTTGTCAGCCAATGCTGTAAGCTTTGAATCTCATGATTATTTTGAAGTGCTCCGAATGATGAGCTTTGTATTATAAACGATAAAAACCCAGGAAGATCACGAATGATCTTCCTGGGTTTTATCGTTTTCTGCTTTATTTTTCTTGATAAAGAAGCTTGACACCAAGGCAGTGATTGGAATCGCCACCACTAGACCGATACTGCCAGCAAGGGAACGAATGACCTCCGTGGCAATGATATCCAAGTTAAGAATCTTAACAAATGAGGTCTCGTAGGCCATAAATAGAAGCAGCAAGGGAATAGAACTGCCTGTATAGGCTAGAATCAAGGTGTTGGTCATTGTTCCCATCACATCTTGGCCTACATTCATTCCTGAGGCAAAAAGCTCTTTTTGGGTTAAGCGCGGGTTAACCCGATGAATCTCTTCGATAGAGGATGCGATGGACATGCCGATATCCATCACGGCACCTAAGGCGCCTAGAATGATTCCAGAGAAAAGCAGTCCCCTGAAATCAAAGGCGATGGCCTGGGGGATATAGGTAAGCATGACGGCCTCCTCGCTGCTCATTCCTGTCAAACGAACCTTGCTGCCGATAAGATAGGCCAGAAGTCCAGCAGTAAGAACACCGCCCGTTGTACCTAGGATTGCGGCGATGCTTTTACTATTGATACCTGCAATGATAAACAAGGTAATAACAGTAATAAAAACCGAAGCGGCAATGGTAATGGGGACAGGGTGATAACCTCTTAAAATCAAGGGCAATAATACCTTGAGAATGGTGAATAATGTAATCGTTAGGGTAATCACAGCCTTGAGCCCTTTTTTCCGCCCGATGAGCAGAATCAAAGCAACAAAAAGAAGACCTAAGTAAATGGCATAATTTTGTCGCATATAATCGGAAACAAAGACCTCTATGGTATCATTCTGCTCTTCAATGACAACAACCACTTTGTCATTTTCCTTCACAGGAATATCGTAGATATAATTACCTGAAAGATGATTGATGGTCTCTACAATCTTTTCTTTGTACTTACCGCTGGTAATTTTTAACTGGACATGCTGGGACTGATCGTCTAGATCTAGCACCTCCAGGACAATGGCAGTTTCAGTATAGCTCTGAATTTCCTCACCGTATGTAGGCACAATGGCCAATATGCTTAAGAGTATTGTCAGTAAAATCAATCTTTTCATTTTTGCCTCCAAGAGATATGTTAATAGCCTCAATAACTATATTAAATGTGTTATAAATAGAGTGGCCAATCCTAAGAAGAAGAAAAAGCCTAATACATCTGTAACGGTGGTGACAAATACGGCTGATGCGAGGGCAGGGTCAATTTTGAATCTTTTAAGGGTTACAGGCACGAGAAAACCAGCAGTTGTGGCTGCGATGAGGTTTAAAAACATGGCCAAGCCGATCACGAGGCCAAAGATAGGTTTTCGTTCCCAGAAATATCCCAAGGTTGCTACTGCTAGACCAATGGCAAAACCATTGCTGATGCCTACACCAAATTCTTTCACGAGAACCTTTTTTGCATTTTCAAAAGTCAATTCTCCCAGGGCGATTCCCCGGACAATTAAGGTTAAGGTTTGAGTCCCTGCATTACCACCCATACCCGCCACAATAGGCATAAAAGTAGCTAGGGCTACAACCTTTGATATGGTATCCTCAAATAAGCTGACGGTGGCTGCTGCAAGCATAGCAGTGACCAAATTTACAAAGAGCCAGGGCAAGCGACTTTTCACTGATTCGCCAATCGTCCCTGTTACTTTTTCTCCCTCCTGGAGACCGGCCAGACGATACATATCCTCTGTATGTTCATCGCTCAATACGGCCATGATGTCATCCACGGTAACAATGCCCAGCATCTCGTCCTTGTCATTTACAACAGGCATAGTAAGAAAGCTGTATTTTTCAAAGATATGACCCACTTCTTCCTGGTCCATATCTACAGGAATACTGATGACATTTTCATTCATAATATCACCAATTTTCACATCAAAATTGCTTACAACGATATCTCTTAAAGACACAACACCTTTTAGATGGTCGTCTTCACCCAATACATAGATGTAATAGGCAGTTTCTGCATCAGGGGCTTCTTGTTGCAAATATTTTAAGGTTGAACCCACAGACATGGTATCTTGAACACATATAAACTCAGTGGCCATGATACCACCAGCGGTATCGGGTTTATACGTTAATAATTCCCTTACTTCTTCGGCTTCTTCTAAATCAAGCTTAACAATGATGTCATCGGCTTGTTCCTTTGGAATAGAACCCAAAAGATCCACCAGCTCATCAGAAGACATTTCCTCTACGATATCCTTCTGTCTTTTTTCAGGAAAGATGGAAAGAAGTTCATATTTTTCTTCGTCTTCTGCATAGTCAATGATTGCTGCAATTACCCATTCTGGGAGCTTTTGAAAGAGAAGCAGCTTATCCCCCTCATAGGCATGGATTGCATCCAAAATATCCGCTGGATGGATATCCTCGATGAGTTCATCGATTTGCGCTTGACTTGTATTTATTAAAAATTGAATTAAATCTTTTTCATAGAATTCATAAGGCATGTTCTCCCTCCTCTTATTCGGCAGAGGCTGAGTCCAATGGTGACATCATGGATTCAGAACCCTGCGATGGTATGAAATTGTCCATATAACAACTGGCATACGGACCTGAATCCATTGATCCCACCTCCTATTTCTCCAAATAAAAAACAAAGCTTTTTAGCACAACACTAAAAAGCCTATCATTCTTTTTCATGTTGAGCTTTAGCACTACAAAGCGTTGACCAATGTCAGCTACATTAGATACAACCTTCACGATCATCTCTGTTGACCCATTGGAATCTCTCGATTTTTCTGGGCAGTAGCATATATCCTTGCAGGAGCCTCACCTAACAAATAGTATTCACTTTCTATGAATAGGATATGTGAAAAAGGGTGGACATGTCAAGTAGTTTGTATCAGAACTTTATGCTAAACATATGTATAATACAAGAGATAGTGGAAAGATAAACCTTATATAAATAGAGAGGAGATTCTGTTATAATGATGCTAATATATCTAGAAAAGGAGGAGATAGATATGGTTATAGGTATAGCAACTTCGCTGATAGGAAAGCTTGCTGATATTACCCAGAAGTCAGGCATATATGGATATCTAGCTATGTTCATAGGTATGTTTTTAGAAGGGAGCTCTCTGCCTTTTCCTGGTACTCTGATACTGGTATTAAGCGGATTCTTTGTCAAGCTTTATCAGCTCAATCCACTCTTCATGCTCCTCCTAGGCAGTAGTGCATATACTTTGGCAACCCTTATTCCCTATTATATAGGTAAACATGTGAATGATTTTGCCCAGAAACGATTTGAGAAAACAATGGAAAAACATCAAGATAAAATCAGTATGGTGGAAGACTTGTTTAACAAATATGGAGAAATTGCTGTGTGTTTATCCAGGCCCACTTTTTTGAGTAATTATTTTTCTTATATTGCAGGTATGCATAATATGAGATTCACCAAATTTGTTCTCTATACTTTTTTAGGAATTACCCCATGGATAACGCTGATGGTTTATCTTGGATATCAACTGGGACATAATTTAGATGATATTCAAAGAATTGTTGATTCAGCGGGGTACTTATTGTTTCTAGTGATGGCAATTCCTTTGGTGGGGATAATTATTATTAGATATTTAACAAAAAGCAATAATAGGCATAAATGAAAAAGATATATCAATAAATAATACTTCGTTAATATGGCAAAATGAATAGGTGGTGTCAAAGGGTTTGATTCGTACTTTGGTGGTTACTGAGGATTTAGAAATAATCATGGATGTTCCAATAGAGAAACTTAGCAAAATGAGACTCAAATGGTTTTGGGTAGACTTTGAAAATCCACAGGAAGAGGAAATCGTGCTATTGGAAAACGAATTTCAGTTTCATCCGTTGGCGATAGAAGATTGCCTGTATATGCTGCAGCGACCTAAGCTTGACTACTATGATGATTATATCTTTTTCGTGGTAAATTCCTTAAATAAACATTCCATGGCAGCAGAAGAAATTGACCTCTTTGTAGGAAAAAATTACGTGGTATCTGTACATCTAAAGCATTCATTTGAAATGGATGGGGCATGGCAAAAGGTGACAGAAGGAAGTACCATAGAAAATCAAGATCCCATATTTATTACCCATTTAATTTTTGATAAGATTACCGATGAGTATTTCCCTGCTGTATATCAGATAGAGGATAAGATTGAAGAGCTTGAGGATAATGAGGAAGGACTTTCAACGAGAATGTTGATGGACAAGGTTTTTGATATTCGTAAAGATTTAATGAAATTAAGACGACTGATTAATTCTATGCGGGATCTATTGTATCGCATTCTTAATTCTAGCCATTTAAAGGAGTTTCATGAGCAAAAACTGTATTTTGATGATATTTATGATCACCTATTAAAGCTTTCAGAGATGGTAGAGTCTAATCTTGAGGTAACCGCAGACATGCGAGATAGTTACCTGGCCATAAATTCTAATCGTATGAATGCCATCATGATGCTCTTAACAGTGATCACAACCATTTTTATCCCTCTCACTTTTATTTCAGGGGTCTATGGTATGAACTTTACCTATATGCCTGAACTTCAGTGGCGATATGGTTATTTCGCGGTATTGGGATTGATGGGAACCATCGGTTGTGTTATGTTTATTTGGTTTAAGCGAAAAGGCTGGTTTGATACGTATAAATAGAGAAGGATAAAGATACAGATAGTAAAGCTTTGGAAATAAAGACAAAAGTCTAAAAAGAACAGGAAAGGCATAGAAAACAAGCGGGGAACAGTAAAAATTCCCTTTGACGGAAGTGGTAAATCAATTTATAATGAAAGCTGAAAAGTAATAATGCCGAATTCCTTATGGAAGCGGGGGACCCACCTTTGGGGCGAATTCCGAGTTGGATAGGATCACTCTTTCAATCCGAGCCCGTCAGCTAACCTCGCAGGCAGTGAAGAAGGAGTATCTGACTATGAGTGCCATGGGATTCTCCATGGCCTTTTTTATTGTTTAAGAAATATACTTTCATTAAATAAAGGGAAAAAGGAAAGAAGGGAGAAACAATGAATATTGCATTTTTTCTTACACCAAAAAGTGAAGTGATTTATGAGCTGCCTGGGTCAACCATGAGACAGGCCCTAGAAAGGATGGAATACCATCGATATACAGCGGTACCTTTGATAGATGAGGATGGAAGATATGTAGGCACCTTAACGGAGGGGGATATGCTTTGGAAACTAAAAGGGATGTCGGATTTTAGTCTGAAGGAGGCCAACAAGATTCTTATCAAAGATATACCAAAGCGAATAATCAATAAGCCAGTATCTATTAATGCAAATATTGAAGATTTACTTACTTTGGCGGAGAATCAAAATTTTGTTCCTGTGATTGATGATCAGGGTGTTTTTATTGGTATTATCAAAAGAAGCGACATTATTCAGTACTGCCACAGGCTAATAATAGATAAGTCAGCGAAAAATGAAACATAAGATAACAAATTTTGGTGATAATGAATACAGTAAGGCTTTGTATGTTAGGAGATGATTAAGATAGACAGGATGAGATTGAATGATGTGAAATTAAATCCTGCACAAATCCTTGTCCTTGGATTTGCGGCAGTGATTTTTATTGGCGCTATATTATTAAATTTACCTATTGCTACAAAAACTGGAGAGAGCATAGGCTTCATCAATGCCCTCTTTACTTCCACTTCAGCCGTTTGTGTGACAGGACTGGTCGTTGTAGATACAGGTACCTATTGGACCGTATTTGGACAGGTAATTATCCTGTTGCTGATACAAATAGGTGGACTAGGGTTTATGACCATGGCGACCTTTATGGCCCTAATCTTTGGACGGAGAATTTCTCTGAGAGAGCGGTTGGTTATGCAAGAAGCGCTCAATCAATTCAATATAGAGGGTATCGTACGATTGACCCAATACATACTGATTACTACTTTTACCATAGAGGGTATTGGAGCTATCCTGCTGTCCATAAAATTTATTCCTATCTATGGATTATGGAAGGGAATTGGATATAGCATATTCCATGCAATTTCTGCATTTTGCAATGCGGGATTCGACCTTATTGGTGATTTTAGGAGTTTAGTACCCTTTGCAAATGATGCATTGATTAACCTAACAGTTTGCTTTTTGATTGTTGCAGGTGGACTAGGCTATACAGTGGTTCTAGAGATTTTACAAAAGAGAAACTTCAAAAAGTTCTCTTTGCATTCCAAGGTAGTGTTGGTGGCAACAGCAAGTTTACTGTTCATCGGGTTTATCGTGATTTTAGCCTTAGAGTATAGCAATCCAAATACCATGGGGACATTGCCTTTAAAAGGAAAACTATTATCTGCTTTCTTTCATTCAGTTACACCAAGAACAGCAGGTTTTAATACACTCCCCACAGACCAGCTTACCATGGCTGCAATATTTTTTACAATCGTGCTAATGTTTATCGGCGGTTCACCTGCGGGTACTGCTGGAGGCGTAAAAACCACTACTGCGGGGGTATTGATCTGGACAATTATTTCGGAAATAAGAGGGAAGGAAGATACAGAGATTTTTCACAGGAGACTACCCAGGGAGATCATGAGCCGCTCTTTGGCTATCATAGGAATAGCCATGGCCCTGGTTATGATAGTGACGATGATATTGACAATTACGGAGAAGGGACATGGGTTTCTAGAGATTTTTTTTGAAACAACTTCAGCCTTTGGAACCGTAGGCTTATCCTTAGGTATTACATCTCAGTTGACGCTTTTGGGTAAAATAATTATTTCCTTGACCATGTTTGCAGGGAGGCTTGGACCTCTGACGGTAGCCTTGGCATTAGCGAGTCAACAACGAAAGAATAAAGGTGTATACAAATATCCTGAAGAAAAGGTAATTGTAGGATAGAAAGGGGATATAGAATATGAAACAATTTGTCGTTATCGGATGCGGAAGATTTGGATCTAGTGTTGCAAGGACATTGTATAGTTTAGGCTATGATGTATTAGCCATTGATGAGAATGAAGATGTGATACAGGACATTGCTGATTCGGTTACCCATGCAGTTCAGGTGGATGCTACTGATGAAACTTCTCTCAAATCCTTAGGTATTCGGAATTTTGATGTGGCTGTTGTTACCATCGGTTCTAACATCCAATCATCCATATTGATTACGCTGATTGCAAAGGAATTGGGGATCAAGTATGTGGTAACAAAGGCTCAGAATGAATTGCACGCCAAGGTGCTGTATAAAATTGGCGCAGACCGTGTTGTATTCCCTGAGCGGGATATGGGCGTACGGGTAGCCCACAACCTAGTGTCATCAAATATATTAGATTACATTGAAGTTGCCCCAGATTACAGCATCGTAGAAATATCTGCACTTAAGGAGTGGGAAGGAAAAAATCTAAAGGATTTAAATATGCGGGCCAAGTACGGGATCAATGTTATGGCCATCAAGCATGGTGCTGAAATCAACATATCTCCTAATGCCTCGGATATGATCAATAAGGATGATGTATTGGTCGTGGTAGGCCATAATGACGATATTCAGAAAATCGAGCAGCGTATATAATTACTGTTATTTAATTAACCGGCAGGAGAAACATAGTTGAATATGGAATACAAAATAAGAGGAACACGAAGTAGTGTACAGTAATTCAACAAATTGAAAAAGAACATATGCCGTTAATCGCAAACTTATCGAAAGATAAGGACGCAAAGCCATGGGTCTAAAGGAATCCCATTCCGATGATTGCCAGGTTGCCGAAGCAGAATTTCGTAAAGAAAGGATAAAATCCTTTTAGCGAAGTAAGGGCACCTGTAATAGGTGTCTTTTTATTTGTTGAAAGAGGAGGGTGTGAATGTGACGATACAGAACTATACAGAGGTGCTGGTAGGGGAAGTGATGACAGAGTATCTAAAGCATCATGGATTCAATGGAGATAATATCCAAAGGGAAGATGTACTGGCTACCGTTTTAAACAAACTACCCCAAAGGTATTTTTTGTCCACCAGCAGTGAAGGTGAAAAGAAAGCTTTTTTGCTGGATAAGCAGCTTCGCATGAAGGCACTGATAGAAATTGCGGCAGCTACAGCGGATATTGACAAGTAGAACGGTGAATGCCAATGAATGCCAATAAAAAACCCCTCTAATCTGAGATTAGAGGGGTTTTTATATTCATCATATTAGCCTACTTTTTTACCACTTTTTGAAGCTGCCAATATTTTTTCCCAAACTTCAGCACCTTTTATACCATATTTCTTAGGATCATAGATTGGGTCTAAACCTTGACTCTTCTGTTCTTCGTAGTCTTTTAATGCCTGTAAAGCAGGTTTTTGTAGGAGGATAATAGCAATTACGTTTAACCATGCCATTAAACCAACACCGATATCACCAAGACCCCATGCTAGAGAAGCAGTCTTCACTGCACCGTAGAAAGTAGAGCCTAATAGTAATATTCTTGCACCCATAATCGCTGTCTTTCTTAAAGAAGCGTTGTTCTTGAACAGGTAAGCAATGTTTGCCTCTGCATAGTAGTAGTATGCCATCAATGTTGTAAAGGCAAAGAAGAACAATGCGATGGAAACGAACTTACTACCTAAACCAGGAACCAATGTATCCACTGCCATTTGTGTATAAGCAGGACCGATGTCTACGCCAGGAATTTTTTCTACTAGGAATCCACCAGCAACATTTGGATCTTGTACGTTATACATACCAGTGATTAAGATCATGAAAGCTGTAGCAGAACATACAAACAATGTATCTACATATACAGAGAATGCCTGTACCAAACCTTGCTTTGTTGGGTGAGAAACTTCTGCAGCAGCTGCAGCAATCGGACCAGTACCTTGACCAGCTTCATTAGAGTAAATACCACGCTTAACACCCCAAGAAATTGCCATACCTAAAATACCTGCGAAAGCTGGTTCCACAGCGAAGGCACTCTTGAAGATTAACGCGATAACGCCTGGTAACTGACCAATGTTTAAGATAATGATGGTAAGAGCAACCAAAATGTAAGCGATGGCCATGAAAGGAACAACCAACTCAGCAACCTTACCAATACGCTTAACACCACCAAAGATGATTAATCCCAATAATGCGATAATTACGAAACCAGTAACGGTTGGGCTTACGCCAAATGCGTTTTGAACCCCAGCAGCGATACTGTTTGACTGAACACCTGGTAAGAAAAGACCAGTTCCAAGTACTGTAGAGATAGCGAAAAGTACACCATACCACTTGATACCTAGACCTTTTTCGATATAGAATGCA
Source organism: Anaerosolibacter sp. (assembly GCF_029240175.1). GTDB lineage: Bacteria > Bacillota > Clostridia > Peptostreptococcales > Thermotaleaceae > Anaerosolibacter. Next base: position 25,332 of record NZ_JARBTM010000031.1, read on the forward strand.
GGACCTCCACGATATTCGCCGTCTTGCTCTTCTTTGTAAATCTGAGCCAATACAGATTCAACGAAGGCTGAACCTGCGCCTAGGAAAGCGATTGTCCACATCCAGAAAACTGCACCAGGACCACCCATTGCAATAGCTGTAGCAACCCCAGCGATATTACCAGTACCTACACGACCAGAAACTGCCATAGCGAAAGCTTGGAAAGACGATACACCTGTGTCAGAAGCTTGGCTTCCAAACAATAACTTCCACATCTCTTTTAAATGACGCACTTGCAAGAAACGGGTTACAACAGAGAAATACAAACCAACAGCCAAACAAAGATAAATAAGTGCTTTGCTCCAGAGTATTCCATTTACTGCATCAACAAATTGTGCCATAAAAAACCCCACCTCCATAAATTTTTTTAAAGTGTTAAAAAAAATTAATAAATGTAATAAAATGATACTATATTTTGAAGACAAATACAACAGCATTTTTGCTATTTTCTAAAATGATAGTGATTACAAAATATTCAGACGAATTGTATTTTTGCACATGAAATTCACCTCAAATCCCCTAGAATGCTCAAATGATAAAAATCAGATGCATTTTTGCCTAGTAAAATGATAAATCTAACAAAACAGAATTGTGCAAAAATGCACTTTACCAGTGTTTACAAAATTCATTTTTTTAATACTTATAATTGGGAAATATTAAGAAACTGCAATAAAGCAACTTAAATAATAAAAATGCCCTGTCTCCAAGTGGGGACAGGGCATTTTTATTATTTAAGGTAGATAAAGATTCCTATAAAATGGGCAATACTGCCTGAAAGAACAAAAATATGCCAAATGGCATGATTATAGGGAATCCTCTTTATGGCATAAAACACAGTACCTACAGTGTATATGATTCCCCCTGCCAAGAGCCACATGAGGAATCCTAGGGGGACCATCTGCAGCATAGGATTTATGGCAATAACTACAAGCCAGCCCATGGCAATATATAGGGCCAATGATACAATCTTATATTTTTCAAATCTGTTATAGGTAAATACTTTGAACAAGATACCAGAAACAGCAATAATCCATACTGCGGACAAGATGCCAATACGCCAATATCCCCGCATAGCCAGCAAGGTAATGGGCGTATAGGTGCCAGCAATAAATAGGTAAATGGAAGAATGGTCAAACACTCTGAGAATCCCCTTAATTCTTTCATTTTGAAAGCTGTGGTATAGCGTAGAGGAAAGATACAGGCAAATAGAACAAAAACCATAGATGCTAAATCCTATAATGGACAAAACGCTTCCCTTCCATATGGCGTAGACCAGCAAGATGGTTAAGGTGACAATACTAAACAGCACACCGATACCATGGGTGACGCTGTTGGCGATTTCTTCACCAAGGGTATAGCGTTTATTTGATTTTGGGTTAAGTTCAACGGGTGTAGGTAAATGGCTCATAAAATCCCTCCAAAGAATTAATGAATATATCATACCCTCTTTATATTATGGGGGTGTAGTTATATTCTATTCACAAAAAACTTTCATTGCATTAAGAATATCAAATATTCTCACGTTTTTCCACAGAAGAATAAATAAAGAGCGGACTTTTATGCTGTTAGTTCTTAAAAATTTTTGTATAATAAAAAGTAGAGAGCTATATGAAGAAAGGATGGATGGAATGCGCAGTTTTTATTTGTATTTTTTATTTTCTTATTTAACGGGAAATCCATTAATTGCACTGATTCTTGTGTTTGCAGTCTATGGAATGGTGGACAAGCTGTATTTTGGATTTTTACCTGACTTTACAAAGGGAGTTCGGGCAAACCATCAAATTAAGTCCCATTTAAGGGAGTTAACCGTGAATCCACAAAACGCCCACGCAGCCCTTACCCTAGGGATACTATATTTTGAAAAGAAAAAGTACAGCCAAGCGCGGGATGCTTTTCAACATCCAAAGCTGGAGAAGGATGGTATGGCAAACTATTATTATTATTTAGGTATGACAATGATGGAACTTAAGGAAAAAGTCTCAGGAAAAACGTTTATTGAAAAAGCATTGGAAATGGACCCAAGGATAGGGTATGGTCTTCCTTATATTTATCTGCTAAAAAATGAAATGAATCAAGGGATACCAAATAAAAGTACGGTAGAAGAATTGGAAGAAAAGGTTGAGAGATTTGGAAATACTGAAAACCTATATAGAATGGCTATGGTGTATAGAAGTTTAGGCAACAAAGAAAAGGCCGGAGAATTCTTTGGCAAGGCCATAGAGACATACGCTTACTGTCCTAGGGGGCTTAAACGAATCCATAGGAAATGGGCGATCTTAGCAAGACTGTATAGGACAATATAGTTAAAACCTATGAGCAAATGGTTTTATTGAGCTGCCAAGGTGGATTTGCTTAATCGCCATACCACAACAAATGCCAAAGAAAATGCCAAAACAATGGCCGTATTAATATCATATGGAAGCAGGGTTCTGGATGAACCAATGATGAGTCCTGCAAACAGATAAGATAGCAGGTCTCTATGTTTGTCGTAGATTTTTTCCAGCATGTTTGCCAACAACAATATGCCGCCTATACTGCCGACACCAAAGAAGAATAAATTTGAAATATGCAGCTCTTTGATAGAGAGCAGCATGGTATCGTATATACTCAATATAAATAATACTGAGCTTCCCGGTATACCCGGGATAATCATAGCTGCGCTTGAGAATGCGCCGCCGATAAAGAGCAGCCATGGATTGGCCTCTATTTTGCTCGGAAACATACTAATGGATTCACCTGCAGTGAAGTATCCGAAAACTACGCCGAAAAATAGTATCAGCAGATGCTTAATATGGGGTCTTTGTTTCACGTCAATGACGGCCCTCACAGAAGCCAAAAGTGCACCCAACAAAAGGGCAGCTGTAATATCTCTGTGGGATAGGAAAAATACTGTAAAGATATTTCCGCCAATATATATACCTCCTGCAATACCTAAAAGAAGAGGAATATATGGCTTGAGATTAAATCTTACAATATCCTTAATCATGTTTTCATACATGCCCAGAATCACAAAAACGGTCCCACCGCTCATGCCAGGTAAAACAATAATAAGCCCTAATATAAAACCCTTTAAAACAGAAAGCAAGTTGTTCACCACCGTTTTTTATCTTAGCCATGGAGGATTCTTAGGCTTGTTAGATTACAATTCTAATGATTAGGCAAAGCATTTCATATTTATTATACCATAACAACTAGGTACTTAATCTAATTCTTTACAAAGCGTTACGGATATGGGAAATGGCTTGCGTTGTAAAGAAAGGTGGAATGCTATCATTGTAAAATCTAAGAGAATCATGTAGAATATGTTTAAAATAACAAACGCGCACGAAGATAAGGGGGAGAGGCTTTGAATATCGCCATCGTAGGAGCAGGAAAGGGCGGGGTTAGTTTAATTGAATCCATAGCAAAGCTAGAGGATACGTCGATTGTACTTGTTGTTGATCCAAATGCCGAAGCACCAGGAATAGCCTTAGCAAAAAAATTAGGCATCAAACATGGTCAATCGTTAGACAACATTGCTGATATTCCTGTGGATATGATTATTGAGGCCACCGGGAAAGAAAGCGTGGCAAAAACATTAAGTACGAAGTTTGGAAACAAATGCAACATCATCGATTCCCATGGTGCGCGATTAATCATGTCATTAGTAGAGCGGGATATTAAGACTTTACATAAGTTAAATAACCAGCTGGATATGATAAACAGTACGACAGGAATTGTCCAACAACAGCTTCAAGAAATTTCATCTTCAATAGAAACAATTCATGATGTCAGTACAAAGTTGAATGATTCAAGTCAAGCCTCTACCCAATACATACAAGAAAGTGATAAGATTGTCAAATACGTGAATGGTATCGCTAAACAGACAAAAATTTTAGGTATCAATGCAACCATTGAAGCTGCTAGAGCAGGTGAGCATGGTAAGGGCTTCTCCGTCGTAGCAGAGGAAGTACAAAAGCTGGCCAACAGCAGTGCGGGATTTGCCAATGAAATCAATAATATATTGAAGCATTTGTCTGATGAAATTCAAAAAGTATTTAATGAAGTAAAAAGATTAGAGCACTTATCTGAGATTCAAGTGCAGGCATCAGACCAAGTGAATCAAGCTGTAGCCAATCTGGTAGATGAAGCAACACTTAAATAGTGGATAAGATATTAATATAGTAGACATTCCAATAACCCCTTTAAAAAGAAGGGGTTATTTTTATGATAGTGAATCTATCAGTAAAAAAAGGCATGGAATAAAGTGGTCATTGATTCAGGGGTGTAACTATGATATATTATTCTTCCGCCTCTTTTTAAGGGGTGATAGGCAGCAAGTAGGAAATATTACCAGTTGATTTAAAGCAAGATACATGATAAGATAGTCTTTGTCGTCACGGTGAACAAGCTCATAATATTTACCATAAAGAAAATTGTTGACATAAAACGACAAACATGATATTCTATTTAAGTCGCCAAAACGAGCGACACAAATTTTGGTCTTTGAAAACTACACAGTGTAAGAATTAAGCCAGCATATATTGGTTAGTAGTTAGTGGTTAGTCGTTAGTGGTGAAAACCAAGAGCGAAGAACTAAAAACGAAAACCGCCCAAAAACAATTTTTTTATTGAGAGTTTGATCCTGGCTCAGGATGAACGCTGGCGGCGTGCCTAACACATGCAAGTCGAGCGGGGTTGTGGAGAAGCTTGCTTCGAAGCGACCTAGCGGCGGACGGGTGAGTAACGCGTGGGTAACCTGCCCTATACAGGGGGATAACACACCGAAAGGTGTGCTAATACCCCATAATGCTAAGAGATCGC
>NZ_JARBTM010000007.1 GCF_029240175.1 Anaerosolibacter sp.
GCCACCCTCTTTTTTCGTAGTCTTTAAAGCAACTTCTAGATTTCTTACATCATTTAGGGCATCAAAGATTCGAATGATGTCAATGCCGTTGGCGATGGCCCTTTTTACAAACTCAGAAACCACATCATCGGCATAGTGCTTGTATCCAAGGAGATTTTGGCCCCTTAGCAGCATTTGAAGCTTTGTATTTTTTACGGTTTTTCGGATCAATCGTAATCTTTCCCATGGATCTTCGCTTAAAAACCTTAAGGATGAATCAAAGGTAGCTCCGCCCCACATTTCAAGGGAATGATAACCCACTTTGTCAAGGGTCTCCAAAATCGGTGTCATCTCTTGTGTTTTCATTCTCGTAGCAACCAAAGATTGATGGGCATCTCTAAGAACTGTCTCAGTAATTCTTATTTTTGTCATTGTACTCCTCCTTGTAATTTATAAATTTGAGTATGCAAATAAAGCACTTATTATGGGCAACATATAACAAAATTTTTATAGTCACTGCAAACCTTTTCCTGGTTCTGAAATATAGATTTAGCTTAACGCTTTTCTATGGCTATCAAAACTGGCGGACAATTTTTCTGATTTATAAAATCAAGTTTTAAGACGCTAAACTCACGCTGATTAAGTCCTTCGACAAAACGAAGAACTGCATCCTTTTCAGCTAGCCCTCCCTCATGTCCATAATATATGGAGATGGTTATAATACCGTTCGGCAAAAGGAGCAGCAGTGCCTTTTCAATGGCCTGAATGGTGGTTTGGGGATTTGTAATAATCTGGTGATCTCCCTTCGGTAAAAATCCAAGATTAAACATTGCAGCAGCTATGTTTTCATGGACATATAAATCCATGTCTTCGTGACCTCCATGTATAAGTTCAACTGAATCGTGAAGGCCATGAACCATAAGCAATGCTTTTGTATTATTGATTGCTGTAGTTTGGATGTCAAAAGCGAATACTTTTCCACTTGATCCAACCAATTTTCGAAGGAATAATGTATCATTGCCGTTTCCCATAGTTGCATCTATGACACAATCACCAGCCTTTACGACTTGGGAAACTATATGCTTGGAAAGATTTGTAGCATTCGTTAGAAATTTTGATCCCATCAACATACCTCACTTAAATTACTTATTTGATCTACATGCTTTTAAAAAGAAATCAGGCAGTTTTGCAGCAAAAAGTTTATGATAAGCATTAAGGTTGTTATTAATAACTTGGCTGATATTCACGTCACTTTTTTGATCTTCATCTAATTCTTGAAAGCCTACCTTTGCGAAGAATTCTGTGCAATGCTGGGTATCAACCAGCATTAATTCAATACCTCTTTTATCGGCCAAATTTAAGAGCGCTTTCACAATCCCATCTCCAAGGTATTCACGCTGATGTTCTTTATGTACAATAACAAAACGGAGTACGGCAATAGAGCCGAATGACGCATAGCCTGCAGCAGCCAGTGGAATATTACCTTCATAGGCAACCATAGTGTTTTCCAAGATATCTTGCAACTCAATGCCATGCAAAGGGGAACAATCCCCTAGATTTTCAATATGAAGTATATCTTCTTTCATTGCATTTTTTATGGTAAGCAAATATTTTCGCTCCTTTACATTTTATAATTATTATACCCATTTTTTTTCGGTGAAAGCATTTGTTCATGAACCTATCAAGAACGCAAAGCGCGCTTTAATATATTGGCACTTATGAGACATGAAAAAGTCTATCAAATTTGATAGACTTTTTCAAATATTTTAAAGTAATTTCAAATAAGCAACCTCTTCCGGTGATAAATGTCTCCATTTCCCTTTAGGAAGCTGAGCTATATCTAGATTGCCCATGGCAATCCTTTTGAGTGTTATAACTGGATGATTTAATACATCGAACATTTTTCTTATCTGCCTATTTTTCCCCTCACGAATAATTACTTTTATCGTTGAAAAAGAACGATCTACTTTTAATACTTCGAGCTCAGCTGGCGCTGTAGTATACCCGCCTATATCAATACCGCATTTGAAACGATTCTGCTCCTTTTCATTCAGCTGACCTTTGACAGTTGTAATATATGTCTTAGAAATTTCGTGCTTCGGATGGGTTAATTGATATGTTAGGTCGCCATCATTTGTCATGAGCAGTAATCCGGAGGTATCATAATCTAGACGACCAACGGGATAAATTCTTTCTTGAATATCCTGAATGAGATCAATAACGGTTGGACGATTAAACTGGTCAGTTACCGTTGTCACATATCCTTCAGGCTTATGCAGCATAATGTAAATTTTTTTATCTTCAACGCGAATCGGTTTATTGTCGACAGTTACATGATCTACGTCTGGATTGATATTGACACCCATCTCTGAGATAGTAACATCATTCACTTTTACACGACCAGCCTGAATAAGTTCTTCTGCCTTTCGTCTTGAAGCTACACCGGATAAGGCAATATATTTTTGCAATCTCAATCCAAACAACTCCTTTTTCATTTGCTAGCTATATTATATATTTTATACTAACTTTTCATGAAATATATTTAGTAAATTCATTCTTTCGATTTTCGCCTTTAATTTTGTTTGGTCTGTAATATAAAGATCCAAATCTTTCATCCGTTGAAAATAGTCTGCACCTGCAAACGTATATCGTGTTTTTAATCCTTCTTCAGTTTGAATCCGCTCATTGGCGAAGGCTATAAGATCCCCACAAGCTAAGTTCACTGGTAATTCAAGGAGCTGCATGCCCTTCACTAAGCGGACACTATTATGACCTGCAAGGCTGCCTGTAACAATGGCTTCTGTATGACCCACAAAAAGTCCGGATTTTTCCCCAGCACACAGCATATTGTCAAGGCCTAAGACTTTCATACTGTTACTCCTAGGAGCTATGGATAGATATCTGACAGAATTCCCAACTCCGCCAGCATAGGGATCTTCATATCTAGCATTTTCTAATCCTGGTATACTGCGCAGCTTATCTAGGGGATAGAACGGAGCCATAAGCTTTGCATGGCCTGTATCAAGAAGAATAATATTTTCAGCATACTCTTTTAGTGCATATTGCTGGCACACTTTCATCTCCAATTTTTTTAGATTTATGTCTTCACTTGGAACGGGTAGTACAACAACACCTTTTTCATTGAGTTCATGGACAAGGGATGGACTTAGGGAGTCCTTATTTAACTTGCATGATCCGCTAAATGCGCCATAAGACCCATCACTCCTTTTGCCTAAGATATCCTCTACACCAGCTTTTTGACATAAGCTTACCCTAGGGCCAAAGGATGGACATCTTAAAATGCACATGGCACAGCCATTGCCATATTTCAAGCAATTACCCATGGGACCCGTAGATCCCGTGGTTTCAATAAATACATCTCCTTCTATAATTTCCCCATTGTATAAAGTGATCCCTTCTATCTTATCATTATTCTTTTTAACGTCTACCGCCCTTGATCTTAATCGGAGCTCAATGCCCATTTCTTGTAATAATTCCCGAACCATGGGCTCTACTTTACATACGTCATACAGACTCGCATGGGTATGGCCTGGAAAATCTATGCCTGCATGCCGTGATGCACGATCTGTTACCGCGAATAATTCTCCTCCTCCCAGCAGGGCACATTCTTCTGCAGCGGTAAATCGTCCATTATTGCGCATGATTCCCCCTACATTACCAAGGCCAAGAAGAATATCCATTCTTTCGATAATCGTAACGTGTGCTCCAGCTTTTTTGGCAGTAATAGCTGCTGCAACTCCTGCCCAACCACCACCTATTACTACAACATCAGCCATTGCAATTTCCCCCTTCAATCATCTCTTCAATATCTATTTGAGATTTACACATTTTTACTCTTTGACCGTTTAGGGTGCGTGCCGTACAGGATCCACATACACCCTCACCACAGCATAGTTCATGATTATTAATGGCTACCATTTTAACAGGTCGGCCTAAACGGCTCAACCGGTCTTTAATAACCTCATGTAAAAAGTCAGAACCACCGCTGTATACCAAACTATAGGTTCCTTCAGCTAGAATTTGATTCAGTTTTTCAAGGCCGCCTGTAGAACGAAGGTTTAAGTAATGTCGATCTATTTCTAATGCAGCGATAGATTCATTGATAAACGCTGAGCCTGTTCTTCCTTGATCAATAATAAAAGTAACCTTATTTTTATTATGAAGCAAATATTGGATAGCAAGGATTGCAGGAGCTAAAGCGATACCTCTGCCAATAACCAGTACATTCTGATTTGTTACATTTTTCAAATCTTTATATCCGATAAGACCATTCCAATAAGGACCTTTTAACAGAATCTTATCATCACACGCCAGAAGTGATTTTGTTTTTACCCCTAAGATATGAATAGCAATGGCTATTTCACCTTTTTCAGCATCGGCGGCCATGATTGACATAGGAACATCAAAAATCATTGGTTTTTCAGGATGCCTTAAAAACACATAAGATCCCGGCTGTTTTAACTGTCTTGCTAAGGTTTTTGACACCCCAATCCTTAATACAAGAACATCATCGCCAATTTGTTTTCTTTCGATAATTTCTGACTCAATGGCTTCACGGGGCGTCTTTTTTTTCATTCCGCACCAAGCGTACTCTTGATAGATGCATACACCTGACCAATTGCAATCACAAAAACTATTGCCTTGCAGTTGAGAACAGGTAATACATTCATCACTTTCGGCCAGATAACATGGGCAGTATTCACTGCCAGCATCTATACAAGTTACGATTTTATTTTTTGACAAACTGCACCCCTCCTTATTAAGCATAAAACCCTATAATAATAGGGTATTTCTGAATAGGGAAAAGTGTGACATATCTAACTGTATAACATGAATAAGAAAAAAGAATAACTATACTTGATTATAGTTATTCTTTCGTAAATTAATTACCTTGAATGAAGTCAACAATTTTGTCTTTAAAATCTTTTCTTTCAATGTCTTCACGGGTATATAAATCCGTCGTATATATTAGCTTACCATCAAGAAAGACTTTTAATTTACCAATTTTCGTGTTTCTAGTAACTGGAGCTTCTATAACTTCATCAACTTCTATAACTGAAGCCACTTTATCTTTTTCTTCTTCCGTAACGGGAATAATAACATTTTCTTTTGCGATAACAGCGGTTTCAGATTTTTTTCCGTCTTTAACAGAAATAAATTTTAAATATGCATCTTGTTTAACAATATCATAGGGTTTGTATTGATCAAATGCATAATCAAGAAGGTGATAACTATCTTGAAACCAGTTTGGTGCATTTAAAACTACTGTAACAAGCTGCATACCGTTCCTTGTAGCAGATGTCACTAGACATCTTCCGGATTTTTTTGTGAATCCTGTTTTAACACCATCGCCACCCTCATATTGCGTCAGGGTTTTATTCTTATTGTAGAAATACTTAAAACCTTCTCTATCTGCAGTCCATAACTTCGTAGAAACAATTTTCTTAAATTCTTTATTTAGTAGAGCTTTCCTACTAATCAATGCCAAGTCATAAGCTGTCGTATAATGCTGATCATCATGAAGTCCATGGGGATTCACAAAATTTGTATTATTGGCACCTAGTTCCTTCGAACGGCGATTCATTAGTTTACTGAACTCATCTACAGATCCTGCAACATGATTGGCAATAGCAACTGCTGAGTCGTTGCCGGAGCGAAGCATAAGACCGTACACAAGATCTTCCATATTTATGTTTTCGTCATATTGCAAATATATGGATGACCCCTCAACACCCACCGCCTGTCGCGGAACTTTGACTATTGTTTCAGGCGAAGAATTTTCAAGGGCCAATAAAGCTGTCATAATTTTTGTGGTGCTCGCCATTGGTTTTTTTGCATGAATGTTTTTAGCGTACAGGATTCTGCCTGTTTGAACATCCATAACAACGGCACTAGATGCAGAAATACTTGGCCCTTCCCCATATACTGAAAAAAATGAGATTTGAAAGCATATGAACGTGATTAATAGAATTGATAGAAAGGATTTCTTCATTTTATCACTCCATTTATTAAAGTCATTCCTGTATAGTATTTTCTAAATAAAAGAAATTCATACGAAGGAACAAAAATAATGGAGTATCTATTTACTCAGTTATAATCTCACACCCAAATTCTTTTGCTAACTTCTCGGCTTCTTTTAAATCTTCTTCACTCCATATGGACCAACCGCCCTTTAAAATGTCATTTACAAAGATTTCTACTTTGTCCTTTTTTATAATCATGTATTTTTCATTTCTTTTCTTCATTTGCTGAATTTGGCTATGTATAGCTTTTTCAATATCCACATCCATAACCTTTAAAGCAATAAAGAGGCAAGATAGAGCATCTTCAAGTTCGCGACGAGCTTTGTCATTATCCCCTTTCATTAGAGCTTTCATAGACTCAGCTACTTCTTCATTTAAGTGACTTATGGTTTTTTTGGGATCATCTGTTATGTATTTTCTATTGTTCCATATAAGCTCTACGGCATCCTTAATATCCAAGGTGTGTACCTCCTTTAGAATATTCCTATAAAACATATTATATCTATATTGTATACTTCCTTCTTCATTCTTTCAATCTACCATTCTACTATTTAAACGAAACAATATAAAATAAAGAGCGATGATAATCGCTCTTATTCAATAATGATTTCCTTTTCAACTTCTATTTTTTTAGATTTGTTTTCACTTCTTCTTTCACTCATAGCTTGGAGCTTGTCTAATAGCTTTGGTGTGAAATTAATGATACTATCTACCATTGTAGCATTCTGATCTACTGGTAAAAGTTTCATATGCCCATTTCCTACGACCATAAAAGCTACTGGTTGTACTGATACTCCAGCACCTGTTCCTCCGGCGAAAGGAAGCTTATCTAATTTATCACCTGCTTCATCGCCTTTACCATTTGTTGTGGCTGTGTATTCTCCACCGCCTGAGGCAAAACCGAAAGAAACTCTAGATATGGGTATTATCACTGTACCATCTGGTGTTTCCACAGGATCTCCTACTATTGTATTTACATCTACCATATCTTTTAAGCTTTCCATTGTAGTTCGCATTAGGGCTTCAATTGGATGATTTGACATTTTGTTTATCACCTCGTTTTAAATATAGATATGCAGTTTTTGCTGTTGCAATTATAGCATAGCCTATTTTTAGTTTAATTATACAGTGAAGATATGTCTTGAACAGTTCCTTATCAAAATAAGGAACGATTTTAAAAGAAATATGTTCAGCGTATGTATGATGCTTCATAATTGTAAAAAGATTACCTTTGATTCCCCAAAATACACCTGAAAGAATCCCTGTGACCGCAGCATCTCCAGTTCCAAATTCTGTCTCCCATTCTAGATTACATATACATACTTTTTTTCGAATATAATTAAGCACATCGTAATATTGATGATAAAGCTTTGCAGTTTTGTCTTGTATTTCTTGTATTTGAGATAAGCTGAAGAGTTGTTCTTTTTCTTGCATGAGTTTCTTTGACTTTTCTGACTCAATTTCCCCATCAACTTCCAAAGAGAATTTTCCATCCTTTTTCTCTACAAGATCTAATAAGGGTAGCTCCAACTTGTAATGAATAAGCCCAAAAAGCGCCTTAACATGAAAGACAATTTCATCGTTTGTTTTATCTTTTAAAATTTGTAATTCTACCATAACAGAAGTAAACATGATAATTATAAAAAAAACAACAAGAATTGCAAATATCCATAAAAAGATATACAAAAATTTCACCTCACTCACTCTCTTACAGTGTATATTTTTTCCAATAACAAAGAAAAATAAACCCCATATCATTAAACACCTACAGATTTCCATTGGATTCGGTTTAAAGTTTGAAAAAAACATTGACATTTTAATTATTTAGTTTATATTTAATATGTGTAAAGTGAAAGATTAAAAGATCAAAAAATGGTTATATTTAATACAAGAGAGATAAATACTTTGATGAAATATTTATAACCAAAATAAAGCTTCTTGGATTTCACTAGATCAACAATTAAATATAAAGGTGGGAGCAGGATTCCCATCTTTATTTATGTAAAACATATAAATTGCTAAGGAGGAATGTAATATGGAATTTTGGTATACTGAAGAACATACGGATGATGTTAGATTTTCTTTGAGGGTAAAAGAGCACTTGTTTTCTGGAGAAAGTGAATTTCAAAAGCTTGATATTTTAGATACCCATGAATATGGAAAACTAATGACCCTGGATGGGCTCGTAATGGTTACAGAAAAAGATGAGTTTGTTTATCATGATATGATTGTACATATTTCCATGGCAGTAAATCCAAACGTAGAAAATGTTCTAGTAATTGGCGGCGGCGATGGTGGCACAGTTCGAGAACTAATGAAATATCCAAGCATTAAACATGTAGATATGGTTGAAATTGATAAACTGGTTGTAGATGCTTCTAGAAAATACTTCCCAGCAGTGTCATGTGAAGTCGATAATCCTAGAGTTACAGTTCTTTATGAGGATGGTATTAAATTTATTCAAGGTAAAGAGCGTGTATATGACTTAATACTCATTGATTCTACTGATCCAATAGGACCTGGTGAAGGCTTATTTACTACTGACTTTTACAACAATTGCTATAAAGCACTAACGGAAGATGGTATCTTAATCAATCAAAATGAAACGCCAGTATATGAAAAGTTTTTTGAAGTAGGTATCAGCTCTAACAAAAAGCTTAAGAAAATGTTTCCGATAGTTCATGTATATCAAGCCAACATTCCAACCTATCCAGGGGGGTACTGGTTATTTAACTTTGCTTCTAAAAAATTCCATCCAACGCAAGATTTAAAAGAGTCTGACTGGAATCAACTTGGAATTAAAACAAAGTATTACAATACAGACCTTCACAAAGGATGCTTTGCCCTTCCGAATTATGTAAAGGAGAAGATTGAGAATGGAGCTCTTTAATAGATATTGTTTTATAGGATGCGAGAAGTCCTTTGAAGAAAGTGAAGTGGTAATCTTCGGTGCTCCCTTCGATGGTACATGCTCCTATAGACCAGGTTCAAGATTTGCACCGAATAAAATAAGAATTGATTCCTATGGACTAGAAACCTATAGCCCTTATCTAGATCGTGATTTAGAAGATCATAATGTTCACGATGCTGGAGATATTGATCTTATTTTCGGAAATAAGTATGCGGTGTTAGATTCTATCCAAGAATATGCTCAGTATTTAGTAAATAATAATAAAAAGCCATTAATGATTGGTGGAGAGCATCTTGTTACCCTTCCTGTGGTTAAGGCTATGTATGAAAAGCACAAGGATTTAGTAATACTTCATTTCGATGCCCATACAGACCTCCGTGGTGATTACATGGGTGAGGAATTATCCCATGCTACCGTTATCAAGCAAATATGGAACTTCCTTGGAGATAACAGAATTTACCAATTCGGTATTCGTTCTGGTCTAAAGGATGAATTCTACTGGGCTGAAAAAGAAGGACATACTTTTATTAATAAGTTCGGTTATGATAAACTGGCTGAAGTTGTGGAAAAAGTAAAGGACAAGCCTGTGTATGTTACTATTGATTTAGATATATTAGATCCTTCAATATTCCCTGGAACAGGTACGCCAGAACCAGGTGGTATTTCATTTCAGGATATGTTAAATATTTTAAAAACATTAGATGGACTCAATATTGTAGGCGCTGATGTTGTTGAACTTGCGCCAGACTATGATCCTACTGGGGTTTCAACAGCTGTAGCATCAAAGATCATGAGAGAATTAATGTTGATTCTATAGCAAAAAAACCGATGAATGTCATCATTCATCGGTTTTATTTATTTCATTCTCATCAAAATCCAACTTCTCAAAATCCTCGATGGCAGGAAGATCCTCTAGACAACTAAGTCCAAAGGCCTTTAGAAAGGTCTCGGTTGTACCATATAAAATAGGTCGGCCAGTTTTCTCTAATCTGCCTTTTTCTAAAATAAGTTCTTTGTCTAGCAAAGTACTAATGGCTTTATCGCTTTTTACACCACGAATCCCTTCCACCTCATGTCTTGTAATAGGTTGTTTGTAAGCAATAATTGCTAATACCTCAAGAGCAGCTTGAGTAAGTCCTTTATTTTGAGTGGGCGTACACAATTTCTGTATATAATCGTAGTGCTTTGTATTGGTACATAACTGAAAACTATTGTTGATCTCAATAATTTGAAGGCCTCTATCTTCCGCCTCATATTGTTTCTTTAAATCTAAAATCGTTTTTCGAATAAACTCCGGAGGAAAATCTAAAACTTCAGAAATATTCTTTACGTTTAAAGGATCTCCCCAGATAAATAGTAAGGATTCTATAATTGATTGAATCTCTTTATCTTCCATAAAATTACACCCCATTTACTGAATCAATTTTCTTTATAATGATTTTATCGAAGATTCTACTCTGCTGGACTGTTAAAAAATTTAGTTTAATCAATTCAAGTAATGCCAAAAAAGTTACGACAATTTCACTTTTAGAGCAAGAATCGGAAAACAAATGATGAAAGTCAACAGCATGATGAATTTCGAGATATTGTTGAATCTGTGAAATTTTATCTTCAATAGTCACCTCGTCTCGCTGAATCTCATCAACATAAGCTTGCAGTTTAGAATGATTTTTTCTTTTTTCAAGAAGTTTATTAAAAGCGCTTATTAACGTGTTTAAATCCATTTCCACAAGCTCAATATCATCATACTTGATGTATTGATCAAGTTGCTCTTGGGATTTATAAAAAATCTTTTTAAATACATCTTCTCGCTTTTTAAATTCTTCAGCTGCAGTTTTATATTTCTTATATTCGATAAGTCGAGCAATCAAATCTTGTCTTGGATCGATTTCATCGATGGCGATGGCCAGTTGTTCCTCGTGCTTATTTGGAAGCAACATTTTAGACTTGATTTCTATTAGCGTGGCCGCCATAACGAGAAATTCACTGGTTACTTCCAAATCGAATTTCTGCATATCTTGAATGTATTGAATGTACTGGTCAGTGATTTGAGCAATTGGAATATTATAAATATCTACTTCTGCTTTTTCAATGAGGTGATACAGTAAATCGAAAGGTCCCTCAAAGGTTTCAAGCTTAACATTATATGTCATTAAAGATCTACCCCTAACAAATTTCATTGAAAATTGACATCACATTTTATTATAACATAATTCATGTCACCATGTGATGGGATTATTCCCAAGGGTATAAAAGTATTACTACAATGTTAAAGGAGGTATTTGATATCAAATACCTCCTTTAAACTATTTTTTTGATCTTAATGATTTACGAATAATCTTACCAAACATATCAATGGCTGAAGCCGATTCAATCGCCTTTTCTGATACTAGATCGACGCGATGAATTTCTTTTCCTTCTACCATTAATACAATCTCACCTAATTTTTGTCCAGCAGTCAATGGCGCTTTAATGTTCTTAGGTAATATTATCTCTTTTTGAACCTTGTTTTCATCACCCTTTTTAACAAGAGCGCTCAATTGGTCTTTTGCGATAATATTTACTTTCTCTTCTCTACCCTTTTCTACTGTGACTTCTTGAACCACTTGATTCTTTTTGACGATCGGTACAGAACTATAGGTGGCAAAACCGAAATTTAATAATTTTTTAGCTTCCTCAAAACGTACTTGGGAGGTGGGGCTGCCTAATATTACAGCAATTAAATTTAAGCCGTTTCTACTAGCAGAAGCAGATAGACAATACATAGCATCTGAAGTAAATCCTGTCTTGATGCCATTAGCACCAGGATAACTTCTAATTAGCTTATTTGTATTGGTTAATTCTAAGGTAGTTATTTTTTTGTCTGGAAGTCCTACTTTCATAGTAGACATCCATATTGTAAGCCACTCATGGATTTTAGGATACTTTAGAAGCTCTTTCGACATAATGGCAATATCATATGCACTAGTATAGTGCCCTTCTTGCGGCAGTCCATTGGTATTCATAAACTGAGTATCATTCATACCTAATTCCTTAGCGCGCTCATTCATCCGTTTAACAAACATTTCTTCTGTGCCACTTAGATGTTCAGCCAAAGCAACACATGCATCATTGGCAGATGCAACAGAAATGCCTTTTAACAGCTCCTCAATGGTCTTTTCTTCACCTGGTTCTAAGTAAAGCTGACTTCCACCCATACTGGAAGATCGCTGACTAATTAAAACTTTATCTTCTAGAGCAATCTGCTTCTGATCTAAGGCTTCCATTGTTAAAAGCATAGTCATTACCTTTGTAACGCTAGCTGGTGGGAGCTTATCGTGGATATTCTTTTCATATAATATTGTACCTGTGGAAGCATCCATTAAGATTGCTGACCTTGCATCAATATTGAATTCCTCCGCACTGGCCATTATATAAAATGAACTGAAAATCAAGGTAAAACAGATGATGGATACGATGATCTTGTTATATATTCCTTTCATCTCATGCCCTCCTTGCATTGTAAGTTAATTTTAGCTTTTCCAGCAACTACTTTCGTTATGCACAGGAAGGACATTCATACATCACTGTAAAAAATTACATGATTTCTACATGATCTTTCATAACTATAGCTTTAATCAACTTTGGTTTATCTACAGGCTCATTTGTTAAGGTAATTGCGTTTACGATGATATCTTTGGCTTTTTCTATCATGTCCTTTTTATTTGTATACAAGGTAGCATAGGCCTCACCTTTTAAGATATAATCTCCAATTTTTTTCTGCATCAAAATTCCTGCGGACAAGTCTATCTGTGAGTCCTTATTCTCACGACCTGCCCCTAAAACAAGGGCTGCGACACCCATATCATCAGTTTGGATGGATTGAATATAACCGTTTTCTGGAGCAACCACATCCATTTTGTAGGCAGCGTGAGGAAGAAGCTTTGTATCTGTGATAACCATAGGATCTCCACCTTGCGCTTCTACAAATTCTTTAAATTTATTCAAGGCTTCTCCCGACTGTAATTTCATCATTACCTTCTCTCTGGCAGCACCAATGTCAGCAGCTTCCTTGGCCAATAGAACCATATGGCTTGCCAACGTTATGCTCAATTCTGTAAGATCTACTGGGCCGTATCCTTGAAGGGTTTGAATAGCTTCTTCAATTTCAAGGCTGTTTCCGATAGCAAATCCTAAAGGTTGTTCCATGCTTGTTAGAATTGCTACAGTTTCTCTGCCCATATGATGACCGATATCCACCATTTCATTTGCTAATGCAATGCCACTTTCCAAGTCCTTCATAAAAGCACCACTGCCTACTTTTACATCGAGAATTATGGCATTTGAGCCAGCAGCTAGCTTTTTGCTCATAATACTACTGGCGATAAGGGATAGGTTATCAACAGTAGCAGTAACGTCCCTCAAGGCATATAATTTTTTATCTGCTGGGGCAAGATTGGCAGACTGGCCAATAACGGAAATTTTATGCTGATTAACATTACCAATAAATTGTTCATTTGTCAGTTCTACATGAAACCCTTTTATAGATTCTAGCTTGTCAATGGTTCCCCCTGTATGACCGAGTCCTCTTCCAGACATCTTTGCTACAGGAACATTACATGATGCAACCAAAGGTGCAACAATCAGCGTTGTGGTATCTCCCACACCACCAGTACTGTGCTTATCAACTTTGATACCATGGATTCTAGACAAATCTAACACATCTCCAGAATTCATCATAGCTTCTGTCAAATTGGCCGTTTCTTCCTTATTCATTTTCTGGAAATATATTGCCATCAACAGAGAGGCAGCCTGATAGTCTGGTATGTTCCCCCTTGTATACTCTTGAATAAAGTAGCTAATTTCATCCTTTGTAAGTGGATGGCCATTCCTTTTCTTCAAGATAATATCATATATTCTCATTAAATGTTCACCTCACCCAGGATTCCTTTCACAAGACGAATAAATTTAGGTCGTGTTTGATTTGCTATTTCAACTACACGCTCATGTTCGAGGGGTTCTAAAGTATCTGCAATGGCCATATCTGTTACACATGAAATTCCTAAAACACGCAATCCTGTATGACGGGCTACGATCACTTCGGGAACAGTAGACATACCTACAGTATCTGCCCCAAACTTTCGTAACATTTTTAACTCTGCAGCGGACATATAGTTCGGTCCACTAATAGCAACATAAACACCTTTCTTCGTCTCGATTCCTAATTTTTCACTCACCTGCTGTCCAAGGCTAATGAGCTCTCGATCATAGGCTGTAGACATATCAGGAAATCTTGGTCCAAGATCTTCATCGTTAGGACCTATAAGAGGATTACTTCCTGTAAAGTTGATGTGATCCTCTATAAACATAAGGGCTCCAGGGTATAAATCTGGGTTCATACCTCCACACGCATTTGTCACAACAAGTACTTTTACTCCCAGTTCTTTCATAACCCGTACTGGGAAGGTAACCTCCTGTAATGGATATCCTTCATAGAAATGGAACCGTCCCTGCATAGCAATGACACTTTTACCTTCTAATTGCCCAAGAACCAATTGACCCTCATGGCCTTCTACCGTTGAAATAGGGAAATTGGGGATCTGGTCATAGGGTATAATGGTAGGGTTTTCTATTTCATTTGCAAGACTCCCAAGACCAGAACCTAAAATAAGTCCAATTTCTGGAGCTGTTTCGATCCTACTTTTTATAAAGTCACTTGCTTCAAATATTTTTTGTTTCATTATTTATTCCTCCCCATCTTTATTAAAGAACGCTTAATGAATAGGATAAAGTCATTTCTTACCTTATCTGCGGTTTCAATAACTTCATGATGATCCAATGGTTGATCTAAAATGCCTGCAGCCATATTGGTAATACAAGAGATTCCTAACACCTTCATTTTACTATGAGCTGCCACAATGACCTCTGGGACTGTGGACATACCAACGGCATCAGCACCTAAAAATCGTGCCATTCTCACCTCTGCAGGGGTCTCGTACGTAGGACCTGTAAACATTGCATAAACACCTTCTTTTAACACTAGATCCATTTCATCCCCTGCCTGATAAGCAAGTCCGATTAATTCCTTATCATAAACTTGAGAAATATCAGGAAAGCGAACACCAAGCTCATCGAAATTTTTACCGATAAGAGGATTATCAAATCCCCAGTTTATATGATCACGGATGATCATAAGATTACCAGGTTGGAATTCAGTATTCACACCACCGGCGGCATTGGTAACGATAAGGATTTCAACACCTAAGGCTTTCATTACTCGAACTGGAAAAGTGACCTCTTCCATAGAATAGCCTTCATAATAGTGAAATCGTCCCTGCATAGCAATCACACTGTGGCCCTCGAGTTTGCCAAGTACGAGCTTTCCTGCATGCCCTTTCACCGTAGAAATTGGAAAGTTAGGGATATCCGAATAGTGAATATGTATGGAATCTTGAATTTCATCAGCTAATGATCCTAAACCAGAGCCTAGAATCAAACCAATCCTTGGAGAAACAACTGTTTGCTGCTGAATATAACGAACTGCTTCATTAATCTTACTGAGTAGATTCTGCATAATCTATCCTCCTCTAAAATATTAAATCTTTAAAACTGATGCCATATTGTAACCCTTTTACCTGGAAAATATCAGCAATCGTTGCTGCTATATCAGCAAAGGAGTCTCTGGTGCCTATATTTATAGATTTTTTAACGGCTTGCCCATAAATGACAATAGGTATATATTCTCTAGTATGATCTGTACCACTGTAAGTTGGATCATTCCCATGGTCTGCGGTAAAAATAATAATATCATCTTCATGAAGCGCTTCTATCAATTCAGGTACCCTCTTGTCAAATTCCTCAAGGGCAATTTTATATCCTTGTGGATTCCTTCTATGACCGTACTTAGCATCGAAATCAACAAGATTTGTAAAAATTATTCCTTTACTATTCTCTCTAAGGGCCTTGATCGTTTCATCGACACCTTCCATATTATCCTTGGTATGAATTGCCTTTGTAATACCTTGCCCATTGAAGATATCCTCAATCTTGCCAATGGCATACACTTCCATATTATGATTGGCAAGAATATCAAGAATCGTAGTTCCATTTGGTGAAATTGAATAATCTCTGCGATTTGCTGTTCTTTCAAAGCTCCCAGGCTGACCTGCAAATGGCCGTGCGATTACTCTAGCTACCTGATGCTCTCCCACTAGTAAGTTCCGAGCAATCTCACACATTTTGTAAAGCTCATCCAAAGGAACGATTTCCTCATGGGCGGCAATTTGAAAAACACTATCAGCAGATGTATAAACAATAGGGCAGCCTGTTTCAATGTGTTCTTGACCTAATGCTTCAATAATCTCAGTACCTGAGGCAGCTTTGTTACCCAAACTTTTTTTTCCGATTTTTTCTTCGAAGCAGCGGATAATTTCTAAAGGAAAGCCATCTGGATAGGTTTGAAAGGGTTCTGTAATATAAAGTCCTGTCATTTCCCAATGTCCAGTAATCGTATCCTTTCCCTTCGATACCTCGTTTGCTTTTCCGAAACAACCTATAGGTTCTTGTATGCTTTCAACACCCTTGATGCCTTCAATATTACCTAGACCAAGCCGTATTAAATTAGGAAGATGAATTCCTTGACATACTTTTGAAATGTTACCTAAAGTATCTACATTGTAATCTCCATACTCAGGCGAATCTGGCAATGCACCGATTCCCAAACTATCAAGAACTACAATTGTGACTCTATTAATCATCAGACTCCTCCTTACATGTTTTTATAATAAGTGATTTAACTTTTATAGGAATATTGTTGCACTTTTTAAGAAAAATATAAAGAGCCGCTTAGGCTCTTGGATGGGTCTTATTGTATACCTCTTTGATCTTATTTTTAGTAATCTGAGTGTAAATTTGAGTGGTAGAAATATCTGAATGACCTAACATCTCCTGAACGGATCTCAAATCAGCACCATTTTGCAGCAAATGAGTCGCAAAAGAATGCCTTAATGTGTGGGGAGTAATCTTTTTGCCGATCTTTGCTTTCTGAGTATACATTTTGATAATCTTCCAAAAACCCTGTCTGGTTAGTCTCGTCCCATGATAATTTACAAACAAAGCTTGTTCTGATTCATCTCTTACGAGACTAAATCGACATTCCTTTATAAATCTTTCGACTGCTTTTCTTGCCATGCTGCCGATGGGAATAATTCTTTCCTTCGTACCGCTATTCTTACATTTTATGTAGCCCATATCTAAGTTGAGATCACAATAATTAAGAGAGACTAATTCTGATACACGAATTCCTGTGGCATATAGAAGCTCTAACATGGCTTTGTCTCGTATACCTTTTTCATTCCCTTCGTTAGGCTGGGTCAAGAGTAACTCTACCTCATTTAGGGTTAATACGCTGGGCAGCTTCTTCTCGGATTTGGGCGACTCTAGATTGATTGTAGGATCTCTGTCTATATATTTTTCATTAAGAAGAAACTGGTAAAAAGATCTTATGGAAGCAAGGTTTCTTGAAATCGTGGAGGTAGCTTTACCGTTTTTCTGCATGTAAAGCAAATAGGTAATAATCGTTGTTTTATTGGTATACTGTATGTCATCAATATTTCTCTCATCTAAGAAAGAAATATACTGCGAGATATCTCTTTTATATGAATCAAGAGTATTTCGAGACAACTCTTTTACATTTGCTAAATAATCAATAAACGCACCAAGCAAGATATTCATATACTTGTCCCCTTCATTTCTATATCCATCTTTAACTACTATTCCACATCTTTATGAAAATTCCTTCTAAATTCTATCATTTCAAGGCTGATTTTATGATTAACAGCAAATTATTTTTAAATATCTCCTGTTTGGAAGGATATTGCTGTATTACCAAAACACTATTTTCTCTTGGCAACTGCTCCTGATCCTTATGCCGAATGAGCTCCATAAAAGAATCGAATAGGGTAGATGTAGAAATAAATACCATGAGTGCAATGACTAAAATCCCAATACATAGATGATATACATTGCTTGATTTAAACAGTTGTTGTCTCATATGTACATTTACCTCCATTATTGCATATAGCTAGAAACAAATTTCATCAAAATAGGTGTAATGTAAGCCTCCACAAGTGCACCTAATAGAATAATACTAAACAAACATGCAATGATCGTGCTATAAATGACAAACTGTCTCATCATATCTGTCTTGTACGTTTTCATAAGTTTATTTTTGATAATCATTAAAGAGAAACTTATGCCTATCACTGCAATAGAAATAAAACATGGGATAATGAGTATATTCTGGGGCAAAATAGCACATAACGCAAAAAACAAGCCTTGAATACCCATTTGCTCTACAAGAAATCCAACGGTGAAGCCAATAATGAACCCTCTCAAAGCGATTAATAGTAGTATAAAAGGAATTCCTACAATGGTAATACCAAGGAGCCAAATCAGTACCCCTGTTTGTATATTGTTTAATAATGACTGCTTTAATATAGAAAAAGTATCGTAGCTATTTTCATTGATAAACTGAAAGAAGCTGCGAAGATAACCTATGAGTTCCTGTTTTTGTACATCTGACAGTGCCTTGACAGTAAAAGCACCTGCTGAAATCCCAATAAGTAAGAACATAATAACAATAAAGTATATAACAAGATTGCCTTGAATATGTCTGCCTGCAATCTCACGCATTTTTCTAAACAAAAAAATACCCCCTTTTCCTGTCCACTTCATATAAAATAGTATGCTGGACGAGGGGATATTATGACACTACGAAGGATTTTGTCCAAAAGCCTTAAAGATCTGGTGTTGATTGCAAAAACTGCTTTACAGCTAATATTGCAATAATACTCTTGGCATCCTTAATCTCTCCGTTGAAAACCATATGAATAAGTTGATCGAGGTCATGCATTTCAATTTCAATGTATTCATCTTCATCAGGAACAGCTTCACCTACCGTTAAATCTCTGGCTAAAAATAGATGCATTGTCTCATTGGCAAAGCCAGGTGAAGAAAAGAAAGTAAATAGGTGCTGCATATTGGCGCTTGTATAACCGGTCTCCTCTTTCAATTCCCTATGAGCACAAAGCAGCGGGTCTTCTCCCTTATCCAATTTACCTGCTGGAACTTCGAGCAAAAAATCTTCCACAGGCTTTCTAAATTGCTTTACCATAATGATTTTCCCTTCACTGGTGATAGGTACAACCACAGCAGCGCCAGGGTGCTCAATAATTTCTCTTGTTGAGTATTTCTTGTCAGGTAATTCAACTGTGTCTACTCGTAACGAGATGATCCTGCCTTCATAAATCCGCTTAGAATTAATTGTGTTTTCACGAAGAGTCATTTTTTCGCCTCCAAACAAACATATTTTTTAAGGACAAGTCATAGGCTATTATAAATAATCGATGAAAGGTGTTGTGAATAGATGTATACAATTATATCAAAAAAGCAGGTATATTTCATTGGTAAAATATCAGACTTATTAGAAGTATTAGAAGACTTATCTAATACATATCCTACCGTACAAGCTTACATAGACGCCCAGTTAGAAGCTCATTAGCTAGTTTTGCAGAAAGACCTGCAGTTGTAAAAAACTCCATTTCTTGGTCTAGACCTCTACCCATGGTTTTCATCTTTATAGGTGAGGCTACAAGAAAATCTTGAATATCATCACTTTTCTTAAAAATAACTTGATGCTTTTGTTCAATCATCGTTTGGTTCAACTGGTTCTTGATACATTGGTGCTTTGTATCATCGAAAATAGGAATTCCAACAATGGCAGGCGTTTTACATATCATATCGAGTACTGTAATAGAATGATGGCTGATTCCCTGATGACGCGGCCGTTGATCAGCAAAACTGATACGGGGTATAGCAATAGGTGTACCGCCCAAATTAGTAACAGCATCAATGATGTTGCCTTGCTCAATCCCTGTAAATCCATATTTTGTACCAGTGCCAACAATGCCTGGCCCCATGGTAACAATCGTGATGTCCGCTTTTAAAATCTCCTTTGCGGCGATAAGACCATTATATATATTGACGCATTCAAGGTCACCACCAAAAGCATGGCCTATGGTCACTGTTCCACATAATTTATTACTAGTCCTTAAATCATAAACTAAGTTACTGAGAGCCAGCGGCAATGCTGCACCATCCGTCATAACATAAGCGATACGTATCGTATTATCGAGAGCTAGAAGTGTTTCAACAACAGGAGCAAGCATGCTATGTAAAGTACCGATGATCACAGGCATGTTATATAAAGATTCAAAATCATGAAAAACTTGATGATGCTCGCTATCTTGTTCTTCTGCTGCTAAAACCTTCAGTTGATAAGGTGTATACCGTAACTTCATAATATGTCCGCTGCCGTCTGTAGCCTTTTCAGGATGATTAAGATTACATATAATAAAGTGATATCCGCCAGTTCCAAGTGCTAAATCAATTGCAGTGGTATTCAAGAGAACCGAATCGCCAATTTGAATCTCACCGGTTAGATGATTATAGTTAATGGCCTTCTGCTTCTTTTCTTCAACCACGACATAGACCTCTGTGATGTTTTGCCTTTTAATAATTACTTCCGTTACTCTTCCATACTTTATATTCATCATAGTGAAACCTCTTTCTGGATATGTGGTTTTGCTTCCCTAGCCTAGTTCAATTAAATTAAGGATCTTCATCGTTTCATATATAGATTCATTATCTACCTAATGAATCTATATATCGAAGTAGTTTATTCTTTTCAATCGAAGTAGTTAACGAATATTTTTCAGCATATAGATGGATTGCGATTAAGAAACATAGGAAACCAACCCTTACAGCAAAGCCTGAATAAATACTGGCAATACCAAGGGAAATTCCTAAAATATTAGATCCCGTATCTCCCATCATTGCTTTTGCTTTTAAATCATAAGGGAAATACGCCAAGGCTGATCCTAGCAGTGCAACCAAAAAAAGATGGTGTACAGGGGAAAAGGTGAAAAATAGTATAAACAGTGCACTTATAGAAAATCCTTTGATCGCCCTTCCCGGTCTTAAATCAAGAAGATTGATAAAATTTGTAAATAGTGCGACCAGCAAAGTATTTATAAAAATATTCAAAGGACTATACCCGTGAAGCATACTGACAAGTAGGGCAATTACGCCCCCAAAGGCAGCTTTAAATCCACCGGTAGTCAGCTTTCCATGAAGCATAGCCTTTAAGTGACCTTTTAGTCCCGAAACAGATCGATTGCCTAATAGATCATCAACCAATCCAGCTAGTCCCATAGATAGTGCGCCTACCAGCAAAATAAGCAATTGGTTTATATTTCCTTTTCCAACAAATATAACAGATAAAAAAACGATAAACACAGTAGCAGGTACAAAAATTAGGCCCATACATACTGGAATAGATTCATCTCTATAATTCTTTCTTAAGCACTGGGCATCCATAAGAAGACTTAAAAAGAATGGGATGATCACCATAGTAAAGGCATATGAAGCAATCAAAAATAGTACTACCCTAATCATGAATTCATTCCTTTCTCCCTTTCCTTAATAAAACCTTAAATATTTGATAAAATTGCTTGCCACGGTGTAGAAAACCTGCCATATCTCTTCCAGTTTCTCGATGGGTCATATTTACTTCCACTTCTTTAATCTTATAACCTTTTCTTAAGATATCAATGGTCATGCCTATTTCGATACCGTAATCCAATGGAAATTTCCCCAATTGTTCTAATACATCTGATTTAAAGGCCCGTTGTCCGGATAAAGAGGTATAAATCATTTGTCCTGTATGGTAGTGGACACCATATCTGGCCAAATTCTTAACCAAACCAAAACCACCTTTACGCTGAGCTTGAGGAAATTTTGCAATGGTTACATCAGCTTCATTATGAAGAACAGGATAAATGAGTTTATCAACCTCTCTGGCTGAATCTCCCAGATCAGCGTCTAATAACACAATAATTTCACTATTATGGATAGACTTACTTATGCCATAATTCACTGCATAACCTTTTCCAAAATTTTTTGAGAGACGATACGTTTCGACCCCCATGTTTTCGGCAGTCTGATATGTTTGATCTGCGGAACCATCATCAATGACAATTATTCTATTTACAAATGCTGATGATTTTACAGCTTCAATCGTTGTGCCTATTCTATCAGCTTCATCCTTTGCAGGTAAAATAACAGTAATGTTTTTTGACACAAGCTCATCTCCTATTCCACAGTAATAAATTCTTCGGGCAGTAGCTGTTCAGCCGTTTCTTTCTCGCCAAAATGGCCTTCTTGACCGCTAACGACCATAAGCATAGAAATTTTTCCTATAATAGTGTCAACATTATCTACTGTAGAAATTCTTAGTTTTTTATAATCTGGGATATTGGAAAATCCTACGTTAAGTTTTTCTACTGCCATGACAGGGATATTGCTGGCTTTAATTATATTAATCATAGGTACTTCTAGTGAATTTAAAATACCCTTCTCATCCGTAGAGCTTCCACCAGCAATTACTATATGATCAACAGGGAAGGAAACTCCTTCTGGGTAATCAATCATTTTTTGCTCGTTTAGATACTCCAAAAGATGGATATTATCACCTTTAACCAATGCATTGGTAAAGCTTCTTATTAATTGTTTTTGGATTTCTTCTTTAGAACTACCTTTTAATTGCAGGGTTGCAGCTACTTCCTGAGCGGTAACATCATCTGCTAAGAAAAAGGAGTCTTTTATCAAAATATTGGTCACACTTTGTACACCTGCAAGCTTAAAAGGTTCACTAATGCCAGAGTAAGCATAATCCTCACTGGTTTCAAGGATAAGAACATCTAAACCTTTTAATTTATTAGCAGCCATTTCAGGGTAAGCAGTATCTATAAATCTAAGATTTTTTTCTCTCTCAGCATTTAGGAAATCAATGCGCTGCTGTTGTTCATCTTGTTTTGCTTTAAAATCGCCAAATTTACTCTCAAGTTGACTAACAAGCTGCTGTTGCTGCTCAACAATAAGTTCCTGTCCATCTAGCATGATTCCTATAAATATACCTATGCCGATCGCTAAGAAAATAGCCACGATGGTGATAACATAATATTTTAAATTAATGATCATTTTATACCCCCTAATCTACATTCCAAAAATAAACTTCAGCTTGATTTGAAGAAGTTTTAGTAATTGTTGAACAGATGGAGCCATAATTCCAACGATAAAGATTGGAATCATCGCACCAATTAGAAGACCTACGAGATGTTTTATTTTGACACTTTCTTTATAAAGCTTGTTTACGCCTTTGGCATCAATTAGTTTTGAACCAACTTTAAGTCGAACAAGAAAGGTACTTGCCATTCCTTTCCTACCTTTTTCTAAAAAATCTACCATGTTAGAATGAGTGCCTACAGCTACAATCAAATCGGCACCTTTATCAAAAGCAAGAAGCATTGCAATATCTTCACTGGTGCCTGGAGCCGGGAAAACAACAGCCGTTCTATTCAATGATTCAACCCTCGTCAGTCCAGGCGCTCTACCATCAGGATACGCATGCACCACGATTTCCTTACATAAAAGAAGACATTTGTCTGAAACACTGTCCATATCTCCAACGATCATGTCAGGAGTATAGCCGAACTCTAGCAAAGCATCACCACCACCGTCAACACCGATCAAAATAGGGTTAAATTCATCAATATAGGATTTAATTGCATGTAAGTCTTCCTTATAATTTTGACCTCTGACAACTACAAGAACATGTCTGCCTTGAAAAACGGTTTTTATTTCAGGGAGTTTTAAACTGCCTAGGATAAATTCTTTTTCTTTCTTGGCATAATCCAAAGTATTTTCAATAAATTTTTCAAGTTCGTGTTCAAAGTTTTTTTCGGTTTCTGCTAGTTTTAGTTGAATAAGTTCTTCTGTTAAAAGCTGGCCCTTTCCAAGGAGTTCACCATTACGATATATTTCTTCATCGATAATCTCCAAAATATCATCTTCCTGAATCATTTCAAAGACTTTCAAGCCTACATAATCTAATATGGGAATACCAGCATTTTGTAAAACATTGGGACCAAGATTGGGATAGCGACCACTAATCGATTGATCCGCATTGATAATGAGCTTAGGTTTACAATCGACCAAACAATTGGCAGCTACTTCATCAATATCTTTATGGTTGATGACCGCTATTTCACCAGTATTCAACCGATTAACCAGCTCTTTTGTTTTCCTATCCTTCCTTGCAATGGACTTTATAATCATAATAACCTCCAGCATATCAGCATTCGTGAATACTACACAGAAATAATAACCTTATAAACCTATAACATTTTACACTATTGTACAAGATAATACAACAGCCATGATAAACAGATAAGCATTATGGACTATTATAAACAGTTTTTAGATATTTTAATAAGAAGTTTACCAATTAATAACATCTTTTTAGTTTTTTAGACGGAACAATCCGTCTAAAGTTCCATCAAATGGTATACGTAATATTAGTATAGTCAACTAATGTAAAAAAGTAAGTTATATAAGACTATTATAATACTAATAAAATATGGCATTAGAGGAATAATAAGGAATAATTTATATTACCTAAAAATTGAATGCCCTACGAATTCTTTAGTAGAAAAAATAGGAGGTTACCACATGAGCATCATGATGTTTCGTATAAAATTAGGTCTGCTGATAGATTTCTCAAAAAGATTAAAAAAGGAAAGGGTTCCAATACCTATTCAAATAGCAATGATCAAGCATTATGCTGTGGAAGATTTAAATCTGACGCTTACGGATAAAATGACCCATGAATTAGTGGTTCAAACTTTATAAAAGCAATCCCAAAGCATAAAAACACCTTAAAGCTTCTGGCTTCAAACCGAAAACTTTAAGGTGTTTTCTGTGCTCTGCTTGATGACTTGGTTTTTTCGTTATGTACAGTATAACAAAGTATTATGATTTACTATAAGTAGAAATCTTCAATGGTCTTGTCTTTAATATCTTGATTAATGCCTATGTATCTTAGTGTAATGCTTGGTGACGAATGATTAAAAATCTCCTGAAGGATGGCCACATCCTTATATATCTGATAATGCCAATATCCGAATGTTTTCCTTAAGGTATGGGTTCCAATTTCCTCTAGGCCCACAATGTCCGAAGCTTTATTGAGTATTCTGTATGCTTGTACTCTTGATATCGGACTATTATGCCCCTTCCTACTTTTAAAAACATATTCCGTGTCTTGCATATTGAATATATATTTTTCAAAATCCCTCTTTAACTGATGATTTATTAAAAAGCGTTTTTCTTTTCCAGTCTTTTTTTCCTTTATGGTTATATGGGTTCTTTTTCGTATATGATATACCCTCAGACTTAATATATCGCTTATCCTTAAGCCAGTATTTATTCCTACCACGAACAATAGATAATTCTTATACCCTAACTTCAATAATTCATTTTTCATTTCTTCAATTTTGTTTTTATCCCTAATTGGCTGTACTGTTTTCATGTATTGTCCCCTTTAACATGCTGGTATGATACTACTCAATAATATATTACATTCAATGTTAAAGTCAAATACATTATGTTACTTTTGTTTATAAGGCTTAGATAGATATGTTGAATTTTCAACGGATCAGACGCAAGGATCAATGTAACACAATAACTATTTTGTTACATTGACCTTCGAATTTCGATAGACCCTTATATACTCTGTTTAATGTCTTATTTGCTGTGGGGTATAGGTATACTACCAATATGCAAAATAAATGGCCTACAATCGATTTTGTGGCTTCTGAAAAGAGAGTGATTACATTAATAGCGCAACCTAAAAATTGGTAATTGTATTCATTACTCAAAGGTACTATTTGTATGGGTAATCGAATGGAATGCCATAAGATTCTAAAAAATTTCAGTATGAACGCTAACCTGGTCAATTTTATGCAAAAAACACCTCCAAAAATATTGATTATGATAACCAATAGATTTGAGGTGTTTATAGGTTTAATAAGAAACAGTTTATAGGGTTAATAGCAATCATTAGAACGATTTAAAAATTTTACAACAGTTTGCATCAATGCATTAACTCACCTATACCGCTTTTTGCTCTATTCTAAGCTTGTCTGCAACCATGGCAATAAATTCGCTATTTGTTGGCTTGCCTTTATCATTATGTACTGTATAACCAAATAGATTATTGATAGTATCCACTTTTCCTCTGCTCCATGCAACTTCAATGGCATGTCGGATGGCTCTTTCCACTCTACTTGGTGTGGTATTGAACTTCTTCGCAATGGAAGGATAAAGTTCTTTTGTTACAGCACTTAACATTTCGATGTTTTCAACAACCATAGTGATTGCTTCTCTCAAATATAGATATCCTTTGATGTGAGCTGGCACACCAATTTCATGGATGATATTTGTAATTTCTGCCTCGAGCGTTCTATTTTTATGGGGACCTGATACAGAAGTATTTAACATCAAATCACTATAGTTTTTCTTTCTTTCTGATACGGAAGAAGCAGCATTATTACCCATCAATTGTCTAATTCTAGTGATAAAAATTTCAAAATCAAACGGTTTAACCACGTAGTAATCTGCCCCAAGGCTAATGGCTCTTTGTGTAATTTTATCTTGGCCAACGGCAGAAAGTACGATAACTTTCGGAAATTTTTCTAAATTCATTAAATTCAACTTTTCAAGAACTCCTAATCCATCTAAATGAGGCATAATAATATCTAAAACCAAAACATCTGGTGATTTTTTTGCTACTAATTCAATAGCTTCTAAACCATCTTTTGCTACTCCAACAATCTCCAGATCCTCTTGTTTCCCAAGATACTCGCTCAAAATGTCACAGAAATCCTTATTATCGTCTGCGATTAATACATTAATGTTTTTCACTAAATTACCCCCCTGAAAATCTTTATATATATTTTAATATTCTCTCAATTAACTATTCGACAAAGATATAAGATTTCCTTCTCTATTGGAAAAGAATAACAAACATTTTAATGTAAATTCTTTAAAAGTATTAACAATAAAGAGTGCCCTTATGGGCACCCTTTCTATTCATTACCATTTGCTAGTTGTCCGTAGCTTGTTAAATCTACACCACATTCATTTAACATCCACTCAATAAAGAGACCATATCCTTTTGTAGGATCATGAACAAACACATGGGTCACAGCTCCAATGAGCTTACCATCTTGGATAATGGGACTACCACTCATTCCTTGAACAATACCCCCGCTTTTTTCAAGAAGTCTTTTATCAGTTACCCGAATAATCATACTTTTTACATTTGGATTTTTTTGATGATTTACTTTTTCGATAGATATTTCATAGGCTTGTACTTCGTTGCTATCAACAGTAGTGAGGATAGTAGCCTTCCCTTCCTTTACCTGATGTTGAAATCCAATTTCTATTGGTTGATGATATAAGGGGTTTTCAATATCTTCATAGGCTTTTCCATAAATCCCATAATGTGTATTCTTTTCTAGGTTTCCAATAGGTTTTGTTGTTTCATAAAAGATACCTTTGATTTCACCAGGTTTTCCTTTCTTCCCTTGCTGAACAGAAGCTACTTTTGACTTAACAACTTCCCCGCTATTGACTGCCAATAACAGACCTGTATCGATGTCTGTGATGGCATGACCTAGGGCGCCAAATTTCTGGGAATCTGGGTGATAAAAAGTTAATGTGCCTACGCCAGCTGTTTTATCTCTTACCCACAATCCCAATCGAAATTCTCCATCATCGGCAGATTTTACTGGATGAATATTAATGTCTAACAGCTTCTCGCCTCTTTTTATTCGCAGCTGAAGCATCTTGTTTCCGTTGTTATTGATTAAATTTGTTACATGTTCAGCATCTCTAACTTTTTCACTGCCTATTTCCAAGATGCTATCACCAATATTTAATCCTGCCGTATAGCCAGGATTATATTTTTTTCCATCTATTCCTTCAATTTCTTCTAAGCCTACAATAAGCACACCTTTTGTATTTAATTTGACGCCAATAGATTGTCCACCAGGAATCACTTTAACTTTAGGTATTACCTCAACAGATAATGTCTTAATTGGCAATACACCAAGTAACTTAAGCTGTATATCTGTCTTACCTAATTTTACTGGGTTTAAGGAAATGGATTGATTATCCTTATTCTTTTCATGATTGATTAGACGAATACTATTGTTGGTATCTTGTTTATTTTCTGCCTTTAAAGGAAACTTAACATTTAAAGATTGACTTTCACCTTCAAATAATCTAAGTTCAGTTGGAAATTGAATAATTTCATTCAAGACAAAAACGTAAAATGCAGTCATGAAAACTGCAACTACGAAAAGCGAAATGAGGCGCTTTGTTCTGTCCTTATCCAATAAAGATCACACTCCTCTTTTCCCCTTATTTTTTTCTCCACCTCCACAATTTTTTTTTTACTTCTATAGTTAGATTAGCCTGATTTAAAGTCTATTATGCTTCATAAAAAATGTTATTAAGACCAGACTTCAGTCGAGTTTTCTTGTCAATGAAGACTTATTAAGAACAAATAACACTTAGCTAAGCATTAAAGTAGTACTATTAAAGTAAAATTTTACATAAAAAAAATAGGTTTCATTAACCTATTTTTTCATCTTTTCCTTTAAATTTTCCTTGAAAGTTTTTCCTTGTTCAAGCATTTCTTTAGCATGTTCGATGGTCAACTGCGTTAATGAAACACCACCCAACAAACGAGCCAATTCATCAATGCGCTCATTATTTTTTAGCTTTTCTACATTTGTTTTTGTGTGACCCTCAATACTATTTTTTACAATGTAGAAATGGTTATCCGCCATTAATGCAATTTGTGGCAAGTGAGTTATACAGAGTATTTGGTGGGTTGAAGAAATCAAAGCCAGCTTTTCTCCAACAATTGTTGCAGTACGACCGCTAATACCTGTATCAATCTCATCAAATATAAGCGTTGGTATATTGTCGACAGCAGCAAGAATTGTCTTAAAGGCCAACATGATCCTAGACATCTCACCACCTGAAACAATTTTGGATAAGGGTTTTAACGGTTCACCTGGATTTGTAGAAATCAAAAATTCAATATGATCGATACCTTTAGCTGTGAAGATATGACGATGTTCTTTATCGAACTGAACAGAAAAATTAACTTTGAAGGTAACACTTTTCATGTTCAAACTGGATAATTCCTTCATTACTTTGGTCTCTAACTCATTAGAAATTGCTTTACGCTTTTCACTGAGTTTTTCACTCAAGGCTAACAGTTCATCTCTTAATTGATCAATATCCTTCTGTAAATATTGAATGATTTCTTCGCTATTTAGTATTTCTTCCAATTCGCTATGAATGCGATGACGATAGCTTAAAATATCATCGATGGTCTTACCATATTTCCTCTTCAAACTATTGATAATGTCTAATCTATTTTCAATTTCATTCAAAACATGAGGATCGAATTCTATACGATCTCGATATAGACGAATATCTCGCGTAAGATCCTCTAACTTATACAATATCTCATAAAGCCCCTGACTAATATCAGCCAGTGTTGGGTCATAGTCTTTTATGTGACTAAAGTCACTGGCAATATGGCCCAGAATATCAATCAAAGATTTATTGTGATCTGTTCCATCAAATAAATATTCGTAGGATTGAGATACAACTTCATGTATTTTTTCACTATTGGCCAGTAAATTTCGTTCTGTCAATAGTGTCTCCTCTTCGTTATTTATTAGCTTACATGCATCTATTTCATTCACTTGAAATCTAAGCAAATCAATTTTTCTTTCTCGTTCTATTTCATTTCCATATAGACTAGCAAGCTTTCGTTCTTGATTCTTAAAGAGTTGATATTTCTCTTCAATCTCAGCTTTTAAAGCATAGATTTCCTTATCAGCAAAAGAATCTAAGATATCTATATGATTTTCCGAATATAAAAGCGATTGATGTTCATGCTGTCCATGGATATCTATAAGGTATTTGCTTATTTCTCTTACCAAAGAAACGGTAACTATTTTATCATTGATTCTCGAAACACTTCTACCGTTGATGTATAGCTCTCGGGTTAATATTAGAATTTGGTCATTTTCAAATTCGATACCATGATCCCTTAAAACATCGTTTAACGCTGACTGATTACATTGAAAAATCAATTGAATCGTTGATTTCTCACAGCCTGTTCGAATAAAATTCTTATCTGCTCTTAACCCTATAGCCATATTTACTGCGTCGATTAATATAGATTTACCTGCTCCAGTCTCACCCGTTAAGATGTTGAGACCATTGGTAAAACTAACACGCATTTTTTCAATCAATGCAAAATTTTCTATATATAAATCTAAGAGCATTTTAATACCTCCGGTTACTTTATGAGCTTCTTAAATTTATCGACCACTAACCCGGCATATTCTTGGTCACGAATAAGTATAAAAATTGTGTCATCCCCGGCAATAGTGCCTACAATCTCCTTTATATCCAATGCATCTACTGCAGCAGCAGCAGCATTGGCAGCCCCAGAAAGGGTCTTTAATACAACAAAATTCGCAGCGCTGTCAATTGATAATATAGAATCCTTAAAAATTTTCACCAAACGATCAGAGATAGCGCTTTCCTGTTGCTTTAATGAAGCATACTTATAACGGCCGCTCTTGGAAAGAACTTTAATGAGACGAAGCTCTTTAATATCTCTGGAAACGGTTGCCTGGGTTACATTAATGCCGCTTTTCTTCAAAAAATCTGCCAGATCTTCTTGGGT
Organism: Anaerosolibacter sp.; assembly: GCF_029240175.1. Classification (GTDB taxonomy): domain Bacteria; phylum Bacillota; class Clostridia; order Peptostreptococcales; family Thermotaleaceae; genus Anaerosolibacter. The sequence goes on from NZ_JARBTM010000007.1 coordinate 30,656, forward strand.
TTCAATTTCATTATTCTCAATGATTTCAAGTATCTTCGCATGTCTAGAATATTTCATGCTAAACCTCCTAAAATATTAAATTTTCATTATGTAAATAAATAAATTCATATAATACTACATAATTAGCACTCACTAACATTATTCTACATTGTTCTAGTTTATCCTTTATTCATCAAAAAAAATTTTTATACATTTCATTAATATTTCCAGTCCAGTATATAATAAAAGATAACCAAGCTGGCTATCTCTTATTACAGTTGACTATGGGATTGATGAACAACCTGTTCTATGAGTTGATCAGTATCAGTGGAATACTCTATACTAGTATCATCACTGGTCAGATAGGCTAGATATTCGATATTTCCTTCAGGTCCCTTGATTGGTGAGTAAGATAACCCTTTTATAGAAAAGTTGTTTTCTTTGGCAAAAGTAAGGATCTTAAGAATGACCTCTTTATGAACCTGAATATCTTTCACTACACCTTTCTTTCCAACCTTTTCTCTTCCCGCCTCAAATTGTGGCTTAATTAAACACACAATTTCACCGCCTGTTTTTAGAAGCTCCTTAACAACCGGTAAAACCAATCTCAAAGAAATAAATGAAACATCAATTGAAGCAAAATCTACCGTTTCATGGAAGCTGTCTTTGCTTACATGTCGTATATTTGTGCGTTCCATGACAACAACCCGTGGGTCTTGTCTTAGACTCCAAGCCAGCTGACCATATCCTACATCGATGGCATACACTTTTTTTGCTTGATTTTGGAGCATACAGTCTGTAAATCCACCAGTGGAAGCACCAATATCTAAGGCAACTTTATCCTTCAAATCAATGTTAAACTGTTGAATTGCTTTTGCAAGCTTTAATCCCCCTCTGCTAACATAAGGGATAGCCTTACCTTTTACTTCTATTTCAGCATCAGTATCAATTTTTGTACCACACTTGTCGACCCTGTGGTTATTGACAAATACAAGGCCTGCCATAATAGAAGTTCTTGCCTTTTCTCGGGAATCAAATATGCCTTTTTCAACGAGTACAACATCAATTCTATTTTTTTCGCCCATTATTTTTCTCTCCTATTTTCCAAGCATCTCGCGAACATGGCTGACAACGCCATCAACATCCAAACCATAGAGCTTAAACAAGTCTTCATTGTCGCCATGCTCTATAAATTGATCTGGAAAACCAAGTAACTTGAAGTTTCTGTAAATCTTATTTTCATTTAATAATTCCAAAACTTGACTCCCAAATCCACCCTTTATCAGATTATCTTCTAAGGTAATGACATGGGCACAAGCGGAAGCTTCAGTTAAGATGCTTTCCTCATCCAAAGGTTTTACAAATCTAGCATTAACGACAGTACAATTTATATTGTCTTTTTGCAGTCGTAAAGCTGCCTCATAAGCTGTCCGGACCATATTTCCTATAGCCAATATGCAGATGTCCTTACCCTTTAAAAGGGTCTCAGCCTTCAGTGAATCTATTTGATAATTTGCTGATATCTCTGAAAAATCATCGCTTTCACCCCTAGGGTAACGAATTGCAGACGGACCATCGTGGCTAAAAGAAAATTCCATCATTGCTTGAAGTTCCTTGCCATCTTTTGGGGCCATGATCACTATATTAGGGACATGAGATAAAAAGGAAAAATCAAAAATACCATGATGGGTTTCCCCATCATTGCCTACCAATCCTCCACGATCTATACAAAACAGTACGGGTAAATTCTGAAGACAGACATCATGGATAATTTGGTCATAGGCTCGCTGTAAAAAGGTCGAATAAACTGCAAACACGGGTCGCAGTCCCTTGGCAGCTAAGCCGGCAGCAAAGGTAACCGCATGCTGCTCTGCGATACCAACATCAAAAAAACGTTCAGGATACATGGATGCAAACTCACTTAAACCTGTACCTGAAGGCATGGCTGCTGTAATTCCAACAATTTTTTCATTTTCTTTCGCAAGATTGCAAAGAGTTTTCCCAAATACGGAGGAATAGCCTTCTCGCGATTGTGCAGCGATAGCCTTACCTGTTTCGATCTTAAAAGGATTGACACCATGAAATTTGTCAGGGTTTTTTTCCGCAAAATCATAGCCTTTGCCCTTTTTGGTGAGTACATGTATGAACACAGGACCGCGTATGTTTTTAGCTCGGTTCAGTACAATGGTTAGCTCCTTCAAATCATGACCATTTACAGGTCCTAGATAAGTAAACCCTAATTCTTCGAAAATGACCCCTGGTACCAAAAAGTACTTAAGACTATCTTTAGCTTTTTCCGCTGTCTTAAACATAGCTTTACCTACAGCAGGAATTTTATTTAATATGTTTTGTACATCATTTTTAACTTTAAAATAGGCAGGATCAGATCTTAAACGATTTAAATATTTTGAAAGCCCTCCAACATTCTGTGAAATAGACATTTCATTGTCGTTAAGTATCACGATAAAATCTGTATTTGCATGCCCTGCATGGTTTAGTGCTTCAAAAGCCATGCCTCCAGTTAATGCACCATCACCAATGATAGAAACGACTGCATGTTTCTCCCCTAAGATGTCTCTTGCTTTTGCCATCCCCAATCCAGCAGAAATAGAGGTGCTGCTGTGGCCTGTCTCAAACGCATCATGTTCACTCTCACATCGTTTTGGAAAGCCACTCATACCTTTATGTTTTCTTAAAGAGTGAAACAAATGCTTTCTTCCGGTAAAAAGTTTATGTACATAAGCCTGATGGCCAACATCCCATATAACTTTGTCCTTGGGGCTGTTAAAGACACGATGAATCGCAATTGTTAGTTCAACTACACCTAGATTTGAAGCCAAGTGACCACCTGTTTTGGAAACACTTTCAATCAAAAAATTTCTAACCTCTTTACCGAGTTCCTGAAGTTCATTATTACTCATTTTTTTTAGATCAGCAGGTGAATCAATTTTTGAGATCAAGCCATTCACATTACTCATCTCTCTTTCTCTCATGTTTTATACTTCGTTTTTTATTGGGTAAAATATTTATTTTGAATTTTGAATGAAGGAAATATAGTACTTTTCCCACCGAAAAAACAATTTCTTTAGATTTTCTCAGGGCAATTTCCTTTGCAATAGCTTTACCGCCGACGGTTACTGCAGCTACAGCACCACTTACAAGGATGGCGAGGAGGGATATATTGATTTGACTGACATCGCTTAGTTTTAATATCAATATAGCACCAGCTGCGCCGCTTACTATGCCGCAAATGTCACCGATGACATCATTACAAAAATTAGCTACAGGTCCAGCATTCCTCACCAAAGTTACAGCGTGCTTTGCACCAGCAATCTTATTTGCAGCCATAGAGTGAAAAGGCGTCTCCCTGGCTGAAGCTACTGCAATACCGATGAGATCAAAAAAAATTCCTATAAATACAATCGTGACAAGTATGATAAATGCTAGAATCAGGTTTACACTTCTCAATATTGTATCAGAAACAAAGCTCATGGCCATTGCTAGAAAGAAAGTCCATACTGTTATGAGTATTACCCATTTTGAATTATATAAACGAATCCAAGACTTACCCATTTGTTTTCTTCGATGGGGTGCTTCCCCAGATTGCTCTTTCATATTATATCCACCCACAAATTAGATTAGTTTATCTCTATAAAGGCTGATAGCAAATGCTATCAGCCTGGGAGTTCAGTATATCAAGTGGCAGCATATTGAGTAAATTTTGCGGCTTAGGTCTAGTAGGCTTTCCCAAATAGATACTGGTTTGTCGCCAAATCAGCGGTTTCCCTTCAAATCTATTTTTACCTTGTTGCCAGAGATAAGACTAGATTACCACTTAGTCCGCACTGTAATCCCCAATATGCTTCTAAAGGAACAGTCTAGGAGTTTTCCTCGACAGTCAAACTATTTCTTAGCCTCTTTTGCAGAAAAGGTTTCGAATAGCAATAACATTATACTTATTGGCCGATAAGCATAATGCCTGTTACCTATTATCCGCCAAATCCCACTCAAGGCAGGCTACGCTGCATGTAGCACACAACCAAAATGCATTGGAACCACTATGCAGGTTTATCCAAAGACCTGACCATCGGTCATCTCTTTGGTCTCCACGGTAAGAGGGTCATCGCCCACATGCCATTGTGGATCGCCCCCATCACCTTACTCCCAGCACCGACCCCCGACTGGGCGTCAGCAGTTAATTCAAATAAGCATATTCGCTATCACAATTCCCAAGAGAGCGCCAGCGAAAACTTCAACAGGTGTATGACCGATTAACTCTTTTAATCGCTGTTCACCAATGGGCTTGTGTTTATGACGATCCTCAATCATTTTGTTCAAAATAATGGCTTGTTTGCCAACTGCTCTTCTTACGCCCGAAGCATCATACATGATGATAAGCGAAAAAGAGAGTGCAATAGCATAGGCAACGGAGTCCCAGCCACTTTTAATGCCTACTGCTGTAGATATTCCCATGACGAGAGATGAGTGGGAGCTAGGCATACCACCAGAACCAACAAACCGGTAAAGATTTAATCTCTTATCCTTTATCAAGCTATGGATAACTTTTAACGCCTGAGCGATAAACCAAGCAATGAGTCCAACGATAAAAACATCATTTTTCATGATTAGTTCGAAAAAGTGCACTTTTCTCCCTCCTTTACCTAATAATCACGTTTTACGAGATAATCTGCTAGTTCCATAAAGAATGCAGACTTTGTATCGAATTCTTGAAGCACTGCTAAGCTTCTGTGAAATAGTTCATTGACCTTAGCAATAGATTGGTCAATGCCATGAATAGATGGATAGGTGGATTTATTGTTTTCAATATCGCTTCCAATCTTTTTGCCTAGCTTTTCCTCATTGCCGAAGATATCCAATAAATCATCGGTTATCTGAAAACCTAATCCAATACACTTGCCATACTCTGTTAAGCATTTCAATGTATGGTCATCTGCACCACCGATGATTGCTCCGGCTCTGATGGCAGCGATAATCAAGGCTGCAGTTTTATGATTATGAATATAGTCTAGGGTCTCCCCGTCAATTTGCTTGTTTTCAGAAGCCAAATCTACAACTTGGCCGCCGATCATGCCGTAGATACCTGCTGCTCTAGTGATTTCTTCCATGGCCATAATCTTTCGTTTTGAATCAGCACCACCTTGAAGAATGGATTTCAGCATAATTTCATAAGCATAGTTTAGCAGTCCATCACCGGCAAGTACTGCAATTCCTTCTCCATAAACTTTATGGTTTGTAAGCTTTCCCCTGCGAAAATCATCGTTATCCATGGCAGGTAGATCGTCATGAATCAAAGAGTACGTATGAATCATTTCTATAGCGCAGCAAAAAGGAAGAACATCCTTTTCATTTCCCCCAACAAAATCAGATGCGGCAAGCATAAGGATTGGACGCAGTCGCTTTCCACCAGCAAAAACACTGTAACGCATAGATTGAAAAATAATGTCTTGATGGCCTATTTCTTTTGGGAGAATTTCCTCAAGGGCAAGATCAATTTGTTCTGCTTTTTTATGGAGTAGATTTTTAAAGTCCATTTTTATCCACCTCAAGATCCTTGTATTGAAATTCTTCATATTTTCCTGAATCATTCTTCCCTAATATACTTACCCGCTGTTCCGTCTTATCTAGTAGGTTACTGCATCGTCTGTAAAGATTGATTCCCTCTTCATATAAAACCAAAGTATCATCTAAAGAAAGTTTACCCTCATCCAATATTTTTACGATTTCATCCAAACGAGACATAGCTTCCTCAAAGGATAAATCTGGTTTATCATTGTTTGTCTTCTGTGTTTTCAAATTCCTGTTCCTCCCTAACTACATCGGCTACTTTGCAAACTATTTCACCATCAGTTAACATAATATTTATATCGTCACCCACAGTGATCTTTTCAACGGATGTTATTGCTTTACGATTTATAGGATGCAATGTTATAGAATATCCCCTTCTTAAAGTGGCAAAGGGATTTAGTACATCCAGTTTATGGCCATAGCCAACTAAAATACTTTTGTTTTTATCTATCAAGCGATTCGCCTGAACATGCAAATTATTTAAAACCATGTCTAGGTGCTGCCTATCTTCACGAAGTTTGTTTTTCAGTCTGCGCTCCAGTTGAAGCACATCAGACCTTTCCAATCGATTTCGCTTTTCTGTTAGATATTTTTCAAGGGCCAAATGTATATGATAAATATACGTGTCTACACGATTCTTTAGATCCATATAAACAGGTACAGCTAGTTCTGCTGCTGCAGAAGGTGTTGGTGCTCTCAGGTCTGCAACAAGATCGCTTATGGTGTAATCACTCTCATGGCCTACTGCTGATATAATGGGGATTTGTGAGGAAAAGATGCTTCGAACTACGATCTCCTCATTGAAAGCCCATAGTTCTTCAATAGACCCACCACCTCTTCCCAAAATGATGGTATCAATATCTGTACGATGATTCACCATCCCGATGGCTTGGGATATTTCAGCGCCTGCTGTTTCACCCTGGACAGTCACGGGTACGATAACCACATGAACAGTAGGATTTCTCCGCTGAATAACCGATAAAATATCGCGAATTGCTGCCCCAGTCAAAGATGTGATCACAGCAATTTTTCTAGGAAAAGAAGGAATCGTTCTTTTATATGTTCTATCAAATAGGCCTTCTTTCTCAAGTTTGTCCTTTAACTGCTGCAGGGCGAGGTAGAGGGAGCCAATGCCTTCAGGCTCTATTTCATGAACATAGAGCTGATATTGTCCGTCCCGTTCATAGGTTGAAACATACCCTTTTACAATTACATTTAACCCTTCTGTAACCCTGTATTTCACCTTGTGCACATCATCCTTAAACATGATGCAGTTAATTTTGCTCCGATCATCTTTCAAAGAAAAATACGCGTGACCGCTATGATGAATTTTAAAATTAGAGACTTCACCTTTCAGATGAATATTGTTTAGAATAGGATCAGCACTAATAATTCTCTTAATGTACTTATTCAATTCGGAAACACTTAGGGTTCGAAGCTTCATTTTTTAAGCGCCGCCTTCAAGGTGTTTTGTAAGAGCATAGCGATGGTCATAGGACCAACCCCGCCAGGCACAGGCGTAATCCATGAGGCAACCATTACAGCCTCATTGTAGTTTACATCACCCACCAATTTATTGTCAACAACTCTTGTACCAGCATCTATTACGATGGCATCTTCTTTGATCATATCTCCTCTTACGAGATTTGGAATTCCTGCAGCTGATACGATAATATCTGCTGTCTTCAAAACTGAAGTCAAGTCCTTGGTTTTTGAATGACATAGCGTAACTGTGGCATTTTCTCGTAAGAGCAGCATCCCAGCTGGTTTACCGACAATATTACTCCTGCCGATTACCACAGCATGCTTTCCTGAGATATCTATGCCCGTATGCTTTATCAATTCAATGATCCCTAAAGGTGTGCATGGCGCCAAGCTATCTTCACCCAAAAAAAGTTTTCCATTATTTACTGGATGAAATCCGTCTATATCCTTTTCAGGATGAATTCTATTGCTTATCACTTTTTCATCAATACCTTCGGGCAAGGGCAGTTGAATGAGTATGCCATGAATTTGCTCATCATGATTTAACTGATCGATAATGTTTAAAATTTCAGATTGGGTTACTGTAGAAGGGAGACGAAAAGACTTAGAATACATGCCAACGGCAGAACATGCTTTTTCCTTCATGTCCACATAAACAAGAGAAGCATCATCAGCTCCTGCAATAACCACAGCTAGTCCTGGAACAATGCCGCTGCTATTATGGAGGGCTTCGATCTCTCGCGCCAGCTTCTCCTTGATTTCTTTTGCAATCTTCTTTCCATCTAGTATTTTTGCTTTCATGGAATCACCCTTTCTATAAAAATTAGTCTATTCCTAATAGAGCTGTTCCCACAGCATGATCTGTGCAATATTTTGAATCCCCATAATATATGTCTATACCCTTAAGTTTATGAGAATCACGAAGAAAATCTCTAATATAGCCGCTAGAAGCCACCCCTCCGACAATGATCACTTGATGGAGCACCGTATTTTGACATGCATTTAAAATGGCTGCTTCTAAGGATTTAGCGATGCATTGAAATGTGGCCCAAGCAATTTCATGGGGATTTCCCCCTTGTGAAATTGCACCCATTGCCTTGGTTTCAGGCCCAGATAAGTTCATATAGGTGCCCTTAACTGATATAGGGAGCTTAAAGTCAAAGGATTTGTTGTGTAAAGCCATTTGATCCAAGGCTTTACCGGCTGGAAAGGAGAGGCCTAATCTTACACCTACCCGATCAATCAACTGGCCAATACTGATATCCTTTGCACCCCCAATTTCCATAATATCATAACCAGCCCTCTGATTTTTTTCAATTTTTAAGACTTCAGTGGTCCCCCCAGAGATGTGGATCCCAATGAAATGATTATTTAAATTCACACCTGCTGACCATTCTGCTGCTTTTATATGATTTTCTTGATGACTAAATTCCTGATAACTGCAATTGAGGGTTGCAGCCAATACTTTACCATAGGATTGACCAGCCCGAAAGACTGGCATATAAGAACCCTCCACAGGGCGAGGTCTGCTGCTGACAACAATCTTTTTGATTTTGCTGGCAGCTACATGTTTAGAAATATCGTCAAATAATTCAGGCATCGTCATAACATGCTGAAAGAGGGCATCCGATTGTCTTAATCCCCTCTCTCCTTGTTTAACCTCTAGCAATTTTCTTTTTTCATATATCAATGAACCCGCAGCATCTACTACCGCTACGGACGTTGTATAATTACTGGTGTCAATTCCTAAATAATATGGCCCCATATGAAATCACTTCTTTTCCACAAAGCTTCCCAATATACCATTAATGAATCCACCTGAATGATCTGTGCTATATTGCTTCGCTAATTCTACAGCTTCATTGATTGATACGCTTTCAGGTATATCCTCACGATACTTGATTTCTGCAATGGCAAGACGAAGTATTGCAGCATCAACTTTTGGCATTCTATCTATCTTCCAATCTATGGCATGATCATCTATAATTTGATCTATTTCATTCTTGTGGGATATATATATACCTACAATATTTTGAATATAGTCATTCTCCTGTTTATCTTCTGGCAGTTCATTAATAAAACGGTGGATCATTGTATCGGAAAACTCTCCATGCATATCCATCTGATAGATCAATTTCATAGCCATTTCTCTGGCAAATTTTCTACTCATATATTTCCTCCTAGTTGTATCAATCTTTGCATTCAAATTATACTCTTTTCAATATTGTAACTCAAAATAGGATATGTATGTAAAACCTATCAAAATTTCCCCGGGGGCAATATTTTATCCAGGAGTATCAGTAAATCCTCTTTATCATCAATCTTTTTGCCGATAAAGAATCCCAGATAAATACAGAGGGTAATAAACAGGGTTTTAATAATACCAATCCATATGACAAAAACACTAAAAAACAACCCAGTCAGCATGCCTATTATTTTTCCCCTATGAGGGGTAAGAACTTCCATGAGTTTTTCTTTATCAATAGACATATTTCTCATATATTACTCAACCCTTCCTTTGCCGACGGAAGCAATATTTTCTATGCTTACCTTTACCTCTCTGACCTCAATACCTGAATACTTCTCAATATATTCTTTGATGGATTGCTGCATCATAACTGTTGCTTCAGGAATATTCACATCAGGTGCACAAAGGGCATTAACATTTATGAGTATTCCTTCCGCCAAAGGATGTACCGCAGCCTTAATCTCACGGAGTCCATTGATTTCTCTAGCAGATTTTTGTGCCATCCCTTCCAGCGTATTCAAAGAGATTCTGATCTCGCCATAGGATGTATGCTTTATGATACCTCTGTTTTTTGAAGTGCGACGCTTTAATCCTGTCATGAGAAATCGAACGCTCATGATGAAAAAGAAACCAGGAATTAGAACATATTGCCAGTCAAATCGATAGATATCAAAAATACGGCTTGTCCACCAGTAGACCTCCTCATAGAAGGGTACGAATAAAAGAATCAAAGAAAATAAGCCGATGAACAAGCTGTACAAAGCTAAGAACATACGATCAATGATATTCATAAAACGCTCCTCCCTGAAAACATTTAAACTAACCCCCTGAAAACTCAGAGGGTTAGTTTAAGGTTTTATTTTACTCTTTGGATGTTTTCTTCTTCTTTATTCTCTTTCTCGATGTTGACACCTTGAACGTGGATATTTACTTCAATAACCTTAAGACCGGTCATCGTTTCAACAGCTTTTTTAACATTTTCTTGAATTTGCCAAGACACGTCAGGAATTTTAATACCATACTCAACGATGATAAACATATCGACGGCGGCCTCTTTTTCTCCTACTTCCACCTTCACACCTTTGGACAGATTTTTACGGCCAAGCATTTCGGCAATTCCGCCTGCGATACCACCGCTCATACCTGCAACACCAGGTACTTCTGTTGCAGCTAAACCAGCAATTATTCCCACAACTTCATCGGCTATCTTAATTTGACCATAATCAGAATTGTCTAGATCATTAATGACCATTGGTACACCCCCTGCGTCTATAAATGGAAATCTCTAAAGAATATTATACCAAAAGCATACTCAATTTACAAATCTAACTAAAATTTATTTAATATTTTTATATTATCAAAAGGAACTTTTGTTTCTCTCATCACAATATCTAATATTTTCGCCATATCAGAGTCTGTTAGCTTTTCAGCTTCAACAATAACATTCACAGAGTTATCCGTGATAAACACAAGGGCTTCTTCAAATCCTTTGGCCTTAATTAAGTTTTCTATAATTTTTTCCTTGTTCATGATATCAATCAACTTTAACTTTTGATCATTTGCTGCTTTACGATTGTTTTCATCGGTCATTTCATTGTTAATCATCTCATTGAGAAGTCCAACAATTTTTTCCCGCTCGATGGTGGTATTAAGTCTAGACTCCATAAAGTAATTTGATCTTTTTATGGTTTTGCTGTTGGTGATCGAGCTGGCAATGGTTGTACTTGCCTCTGAAACTAGATCCTCAACATGATTATCAGTGCTGTCTACCAAAGAAATATCGCTTTTGGGCTTTTGCTCTTCAGCAGATGACTGACCATCTTCAGTAGCTTCTTCTGAAGGTAATTCAGAATCTGCCAAATCTACCTCTGTTAATTTTATCTCCTCATATCGAGCAAATTCTGAGGATGTTTCCAACAGAGAGTACTTATTGATTGCATAATTCAAGTAACTTATAAAACATAACACTGCCACCAGTGAAAGTACCAAATAGTTTCTTCGCTTAAATCTATACATAATTTTTCCTCCCTATCCTATTGTTTTTCATAAACCATGACTTTATGGGCTGGCACCTGAAAAATTGTTTTCACTGCTTCTATCAGCTCCGTTTTTACTTGGATATCTCCAGCACCCTCAGCAACCACAACAACACCCCTGATTTGTGGTTTGATCTCCTTCAATACAATCAGTTGCCCTGTTCCATTGTTAGATGTAATGATGCTTTCACTTTGATCATCTTGTTTTGTCGTGCGCGTCCCTCCTTGGGCATCCTTTTCTTCTGTGATCTGATTAGATTGGGTTTTGTTGATGGCAGGGATAACCTCTGCTGTGCTTTCGTAGGTAACCATTACTTCAACTGCACCAACACCTTTAATCTGACCTAGAATATGCTTTAATTGTTGCTCTAGACTATCTTTATAATCTGACGCTTGTGTCTCTTCCTTCTCCTTTACATTTCCAACCAGCTTTGTTTCTGGGTTGCTCCTGCTGCTGGGAAAAAAAGTATCCCAAGACAGCAGTGCGATTACACAAACGATGATGATGGCTACGAGGTTATATATCATTTTTTTATAATTGGTATTGTTAATCATCTCTTTGTATTTTTCAAAAATCTTCATGGCTCTTATCCCCCCTGATCCTAATGACTTGTCTTATTCATACTAATATTAATATTATCTTCTTCGATATCATAGAACCTAGAAATGCTATTTTTTATATCAGAAATGATATATAAATCTTCTGGCTTATTTGATGGCGTTTTGGATGGACCACCATTTACAGCGATAGAAACTTGGTCAATGTTTTCAATGGCAATCTGTTCTTCCGACATCTTATTACCCTCTGTTAGTACGAGGTGAATCTCTTTGATTTTTCCAAAGTCCTTATTCTCCGTGTCTTCTTCAATTTCTATACGGGCATTCTCTAGCCTTACATCATACTCATAACCAATTTTATCTCGTAGATGCTCTGAGATTTTTTCTTTATACATTGCAATCATCTGTTGATTACGGGATTTTTGAAAGCCAGCGGCATCCTTGGAGAGTGCCTCTCTTTCTATCATTACCGTAGATTTAAAGATTTCATCCTGAACATTGATATCACCATACAGAAGCTCAATGATAGGATTTAGAATCACTAGAATAACCAACAGACCTACTACCATTTTTATATACTTTTTCATACTGCTGCTAGGGAGCAATAACTCCACAAATGAAATAAAAATAACTACCATGACGATGTTTAACGTCCAGGTTCTTAAGAAGGCTGTCATAAGTTCACCTCTTTTTATCGCATCATTGCGCTTATATTTCCAGCGCCTATAATCATCGTTACAGCCATAAAGAACATGATGGCTACAGATAAAACAGTACCAAATAACATGACCAAAGCATTGCTCAGATCACTTAAACAATCAGGCAGATCACTGTCTACAATGGGCTCTATTAATGCACTGGCCAGCTTGTAAATCAAAATCATGGCCAGTATTTTTAAAAGCGGCATCAAGACAATAAAAGTCAATATAAATAATCCAACTCCGCCAATCGCATTTTTCAATATAAGGGAACAACCCAGGATTGCATCGGCAGCATCAGATATGAAGCCGCCGACCACTGGAATCAATCCAACGGCAAACTTGGCTGTCCTTATACTGACACCATCTGTAGCAGAAGCCGCTACGCCTTGAATGGTGATGATCCCTATGAATACTGTAAGCATCAAACCCATGAGTATAACGCAAACCTGTTTCAATAAAGAGGCAAGTTTAGATACATGGATTTTCGAAGACAGATAATTGACAATGGATAAGATAACTGAAAAAAAGATCAATGGTATGACGATGGTTTTCATAAGGGTGCTGATAATGCCTACAGAGGCAATAATGACAGGCTGAAACAACGCTGAAGCTGTAACGCCGCCCATGGTCATCAGCAATGTTAAAAGAATAGGCAGCAGTGCCTGCATAAACATAACCATTTCATCGATAGCTTCTACACCGATTTTTGTTGCAATGGAAAAGCTTTGTATGGCCATGGCTATAATAACGATGTAACATGTGCTATAAGCCAGCTTTCCTACAGCGTCACTTTCAAATGCACTGGAAAGATTGCTGAGGAAGGCACACAATACGGCTATCACAATAAGCTTTACCAGGAGCATAGAGTTTGCTACAACTTCTTTAAAAAGATATTTTAAAAGTCCATTCAGAAGATCTTTTATAGAAAATATGGTTTCTCCTCTTACAATAGACTGTACCAGGGATTTAAGATCCATGTCAGGCAAGTATTGGTTGAGATCCCCGTTGATACTCTCAACAATTTGATTGAGGCTATGGGTATCTATTTTATCTAGTTGTTCCATTATGAGTTCGTCGGTAATGGAACTATTGTCAGGATTGGATTCCGTGGCAAAGGATACTTGCCCAAGAAAGATGCTTATAAAAACAACCAGGCATACGATTTTTTTCATCAATTTCACATCCTATGGCATTAGTTTCACGAGAAGATTTAGCAGCGCTATCAATATAGGTACTGCCAGTACCATAATGAGTACCTTACCAGCAAATTCAATCTTAGATGCGATGGCAGCTTCCCCTGCATCTCGGCACACCTGGGCACCAAACTCAGAAATGTAAGCAATCCCTACAATTTTGAAGATGGTGGTAATATAAATCAGGTCAATATCAATTTTTTGTGCAACTAGACTTAACACTTCAATAACATAACTTAGTCTTGTCGCAATGAATAAGAAAATAATTAACCCTGTTACAATACTAATTTGCAATGAAATTTCTGGTTTTTGGCTCCTCAAAACCACAGAAAGAATGGCTGCGATTAAGCCTAGTCCTACAATTTTAAATATCTCCATTGAAATCACACCTTTTATGTTAGTAGAGTTGGAACATTGTTCTGACCGTTGTAAACAAATCGTTAACAAGTTGTATCACCATGAACAATACAACAATAATCCCTGCCAAGGTGGTCATGGTTGCCATTTCATCTCTACCAGATCGTGTCAATACTTGATGAAGCACAGCCAATAGAATCCCTATACCTGCAATTTTAAAAATCAAATCAACATTCGTACCCATTTTAAATCCCCCTTATTTTGTCTTTCATTTATAGAAATAGTATTACGATTGCCACACCAAGCAGAACACCTAGGCTTCTATACATTCGCTCATTTTTTGATCGAAGCTCTTCCGCAGATTGCTGTTGTTTTTTAAGCTGTCCATAGATAAAATGAAAATTCTTTAATTGATGATCTCGATCTACTGTACCAAGGCTCATGCCAAAGTCGATAAGGGCCTCTTTATCTTCCTCTGTCAAAGAAGTAAAATGATAATGCTTTTCTACCGATTGTCTCCAAGCATCTTCAATACAGAAGCCGTCCTTCTTCTCCAGGAGTTCACTAGCCTCTGTGAAGATTCTGTTCAACTCCATAGAAGACTTTCCCCCAACCTTTTTCAATGCCTGGGGCAATGGGGTTAGCAGATACAATATCTCAGTCTCCAATAGCTGCAAAGATAAAAAAAGATGCTTAATTTGTCTTGGACGCTGAACGTATTTATAGGAAAGGATGTAACCAATAAAAGATGCACTCAAAATAATAATGATGGAAAGAATCGCTTTAACCAATGAATTCACTCTCCCTGCTAACTTCTGTAGGTTTATAACAAAGGCACCTTGGTTTTGCCGTCTAAGATCGATTGAATTGTACCTACTCTGGGTTGATTCGATAGAATAATGATTCTTTCGAATATATTTTCTTCCATCATTTTTCTTAGATTTGGCCGTTTACTGACTTCGTCCAAGCTATGGCCATGCACTGTGGTCAGCACTTTAACCCCTGCATTTAATGCTTCCTCAATGGCCAACACGTCATCAAGCTTACCGATTTCATCGGTGGCAATAATCTGGGGAGACATGGAGCGAATCAGCATCATTATTCCCTCTGCCTTTGGACAAGCATCCAAAATATCCGTTCTGATTCCGATATCGTTTTGTGGGATGCCCTGATAGGTTCCACAAATCTCCGAACGTTCGTCCACGACACCTACTTTAAAACCCTGGAACCCCCTTTTTATCATGCCATTACTAAGATTCCGAACCATATCTCGCAGCAATGTTGTTTTTCCGCATTGGGGGGGGGATACGATTAGTGTGTTTCTAAAAATATTATTACTTGCTACGATATGCTCCATATATGCATCTGAAATTCCGATTTTCTGCCTAGATATCCGAATGTTTAAGCCGCTAATATCTTTGATGGTTTTGATGGCTGACCCGTTCATGACAGTACGTCCGCTGATACCTACCCTATGGCCGCCCCGTATCGTAATAAAACCTTTCTTAATATCCTCTTCCAAGGCATAAACTGAGTAATCAGTGACCAATTGGAAGGTTTTTTCTAGGTCTAACTTTGTAACCACATATGCCTTAGAGATCTCAGAACCTATTCCCCCATTGGAATAGACAAATATATCTTTATTTAGACTGTGAATCAACAGTGGTTGATTCGTACGGAGCCTTATTTCCTCCATGCTATTCCATAATGAAGAAGGAAGACCTTGAATCAATTCTCTGAGGTGTAAAGGAAGGGCATCGAGAATTTCCTTCCTTGGTAAATGATCTGAAGAGGTTTTCTTTAGAAAATTGATATTACCTGAACCATCCATAACCTGTCCCTCCTTTATATAAATATGTATTTTGAAAAGGACAATAATATGATTAAAATTTGTTCTGGGGACAAAAAAGGGATTAAAAAAACCTGATACATTATGTATCAGGTTTTTTTAATATTATTCGTGATGGTGATGACCGCAGCAGCCGCCTTCTTCATCACATGCATCTTCAAAATGTAATTTTTCATGACAGCTTGGGCAAACAACCTCTATGTCATCATCGTCATCTGTTGCGTCTTCGTCAAGGTATATTATTTCGTGACAGTTTGGACACTCCAATTCGATGAAACCAAATTCATCTTCGTCATCCTCATCATCATCGTCATCGTCCATTTCACCATATACGTCATCCTCAACAACAGCCAAATCCTCATCCAGCGCTTCTACATACTCATCTAGATCTTCAACTTCCCGCTTAACTTCTTCAATAGAATCAGCGAAATCTTCCAATATATCAATGATGTTTAGAAGAATCTTGCCTTCCCTTGTCTCTTCGGTAAGTTCAGAACCCTCTGCAAGTCCTCTCAAATATGCTACTCTCTCGTAAAGATAATTCATGGTGAAACCCTCCTTTTATTTAATATACCTTAGTATTATTGCCTAAGCTCTTGATAAATAGTCACCGGTACGTGTATCAATTTTAATTTTATCCCCTTCATTGATGAAAAAAGGCACATGGATAACAGCCCCTGTTTCAACAGTTGCAGGCTTTGTTACGTTTGTAGCGGTATCACCCTTTACACCAGGTTCAGTATAGGTTACCACAAGCTCAACAAAGTTTGGTGGGTCTACTTGGAATGCTTTGCCCTTGAAGAACTTAACAGTTGCTGAATCATTCTCTCTTAAGTAAATAATTGCTTCTTCTACTTGCTCCTTTGACAGAGGCAATTGCTCAAAAGACTCGTTGTCCATAAAATAATACAAATCACCATCATTGTATAAATACTGCATTTGTTTCGTCTCAATGTGGGCTTTTGGGAACTTGTCATTTGGGTTGAAAGCTTCTTCACGGATAGAACCAGTTGTAACACTCTTGTACTTTGTTCTAACGAAAGCAGCTCCCTTACCAGGCTTAACATGTTGGAAGTCCACTACTACAAAAGGTTCACCATTTATTTCAAATGTCACACCTTTTCTAAAATCTGATGCTGAAATCATTATTATCCCTCCATTAATTATAAAAATAAAAAAATATTTATGCTATCTACTGGTAGTATTCGTGTATTGCCAGTAGTTGTATACATCTTATAACTCTATGAGTTCCTTTGGTGACTTGGACAAGGTCTTACAACCGTCTTCAGTAACGACTACAAGATCTTCGATTCGTACACCGCCAAACCCGGGCAAGTATATACCTGGTTCATCGGTAACAATCATTCCCGGCTTCAATGTATCATGGCCTAATGGAGATAATCTCGGAGATTCATGGACCTCCAAACCAACACCATGACCTAAACCATGACCAAAATAGTCACCATATCCATTTTCGCTGATAATATCTCTTGCAATCTTATCTACTTCGACCCCTGTCATGCCAGGTTTTATGGCTTCTAATGCCTTTTCTTGAGCCTCCAAAACAATAGAATATAACTTCTTTTGCTTTTCGCTGGCTTTTCCTACTACGATTGTTCTCGTCATGTCAGAGCAATACCCTTCATAAATACATCCAAAATCCAAGGTTACAAAGTCACCTGTCTCGATGATTTTATCTGAAGCAACCCCATGGGGTAAGGATGAACGAATACCAGATGCAACGATGCTGTCAAAGGATAACCCACTGGCTCCTCTTTTCTTCATGAAATTTTCCAGCTCCAAAGCAACTTCATTTTCTTTCATACCTGCTTTCATATATGTAAGGATATACACAAAGGCCTGATCTGCAATTTGGGCAGCTTTTTCGATGATGGATATTTCTTCATCATCTTTGATCTTTCTAAGGTTACCCATGGCACCTTCCAAAGGAACCATCTTTGTTTGCCCCAGCTTGTCAGAGAACTCCTTATACTGGGCAAAGGTAACAAAATCATCTTCGAAGGCCATGGTATTTAAATTGAATGTGTTCAAAATCATATGTAACGGATTCTGGTTTGTATGTTCAACAACTTTAAAGCCGTGGCACTGCTTAGCAGCCTGCTCCATATAACGAAAATCAGTGATAAAATAAGCGTCATTTAAGGTAATTAACACATACCCAGAGCTGCCAGTAAAGCCACTCAAGTATCTTCTATTTTCAGGTTTGTATATGATGGCTCCATCAATACTTTTTTCACGCAACAGCTCTCTAAAACGACCAAGCCTTGCAATCATTGCAGATACCCCCCACCAACATGATGTTTATAAGTTTCCATAAATGCCAAACCATACCTATTCCCAATCCTTTAATATGATAACATAATTTTATATATTTGGATAGAATTTTTCATGTTTCTTACAATATTATACCCAATATTTACAACTTCTTTACAATATACGAGATTTATTTATGCCTTGGGTTCTTGGAAACGATGGTAATAGCATCAATCAATGCTTTCATAACATCTGTTTCAAACTGAATATTCATTTCATTGACCCTTGAATAAAGCTCACCCTTCTCCGACACCACATAGTGAGGTTTCAAATGATTTAGTGCGATGGCTCTAATGTCATCTAGACACTGCGGACACTGACAAACATTTGGAAACACCTTCAACATCGATGGTAATACATGATCCACAACAATCTCCATATAGTTCTTAAGCATTGAATATCCTCCTTCATCCTATAAAAGACTTATTAACATATAACTATAAGGTTAATCTTCCATACAAAAATGAAAATTCCTCTACAACATAGAAGAATTTTCGTATAAATACGACACGCTATAGGTATTATTTATCTTCTGCTGACTTAATATTTCGGAAGAATGCACTATTTTCAATGGTTAGTGTCTTACCTCTTCTTTGACAAGTGATAATGACACGGATACCTTTACATTCCTTATATTCGCCATCGATGGGAATGATCACAAAATCTTTAATATAGTTGGCGTATTGCACGTTAGCATCATTGCCATAACCATACCAAAGGCTGGCACTGGCCCTTTTATGCTCAAATACAAGCTTTTTATATTTAGGATGGATTTCATCCTC
Source organism: Anaerosolibacter sp. (assembly GCF_029240175.1). Taxonomy (GTDB): domain Bacteria; phylum Bacillota; class Clostridia; order Peptostreptococcales; family Thermotaleaceae; genus Anaerosolibacter. The sequence continues at coordinate 49,764 of NZ_JARBTM010000007.1, forward strand.
TTTAGGGGAATTTCTAAAAACAATCTTTTTTACTTTATGCTGGGATTCATCATGGAAGCTTACTTGCTGAATCCCTTGACTATACATGACCTTATTCAAAAATTCGTTCACAGCGATTTGGGCTTGATACTGGAGCTCTAACTGGTCGTCCATCTTCTCTCCATACCTTTGATAAGCTTGAAAAAATGAAAAGACGCTGGTCATGATGATGCATAAAATGGCGAGGGCAATCAACAGCTCCATATAGGTGAAGCCTTTTCGATTAAGGTCCAAATAGCTCATCTAACAACAATACTCTGCCGCTGGCAGGAACAATGGTAATTTGGTAGAATCGCCGTGAATCTTTGTTATAGATCGTGATGGTATCACCTCCATGGGTAGGTACGCCTTGGTAACTGAATCGGACTTCTTCATTCCCATAAAGAAGCTCAAACGGGTCGGGGATCTCTACACTCTTTAGCTCCTGGGTGCCGTCTAAGACCTTATAATACTTTTTACTAAGCAGAATGCTGTACTGTCCACCCAGTGTCATTTTCGACATGCGCACCTCCCGTATGTCCGTACATAGATGTCGGGCATAGGATTTCATGGTAAAGCTTGATTTCTTGATTGTGGGCATCGCCAGGGACGAAAGGATAACCATCAATCCAATAACAGCCACCACCTCAATCAGGGTGAAACCTTTCTGCCTGTGGTTTTTCTTCATCTCGTTCACCTACCTGCTATTCAGAAAGATATCGCATATGGAGGATATCTTCTATGTCCGTTGGTTCTAGCGGATATAAGGAAGCATTGGGCACCGATATTTCAAAGATTGCCTTTGGCATATGGGAGACATTTCTATATTTATAAACAGACTGGATTGTTATGGAGAATTTGTCGTTCCCATTTACAAATGGTTCAACCTCTAAAACCTTCAGCGAGGGCCTTTCATTGCTTAGGGTCGGATCTAATATCGTACACGAATAACTGCTTAAAGACGAGACCAATTTTTCATTAAGATAGGTGGTATAGGATGTTTTGAACTGATGATGTCCTCCGCCTTCTTTTTCTCGTTCTAGCTGCCCAAATGCTGCCGCATGGTCAATCTCCTTGGCGATTAATCCGTATGCTTCCTCCAAGCCTGCTTCGGCTAAATAAAAGGCAGTTTTGCTATAAAGTTCAATTTGTTTCATTCTATAATTCATCATGCTGACAGAGAATATGGCAGTGCCTAAGGCTCCGACAATGGCCAAAATGATAATGACCAATATATAGGCAGCTCCCCTCTTTTCCAACCTAGCGTTTCTCACCATCAACAGCTCCTTTAATTTCGTCTCCTAAGACCAACCATTCGTGACAGTTCATGGGTGTCATCAATATCCTTCACAATCAATTGAATCTTTTCTAGTCTGGCATCATTGTTGGCCCTTTCTAAGGGTTCAATGGATACTTCGACCCGCAGCTGAAGCGCTTCTATGTCATAAATATGTAATCCGGTACCTACATAGAGATCATATTTGCTTCTCTCCATATATTGCTGGCTTAGATGAGAATAGATCATCAGCTGCTTCGCCTCTTGGAGTAGTTTTACTGTAGACAGAAACATGGAGGATATGGGAACAAACAAAATTCCCATGATACACAATGCGATGATAACTTCTATGAGGGTCATACCCTTTTCTTGATCCATCTTCTTTTCCATCAACCCAACCCCTTCGTGATTTGAACGGATCTAAATATTCAAACTATTCGATAAAAATCTACACAATCCTTCAAAAACTGGAAAATAAAAACAGTTTCTATGAAATAATTCTTTAGCTGTTAAAGAAAAAAGAGGAAAAAACTGTCATATGCCGAATTATATTTAGAATGGAAAACTTTTTTTTGATATTTTGAGGAGGAAAAATATATGCAACCTACTCTATTTACCAAAACAAATATTTTATTCTCCAATGGTGCTAAGGAAATATCCACGGATGACCATGGTAAAAATAGTATTGAAAAACCCTCCAATGAACTCCATGTCTTGGCTGAGTTTACTGTAGAGAATACCAACGATATGATTTTTTGGATTGATTATACAGGAAAGATTTTTTTCGCTAACAACGGAGCCTGTAAGACTTTAGGCTATCACAAAACAGACTTTTTAAAGATGATGGTTTTTGATTTAGACCCCACCTACTCTAGAGCATTGTGGGAAAATCATTGGACAGAAATCACCCGACAAAACACCATGACCTTTGAGTCCTCCTTAAGGACCCGGATGGATACCTATGTCCCTGTAGAAATTACTTTTGACTACATGAACTATTACGGCAAGGAATATATTTGTGCCTTTGTTCGGGATCTTACCTATCGCAAGAAAGCCGATGAGAAGCTTAATAATCTACACAAGCTTCTAATGAATGTGGTATCTACCATACCTGGAGAGTTGTCGGTCATCGACCGCTATTATAATATTGTCTACAGCAACTGGCCGCAATTTGATACGGGGATGGATATTAAAATCATACAACAAGATAAGTGTTTTAGAAGCTGTAAATATATCAAGGAAAATTATACCTACTGTATGGCAAAGACAGTATTCGAAACCCAGGCGCCTCTCATGGGCAAGCAGATCAAGCTAAGGAATGGCACCTGGGCAGAGCTCAACTGTATTCCCCTCTATAATAATGAAGGAAAGATCGAAATGGTGGTGGAATACGTCTCTGATATCACGGCCCATAAAAATGCCGAAGAAGTCATTCGCGAAAGTGAAGAGCGCTGGCAGCTGGCTCTCCGAGGAAACAATGATGGGATTTGGGACTGGAATATCAAAACCAATGAAACCTTCTTTTCTGCCCGTTGGAAGGAAATGCTCGGATATGGAGAGGATGAAATCGATCACACCTTTCACAGCTATACCCAGTTAATTCATCCCCATGATATCGGTCGTGTAATGAAGGCCATAAATGATCATATGAATAAAAAGATTCCTTTTTATAGCTTAGAGCATCGGATGATCTGCAAGGATGGTTCCCATAAATGGATACATGCTCGCGCACAGGCTATATGGGATGAAGATGGAAATGCCATTCGTATGGCTGGCTCCCACACCGATATTACAGAGCGTAAAAAAGCTGAAGATGAGGTTCATTATCTTAGTTTCCATGACAAGTTAACGGGACTCTATAATCGTGCCTATTTTGAAGAGGAGCTCAATCGATTAAATACGGAGAGACATTTACCCCTTTCTGTTATTATCGGAGATGTTAATGGACTTAAACTCACCAACGATGTTTTTGGACATACAGTGGGAGACCGTCTTTTAACACGTATTGGAGATATCTTGAAAAATTCCTGCCGAAAAAGTGACATTATCTCCCGCTGGGGCGGAGATGAATATGCCATCATCCTGCCAAAAACCGATGAAAGAGCCAGTGCGGAAATCTGCGCCAGGATCAAGGCAGCATGTCTGCAGGATGATGGAGAACTGATTAAACCCAGTATTTCATTGGGTAGTGCAACCAAGCATGATCAATCCCAGGAAATCATCCAAATACTTAAAGAGGCAGAGGACCGCATGTACCAGCATAAGCTTTTGGAAACCCAGAGCAACCAGAGCGTAATCATATCCTCTTTAGAAAAAACGCTTTTCGAAAGAAGCCATGAAACCGAGGAACATGCCCAGCGAATGAGAAAAACCTGCTATGATCTTGGCGTTCAGGTGGGCCTGTCTGAAAAGGAACAGGATGATTTGAGCCTCTGCTGTCTTCTCCATGACATAGGAAAGATTGCCATTGCCGATAGTATTCTGATGAAGGCCGACAAGCTTACCTTTGAGGAATGGGAAACCATGAAAAAGCACCCTGAAATCGGCTATCGTATTGCAGAGTCTTCTAAGAAGCTTTCTCATATCTCTGAGTACATCCTGTACCATCATGAGCGTTGGGATGGCAAGGGCTACCCTAAAGGTCTAAGGGAATTTGAGATTCCAAAGCTTTCGAGGATACTCACCATCGTAGATGCCTATGATGTGATGACAAACGCCAGGGTCTATAAAGAACCTATGAGCAAAAAAGAAGCCCTCAAAGAAATCAGCCGCTGCGCAGGCACCCAGTTTGATCCTTTTCTTTCTAAAGTGTTCATAAAGATGATGAAATAATAAAGATAAAAAAATCGAGGATGTCGTTATCCTCGATTTTTTATATTATTTGAAGTGGTACAGTAGATAAACTGCTTCTCCTTTGGAAAGGTATCCCGTTTTGTTGGTAAGACCTACAGACTCAAACCCTTTTTCAGTCTTTGCCTTCTCTCCAACCTGATTCCAGTTAAAACCAGGATCTGTCTTTACTTGGCGCATGATATATTCCACTTCCTCATAGGTTATGGGTTCCCTTGGACGTAGGGTGTTATCCGTATATCCTGCCACATATCCTCCGATAAAGCCTTTGAAAATAGCCTTGGCAATAGAGCTTTCATAGCTGCCCAAGGTACTATAATCACCAAACTTGGTCAAATCCACCTTGCCTTCTGGCACAGGCCACTGATAGACCCTATCCAGCAAAATAATGAAATCTCCCCTTGTGATGGCTTCATCCGGCTTAAACTGATTTTCCTGATTGCCCTGGATATACCTCTTCTCACCAAAATCGTTAAGCTCTGCTTCTGCCCAATGACCAACAATATCCGTAAACTTCACATATGTATCTGTTTTCAGCTTTGATGGATCTCCGCCGATGAAAAGATAATTAATTTTCAAGCCATTTGATGGGCTCATGGAAGAAAAAGGATTTTCTTTATAAAAATCTTCGTCAATGTACCATCGGAACAAATCATCCTTTAAATCGGGACTGTTTTTCATTCTATAGAAACCTATTTCGAAGCTGCCGCTTAAACGGCCACCTTCAGTTCTAGCCATATTGATATTCTTCACGATAATCTTCTTTTGGAATTTCCACATAGATCTTAATAGGTTCATCAGCGATGGATAATCCCCTTCGTAAGAAAGGGTGGCGTTCATGGATTCTAATTCTGTCTCACCAAGCTTTTCTATGGTGAATGGAGTAAAGGATATTACCGATACATTAAGATTTGGATCCTGAAGCATTTCGTTAAAAAGTAAAATAAATTCTTCTTGCTCTGTAGTGGTAAAGAAGTTATTGGTAATCAGTTTGATCTTTTCATTCATGGCTGTGATGTTCTCATCCAGCTTTTTCTCGGTGGCAGCAGCATTTTCCACCTTCGTCATTTCTGCTTTGTACTGCTCTCGTTGCTGTTTTAAGCTATCTAACTCCACCAGCTGCGGCGTAATCAGAAACTGATAATATACCCACAGGAAAAGCACTGCACCTAGAACCGAAACCAATACGCGCTCTCTTCTCGTCAGCTTCATCTTAATTCACATCCTTTAACGCGAATTGAATGGAAAAATTGTATAGACCTTCATTTAAAGAAACGGAAGGAATAAATAAATCTTTAAATGCCTTTGTCTCTCGGAGATTGTACTCAATTTCTGCAATGGCTGATTTATCCCTGGCGGTACCATTGATGGTAATTTGTTCAGGGCTTATGTTAAAGGATATAAATTCTAAGTCTGGAGGAATCGCATCTACGATAAGCTGGACCAATTCATCGCTTAATACATCAATTTTTCGAAGCGCTAGCTCGCTCTTTTGCACCATGGGTAATACTGCTGTGATTTCTTCAAGCTTACTTTGTTTTTCATTGACCCTTGCCATTTTTTCTTTGGTTTCAGGAGACTCCAGTATCGTCTGCATTTGGGCAATATCTTTTTTCATATTATGGGCATAAACCAGGTTGAACACAGGAAAAGCTAGAACAGCCACAACGCACACTACTGCCATGCCATAGTATAAGTTTTGCCTTTTTTCCTTTCCTTGATGCTGCTGTATATAGGGTTCAAAAAAGTTAAAATCTTTCACTGTTGCTTCCCCCCTTATCTTCTGACCATAGCACCCAGGGCGTTAGCATAAAGCCCAAGGTCTATATTGCCCTTGATATTGTCTGTATTTACGGAACTGATGGTTTTGATTTTTTTCACTGGGATGTTGAAGGCCTCCTCCATGTACCCAGCGATACCATTTAGATTTGCACTTCCCCCATATAGATAAATGACATCCAGTCGATTGCCTGTATTTCTAGTCATATGGTATTTGAAAATCCGCTCGATTTCATCGATCCATGTATCCACACTGGACTTGATGATATTTAGAAATCTGGATTCATCGTTGTATTCTCCAAAGGACTTCGAAATATCACTACATTCCACTTTTTTGATTCTCGCCTCTTCTAAAGAAAAATCCAGGAAGTTTGCAAGGTTATGGTCAATATCCTTACCACCTATATTTAAGAGACGATTAAACTTAAAATTTCCGTTATCAAAGATGGACACATTGATTTGGTTATGGCCCAAATCAACAATAGCAGAAGTCTTACCAGCTACCGTGTCTCCATGGTTCACCTCTGATTGTGGATGAATCAACTTGGTGATTGCATTGGAATGGACATCTAGGGCGATGGGCTTTAGATGTAAGGTTTCTAAGAGGTTTAGGTAACTTTCGGCGATACCCCTTGGCAAGGCAGCCACCAGTAAATTAACGTGCTTGGTGTCCCCTTCCATAAACTCATCCAACTGCTTATATTGTATGATGTATTGATCTAATTCAATCGGAAGGAATTGCTGAATCTCATAGCCCACCATCTCTTTCAACTCGTGAGGCTTTGCAGAAGGCAGTACAACCTCCCGGGTGATAATGGTGCTGCTTTCCAGGGTGCATATGGCAGCTCGGGTACGGACCTTATTCATATGCAAAGTTTCTTCTAGAATATCCTTCACCTTTTGTCCGTCGTAAAATTGTCCATCTTTGTATAGATCCTCAGGCATGGGGATGATAAAAGCATTGTCCAAGACAAGCTTATCCTTGTCCAGCTTTCCCACCACTGCCTTAATGCTGTGGGCACCGATATCCAAGGACAGTACATCAGTGTATTTATGCGATATGGCTCTTTTCTTCAAGTGTGCTCCCCCTTTTAACGTATTACATGAATCTTTGTAAATACCAAGAAATCATTTCATTTTGAAAACATATGGTGATAAAAGCAGCCATGGCAATAAACGGGCCAAAGGGAATCGCTTCCTTCCTTCCTTTTATTTTCGCTGCCAAGAGAAACACAGATATTACTGCCCCGATAACAAAGGATAACAAAATGATCAAAAGAATACTTTGGATACCTAACCAAAATCCCAGCATGGCCATGAGCTTGATATCCCCGCCGCCCATACCTCCATTAGATAATATGGCTATGAGCAGGAATAGACCTCCTCCTATTAGAAACCCACCAGCTCTGCTGAATAGCGTTATAGAAGACGCACCTATGTAATATCCATATAAGAGATATATACCACCCAAAATGAATCCGCAAACCACCATTTCATCGGGAATGATTTGATGGTCAAAATCAATACCTGCGATGGCAATAAGGAGGCTGGCTAGCAAGCTGTAAGCAATAAAATCCATGGTTTGTCCGAATACAATATATAACAAAAGGAAAACACAACCTGTGAATAGTTCAAAGAAAGGATAGCGAAAAGAAATCTTGCTGCTGCAGTATCTACATTTGCCTCTATAAAACAAATAGCTAAGCACTGGGATTAGGTCGAAGGCTTTAAGAAAGGTACCACATTGAGGGCAGTGAGAAGATGGATATACGATGGACTTATCATTCGGTATCCGATAGATACACACATTTAAGAAAGAACCAATCAATAACCCGTATATGAATACAAAGATATGCATCTATATGTCCCCCCTTTTTTATAAAGTTCATGCAGTGAAGAAAATTGGAAACAGCTTACTTAAAAGCAAAATTTCACTATAAAATTATACCATAAATTAGTAGCCATCACAATCAAATAGGAACAAATACCTATTGACAGCATTAGTCAAAATTCTCCAAAATACACACTTAACCATCTAAAATGTAGTATAAGTACATAGGCCTTGATGCTGGCTAAACCTGTTAACATCATATTCAACCACTTAACCTTTTCACTTACTTTATAGAGGAAAACCAATGCAATCGCCACATATGCCAAGACACAAAAAGCCGTTGCTTCCGTTGATAAGCAGATAAAGTAATTCATGATAGGATTACCCTCTTGTATAATCCCTAATTGCAACCCGAATAGTGTAAAAGCAATATCAAGCACTGTAAGCAAATATATGATATAGTAAACAAAACGTGACCATTTCATAATCATACAACTCCTTAATAGACATGTATGCTAATTATAATTATCTGTTGTATGATAGTATTTGTACTTATCGGGTTATGAACTGTGGTATTTACTTCCAAAGATATTCCGAGATTTAGTGTCTTGCCTAATCAGTGAAATAAGTTATGTCATGAAAGCGAGCGATTATCGTAGTCATACTGAAAATAGCTCCCTAAGACTGGCTCATATACTAGGAGGGCTTTAACACTGGAAATCGTCAAGATATTCATTACCGTATTACCAGGTCGGGTGATTTTAATTTATTACCTCTTTACTCTTACTTTTTGAACATGAAAAAGAGTCAATCAAAATGATTGACTCCCAAATTTAAAGAAAGAGATATTATTACTCAGTTACAGTAACATCGCCTGGACTTCCATGGTTTGATGGAATATAAACATCAAAAACCTTAGTGATGGTAGCTCCATTTAAACTACCTTGCAATGTAATTGTTCCCGATTTGTGATCGCTACCATGTCTTGTAACTTCTCCACTTGGAATGGCAATTGCTGCTCCGCTCTCTACTGTTCTAGAGATGAAAGAAAAAGCTATCCCATTAATACTTGCGGGCAGATTTATTGTTGGTTTCGCCTGATTGTTTTTATTTCCGGCATTAGAGACACTCAAAACTGCCAAAGTATCAAGTGCATCTTGTATAATTTGCTCATTTGATGGCAAAAGTATAAACTCAATTGTGTATGTAGCGCTTCTTGTACCATCTGCAGAGGTAACTTGAATCGTTGCTGTACCTGGTAGACTAGCAGCATCTGTTATACTTGAGACCGTAGCACCATCCTTACCTGTTGCAGTAACTATTGTTGGTGGGATAGTTGTTCCATGAGGTAATGATACGGTATAGTAGGTTATTGAGGAATCAAATGCTGGGGTTAGCGTACCACTACTTAATGTAAGGTTGCTTAGTTGAGCATTTGCTGGAACGGGTACAGGGGCACTTATTCCTTTTTTATAATATATACTTTGGCTGTTTGTTAAAGTTGTTGCTGTCTCGATGTTATTCAACATTACGCTAGAGGCTAAGGTGTACGCATTCCCTTGATTTTTTCCATTGATTGAAAAATCAAGAGTATATTTCGAACCTATTTGTACAAGTGAAAACTGTAAATCGGTGGATGGATTCTGTATTATAGCATCTGTTTTATCTATGGTAGTTCCACCAAAAGGCTTATATTTTAACTTGTTACCACTTACGTATATTTGATTATAATCATTGGGATTAGCTGGTGTTGTAAGCATAATTTCCGTGGCATTTCTTACATCTTTTATAATAAAATCAGAGGCTAATCTAAGTGTAGATTGAATGTCAGATTGCGTGACGCCTTTATTAAAAACTTTTGTTCCAAATGATTGAAAGGAGAATATTATGCCTAATATGATACTCAATAATCCGATTGTAATAATCAGCTCTATTAGAGTAAAGCCACTTTGTCTATTTCTTTTTCTTTCATTAGCACTACTTTTGATAGTCAAAATCACCCGATCCTTTCTAAATTAGTTTGGATGTTGGAATTACTACGGTACAAACGTGGTTACTTTAGATTTCTTAGCATTTATCTCAGCTTCAAATGAAATCGATTGTCCTGATACCGTCATCCCGGGTGACGGTGGAGATGGCAACTCGATAGTAATGGTAGTAGGACTCGACGTTTCCACAATACTTGGGGCAGGTGTGCCGCCTGCAATTTTCTGCTCGGCTGCTTGATGCGCTTTAAATCCTGCTCCACTTTTGTGACCTGCATTAACAACCTGGACATACCCAAATGTAAAGAGATTCAAAAAAGCAATAACCAATATACCTAAAATCGCTACAGACACTATGATCTCAATAAGTGTCATTCCTCTATTTTCTTTTAGTCTATTCATATTTATCATACCTTCCAAGAAAATTAATCACCCCATAAATCACGGCTATATCCTTCTGACTGAAAACCAAGATCTTCAGGATATAAGTTCCCTACAGCAGCTGAAGCTGCAACATCTCCTCCTGATTCTAAAGTTAGGTTTTTTGCTACAATAGCACCTACGCTATCCATATTTGCCTTAATGGTCATATCTGCACCTGGTCCATAAATAAATCCCTGAAATTCACTATTACCAGTTTGGAAATCCAATGTACCCGAATTAAAAATATTGAGTATCGTCTTTGCATTGGGGCCAGTAAATAGGTTTCCTTTAAAATAAATACTATTCGTGTATAGGGATAAGGTACCATTGCCAGTAACGTAAATATTTGCATTGTTTCCAGACAGTGAGTTGAATTGAATTTTCATATCTCCTGAAAGATTGATGTAGTAGGTATCACTGCCAAGGTTTACAGCGTCAAATTTACGGTCTGCGTAACCGTCACCACTGTTAATATTAAAACCTAAAGGAGGCCAACTCAGCGTTGGGTCAGCTTCTAGCAAAACAGGGTCTGAAGGTTCTGGAAATGTTCTATTTGTTATTTTGGGGGGCTGCACACTTATATTACTCGTATAGCCAGTGATACTAGCGGTAGGAGTCCTTGATACGCTGCCAGTTACCTCACAGTTTGGCTGATCTATGTGCAATGAGTTTGTGACGGTTACTGTAGAATCAAAAAAATAGTTTTTTTCTAGTGCAAGGTTAACCTTCTGCTCAACGCCACTGTATTCACCCACACTATGGATAGTCGGTTTATATTTATCTCCTGAAAAACTGATTTTAAAGCGACCATCTGCAAATGTTGTCCATTTATCAACGTTCGTGGTGTTGCTTGAAATCAATGTATCAATTGTACTTAGGGTATGGGTTGGATCTTCTATCCAAGTTGAAGCAGCTTCCGCACCTGCTCTTGCAATATAATAGGCTTTAAGTCGCTTTTCCTCATGGATCGCAAAATTATTCTCTGCAAGACTTACTTGAAGAAGCGCCGCACCAAGAATAGAAAGAACAGCCATAACAATTATGATCAAAACTAATGAGGAACCTTTCTTATTTTTAAATGCTTTGTTCATCATTATCCCTCCTGGATATGATTTTAAGAGTGGGTTATGTTATACGCTTTACTTATATTTTGCAATTTATCATTCAAGAAAATTTCAGTTAATATACGAAGACACTTTAGCCAATAGCTGATGTTAATTTTCAGAAAAAATTCTTAAATGGGAGTCAATCATTCTAATTGACCCCCATTAACGTTTAGGTATTTAGTTAAGGTGTCTACCACCTCTACTTTAGTGATTATTCAAATATCCTTTTGACTACCAACACAGACATTTATCAAGTAAGTAGATTAGTATTACAATTCATATACCCAATCTATTCCTACAGCAAGCAACAATTATGTCAAACGAGAAAAATCTAGCATTTTTTATTTTTCATTTGTTGTATACTTAAAATATGGGTAATATTACCCATATTTTAAGTATACAATCTAGGCTTTATATTGTCAAATGCTACCATGTTACAAGTATTGACAGGATATTTGTTTTACCACTGTGATCATTATTACACTATCAAAAATCCTTTTAATAGTCACTATTCATCTCTCCTGTTTTTTATCCCCCTATCTTCTTGTGAACTATACATCGTGCATGAATAGTTCACAAGAAAATACATAATTTGTAATTTAGTTTCCTATCTCTGCTTTGGAATGCGCTAGTTAATGGTATTGACCTCATAGTTGGTCTCAAGAAGATACTTATTGAATGTAGTTTTTTATCTAACCATTGGAGAAATCACCTCACATCACCCACGTAGAAAAGGATTGTCTTTCTGCTCTTTCCGTCTGCAACTAGGTCTTGCTCAAATTTCTATATCAATTCAATTGTACTTGTCATTTTTCACTTCTCCTTTCTACTAAAATTTAAAAACTGGCTGTAGAATTTGAATTCTTCAACCTATTTTTTGATGCTGATTGTCGGAGCAATGATTGCAATCACTCCAAATGTTTCAATCTACAATCATTCGCCACTGTTTTTCAGCTAGTTTTGTCTCTTTTTTTTTACCAGTTCCAACTAGGACAACTGACTCGCTGAAAAATCACGTCTTCCTAGTTGCCACTCTCTGGACACGAAAAATCCTAGGTACCTTTCCCACTACTCAGTGGTAAATCCCATTCCTCTCTGGCAACACAAAAAAACCTAACAGAGTTTTCTCTCCATCAGGTCTGAATCTTTAGATTCTATACAGATGCATGCGACAGTTGAGAACCGTCCGAAACCACTGAAAAAGTCTTGTTTTTTAAACTATTTTAATCACGAAGTGAGCCGACAATAGCAATATTGGTTCTGATCATCAAAAAATTAATAAACATTCCTGAAAAAGAGGATACCAGCTTGGCTATCCTCTTTAAATTTACTGCTATTGCAGTTAATTTTGCTTGTATGCCCATGCTACGCAGACCGTAACCCCTGGCTCGGTCTAATCCATGAAATCTTTTCATTTCCCCATTCTTCCACTCATGACTTGCTCGCTTTTTATACTTGTCTAAAAATCCTTCCTGCTTGGTAAATTGACTATATTCATAGAACTCAAAAGTATTTGCGGTTATCTCAAGAATTTTTCTTGCTTTGCCTTTATTTAGACACTCGTGGCTCTTTGGACAGTTTTTGCAGCATTCTTTTTCAAAATAGTAATAATGGCTTACTCTGTCCTTGCTATTACCTTTTTTCTTTTTAATCGTTTTATTTCCTTCATCACAAATCCATTGATCTGAGTCCTTGTTGTATGTAAACTTGGAATCATCTAATTTATATACCGATTCACTTACTGGAATATATGCCTCTACAGTCTCTTCCTTCAATAAATCCAATATTGGCTTTCGAAAATATGCTTTATCACCATATGCTTCCTTTATACTTATTCCACATTCTTTCGTTTTGGTGTAGAGATTTTTAAATTCAGTTCCATCAACGTAAGCTCCGCCTTGTACAACGACTGCTGTTATCATGCGTTCTTCAGGGCTCATAGCATATTCAACCTTGTATCCAAAGAAACTATCGGTTTTAGATTTGTAACCCACTCTTGCATCTTTATCAACGAGAGATCGGATACCTTTTTGTTGTATAAACTTAGGAGAGTCTAATATTTCTTTAGCGTTTTTAATGGATTGAAGAGTTTTAGGGCAAGTGGCTAAATCAAAATTCTCTTCCATTGTCTCTGTGACCTTTTCTAGATAGTTTTTCATAGTTTCCTTTGCTAGATTGTGATCCTGTATTTCTTTGTAATTAGGTATTTCTTTAGCTACCTGTTCAGCAGCTACGCTGTTTTCCTCTTCGATGCTTATAAAAATTCTTTTGGCAAGGTGCTTCATAATTCTCTCTGGTACTTTTTTAATGGTGTTGGCTTCTGTATGGGTAGCATCTATGCTAATACCAGTTCCCTTAATGATACCTCTATTAACACATTGTTTTACAATTTCTTGGATGATATCATCCAATGTTGTTTCTTTAAGCCTCTGGGTTCTAAATTTAGCTAGAAGACTTGGGTCTGGAAGTTTATCCTCTGGATTGATACCGATAAACCACATATATGCTAGGTTTACCTTTGTATCTTCTACTACCTGTACATCTGAAAGATTGTATAAATATTGGAGTATTAACAATTTAGCCATCATTTCTGGTTCCTTAGCTGGTCTTCCATAGAACTTACAGTATGAGTTTTCAAGAAGTTTGTTGATGAAATTAAAATCAACAGCGTTATTTATCAATTTTAATATATGATTTTCTGGAATTCTATCGTATAATATGGAATAGATGCTTAACTGCATATTTTTGTCTTTAAGCATGGAGAAACCCCCTTTTCTATGATATTGTCTCGACAACACTATCATATCAAATTAGCGGGTTTTTCTCTATCGTTTATGCTTATTTTAGGCAGGATATTCCAATATTTAGGATGTGTTTTTCAGTGGTTTCGAACCGTCCTCATGTCGCATGTCTTCTGTTGTGGGTTGCTCCATCGATGATACTGAAGAGGAATCCAAAGAAAACTTTAATAGAATCCCAAGGAACATCCAGTAAATATATGCAACTGAGACAACGCTTATATTGAAAAATGCTTGAACTAAGTAACCAATAATACTGCAGAGCAACGGAATAATTAGAGGATTGTTTTTTTCACTCTTAAATGCCTTATAAACAATGCTTGAAACAAATGCTAGATATAACAGTAGAGACGGTATTCCTGTTGATACAGCAATATGAAGGTACTCATTATGTGCTTTATCAAAGATTATTAATCTCTTATAAGCAGTCATGATGTCTTCTCGGTATGTATCCGTAAAAACAACGCCTAATGTTTCTAAGCCATAACCGAGTATTGGCCTCAGTTTAATAAGTTCTATTACTCTTTCCCAAATAAATATTCTATTGGCTCCTGCTCTTTCATACCCTGAGGATTGACTTATAACTGTTTCCATGTCTTTTGTAATAGTTAGAAACCTACCGAAAACTCTACCATCACTGTGAATATTAACTAAAATAGTAATCACCAAAAATAGTGATAAAATAATTGCTAGATGCTTAAAGCTATACTTGTGTCTATATGAAAACCATATAAAAATAATGAAGCTAAAAAATGCACCTACCCATGACCCTCTCGTCATTGTGCAAAGTAATGAGAGATATAGGACACCAGAAGCGATCAAATAAATTGCTTTCTTGGAGTAGACATAAGCAAATGCACTAATCGGTAATATCAACGTAAGATAGGCTCCCAAGAAGTTAGGGTTGCCCATGGTTGAAAAAGCCCTTCCTTTCCAATTAACACGAAATGGGTCTCTTGGAATAGGATCATATCCAAAGTATTGAGAAATTCCATATAATGCTACTAAAGATGCTGATAACAGTAGAATGCTGACATGCGCTTTTGAGAATTGATACTTTCTTCTAACTAAAATAAACATAAAAACATAAACAATAATTGCAAATATTCCTTCTTCTCTATACGAATTCCCCCAAGTAGAGCGACCTATGTTAACAGAAAAAAATGTTGAAGTTACAATTAATATCAGATATATGACAATCATTTTTTCTATCAAATCAATCTTTATATTATTGCTTTTTCTATTTAAAAACCATATTATTGATAATGCTGATGCTGTTACATAAACGAAGAGCATTTTGGGGTAATAAAAATAATCCATGTAAAATGGCGCTATAATTAATGGCGTTATACTAATAATCATTGTTAACAAATTATTTAGAATTTTATCAGAATCCATATTCTCTCCTTAAGTATGCTGATTAACTAAGTGTAAATGTACTGTTTTTTTCCAGTAAACTGATTCTGTAGTAAGTATGACTTATTCTTCAAAAGAGAGCCAATCTAGATGATTGGCTCTCTAATTTTTAATATAAATATGTTAAGTAATAGTGCTAATTAGATGCAATATCTGTATAATCATTTACCCCACCAGTTGGATAAACACTTGGGGCTGTTGCTAAAGTCGCAACTCCACTAGCAAAGGAATATACAGCACCATCTGGTGAATCAGCAAAATCTCCAGGAAAGTTTCCTGCAGCCCCTGTCAAAACTTCGGAAATCTGATCATCAGTTACAGCTGTAATAGCGATATTATTCTCCGCTGCAGCAATTTCTGCTGCGTTTTGAATCGTCCTTAAATTCGCAATTACAGCTCCTTCATTTGCACTTTCTCTCATGCCTACAAACCTTGGTATAGCAATCACAGCCAAAATACCTAAGATTGCAATAACTACAATCAGTTCAATAAGAGTGAAGCCTTTTCTGTTTCTTAATTTTTTGTTGATCATTTGTAACATTTTTTCTCCTCCTTTAATGGTGAAAATATATTTTGAATAAACCAGTTCAGCTAAAATCTCGGCCCCCATCACCTCCCAAACATTAATGCATAAGTTTAAAATATATTTATTAAATTCTTTAATCCTCCTCTTAGATATTTCCTAATCTAGTTAACCGTTAGCAGTATCTAGGGGACTATCATTGGGGAAAATAAAATCCTTAGTAATCTATTACTGTACCGTTTTTAGCATATCGAACATAGGTAATACCATGGCGACAACGATAAACCCGATGAGGGCACCCATGACCAAGATCATGATAGGCTCGAATAAGGTGATCATCTTCTGCAGTGCCGTATCAACCTCATCATCGAAGAAATTTGCTGTTTTATCCAAGATATCATCTAAGGTACCTGACTCTTCCCCGATGTGAATCATATTGTCCACCATGGGTGGGAAGAGTCCTAGTCTTTTAATCGGCTGTGATAAGGGGACTCCCCTTCTTACTTCCTCTCGTACCTTCATGATCCCATCAGCAGCTACTTTATTGCCCAGGATCCCCGCCACATTCTCCATGGCCTGTAGCAGTGGGATACCGCTGGAAAGGAGTGTTGATAATGTTCTTGTAAACCTTGCGGTGATGATCTTTTGGTTTAATCCCTTCATTACGGGGATACTGAGCTTTAATTTATCGTACTGCAGTCTGCCTTTGATGGTTAAGGTATAACGTTTGATTCCATAAACTACTGCGAAAAATACAATGATGTGTATATACCAAAAGTTCTTTAATATCTCACTAAACTTCATGAGTATTCGTGTTGGCAGCGGCAATGGTACGCCACTTCCCTCAAACATCCCTATGAAGGTTGGCATCACGAAGGTTAGCAGGAAAACGACAACGGATACCGCTACAACGCTAAGGATGATCGGATACACCATGGCACCTTTGATTTTGTTATTGATCTTTGTTTCCTTCTCGTAGTGGACTGCCATCCGTTCGATGATGACATCCAATGATCCACTGGCTTCCCCTGCTTCTACCATATAAATCAACAGCTCAGGGAATACATCCAAGTGCTTTTTCAATGCCTCAGAAAAGGTTAAGCCCTTTTGAACCCCTTCGTAGACCTCTCCCAATGTATTGCGTAGCTTCTTCTGCTCCGTTTGGGTTTTAAGGATTTCTAAACAGTTGGTAATGGGTACCCCTGCGTTGAGCATGGCATAGAGCTGGCGACAAAAAACAGCGATATCTTTTACCTTGACGCCTCCAAAAAGCTGTACTTCTCTACCTAGGGTAGAAACATCTTCCTGGATCATCACAGGATAGCTCTGGTTGCTCCGCAGCATCTGAACAACTTCATTTCTTGTGTTGGCTGTAAAGCTGCCCTGCAGGTTTTGTCCATTGATACCCACAGCTTTGTAACGATAAACAGGCATCATCTCACCTCGTTTCTAGTAAGCAATATAGATTGTATGTAATTGGATAAAGTGTTCATTATAGCATTCTTAAAATCCTATGGTTTTCTTCATCATATCTAGGTCCAATGAGTAGGTTAATGCATTTTCTTTACTAATAATAGTACGTTTATATAATTCCAGAAGAGAATGATCCATGGTTTGCATGCCGAATTTGAGTCCAGTTTGGATAGATGTCTGGATTTGATGGGTTTTTCCCTCTCGAATCAAGTTCCTGATGGCATTATTGGCCAGCATGACTTCAAAGGCTGCCACTCTACCCGGTTCGTTGGCCTTAGGTAACAACTGCTGAGAAATGATTCCTTCCAATACAGCACCTAGTTGGATTCGGATCTGCTGCTGTTGATGGGGCGGAAATACGTCAATAATCCTGTCCACGGTTTTCGCAGCACCCAGGGTATGGAGGGTCGACAGTACCAAGTGACCTGTTTCAGCAGCGGTAATAGCGATACTGATGGTTTCTAAATCACGCATCTCTCCGACGAGAATGATATCTGGATCTTGACGGAGGGCAGCACGAAGTCCATTACTAAAAGATTGGGTGTCGTCTCCTACTTCACGTTGGTTGATGATGCTTTTGTTGTGTCGATGTAAATATTCAATCGGATCTTCCAGTGTTATGATATGGCAGCGTCTCTCCTGATTGATCAAATCAATCATGGAAGCTAGGGTGGTGGATTTACCACTACCGGTTGGGCCTGTTACTAAAATCAAGCCCCTGGTCTTTTTGGTAAGCTCCCTCACACTCGGTGGCAAGCCTAGCTCTTCCAGGGTAGGAATATTGATATTTACCACACGGATTGCCATACAATAGCTGCCCCGCTGCTTATAAACGTTCATTCTGAATCTTCCTAGGCCCGAGTTAGAAAAAGAAAGGTCAAGTTCTCCTTTTTGCTCCAAGTGCTTCATTTGTTCCACAGTCAGCATCTGCCGCGCCAAGATGGCTGTGTCCTCAGTGGATAATGGGGATTCTCCCATATGCACCAGTTGTCCATCCACGCGGATGATAGGCGGTAAACCCACAGTGATATGTAAGTCAGAGGCCCTAGCTCCAGTGGCTTTTTCTAAAAGTGATAAAATCTCCATTCCTATTTCCCTCCTTAATCAAGATTATAGGTCATTCGGAGCAGTTCATCGCTGGTTGTCACACCTTGAAGAACCAGCTGTCTACAGCTTTGACGCAATGTTTTCATCCCTTGTTCTACAGCAGCAGCTCTGAGACTCTCCGTATTTTGTCTAGAATCTATGAGCTGCTTAACAGCCTTTGTCATGGGCATCACTTCATGGATTGCAGTTCTGCCCTTATATCCTGTATGGTTACATACATTACATCCTTGGCCTTTATGAAGCAATACATCAGGTCTGATCTGCAGCAGCTGAATTTCACCGTTATCTGGTCTATAGGAAACTTTGCAGTTATCACAGATTTTTTTAACCAAACGTTGTGCCACAATTCCCACCACGGAGCTTGAGATCAGGTAAGGCTCGATGCCCATATCAACCAATCGAGCCACCGTAGAGGCGGTATCGTTGGTATGAAGGGTACTGAGTACCAGGTGACCGGTAATCGCTGCTCTGATAGCGATCTGAGCGGTTTCACCATCCCGTATCTCTCCGATCATAATGATATCAGGGTCCTGTCTTAGTATGGAACGAAGACCGCTTGCAAAGGTCATTCCAGCCTTATTGTTTACTTGAGATTGATTAACCCCTTCAAGTCTGTATTCTACAGGGTCTTCAACAGTAATGATATTTTTATGAACATCATTGAGTTCCTTTAAAGCCGCATAAAGGGTGGTACTTTTACCGCTTCCTGTAGGTCCTGTTACGAGCAGGATTCCATAAGGATTTTTAAGAATGTCGTCAAATACTTTTAAGTTATCGGGTGTAAATCCTAATTGCTCCTTGGATAACGCTTTGTTGCTGCGATCCAGGAGACGGATTACAATTTTTTCCCCATAAACCGTAGGCAATATGGAGATACGCATATCGATGTCACGACCGTCCACATTCATTTCTACCCTGCCGTCTTGGGGGATTCGCCTTTCGGCTATGTTCATTTTCCCCATGATCTTGATTCTCGTCACGATGGCGGAGTGGCTGGATCTAGCTGGAGAGATATTCTCCTGGAGCTCACCGTCAATACGATAGCGAACTCGGACGTTTTTTTCATAGGGCTCTATATGTATATCACTGGCTCTCATCTTTACTGCTTGGGAAATGATGGAGTTGACTAGCTTTACAACAGGTGCATTGTTGACTTGGGCCAACAGCTCCTCGTCGATTTCCTCTATGATTTCATCTTCGTAGTTTTCTTTAAATTCTTCTAAGGCTTTTTCTGCTGTCAGCTTTTGATAGTATTGATCAATGGCAGCTAGAACATCCTTTTGTGTAGCGATGACAGGTTCCACCGTATAGCCTGTTGCGAGTTTGATGTCATCCATGGCAAAGATATTCAAAGGATCTGACATGGCTACCACCAGCTTGCCCCATTCGATTTTTATAGGAATCAGACAGTGCCTTCGGGCAAGGCGCTCGCTGATCAGCTTGGGAATGTCTGGTTCTATAAAATATTTATCTAATGACACATGGGGTATACCTAGCTGAAATTCCAAGGCTTCAATAATTTGATTTTCATTTACAAAGCCTTGCTCGATCAATACTTCTCCCAGTTTTTTATTGGAGCTTTTCTGCAGCTTTAGTGCATCTTGAAGCTGCTCCATTGTTATGAGCTGTGCATCAACCAATAGATCTCCTAGTCTTTTTACTTTGCTGGCCATCTGCTTCCATCCCTTCAGATCGTTGGACATAATGATTAGAAATGTATACTGTTTTAATTATTCAAAAAAAGCTAACAATATTTAAATATTGTTAGCCGGTTACGCCACTGCATCCACATGATTTAAGCGTCCAAGTATAATCATGCTTCTTATGCTCTAACGATTAGTAAAATAAACTGAATTCTTATACTGATTAATAAAATTTCACCAAATTATGCAAAAATCCTGCAATTGGGCATAAATTTTTATTCGCAATTTCAGACATAATATTACATCGGCGTATAGGTGGATATTTCTAGCGTGAATATTTAGTTATTACCCTCTTCTTTTTATGAATAAACAGGAAGAAATTCTTTATGGTTTTAACGTATTTGTTGAACGTTAATCGAAAATCAGCGCGATGATTTTAATTTGTGTCGTTCCATTAATCAGCGGGCAATTCGTGAATTGCCCCTACAGGTTTTCTCTGTGTTATAAATAAAATAAAAAACCATGCGTACGCATGGCTTAGTGTAATACCTTTTTTAGGACTACCTTTTCAATTTTTCTCACGAATTTTGTCCAGGTAAGTTCTTGATTGCCTAAAGGGATGACCAGGATGGTGAATAGATCTAACCGATTACCTCCCAATACATCGGTAAATAATTGATCTCCGATAACAGCCGTGGTTTCGGGTGTGGTGCCCATAAGCTCCATGGCTTTATGGAATGCACTAACTCTAGGCTTTACAGCGCGATGGATTGCAGGAAGCTTTAACTCTTCATTAAACTTTACGACTCGATCCTCCGTATTGTTTGAAACCAAGCAGACCTTAAAGGCTTCCAATTCAAGATTACGAAGCCAGGTTTTTACCCGTTCACTGGCTGTTTTTTCTTCCCACTCCACCAAAGTATTGTCTATATCTATGATGAAACCTTTGATGTTAAATTTCTTTAATTGCTCTAGATCTAGATGAAAGATTGAATCCACATATAACTTGGGTTTTAGTCTCTCTAGCATGTTTTCCACTCCCGATATATATTTGTTGTTTGTATTATTATCTGTAGAATAATAGGTTTTCATTTATACATTATATATCCGAAAAGTGGCAGCAGTAATCAAAAATAGATTTGTAGTATTTATAGGACTCGCAAAAAACAACAAGCGGAGACGAAAGTCTCCGCTGCAATTGAACAATAAGTCATTTGATGAAAGAATCTTTTTTTACTAATCTTCATCGTCCTCATCATCTATATCAATCTTTACATTGGCGTTAAATGCTTTACTAAGCTTCTTTATAGCCCTCTTTTCGATTCTGGATACATATGAGCGAGATATTCCCAACATTTTTGCGATCTCTCTCTGGGTTTTGCTTCCACCATTGGCTAGACCATATCTTAGCTCTAAAACAGTGCGCTCGCGATTTTTTAAAATTTTTGTCATCTTCTGATAAAGCTTCTTTACTTGGATCTTCAATTCCACCTCATCCAAGACTTCGTCAGCTTCAGTACCGAGAATATCAATGAGTGATATTTCATTGCCTTCTACAGGTTATCAACGGGTATTTCCTTGGAAATAGTGAATTTTCAACATTTTATGCCTTTATTAGTTCTTTAAAGACATTTTTTACTCAACTGGCACTTCTATAGGTGACGAAAATTCTCTTTTTTTGTATAAAAAACCCATAGCAAACATGAAAAGGACTGTGCCTCCTGCCATATATGCCACGGCAAAGGATTCTGTATAGTAAAGAAGTACTGGAAATATCAAAGTTCCGAGAAGGTTGTACGTCACATGAAGCAAGATTGGCAGCCAAAGGTTATTGGACCACAGATAAATGACACCCAAGGCAATACCAAGAACAAAGGTATAGATGCCCTGCAGTGGATTGCCATGATAGATGGCGAAAACGGCAGCTTGTATAACAATAGCGCCAGAGATAGGTAATTGTTTTTTAAGCTCATTCTGCACCAAGCCCCTAAACAATATTTCTTCAAAAATAGGAATCAAAATAATGATGCATAGCATCCCTAAAAGTGTACTTAAACCAGCGTTTATGTTCTGGGACACTTCCTCATAGCTCTCAAATTTCTCATAGCTTAGCAGTACGAAACTGCTGGATACAGCAGCTAGCCCTATAGATGCTAACACCACATAGGGAGATTTCTCAAGGCCTTCTTTTCGAAACTTACATTTTTGAAGAAAACTTTCATCTTTCTTCCTTAAAAGCAGCACATAGATGGCTATAGAACATAGGGCTGCTGCTGCGATTCCAAAATAAATATCATGATTTAGCTTGTCTTGAATTTGTGGCTCTGTGAGGATTCCAATATACTTCATGGTATAACCAATTCCCATACTCAACCCTGCCCCTAATTGCAGGAAAAAATAGATTAGAGTATATAACAATATATTACCTATCATTTTCAAATATTTTGTCATGTATGTCCTCCTAAATAAAGTGGTGAATGACCCCTAGGGTTTAATCATACACCATTTCAAATTCATTGTAAATTCAGAATGGATTTGCTTGCGGAACTGGCATGCCTGTTCCCTACGTTTGTTTTGAACTATTCGGATTCCCTTTGAATCGCTTGGATGATTTCTCTAGCTATGGCATAGCACTCATTGAGTATCCCATCGATTTGATCTTGTGTTAGGTTCTCTTGGACAATGATATGGATGGTACTCTGGCCGATTGTATGGGTTTGATCATATTCC
Source organism: Anaerosolibacter sp. (assembly GCF_029240175.1). GTDB lineage: Bacteria > Bacillota > Clostridia > Peptostreptococcales > Thermotaleaceae > Anaerosolibacter. The sequence goes on from NZ_JARBTM010000007.1 coordinate 72,722, forward strand.
ATCTCTACACCCCTCCCCATACCATCCTTATGTGTTCACCAGTTTGTACTATGCAGGCTTCTTTTTATAAATAAATCCTGGGTGTCATTTGACACCCAGGATTTATTTATAGAGCCATATGAAATATCTTTACTTGCATATATCGGTCACTGGAGTATACCAACCGGTTACCGTCAGAGAGTTCTCGATAGGTTATTTCAATTTTACCTGGCTTATTTTCGATATGATCCCAACTGGAGGAGAGCTTTCTTTCAATTTCTTGTATGATTTCCAGGGGTATTTTGTTTATTTCCAGGGTATCTAATAACTGGCTAATTTGCTCATAGATTTCTTCATTGTCGGTATAGCTGTTGGCCAGAAGGTTTAATCTTATACCCCTTCCATCGTCAGATTGGATAAAGAGTTTTGATTCTTTTGGTACAAAATAGCCATTGGGCAGTTCTTTAAATGCTGTGATATCCATAGTTTTGGTTTGGTCTCGATGGAAAAGAGGTGTATAAATCGTTACATCTATTCCTTTATCACAGCGCAATTCTATTCTTCTGCCGTCATCTAATTCTACATTATAAGGATCATACAAAACAGGGGCATTGTAGGCTTCATGCCAGCTATCTTCGAGCTTCTGCTTTAGCTTCATCACAATGATTTCAGAAATCTTGTTTATTCTTAAGGTATCCAATATCTCCGCCATATACCCATGAAGACTTTCCTTTTGGGCATATGGGTCCGTTGTAAGCTGGAGATGAAGCTTAGTGGCTTCATTCATTCGAATCAGTAGTTCTGTGTTAGATGGAATGAGATAGCCGTTCTCTAACATCTCAAAATCATTGCTGTAGTCATGGACGTACAGCCATCCATACTTCTTGCTCATATTTGCCAGCAATACCATGGCTTGTTCTCTTGTCGTGTTTTCATTGGGTGCTATCCGATTGTTTCCGATACCCTTCATAAATCCTTCCTGTGCCAAGAAAGATACCGCTTCTTTTGCCCATCTTGCGACCCAAAACATGTCAACAAAATCTGCTTTTTTATACAATTCAGTAGGAAGACCCATTGTATTTATTTGACGCCATAGAATCGTGGCAATTTCTTGACGGGTAATTTCTTTATTGGGTGCAAACTTACGATCGCTGACACCTTTGATAATACCCAGATTATATGCCCGACCAATGTTAGGATTGGTCGTATCTGTAAAAGGATGGTCCATATCAATTTCTTCTGCTGATATATTCATGGCCTTTATGTAAACCGATAAAGCCAGTTCCGAAAATTCTTCCCTTGTAATAGGATTCTGATATTTTCCATCATCTAAAAGATCTTCTGTCAGCAGGCCATGTGAAGATAACATCAAAATACTTTCTTTAGCCCATTCCGAAGGATTGGCTTGTCCCTCATAGCCATACCCAGTTACTACATGTATCATTAAAAAGCAGACCAAACAAATGATCCACTGCTTCTTCATTTTTAACATTCTGTACCTCCCTTAAAAACGTCTTCTATATATAGACGAAGAAATTTCATTTTTGTTTCATGAAATCATGATTTTTTCCATATTTTTTCCTTTATTTCTTACCCTAGGGTATCTTGAAATAAACAATTGAAATATTTCCTCATATAGATTAGACTAAATCCATAGAATCATTACCTTATTATGGTAATGTTGACGAAGGAATGAAGGTGAAAAGATGAAAATGAGATGGATATCCATGCTTTTTTTATGTGTCATTCTGTTAAGCGCTTGTAATAATTCTATCCGTCCAAAAGCTGTTCCAGCTGCGAATATGGGTGAGGATGCTTCGATAGATGAAATTTCTCATGAATCTGTAACATCGCCTAAGCCTATTGAGATTCAGATTACCGCCGTTGGTGATGTCATGGTTCATGGACCTCAGTTAAAAGCGCAGTATGATCGTATTTCCGGCCAGTTCGATTTCCACAACAATTTTCAATTCATTAAGCCTTATATCGAAAGTGCTGACCTTGCCCTTCTCAACTTAGAGACAACCTTTGGGGGTGAAGAAAAGGGATACTCGAGTTTCCCGCGCTTCAATAGTCCTGACTCCTTGGCAGAAGCCCTTAAAACTGCAGGTTTTGATGTAGCTGTAACTGCCAACAACCATACAATTGATACGGGTATGGATGGTGTGGTTAGAACCTTGGAGGTACTACAGGCACAAGGCTTCAAAACGATAGGCACGAGAAAATCTGTGGAAGAAAGTAGGTTCTTAATTGAAGATGTTCAAGGCATCAAGGTTGGTATTACTGCCTATACTTATGAAACACCTGCCTATGGCAAAAACAAAACCATCAATGCCCTTATCATGCCATCCGTACTGGAGCCTCTTATCAACTCATTTCGCTTTGATCGCTGGAAGGAGGATCTATCTCAGATAAAGTCTACCATCGATGCCATGAGAGTCGCTGGTGCTGAAATCATTGTCTTCTACCTTCATTGGGGAGAAGAATTTCAGCGTAGCCCCAATCAATCTCAAAAACAGATTGCCCAAGATCTTAACGCCCATGGTGTCGATATCATTTTTGGAAGTCATCCCCACGTGCTGCAGCCCATAGAGTGGATAAAGCATCCTGACCATGATCACCAAACCCTGGTCGTGTATTCTCTTGGAAATTTTTTGTCTAATCAGAGATATGAAATCCTAAAAAATCGCTATACTGAAGATGGTATGCTAGTTCACATCAAAATACAAAAGGATTTGGTCAGCAATGGGACTGTCATTTCCCATGTAGGATATCAACCCACATGGGTTCATAAATATGTCCGTGGAGGTAAGCGTATTTTCGAGATATTGCCATTACCCCAAGCATTGCAGAATCCACAAGTATTTCACCTGTCATCCAGCGACGCTCAGCATAGGGCGAAGCTTTCCTATCATAACACCACCAGTCTGCTGCAGCAGGAGCTTCCTGGATCTATGCCTTTTTCTGGGCCAAAAAGAAAAGTTCACAAAAATGATATAGAATAAGCCCCTCGTCTGAGGGGCTTATTCTATATCATTGGGAAATTAGATCAATGGAGACAATTTCTGAGCTTGTAAAGATACGCATGGGCGGCCCCCAGAGGCCAGTACCTGACGTCGTATAAATATAGGCCGTGTCCAGCTCATAGAGTCCGTAGGAGTACTTAAATGCCAATGGAACCAATAGATTTAGGGGTAAAATCTGACCGCTATGGGTATGTCCTGATAACTGAAGGCTAACACCCTTCTTTACAGCTTCAGGAAATCCCACTGGCTTATGGGACATTAAGATGATAGGCTGGTCATCTTGAATGTTTCTCATGGCTATCCCTAGATCTGGACCCGGCAGTGAAAAGCTTTTCGCTGTATCGTCTGGAATCCCAACAATATGGAGACCTTTATCGATGGTAATCGTCTCATTGTTAAGTATATGAAAATTCGATTGATCGCAAAAATCATTAAAATGCTGGATACCGCCATAGTATTCATGATTGCCTGATACCACATAAATGCCGTGCTTGCTTTTTAGTTGACGTAGGATTGGAGGAAACTCCTTTATTCTATCTAAATGATCGTCAATAACGTCACCTGTTATCAATATGACATCTGGATTTTGCTGATTCACACGCTCAACCAAGGACTCGATCCATTCTTTTGATGTGAAGTGGTTAATATGAATATCTGATAGATGAATGATTCTAAAGCCTGACTGGCTTTGAGATAGTCTAGCCACTGGGATTTGAATCTCCTTTAACTTGGGTGGCTGCTTAACCTGAATGATCGCAAAGGCAATGGCGGCGATGGACACCACTATGCTGGCATAGGTGAGGATTTTTCGATGCTCCGGTAAAAAAATAGAAAATATATCTTTTAACACAAAGATTGTGAAGGTAATAGAAAGCACGCCTAACCATATGTGCCCTCCATAGATGAGAAATTCTAGTCCGCTTCTACGCCGTAAGAACTCTCCTAGAAAAAAACTCAACCCTCCAATGGACATGAAAATCTTTATAAAAGCTTTGACAGTGCTTGTTAGGAAAATACTTCTTACAATACTCCAATAGATATAATAATGCAGCCCAAAGTACAAAGAAGATGCCACAAAAATAAAAAAAGCCATCCGTAAAAACGTCAAAATGATTCCTCCCATAACTTATTGAACAAAAGTACTATCAATATTGAATATTGTAACAAACTTCGTTAAGGAAGACAATATCGCGCATATTGTAAGTATCTTTTTAATAAATATAGGTTAGCACTAGGCTTGAGGAGGGACATATGGAAAAGGTATGTATGTATTTAAGAAAATCCCGGGCAGATGTAGAGGCCGAGGCCCGTGGTGAAGGTGAAACCTTGAGCAAACATAAACAATATCTTTCCAAGTTTGCTCAGGAATATAATCTAAATATCATAGATGTTAAGGAAGAGGTTGTTTCTGGTGAAAGCCTCATGCACAGGCCTGAGATGATTGCACTGCTTCATGAAGTAGAAGCTGGAGCGTACGAAGCTGTATTATGTATGGACATGGACCGTTTGGGCAGAGGGAATATGCAGGAGCAGGGCCTAATTTTAGATACTTTTAAAAAATCAGCCACAAAGATTATTACGCCTAGAAAAACATATGATCTTCACGATGAATTTGATGAGGAGTATAGCGAGTTTGAGGCTTTTATGGCACGTAAAGAACTTAAAATAATCAATAGACGTCTACAGAGAGGCAGATTGCGTTCCATAGAAGAAGGCAATTACCTATCCCCTATCCCCCCATATGGGTATGATATTCATAATACGAATAATCACAGGAGTCTTATACCTAATGAGGAACAAACAAAGGTAGTCAAAATGATTTATGATTGGTACACCAGCTTAGGAATTGGCGGCAATAAAATCGCTGCACGTTTAAATGAGCTCAGGTATCCCACCAGTACAGGTAAGCCTTGGTCATCATCAGCGGTATTAAATATCTTAAAAAATCCCATTTATATTGGAAAAATCACCTGGAAAAAGAGAGAGATTAAAAAATCATTGACTGCTGAAAAAAAGAAGAATTCACGACTACGTGTAAGGGATGAGTGGTTGATTACTGAGGGTCAACATCCACCGATCATCTCAGAAGAATTGTTCGAGAAGGCACAGCACGTTTTGAAAAATCGAAGCAATGTTCCTTTCACAGACAATCATCAGATAGTCAATCCCTTAGCAGGGTTAATCCGCTGCGGCATATGTGGAGCCTCTATGGTTCTCCGGACTTACAAAACAAAAGATTCACAACTAATGTGCTATCAGCATTGCAGCAACAAAAGCAGCAAGCTGCTATATGTAGAACATCGATTAACTGAGTCTTTAAAGCTTTGGCTATCAGAATACGCTGTCCAGTGGGATCAGATTCTTAACGTTCAAAATCAACTTCAAACCAAAATTGATTTACATAATAATATTATGCAAACCATTGAAAGCAATCTTCGGGATTTACAAATCCAAAAGAACAATGTATATGACTTATTTGAGAAAAACATCTATGACTTGGATACATTTAACAATCGGATAGGATATCTTAGCACGAAGATTCTTGAAATGGAAAAACTACTCACCGATACTCGAGTTAAATCCGCACAACTTAAGGATATTATACCTACTGCTTCATCTATGGAATTCAGTTCTCTTCTTGATATATATCATCTAGCGCAAACTCCTGAGAAAAAAAACAGATTCTTAAAATCTGTTATCAGCTATGGGGTCTATTTCAAAGAAAAACATCATCGCGACGATCAGTTCACATTGATTCTTTATCCAAAACTGCCCAATCATCAAGAATAGGTTGATAATAAAAAGAAGGCAATTCATTGCCTTCTTTATCAACTCCAATTGGGTCTTGCAGCGATACTTCACTTTTTGTTTTCTTGCTAGAACGAATGGTCATCAAGATTTCATTTTCAATGCACCGGGCTGCGTAGGTTGCCAATCGCGTGCCTTTATGACGATCAAAGGTGGTGATAGCTTTGATCAACCCGATGGTTCCAATGGAAATAAGATCATCTACTTCTCTTCCAGTATTATGGTATTTTTTAACGATATGGGCCACAAGCCTTAGATTTCTTTCAACAAGAATATTTTTCGCTTCTTCATCTCCTTGTTCATAAAGGGCCAATTGATGATTTTCTTCTTCCGGGGTCAAAGGCTTGGGAAATGAATTATTTGTAGAAACATAGGATACAAGGGCAATCAATGGTTTTGCCAATACCGCAGACAACGTGATAAAAGTAGCCCACATGTAACGATCCACCTCCTAAATTTAGGTCATTTAAAATTATATGTAAAAAAAGATAGAAATGTGCATGTCTTTGTAAAATAGCCCCTCCAAAGATCAATCTTTCTACTTTTCCACTTCTGCAATACGTTTACCAATTTCATGAAACAATGGTGCCGCCACGGTGCCTCCGCCTCCGCCATCCTCCACAAGTATGGTAATCCCATATTTAGGTTCATCCGTAGGGAAATAGCCCGTAAACCATGCATGAACAACATTTCTTCCTTCAGAGGACCCTTCAGCTGAACCAGTTTTTCCAGCAGCACCACCTTCATTCTCCAAGCGGATTTTATTTCCTGTTCCTTCTGTGACTACTTTTTTCATCAGATATTGTATTTTACTTGACACTTCCTCTGATAAAACAGAGACCCTCTCTGATTGTTGTTCATCGAGCACCAACTGATTGTTATCGTCTATAATATCTTTTACAATGCTTATGTCCGTTAATATCCCATCGTTTGCAATTGCAGCTGTTACTCTGGCAATCTGCAAAGGGGTAACCTCTAGGGTGCCTTGTCCGATAGAGATATTCCCAATACCTGCACCTTTTATATAATCTTCTGTTGGTAATTGTCCAGGGATTTCTTCGGGTAGTTCGATATTCGTTAAAGAACCAAGCCCTAATCTTTGTGACATTTCAAGAATCTTTTTGCCTCCTACCTGCTGTCCTAGCTGTATGAAAGCAGAGTTGCATGAGACAGCAAAGGCCCGTTCAAAATCTATTTCTCCATGTCCGCCTTTATCAAAGCTGCTGCATTTAATAACCACCCCATCAATTTCTTCATAACCATTACAATGAAATTTGGTATCATGATGAATGATATTATTTTCCAGGGCAGCAGCAGCAACAATAATCTTAAATACAGATCCTGGGGGATAACCAATCTGAATTCCCCGATTGTAGAACTCTTTGTTATTGCTCTCTAAATAGTTGGCAACTTTATCTTGATCGAAATTCGGGCGACTCATTAATCCTAAAACATCTCCGCTTTTCACATCTGTTACAACGACACTGCCTTTCTCATAAAGCTTATCAAACTCTTCTTCGATAATTTTCTGTATATCATAATCTAGGGTAAGTACAACATTTTTTCCTATTCCATGGCTGTCTTTTGTGAGGGTTCTATATCCTAACCCAGGAATCACTCGTTTTTGAGCATCAACTATGGCTCCTATAACGTTTGATCGATATTCCGTCAGTATTTGGTCATATTGTTTTTCTATACCTTTGTTTCCCACATTATCAATCTTGTTAATATAGCCTATGACGTGGGCAGCTATCTGTGATTGGCTGTATCGTTCAGCACTATCCATAGAATAGACCCCCTTAATCCCCAACGCTTCCCTGATCAAGCCTGTATCGTAATTCTTTATTTCCAGTTGAATAGGGCGATTGCTTGATAATTCTTCATATTTTAAAACATAGATTGAAAGCTTAGTTAATTGACTGAGAAGCTGAATATTTGTATCTGTCATAGGAAAGATTTCTGGATATATGATCAAGTTACTCGTTGTTTTTCGATTGGTAAGGGGAATCATGTTACGGTCAAAAATCTTTCCCCTATCCATACCTGCTGGCAGCTCTTTGAACCATTGTCCCATTGCTTTCTTTTGATACTCGGGTCCGTCGATGATTTGGATAACTGCCAATCTCCCGATAAGCATAAAGATGGCAAATGTAAAAAATATACCTATAAAAAACAATCTATTTTGATTTATGGGCTCAAGGGATGCCCATTGTTCTTTCTTTTTCTTTTCTGTTCTTGTTTGCAAAAAAAACACCTTCCTGTGCAAGTTGGATATTTAGATTCTCTCCAACTTCAGAAAGGCGTATACGTTATAAAAGCTCCATACTGCTTCCATTTTGTTTTTCATAAATAATAGATCTTACCTTAGCTACCATGATATCGATAGCTACTTTATTGTATCCACCCTCGGGGATGATGATGTCTGCGTACTTTTTATAGGGTTCAATAAACTGTTGATGGGCAGGTCGTACCGTATTTAAATATTGATCAACGACAGAATCTAGAGTTCTGCCTCGTTCCTTAATATCCCTGAGGATTCTTCGAATAATGCGAACATCAGGGTCTGTATCCACGAAAATTTTGATATCCATTAATTCTCTTAATGCTTCATCGTCTAGAATCATGATGCCTTCTAAAACAATAATATCTTTTGATTCAACAACCTCCGTTGCTTCTTCTCTTGTGTGAATTGAAAAATTATAAATAGGTTTCTGTATTCTCTGTCCATTCAGTAGGTCCTTCAGATGTTGAACCAATAATCCTGTATCGAAGGCCAAAGGATGGTCATAATTTGTATGCACTCGATCTTCTAAGGAGAGATGATTTTGACTCTTATAATAGGAATCTTGCTCGATAATCGCGATGTTCTTCTCAGGCAAACATTCAAAAATAGCTTTCGCGATGGTGCTTTTACCAGACCCAGTCCCCCCTGTTATTCCAATCAATATAGGTCTACTCAACCCGATCATCCTTCCTATCTTTTCTTAGTATATCGAACTTCTCTACCGGCTGTTCCATCTTCATCTTAATTATTTGTTGGGCATGGGGAGCCACATCGATTGCCTCATCATTTTGGTTCCACATGAGTCCAACATTTTGTATAAACTGCTTCATATTCGGACCAATAATTTCCAGTTCATCTCCTTGAAATATTCTATTCCTTTGCTCAATCACAGCAATTTGAGTTTCTTCGTCATAGTCAAGAACCAATCCCACGAAATCATACTCACGAACGTAGGCACTGGTGCCATAGATCTGTTCTTGGGGTCCGGGTTTATCCACATAAAAACCAGTAGTGAAATCACGATGGCTTGCTTTTTTGATTTCATCAAGCCATTGAGGACTATACTGATAGCCGCTGCCCAACTTATAGTATTGATCGATGGCCTCTCGATAAATCCGAACGATATTTGCCACATAATAAACACTCTTCATTCTACCTTCGATCTTAAGACTAGATAACCCTGATTCAATAAGCTCGGGAATATATTGGATCATACATAAGTCCTTGGAATTGAAGAAGTATGTACCATTCTCATCTTCGAATACCGGCATACATTCCCCAGGTCGCTTCTCCTCTACCAAATAATATTGCCATCGACAAGGGTGGGCACATTCACCCCGATTGGCATCTCGATTCGCCATATAGTTACTCAGTAAGCATCTGCCGGAGTATGAAATACACATAGCACCATGAATAAAGGCTTCTAATTCCAAATCCTGAGGAATGTTATCCCTTGTTTCTTTGATCTCTTGAAAAGAAAGCTCCCTGGCTAAAATTATTCTTCGTATTCCCTGTTCATACCAGAAGCGTGCACTCATAAAATTTGTATTGTTTGCCTGTGTGCTTAAATGTATCTCTAAATCTGGGGCATATTGCTTTACGTACATAAGCGTACCGGGATCTGAAAGGATAAGGGCATCGATCCCCAAATCATTTAGTTTTTGAAGATATCCAGGAAGTTCTTGGAGATCTTCATTATGGGGTATGATATTTAGTGTTACATATACCTTTTTGCCCCGTTCATGGGCAAATTTAATTCCTTCTGCCATATCTTCAAAGGAAAAATTCCTGGCACTGGCCCTTAATCCAAAGGTCTGCCCTCCTATGTAAACGGCGTCTGCACCATAAATAAAAGCCATTTTTAATTTTTCCAAATCTCCAGCGGGTGCCAGCAGTTCTACTTTTTGCATAGGTTAACCTCCTTGTTTTTATAGCTGATCGCTACCCCATCGCCCACAGGCAAGAGGCAAGATGTAAGGCTGGGATGATCCATGATATAATCTAAATATGTACGCATCCTCTTTACGATGGTCTTTTTTCTGCGAATTACATATTCATTCGATGCAACCATCCCTTTATAGAGTACATTATCCGAAATCAGCACACCTCCCTCTCGAAGCAAGTGGATGCATGAAGCTAGAAACTCCATGTATTGGCCCTTTGCTGCATCGAGAAAAATCATATCGAATTTCTGATCTATGGTAGGTAATACATCCTCCGCATTTCCTTGAAGGATATGTATTTGATTGTCCAGTCCAGCACGATGTATAAAAGACTCAGCTTTTTCAATCATGTCTTCTCTTCGTTCGATGCTGATGAGCTGTCCTTCCTCAGTAGCACTACATAAGACAATAGCAGAATATCCAATGGCTGTACCTACCTCTAGAATCTGCTGAGGCTTTTGGATCTTTGTTAAGACCTCAAGGAGCTTTGCAACCTCAGGATGGATGATTGGAACATGATTATCTTCTGCATAGGTCTCCATTTCTTTTAAGAGTCCGTCATTTTTTGGCAGCACATCTCTGATGTAAGATTCTACTGCTTCATTAACAATATTATTCAAATACAGCAACTCCTTTTATGTAATCGCACAAATATGAGAAATCATGAGCCATAATTTCATATATTTGTGCAAAAATGAATACGTGGCATCTATCCACGTATTATTTTTCCCTATAAATCAATTCCCATTCTTTGCTTTCAAATGTTCTTCATACGTTTTGCTAAAGGAATGCTCCCCATCGCTTTTCACAACAAAATAATAAAAGTCGGTTTTACTTGGATATAATGCTGCTTCTAACGATGCTTTACCAGGTGATGCTATAGGTGCTGGCGGCAATCCGATATTCTTATAGGTATTATATGGTGAATCTATGTTGATATCTTTAAGGCTTAAATTCACTTTTCTTTCTCCTAATACATATTGAACGGTGGCACAGGATTGTAATAACATGCCCCTGTTCAAACGATTATGAAAAACTCCAGATATTATGGGCCTTTCCTTTTCGAGCTGTGCCTCACGTTCAACAATAGAAGCCAAAGTAATCACCTCTTGGACTGTCATATTCAATTCTTCTGCACGTTTATAGTCGTCTTCGGTGAATACTGAATCGAATCGGTCTAACATTTTTGTGAGAATTTCTTCCTCTGTGGCACCCTTTGAGATCTCATAGGTATCAGGAAATAAGAATCCCTCAAGTCGGTTTACACCTTTTGGGATACCCTCTAAAAATTTATATTGAAAATCACCATTGTTGGCAAAATCCATAAATTTTTCCCGGTTTATAAGGCCTAAACTCTCTAAACGATCTGCAATCTGTCTAAGCTCGAAACCCTCAGGTATAGTAAATTTAACAGCATCCCGTAAGACACTTCCCTCTATTAGGTTATCGATAATTGAGGCAGCATCCATTCCCCTATTCATTTGATAACGGCCAGCCTGCATTTTCCCTTCAGCCTTTGAAAGCTTGCTTAGTATTCTAAAGCTAAAGTCATTCTTGATCAAATGGTTTTCTTTTAATATTTGAGCAATCTTCAGCGTAGAGGCACCCTTGGGAATTTCAATCACAACAACATCTTGATTTTGAGCATTTACAGGTCCTATAGATTGATAGTAATAGAGTATGCCTCCTATTCCCAAAAGCACGGCAAAAGTGACAATGATAGACATCAATCGAAGGATTTTTCTTGAAAAAGTTTTTTCTGCTGTAGAATATTTCATCATTCTACCTCCAAGTTTGTATTCATATGATATAATTATACAATTCTCAACAGAACATTACAACTCTTAGGGTCTCAAAATTTCTCTTGGATTTACAAATAAAACTCGCATACTGCCTTTGACAGCATGCGAGTTTTTAGACTTCCATAATAATCGGTAGAATCATAGGACTTCTTTTGGTTTTTTCATATAAAAATGTTTTTAGACTATCCTTTATGGCAGACTTCAATGATGCCCATTCCCTGACATTATTGCTTTGACAGGACTGCAGCGCATTTCTTACAACAGTTCTAGCTTCGTCCATCAAGTCCTCAGATTCCCTTACATATACAAATCCTCGGGATATGATATCTGGTCCTGCAAGGATTTGACCGTTTTCTTTGGTAATCGTTACAACCACCACCATAAGTCCATCCTCTGATAAATGTTTACGATCCCTTAAAACGATATTACCTACATCCCCTACACCCAAACCATCAACTAGAATATTTCCTGCGGTTACATTGCCGGATTGTTTTGCACCTTCTTTGGATATTTCCAGGACTTCCCCATTTTCAAGAATAAAAATGTCTTCACTGCTCATCCCCAGACTTTGGGCTAGCTTTCCATGCTGACGGAGATGTCTATATTCTCCATGAACAGGTATAAAAAACTGAGGCTTGACCAATGAATGCATTAATTTTAGCTCTTCTTGACATGCATGGCCGGACACATGGACATCAGCCAATGCTTCATAGATGACGTTTGCACCTTTTTCAAACAGCAGATTTACAACACGGGCAACGGTCTTTTCGTTTCCAGGTATCGGTGTGGCAGAAAGTATAACCATGTCTCCAGGCTGTATTTCTAGTTTTCGATGCTCAGCATTCGCCATTCTAGACAGTGCTGACATAGGCTCTCCTTGACTACCCGTTGTGACAATAACAATTTCATTATCAGGATATCTGTTAATTTCATTAATGTCGATCAGTACATCTTCAGGAACACTTAAATAACCTAAATCCATGGCAACATTCACCACATTTACCATGCTCCGGCCAGAAAAAGAAACTTTCCTATTAAATTTTTGGGCTGCATTTACAATCTGTTGTACTCTATGAACATTTGAAGCAAAGGTCGCTACAATAATTCTTTGACTTGCATTTCTAAAGATGTTTTCAAAGGTTACCCCTACCGTCCGCTCCGACATGGTATACCCAGGGCGTTCTACATTTGTACTATCGGCGAGCATTAACAATACACCTTTTTGACCTAGTTCAGCCAATCTGTGGAAATCTAGGACATCTCCTCCGATGGGCGTATAGTCGATTTTAAAATCTCCCGTGTGTACAATTGTACCTAATGAGGTATGAATCGCCAAGCAAAGAGCATCTGCTATGCTATGACTGGTTCGTATCGCTTCAACCTTAAACTCGCCTAACTTCACTGTGTCGCCATGTTTGATCACATGGGTTTCAACACTGCCGTTTAATTTATGTTCTTTCAATTTGTTGTCTACTAAACCTAAGGTCAGTTTTGATCCATAAATTGGTACATTTAGTTTTTTCAATACATATGGTAATGCACCTATATGATCTTCATGTCCATGGGTAAGAACAATCCCACGAACCTTATCTCTATTCTTCATTAGGTATGTGATATCAGGTATCACAATATCAATTCCCAGCATTTCATCCTCAGGGAAACTCATCCCACAATCTATGACAATGATATCGTCTTTATATTCAAACGCCATCATATTTTTCCCAATTTCATTTAAACCCCCTAAAGGAATTACTCTAATTTTTGCTGTTTTACGTGCCACGTAATCACTCTCCCTATCTAAACTATGTATACTAATCCGACCTATATTTACCGTAAAATGAATTCACACGAACAGATTGCATTAAGACTATTATACTGTATTTGGTATATCTTAGCAATATAAAAGCATCTCAGTGCCATCAACTACCCTTATCATTTATTATTACTATTTTCATCATAAGTAAACCTAGTTTGCATCAAAATATAGAATTCTTTTACGGTAATTTGTCCTGTAATACATAAGAAAATCCTGTATCAAACGTTACAGGATTTTCTTACAAGTATTACAGTATCCGAAAAATTTAACTTTATGATCCTTAATTTCAAAGCTATAATTCTCTTCAATCTCTTTTTCAAGCGTCTCCAGTAAGTCCACTTCTACTTCAATAACCTTGCCGCATTTTAAGCAAATAAGATGATGATGTTGATGGTCTTCTTCATGATTATTTAATTCATATCTACTGCAGCCATCATCAAAATTAATCTTGGAAATCACATCAAGTTCATCCAACAGCTGAAGGGTTCTATATACTGTTGCTAAGCCAATTTCTGGGCATTTTTCCTTCACTAGATCATAGATTTCTTCAGTACTCATATGTTTTCCTTGATTCTCCATGATTGTATCTAATGTGGCGCGTCTTTGAGGCGTAAGCTTATAGCCTTTTTCTTTCAATTTATCTTTTAAGCTTTCTATCATTTCTGACATCATAACACCTTCTTTTTCAATTAATAAAGCATCTTACTTAATAGTTTAATTGTAAAAAATAGTAAAGTCAAGGAATAATCTAGAATTCGAGGGGTAATTATCAAAATAATTAAGAGTCCATTATTTATTACAGTTTTTTAAGCCTATGCTGCAGCCTTTGCAATCGCCACATTTCGGCGGTTCTTTTAATATAGTATAGCATCTAGGACATCTTTGTAATTGAGAATCTTCAATTTTATTTCCACAGGTTTTACATACTAGACTCATGATTTCATCTCCTAATTGAAAATACAATAAAAATGCATCTAACGATGCCTTCGCTAGGGGAACCTAGTTCCCCTTCGACGGCTGCAAAGCAGCCTGAGCACCCCTCTGACTACGGCATGGGAATACTTCCCCTGCACCCCTGATTTTTATTTAATAGGAAAGTAGAACTTTCCTATTAAATAAAAGCATTTATCAATAGATAATTTGTTTAATGAGATAGATTTTCAACTACATGGTATCACTATTCTTTTCTTGTGTCAATATTACGGGTATCTCTTTTAAGATCTCAACTTTGTTTTTGGAAACCCTACAAGTATAGGCATAAAACTCCACGCCTGCTTTGGATGCTTCTTCTACCACTGCAGCAAATTGAGGATCCCTTTCCCGATTCGGCGTGAAATATAGGGCATCTTCCCGCTGAATAACAAATATGACAATTCCCCTCATATTTTCTTTCACCACATTCATTAGCTCAAAAATGTGCTTTCTACCACGCTCAGTGGGGGCATCGGGAAAAGAAGCGGCATGGTCTTCGCGAACATACGTCACACATTTGGCTTCAATAAACGCAAGCTCTTTTTCTCTGTTTAAGAGAAGATCAATACGGCTTTGTCCGTATTTGACTTCCCTTTTGAGAAAATCATAATCTTTTAGGTAGTCTATTTGATGATTTCGAAAAGCAGCTTCTAGGATGACATTCGGTAGCTTTGAGTCAATGGCTACCCAATAATTCTCCTTGCGCACCATCAATAAATCAAATTTTGTTTTTCGTTTTTCATCTTGAATTGGTCTCACAATAACGCGAGTTCCCACAATCAGCAGTTCCTTCATTCGCCCTGTATTGGGCACATGGGCTTTGTGTATGGTGCCCTCCCATTGTATTTCAGCTAAAAAGCGATTGATTCTTTTTATAAATACAGCTTCATGTAGTGTGCCTTCTATATGTACTTTCAAGAATATGCCTCCAATTTCTAATGATTACTATTTATTATACCAAATTCTATAGAAACGAAACCAAGATAAAAAATTCAAATGGGGGCAGACCTGTGTGTCTGCCCAAGGGAAGATATATAAAAAAGAGAACCCTTATAAAGAATTCTCATTTTTATCTTGATACTATTCTATTCTTCTTCCTCTTCATCATACTCTTCGTTTTCTAACAAATCTTCGTAAGCAGCAGCTACGGCATCGAATTCTTCGTCGTTTTCTACACACTCTAATGTATATTTCCCATCTTCTTCAACCATTTTGAAGATAAATGCCTCTTCATCCTCTGCATCTAATGGCAATAGGATTGCGTACTCAGCCTCATTTACTTCTAATGTCGCGATAACTTCAAATTCTGTTTCCTTTCCATGCTCATCAAGGAGCGTTACAATGTTATCATTTTCCATTTTTATCACCTCATTTAGTATTATGGCCATCTAGATAGCCTTGTAAAATATATGTGGCAGCCACCATATCTATAACTTGCTTTCTCTTTTCACGACGGACGTCGGCACTGATGAGTGTTCTTTCAGCGGCAACCGTCGTCAGTCTTTCATCCCAAAGAATGATTTCCAGCGTATTGAAACGTTTTTTAAGCCTTTCCACAAATTCCAATACTTTTTCTCCTTGGGGACCAAGAGTGCCATTCATATTTTTGGGTAGGCCGACAATCATCTTATGGACCTCTTTTTCCTTCACCAATTCCTCTAGCCTTCTTAGGTCTGCTTTTATATTGGTTCTTCTGATGGTTTCTACCCCTTGTGCAGTCCAACCAAGAGCATCACTTACTGCAATGCCAATTGTTTTATCGCCTACATCTAAACCCATGATTCTCATATATACTTCCTCATCTCTAAACAATTTTTATGCAGAAGTTTGGACAATAACTGCTGCAATACCCGCATAAAACGCATTGATCTCGTTTCACAGAAATACCTTCTTCTGTTAACATCAGTGCGCCATGGCGACAATGGTCTATACATTTGCTGCACTTTTCACACCAAAAGTCTATATGTAGTTTTCTTAAATGACTCGAAATACTGCTTTGTACAGCAGCAGGGACTTCTTTGCCGCTGAAAACCATGATGTTTGCCTGAACTTCTTCCTTCGTTTGCATACCTACAGCAATAGAATCCAGCATAGGTAAATTTAATACAAATTGAAAACACTCAGCAGATGAATGGATTAAATTTCCACCGCCCAGGGGTTTCATGCCATAAATACCTTTTCCGCTTTCCTTGGCAATTACTAAGGCTTTCAGCATATCCTCCACTGGCCCATCCTGGATACCAAGACCAGCTTTATTGATGATCGGGTGAATCACATCAATTTCAGGCATTTTTGATGCAGCCTTTACAGCTTTGATTGTATGGGTCGAGATGCCCACTGCTTTTATTATACCCTGTTCCTTCATTTTTAAGTAGTATTTCAACGCACCATCATGGCCTCGCAGGGTATGTTCACTTTCTTGCTCATGAAGCAAAAATATATCGAGGTGATGTAAATCCATAGATGACAACGCCAAATCAACACTTTTTTTTGCAGTCTCTTCGTCATATGCATAGGATTTTGTAGCGATGATAATGGGGTTATCCTTATAAAGGGTCAGGGCCCTTTTGATATGAGGATAAGTACCGTAGAGTTCTGCTGTATCGATAAAATTTACTCCTTGCCTGAAAGCTTCGGCAATGATTTCTCCGCCTGCTTCTGGACTAAGATTTGCTTGTAACGGCCCTACCGTTAGTCCGCCGAAGCACAGTCTTGATACCTTAATACCTGTATTCCCTAAAAATCGATACTCCATAGGCTATGGTCTCTGTTGTTCTTTGGGAATATAGAATGCCAAATACAGCATACTCATCACCAAGAATATGATCCCAGTGGCTGATGCCACAATCCCAGAATCATTTACTAAGAATCCTACGATACAGGCGACTACAATCCCAGACCAACCCAACGCTAAGTTAGGATACAGGGATGTAAGCTTATATAATGTACCTACTGGTCTATAGATTAAGATTGCTATGATGAGGATAGCACTTAACAAAACCTTACTCCATATTGTAACACCAACAAGCTTTAAATTCATAGCTATTTTTCTCTTTATAATGAGAAATATAATGCCAGGTCCCTCAGTAACAATTTGTTGAATTGCCCCAGCAAGGTGGGATTTACTTCCTAGCAGATAGATGTCAATAAAAGCCATAAATGCTACTGCCGCCACAATTGCTGTCCCGATAAAGAAAAGCTGCTTGATGCCAATACGAACCTTAAATAACCTTAAGGATACAAATAGAAATGCTGCTACAGCGGTCATGGTTCCACCCACATTGGCACCAAATCCCGGGTAACCAATGATGACAATGGTAACGAAAAAGATCGCTAAACACCAGACTTTATTTACTTTGAAGCGGTCAAGGAGGGAAGTTGCAAAAACCAAGGTTGCTCCTATGAGTACGCCCATGTATTCATTTCCAATTCCATAGTATCTTGCCCCAATGATTGGGTCATAACCGAGCAAAGAACTTTTAATCAGCGTGCCGTTTGTAGAGATGTCAATCAGCAGCCCTATGGTTGTAATAAGTGAAAGTAGCAATATGCTGTCAATAGTTTCTTTTCGTATACTTTTGGTTGCATATGTGATGATCGTAGTGATGCCTATAAGCAGAATGAATGTCATCGCTAAATTGGTGCGCACAAAGACTGGTAAAATCAGCAATACAAAAGGCGCAGTCATTGTACTTAGTAAAACATTTTTAAACCGATTTACCCATTTTGAATTTAATCGATCTTTAATTAAAATGATGATTAGGGCCAATATAGATACAATAATTTCAAAGATGGCAAAAGTTGACAATACAGGATATCTAAAATTTGAAGTTGCAACTGTCTTCGTATTCAAATCTTGGATGTAGGTATAATTGTCAGTTTTAGGGATAACACGCAAGGTTCTGCCTGTCATTTCATCAGAAGATGTTTCCAAATAGTCCAATACAGAAGGACCAATATCCACGTTACCAACAATACCTTCTCTTCTAGTCGTATCAGATGTCATAACACCTTGACTGATCCCTGAACCATAGACAATGATTGGGGTTAGAGTATTTCCGCTTTTAATATTTTCGGCTGAAGGATAGGGTGTTACCAGTATAACTCTCGTGTTCTCAAGATCGATATCCGCTAAAATTGTATTTATAAATCGGCTCATGTCTTGAAGTACAGTATGCTTATGTAACAAGTATCGTTCCTCAGTCATATGATTCTTGTATCTTTCTAAACGACTAATGTCCTCAAGATCCACTGTAACAAAATCTGCATGACTCCAAACAGCATGTATGGTTTCTCTATATTTATCATAATTTGATTTGATACCAAAGGGATACGTTGGGTCCACTAGGTTTAACCCTGGATCTACGGAACCATAATCTACAAATCCCATTTCATCCATTGCGATCAGCGGAGCTAATCGAACACGATTTTCGCTTGTATCTCCGTTGCCAATAGCAGCAGTTTTTAAGCCTGCCAGATGTAACGCTTTGCCAAGGGCTCCAGGAGCAGCACCATAATCGCCTAGCTCATTAAGGGCGATCAATTTAGGCATTTCAAGATTGATAATTCCCTGATTAGCTTCTATGGGTCCCAAACGTCTATGATAGATTTGGACATTTTCATTGTTAATATCCTCAAAAGCCGCAGCCTCTAACGAAGCTTCTGCTCTCACACCTGTACCAATGGTCATATAAGCTTTGATGCTATTTGCCCGTGTGGAGGTTCGATTGTTCATTAACGCAATAGCGCCGTCATCTACCATATCCTTCACAGAATCCATGCTATATAGATCCTCAAAACTTACTTCATTGATGGTGATAAGGAGAACCTTCTTGTTCTCTGTTCCATAAGCAAATTCTGAAGAAAAAAAGGCAAGTAAAACTAGACCTATCAAAAGTATTTTTAAAAACGATTTGTTCAAAACGAATTCCACCTACTTGTTTTCTAGATATTTTTTAATTAATTCTTCTAAGAGTTCATCTCTTTCAAGCTGACGAATAAGGCTTCTTGCATTATTGTGACTCGTAATGTAGGTAGGATCTCCTGACAAGATATACCCTACTAATTGATTGATAGGATTATAACCTTTTTCTTTAAGTGCCTTATATACATTAACCAATATTTCCTCTGCTTCGTTCACTTTTTCTTTATCCACATTAAATTTCATTGTAAAGTTAAACTTCTCACCCATGATATAAACCGCTCCTTTCCTATCTATTAGTATATTTCATTTATTCTCTACAATTATACATAATCCTTTAATTATTTGAAAGCTTCTTTCCAAGATTCCTGTGTTAAACCTATGGATAATCGCGGAATGAATAGACGAAGGATAGATCTATCCTCCGTCTATAAGTAGTCTGACTATTTTACTTGTCTCTCAACCAGAACAGCTACTTCTTTTAAAGCTTCATCAATCTTGGATACATCCTTGGCACCAGCTTGAGCCATATTTGGTCTTCCACCGCCGCCACCGCCGGCAATTTTAGCAATTTCTTTAATAATATTTCCTGCGTGTACACCTTGGTCAACCACATCTTGGGTAGCCATGGCAAGGAAATTTACCTTGTCATTAAAGTCTGTTCCAAGTACGACAAGACCAGAACCCAACTTATCTCGGAGATGATCCCCTAAATTTCGTAAACTGTCCATATCTAGGCCTGCCAGCTTATGGACAACCACGTTAATTCCTTTGATTTGGTTTACATTGGATAAAATCTCGTCAACGGAACCTGTAGCCATTTTATTTTTTAATGTCTCTGCTTCTTTTTGTACACTTTTTAAATCATTTATTAGATTTTCTACCCTTGTTACGACCTCCTTTGGGGTTGTCTTAAGCAGAATAGATACCTCTTTCAGTTTAGCTTCTTTTTCTTTAATATATTGATAAGCTTTTAATCCTGTTACCGCTTCAATTCTACGTATACCTGCTGCTACACCGCTTTCACTGATGATTTTAAACAAACCTATCTGACTGACACTTTGAACATGGGTGCCACCGCAAAGCTCCATGCTATAATCACCAATAGAAACTACCCGTACATGGTCACCGTATTTTTCACCAAACAATGCCGTTGCACCCTTCTTCTTCGCTTCTTCAATGGCCATTTCAGATGCATCTACCTGTAGAGATTCGAGTATTTTCATATTCACAATTTCTTCTACCCTTTCAACTTCTTCATCGGATAAAGGTTGGAAATGTGAGAAGTCAAATCTCAATCGTTCCGAGGTAACCATAGAGCCAGCTTGTTCAACATGCTGACCCAAAATACTTTTCAATGCTTTATGAAGCAAATGGGTAGCTGTATGATTTCTTGCAGTGCTAATCCTTGTTTCTCGGTCAACTTCTGTATGGATCATGACACCTGTTCCGATTTTTCCATCGATGATTTCACAGATGTGAAGGATACGATCATTATGCCCTTTTTTCACGTCAATGACTCTTGCTTTACAGGCTTCGTTCCATAGAACACCTTTGTCACCAGTCTGACCGCCACCCTCGGGATAAAACGGTGTCTTATCAAGAATAATCGTAACCTGATCGCCTATGTTGGCTTCATGAACGATTTCACTCCCCTTCACCATGGCCAGGACTGTAGCAGGAAGGGTTAGGGTATCGTATCCATTAAAACTTGATTTAATCTGCTGATCGAGTTGACTAAATACATCCTCTTTCCAGCCTTCACCTTCCATATCCTGACGAGCAGATCGGGCTCTTTCCCGCTGTTTCTCCATTTCTGCTTTAAATGAGTTTTCATCGACAGCCATTCTTTCTTCTTCAAGTATTTCTTTTGTTAGTTCTAATGGGAAGCCATATGTATCATATAGTCTAAAAGCCTGCTCGCCGGATAATACTGTATGCCCACCCAACTTTAACTCTTCAATATAATTCTTCAATATCTCACTGCCCTGATCGATCGTTTCATGGAATCGTTCCTCTTCAATGCCTATCACTTTATTGATATATTCACTTTTTTCCCTTAATTCAGGGTATCCATCTCCAGACACCTTTATCACACGTTCAACAAGAATATTTAAGAAATTATTCTTGATGCCTAGAAGCTTTCCGTGTCTCGCAGCTCTCCTTAAAAGTCGTCTCAAAACATAACCCCTGCCTTCATTGCTAGGCATGATACCGTCGCTGACCATAAAGGTTACTGAACGAATGTGATCTGTGATAATTCGTATGGAGATATCTTTCTTCGGATCAACGCCATAGCTTTGTCCTGAAATTTCAACCACACCATCTAAAATATATCGAATTGTATCTACTTCGAAAATAGAATCCACATCTTGCATGATACATGCCACACGCTCAAGGCCCATTCCCGTATCTATATTAGGTTTTGGCAGTGGATTATAATTGCCTTGCTCATCCTTGTCATATTGGGTAAATACGTGATTCCAAAATTCTACGTATCTGTCACAATCACAGCCCGGCTTGCAATGGGATGAATCACAACCGTATTTCTCGCCACGATCGAAATAAATCTCTGAGCAAGGTCCACAAGGTCCTAATCCTATTTCCCAGAAATTATCTGCTTTGCCTAGCCTTACGATCCGTTCTTCGGGTACACCAATGGTTTTATTCCAGATTTCGTAAGCTTCATCATCATTTTCATATACCGATACCCATAACCTTTCAATAGGCATCTTTAGCCAGTCTGTAACAAATTCCCAACCCCACTTGATAGATTCATTCTTAAAATAATCACCAAATGAGAAGTTACCCAGCATTTCGAAAAATGTTCCATGACGTGCAGTTTTTCCTACATTTTCGATATCTCCTGTACGAATACATTTTTGGCATGTGACCATTCTCTTGTGTGGTGGTGTATCTACACCCATGAAGTAGGGCTTTAGGGGTGCCATACCTGAATTGATTAACAAAAGGCTTTTATCATTTTGCGGAACTAAAGGGAAGCTCGATCTTACCAAGTGGTCTTTGCCTTCGAAGAAGCTCAAAAATTTACTTCTTACTTCATTTAAACTCATTTTATCCATCGTATCATCCTCCAATTTTTTGATCATATTAAAAAGTTGTTAATTTTTAACAAAATAATTACAAAAAAATACACTCTCATTCCTACATAAATATAGGGACGAGAGTATGCTCGCGGTACCACCCTACTTACCAAGTCATTGGTCACTCTTTCAGTAAAATACCATGCAATCTAACGGTTGCAATCCGCTGGACGCTACTTAAGTTCGAGCCCAGTACTCCGAAGCTGCTTCTATAGACCATTATCAGAGATCTCCCAGCCATGGATCCCCTCTCTGAGGATAAAATATCTATATACTCCTCTTCATCATCGTATTTTTCATATTCACTATAGAAAATTATATAAAAATTAGTTTTATCTGTCAATCATCATGTTTCTTTTTTCAGGAGATTCTGTATTAGAAACGAACAATTAAGTTTATGATATGCTTTCCTACGATTTTTATACTTGCTGCTATAGGCACTGCAAATAGCATACCAATAACGCCATACCATTCATTGCCAATTAGAAGGGATAATATAACCACAATAGGATGCAAGCCCACACTGTCCCCTACTATTTTGGGTGATAAAACTGCGCTTTCTATTTGTTGGATGGTTGTAAAGGCAAGGATTACCCATATGGATTTGGCCGGTGTATCCAATAACGCAATCACTACCGCCGGTATAGCGCCTATTATGGGTCCTACATAGGGAATAATATTGGAAACTCCAGCAATAAAGCCTATTAAAAAAGCAAAGTCTATGCCTAATATGAATAAGGCTACCGTACTTAACAAACCTACAATCATTGCTACAATAATTTGGCCTCTAATAAATTTGCTTAAAAGCTTATCGATATCTCTACCGATATTGATACATTCCTCTCTACAAGTTTTAGGAATAAGAAATATTATTTTTTTCTTAAAATAGTCAGCATCCTTTAAGAAATAAAATGAGAATATGGGAATCAATGCTAAGGTAACGATATGGGAAAGCGTACCAATGATACTGTTTGTCAATTGCCTCAGAACATCGATAATTTCATATTCAATATTTACAATATTCCCTTCGATGACCTCTTTTACACCTGAAAGCTGGGGTGATATGTCATCTAGTTGCTTTATCCGCGTATATATTCGATTTACAAGCACATTGGTCTGTCTAGAGTATTGAGGTAATAAATCAATTAAGTTACTGATTTCTCTTGTAATCTTAGGTGTTATCGTAATGGATAGAAAAATGATAGCACTAATTCCAGCAGTATACAACAATACGACTGCCCATATTCTTTTAAAGCCTTTTCTCTCTAAAAAATGGACCATGGGACTTAATAAATATGCGATGATTACAGCCCAGATCAAAGGTCCTAAGAATTGTGAGACGATTTTTCTATGATGATATATGAGTAGTACACATAAAACTCCTACAAGAAAAATACTCAGATAAAAGAAATGCTTCTTTTTCAATGTAAGTTTGCTTTTGATATCAACAAATCTATTGCCTATATGTATCAGATAATAGATTGAAAAAATTAGAAGGATAGTAAAAAATATGCTCATCAACAGAAAAATACTTGCTATTAAATATGATGTTGGTTTTGAATACACTAAATCTATAACATTAAAAGCACTATTCACGCGTAAACACCCTTTTCAAGTTATTGAAAAGCAGCTAATAAATTAGCTGCCTTTATCTAGAACATATTCATAGCATTTGTCATGTTCATCATATTTGATGCATTTTTAATAACGTTATTACCTCTTTTCATCAACTTTTTTCGCTGACGGGGAGACATTTTGCTGAATGCATAAAGCCCAGCAGTTGCACCAATAATACCACCTGCGATAACACCTGTCATAAAATTATCTCTCATCATAAACACTCCTTTAGTGTTAGCTCTAGTTCTGATTATTCTAATGAAAATAATCTTTTTAAACCACCTGTATTAGATAAAATAGATTGTTCTTCTGAATTTGTAATAATAATTGTTTTGTTGTCCACATTGAAATTTTCAATCAGAGGCAAGATAGATCTACCTTCCACCAAATCATGAAACAATCCTTCAGAAAGGATTAAGCCTGATAACCTTCCTGTATGAATATCGAAAAGGATATCTTGAACAATCCCAACATTTTGGCCTTGATTACTAATAACATCTATTCCTATTAGATTTTGGTAGCTTTGAATATGATCTTGATGTTGCGATTCTTCTATTACTGATTTATTCTGTATAACGACTGCGTCTGAACCTATACTTTTGATGTTGTGAAGATTTATAATTTTTTGATCTCTAAAGTACCCTGCTTCTTGTATCATAAAGCTTACAGCAGCCATTGCTGTCCTGTCGTAAAGTATATCTTTAATCTCCAAATTTTTACAGCCTTCTTCTATACAAATCACTGGAAGGCCAATAATGTCATATCCTCTCTTCATCAAATTAAGTCACCACACTTTATAGTAAAGGTAGTTTACTTCTTATTTATTATTCCACATCAAAAAATAAATAATGCACCCTCGGGTGCATTTCAATTATCTTACTTTTTTAATGATGGTTCCACCACCTAACAAAACTGAATTACTATAAAGTACCACAGCTTGCCCCGGCGTGATCGCTCTCACAGGTGAATCAAATATCACTTTTATCAGATGTTGATCGATGAAACGAAGTGTTGCTCTAGATGGCTTTGCATTGTACCTTATTTGCGCTTCTATGCTCATGCTGTCGTAGATAAAATCAGGATCAATGAAATTTACATTTTCTGCAAGCAATTCATAGCCAAATACATCACAGTTATTACCTATTACAACTTCGTTTCTATCTGGATGAATATCCACAACATATGCAGGCTTACCAATGGCGATACCTAAACCTTTCCTTTGTCCAATGGTATAGTTGGTAATTCCTTGGTGATGTCCAATTTCATTTCCCAAGGTATCTATAAATCTACCTGGCTTTATTTTTTCAGGAACCTGACCTTGAATGAATTTTCCATAATTATTGTCTTGAACAAAGCATATTTCTTGACTATCTGGCTTATTGGCAGTAGATAGACCTAGTTCATTGGCAATCTTCCTCACTTCTTCCTTGGATACAAAGTCTCCTAAGGGCATGAGGGTATGCTTCAGCTGCTCTTGGGTGAAATTATATAGGGCATAGGTTTGATCCTTTGATACTGCATTGGATTTCTCAATGATATATTTATCTGTTGAAACATCTTTCCTAATCTTTGCATAATGACCAGTTGCTACATAATAAGCACCTAGTCCATGGGCACGTTTAAGCAATTCATCAAATTTCATATGTTTATTACATGCAATACATGGATTCGGAGTTCTACCTTTAAGATATTCATCTATAAAATACTGCACGACTTTGTTTTGGAACTGTTCCTTAAAGTTCATTACATAAAACGGTATCTCAAGATGGTTCGCAACTCTTCTTGCATCATCTACCGCAGATAGTCCACAACAGCCTCCTGTATCATCAAGTGTATCTGAATTGTCAGTATCAGACCAAATTTTCATCGTGACACCAATAACTTCATAACCTTGCTGTTTTAAAACATATGCAGCTACTGAACTGTCTACACCTCCACTCATACCAATTACAACTTTCTTTTTATCTAAGCTTGTCATTCTTTCACCTACTCTATATTTTGTGCAAAATAAAAAAAATAAATCTAAAAGAAAAGCCTAGGATTCCCTAGGCTTATTCATGTTCTTCTTCATGATCATGGTGATCTTCATCTGGTTTGAAATCTTCAAGCCCTTCTAAAACAATGTTGCGCTTTTGTGCATAATCGAATAATGCAGATTTTACCGCTTGCTCAGCCAAAACAGAACAATGAACTTTTTGAGCAGGTAGTCCATCAAGGGCTTCAACCACGGCTCTGTTCGTTAATTTCAACGCATCTTGTATTGTTTTGCCTTTGATCATTTCTGTAGCAATGCTTGAGGTTGCGATGGCTGAACCGCATCCAAAAGTTTTGAACTTTACATCGACAATCACATCATCTTCTATCTTAAGATACATTTTCATGATATCTCCGCACTTTACATTACCTACTTGGCCTACGCCATCAGCATTTTCAATCTCTCCAACATTTCTTGGATTCATAAAATGATCCATCACTTTTTCACTATACATTACTTTTGTCCTCCCTTTACCTTCTCATATAGCGGCGACATTTGTCTCAACCGGTCTACTATTTTTGGCAGTTCATTTATCACATAATCGATGTCTTCTTCTTTTGTGAAATCACCGATGGATAATCTTAGTGATCCATGGGCTATTTCATGGGTAAGTCCAATAGCCATAAGAACATGGGATGGATCTAATGAACCCGATGTGCATGCAGATCCACTGGATCCTGAAATACCTAACATATCTAAGCTAAGCAGTAGGGATTCCCCTTCGATGAACTCAAAGGCAAAATTTACATTGCCAGGAAGCCTGTGAATTGGATGTCCATTTACCTTTACGAAATCTACCTTATCCAAAATTCCTTTCACGAGTCGATCTCTGAGACTGGCAGTATGGGTGATATGGGTATCTAGATTTTGCATGGCTAGTTCAGCTGCTTTCCCAAAACCCACAATGCCTGGTAAATTCTCTGTCCCGGCTCTTCTTCTTCTTTCTTGTGCACCACCGTGAAGCAGCGCATTAATCTTTACTCCCTTGCGAATATATAATGCACCTACACCCTTAGGACCATATATCTTATGGGCAGATATAGACATCATATCAATATTCAAGTCATTTACATTTATGTTGACATTACCAAATGCCTGTACAGCATCGGTATGGAAATAAACTTTTCTTTCCTTTGCCAATGCCCCAATCTCTTTTATAGGTTGAATTGTACCAATTTCATTATTTGCAAACATTAAAGTAATCAATATCGTTTTGTCTGTTATGGCATTTTTTAACTGGTCTATATCGATCATCCCATATTGGTCTACATCTAAGTAAGTAACTTCAAAACCATTTTTTTCTAAATACTCACAAGTGTGCAATACGGCATGGTGTTCGATCTTTGTTGTGATGATATGATTGCCTTTTTCTTTGTTTGCATAGACAATACCTTTTATAGCCCAGTTATCAGCCTCCGAACCTCCACCCGTGAAGAAAATTTCCTCCTGCTTTGCCCCAATTGCTTTTGCAATTCGATCTCTAGCAACATCTACAGCCTGCTTTGCTTCTCTACCAAATGAATGTATACTAGACGGATTTCCAAATTTCTCCGTAAAATATGGCAGCATTTCATTAAGTACTTCCTGCTTCACTGGGGTAGTAGCTGAATAATCAAGATATATTCTTTGGTTCATCCGATCATCTCCTTAAATTATATATAATACATAAAAGAGTCGCTATTTTGGAGCTTTTTATAGTCATCTAACATATCCTGGAGTGTTATTGAATCCACAACAGTATTTATGCTGTCCCTAATTTTTTCCCATATGGTTCTGGTTACACAACAGTCAGCTTTAGAGCACTCAGTGCTATCGTCACTGGAAACACATTCCGTAGGTGCTAAAGGACCTTCTAAGGTGCGAATGATATCTCCTACTGTGATGTTATAGGGTTGATCCGCTAAAATATATCCACCCTGGGCACCTCGTATACTCTTGACCAGTCCTGCTTTTCTTAAATTCGAAAACAGTTGCTCTAAATAGTGTACAGAAATATTTTGGCGTTCTGCAATGCTATTTAATGCCACTGGCCCTTCACCAACATTAAGCGCTAAATCGAACATCGCCTTGAGACCATATCTTCCTTTTGTAGAAAGTCTCATCTCATCACTCCCTTCAAAATTCCAAGTAAATTGCTCAGAATTCATTTTAAGTATATTATACCCCACTATTTTTGTCAACATTCAATAATAAAAAAAATAAAGCCTAATGAATAGGCTTTTCGAGTAACTCATATCTATCTTTTAAACGCATAACATAACTCCCCAATTCTTTTTTGTCCATCCTTTGATAGAATATATTCAAGAAAAGGCACTTGTTCTCGCAGCTGACGGTCCATTTCATTGATTGGTTTTTCATTTAATGATGCAGTGCAAAGAAAGAAAAAACTTACCCTTGCAATGGCGAGCTGCAGTGCAGCTATTTCCTGTTCTTCTAATAGACCATAACCTTGCATAAAGGGTTCCGCAAATATCTTCATTTGGGATCTGTTCAAGAAGTTCCACAAAGCATAGGCAATATCGAAAAGACGTTCTTTTCTCTGTATATAATCAAAATCGAAAACACAGCATACTGTTCCTTCCTTTGTAAATAACTGATTTCGTTCATGCCAATCTCCATGTATCACTGTATGAGGAAGTTCTTTCTCTTTATCATTCCATCCTTTTTGAATTTCATCGTATAGGCGATATATCAATAAGATTTTTTCTTTATTGAAATTGTGCTTTATTAACTCAAGTCTTGTAATTCCTTTATTCAATACCTCTGTAGATGGATAGACAGAGGATCTTGGAACGGGGATTTTATCATAGTCACTCAAGACATCATGCATCTTTTTCAAAACTTCACCACTTGAAAACATCTGTTTGGGATTTCGATTAAAGCTATGACCTACTATGAAGGGCGTTACTTGAATCCTATAATTCTTTAGTTTGATATAATGCTGGTTATTGATGGTTTGAAGGGGTAACAAGGCGGGTATTCCATTTTCCTTGAGAGTTTTTATTGCCTCGACAATGTTGATGAGTTGATGCTCGTCTATATACGAAAACTTAATTATATACTTTCCCTTTTCCGTTTCTGTTAAGATATTTATATTGACTGTGTTCTTAATATGACCATGAATATACTTTAATTTACCGATATCAAACTGCATACATATATATTCTACATCCTCAATGCCCAGTAGGCGATCATTTAAATGCTTCTTTTCTTTCCAGCTTATCCTGTCCACCTAGTCTCCTCCTTATTATCATAAGAAATGCATCAATTCTGTAGATATTCTTTCATTTCCAATCTCCACTTTTCATATAGTCCCTTATCTATATGCTTTATCTCGTTCATTAGGCTTTGTACAAGGTTCTGTCTCTTTAATTCCATAAATAATCTATGGGGGTTGGGTTCTTTTTTAATATATACGTTAACAAGATCAATTACCTTAAATTCCTTATTTTTATTGACAATAACATGTCTAGGTGCTACATCGAGTCTTTGAAATCCAACCCTTTCCATTTCCCTTGTAATAAGTACGATTTGTTTAGCAATATTTGTTGTAATTCTACCTTTCCTCAAAAGGTACTTTTGTAAGGACGGACCATCAATATAGTCCATGACGATATAGTTTTCACCTGTCTCATATACTTTCGGCACAATAATCGAATCTTGAGCAGCAGCATAAGCTTTTTTCTCAAGATCACAATTATCTTTTTCACCATAGATTTTGACGCATTTGTCTTCAGCAATTTTGAATACTGCTCCCTGTGCACCTTTGTCAATAAAGGTATACTGCGAATTGTTTTCTACTTGCAATTCCAAGGTTGAAATTTGTTTCACTTGGATTGAACTAAAATCATACATTGTATGTCCCCCTAACGCTCGGATTTTATGAATATCATGCTGATTGTTCATGGTTCATCTTTCGTGAGGAGAAATCGACGGAGAGCCCATCCTCTGGTCTTTTTCTCCCCGCTTCTTACGTTTTGTAATAATGTTGTTCAGGATAATCCCCTCTTTTTACAAAGCCTGCTTCAAAGTCTGGGTATAATTCTTTGACTTCTTCGATAACCTTTGTCAATGTCTTTATATAGGGCAAATAGATAGAATTTACAACTTGATCCTCTACTCGATTAAACCAGGATAAGGAGAATTCCCTCGGCGAATAAATTCCAAACCCAGAAAAATGATAAAGTACGATCCTTTGATCATTGACATATAACTTGCCATCTCTTTCAGATAATTGATAGCCTTCGATGTTCCAAGGTGCCACATGGGCTCCTTTGGACCGAACAATGTGTACATTTGAGAACAACTTGGGCCATGTCTCTAAGTGTCGCTGGTCACCATACAGTTTTTTTACTTGGTCGAACCTATTGAAGCACCATGCGATACATCTAGATTTCCACCATTCCACTGCAGCTAACGCTGTTTCATTATTTTTACATCCTACGAATCCAGAATTTATCTTCCCAGATTTGTTATAATAATGCTGGAATCTTTTCGAGTTATAGTGATCGGTTAAATAAAGTGATGCCTGAGGTGCTTCATTAAATATCTTTATTGGATCAGCAAAAAAGAACAGATCTGAATCAATCATTGCATAGTATTGGGCGGTTGAATAATGTGTCATGATGTAGTGCAGTAAAGCTGGCTTTAAGGTCCAACTATATTCCGTTTTCGTCCGTCGAGATTTAATACTTAA
Organism: Anaerosolibacter sp.; assembly: GCF_029240175.1. Taxonomy (GTDB): domain Bacteria; phylum Bacillota; class Clostridia; order Peptostreptococcales; family Thermotaleaceae; genus Anaerosolibacter. Next base: position 103,725 of record NZ_JARBTM010000007.1, read on the forward strand.
TAAATCTCTATCTTCTACTTCATCTAACATAATACAGGTAACTTTCTTTAAGTTCATACTGTTAATCATTTTATACGCAACCTCATCGGTACAAAGCATGAATAAATGGAAACTCTTGCTGTGCCTTGCTAAAGACTTATACATTGTAATTGCTTTACAAATATATCTATCAGAAACGATCGTTGCGTAAAAGCAGTCCCCCTCCTGTTGTAATACTGTCTTCCCGTTAAACTTAAATATCCGGTCATTCTTTTTATATTTTTCCTCCACTAGGTAGGCATTAAATCTTGAATCAACTTTTTCTACATCTGAAATTGCTTCTCTAAGAGCTTGTGTATATGGCTCATATATAAGAGCAATCGGCTCATTATGACCGTCAAGGGCTAAGGAATATTCATTTTTGTTTCTTAATCTAAAACCACCAAAATGATACATGATTAGTCTGTCGTTGTTTACACATATCTCATTGTTGCGCAGTGATACCGTATATTTTTTTTCGTTCCATGGGGCAATGTTTACACCATGGGTTTTGATGTAGCAAATGCCTTCAAATAAATGGGGTGCTTCTTCTAAATATTTTTGATCACTAAATCTATTTGGTTCTATCCTATCATAGCACCATTCAATACACCTGATTTTCCACCATTTCAAACAGGCAATCCCATTTTCATTCCTTATAAAACTTACAAAGCCCGAGTTTACCTTGCCTACCATTCTTTCTGAATGCTCTTTGACATCGTCTGGATAGTCATGGTCTGATAACAATACTGAGCATTTTCCTTGGTTTTCAAATATTGGTCTCGGATCATTAAAGAAGTATAAATCTACATCCAGATGGGTAACACGATGAATACTGGGAAACCTATCTAAAATAAAATCTAAAAGAACGGGTTTTAAGGTCCAACAATATTCATTTAATCTTCTCTGCTTTTTTATTAAACGTAATTCATTCGTTTCTATGTCATAAAGCTGAAGAAGCGTTACCTGGGTCAGCTTTATTTTTTTTAAAATATCATAGGTTTCCGTATCCATGCACAAAATAAATATTTCAGATGTTGTATGACCATTTACATACTTTTCAATAGATCTACATAAGGCGATTACCTGATATAGCCTATATTTTGATACAATAATACAATATGCATCTTTAATATTCCTATTTTTTAATTGAGCGGTTAGGGAATTAAATATATCTTTCAATCATCATACCCCACAATCTGTTTTAAAATATATTCCACTACCAAGTTTTCCAGCCTTCTTCTCTCCGATCCCAGATCTCATTTGCCAAGGTTATATCTTTATACGTATCCATGGCCAGCCAAAATCCTTTATGGTTATATACTGCCAACTGCTGCTCTTTTGCTAAATTTTTCATAGGTTCTTGCTCCAAGATACAATTTGTATCATCATCTAAATAGTCAAATATCTCTTTGTTAAATACGAAAAATCCTCCATTTATAAGTTCTGCAGATTGAGGTTTCTCTTGAAATGCTTTTGCTATTCCATTTTCAACGATTAAAGTGCCATATTGGCTTTTCGGGGTGATCCCTGTTACCGTAGCTATCTTTCCTCGCTCTTTGTGATATTGTAAGAGATTTAAAATATTGATATTGGATAGCCCATCTCCATAGGTTAACATAAATGTATTTTCCCCAATATAGTTTCGTGCTCTTTTAATTCTACTTCCAGTCATCGTTTCTAACCCTGTGTCTACAAATGTTATTTTCCAAGGCTCTCTCTTTCCTAACAATTGTATCGTTTCTTCAGCACTATCGAGCACAAAGTTATGATTCTTCCAATGATAATCCAAAAAATACTCTTTAATTTTGTCTCCCTTGTACCCTAACAAAAAAACAAAATCATTGCATCCATAAAACTGATATATTTTCATCAAATGCCACAATATCGGTCTTCCGCCTATTAAGGCCATAGGCTTTGGCATATCTTCAGTGATTTCTCTCATTCTCGTCCCTTTTCCTCCGCAGAGAATAACTGTTTTCATCTTTCAGCCCCCTTGTAGATCAACTCATTTTATAGATTCTCGCTTTTTTGAGACAATGATTTAGAACCTTCTTCTACTTTAGGGTATGTAGACAAGGCGTAATTGGTTCCATTATGATATCTTCCCTTTGATGCAAATAAAAAGTGATAAGTTTTTTGATCCTTGTACTTATCACTTAATAGATGTTGCTTTTCCTATTGGCTATCGTTATCATATTTCATACATTATATTTACTAGCATATAACGTAGTGAGTTAAGCATTCAGCTTATCAATATCGTTTATTGCTTTTTCAAGCGCCTGGGTGTAGGGTTCATAAATGATAGGGATAGGAATATTATCCCCAAAGGAAAGCAGGAACTCTTTTTTATTTATTATTTTATAGCAGGAGAAATGATACATGATCAGTCTATTTTTATCGATAAGTATTTCATTATTTAATAAAGATATTTTATACTTTTTATCATTCCATGGTGCTATGTTTACACCTGGGGTAGTGATATAGTCTACCCCTTCGAACAAGCTAGGTATCTCATCAAGATATCTTTGATCACTGAATTTATTTCCCTCAACCCTCTCGTAGCACCATTCCAAACATTTATCACGCCACCATCTTAAGCATTGAATGCCATTTTTATTTCTTTTGAAGCTCACAATTCCAGAGTTTGTCTTGCCAGCACTCTGCTCTGACTCCTTATAAATATCTGCATAATCATGATCTGATATTAGAATAGAACTTTGAGACTGATTTTCAAATAATCGTGTGGGATCACTATAAAAATATAAATCAGCATCAAGGTGAGTAACCCGATCAAGATCACCGTATCTCAGCAGTACATATTCTAAAAAAAACGGCTTTAATGTCCAGCAATATTCATTAAGTTTTCTCTCTTTTTTTACCATACGTAACGCATCCGTCTCTATCACCTTTAATTTCACTAGTTTTACATTTACAAGTTCGAGTTTTAATAAAGTATTATACGTTTCAGAATCCATACATAATGTAAATATTCTATAGGTATCCGACTGTTTTATATGTGCTGCCAGAGATTTGCAAAGGACTACTGCTTGATATAATCGGAATTTCGATACAACCATACAATATCCATTTTTCAAATTTTACACCTCGCAATAAATATATATATAGAAAAGTTATTATCAATCAGCTAACCTAAAAACTTTTCCACCTGTTCCTAATGCACTTTTTTTATAAAATCCGTTAAAATTAGCGTCAGCTTTTTCAATACACGTAATAGCGTTAAGGATTGCGTTAACATAAGGCTCATATATCACTGGAATTGGATTCTTGTGCCAGTCTAATTCCAATGTATATTCATTTTTATTCAATAATCTAAAACCACAAAAATGATACATAATCAGCTTATCTTTATTTAAAAGAACTCTACTATCTTTTAAGGTGAACTTGTATTTTTCTTCATTCCATGGGGCTATATTGACACCTGGGGTGTTTATATAGCTAACGCCTTTGAATAATTGGGGTGCTTTGTTCAAATATCGCTGATCACCGAATTTATCACCTTCAACTCTGTCAAAGCACCATTCGTAACATCTCTCTTTCCACCATTTTAGACATTTGAAACCATGTTTATCTCTTTTGAAGCTTACAATCCCTGAATTTGTCTTTCCAGCAGCATCTTCTATATATTTATGCTTGTCAGAATAATCATGGTCTGATAATAAAATAGAAATATCCGGTTGATTTATGAATATTGATGTGGGATCCCCATAAAAGTACAAGTCAGCATCTAGATGTGTCACACGATCAATCTCAAGGTATTTTTTTAAAACATACTCTAGGAATACTGGTTTTAAAGTCCAGCAATATTCATTTAATTTTCTTCCTTTTTTTATTGACCGTAGTTCATCGGTTTCTATTCGCTGAAGTTGAATTAATAATACATTCTCTAAATTTAATTTTGATAAAATATCATAGGTCTCATGGTCCATGCACAGAATAAAAACCTTGAAGCTCTTTAAATCACTTATGTTGCTAGCTAATGAGTGATAAAGTGCTACGACCTGATATAGCCTGAATTTTGAAAGAATGATACAATATCCATTTATCATGGTTCCACACCTTTCCGTGAGTATTAGATATCCTTGGGAAATACACAAATTACATACTACTTTACTACCTGAAGATATCTCATGAAAACTTCAGTTTCAATTTCTTCTATTTCAAGTTATGTAGACAAGTGGGTATTTGTTACAAAGAGATATGCCTAGGGCAAGGATTATCGAGCCTCAATAACAGAATGGTAAATGTTTTTGATCTTTGCAGCTGCTTTTGTCCATAAATAATTTTCTATAATGAAATTTTTAAATTCTTCACTGTGTGGTGTTTCAAAAGCCTTCATGGTCTGATGATAGATTGATTCCATGTCATTTGGATTACAGTAGTTTACATAGTCTTGAAATACTTCCTTTGTAGATCCGACCTCGGTTGACACCACATTGCATCCAGCGATACCCGCTTCGAGACTTGCAAGTCCCGGATATTCAATCCAGCTGGGTAATACATGAACCCTTGCGCCATTATAAATTGTGTCAAGTTGACCTGTTTTGATATTATCTAGAATGACCACTCTTTCTTTGCCTTCATGAATGCACTGTTTGTAATAATCTCTATCGTTTATAGATCCAACCAAAACGATAGGTATATTCTCCTTTGATAAGGCGCTAATCAAGCTTAATTGATTTTTCTGACGACTTATTCTTCCTACACACAATACAAATTCATCAATTCCCAGCTTCGATTTAATATAACTGTCCTTTCCTTTGCTTAAGGAAATATCTGTACCATAGGGGATTATTGAAAACTTTAGATCATTACCATAGTTCTGTTTAATTAATTCTTTTTCCCCACGACAGTGGGATATAATCAAATCTGTGTTATTAAAAACAATTTTCCTCTTCGTTTCCGCTCTCATCCACAATTGTAGTTTATCTAGCTGATTTGTCTGATTGAAATATTGCTTCAAATCCCAATATATAGAATGTAATATTATCTTCTTCTTATATTTTTTTGCATTCATGACAAATTCATAACTTTCCTCAATTCTTACAGTATTAAAAATATGTACCAAGTCATAGCTTATGGGATTAATATTGGCATCCGTGCATATATCTACCTTGACCCCTTGTTTCATCAAGTTTTCTCTTATATTCAGAAATATTATGCTATCACCTGCAATATTTCTTAAATAATCTTTTCGTATTTGAAATAAAACTTTCATATTCTCAACTCCTCATAATTTTAATAATGTTGTTTAGTGTAAAACTCTATTACTATATATATTCAATTCCCTTCATTTAAAGTTATCTTTTAAGGTTTATAGATCAGCTAATTATGAACAGACACTTTATTTGCAAATTATTAATATATATGGAAGTAGAGAATGGACATCATCAAACTATTAAAAAGGGGTGTTTTACAATGTCTATTGAATCACAAGATTTAGATTATATTCGTCGAAAATTCGATAAAAATTTCTCATTTGATGACAAAACAATTTTGATAACCGGAGCAGCAGGATTTATTGGCTATTATTTTTCCAAGTATTTTGTTTCCCTTGGTGATATTGGCATTCATCCTAAGAGAGTGATCCTAACCGATAATTTTTTGTTGGGTCATCCTAAATGGATTGACAAAATGGCGTCTTTCGATAACGTCTATGTTGAGAACTTTGATATATCTACAGATAACCTTGAAGATCTTAAACATGCAGCTGAAGCTGAATATATCATTCATTTAGCCTCTATTGCTTCACCAATCTATTATCGTAAATATCCCATTGAAACAATGGATGCTAATATTGTAGGCTTGAAGCGCATTTTAGAATTCTATTTAGATAAGCCTGTTAAAGGTATTCTTTTCTTTTCTAGTAGTGAAATTTATGGCACTCCCGATGGAATGAATATTCCTACTGATGAGGAGTACCGAGGACTCGTCTCATGCACAGGCCCAAGGGCTTGCTATGATGAATCAAAACGTGCTGGTGAAGCGATGTGTAGATCCTATGCAGAAGTATATGATCTGCCGATTATTGTTGTACGTCCATTTAATGATTTTGGTCCGGGAATGAGGCTCGACGATTTCCGTGTTCCAGCTGATTTTGCTTATTGCGTGCTTAATGGAAAGGATATAAAAATGCTCTCTGATGGGCGTCCCACTAGAACATTCTGTTATATTGCTGATGCGATATATGGATACCTACAAGCACTCGTCTACGGAAAATATGACTATTTTAACATAGGTCATGAAAGTCCCGAGCTATCCATATCAGAATTTGCTATGCTTTATCAACGTATAGCCAATACACTATATGGCTATGAAGGAGATATCATCAGAGTCGTTTCAGAGGACAAACATTATCTTACGGATAATCCCCAGAGACGATGTCCATCTATTGAAAAAGCCCGGCGGTTGCTAAACTTTTACCCTGAGATAACTGTAGAAGCGGGGATCGAAAGATATCTGAGATGGCTTAAAGAGGAGGGATTCTTTTGATAGGTATTATAGGACTCGGTTTTGTTGGACTTACAACTGCACTTGGGCTTGCTGAAATGACAGGTAATCAAGTCTGGGGTTTTGAGAAAGACAAAGAAAAAAGATCCATTATCGCTTCTAAAAATATACCTTTTTTTGAACCTGGCCTGATAGAACCTCTAGGCAAACATCTTGGAAAGACTTTTCATTTAGCTTCTTCAATAGAGGAGGTTGTACAAAAATCAAGTATTATATTTTACTGTGTCGGCACTCCAACTGGAGAAGAAGGTCACGCTGACCTGTCTATTCTTCATGGCGCTATCATAGAAACTCTCTCTCATATTGTATCTGATGATTATAAAGTACTTGTCATCAAATCAACTGTTCCTCCATCTACAACAGCTTCAGATATTGTTACATTAATCCGTTCTCTTGGGTTTGAACCAGGCTTAAACATTGGACTTGTGAATAACCCTGAATTTCTACGCGAAGGCTTTTCGTGGGAAGATTTCACAGCACCTGATCGTATTGTCATTGGTGAATTCGATGACAAAAGTGGTTCTATGGTTGCTGAACTATATTTGAGTTTCAATGCACCAGTTTTCCGAGTTTCCCTAAATACAGGGGAGTTTATAAAGTATTTATCAAATACGCTGCTATCCACACTCATAAGCTATGCAAACGAGATGTCGATCATTGCTGATAGAATTGGGGAGATAGATATTAAAGATGCTTTTAGCATATTGCATATGGACAAAAGGTGGTATGGCACCCCTGGAAATATGAGCACATATGTATATCCAGGGTGTGGATTTGGAGGATATTGTTTGCCTAAAGATACTGCTGCCTTGCGAAGCCGATCTCGATTTGCAGGTTATGAGCCCAAAGTTCTCAACGCTGTAATCGATACAAATAGTATTATTAAGCAACATATCATTGATAAAATCCGGGATACCATAAAAGATAGAACCTCAACCATAGGAATATTAGGCCTATCTTTTAAGCCAGGTAGCGATGATGTTCGTGATACACCTGCAGCCTACATCATTAAAGGCCTGTTAGCAGAAGGATTTACAAATATCATCGCCCACGATCCAATGGCAATTGATGAATTCAAGAAGAATTATTCATTTGATATTCATTATGAAACTTCTTTAGATGTTGTTATTAACTGCTGTGAAGCTCTTATCATCACGACAGCATGGAATGAGTATCGTGAAAGTGCAGAGAAGATTATGTCAAAACTTCATTTTGATGGGCGATATTGTCTTTAAAATCCATTTAGATAAGCTCAGAATATTCTTTGTTGTTAAATATTCTGAGCTTCTTTACGTTTTAGTTTTCCTTAATTTAATCTATAAACTTCATGTAATTATCAAAGAAATATGCCTATTTCTACTCTCTTGTACATATAAATTGTAATAGTACAATGTCATATTTCTAATATTGTAAAGAGGTGATTGTGATGCAACGAAGCTCAAAACATCAATATATATACTTTCATAATCTTAATCACAAAAGTACTTTCTATATCTTGAATAATGATTTATTTATGACTATGAAGAGTGATTATAAAAATAGTGCTTCAATAAAAATAGCTGGCAATATTCTCGATTTTGCTATAGATGCAGACAACAAAGGAACTTTTCATCTGGTATCCCTAACGACAGAAGGAGATTTGATTTATTGGAAAAATAAAGGTCAAAAATGGTATTCGCGCATATTAACAAAATATAATACTCAACTTTATCAATTTAAGAATTTGAATATTTTTGTCCTGAAAAATAATATCCATATTTTAATGGCTATTAACAGTTCTATTAACCCTGAAGTTTGGACTTTAAAACACCATTATTGGAATAGTTCTGTTTGGTTCAATAAGAAGGTCTGTGATATTACTATCAAGAAATACGATGACCCATTCTATGCTGACATAGATATGAACAATAATATTCATATTGTATACAAGTCTTTACGAAACAATAAATATGACATATTCTATTCTCAATACACGGGTATACATAATATATGGAGCACACCAACAAAGCTTAACAATACACTCCAAGACAACTGTCATCTACATTTGTTTTGTGATCGCCATAGCCAGGTGCATATCGTATGGTCAAGTCTACTGAATAACCATTTTAAAGTGTTTTATATCAATAACAGACCAAATGGTCATAAAAAATACTGGACAGAACCTCGTTCCATATCTCCTGAAAACATAAATTGCTCTCATCCATTCATTTTTCAAGTTGAAGATACGCTTGCTCTTGTATGGAATGAAGGGAGCAAGTATATGAAACTATCAAAAAATACAAATGAGAATGAATGGAGCTTACCAACTCCCGTATACTTTAATAAAGAATTAAAATCATTTCCAATCACAGTTATTGGTAACAACTATAAATCCTTCAGTTTTGTCAAAATCCCTTTTACCTATGGACATTTAAAAGATGAATTCTTCCTTTTAGCTGTAGATTCTTACTTAGAGCAGGATCAAATAACTAGTAAAGATAAGGATAGTGCATTTGAGCAGCTTGGCAATACGATTCCATTATCAAATGCTGTTCAGCTAGAGGATGTTCCTAGTTACTCTACTGAAGTTGAAATCCAAGAAGTTGAATCCCCTATTCCCCCGATATCTGTTGATAATGATGTGTTAACGATACCAACACAGGATCATCATAAAGCGATTGAAGAAAAGATTGATTGGAAAGAAGAACAATTAAACACATTTCGTGACACCCTTAATAGTATCACCGTGAACCAAGACGCTATTAATCAATTATTATCTTCTATTCAAGAGCGTCAGGCTGATACAAATCATCAAATAAATCAACTATTCTACTTATATGAACAAATTTATCAGTCCATATTAAAAGAACAAGAAGCTGGTCTTAAAAAATTCTTTAATTTATTTAAATAATATAAAGAATTTGGGTATTTACTACTACCCTACTAGATTTTTATCACCACCGTTAGAATAAAAGAACCCGTCAGCAATTGACGGGTTCTTTCGGCTTTTAACTTTCATTTTGTTTGCAAAGATCACTAAAATCCTATTCCAGGGCCTGTTATAAAGTCATCTAATTGTGGTGGGAAGAATTCGGGTGGTAATTCTTCATTGAAATCTTCACATGGTGTTCTGTCAGGACGTCTTTCACATGGTGCTGGCGGAGGACAGAATCCAAATGCTGGTATAACCAACTGTACTTCAAGTTCGCATTTGATTATGTTGTAAATGCCTACTGTAAATACTACGCAGCATACATTCTCATAAGCATCATAAGGATCTGGACAAGTAGTGTCGCAATTCTCTTTTACCACCTGTGCATCTAATACTCTTGCTATAATCTCTAATTTGATAATTTCATCATCTGCATCTTTAGGATATCTAATTGTTCCAGATTGATCAATTTTAGTTTCTCTGATAATGGCAACTGACTCAGGACAATACAAAGGTCCAACTGTCTCAGTTCTTCTTAATATAAGCTCATTGTCCTCACTAATTGTACCATCATCAAATAATATATCATATAGGATTCGAAGTGCGTAAGTGTAAGTGATTAGCTTTCTATCAGGATCTCCTGATACTGGTCTCTTGCTAATGACTCTAAAAGAATCTGGAACAAGTCCCTCTACTCTAGGATTTATAATTTCCTCTGCACTGCAATCGATTCTAAATCTTAAATCAGAATCAAATACGATGCCTTGGCTTCTATCTTCTTCTTTACAGTCTCCTACTAAACATAACCTTAGTAAACATGAATCATAAACTTTTGGTACTTGCACACATACAAGTTCGCAAGCATTGCCAAACTGTTCCCTTAATTCTTCTGGAATAACACCAGGTGTATATAAGCTTATACCACAGCCTGATGGTGTTTGTTTATACATACATTTTCCCCCTTCTTTTTAATAAAATTTGTTGCGTCATATTCTTTGCAAATAGAAATGTCTTTTCTAATTGTATAGTATGAAGATTGTGTTGTTTTGGTGATAAAAAATTTTAAGCCCATTTATCCAGCTTTAACATATTGTCTTCCCTGTAATAATATATTTTACTAAGGTAGGTGTTGTGAATGATTCAGAAAGATAATTTAGATATTATTTTGAAATTGCCTGAAAAAAGCATAAGATTTTTTTCGCCTTCAAAGCAAGGTATTTACTCTCAACTTATTGGGCAAGCGGACTCAACCAAAATATTTGAAGACAGCATTCTAGAATATGATTTGGACACAGACCCGTATGGAAATATTAATCTTATCATCTTGGATCAAAAGGGAAACCTCTATCTCTATCGATATGATGGTAAAAAGTGGTCTAATTACAAAATATATCAGTTCAATTTACTCACAGATGAAGTAAGGCAATTACAAATCAAGTGCACTTCTGACCATACCTTTATAACCTTGTGTGAGCGAACACAAATAACTTCGAACCAATGGACGATTGTCTCTTTTTCCCCTCATGCACAAGGTTGGAAAAAATCTACCCTATCTTCATTATTTCTAAACTACCCCGTTATGGCATATCGTCTAGCTAAGGATGCAAAAAATAATTTGTATGTCATTTATTTAAATAATAATAATATTGTCTATAACTTAAATCTTATTGTCTTTAACCATAAAACTCGCAATTGGTCTGACCCGATATTTATAAGTAATTGTATATACATAAAAACATTCCATCTTGACGCTCTTGTAGATAACAATGATGGTATTCATTTGGCTTGGACAGATAAATACAAAAAACAATTTTGTGTTAAATATGTTTACATCCCTTTATCAAAAGCTGAAAATTTACAACCTACTACTACAATGATGCTGGACGAACCAATTTTTTTGAATCAACTAACACTTCTCAAGCATTCTATTCACTGTTATGGGATTACCTTAAATAATATATACCACTTTAACAAGCCACTTCATGATTCCAATTCATCTCAAGTATGGAGGTCTTATGATGAACCAGCCTATGAACTTGATAATCTTTTTATCTATAAAACTGCTGGAAGTGTAGGCCATTCATTGGCAAATTATTATCTTTCAGATAAACGCTCAAATTATCATCCTATTCAGATTGAAGAGTTTGATAATTTAACAAATGTAGCATATAGTCATCATAATTCTAGCATTACGTCTTCCGAATCAACCCATAAACCTGCAAACATCATTAGAGACTCTGCGCCTATAGACATTCCTCACGATCAGCAAATTTTGAAACTTAAGGCTGATCTTTTTAAGAAAAATCAACAAATTGATGCTACTCAAAAACTAATAAATTCTTTACAAAGTGAGATTATCTATATAAAACAAGAAATAAAAAATCTGAATGATCAAAACAGCAGATATGTACAAATAATAAATGAATCAAAAAATAAATATAAGGAGATCTATGATTCAACGATAAAATTTGGTCAGCTTTTTGAAGATACAGTTTCAAAAACCCAGTTGTCTGAATTGAGCAAAAATATCGAAATACTTTCTCATCATTTTGCTAAAATGAAAGAAGAAGTAACTCTTTGTAAAACCCAAAATGAAGAGTTAAGACAATATGCTGAAAGCATACGTAACGAGGGCTTTCTGAAAAAGTTTTTTGGATAATACCTTGTATGTATAAAGGGATATAAAATAGCTATTTGTAGCTATTTTATATCCCTTTATACATCTTTTTATTTAATATATAGGAAATTATGGTCTTCAATTTCCTATATAAGGGGGATTTTTAAAGGGGTTCACCCCCTAATACTGCCGATATACAATCAAATCATTGAGAGGCACAAATATAGCAGAGAGTTTAACCTTCAGCTGGTTTAAGCTGTATAGATTTTGAGAGTCTTACTCGAAGAAATCTATATTGCGCATGAGCATTTGCGGAGCAATTTGCGATTTTTATGTCTAATAATTGGAGGGTCACAGCGAAGCGTCATTGGGAACTATTAGTTCCCTGTGAAGAACAAAAGCATTTCCTTAGCTTTTAGAGCATGGAATGCTTTTGTTCTATGGTTATAAGTTGACCTTGGTATATTCTAAGGAATTATCTTCTTTTCTAGAGGACTTATATACACCTTGGTAAGATATTTTCGCCCCTTGAATAAGTTTATTTGCGCTTTCTAAATCTTTCTCATGTATATATAGGGCTGTATTGCATGATTTACCTATCGCTCTTGGTGCTTTTCTAAAAGTACATTGAATTTTGTGCCTCCTTAATAATTCTTCAATATAATATCCATGATAACTTGACGTAAATACAAATATATAGCTTTCATCGTGCTTCATTAGCAATCATCTCCTTGTAAATTTCTTAGTACCATTTTATTCGACTGCTTGTGATATGTACCAATCATAGTATATTATGAATACAAAAAAGCATCTAGCTCAGGCTGCTAGACAGCCTGAGCACCCCTCTGACTACGGCCTGGGAATACTTCCCCTGCACTCCTGATTTTTTGTTTAATAGGAAAGTAGACCTTTCCTATTAAACAAAAAACCTCAGATCGTAAGAGCTGAGGTTTACTTCATTTATAGAAGATTTTTATGAATGTATTCTGATGTCATAACCTGAAGCAATGCACCATACTCGATATTAAAGCGAACTTCATCTCCCACCATATACTCTTTCGTACAGTCAGTAACATCAATAATGAGATGGTCACTGCTTGCTCCTAGTATCATCATATTGGGGTCTAATGGAATAATGTTTTGGACAGCTATATCCTGCCTGCCAATAGCCAGTATTGCTCTTTTTCTCAATCCTCTATCTTCAAAGACCGGTTTGTTGCCAAATGCATCCATACCAATTTCACCAATAGGTACAGAAGGCTTTTCCTTTAACTCAACGATCTCAGTAACGAGGGTAAAAGCATCTTGATAGGTATCAGCAATAGAATTACCATAGGCTGTTTCCCTGCCAAGCACAATAGATTCTCCTAGTCTCAAGTGATTAATACGATGAGGTATTTCTTCTTTTTCAAGGAGATAAAGGCTGCTTGAATTTCCACCTGATACAATGTTTAGAGATATATTGAACTTATCCTCTATGATTTCAGCAATTTCTACCAATCGACCTAAGTTTATACGGTTTGGAATGACACCACCGTAGCATGTTAGATTGGTACCAATTCCTAGCAGGTTAATGTTTTCAAATAATAGTATTTCTGAAATGGTATTTTCTATTTGATCTTGCCATACACCCTCACGCAAATCTCCCATATCAATCATTAGTATGATATTATGCATTCTTTCCAGTTCATTTGCAGCTGCATCTAAAGCAGCAATGGTTTTAATCTCAGAATTCAGGCTAATGTCAGCATATAAAACGGTTTCTTTGGCTTGACTTATCATTGGCAATCTTAGTAGTAATTTCTGAGCATCCATTTCTTGGAGCTTCTTTAGATTTTCAATTCTTGAATCTGCCAGCATAGTGACCCCGCCATGAACAAGAGCTTGTGCAATTTCTGGAATTCCGCAGAATACCTTGGTTACACCAGCTACATCGATGCCTTTTTCTTTACATAATTTGGTAAGGGTGAGGGTGTTATGCTTAATCTTATTTATATCGATCTCTAATCTTGGACAAATCTGCATACAATCTCCTCCAATTCCTAAATCTATAGCCGGGAATTTTTCCCGGCTAAGAGTTAGTTAATATTTAAGCTCTGCTTCATCAAATTTAAGGCTGCTTCCGGATATCTCTTCGACAAAACTCCAAGGGATGCCATGATATAATCATTATCTATTAATATTTTGGCTTCTTTTGTAGGGAGTAAGCTATCACCTTTATTGTGTTGGGCAATTTCCTTCAAGATCTCTACTCTTCCTGGTAATCTTGTAAGAGCTCCGCCAGTTCCAACGATCCACTTGATATCAGTGAGATCCTTTCCCTCCGCAAGGGTTTTCTTCCCAGCGGGTCCATAGAGATGTCTATATTTACCTACGTGGCGATCCATAGCAGTCAATACGGCTTCCAAAGTGAGAATTTCGACAAATCGCTTCAGTTCATCAGTGTCTGGTATTGGCTTATGCCTCGACATTAAGCCTTCGATATCACAGCCCATTTGTCGTGAGAGCTTATCCTTGCCGATTCGCTCTACGATATTGGGCATGTTAACATATACACCCAAATCTCCTTCCACAGTTCTCTTTGCTTCTGGCTCAGGACTAATTAAAATTCTGTTTACCTCTTCACTGCCTGCTGTGACAGAGTGGACATCCGTGGTAGCACCACCTACATCAAGAGTAACCAAATCACCAATAGCTTCTTTTAGGAGCTTAGAAGCCTCCATCACTGCACCTGGTGTCGGAATGATAGGTCCTGTAACCAATTCTCTAACCTTTGTCATGCCCGGAGCATGAATGATATGATCCTCAAAAGCATCTTGAATAACCTTTCTGGTTGGTTCAATGTTAAGCTGATCAATTTTAGGATAAACATTCTCTACAACATATAGCTTATTGGGCTTATCCTTGAACATTTCCTTGATTTCTTCCTGGTTTTCAATATTACCAGCGTAAATAATGGGGACATGGATGTCCATATCAGCGATTAATTCAGCATTATAGAGGGCTGTATCCCGTTCGCCATAATCTACTCCCCCAGCAATTAAGATGAGGTTCGGATTAATATCTTTAATTTTGTTAAGATCAGTTCTTCTCAGCTTTCCAGCTGTAACATTATGAATGATGGCACCGGCACCTAGGGCAGCTTCCTTTGCGGCTCGAACAGTCATGTCATAGACAAGACCATGGACCGTCATTTTTAATCCCCCAGCAGCACTGCTGGTAGCCAACATTTCATCATAGGTTACTTCTTCGACGCCAAGTGCACTTTTAAGATTATCAATAGCACCTTGAAGGCCAATGTTCACATCCCCCTCTAGGACAGTGGTAGGTGCTTGACCTTGCCCCAGAAATTTAGGATGATCCGTATGAATATCAGCGAAAGCATTTACTACCGTTGTAGTGCTTCCTATCTCAGCAACTAAAACATTAATTCTCATGCTAATGCCTCGTTTCCTACTTATTTGCTAATATCTCATTTCTTCTATTTACAAGGAATGTTGCTACATGAATTCCCTTTGTGCCTCTACCGAAACCAGCATCCATTCCATACTTCACAGCGATTTCAGGTGTTACTTGAGTTCCCCCAGCACAGATCATGATTCTATCTCTAACACCTTTTTCCACTGCATAGTCATGGATTCTTTTCATGTTTTTGTAATGTATATCATCATGGCTTATGATGGTTGAAGCCAATATTGCATCCGCATTAATTTCTATGGCAGCGTCTACAAGTTTTTCAATTGGACATGAAGTGCCAAGATATTCAACTTCAATACCCCACTTTTCAATACCGCCATGCTTGATATCGATGACTTCACGCATACCTACAGAGTGCTCATCTTCTCCAACTGTGGCAGCCACAACCTTCATCGGTCTATCATTAATTTGTTCCCAAAGTTCTTCATTAGACAATACTTCTGCTTCTTCTGGAACGATAATGGTATTTAGATCAATGTCGAAGCCTACTGTACCCTTTAATTGAACTCTCGTAGCCTCTGAAGGATGCATTTCCTCACTATGGATAACTTCAACGTCAGATAATCCAAGCTTTTTACCGACTTCAATGGCCGCGTACTCTGCCACTCTTTTTGATGTTGGAAGAAGTACTTCCACTTGAACAATGCCATCACCCAACCATTGAACCTCTGGTTTGATCATTGAGGATTCTCTATATTTTTCAGAATCATCTAATCTAGTATAAACATTATCACTTTCATCTAATTCATCGATATATACAATTTTTTCAGGTTTTTCAAATGTACTTCCATCGATTAGTTTTGATGGGTTTTCCACTGCACTCGGATCATACTGAGCCGCATTGTTATAACCGAAGTGGGCTGTAACTGGTGCTAAGTAATCTTCATCTCTTTCAAATACAGTTCCGTACCCTAATCCTCCATCGATCTTTCTGCCGATACCATCGCCATTTCTTTCAGGATACATACCAGAATCCACAAAGAAGCCCTTTTCTACAGCCTGGAAGTAACCACCTTCCTGAATTATTTCTTCTAGGTATAGGATAGATCTTTCTTTTAATTCTCTTACTTGCTCTCTTAGGAAGCCTTCTTTTCTTAATTCTACCATTTCCATTAATGAATCAAGAATCGTTAAGGTTTGCTTTGCTGTATCACAGGCTTCGATGTTGTACATATGCCATGGCACGTTTCTACCTTCGTCAGGTGTAATCGTAGATTGAATATCTGCACTCGTTAATCTAGACAATAGCATATTTAATACATGGGTTACAGTTGCTTCTCTTGACGATGAAGTAATATATTTTGTATTCATCTGGGCTCTCATCTTATATTCGTCGAATAGTTCTCTCAGCGCAACTGCGTATGGTAAATCATACTTTAAACTTGGTGCTGGAGCAGCTGTTGGCGGTACAGTAGATAGGCAGATATTTTCCTTTTTCATTCCAACTTTATAAGAGTATAATGAGTTAATTCCATGCTGTACCATAAGCTCAGGCATAACTTTCCACGCATCTCTAGCCGTTGCGTTGGCATTATGGGCGCCATCAATTTGCGCCATGTTAGCCCATGTCATTACACTTTTTGCTTCAGCAGCATCCACAAAGGATCTAACCATATTGATGTTTCTATATAGAACATTGTATTGAGGATCTTGATGGGCACCATTCACGCCTTCTTCTGCAAACATTACTGCAATATCGGGACCTGCTACACCACTGACATAAGAATGATAATTAATAGGACGACCAACTTCTTCTTCAATAAGATCCAATGCTTTTCTTTGGGCTCTTACCACTTTTCTTGAAACAGGTATACCGCCGATTCCCTGTGGTGTTCCTTCTATTAGTCCGTCGTAATGGGATTGTCCTGCAGTTCTAATAACCATGATATGGTCAGCACCATGCCATGCCGCCATTCTCATTCTACGGATATCGTCCTCAAATCTTCCTGAAGCTATTTCTGTTGTAATCGTATAGATCGGCTGAGGGTCAATATTTCCCAGATAAGCAGCAGATGGAATAGGAATAGAGTTTTTTAAAGGCTCTGAACAATCATTATATGTGAAGGGCCCCATTTGTAGGTTTTCAACTTTCTTTCTCCAAGTCCAGCCTCTTCTCTTTGGCGTATACTTGTCAAGGTCTTTCAGTACTTCTCTCACGTTGATTTTTTCGTTTACATTTAGCTGTGTCATTATTTTTCCCCTCCTTTAAACATTGCTACGATATCATCCCAATGCTTGCCTTCCATTAGCTCAAGACCAGCTTGTCGAAGGGGAATATTCTTTTCCTTAGAAACTTTATAAACAACATGGCCAGCGCCTTTTCCCATTAATCCACGATCCATGGTGCCATCTACAATTGCTTTTGCTTCTAAGCTAGAAAAGCCCATTCGCAGCAATACAGAACGTTCAATGGCAGGGGTTGTATTTTTCTTCGCTAAATCTACCAAAGGGTCTACAACCTGTTCCATAAGCTCCCAAAATCTTTGCTTTAACGCATCATCAGATAAAGATGCTAGGTGTTTTCTTCTCTCTTGGAAATCGTCTTCCCTTACAATATAACCTTTCATTCATTTCCCTCCTAATTTTCATAAGATATTTTTAGATAATAAAGGGAGTAAGGCACTCTCTAGCTTCTACTCCCTTTATCTATTTTTGTATACTTATAATTGAATATTTCTTTCTGCTAAGGATTCTTTCACAAAATCATAAGAAGACTTTGTCTCTTGCACGAGGAAGTCCATATCTGCATCAGAAATTTTCTCGATCCCCCGTATTTCTAGACAGTTTTTAATATATGATTTTCTGATCTTATCCATATCAAAATCTCTTGCTTTGATTAAGCTTGGATGATTAGGAAGAATAATGTTTTGTCCTGGTACTTCTTCCTCTGGATTTCCGAAACGAATCTCAATACCATTTTCACGAGCAAAGGATAACTGTGCTTGAATGTGCTTTCCTGCTCCTGTATATTCAGTTTCTTGTACAACAATAATCTGATCTTCATTAAGTTCTTGGGCAATACTGAAAGCAGCTGCCAATGAAGTATTGCCAGCGGGACCTCTTTCCAAGCCTTCAAGCTGGGCTAAAATCTCTGTCATATAGAATACCTCGCCTTGGGATACCGTGACATAGCGATCCATATATCGAAGAGGTCTTGCTGCAGATCTGGGTACATCTGAGCGGTCAGGCCAAGTAGAAAACGGCATACCAAAGCCTGTATGACCTGTGGTAAAGGACTTTTTGTTGAACTGTTCATCTGATGCCATATGAAGTCCCTGGAGATTGACACTGGCCCCAACAACATTCACACTCTCAGCACCTGCTTTGATTAATCCTCGAGCAGTACCCGTCAAATTACCACCGCCCGCATTGGTACATACAACAACATCCGGATCTCTACCTATTTTCTCTCTAAACTGTATGGCCAGTTCATATCCAAGGGTTTCAACTCCAGCGATTCCAAAAGGTGTATATAGGGAAGCATTGAAGTATCCTGTCTCCTCTAATAGTTTTAAGAAGGTATAGAATAGTTCCGGACCAACTGTTAGCTGCACAACTTCTGCACCATAGGCTTCACATTTTCTTGCTTTCTCAATGATTTCAGGCTGACCTACACCTTTACTGTCATAGCATTCCTGAACAATGATACACTTTAAACCATGCATAGCAGCTTGGCTTGCTACGGCAGCACCATAATTTCCGCTGGTGGCAGCAATGACACCCTTATAGCCCAATTTTTTTGCATGGTATACAGCATTGGCAGCCCGTCTTGCTTTAAAGCTTCCAGATGGATTTGAAGCCTCGTCTTTTATAAAGATTCTTGCGCCTTTGCCTTTTGGGGCCACCTTTCTTGCTAATGCAGTTAGGTTTTTTAATTCGAGAACAGGTGTATTGCCTACCCCTGTATCTCCTTGAATTTTCTGCATTTCTTCAAGGGTATATCCAGTTTCCCTCATCATCTTTTCATAGTCAAAAGCGATGGAGCCAGATTCAAATATAGAATAGTCGATACCGACTGCCTGCTTCATAATTTCATTTCTTCTGGCCATTAGCCCTTGGTAGCTCATATCCTTACTCATGAACATCACCTCCTGCTAGTATAGACCTTGCTTGAATACCTATTTGAAGAAGTTCTGGCACAAACTTTCCATAATTGTGGGTATAGGCTGGATTAATTTCAACTAGCTCTCCCTCAACTCTTCTTCCAGTAATCGTAACAACTTCAACAAATTGACCTATTTCGGCATCTGATTGAATAAATCCTTTAACCCAGGATTCTAAAGGAACTTTTCTTGTATCATCAGGAACTTGAGGAGCTCTTTCCTCACTTGTTAGGACAATATTATAAATTTTAACCCATTCTCCTCTATTGGCCTTCATAAAATTCGCCTACCTTTTTATTAAATCTCTCATGTCGCCCATGATCGCTCTTGGTACTGGTAAATCTAACATTGTTTTTAACCCTGGATCAGCATTGATTACATGAGGAATCATGTTTACACACATAGCAATAGTTCCAAGTCCACCTTCAACTTCAGGCTTATTGGCCATGTTAATTTCAGGTGTTCCTTTGATTGTGATATAATCACCAGTCTCAGTACCTTCCATCTCTGGTTCGATTTGCTGCGGATGAATCATATCAATTTTAACTTCACCGTCTACAAAACCTTGACCAGTCATATTAACACCAGCTACATTGCCTGCAGCTGCAAATCCATAAGGAGACTTTCTATCTACAGAAGTGACAATTGGCTTCATTTGTTGTTCGAATTTTTCTACTTTCCAACCAATCGCATCACCAATCATTCTTATTGATTCTGCAAAACCAACATGTCCAGCTAAAGTACCATCTTTTACTCCCTTTTCAAACTCTTCAACAGTTATGCCCACACCTTGTTCTTCCATTACAGCTGGCCCGAATGGTGATAAACTATTTACACGTTTGGCCTCAATGTGCTCTACATCGACCATACAACCAGTTAAGCAAACAACCAATAAATCCATCATAAGGCCCGGATTAATCCCAGTTCCAAGGATTGAGACACCGTTTTCCTTTGCTATTCTATCCAGTTCTGCAGCTAACTCAGGATTTTGAGCTTGTGGATAAGCCATTTCTTCTGCAGTCGATACAACATTTACTTTCTTTTCCAATACAGCTTTTAATCTTGGAAAAGCACTTTTTGTAAATGAATCTGTAGCACAAAGGCAAACATCGCAACTTCCCTCTGTAACAACTTCATCGATATTTGGGTTAATGATTACCTCTGGGCGGTCTCCTCTCTCTACGCCTAGTACATCATACATACTTCTTCCTACTCGAGCATTATTTCTGTCGCACACACCAACAATGTCAACACCTTTTTTCTTCAAAAGCATTTTAGCCATACCGCTGCCCATTGCACCAAATCCCCAAATCGCTACTTTTACATTTTCCATTATATAGACACCTCCAAATTATTAAATGATTCAACACTCCCTTAATATGCAAAATCCCTGCCAATATTTTTTGTTTGATTTGAGGAAATATCCATTAAATATTCAGAAATCACGCATACTTCGATAAAATTATGCATTTTTATGCCATTTATACGCTTATAGCTGTAATCAGTCTATGAAAAAGAATAGAAACCATAGTAAAACGCAAAAATATTTGCACTTGCATGCAAATATTTTTGCGTTTTACTATGGTTGAATATCAAATCTTTTCAACTTATGCTGAAGGGTTTGTCTCTTAATACCTAATTTTTCAGACGCTTTGCTGATGTTGTTATTACAGTCTTTTAGTGCTCTCAAGATAAAATCTTTCTCTATTTTTTCAAGAGTCTTTGTTAAATCCTGGGAAGGGAGAGAATCTTGTTTTTGATAATGTGCAAATATTTTTGCATTCGTTTGTGGAGGGAAATGCTCTTTTTCCAAAATTTCTTCTTTTTCAATAATATTCATTGCACCTTCGATGGTATTTTCTAATTCCCGTACATTCCCTGGCCATCGATATTCTTGAAATGCTTCCAAAACCAAAGGGTCTATATTTTGAACATTCTTCAATAATTTCCTATTGTATTTTTTTATAAACCACCTAACCAATAACTCAATATCATCTTTCCGCTCTCTTAATGGTGGGAGAATGATAGGAATTACATTTAGCCTATAAAATAAATCTTTTCTAAGGTTTCCTTTATCAATGGCTTCATATGGGTCTTGGTTGGTACTTGCAATGATTCTGACATCGATTGGAATATCTTTTATACCTCCTACCCTTCGCACATATCCTTCTTGTAATACCCTTAGCAGTTTAGATTGCAGCTGTAACCCCATGGAATTCATTTCATCTAGAAAAATAGTTCCACCATTGGCTTGCTCAAAAAGACCTGGGCGATCAATAGCACCTGTAAATCCACCTTTTGAGGTCCCAAATAAAATTCCTTCCAAGAGAGACTCGGGAAGTGCTGCACAATTTTGAGGTATAAAGGGTTTGCCAGCCCGATGGCTTCCATAATGAATACTTTGGGCCACTAACTCTTTGCCAGTACCTGTTTCTCCATAGATTAAAACACTTGAAGATGACAGAGCAGCTTTTTTTGCATACAAAACAGCCTTCACAAATTCGGTACTATTACCAATCATGCTTTCAAAGGTAAATTTTCTAATCTTGTTTCCCTCTTGCTTGTCAGGCTTGGACAGCTTGAGTTGAAGTGTCATGATCTGTTCTGATAGCTGCTTGATCTTTGTAATGTTTTTTGAAATCTCCAAAGCACCTACCTTCTTATCTTGAAAATAAACGGGTACGGTTGTATTAATGGTGGTTATTTCCTTATGATGATTATTCAAATAAGTTTGAGGCCGATCAATCAACTTTTCTTCAGTTCTTAAAACTCGAAGCAATGTGCTGCTTTCGTGATCTAAACTAGGAAAAACATCGAGGAGAGGTTTATTGACTACTTCGTCAGCATCCATGCCTTCGAGCTCAGCCATGGCTTTATTGTATATCATCGTACGTCCATTTTCATCTATTACGTGTACACCTTCATCTATTGTTTGTAAAACAATCTTTAAAATTTCATATATATAAGGCTGCATAGTCCCCACCTTTCTTCTTCAAACCTTACAGTTCCCAGCTGCTTATATGAATATTCTTGTTTATCATGGAAAAGCTCTGAATTAGATATCTATTCAGAGCTTTGTTTTCTTTCCATTTTAGCGGTAGAGAGGAAACCTTTGACATAACCCTTGGACCTTTTCTTTAATAGCTTCCGTTGATACTTTATTTTCTATTGCTAACGAAATAATCTCTGCGATCTCTATCATTTCATTCTCTTTCATGCCCCTAGTGGTCATAGCTGGAGTTCCAATTCTTATGCCACTGGTAACAAAAGGACTCTGAGGATCGAATGGAATTGTATTCTTATTAACAGTGATCCCAATTTCATCTAAGCATTTCTCAGCATCTTTTCCAGTAATACTTTTATTTCTCAGGTCTACGAGTATCAAATGATTATCTGTCCCACCTGATACTAGTTCGAATCCATGATCTATTAAACTATTCGCAAGTTTTACTGCATTGGCTACGATTTGTTTCTGATAAGCTTGGAAGGAGTGTTCCATTGCCTCTTTAAAACTTACTGCTTTTGCTGCTATCACGTGCATAAGAGGACCTCCTTGGGTACCTGGGAAAATCGCCTTATCTATCTTTTCTGCAAATTCAGCCTTGCACAGTATAGCTCCGCCACGGGGACCTCGTAAAGTCTTATGGGTTGTTGTTGTGACGAAATGGGCATGTTCACATGGATTCTCGTGGAGACCAGCAGCAACCAAACCCGCTATATGGGCCATATCTACCATAAGATAAGCTCCAACCTCATCAGCTATTTGTCTAAATCTCTTAAAATCAATTTTTCTTGGGTAAGCACTGGCTCCTGCAACGATTAGTTTTGGTTTCACATTTATTGCAGTATCCCTCACTTCTTCATAATTTATAAGACCTGTGTTTTGATCTACACCATATGCTACAAAATTATAATACTTTCCAGATAAATTCACCGGACTCCCATGGGTTAAGTGGCCTCCGTGGGATAAATTCATTCCAAGCACGGTATCACCGGGTTTAAGCATTGCAAAGTAGACTGCCAAATTGGCATTGGCACCAGAGTGAGGTTGTACGTTAGCATGTTCTGCGTGAAATAACTCTTTTAATCGATTTCTGGCTAAATCTTCGATAACGTCTACATGCTCGCATCCGCCATAATATCTTTTAGCAGGATAACCTTCTGCATATTTATTGGTTAATTGACTGCCCATGGCTTCCATCACTGCATAACTGACAAAATTTTCAGAAGCAATCAATTCAATTTTGTCTTGCTGCCTATGTACCTCTTTTTTTAACGCCTCATAGATTTCTGAATCAAAAGTCTTCAAATGTTCAAAATTCATTTTACCTTCCCCTTTCTTAAGTGCGTTTTTAATGAATGAAGATATTTGCATTTCATAACATTATATAGATTTTTTATATTATGTTGTCAATATACCCGTTTGTTGCCCAACTATATTATATTTTTTTAAAAATTATATGGCAACTTTTTCTTATCTTATATATTTTGTTCTACAAGGGTAATTGTAACTCCTTTTTAACTTTGATATAATTTTTGAAATAAGGGAGTGATTTATTTGAAAGCTGATCGAAGAAGGGTGCTAGCCCTTGCTGTATGCGCAGGAGAAATAATGCTAAAAAATGGTGCTGAAACTTATCGTGTTGAGGATACAATCGTAAGAATATGCAAGGCATATGGGATTTCTAATGTAGAATCCTTTGTTACGCCCACTGGCATCTTTGTAACTGTAGATTATGAAAATGGCAGCGATGAGCCAATTACATTTATCAAAAGAATTAAGACCAGAACCATAGATTTGAACAAAGTGTCAAAGGTGAACACTTTTTCTCGAAGCTTGATGGACACTAGATATTCTATAGAAAATGGCCTAAGAATCCTTAAAGATATTGAAAGCTATCCTACATATCCTAAGTATATCCGGGTGTTTTGTGCAGGACTTGCTTCCTCTTTTTTTGGTGCGCTCTTAGGCGCCGGTATCCTTGATTTTCTAAGTTCATTTACGATCTCAATGATTGTGTTTCTTGCTGTAAATTATCTTGAACGCCACCAAGCTAATTTTTTTATTCAAAATGCCCTAGGTAGTGCTATTGCATCTTTGTTAGCCTTATTGTTTGTCTACTTAGGATTTGGTATAAATCTTGATAAAATCATCATTAGTTCTATCATGATTTTACTGCCAGGTGTTGCCATAACCAATGCTGTCCGAGACTCCATATCTGGCGACTTGATTTCTGGTACTGCTAGGGGTGTTGAAGCCTTAATCACAGCCATATCTATCGCTTCAGGTGTGGGTATTATTATGAATTTATGGATTCATTCGTTAGGAGGTCGGTTTTAATGTTGACTCAATTTATATATGCATACATTTCTACTGTGGGATTTAGCTTACTTTTTAATATTCCTAAGAGTGCTATCTTAAAATCTGCCATGGTGGGTGCCCTAGGCTGGCTCATTTACTCCGAAGTCCATCAATTTTCCCAGTCTGCTATTCTTTCCACTTTTTTAGGCGCATGTGTAGTATCGGTCCTTAGTGAAATATTTGCCCGGAAATTTAAAGAAGCCGTAACAGTTTTTGTCATTCCTGGAATTCTTCCATTGGTACCAGGCTCAGGTATGTACAATACCATGTTGGCACTTATTCAACAGAATTTTAGTACAGCTGCTTTGATAGGTAGTGAAACGATCTTTATTGCAGGCAGTATCGCTGTGGCAATTCTGTTGGTTTCCTCTTTTACACGTCTGATTTTTCTTAAAAAAATATAGAGACGGTTTCGTCTCTATAAAATTTCATCAATCATCTTTATGAATTCACCCTTCGAATAGGCACCATTCAAACGATTCTTCTGATCTCCATCTTTGTACATTAAAATCGTTGGAATACTCATTACTTTAAACTTTCTTGCCAATTCCCTTTGACCATCTACATTTACCTTACATATTTTGATCTTCCCTTGATATTCATTTGCTAATTCATCCATAATAGGACCTATCGTTTGACATGGTCCACACCAATCTGCATAGAAATCAACAACTACAGGTATAGAAGAATTTAAAACTTCAGCCTCATAATTCTCTGCATTCACCATTATTACATGCTCACTATTCAAAGAAAGCGCTCCTTTCAAATGAAGAACCTTTAATCTAATATTCTAGTGACAATTGGAACATATTTTTTATCTTTATTAAATGTACCTTCAAAACGTTTTATCATTAAATACGCGATTACTGTCAGACCAAAACCTATGCCTGCAGCATATACCTCAACGTTTTCTTGTACCCCGATCGTATTTAGTACATAGCTCCCTACACCAATTCCCAAAACCAAAGCCAATAATGGAATAACATATATGATAAATGCTGCACCCATGACGTTTTGGGTTTCCATATTCACTTCAACAATATCACCTGGTTTTGCACCTATCTCATTCATAGCAACAATATTTAATTCCATATTTTCTTTTCCATGTTGACACGCTCCGCAATCTCCACATGCCGAATGTTTTTTCATATGAACCTTTGCCTTGTTACCATTTATGGTTTCAATGACAGTTCCTGTCTGAATCATCTATATCACCTCGTATCCTGAATATTATAGTATCTAAGCTTAAACCTTAATCACGCTCTAATAAAATTATACCGTAAATATGTCTGTAATCAAAGTACTAAGTTTGACACTCTCCTATTCAGTCTATACCACTTTATTTACCGACTTAATCATGTGGAGTCGATATTTAAGCTCAGGCAAAAAATATTTATTTAGGCATTACAACGGCCGCAATTTATACAGTTTTCTAGTTTACCTACCAGGTCTGAACTGGCTCTTTTTGAGAAAATACAGGGTATGTCCATACTTTTTGTTTGTTCTTTAATGATTTCTGTTAATCTATGTTCAATGAAATCATATAATACGATGACCATGTCTACATTGCTTGGAACTGACATTTTCCGCATTCCTTTTTTGCGTCCAGACCAATGAATATAGTCATTGATTCCTTTTTCTTGTAATACATCTGGAATATTTCCCAGACGATCCCCGCCCACGATTAATGCTGTCATATTTTCACTTCCTATTCTTTCGTTTAATTATAATATTGATAATGATTATCATTATTATAATATAATTTACACAATTTTGTCAAATAAAATAGCGTCCAATTGGACGCCTATTTTATTAATCTTCTAAAGAAACCTTTACATGCAATTCTTTTAACAGCTTATCTTCCACTATAGAAGGCTCTTCCGTCATCGGAGATGAAGCATTCTGCGTTTTAGGGAACGCAATGACTTCTCGAATACTATCACTACCCGTTAGCAGCATGACTAATCTATCTAAACCGTAAGCAATGCCACCATGGGGAGGTGTACCATATTTAAATGCCTCTAACAGGAATCCAAATCTATCCCAAGCCTGTTCTGTTGTCATTCCTAGGGCTTTAAACATTCGCTGCTGTAGTTCGCTGCTATGGATACGAATACTTCCACCACCAAGTTCAATACCATTCAACACGATATCATAGGCTTTTGCCCTTGCTTGCTCAGGCGCAGTCTCTAAGAGTTCTAAATCTTCATCCATTGGAGATGTAAATGGATGGTGTTTTGCTACATATCTGTTTTCTTCCTCATCATACTCGAAAAGAGGAAACTCTGTAACCCATAGAAGTTTGTATTCGTTTTTGTCTAACATACCTAATTGTTTTGCTGCTTCGACTCTGAGATGCCCTAAAGAATCAAATACAACACTTGGTTTATCTGCCACAAATAATAGTAAATCTCCTGCCTTACCACCCAATCTCTCAATGATTCTGTTCATATCATCCTCATTAAAGAACTTTGATATTGGTGAAGTTACTCCTTCATCAGCTAGCTTGATCCATGCAAGTCCTTTTGCTCCATAAGTCTTCACGTAATCTTCTAATTTGGTGATATCTTTTCTGCTGAACTTGTCACCGCTTCCGCTGATATTAATACCTCTAACATCGCCACCATTTTTTACTGTATCCGCAAATACCTTAAATCCACAGTTTTCAGCTATATCATTTATGCTCTTTAGTTCAAATCCAAATCTGACATCTGGCTTATCAGAACCGTATCTCTCCATAGCTTCTTTATAGGGCATTCTTTGTAATGGCAGTTCTATATCGATGTTCATGGTTTCTTTGAAAATACGTTGTAGAAGGCCTTCATTCATATTAAGCACATCATCTACATTTACAAAAGACATCTCAATATCAATCTGGGTAAATTCTGGCTGTCGATCTGCTCTTAAATCCTCATCTCGAAAGCACTTCACAATCTGAAAGTATTTGTCCATACCGGAAACCATCAGTAGCTGTTTAAATAACTGGGGTGATTGGGGTAAAGCATAGAACTTTCCTGGGTTTACCCTGCTTGGCACTAAATAGTCACGGGCACCCTCAGGGGTTTGCTTGGTAAGCATAGGAGTTTCTACCTCTACAAAGCCATTATCGCTGAGGAAGTCTCTAGCTACTTTTGCTACCTTATGTCTAAACATTAGGTTTTTCTGCATTTTGGGTTTTCTTAAATCTAAATACCTATATTTTAATCGTAGGTTTTCTGAAACATCATCCGCGTCATCAATGTAAATAGGCGGCGTCTGTGCCTCTGAGAGTATCTTTAGTTCACTGGCAAAGACCTCTATTTCTCCCGTTGCCATATTTGGATTTACCGCATGTCTTTTCTTTACGACACCCCTTAATGCGATCACGTATTCACTTCTAATTTTCTCAGCTTTGGTAAACGCATCAACTGAAATGTCTTTATCAAATATTATTTGTACAATACCAGTACGGTCTCTTAGATCTGTAAATATCAAAGCACCTAAGTCTCTTCTCTTTTGCACCCATCCCATTAAGGTAACTTCTTGATCAATGTTGTCTGTACCCAGGGTTCCACACATATGGGACCGTTTCATACTGCCTAAAGTTTCAGCCATAATTATTCCTCCTTTAATAATTTTGTTGTTAATTCATTGATAATATTACTAAGTTTTATCTGCACTTGTTCACTGGTTTTCATATTTTTAAGAGAGACAGTGTCGTTTTCCAACTCATTCTCACCAATAACAATAGTATAAGAAGCATTCAGTTTATCAGCGTATTTAAATTGTGCCTTTAGGCTGCGATTCATATGATCCTTATCAGCAGAAATTCCTGCCATTCGAAGTGCGTGCAGCAGCCGTGTTGCTTCTTTCGCGGCTTTATCCCCTAAAGTCGCAATAAAAATATTAATTCCTGGTGATTGAGGGATCTCTATATTGTTGTTTTCTAAAGTTAACAGTAACCGTTCAATCCCCATTCCAAAGCCTACCCCTGGCACAGCCGGTCCTCCTAATGATTCCACCAATCCATCGTATCTTCCGCCACCGCATACAGTGCTCTGGGATCCGATTTCATTGGATATAATTTCAAAGGCGGTTTTTCTATAGTAATCCAATCCTCGTACGATTGTCGCATCTACGGCATATGGGATTCCCATAAGTTGAAGACTTTCCTTTAGCCTTTCAAAATGAACGCCACAATCATTGCATATATGGTTAAGCATGAGCGGTACATCTTGAAGCTGTTCTCTACAACTGTCTACCTTGCAATCAATAATACGCATCGGATTTCTTTCAAAACGATCCTGGCATGTTTTACAAAGATGTTCTAATTTGCTTCTAAGGTATTCCTTTAAAAGTTCATTATATTTTGCTCGACAATCAGGACAGCCTATACTGTTGATTCTTAACTCAAGGTTTTGAATTTGCAACTTATTAAAAAACATCATGGCAATAGCAATTACTTCTGCATCAACAGACGGATTGTCTGTACCAAACACTTCTACCCCAAATTGATGAAATGCCCTTAGCCGTCCTGCCTGAGGGCGCTCATAGCGAAAGCAGGGTGTTATATAAAATAATTTTGTTGGCTGGGTATCTGCATAGAGTTTATTTTCAATAAAAGCACGCACCACTGGAGCGGTTCCCTCGGGCTTCAAAGTAATCTCCCTGTCACCATTATCTTTAAAAGAATACATTTCTTTTTGTACGATATCCGTTGTTTCACCAACACCCCTTTTGAATAACTCTGTATGCTCAAAGCCCGGGGTTCTAATTTCCTTGTAACCAAACTTCTCGCAAACATCTCTAAAAAGATTTTCTACATACTGCCACTTATATACATCACCAGGTAAAACATCTTTGGTTCCTCTCGGAGCTTGTGTCAACATAGTATCCCTCCTATAACAAAATAAAAAAACCCCTCAATCCTCTATTTGCATAGGGACGAGAAGTTTAAATCCCGCGGTGCCACCCTTATTGTAATTAACCACTTGATATCGTTAACGCCGACATACGTGTAATCCTACGTTCAACTTCAGATCACATGCTCTTAGGTGTCTTCCATACTATCTTCGTTATTGAGCTTCCACCATCCCTCAATTCGCTGAAAACAGATACATATGTACTCTTCCTCATCATCACTTTTTCCTTATGTAATTGATATCATTATAATTTAGCGTATACTATCTGTCAAGATTATTTCCAAATTTCAGTAATTGTATTCTCTTTTTTTCGATCATCTCGTCTACTCGTTTAATGTAATGCTCCACATTTGTAACATTTGGTACCCGCTCAAGCCTATTCTCCAATGGATAGTAAACTTTAGAAATAGCTCCAGCACCTAGGGCTATAATC
Organism: Anaerosolibacter sp.; assembly: GCF_029240175.1. Lineage (GTDB taxonomy): Bacteria > Bacillota > Clostridia > Peptostreptococcales > Thermotaleaceae > Anaerosolibacter. Next base: position 134,078 of record NZ_JARBTM010000007.1, read on the forward strand.
GTTTGTCTTTCCTCCATGATTTGTATGTTATAGATACATTCATGTCCCGGTTTGCAGTAGCCTATGTTTTCAAGATTACCTACCATATATTTTTGTCGATACATATAGTAAGGCAGTAAATCCATTCTTTTTGCATAGGATTCTGTGATTTCAAGCATCCTTTTCGCTTGTATTTCCTGGGTAATTTTATACTGATGCAGATTTTCCTTGAGTCTTGATGCCCTTTTGACAGCTAGGGTATGGACTGTAATATTTTCAGGATTTAACAGCATCATTTTTTCCATCGTATGTTCTACCATGCTGGGGGTCTCATCAGGCAAACCTACGATAATATCCATGTTGATGGTTCTAAAGCCAATATCTCTTGCCATGTGATATGACCGAATAATATCCTCGGCTGTATGAGACCTGCCAATACGTACCAAAGTTGCATCATTCATGGTTTGTGGATTTATGCTGATTCTATCAACACCGTGTTTTTTAAGAATCACTAGTTTTTCTTTGTCAATGGTGTCCGGCCTTCCTGCCTCAACTGTTATTTCCTTAATATCATCGAGTCTTATATGCTCTTTAATCTTCTCAAACAACCTATCAAATTCAACATCACTAAGGGTTGTAGGCGTACCGCCTCCAATATATAGAGAAATGACTTTTTTGTTCATTTCATCTAAAATCTCCCCGACTTTTTCTATTTCATAATGAAGTGCTTCAATATATTGAGTAAACAATCCCCTGCTTTTTTTATCTATGATATTTGATGGGAACGAGCAGTATAAACAGCGAGTTGGACAAAAGGGAATACCTATATATATACTGACATCCTGAACTCCATTATTCGCTATCACAGGTCTCTCAATCAAAGCAACCTCTGTAACCAGATCAACCTTCTTATCACTCACACCATACTCATTTTTTAAGCATTGACTGATTTCCTTTATTGAAATGTTTTGATCCAGCATCTCATGGACAATCTTACTCGGTCGGATACCTGTAAGTATTCCCCAAGGCGGACGTTCTTTAAAATGCGTACATAACACATTAAATATAGATTTTTTAATCATTCTTTTTACTTTTTTCCGACCAGCTGACGTATGAAAATTACGATCATCATAGGTTAAGACATCGACTGTAATTTTCTCCTGCTTAAAATATAAAGTACTTTCGATTGAAAGCCTAACTTCCTCTTTTGATAATTTGCTTACTAATAAAAAGCTTTGGTTATTTTCCAAAGCTTCTTCTGAAATGAAATCTATTTGATCTGATTCTACAAACAATTTTAGCAGCTCAGCTATTTCATATGTATAATCATGACCGTCAAGGTATATTTTCATCATAAATCACCTAATTAATAATCCTTTTTTATTTCATACTTTAATTTTTCAATATAATTCCTTTGCACACCCAATTCCTTCGCAATTTCTTCATCCTGAAGGCCTGAGTCAACCATATCAATAAAATCATGAAAATCAATATCTTTAAATTTGTTCATATTTCTATTACTGATATAATCACCGATTCGCTTTGTCATACGTAAACCTCCCCAAAGAAATTATCTATTGATATTCTAGCCATATTTCCTTGGGTATATGCATAGATTTACTGATTTACGAATGGATTCATCGTTCTTTCTATACCGATTGTCGTAGAACTGCCATGTCCAGGCAATACTTTGATTTCATCATTGAACACCATGAGCTTTCTTTTTATTGAATCAATAATTAGTTCGAATGACCCACCATCTAAGTCTGTTCTTCCGATAGATTGAGCAAATAATGTATCTCCAGAAAAGATCACATCATTCACACGAATACAAATACTTCCCCGCGTATGCCCGGGTGTATGAATAACATGAAGCCTTAAGGATCCGAGTTCAACAATATCTCCATCACTTAAAAAAATATCTGCCTCAACCTGCACTTCCTGCATACCCATCAGGCTTGTCAGATTTTTTCGGGGATCTTTTAACATATATCCATCATCCTTATGGATATATATTGGAATATTCATTTGCGCTTTAATCTCCTGAATTGCGCCAATATGATCTCCATGTCCGTGGGTTAAAATAATCATTTCTGGTTGTAAATGGTGTTGCTTCATATAAGAAATGATATCATCTGCATCGCCGCCGGGATCTATAATTGCAGTTTTCTTTGTCTCTTCACAGGTAAGTACATAACAATTCACAGCATAAATCCCTGCAGGTATCCTTTCAATAATCACTTAGATTCCTCCTAGAATGTTTTTTTACTGTCTATCAACATGGTAACTGGTCCATCATTGCATAAACGAACTTCCATATGGGCTTGGAATACCCCTGTTTCTACTTGAAGGCCCTGTTGCCTGCAACGATCCACAAACATCATATATAACGCATTGGCTCTCTCAGGTCTTGCGGCGGTAGAAAAACTCGGACGTCTTCCCTTTCTGCAATCACCAAGCAATGTGAACTGAGACACTACCAGTAGCTCCCCACCTATGTCTTTCAGTGATAAATTCATTTTTTCATTCTCATCTTCAAAGATTCTTAGATTTGTGATTTTATCAACCATGTATTCAAGATCTTTTTCATCGTCCTGCTCCTCAACACCTAATAAAACTAAAAAACCTTTATCTATTTTACCCACGATGGAGTTATCAACAGTAACACTTGCCTCACTCACCCGCTGAATAACAGCTCTCATAGATCATCACCTCCAAAAATATAAAAACCTATGATGTGACCCTAAACACATCCATAACACCTTGCATTGTCCGTATTTTATTTATTAGCTTGTCTAATTGATTTACGTTAGTAATTTCTACTGTTAGATTAATGATAGCAATTTTTTCTCTATTTGTACGAGCATTTACAGCAGTAACTGTGAGCTTTGTTTCAGACAATACATTGGTTATCTCAGAAAGCAACCCTTTTCTATCTGCAGCGATAATCTGAATTTCAGACTGATACGAAGTCTGACGCTCTTCATCCCATTCAACTTCAATAAATCGATCTACATGATCGGTTTCATTGGTTACATTTAAACAATCCTTTCGATGAACAGAAACCCCTCTTCCCCGTGTAATAAAGCCAATAATATCATCACCGGGTACAGGGTTGCAGCACTTAGAAAACCTCACGAGAATGTTATCTATTCCCTTAACCGTCACACCCTGGGTGTCCTTTTTCACACTTTTAGGTTTATACTGTTTACTATGAACAATAGACAGTTCATCTAAAGATTTTTCTTCTTTTTGACTTTGTTTATACATTTCTTTAAGTTTTGGGATAATTTGATTGATTAGGATGCCCCCATAGCCTACTGCAGCATAAAGATCATCAATGGTATTCAAACTAAATTTCTTCACTAGAATATTAAGCCATTGCTGTTTCAGAAGTCCATGTACTTCGTACCCATGTCTCCTAGCCTCTTTTTCTAACATTTCCCGGCCTTTTTCAATATTCTCTTCTTTTCTTTCCTTTTTAAACCATTGACGAATTCTATTTTTAGCTTGGGTACTTTTGACAAACTTTAGCCAGTCACGGCTAGGTCCATTACTGTGTCCAGATGTCAATACTTCAATAATATTTCCATTTTTAAGCTTATAATCCAATGGTACGATTCTACCGTCCACTTTTGCACCGATGCAACTGTTTCCCACAGCAGAGTGAATTTTGTAGGCAAAATCAACAGGTGTTGAACCCGCTGGCAAGTCAATAACATCTCCCTTAGGTGTAAAGACGAATACTTCGTTGGTAAATAAATCTACCTTTAAAGATTCCATGAATTCTTTGGGATCCTTTAAATCTCGCTGCCATTCCAGCATCTGCCGAAGCCATCTTAATTTATCATCAAAATCAGCTTCATCCGTTTTCCCTTCTTTATATTTCCAATGGGCTGCGATACCATATTCAGCAATACGATGCATCTCCCAAGTTCTTATTTGTATCTCAAAGGGCTCCCCTTGGGGTCCGATAACTGTCGTATGAAGGGATTGATACATATTGGGCTTAGGCATAGCAATATAGTCCTTAAACCTACCAGGAATTGGTTTCCACATGGTGTGGACGATACCTAATGCTCCATAACAATCTTTTACATTATCAACAATAATACGAATAGCAATTAAATCAAATATCTCTTCAAAAGACTTATGCTGATACACCATTTTTCGATAGATGCTATAAAAGTGCTTCGGTCTTCCGCTTATCTCATATTTGATTTGAACGCTTTTTAGTGACTCATGTAATTGTTTAATTACTTGATTTATATAATCTTCCCGCTCACGTCTTTTTTTCGCTACTTTTTCAACAAGCTCATAATAACCTTCTGGGTCCATATATAGTAGTGCAAGGTCCTCTAATTCCCATTTAATCTTAGAAATACCCAATCGGTGGGCAATTGGCGCATAGATTTCCAAGGTTTCCAGTGCCTTTTCTTTTTTCTTGTTCTCATTCATGAATTTCAGTGTCCGCATATTATGCAGACGGTCTGCTAGCTTTATAATAATTACTCTAATATCTTTAGCCATAGCTAAAAACATCTTTCTTATACTTTCAGCGTGTCTTTCTTCTTTCGTTTCATAAGTTAGAGATTCAAGTTTGGTCACACCCTCCACAAGCAGTGCGATCTCTTCACCGAATTCCTTTTTTACCTGTTCATAACCATACTTAGTATCCTCAATGACATCATGTAATAGACCCGCCACAATGGTCGAGTCATCCATCTCTAGTTCTGCTAAAATTTTAGCTACTTGAACAGGATGTACAAAATACTTCTCTCCCGATTTACGAATTTGCCCTTCATGGGCATTCTCAGAGAAGTTATATGCCTTTATGATTAAACTTAAATCACTATTGGGATTATATTGCTGCACTTGAGCCAATAGATTTTCTAACATGCCATCACCCTATACCTACTAAATAGTCATATCCGTTGTCTAAAAAATATTAAATATATTATATAACAAATAGTTTTAAAAAAATAGTATACAATACACAAATATGTCAAAATATATAGAATAGTGGTTGGGTACCCCAACCACTATTCTAATATTTGATCAAAGATCTAACATCGTAATTCTTTAAGGACTCTCTTCCATTTAGGTAAGTTAGTTCTATCAAGAAGACTATTCCGACAACTACTCCCCCTAAATCTTCTACCAGTTTAATCGTCGACAGGATTGTTCCACCCGTAGCCAACAAATCATCTGCAATTACAACCTTCTGCCCTGGGGTAATTGCATCTTTATGTATTTCTAGTACATCGCTTCCATACTCTAATTTATATTCTGAGCGAATGGTTTCAGAAGGTAGTTTACCTGGTTTTCTTACTGGGATAAACCCCTTATTCATAGCGAAGGCTAAGGGTGTACCCACAATAAAACCTCTAGACTCTGGTCCAATAACCAAATCAAAATCTTTATCTTGCAGTTCTTTCTGGAATTGATCTATCGTATATTTAAATGCATCTCCATCTTTAAGCAAAGTTGTTATATCCTTAAAGCGAATTCCTTTTTCAGGGAAATCAGGTATAACTCTAATTTTTTCTTTTAAATCCATTGTAATTCCTCCTCAGATTTCTCAAATATTTTATAGAGGTTTATTCATTGCTGATCAATTATTAAACCTCCAAATCTTTTATTGCTTTGGAAAAGCTTTACTCCTTATTATATGATATATTCTTCTCCTGTACAATAGCATGAATAGATTTGAAGCCTTGCAATAAATCATATTTAATCAGTTTATGAAAGCTATTCTGCAAATCTGCTTTATTTCCTTCTTTATTTTTTAGCATTTTTGTAAACAATGACAATGATGCACAGCATCCCTAAGAAAATGGAAAAAACAAATCCAGCCACAGAAATCTTACCAACAAAAGAGATTTGTTCTAAATTCTCATGCTTTAATACGATTGCACTTGCGATCAATATGGCCGAAGTCATCATACTGATCATCATCCTGCCGCTAAATCGATCTATTTCTTTGTTTAAATCCTGAATAGCTGGTTGTTCTATGATCAATGCCATCTCATTTCTTTCTATCTTCTTGATTAAGCGTTTGAATAAAAGTGGCACATCCTTTATCGTGAGAATTATATCCTCTGTGTAATCTAACAATTCACCAGTTAGTCTTTTAGGATTTAGGCGATGACTGGCAATCTCTTTTATAAACTGCGATGTCACATCAGATAGTGAAAAGTTTGGATTTAGTTGTTTTACACAACCTTCTAAAGTTATAATAGCTTTTCCTAAAATAGTAAACTGTGAAGGAAGCTTAATTTTATTATTATAGGCAATGCTCATGAGTTCTGAAACCGCATCGCTCATTTTTAAATTCTTAAGTGGTGTATTATAATAATAATTCAAAACAAATGAAATATCTTCCTTCAGTCGTCTCATATCAGTGTCACTAGACACTGCATCTATTTCAATCAGCAAATTGATAATTTTATCAACATTTTTTTTGGCCCCTGCAACAAATAGATTAGAAATAAAAGCCATTGTTTCCTTGTCAAGATAACTGGTTATCCCCATATCAATGAAGGCTACTTTATTATTGGATAGCACAAAAATATTACCCGGGTGAGGATCACCGTGGAATAACCCGTATATAAATACCTGCTTCATAAATGATTTTGCAATAATATCTCCGATTTTTCCTGTGTCCCATCCCCTTTTTTTAATCTGTTTAACATTAATAGCTTTTATTCCTTCTATTTCCTCTAAGACAAGAATTCGCTTTGTAGTATATTCCCAGAAGATAAGAGGCACACAAACTTCTAATTGATTCTTAAAATTCTCCCTGAATTTTTCTGTGTTTCTTGCCTCTATGGTATAATCCAGCTCTTTTATGATTGAACGAGAGTATTCCTCAACAATTTCTTTAGCATGTATAGGCATTTCATCTTTAAAGTATTCGTCAAATAGGGCAGCTAGATGATATAAAATGCTCATATCTCTTTGAATGATTTGTTTGATATTAGGTCGTTGAATTTTTACAACTACTTTGGTTCCATTTTTCAATCGTGCCTTGTGAACTTGTCCTATAGATGCTGCAGCTACAGGCTTCTCTTCAAATTCTAAAAAAGCATTACTAGTCTTAACACCTGTCTCATCAGTAAAAATCTTTTTTACTGTTGCTAGTGGGAACGCTGGGGCACAATCCTGAAGCATTGATAATTCCTTCATTATTTCTTCTGATACCAAGTCTGGCCTTGTACTTAAAATCTGCCCTAGCTTAATAAATGTTGGTCCCAACTCTTCCAATGCCATTCTTATTCTTTTTTCAACAGGTAAAGTTGTGTCAATTTTAGATTTCTTCTGTACCCATCCTTGAATAGATCTATTTTGAAAAAGTTTGATTACAATATAATCAAAACCATACTTCATAAGAACTTCTGCGATTTCTTTATAGCGTTTCACATTTTTATATCCATTGCCTATTTTTCTTAGGGCCATTCTAGTCACCTACAAATTTAAAAGGTAATAACATCTTAAGGATATTATTACCTTTCTCTTGGCTACATTATAAGCTAGTTCGAATTTCTTTTACGCAGGTCGATATTTTCCTTTGCCTTTTTCCCAGTTTTTCCATATAACCCAAATTGGACTTGCAATGAAAATGGAAGAATATGCTCCTGTAGCAATACCAGCAATCAGCGGCAATGCAAATTGTCTAATAGATTCAACACCTAGTACATATAAAGTCACAATCGTAATCAGTGTAGTTAATGAAGTATTGATCGATCTAGCCAATGTTTGATTGATACTTTCATTTGCTATTCCTGCATAATCAGGCTTTTTTGCAAACTTAAGATTTTCTCGGATCCTATCGAAAACAACAATTGTATCATTGATAGAATACCCTACCACTGTTAATACAGCTGCCACCAGGGAGCTGTTCAAAGGTATTTGGAACAATCCATAGATAGCAACGACAACGAGAACGTCGTGGATTAGAGCGATAATACCTGCTACACCAAATTTAAATTCAAATCTAAAGGTAATGTAGGCCAACATGCCAATAGAGGCAATCGCTATGGATAATAATGCTTTCTGAGCGATCTCTTTCCCCATTGTAGGCCCGAACTGCTCTGCTTGTCTAAAGTCCTCATCCTGTAAATTATACTTTTCTTTAAAAGCATTGAAAATCTCTTCTCGTTCTTTATTATCAAGGTCTTTTTTCGTCTTGATGATAATCTCTTGTTTCTCTTCGCCAGCATGAAGAATGTCTGCATCCAGAGCGAACTGAGATGTGATGTCTTTTGCTTCTTCTACACCGATGGTTTCTCCAATATTGATCTGCATCATGGTTCCACCCGTGAAATCTATTCCCATATTGAAACCGTTAATCAATCCCACAAATAAACCTATGACAATGACGGCTATAGAAAGACCAAACCATATTTTTGATTTTTCTACTATTCTCATGAAATCAACCCCTTTCTACGCCCCATATAGCTTCGTATTTTTAAAGAAATTAAAACTAGTGAATATTTTAAGCAATATTTTCGTGACGACAACAGCTGTGAACATACTGGCAAAAATACCGATCATCAAGGTAACTGCAAATCCTTTGATGGGGCCAGATCCAAATTGAAATAGTACTATAGCCGCAATAACCGTAGTAATATTTGAATCTAAGATGGTTGATAGGGCTCTTGAAAAACCTGAATCTACTGAGGCCCTTAAAGACTTTCCATTTCTAATTTCTTCCTTGATTCTTTCAAATATAATAACATTGGCATCAACGGCCATACCAATTGATAATATTAATCCTGCAATGCCTGGTAAAGTCAGTGTGGCATTAAATCCAATCATCACCCATAAAACAATGCTCGTATACAGAACCAATGCAAGGGCAGCAATGAAGCCCGGTAATCTGTAATAAACAATCATAAAGATAAATACTAATAGAATCCCGATGATCCCAGCCGTAACACTCTTGTTTAAGGAATCAATACCGAGGGTTGGTCCGATTGCTGAAGTTTGCACTTCCGAAAGGTTTACTGGCAGTGCACCGCCTCGAATTAAAGCAGCCAATTGTGAAGCTTCCTCTAAAGTAAAATTGCCTGTGATTACGCCGCGTCCGTTGGGAATCTCATTTTGAACTGCGGGCGTTGAAATTGGCACATTATCTAGCACAATGGCAATGACTTTTTCTTCGATCCTCGTCTTTGCAGCTAGTTCTCTCGTAGCTTCTTGAAAAGCCTTTGAACCTTCACTGTTAAATTCTAGGGATACGGATGGGATATTTCCTTTGTCTTGTTCAAAAACAACTTCAGCGTTTTTGACCTGTTCTCCAGTTAATACAACCTGACCATCCGGCTTTATAAACTGCAACTGGGCTGTTTTACCAATTACCTCGATGGCTTCAGTAGCATTTTTCGCCCCTGGCAGTTCAATTCTTATTCTTTTTTCTCCTTCACGGACAATATTTGGTTCTGTTAATCCTAAGCCATTTACTCTTCTTTCAATGACCTCTTTTGTTTGATTCATTATTTTATCAAGCTCGTCACCTGACGCATTCGTTTCTGCCTCTAGAACAACAAATACACCGCCCTTTAGATCCAAACCGAGCTTCATGTTTTCTTGAATGGAGCCGATTCTTATATTGCCAGCCTCGAATCCATAAATGCCAACTATGGCAGATGCCGCAATTACTGCTAATACAAGCAATAAAGCAATTAGATTTTTGATATTCATCCTCTATTCTCCCTCCTTAAGACACTCATAAGAACAATTATATACGTTGTCCTAGTTTGCGTCAATTGCGTACAAATTTTATTTTATGTTATGGGTTTTGGCCAACAAAACATAATTATCTGCAGACGTTTTAAAGTGTTCTTTTTCTTCATCAGTAATTTCTCTTATAACCTTGGCAGGCGATCCCATAACTAAAGAGTTGTCTGGAATTGTTTTGCCTGGAGGCACTAAGGAGCCTGCACCGATAATTACGTTGTTTCCGACCACTGCACCATCCAGTACAATTGCCCCCATTCCAACAAGTACATAATCTCCTATTGTGCATGCATGGATGATGGCCCCATGTCCTACTGTAACATAATTACCGATCTTTGTTGGCATATTTGTGTTTATATGGACTGTACAGTTATCTTGAATATTTGTATTCTCTCCAATTTCTATTTCATTGCCATCGCCTCGAATTACTGTACCATACCATACATTGGCGTTTTTTTTCATTCTGACACGGCCTATAACATCTGCGCTTTCTGATATATAGCAGCTTTCATGGATTTCGGGCTTGTACCCTTTGTATTCATGAATCATTTTTATTCCGCCTCCTCTAATAATTTCGCTTGTATGAATAAAGAGCATTCAATCCTTTTCTTCTCCATCTCACAACCAATATCGTATGGGATGTTTATATCTTTATGGAAGTTATAAGCATTGGCGTGACATCCTCCACTACAGTAAAATTTAGCCCAACACTTATTGCATTTTTCTTTATTATATACGTGAGCATCGCCAAAGGATGTTTGCAAGTCTGTTTTGAATTCATTTTTCAGTACATTTCCAATAAGAAATTCATCATTTCCTACAAACTGATGACAAGGGTAGATATCACCTTCTGGAGTAATTGCCACATATTCAGACCCAGCACCACAGCCAGATAATCGTTTAATGACACATGGTCCTTGTGATAAGTCAATCATAAAGTGAAAGAAGTTAAAACCATTTCCTGCTTTATGGCGTTTTATATATTCTCGAGCTAATGTTTCGTATTCACGAGCGATGATTTCTAAATCTTGTTCCTTAATTGCATATGGCATGCCATCATCAGCAACAACGGGTTCTACTGAAGTATTCTTAAATCCTAAATCAGCCAGATGGAGTACATCGGAGGAAAAATCTAAATTATCACTGGTAAATGTTCCTCGCACATAATAACTCTTTCCATTTCTCATTTCAGCCATTTTCAATAGCTTGGGTACGATGATATCATAGGTACCATTACCATTTACTGTATATCTCATTTTATCATTTACTTCTTTTCTACCGTCTATACTTAGAACAACATTTTCCATATTCTCATTGATATATTCCATGGCCTCATCATCAAGCAGTACCCCATTGGTGGTAAGCGTGAATCTAAATCGCTTATTTGTTTCTAATTCTCTGCTTCGTCCATATTTCACGATTTCCTTTACGGTTTCGAAGTTCATCATGGGTTCACCGCCAAAGAAGTCTATCTCCAAGTTTCTTCTAGCGCCGGAATTTTCAATCAGAAAATCTAACGCTTTTTTCCCAACTTCTGATGACATGAGACTTCGATCACCTTTAAAGTCTCCTTGGGAAGCAAAACAATATTTGCATCTTATGTTGCAATCATGGGCAATATGGAGACATAGTGCTTTTACCACTGGTTTTCGATTGATGAAGGCTGGATGATTAGCATATGAATCCTCTGTAAAGAGTAATCCTTCGGATTCAAGTGTTCCTATCTCTTCCATGGCTTCTAATATGGCTTGTTCGTCATAGCGACCTGAAAATAATTTGACAAGTTCTTCTTGGGTTTTGTATTTATACTCATCTAGTAAGTTATATACAATTTCATCTACAACATGTACAGCACCGCTGTTTACATCTAGAACGATTTTTACATCATCTAATACAAATTTATGTATCATTCATGATCCTCCCTAAAATTAATCTAAAACACTATTCTATTGTATATAAAGTTTTTTTCTATGACAAGAAAAAAAGCACGATCATAGAATGATATTCATTTAATCCTTTCGCTCAATAACAGGATAAAAGGACAGTAACGTTATCATTACTGTCCTTTTAAGCTATGTATTATTTATTTTCACATTCTTGATTTGCAACAGTACAAGATGTCTTGCAAGCTGATTGGCAAGATGTTTGGCATTCACCACATCCACCCTTTGCAGCACTATTTTTTAATGTGGCATTTGTTAATGTCTTGATATGCTTCATGTATTTCTCCTCCTCTACGTTAATTTCTACTAAATTATAACATAAACCATTTTCCTGTAAAAGTAGTTTATTTCAAATTCACACCTATCATTCCGCCGATGCCTCCAGCTGCAATTCCCGTTAATGATTTATATAGTACCAGCATCCCTACAGCGAACTCATCTAAAAATATCCATCCCATCACCATCATCAACATGGCATAGAGTAAACCAGCAACTGCACCATTTAGCCAGCCTTTTCTCCTCAATTTTAATCCTGTGTACATCCCACTCATGGCTACACTAATTACCATAACAACTGAAGTAACGATGGGTATAACCCCCTCTGATATACTGGTATATGTGATCATGAGCGCCATAAGGATAAATGCAAATATAGAGAAAACTGATGCAGAAAGAATTCCCTTCATGTATACTACGATAATATTATCCTTTCCCATATCTACCTTTTTATTTGACTGCAATATAATCACCTCACATATGAATTCTTATATCATATTTATGCGATAATGATTGAAATATTACAATAACTCAATGATTGAAGAGGTGGTAAAAAAACAAGGATGCTTTCGCATCCCATTATTCTTCTGTAGTTTCTCCTTTATTTACGTTTCCGACAGCCCATCTTGCAATCTGAAGTTTCAATTTATCAGCGCCAACTTCAATTGTAAGTACATCTTCTTTTATCTTTGTTATTTTACCATGGATACCGCCAATAGTTACGATTTGATCGCCAACTTTTAAATTGCTTCTCATTTCCTTTACTTGCTTATCCCGCTTCTGCTGTGGTCTAATAATTAGAAAATAGAATATTCCTAGAAAAACCGCCGTCATAATAATTGGTGAATATGTTCCAGCCATTGATATATATCCCTCCTTTTCTCTAATAGTTATATATATTCAACGTAGAAGTTAGAACTCCTTTTCTTGTTTAAATTTCATAACCATATTTTTCAAAGAACTCTCTTCGATAATCTAATAATCGGTCTTGTCGAATAGCTTCCCGTACATTTCTCATTAATTCAATGAGAAAGTAAAGATTATGATAAGTGACCAATCGAGCGGAAAGGATTTCTTCCGCTTTATATAGGTGTCTTAAATAGGCTTTTGAATAATTTTTACAGGTATTGCAGCTGCAATTTGGATCTAAAGGAGTAAAATCTTCAACATGCTTAGCATTTTTTATGACAACTTTACCTAATGACGTCATAGCAGTTCCATTTCTTGCTATTCTTGTAGGCAATACACAATCAAACATGTCAATTCCTCTAATCGCTCCTTCTATCAGGCAGTCAGGGCTGCCAACGCCCATCAAATACCTTGGCTTATCCTTTGGCATCAAAGGCGTTGTATAATCAAGAACTTCGTACATTAATGGTTTTGGTTCACCTACACTCAATCCACCTACTGCATAACCTGGGAAATCTAACTCTATAATTTCCTTTGCACTTTGTTCTCGCAGGTCTTTATACATTCCGCCTTGGATAATACCAAATAGTGCTTGTTGATCCGGTTTAGCATGAGCCTCTTTACAGCGTTTTGCCCAGCGGGTAGTTCTTTCCAGAGAATTTTTCACATAGCTTCTGTCAGCAGGATAAGGGGCGCATTCATCAAATGCCATGATGATATCGGCACCGAGTGCATTTTCGATCTCAATGGCCTTTTCAGGACTAAGAAAGTGTTTAGAACCATCGAGGTGAGATCGGAATTCAACGCCTTCTTCAGTTATTTTTCTTAAATCTCCTAAACTAAAAACTTGAAAACCACCACTATCTGTCAAAATTGGGCGATCCCAATTCATGAACTTATGAAGACCTCCTGCCTTTTCAACAAGACGATGTCCCGGTCTCAAGTATAAATGATATGTATTACTCAATATGATTTGTGCATCGATATCCTTTAATTCCTCTGGAGTCATCGCTTTAACAGTGGCTTGGGTTCCAACGGGCATAAAAGTGGGTGTATCAATAATCCCATGAGGTGTATGTAATCTCCCTAGTCGTGCACCACTTTGTTTACATTCCTTAATAAATTCATATTTAATTGCCATTTATATTAAACCTCCTAATTGTGTACCTTATATTTATAACATGAACATTGCATCCCCAAAGCTAAAGAATCTATATCTATTATTTACAGCTTCTTTATAGGCATCTAATGTTATTTCTCTGCTGCTAAAAGCACTTACTAGCATGATTAGTGTTGATTCCGGCAGGTGAAAGTTAGTGATAATGCTATCGACAATTTTAAATTGATAGCCTGGATAAATGAAGATATCCGTCCAAGCACCCCCTGGATGCACTTTTCCATCATCGTCAGCAATACTTTCCAAAGTTCGAATGGACGTAGTACCTACAGCAATCACGCGGCCGCCCTTCTCTTTCGCACGATTGATAGTATTGGCAGTCTCCTCTGTAACTTCAAAGTACTCTGCATGCATTTTATGATCATGAATGGTTTCACTCTTTACAGGTCTAAAAGTGCCTAATCCAACATGTAATGTAATGTAAGCAATGCTTACGCCTTTATCTTGAAGCTTACACAATAAATCTTGCGTAAAGTGAAGGCCTGCGGTAGGAGCTGCTGCTGAACCTTCATGCTTCGCATATACCGTTTGATACCTCTCCTTGTCTTCTAACCTCTCCTTAATATAGTGGGGCAGCGGCATAGAGCCTAATTGATCCAAAATTTGCTCGAAAATCCCATCATAATTGAATTCGACAATTCTTGAACCTTCATCACCATACGCTACAATTTCGGCGCTTAAAAGACCATCGCCAAAAATAATGTGATCACCTATCCGAGCTTTTTTACCTGGCTTGACCAAGGTCTCCCATCTATCGCCTTCTATTCTTTTTAAAAGAAGAAATTCAACTTTTCCACCTGATTGATCCTTCGTACCAAAGAGTCTGGCAGGAATTACTTTGGTATTATTAAGCACAAGACAGTCACCAGCTTGTAAATAATCAAAAATATCCTTAAATATCCTATGTTCTATTGAGCCACTCTTCTTATCTACCACCATCAACCTAGATTCTTCACGGTTTTTCAGTGGTGTTTGTGCAATTAACTCTTCTGGCAAATCAAAATAAAATTCACTTGTACGCATTGTCAGTTCTCCTTACTCTATCTGGGTTCCTGTATAATAGTATGTTAATATCTGATCATAAGTATAGCCTTCTTCTGCCATTTTCTTCGCTCCCCACTGGCTCATTCCTAAGCCATGCCCCCAACCTTTTCCTGTAAAAACATATTGTTTGGCGTTAAAAGAAATATTCTTTAACTCTATTCCATTGAAAACAACAATTTGTTCTAGACTGCCATCCAATTGTCTTGTGCCATCCGCTGCAGCAATAAACAAATTACCTGAACTGATTTGCTTTGGTCCTGAAGCATCACCAGAAATAACAGTAGCCGATGCATCCGTGTTCACTGTAAACCAAGTGCTTTTAATGTTATTATAACCAAATATACTCCGGACCTTTTCTTTTTCTAGAATTTTCTTATCAGAACTTCCACTCACTTCCATTTTTAATACTCTACCAAAATCTGAATAAGAAGTTACTTGAATACTATTTAAATCTCCGACTGAAAGCTGTTTACTATTGAGCACCTCTTGAATTTGATCTTTTGTCATGACGTAGGACCATGTATCATTTGGGGCTCCAATGGAAAATGGATCTGATACACCCTTTAAATACCCTATAGGTGAAGACCAAATATTCTCGCTATTTTCCGTGTGTCCCCCACTGTTGGAATGATAAAACGGAGTGACTAATTCTCCATTATAGGTTAAAAATTTTCCCCTTGTTTCATCTACTGCCCCACGACTTCGTTCATGTTCGCTGTCGAATCCCCCATATACTTGACAATGGGTCGTAGCACATAAATCAAAGCCATATTGGTTATGGCTTCCTAGCTTCTCGATGGCATAGTTTCTTGCAGCAACTGCTTGTGCTTTTTGCGCTTCAAGGGGCCAGGTTCCTGACATTTCTTTTGGTACTACTCCATATAGATATTCTTCTAAAGAAATTCTATTAATGATCGTCAGATCACTACCGGTATACCGTTTTATACCAATGTCACCCCTAAAGTTCTTACCATCTACTTTAACCATATTGGATCCATTAGATTTAAAATAATAATCTGTTTCTCCTAGGTTCACCATGCATAATACATCACCAGTTTTTGATAAAACCTGTATTCTCCTATTATTCTGGGGTATTATATTCACCTCGTGCTCTGGAAAAGTTAGTCTTAAAGCTTCAATAGCACTTTGAGCACTGATCGTTGATGTAAACATCCCTGTCCATACTTTCCAGCCATCTTCAAAGCTCAAATAAGGTTTAGTCGGCATTGTCGTTAAACTGCTCATAAATGCTTGGGCTTCTTCTTGTGAGCTGAATTGTGGGCCAATTTGAATATGAATAGGACCTTGTATCGTTTGATTACCATTATCCATTTGTTCATTGTACTGATATTCTATAAATGAACCATTTAATCCCATGAAATAACTGTCCTTACGAACATGGATCTCTTCACTGCTTAAAAAGCTTATTATAGGATTAAAGACACTATTTATGTAGCTTCCCAACGCTAATCCATTTTTTCCAGATATTGATATCATTGGGGTGGCACTCTCTCCATATTTAAGACCTATTTTCACATATTCAGGAACCCTTCCCTTATCGTATCCATAGACCCGCAGCGGGATAGATATATGGATAATGGATATAAGTAGTAGAACTGCTGTTATCTTTAAGATATTACGCATTTAGTCATCTCCTTCATATTCGATAAGTTATTCTATTATTTTTCGACAAAATCCAATAATATCCTTCAAAGTCATCATAATGTAAATATTTCGAAATAATTAACTTTCATTGCATATGTTCTAAATTGCCATAAAAAAGAAAAACTGTCCTCTGACCAATGTCATTAAGATAAGAAAAACAGACGATTTTATTTAAATCAGCGTATAGAAATTATACGCTGATTTTTTATATAATTTTTTAAAAAGACTTGACT
>NZ_JARBTM010000045.1 GCF_029240175.1 Anaerosolibacter sp.
CGCTTGGCTGTGATTTCATCATATTTTTGCATAATGATAGTTGCGTCTGTATCAGAAGGAATATTGATTAACCATAATACACCGTAGGGGCTTGGTACAAAGTTTTCTTCTGATGGAAAAAGATCTTTCCATGTTTCTGCTCCGTATGCTGCCAGCGTTTCTTTTTCAGCTTCTGTATAGGAATCAATAATATTTTGTTTGAAAATAGGACCATAAAAATCACCACTTGCATCAACTGCCCCATTACCATAACCCGGCCATGGCCATGAGTATACACCGATGCCGGTTTTCGATGCGAAGTCTGCATCTTCTGTCCAAGATTTGAAGGTTGCATCATTAAACTTACGCTTTCCGTCAACTACGTCATAATGCTCCCCTTCAATACCCCAGCGAAATAAGATTTGGGCTTCATCAGAGCACATCCAGTCCAAGAATTTAATTGCTGCAACAGGGTCTTTGCAACTGGTTGAGATTCCAACGCCATATCCTCCGGTATAACCTGCGGGTCTAAAATCTGCATATTTATAGGATTTATCTAATACAAGCGGCAATTGAGCATAACCTCTTTCCGGTTTTCCTGCAGCTACTAACGCTTGTTCCGCATCAACATATTCCCACTTTCCATCGGATAAAGCCAATACACGTCCTTCCGCTATTTTAGCTTGATACTGATCGTATTTTTGTATAAAGCTCTCAGGATCAAGTAAGCCGATATCATTCATATGATTCAACCACCGAAAGTATTCTTTCTCTTCCGGACGGGTTAAATGAATTTGAGCTTTTCCTGTTTTTGTATCATAATACCATTCTCCATCATCCGGACCTCCTGTAGCAAAGACTGCCGGATTCGTTACTGAGATCTTGATGCGCCAATCATCTGCTAACACAGATAAGCCAATGGTTGGTTTGCCATCAATTTCAGGATACTTTTCAATGTAAGTTTTAATAGCATTCTCATAATCCTGCAGGGTTTCCATCTTGGGATATCCAAGCTCCTTAAGTAATGCATGCTGGAGCTGAAAACCTGATTCCGGCTCGTACTTGACTTCACCAACCGTCGGAAGTCCTAAGAAATAGATGGATGGATCAGATTCACTGTACTTTAATCGCGTCAAATAGTCCCCATAAAGCTTCTTAATATTCGGTCCATATTCTTCGATTAAATCATCTAATTTTATAAACCCTCCTGCATCTACAATAATATTGGAATACTCAACTGCGTAGATAAAATCCGGATATTCTCCACTCGCTGCCATAAAAGATAGCTTTTCTCTCGGATCTCCTATTGCAAATTCTTTTTCTAATGTTACCCCTGTGAGTTCCTTGATTTTCTGTGAAATTGGACTTTTAAAGCCATCATCCATCTGTCCAGCTGTCGTGTCAGCACTCCAGAAGCTAAAGGTTGTCGGGGTTACTTGCGTCTCTGTGCTGCCTGTTTCTGATCCTGTCTCTGTCTCTACCCCTGTTCCTTGAACTGATTTTTCCTTATCTTCGGTTTTTCCACAACCAGTAACGAGTGTTATTAGCAGGATAATACACAAACCAAACGCCAACATCTTTTTCATAGATCCTAACATAATCATCCCTCCCTTGAATAATTTTCATAGTTAATAGTTTATACAATCAATCTTTGACCGCTCCTAAGGTCATTCCTCTGACAAAATATTTCTGTACAAAAGGATAGACGGCTAAAATAGGTACAGTAGCAACGATTGTGATTGCCATTCGCATGGATTGCGGCGATACTGATCGAACTGTCTGAGCGTGCTGTTTCATCTTTAGCATATGACCGGCTGCTGCAGTATTTGAATTATTAAGTACTTTCATCAATTCGTATTGAAGCGTAGTCAGGTTTGGATTACTGCTGTTGAAAAGGTAAGTGTCAAACCATGAATTCCAGTGAGATACCGCATAATACAGCCCTATGGTGGCCATAACCGGTTTGCATAAGGGTAATATGACACGCATGAATATCTGAAGATCATTGGCCCCATCAATACATGCAGCCTCTTGAAGTGCACTCGGTAAACCATCAATAAACGAACGCACAATATAAATATAATACACTCCTAGAATTCCCGGAACTATGTATACGGAAAATGAATTAATCATTCCTAATTCTTTGATCAGTAAAAATTCAGGGATCATGCCTCCACTAATATACATGGTAATAGCAAAGAGCGTTGCCACTGCTTTTCTTGCGAAAAAATCTCTTCTGCTAAGTACATAAGCGACCATCATAGTACTTATTACTCCAAGTCCGGCTCCCAGAACAGTACGAACAACTGAATTAATAAAAGCAGTGATTAAGATGGGGTCTTTAAAAACCTCTTCATAATTTCTTAAGGTAAATACCCTTGGGAAAATATGAATTCCACCTTTGATTGTATCATTCGCATCATTCAAGGAAATCGCCAACACATTTAGAAAAGGATAAATCGTTACTATGACAATGAGTAGGAGGATTAGCATAATTAAACCATCCATTACTCTGGTCTTTAATCTTATTTTTCTTCTAGGTTCCTTCCGAAATAACATATTATTCACTCTCCTTCTGTGCCAAAGCTATTCTTATTCCGTATTAAGTTGGCTATATTACTGTTTGGCCTCTCCATCTTTTCGCTAGTTTATTGGCACCATAAAGCAATATGATACTTACCACTGATTTAAATATACCAATCGCAGTACCAAAAGAATAACGACCTAATTTAATACCATAATCCAGAATATACAGGTCAAGAACCTTAGCATAGTCCTGAACAAGGGAATTCCCTAACAAATATTGTTTTTCAAATCCGATACTTATCATCCACCCAATGTCTAAGACTAAGATAACAAGAATTGTGTTTGTAATTCCCGGTAGGGTGATATGTCTTATGGATTGCAGTCTACTTGCCCCATCCACCTTAGCTGCCTCATAAAGGGTTGGATCAATGCCGGTAATAGCAGCCAGAAAAATAATTGAATTCCATCCCAGTTCCTTCCATACCTCAGCACTTGTGCAAATCCCCCAGAACCACTTTGGTATTGCCAGAAAAGACACCGGTTCTTTAATAATACCAAGAAATAGCAGGAGCTCGTTTACAACTCCATCTCCCGACAATAAGGTACTAAATATTCCTGCAACAATTACCCAAGATACAAAATGTGGCAGATATGTACTGGTTTGTATAAATTTCTTATATCTAATGTTTTTTACTTCATTTAACATAATTGCAAAAATAATAGGAAGCGGAAACCCGATAAAAAGCTGTAAGAAGCTCATGCCCAGTGTATTACGCATCACATCATAAAACATGGGGTCCTGAAACAATGCAATAAAGTGTTTCAAACCGACAAAAGGGTAATCCAACAAGCCCATACCCGCTCTGGGCTTGTAATCTTGAAAAGCCATCACCCATCCCCAAAGTGGTAAATATTTAAAAATCACAGCCCAGATTACAAAAGGTAAAACCATCAAAATTAAATACCTTTGCTTAATCATTAATTTAGTGAGTGGCTTCTTTTCTGGTTTTAACACTTGACCATTTATCATAACATCCTCCCCTGTTGCACCTAATTAATTTTATTATAATAAAAAAGGCGTCCACCGGACACCTTAATAATTCGCTATGTATCCCCTAATAATAGAAGATAGTTTACAAGCTATGTATGTATCGTTCGATATTCTTTTGGTGATATGCCGTAATATTTTCTGAATTTAGCTGTAAAATAATCAGGATCATGAAATCCGGTTATTTGTGCTATTTCATATATTTTTCGATCGGGGTCACTTAATAATCTTTGTGCTTTTTTTAAACGGACTTCATCCAGTAAGACATTAAAGGTCTTACCCGTTTCTTTTTTCAGCTGCTTGCCTAAATAGTTACTGCTATAATGAAAAAGCTTACCCAATGCTTCAATCTTTATATCTTCCTGATAATGGTGTTCCATATAATCAAGTACCATTCCCAGTGTCTTTTGAGGTTTCATTTCCTCTATATATTCACAGATTGTAAGAAGCTGAAATTTAATAAAGCCATGAAGTTTAAAAAGATTCGACTGCTGATAAAGTGTTTCAAATACCTTGGGGTTTAAGAATTCCCGTTCCAATAGTCCATGTTGATGTTCAATTAAAGATGTCATAACACTAACATAAACATGCAAGTAGAACGCCTTGATTCTCTCTGAGTCCCATCCGCTTAATTCCATGTAACCACGCATACCTTCAAGAAGATAATTAACTTGGTCTTGCTGATTGGTGCAAACTGACTGATATAGTTTAACTTCCGTGTCTTCTTCGTAGGAGTTACCTTGTTTATTGTTCTGTTGTAAATGAAGCGATTGTTCCTGTAAAATAGTCTGATTGCCATATAAGAAGCGGTGATCCATAAGATATTTAGCAAAGGCATATGATTTATTGATCTCATTTAGTTCATTCACCGTAAGACCTACTGTAATAATAGCCTCTCGACGAAATTGTAGAAAAACCCATTTTCTTAAGAACTGAAGGCTTTCACAATGTTTATCAAAATCTCGATTTTTAATAATAATTCCTATTAAGCCATCTGTCTCAAAATATACACTATAATTTCCTACCTCTTTCAAATGCTGCTTTATTAAATTTCTTTCCTTAAAGTTCATTCCAGTCTCTAACGTATCCAGTAAGAGAACTGTATAGGAATGCCATGGCAGACTCAGATCATACCATCGATTTAGCTCTTCATAACCGGCGGGACTGTTTAGGTAGGGTTCTGCCGCTTCATGTCCCATTGCTATATATTTTATCATCTGTTCTTTCGATAGTTGGCATTGATGTTCCAGATCAATTTGCTTTTTCATTTTGTTGAACCAGTTATTATAAATCTCAATCACTTTTTGTGCTAACAAATCTTCATCAATGGGTTTTAGGATATAATGATTTACATGGCACTCCATGGCTCTCTTTGCATAATTAAAATCCTGATAGCCGCTTAATACAATAAACTGAGTATCAATCCCCATACGAGTAATTGTTTCAATCAATTGAATGCCATCAATTTCGGGCATCTTAATATCAACAATGATTAAATCAGGCTTCAATAACACGATTTTTTCAATACCTTCAATACCATTTTGAGCCTCGCCTATTAAGCTGCAATGAAGTTTTTCCCAATTAATCAGTGTTTTTAAACCATCACGAATATTTGGTTCATCATCAATGACCATTACTTTCATCGTCCAAATCATTTTATATTCTCCTCTTTCATTGGAATGACAGGCATGATTAGTTTAACAATCGTCCCTCTGGGATGATTTTCTTCTATTGATAACCCATAGAACTTACCAAATTTAATTTGAATCCGTTGCTGGATATTTATAAGTCCTATTCGTTTTTCCTCATTTCCTTTTGTACCCTGGCTGATATGGAGTAACTTCACTCTCTTGTTAGGATCAATTCCTTTTCCATTATCTGATATTGTTATGATTAGCTTTCCTGCCTCAATTTTCCCATGTATTATTACGATTCCAGCTTCTTTTACACCCTCTAACCCATGAATAATAGCGTTCTCTACAATCGGCTGAATCGTAAGGGGAAGTACTGTTAACTGCATCAGCTCCTCACTGCAATGAATGCTGCTTTGTATTTTATCTCCAAAACGGAATTTTTGAACGATTAAATAATCTTCAACAAAGGATAGTTCTTCTTTTAGCGTTATGTAATCATAGGGCATTTCCAGATTCCTTCGAATGAGTGTCCCCATCTTTTTCACAATGGTTGCAATCTCACTCTCACCATTCGAATGTGCTTTCATGCGAATGGATTCTAATACATTAAATAAGAAATGGGGATTGACTTGACTAGCAAGTACTTCAAATCTCATCTGTTCTTTAAAAAGCATATACTGCTGTTCCTGTTGATGGGAAGCTAAATTAGAAAGCCCAAATAGCAAGGCTAGACCCCCCATCAAGCTTAAAAATACAACCAATCCGCCAAACATAGCCACTTCTTTTGATGTCGCCACCATTTGCTCAATAGGAATAACGGAAACTAAGTAAAGTGGTGTCGTTAACATGTTTTGGTCAATGATTTTAACTATAACTTGAGATTTTTCTCCCAGAAACTCAGTTTTCAACATGGATTTTCCTTCTGTGATATCGATATTCTCTAACTCATCCAGATTCTGTCCAATCATATAATTTTCTTGCGATGTTAGTAATCTGTATTCCGAATCTAGTAAGAAAAGATCAAAGGGTTCCATCTCAATCATATTTTTAATACGTTTCAGATCAACTAAAATCATCACAACCCCTTCCATATCTTTTTGTAGATGAAAGGAACGGCTGATCATCAAATAGTCTTTGCACACAATCGGACCCTCGCTATAATATTCTCCAAAAGACAGACCTTC
>NZ_JARBTM010000008.1 GCF_029240175.1 Anaerosolibacter sp.
CACTTTTTAAATTTTTTCCTAAAAGAACAGAGTACGTAATTTCTACGTACTCTGTTCTTTTAGGCATCTACTCACAATGTCTTAACTTAATGACATTGGGGATTTCCTCGAGTATTTTATTAGAGGCTAAATTTTAGAAGCAGGTTAAGGCTAAGGTTAAGGTTAAAAGAAATGGACTAACAGAGTGGCACCTAAGAGTACTCAACCTCAACCTTAGCCTCAATCCTTAATAAGGAGGTGAAATACCGTGGAAGAGGTCTATAGTCAGATTGCCAATCTGGGATTCCCTATTGCCGTTTCAGTGTATCTATTGGTTAGAATCGAGGGAAAATTAGAGTATCTCAGTGCGAGCATTCATGAGCTGGCCAAAGCGGTGACAGCCATGAAATAAGGAGAAAAGGGGATGTTTTCATTTAATTGGAAAACATCCCCTTTTTCATTGGACATATAAAAAAGAATAGGATATAATAAAACGTAACCAAACATATGTTCTGATAGTGGGGTGAAAACTTATGAAATTTGATCAGATCCTTGAAAAAGGAATCTATGCATTGGAGCCAACCTATATGCCATCAAAGGGAAATGTTACCAAAATCATTGGAGCTGATGGAAGCATCTATATCGATAGTCGGGTTGTGAAAACGGTTCTTAAATCTATTTGTAAGCATTACGCAGTTCACATAGAGCACTGCAGAGAAAAGTACGGAAAGATGATCAACCAAAGGCTCAGTGTACCCCTGCCTATCCATAAGGATCTGCTCTTGATACCTGTAAAGGTTAGAAAACCAATGTTTGCTAATGATGGGGCATGTGGTTATATCAATCTACATGGCATAGAGGTTATTCAAGGTAAGGACGAAAATACGGTGTTTGTATTGAAAAATGGCGCAGAGATTGAATGCATGCACCGACTCAGAACTGTATATCAGCATGTAAATAATGCACGGCTTATTGCTAGGCAGTATTCCTTATTCGGAGATGATCAAGAGGGTTATGATAGGGTTCATGAGTTTTACGAACTGTATCATACACCAGCAACAAAGGGAGATATAGAATTGTTGAAGAAGGAGGTTCTTGAGCTAATCGCGGTGCTGAAGAAGAGTTTAGTAAAAAAAGGCCCTTAAGGCCTTTAGGATTACATGAATGTATCGATGAGTAAACCGCGGATGTCATCAACTTTTTTAAGAATACGAATATTGTCTTTTTCATTACTGAGGAAATCTTTGGTTAGGCTTTCTAGCTCTCGATTGACTTCTTTGACGATGGAGAAAACCCTATGTCTCCCACGACGATCCAGAAAGCTCTCTTTGGAAAATTGATAGGTGTTACGAACAGCCACATCTAGAAAGTTTTGAACGAGCTTTTTGTACTGTATCAAATCTCCCAAATAGAGCTTTTCATTAAATTTATCGGCTTGTTGGTCGATATCTGCCAGCAAATTGGTCAATTTTTCTGGAACAGTATTGCCTTTTAGCTGCTTTAGACGTACTTCAAAGCTGGAACCAAAATCCTTTTCAGCTCTAGCAGGTTCCCTGGACATGGTTTTTCCAAAGACATTTTGCTTATTGATATCTGTAACCTTTAGACTCATGGATTTCTCTCCCAACAATAAAGGATTGTATAATACTAGAAGATTATTATAATGACTATATTATATTTCGGCAAATGTTTGAAAAAAAGTTATAGTCTTTTCTAAAAAAAGCAAATACATCACTCATTCATAAAACCTAGTTTACCATGAGTTATCTCAAATGTATATGGTTTTTGAATGCACACATTGTGCTATAATAGTACTATTAAAGTCCATCAGGAGGAAGCTATGTCTGTAGAAATCCAAGGAATATTAGCAGAGATTATTTTTCGCAATGATGCCAATGGCTATATCGTAGGTGTCCTGGACACAGATGAAAAACCCGTGACCATTGTGGGTTATATGCCCATGATGAATCAAGGGGAGAGTCTTGCTGTTCAAGGTAAGTGGATTCAGCATCCTGTCTATGGTGAGCAGTTAGAGATTGCATCTTACAGACAGGTTACTCCTACGACCCTTGAAGGCATTGAAAATTATCTGGCTTCAGGGGTAATCAAAGGTATAGGTGCAAAGACTGCAAAAAAAATTGTGGATCAGTTTGGGAAGGATGCTTTAGACGTGATTCAGTACAATCCCCATATGCTTATGAAGATCGAGGGGATTGGACAGGCCAAGGCCAATATGATTGCAGAAGCCTTTCAAGAGCAGCGGGAGCTTCGAGAAGTGATGCTGTTTCTTCAGCAGTTTGGGGTAACACCAAATTATGCGGTGAAGATCTATAAGCGCTATGGTGACGAAGCAATAGGACGTATCAAGGAGAATCCATATCGACTGGCCGATGATATTATTGGCATAGGATTCAAGATGGCTGACACCATTGCCAAACGGATGGGTATAGACCCTCAATCCCCTTACAGGGTGATGTGTGGGATTAAATATATGTTGGGACAATACAGCCTTGAAGGGCATACCTATATGCAGCGGGAAGAACTGATTGGATCTACAGCAAAGATGCTGGAAGTCCATCGAAATCTGGTGGAGGAGGGTATCACCAACCTTGCCCTGAATTATGATATTCAGTTGGAGAACCTTGAGGGGGAGATTGTAGTATTTGGGATGCCCTACTACTACGCTGAGCTATATGTATGTAAGAAATTGGTGGAGCTTGGACAAGGTGAGATCGATAACTTAACGGATGGGTTAACGGCTGAAATAGACAGTCTTGAAAAAAACAGCGGAATTGAGTTGGCAGAGAATCAAAGGACAGCCATAGAAGCTGCTTGCAAAAATGGTGTGCTGGTCATCACGGGTGGTCCAGGTACAGGAAAGACCACAACCATCAATAGCATCATCAAAATATTTGAAAACCAAAATTTGACCATGGCCTTAGCTGCGCCTACGGGAAGAGCGGCAAAAAGGATGAGTGAAGCCACGGGAAGAGAGGCAAAGACCATTCACAGGCTGCTGGAATATTCCTTTGGGGAAGATGACGCCGCCATGGGCTTTACCAAAAATGAAGAGGAGCCTTTGCCGGTGGATGTGGTAATCATCGACGAGATGTCCATGGTAGATATTTTATTGATGAAGGCTTTGATGAAGGCCATTACCCCTGGAACCAGGGTGATCTTGGTGGGGGACGTGGATCAGCTGCCTTCAGTGGGACCTGGAAATGTATTGAGAGATATCATCGATAGTCAAATCATCCCCGTGGTGAAGCTGGATCAAATTTTTAGACAAGCCCAGGAGAGTATGATCATCGTCAATGCCCATAGAATCAATAAGGGGCAGTTCCCCCATATCAATAGTAAGGATAAGGACTTCTATTTTATTGGTAAAAAGAGTCAGGAACAGATTGCGCAAACCATTAAAGGTTTATGTAAGGAGCGTTTGCCTAAATACAATAATTTTGATCCTATCAAAGACATACAGGTTCTCACCCCCATGAAAAAAGGACAGGTGGGCATGTATCAGATGAACAATGAGCTGCAGGAGATCCTAAATCCACCCCATATCAGTAAAGAGGAAAAGGAAATGAAGGACAAGCGATTTCGGGTTGGGGATAAGGTGATGCAGATGAAAAATAATTATAATTTGAAATGGAAAAAGGTCGAGGATGAAACAGAGGGTGAAGGGGTCTTTAATGGAGACTTTGGATATATTCAACAGATAGATCATGAAGAGCGAGAAATGGTAGTGCTTTTCGACGAAGAAAAGCTGGTGAAATATGATTTCTCCCAACTGGAGGAACTAGAACTGGCCTATTGCATTACCATCCACAAGAGTCAGGGAAGTGAATTTCCAGTGGTGGTGATGCCTGTATGCTGGGGGCCGCCTATGCTCTTGACAAGGAATCTCCTGTATACCGCTGTAACCCGGGCCAAGGAGTTGGTAGTTCTGGTAGGGATAGAGGGTAACCTAAAGGAAATGGTGAATAACAATAGAATTATCAGGCGAAATTCAGGTTTGGGAACTAGATTAAAACGATTCTTAACAGAAAATCTTATCGAGTTCTAGAAAAATTTGTTCGTATTGTAGGAAAATTTTACAAATTGTGATAAAATATTCACATATCTTAGGATGGGGGGTGTTGTGGATGAAAAAGGAGTTTGGTTATGGAGCGTATTTTAAATTTTTTATGCTTATAACCTTTGCCATTGTACTTGGATTAAACCTGGTGAATATTCGAGACTGGAGTCTAGGTATTGTGGGAACTTTGCTGCCCATATGGATTCTTTTGAACTATATGCTGGGTGTTAAAGAAATGCCCAGAGGCAGCCGAATGAACCGAGCCTGGATAAAAATCATAGGAAACTTTATACTCTTTAGTATTTTGTTATACTATATAGGAGGATATACAAATTTATCCTATACATTGTTTCACTTTTTCATTATTCTTTCATCCACAGTGCTGCTATCGCCCTATGCAGGGCTGCTGATGCTGGGACTA
Source organism: Anaerosolibacter sp. (assembly GCF_029240175.1). Classification (GTDB taxonomy): domain Bacteria; phylum Bacillota; class Clostridia; order Peptostreptococcales; family Thermotaleaceae; genus Anaerosolibacter. The sequence goes on from NZ_JARBTM010000008.1 coordinate 4,479, forward strand.
AGTTTTGTGATTGCCCTGAAGGTTGTTTTCTCTCAAGCATATGTTTTAGATAATTTCATTATCCACAGCTATGCTTATGGCGGGGCTATGGTGATTGGCTATTTTATACGCATGGAAAAAACGCAAAAAAGTAAGCTGGATCATAAGGTAAGGGAATTGGATGCTTTATATAAGATTAGCAAAATGATAGATTATTTTCCAGGGACGGAAGAGATATTGGATAAGATATCAGTTATCGTAGGGGAGACCATTGATGCCGCCATGTGTTTAATCATGCTTTATGATGAGGAGCAAGAGCGCCTGACAGCAAAGGCAGGATATGGTTTATCAAAGGAGGTCATCAATAACTTTACCTTGAGGAAAAGTGAGGGGATCGAAGGTGAAGTGATTGAGAACAGAGGACAGATTACTTGTAAGGATATTGGGAATCTAGCAATTTATCAACGGTTATTTGATGGAAAGCTTGAGACCGTTACAGTCATCCCTTTATATTTGAGAAATAAGGTCATTGGCACCTTGAGTATATATGATACAAAGGACAAACATTATTCCTCCGAGGACATCGATCTATTGGATATGATGGGCTCTAGGATTGGAATGATCTTAGAAAATGATAAGCTCTATCAGCAGATTCACACGAAAGCGATTATGGACGGACTTACAGGACTGTATAACCATAAGCAATTCTATGATCGTTTAAAGCAGGAAATTCTCGATGCAAAGAGAACGGGATATCAACTGTATCTGTTGATGATTGATATTGATCGATTTAAGGCATTCAACGACCAATATGGCCATGTGGTAGGAGATCAAGTGCTGGTACAGATTGCAGAAACCATAAAGGGAAGCATTCGGGAGACGGATTATGCAGCGCGATATGGAGGGGAAGAGTTTGCCGTGATCCTGCCAAATGCAGATCATGAAACAGCCTCTAAGGTAGCAGATCGTATTCGAGGTAATGTGAAGAAAACAACGAATATGATTGATCAGCTCCGTGGGGAAGATGTAGATATTACGGTAAGTATAGGTATCTCTTGTTATCCGGATTGCTCCAATGATATTGTCAACCTAGTGGACATCGCCGATGTCCGTATGTATAAAGGAAAGGCCATGGGCGGTGATAAGATCATTGCGTAGGAAGCGCTACTCGCTGCTCGCCACTCGCTTCTGGGAAATGATTTTAAAAAGCTTGGCAAAGAAACTGTGTAATAGGCATGCCTATTACAAGCGTAGAAGGGACTTCAGTCCCTCAAAATTAAGAATTAAAGGAGCTTAGGCAGATCGCTTATCAATAACTGGTTTTTCATTCTTGGTATGTTGGGCGAGTAGCTAGCAGCGAATAGCGAGTAGCGATTAAGGAGGATTTCAATGGGGTATAAAACCATGGTCAATGATTTGCTCGAGACACTTCTTGATTTTGTTTATCCCCGAAACATCCATTGTATTCTCTGTGGTGAGGCGATTGAAAAGACAGACCCATATTCTCTATGTACTGACTGCCGTGAAGAGGTTAAGTTTATCACCGCTAGATTTTGTGAGAAATGTGGTAAACCTTTAGAATCCATGTATCTACCTCAGAAATGCCCTGACTGCATACAGAATGACCACTATTTCACAAAGGGTTTTTCCTGTGTGGAATACGATGACAAGATAAAAAAGCTGGTTTATGATTTAAAATACTATAATAAAAGATATTTGGCTTATCATATGGCGGAGATGATGACAGCGCGCTTTGTGAAACTTGGCTGGGATAAACCTGATGTGATCATACCCATCCCTTTACATCCAAGGAAGGAAAGGGAGCGTGGATTTAATCAATCTGCCCTCATCGCGAAATATGTGGGAAAATTTATTGGCGTTCCAGTGGAATGCAGGATTATTCTCCGGACAAGGGAAACAGAAACCCAGAACAAGTTGAATAAGGAAGAGCGAAAAGAGAATCTCAAAAATGCATTTCAGATGATGGAAAACGAGAAATTTACTAATAAAAAAGTTTTAATTTTAGACGATATATATACTACAGGCAGTACCATTGATGCCTGTGCAAAGGAATTGGGGAAAGCAAAACCAAAGGAAATCAATTTTATGACCTTTGCTACGGGAAGGAATTTGTAGAAAAATGTAGAATTATTTAAGTATATCGAAAGGCAGAAGGGACTTTGATCCCTTTATGAAATAGATTTTTTAGCATATGATATTGACGGCTGACCGCCATAAAGGGAGGATAAGATATGGGAGATATCAGAAATTGTAAGCAGTGTGGAAAGATGTTTCAATATACTGGGATAACCAAGATATGTGCCAAATGTGCCAGAGAAGATGATGAACTGTTTAAGATTGTAAAGGAATATGTATATGACCATCCTGGTTGTACGATCACAGAGGTTTGTGAGGAAACTGGGGTAGAGGATGACCGTGTACTACGCTATCTACGACAAGGAAAGCTTGAAATCACTGGAGAAGGTGGTTCCTTAGTGCTAGACTGCGAACGCTGCGGTGTTGCCATCAAGACAGGCCGGTTCTGTGATCCTTGTGCCCATGAGATTGAAACCGAGCTAAAAAGTGGATTTACGAAGTCTGTTGAGAAACAAAAGCCTGCTGGAAATAGGATGTTTACTGCTGAGTTGAACAAGAGAAGATAATTTTTTTAAAAAGCGTAAAGTGATACCCTGCTTTTGCCGATACTAGGAATAGAAGAATCGGTAAAAGTGGGGTGTTTTTATGAAAATCACAAATAATACAAATGTACAAAAGGTATTGGGTGCTTATAAGAAAAAGCTAGAAGGTGTTGAAAAGACTTCCAAGCTGAAGCAAGAAAATGATAAGGTAGAGATATCTGAAACGGCTAGGGAATTTCAAGTAGCATTAAATGCTTATAAGAAGCTGCCGGAGATAAGACAGAACAAGGTGGACGAAGTTACGAGACAGATCCAGTCCGGAAACTATAATCCCTCTGCGGAAGAAGTTGTACATAGTATATTTGATCGAAAGATCTAGTCCTATAAGTTGAAGGCATCCTGCCTTCAACTTCGTCTATGAATAAGGAGGAGCGTCATGTCAAAGTCCATTGAACAATTGATTGCAGTGTTGAAACAAGAGTGTGACTTATATAAAGATTATCTTAATTTAGCAAGCAAGAAAAAAACAGCTGTTATCAAGGGCGATATCAAAGAAATAGATCATATTACGAAGCTAGAACAAAACATGATTGTGAACATGGGAAAAGTAGATCAAATCCGAATCGCCATCATTGGCAATATTTTATTGGAAAAAAAGGTATCCAATGTTGAAAACATAACGGAACTAGCAAACCTCATAGATGAACCAAATCGATCGACGATTTTAAAGCTGAAGGATCAGCTGGCCGCTTTACTGGAAGAAACAAAAAATGCCAACGAACTAAATAGTGAATTACTGCAGCAAGCATTGGAATACGTTGAATACAACATGAACTTGATTACCAGTGCCCAGCCTAAGGGCAGCACCTATGGGAACAAAGCGAATGAAAAAGATTTAAAGATAAAACCAAACATTTTCGATGCAAAGATATAAGGGGGATTGCAATGCGATCAACATTTTTTGGATTTAATATAGCACGTTCTGGACTCTTTGCCAGTCAAAGAGCCCTTGATATAACAGGACATAATATTTCCAATGCCAATACACCAGGGTATACGAGACAACGATTAAATGTGACTTCATCAAATCCTATGACTCTACCAGGTGGACAAGGTATGATTGGTACGGGTGTTGATACCCATAGCATTCAACAAATGAGAGATCAATTTTTGGATTTTAAATACAGACAGGAGAATACTACTTCTGGACAATGGGATACTAGAGCAGGTTCTCTTCAACAAATTGAGGCGATATTGAATGAACCATCTGATAGTGGAATACGACAAGTTATGGACGAGTTTTATACCGCTCTACAAGAATTGAGCAAGGGAAACAATGCAGATAACCTCACGGTAAGGGCTCAGGTAAGACAAAGGGGAATTGCGTTATCGAATACTTTAAACCACATGTATACGCAATTAAAAGATATGCAGAAAAATATGGATTTTGAAGTGAAAACAACTGTTGATCAAATTAATGGCTATGCGGAGCAGATTGCAAATCTAAATAAACAAATATTTCAATTCGAGTTAGACGGCAGCCATGCCAATGATCTAAGAGATCAAAGAAACCTATTGGTTGATCAGTTGTCAGAATTAGTTGATATCGAAGTGCAGGAAAGTACAGATGGAAAATTTAAGATAGCAATTAATGGGATAGGACTAGTATCGCATTTTAACCATGAAAAGTTGGTTACTGTGAAGAGAACAACGGAAAAAAATTATGTCGATAATAAAGATTTATTAGATGTGAAGTGGGAAAATGGATCATCCTTTAGCTGTAGGTCTGGTAAGCTTAAAGGAATATTGGATATGCGGGACAACATGAATGGAAATGAAAAGGGTATTCCGTATTATATGGATCAATTGAACAAATTTACCACTGTTTTTGCTGCCAGGTTTAATCAGCAGCATAGGTTAGGTTATGGACTTTCCGGTGCAGATGATGGTATTGACTTTTTTAATTACCCAAATGGTGCATTAAATGATGTGACAGCAGCAGTAAACGCGTTAGGTACGTCTGATGAAGAAAAAATAGCAAAATTTGAAGCAGCCAATTCGGGAATGACCGTCTTTAAAGTAGGTACATCTTGGTATGAGACAAGCATCATTAATGCAGATCAGATTAACATTTCTACTGCGATAGAAAGTAATTTAAATAATATCGCAGCAGCCTTAAGTAACAGCGGGGGAGCACCTCCACTAAGTGGGTTACCAGGTGATGGAAGTAATGCATTGGCTTTACTAGATATGCGCCATGATGTAGGAATGTTTACATGGGGTAGTCCTGATGATTACTTTAAGTCTCTAATCTCTAATCTTGGCGTTGATGCCCAGGAAGCCATTCGTATGACTGATAATCAACAGGTGCTACTGAATCAGATTAATAATAGCAGACAGTCTATCTCGGGAGTATCCCTAGATGAAGAAATGGCAAATATGGTGAAGTTTCAACACTCCTATAATGCATCAGCTAGGATGATCACGACAATAGATGAAATGCTGGATAAGATCATCAATGGCATGGGCGTTGTTGGAAGATAGTAGCCAGATGAAGTAATAGTAGAAAACCAGGATTGGGGTGTTAAGTGTGAGAATCACGAACAGTATGATGAACAGCAAAATGCTTCAGAATTTAAATAACAACCTTCGTAGACTAGATAAGCATCAGATGAAATTAGCTACTGGTAAAAATTTTAATGTTCCATCTGATAATCCGGTAGGAGTGTCTAAAAGTCTTGGCCTAAATACAGCTATCTCGGAGTTGCAACAGTACAAGCGGAATAGTGAGGATGCTATTTCATGGCTTGAAATCACTGAATCTGCAATAGAAGATGTGCAGGAAATCATTCATAGAGCTAAAGAATTATCTGTACAATTAGGAAGTGGTACCTATTCTGATGCTGATAGAGTGAGTGGAAAACAAGAGATTGATCAGTTGAAAGAGCAATTGATTAAAATAGCAAACACCACTTTTGCAGGTAAGCATATTTTTACAGGGTTTAAAACAAATCAGTCTCTATTGGATGTAAATGGACTGTACACAATTGACACGAGTAATAATGAAAAGATGATGTTCGAAGTTGGTATTGGAGATACCATTGATATAAATATATTAGGGCATAAATTATTTGGAAGAACAGCTGAAGTAGCTCCCCCGTATACTAGCTTAGACGGAGTTTCGGTGGATACTGGCGAAGCAGTAATCGGTAACCAAGCAGAGTTGTTATCTGTTTTTGAAGATTTAAGTAATGCACTAGGTGTTAATGATCCTGCTAGAATACAAACTTCTGGGAAAAGATTGGATAAGCACTTAGAGAATATACTTAGTATTAGAGGTGAAGTAGGATCAAAAGTGAATCGCGCCGAATTAACCTTAAATCGCATACAAAAAGATATAGTTAATGTTACAGGACTATTATCAAAAAATGAAGATGCAGACATGGCAGAAGTGATCATGCAGTTTAAGAATGATGAGAATATTTATAGGGCATCTCTATCTACAGGCGCAAAGGCGATTCAGCCTACACTTATTGATTTTATTAAATAATTATCGTATCTGTTGATTTGGGGGTGCAACTATGGATTTACGCATAACAACGACATCAGCCCTGTTGGATATTCGTAGAATACCCGGTAAATTAGAAATTCAACAACCTAAAGCGGATATGGAGCTAAATATTGAACATCCTCGATTGGAAATGCAAACAGAACATGGACAGGTGGTCATTGACCAAAGGCAGTGCTTTGCCGAAGCGGGCCTTAAGGATATATTTCAGCTTACAACTGAAAACAGGGATTTTGCGCAGCAAAAACTAATGCAGAGCTTAGAGCGAATTGTGAGACAGGGTAATGAAATGTCTTCCATACATAGCGGATATGATCCTATTCCAAGTCAGGCGGAGGAGAATGCCTATGCATGGGATGATGTGGAAGTGAATATTGGCTTGATTCCTATGAGCAGACCTAAGATTGATTTCACTGGAGGAACGGTAGATATCACGATCAGAGAGGGAAGGATTAACCTGGAGGTAAAAGTAAATAAACCTATTATTGACTTTATACCAGGCAAGATAGAGCACTACCTTAAGCAAAAGAACAGTATAAATGTTGAATACGTTGGAAATAAACTGAACGTTACTGGCTAAACTAAGGGGAGAAACAATTCTTCCCTTTTTGAATAGCTTGAGTCTTTTAAAGAATGATTATCGAATGATATTAGATAGAATAGGGGGAATCAAAAGTATGCTGATTCAAACGAAAGATTTTGGAGAAATTGACATTCGAGTGGATGACATCATAACCTTTAAAAATGGATTACTAGGGTTTGAGACAATTGATAAATATGTTGTGATTAAAAACCCCGATCCTGAACTACCATTCCATTGGCTCCAGTCTGTGGATGAGCCTTGGCTAGCATTTGTGATTACTAATCCTTTTTTATTTAAATCAACTTATGAGTTTGATATTCCCAAACATACGATTCAGAGGTTAGAGATTGAAAATATTGACGATGTAATGATTTATTCCATTGCAGTAGTCCCTGAGGATATTCGAGAGATGACCATTAACTTAAGTGGTCCGATTATTATTAATACAAACAAGAAAAAGGGAGCGCAAATTATTATTGAATCCGGTAATTATCCAGTAAAGCATTTTATTTTTCAACAAAGCATAGATGGAAACATAGAGTAGGAGGCGAGACGATGCTGGTATTGACGAGGAAACATAATGAAAGTATTATCATAGATGGACAAATCGAAATCACTGTAGTTGCTAGTGAAGAAGGTAAAGTAAAACTTGGCATATCTGCTCCTAAGGAAATTAATATTTATAGGAAAGAAGTCTATGATGAAATACAAGCTGAGAATAAAGCTGCAGTATCCAGAAGCCTAGACATGATAGCACTTAAAAATCTTCTGAAAAAATAAAAAAAAGTTTCAAAAAAACGCTAAAGTTCTATAAAATCCATCCGATAATATAGTTGTAAAGAAAAATCATCAATCAATTTTGGGGCGGCCGACTCAAGAAAAGTTGATGAAGTGTTTTAATCGTTATCAAAGGCAAGGATGCCTAATCCATAAAAATCAAGGAGGAATACAAAATGAGAATAGCAAATAACTTAATGGCAATGAACACACATCGTCAAATGGGCGTTAGCACGGCTGGCGCTAGCAAGACAATGGAAAAACTCTCTTCAGGTTTCAGAATCAACAGAGCGGCTGACGATGCTGCTGGTCTTTCTATCTCTGAAAAGATGAGAGGTCAAATCAGAGGTCTAGCGCAAGCTTCTAGAAATGCACAAGATGGTATCTCTTTAATCCAAACAGCTGAAGGTGCTATGAACGAAGTATCTAACATGCTAGTAAGACTTAAGGAGTTAGCAGTACAAAAGGCTTCTGGTACATACAATGCGGAAGACAAGGCGAACATTGACTTAGAAATGGACGAATTAATTGCAGAAATTGGCAGCATTGAAACAAATACAGAATTCAATGGTACTGCTGTTCTTAACACTGCTAATACATTTGATATCGTAATTTCTGATGATGACACTGTGACATTGACAATTACAGGTGCAGATGTTTCTACAGCTTCTGCATTGACAAATGCTTCAGCAACTGCAGATATTGAAGCGGCTATTGATGCAGTAAACCTTGAAAGAGCGACACTAGGAGCACAGCAAAACAGACTTGAGAGTACAGTTAGAAACTTAGATACAACAACTGAAAACCTACAAGCAGCTGAATCTCGAGTAAGAGATACAGATATGGCAAAAGAAATGATGGCATTTACTAAGAACAACATTTTATTACAAGCTTCTCAAGCAATGCTTGCACAAGCAAACCAAGCTCCACAAGGAGTACTTCAGTTATTAAGATAGTAAAATCCAAAAGAGCCAGAGGTAATACTCTGGCTCTTTTATATAAGAAATAAAATATTATATAGAATGATGACAACGAACCAAACGGAAGGTGTGAAGATTGTGGCAGCATCAAACAAAAATATCGTCCTTATTCCCCAATATATGAAAAAATTTAAATGTATCGGATCTAGTTGTGAAGATACCTGCTGTGCCCAATGGGGTATTACGATCGATAAAAGAACTTATAAAAAGTATAATAATTGTAGAAACCATGAATTGAAAAGAAAGTTTGAAGAGAGTATTATCAGAAATCGCAAAAATCCTTCCGATGAACAGTATGCAAAGGTTAAACTACGAGAGGATGGTTCATGCCCATTTCTTGATGCTCACAAGTTATGTGAGATTCATGGGAAATTGGGAGAAGATTTCTTATCAACAACTTGTAGAATTTATCCTCGGAATTATAACAAGGTAAATGGGATAGTCGAAAAATCGGCAAACCTATCCTGCCCAGAAATTGCACGATTAGTTTTGTTAAGCGAAAATGTTATGGAATTTGAACAAGCAGAAGAAGATAATGATTTAATAGGAATTTATGGCAAAAATATAGAAGCAAATAATATAACGAGACAAGGCAAATTAAAACAGTGTTTACTGGAGCTTAGAGTCTTTACCATTCAAGTGTTGCAGACCAGAGAATACAAGCTATGGGAGAGATTAGCTATATTAGGGATTTTTTATCAGAGCATACAAGAACTAATTCAGGAAGATAAGCTAGATGATATACCTGAGTTAGTCTTAGAATATATAGAGGCTATAGAAAAGGGCGCTTTTGATGCTGTATTAGGGGAAATCATACCCAATGAAACGGTGCAGCTCGAATTATTGAAGCAAGTGATTAATAGAAGGATAGAATCTGGACTATCAAGTATCAGATTTGTGGAATGCTATAATGAATTTGTCAGGGGATTGAATTCTAAAACGAACTTGGACTATACCGACGTAATTGCGAACTATACGAAAGCCTACGAACTGTATTATAAGCCATTTATGGAAACCCATGAATATATGTTAGAAAATTATTTGGTTAACTATGTATTTAAAGGATTATTTCCTGTTAGCAGCATAGAAAATGTATTTGAGAATTATGTATTAATGGTTACCCATTATTCATTGATTAAGATGCATCTGATAGGAATGATAGCCTATCATAAAGCAGATTTTACGAGGGAGCATGTAGTAAAATTAATTCAATCTTTTTCGAAAGTAATAGAGCATAATCACCAGTTTATTGGTGATATGGTTGATTATCTCAAAGAAAATGATTTTATGGATTTGAGTTATATTTTACTTATGATCAAAAATTAGATTCATCTTAAGTTAAATTAAACTGAAATAAAATAATATGAAAAAAACCGCTTCGGCGGTCTTTTTCTATATACCAAGTTATCTATTTATATGCACTTATCTTCAATGATTTTGAAGGCAAAAGGCTATAAATTATGAAAATTTAAGACCAAATTCTACAAGCAAATATAAAGAGTTTGTAAAAGCAAGCCGATATCCTTATTAGAAATCTAATTGAGGTGGTGAATAATTTGAAGGTTGAAGGATTAGGAATGCAAACCATGGCAGTAGGAACAGGCAATACTGTTCAAACTGAATCAAGACCAATAAATGTAAAAGCAGAAGGAAAAGCTGATGTCCAGAAATTTCCAGGAGAGAAGCAATTAATTGATGCAATAGAGAAATCAAATGATGAATTCATTATGGAAAATACGAGTCTAAAGTTTTCTATTCATGAAAAGACGAAGCAAATTCAGGTTAAGATCATCAATAATACGACAAATGAAGTAGTTAGAGAGATTCCAGCAGAAAAAATCTTGGACATGGTGGCGGCTATGTTGGAACGAACAGGGATTTTTATGGATAAGAGGGGTTAGTACATATTTTATATAGAGCTCACCTTTACAAATGAGAGGAGTGATTTTCATGAGCAGCATGCGAATATCTGGTATGGCTACGGGTATTGATACTGAGAACATTATCAAGGACCTAATGAAAGCCGAGCGGACAAGGGTAGATAAATTTTCGCAAAACAAGCAGCTAATTGAGTGGAGAAAGGATATATATCATAATGTAAATAAGGACTTTTCAAACTTCATTTTAGATGTAACTAAAGAATTAGGATTAAAAACAAATACCTATGGTTCAATGGTGAAAAAACCTGCATCTCAAACTTGGGTAAAGAAGGGAACTTCCTCAAATACGGGCGTAGCAGAGGTTTCTGCAAGGGCGGATGCTGCCAACGGCAATTATGCTGTTAATGTACATAAATTGGCAAGCGCATGGAACTCAGCCAGTAATTCTAGTATTTCAACAGGAGATAAAGCCAATATTGCTACACAATTTAGTATAAATGATGGAGATACCATAGATTTCACAATAACTACTAACAAGGGTTCAGTGACAATCAATAAAACTAATCTGAGTACAGTAACCCTTAGTGATATTGCTAGTGAGATCAATAAGGCCAACATAGGCGTGACTGCGTCCTACGATGCTAATACCGACAGATTTTTTCTACAAACAAATGACACTGGGACCAATAATACGATAAAAATTACAGATAATAGTGTATTAAGCGATGGTATGGATTTTCTTACAGGGAATAATAGTAAACTCAAGCTTCAATATAAAGACACTATGGGAGTATTTCAAGATATTGGAGACGGAGCGGTTTATACTGGTGGGAATGCACTACTAGATGTAGGCGCCGCAGTAGGAATTGAACAACAAAGTAACCAATTTAGCATTAACGGGGTAAACTATAATTTAAAGTCAATAGGTTCTACAACAGTGAGTGTTTCAACGGATGTAGATGGTATCTTGGATAAAATAAGACTTTTTGTTGAGAAGTATAACGACTTAGTTGACAAAATTGGAAGCAAACTGTCGGAAGAACGTTATCGGAAATATCCTCCTCTTACAGCAGAGCAAAAAGAAGCCATGAGCGAAAAAGAGATTGAGCTTTGGGAGGAGAAGGCGAAAAGTGGTTTAATTCAAAATGATAGTTCTGTTAAGAAAGCAATGCAGAACGTACGTAGTGGTTTATATGAAAAAGTAGTTGACTTGGACGGAAATCCAATTACTCCAAATGATGAGCTATTTGATATTGGGATAACAACAGGGAACTATAAAAGTAAAGGAAAGCTGGAAATTAATGAAGATCGCTTAAGGACAGCTATAACGAACGATCCAGATTCTGTGCTTAGTTTACTGTTTCAAGAATCTTCCATTACCAAAGCGGATTCTTTACTTACAGATGCAGAAAAGCAACAAAAGAGGGCAGAATCAGGATTAGTCAATCGCATGTTTGATGATATAGTTGTAGGAATGAAAGAAGTTATCAATAAGTCAGGAACAGGTAATAACACTGATTTATATCGAAGCGTTAAAAGTAATATTTTAATTGATTTTGTTACAAACATGGGTAGTACAAGTATGCTTGATAAGGATATGTCGACTCTTGACAAGCAAATTGATAGGGAAGAGGCCCGATTGATTCGATTAGAGAATCATTATTGGAGCAAATTTACAGCTATGGAGAAGGCAATACAAGAAATGAATGCTCAAAGTTCTTGGATGATGCAGCAAATGGGCAGTATGTAAAAAGTAGGAGGAGATAAGTATGGCATTAAAGAATCCATACAATCAGTACAAACAGAATAATATTATGCAGGCTTCCCCCCAAGAGTTGACATTGATGCTATACAATGGCGCCATTAAATTTACTAATCTTGGAATTATAGGCATTGATGAGAAAAATATCGAAAAGGCAAATAACTCTATCTTGAGGGCAAGAGATATAATAACTGAGTTAAACATTACGCTAGATATGAATTATGATATCTCTAAGCAATTAAGTGCTCTATATAATTACATTTTAACACTTTTATTGGAAGCCAACATTCGAAAGGAAAGAGCATGCCTACAAGAGGCTCTAGATTTAATTACACAACTCAGGGACACTTGGAAAGAAGCTATGGTACTATCAAAACAAGAATAATGGAGAAAAATTATGGATATTAATACATTAGTTGAAGTGTTGATTAATCTTTCTTTGCAAAAGCAAAAATCACTCAAGGAACTTCTAGGAGTTACTACGCTTCAAAGTAATTTAATTAATAATGAACAATTGGATTCCCTAATGACAGCCATTGAAAGAAAACAGCAAATTATTCACAATGTAAATGTAATAGATATAGAATTTCTTGAGAAGTATAACAATTTAAAAGAAAAATTAGGTATTCAGACTATTGCTGAAGCTAATATAAAAGAGTATCCAGTACTTAATATCTTAAGAACACATATTAATGCTATTATGGAACTTTTAAAAGAGATTAATGAAATAGATGAAATAAATAAGGAAAAACTTAACAAGGATTTTAGCAAGGTGAAAGAAGAATTAAAAAAAATTAAGGCAGAAAAACACAGTGCAAAAATTACTTCTGCTTATAAAAATAAGTATAAAGGTGTTCAAGGCGTTTTTGTGGATAATAGGGATAAGTAGTTTACTACGGAAAATAGGATTTGCTTTTTAATATATGTATGATAAACCAATACAGTATTAATAGTCTTGAAGGCCCATAAAGGGCCTTTATTTTTTTACATTCATCGTATTCTATATATATTGGAACATGAACTCTTGCCATTTTATACTTATAAAGATGAGCGAGTGAAATTCGTCGATTAAGCAAAGAATTTGGTGAACGATTTACCATGTGAAAGGCAGGTATACTAATGTCTTTCGTAGAATTGAAATGGATATAAAGGGGGATGGGGTCGATGCATATTAGAGGGGTAGAGATGTATAATATGGATGTATATATGAGTCCACGAAGATTAGAGAAAATGGATGGGATTCAAAGAATTGACCCTATTCATAAAAATCAGCAGGATTTCTTAATGAAAAATGAAATTAAGAAAGATCAAAATGAGTTTATATTTAAACCAGTACGGGTGAAACCAGCAAATGCTGTGGGCTCTGGAGCAGTAGGTGTTCAAGTTAGGCTAATGCATAAGAATGATCAGATGATATTCAATGCTTCAATCAATGCAAAACTAGCCTATAAGCCCATAGAGGAAGCTAGTGGTAAGAATTTTGATTATATGATTTAGTAGTGTTGCGGAACATGCATGCCTGTTCCTAACAGATATATTTCCTTGTAGGGAATGGTCAGTGACCATTCCGGGTTATTAGCATACATATTTATATATGTAATAAGGAAAAAGAAGGATGCTTGAAAAAACCTTCAAAACATAGTATAATATACCGTGCATATAATTAGGTCTGTGGTTGCAAGTCCATGCCAGTCGCAGGCGAAAGGACCCACGTAAGGTAGCCTAAAATAGAGCTGCTGAGCATGGTGCGGCTTAGAGGTAAGACCTGCCAGAAGAATGATATGATGTTATTGTACATAAATCATTACTTTTGAGAGGGGGAGTAGTGGCGGCGAACCCAGAGCGAAACTTCCAGCAGGCGAGTGTGGGGTCAAAGACCAGGTCAGCTAAATATATGTGTCATTGGCAGTGATGCGAAGAGAATCCTTAATCATTTGATTGGGGATTTTTGTTTTATGTAGGATGGTGCATAGCAAAGCTACTTGAGATTAGGATTGCGGTTGTAGGGGCAATTCACGAATTGCCCGATATTAATAGAGATGTTCATTGTTATGTCATGCTGAGTGCAACGAAGCATCTGTAAAACTAAAAGCCAGATCCTTCGCGATGCTCAGGATGACAGTTAGGCTGGTGGTTGGGGTCTACGGGCGATTCGTGAATCGCCCCTACAAATTTGATTAATCTCGATCTCGACCTTAATTTAAGATATTTACGTTATATAGTTCTTTTTTCGCAGATTGTGCATATACATAATAAGTTCGCAAAAAATACTGTCAGATAAAATTGCAGGTGTTGTCATATGGTATTTTGTCGAAATATAAATAATTTATGACGAAAATTGAATACAATTAATGACAAAATGATGCAAAAAGTGACTTATCCACCATTGGTTCACAGGGTTATGCACAGTTGTGATATTGAAAAAATCAGTTATCAACAGTTTTATCCACATTATCCACAGAAAAACATTCAACATACACACAATATGTGGACAGGTTGTATATTTTCATAAATTTGGTAAAAAATTAAGTTAAGAAACTACTTTATTTTTAATAATAAATGGAGATATAGAAAAATTGTAAAAATTCTGTGGATAAACTCGTGGATACTGTTGAAAAGTCCTGTTGAATTTTCAATATATTATGAATAAGTGTATTTATTAGGATGAGTTGATCTGACAAAATAATATAAAGGAATAATTTCCTTGAAGAAATTGAAGATGGTTGTTTGATATGAGTGTGGCTGGGTAAAATAATGATATATCAAACTTGTCCATTTAAGTTCAAAAATTTCTAGCAATTAAAAGGAAAGTATTGAAATCTGGCGAATATGATTATATAACATCATTTTCAGCCAGCATAAAGACAAGTTTTGAGTTGGAGCATATCCGACTCGATGATATATATGTTGAAGGGAGCTGAAGTATATGAGAGTCAGAGTCAGTGGAAGGAATTTAGCGGTAACAGATGCGTTAAAGGACACAATCAATAACAAGCTGGAGAAGTTTGGAAAGTACTTTAAGGAGGATACAGAGGCTCAGGCAACCCTTAGTGTGGAAAAGAACAGACAGATCTTTGAGATTACAATTCCAATCAATGGATCAATCCTGAGAGCGGAGGAGTCTACAGAAGACATGTATGCATCCGTCGATAAGGCCATAGACAAGTTAAATCGACAGATAGAAAAATATAAAACCAAGCTGGAAAAAAAATATAAAGGTCATGATACCATTCGATTTGAATATATTCCTGATGTGACACCAGGTGAGAAAAGTGAGGCTAAGATTGTAAGGACGAAGCGTTTCTCCGTCAAACCTATGGATCCCGAAGAAGCAGTACTTCAAATGGAACTCCTAGGACATAATTTCTTTGTATTTACCAATGGGGATACGGAGGAATTAAACGTGGTATATAAGCGTAAGGATGGGGATTATGGTTTAATTGAACCAACATTCTAATAGAAGAAAGCAATAGGACAGCGCAAGCTGTCCTATTTTTATTTGGGGCGATGACTGATATCGGGCGATTCGTGAATCGCCCCTACGAGAATAGAACATGCATGGCTGCACCCTACACATTTCATGCTCTATATTGACAAATTTAATAAAATGTAAAATTATGTATTGTTATCAAATAAAAAAGAAGGATATAGATGACAAAAGTCGAATAGATGTAGTTGGGATAGTTATATGTATTGATTGAATATATTATGGGGACTAGAGGGGTTTAACATGGAGAATCTAAACATAAATCAAATGATATCGGAAATGGAAGAAATCATTAATCACATACCTGAAGTGATTTCATCAAAGGTAATTGTAAGTGATAGTAACGATTTAGAAGAAATACATGTATTGGCGTCAAATCAGAGAAATGCCAAGCAGATCGCTAGAGATATTCAATCAGCCTTAACGGCTAAGTTTGATATAAAGATCGACCACAAAATTATCAGTGTGGCACAGATTAATTTTAAGCAAGAAGTAGAAAATGAATTCCGTTTAAAGATTCATTCCATAGGATATTCGGTATCTGGGAATATGGCTCAGATCAAGGTGGTGCTGCAAAAAGGGGATGAGTTGATCGAGGGCTTAGCCCAGGGGATGAATTCAAAGAACAATGTCTACCGAATGGTAGCCAATGCAACCTTAGAATGCATTCACTCTCTAATGGGAATGAATAGTACCTTTATCGTAGAGGATATCGAGCAAATGCAGCTGGCAAAGCGAAATGTGATTGTTACAGCCATTAGCCTCATCACTCATCATGAAGAAGAACTGATGGTTGGATCTGCCGTGGTGCGAAAGGATGAATATGAAACCATCGTCCGGGCAACCCTGGATGCCATCAACAGGAGAATCGTAAGATTCGGTAACTAAGTTAGTATTTTAGGTCGGCTAGTTTTAAAAACATAGCGAAGCGGATATAGCCTGTGGACATTAGCGAAGCACCAGAGCCTACTACAAAGGGGGCTATATCACATGCAAAAAAGATTAATGGTACTTTTTATGAGCTTATTATCATTAGTTTTAGCTGGCGGCGCAAGCTACAGCTGGAAATAGTTTTTAATTTTAATGCCGACCTAAAATCATATAAAGGAGAATAAACATGAGAGGTATGCCTGTTAAACTAAAACTATATACTGCCTGTATCATTGGAATAGGGATAATCTACATGTATAACTCTGTTGGCATGATTGATATGAATGCCGTATCATCAATCGTATTTTTTATTATTTTAGGTGCAATAGCAGAAGCTCTAAATATTAGACTAAAGGGAACCACTGCAATATCTGTTAATTTTGCTATAGGTATGGCTACTCTACTAATATTTAAACCAGGAATAGCAGCGTTAGTCGGCTTCGTTTCAATGGTATTATGCGTTGAATTTGCCAATGGGAAAATTGTGCATATATTTAATAGCTCTTTATATAAAAGAGTCTTTAACGGAAGTGCATACGCAATTTCACTTGGTTGTGCAGGAATAGGCTATAGTCTTTTTAATTCAAACTATAAAGTTTTGACTTTTTACGATTTGAATGGAATTGGAATCATTGTCAGTATTTGTGTTTATATCTTTGTAAATAGCCTAATTTTCTCGCTATTAACTTCGATATTAGAAAATAAGAATCCCTTGGAATTTTTTAAGAATAATGCATGGGTATCAGTAAATATTTTAGGATTATCTCCATTAGGTATAATTATAGCAGTGGCATATAAATCATACGGATGGTTTGCAGTGCTACTATTTTTTGGACCATTGTTAATTGCACGATATTCCTTTAAACTATATATGGATATGCGTCATGTTTACTTTGAAACGATCAAAGCTTTGTCTAGTGCCATGGAGGCCAAAGACAAGTATACAAATGGACATTCCTACAGGGTTGCAGACTATGCTGTGGGGATTGCAGAACAAATGGGCTATAAGCATGATGCGCTAGACCGAATCAAAACCGCAGCGGTTTTGCATGATATAGGAAAGATAGGTATATCTGACAGTATATTAAACAAACCAGGACATCTTGAAGATAACGAATATGTAGCAATTCAAAAACATCCAGAGATTGGTGCCAAGATTCTGTCTGAGGTAGAGTTCTTAGGAGATGTGTCTAAAATCATCAAATATCACCATGAACGATTTGATGGGAAAGGATATCCAGAGGGTCTAAAGGATGCTGAAATTCCAATGGAAGCCAGCATCTTGGCGGTAGCCGATGCCTATGATGCCATGACTTCAGATCGTCCGTACCGTAAGGCTATGGATAGCCATACAGCCATGAATATCTTAGTCAAGGAATCCGGGATACAGTTTAATCCCATTGTGGTGAAGGCATTTCGTGACTATTTAAGAAAGCATGGGGAGGAAATCGCCCATGTGGGTTGAATCTGTGGGTAGTGCCATTGTTGTTGGAAAGCTCCGAGGGGGAAAGGTAAAGAACCTTGTGGATACCTACATTGAGAAATGGTGGTTAATTACCTTGGCAGCGTTGATTGAGGTGACGGCTTCATGGATTCGTGGAAAAGAAATCCCATCTTTGTGGCAATATACGGATCAGTATATCTGGCTGATTCATTTGGTAACTTATGGCTTATTGATTTATGTAATACTATATAATCGAAAATTAACAGGTTTTAGATTGATTCTATTTGGAATCATTTTAAATTTTATTGTTATTATGTCAAACGGTGGTCGAATGCCTGTGGATATCAGTGGTGTTGATCCCATCATCAATCAAGAAAAGATAGCAATACTGCAGTCGGGAAGGGATTTAGTCCACTCGGTATTGGATGAAAGCACTGTATTTGGCTTTTTAGGGGATATAATTCACCTGAAAAAACCATACCCATTACCCAAAGCCCTGAGTATAGGGGATATATTTATGATGATAGGCGTATTTTTATTTATCCAAAAACAAATGTTATTGAGTATAAAATCATTGAAGCATGAAAATACTTCGCTAACGGCTAACGGCTAACGGCTAACGGCTAACGGCTAACGGCTAACGGCTAACGTACTACCCTTGAGGTAAGGTGCATCAGAAACAGGCACCCAATTCTAGAGCGCGCTACGCAAAGAAGGAGTGATATGGCTTGCTAATCGAAGGAACAATATTAGGCTTGATTTTAGGAAAAATAAGAGGTGGAAAGTTTAGCAATTTGGGAGATATGCAGATCAATGGTTGGACGATTTTGATTCTAGCCCTGCTGCTGCAATTGACGCCCATTATTTCCGAGGATTTTCCGTTCTTTGCAAAGTATCAACCTCATATCTATGCCACATCCATTATTCTTACGATGATTTGTATATGCATGAATCTAAGAAAAAAGGGAATGTGGGCTTTCTTCGTTGGAATCTTGCTGAATCTGATTGTGATCGCCTTTAATGGTTTTCAGATGCCCATTTCTTTTTCAGCCTTAAAGCTTGCGGGACTAGATTCCATGGTTAATGCCATTCAAAGCGGCGATATGATGCATTTCCGTTCTTTAGAAGGAGCAGCCCAGGGGATCAAGATGCTGGCAAAATTCATTCCTATACCGAAGCCATATCCACTGCCAAAGGTAATCAGTATTGGAGATATCTTTATAACCCT
The DNA here is from genome assembly GCF_029240175.1 of Anaerosolibacter sp. Taxonomy (GTDB): domain Bacteria; phylum Bacillota; class Clostridia; order Peptostreptococcales; family Thermotaleaceae; genus Anaerosolibacter. Next base: position 23,736 of record NZ_JARBTM010000008.1, read on the forward strand.
GGGATTGATCCTATTTATCACAGGTGAAATGAAAAAAAGTAAGTTTTATGTGCGACATCGTATGATAAAACATGGATATAAAGGAAGAATATAAGGGAGAGTATATTACTCTTCCTTTTTTATATCATCAAAAATTTTGAATAGTCTATATGAAGAGTTTATCGCTATTCTTGCGGAACAGGCATGCCTGTTCCCTACAGGGACGGCTGTTCATTAACGGCTAACCTGCTAACTGCTAACCGAGCCAGTAAAAGGCCTGAATAATTGATTAAATTACTGATGGAAAGCTACATATTAATAGAGGTTATCTGTATTTTCACATAATTGTAACATAAAATATCTATGATAAGCTTTTATCAAGAAAATTGTTGTGTTACAATGAAAATTGGAGTATTCTATACTGCCATAGAAAGGATGAGACGAATGAGTTTCTTAGATAAAATTTTTGGGAGCTTCAATGATCGTGAAGTAAAGCGCTTGTTCAAAATCGTAGATGAAATAGATGCTTTGGAAGAGAAGATAAAGCCTTTAAGTGATGCACAATTGAAGCATAAAACCGTAGAATTTAAAGAGGCGTTAAAGAACGGGAAAACCCTGGATGACATATTGCCAGAGGCCTTTGCCGTTGTCCGTGAAGCGGCATGGAGAACCTTGGGGATGAGACATTTCCGTGTTCAGCTTTTAGGGGGAATCGTTTTACATCAAGGGCGTATTTCTGAAATGAAGACAGGGGAAGGAAAAACCCTTGTGGCCACTGCACCAGTGTACTTAAATGCTTTGGAAGGAAGAGGCGTACATGTTGTTACTGTAAACGACTATCTGGCGAAGCGTGATAAAGAATGGATGAGCAAAATTTATGAGTTCTTGGGACTTTCTGTAGGATGTATCGTACACGGCTTGACCAACGAGCAAAGAAGAGCAGCGTACAACAGTGATATCACCTATGGAACCAATAATGAGTTTGGGTTCGATTATTTAAGGGATAACATGGTGCTTTATAAGGAAGAAATGGTACAGCGAGAGCAAAACTATGCCATTGTGGATGAGGTGGATAGTATATTAGTAGATGAAGCCAGAACACCCCTTATTATTTCAGGTGCTGGAGAAAAATCTACAAAGATGTACGCCATTGTAGATCAATTTGTGAAAGGACTTAAGAAAGAAGTAGATTTTAGCGTAGATGAAAAGGCCCATACCGTTGTTTTAACAGATGATGGCGTCCATAAGTCAGAGAGCTTCTTTGCATTAGAGAATCTAGCAGATCCTGAGAATATGGAGATATCTCACCATATCAATCAGGCCCTAAAGGCACGCAATCTGATGAAGTTAGACAAAGATTATGTGGTAAAGGATGGGGAAATCGTCATTGTCGATGAATTCACAGGGCGTTTGATGTTTGGAAGACGTTACAGCGATGGATTACATCAGGCCATTGAAGCCAAGGAAGGGCTCGAAGTTCAGCGAGAATCCAAGACGTTGGCTACCATTACCCTGCAAAACTACTTCAGAATGTATCGCAAGTTATCGGGTATGACAGGTACTGCGAAAACTGAGGAAGAGGAATTTAAGCATATCTACAACATGGATGTTGTGGTGATTCCAACCAATAGAGAGATTCAAAGAAAAGACCAGGCCGACTCTGTGTATAAGACCATGGAAGGCAAATTTAAGGCTGTTGTACATCAAATCATTGAGCGACATAAGAATGGTCAGCCTGTACTGGTTGGTACGATTTCCATAGAAACCTCTGAAATGTTGAGTAAGGTATTAAAGCGGCATGGTGTAACCCATGAGGTGCTAAATGCAAAGCATCATGAAAGGGAAGCTGAAATTGTTGCACAGGCAGGACATTTTGGGGCAGTAACTATTGCCACAAATATGGCAGGTCGTGGTACTGACATCGTGCTTGGTGGAAATCCAGAGTTTATGGCAAAGAAAGAACTAAGAAGAATGGGTTATGATGAATATGTGTTATCCATGGTTACCAGCCATGTGGCCACGGATGATGAGGTAGTTGTAGAAGCTAGAAATAAATACAATGAGATTTATGAGAAAATGAAGAAAGCAACCGACGAGGAGCATCAAAGGGTAATAGATGCGGGTGGATTATATATCATTGGTACAGAACGTCATGAATCACGGAGAATTGACAATCAGCTCCGCGGGCGTGCGGGGCGTCAGGGTGACCCAGGGGTGTCTCAGTTCTTTATATCTTTAGAAGATGATTTGATGCGTTTATTTGGCAGCGACCGTATCAAAGGTGTTGTTGAAAAACTGGGTATGGATGATGATGAACCGATTGAAGCCAGCCTTTTATCAAGATCCATCGAAGGGGCTCAGAAAAAAGTGGAGGGCAGAAACTTCTCCATCCGTAAGCACGTTCTCCAATACGACGATGTGATGAACAAGCAAAGAGAGATTATTTATAGAGAAAGAAGAAGAGTCCTTGAGGGAGAGAATCTGCGTGACCATGTGATGGATATGCTGAGTTCTTTGGTAGACAGTGTGGTAGAGGTATATACAGCCGATGCGAAATATCCTGAAGAATGGGATTTAAAAGCCATGGAAGATAATCTTCACCATATCTTCATGCCAAAGGGAAGCTTGCAGTTTGAGAACGTAGAGGAGCTAACCCACGAGACATTAAAAGAAAGAATCATGGAAATAGCTGAAGAGATCTATAGTAAGAAGGAAGAGGAAATAGGCCAAGATCGTATGAGAGAACTGGAGCGGGTAATGCTGCTTCAAGTGGTTGATACGAAATGGATGGATCATATCGATGCCATGGATCAGTTAAGACAGGGAATTGGCTTGAGAGCTTATGGACAAGAGGACCCTGTAAGGGCATATCAAAAGGAAGGCTTTGATATGTTTGAGGAAATGATCAAGAATATCCAAGAGGATACCTTGAGATATATCTTTAATGTAACTGTACAAACCGATGCCCAGCGTAAGCAGGTGGTACAGGTAACAGGAACCAGCGGCGGCGGTGATGGAGAAGTTGAAAACAAGCCGTTAGTAAAAGAAGATACCACAGGCAGAAACGATCCATGCCCATGTGGCAGCGGAAAGAAATATAAGAAATGCTGTGGACAGTAGGAAGAGAAGGTGCGCGGTGATCGGTACGCGGTGACCGGTGGCTAGGGTATGCCTTTGGGAGTAAATCGAACTCTTCGAAACCGAGAACCGGATACACAAATTGAGATTATTTGAACGTAGTATGCCACATTCTGTAATAGGGCTCGTTAATATGAATAAATCGAATTCCGTGAAACCGTGTACCGCGAACCGTGCACCGAAAAAGAATAAAAGGATGTGAAGAAAGTGATCCAGTTGGAGCAAATGAAGTATGAATTGAATCTGCTGGAGGAGCCTTTAAAAGATTTGAGGGTTTCTCTTTGACATTGCTACATTAGAAAATCGTATAGAAGAATTAGAGTCCAAGGCTTCTGAGCAGAGTTTTTGGGATGATCCCCAGGAGGCGCAAAAAATATTACAGCAGCTGAAGGCATATAAAGATAAACAGGGAAAATTTGCTGAGATATACCAGAGCTGGGAAGACCTATTGGTACTGTTGGAGATGGCCATGGAGGAAGAGGACCCATCCTTTGAGGGTGAACTCCAAAAGGGCGTTGAGAAACTCCAGTTGGACATCGACAAGATGAAGGTAGAGACCCTTTTGTCTGGGGAGTATGATCACAGCAATGCGATTCTATCAATCCATGCAGGGGCTGGTGGACTGGATTCCCAGGATTGGGCAGAGATGCTCCTTCGTATGTATACCCGTTGGGCAGAAAAAAGAGGCTTCAGGGTGCGAACCCTGGACATTTTACCTGATACAGAGGCTGGCATCAAGAGTGTGACGTTGCTGATCGAAGGAGAAAATGCCTATGGGTATTTGAAGAGTGAAAAGGGCGTCCATCGGATTGTAAGGATTTCCCCCTTTGATCCATCGGGAAAAAGGCATACTTCCTTTGCTTCTGTGGATGTGATGCCTGATATTGATGAAAGCATCAATATAGAAATCAATCCGAGTGACTTAAAGGTAGACACCTATCGGGCCAGTGGAGCGGGTGGACAGCACGTAAACAAGACGGAGTCCGCCATCCGTATTACCCATCTACCCACAGGAATTGTGGTGCAATGCCAAAATGAGCGATCTCAGCACAGCAATCGGGATACAGCCATGAAGATGTTGAAGGGTAAGCTCATCGAATTAAAGGAACGGGAGCAAAAGGAAAAGATTGAAGATTTAAAAGGTGATTACAACCAGATCGCATGGGGCAGCCAGATTCGCTCCTATGTATTCCATCCCTATAACCTTGTAAAGGATCATAGAACCAATGCAGAAATAGGGAATGTTCATGGGGTTATGGATGGAGATATCGATTTGTTTATAGATGAATATTTGAAAAATAAGAACTCGGTGTAACCGAGTTTTTGTTTGCGAAAATATGTGACATAATCGGGTGGGGAGACCCCGCCCGATTATGTCTATAAAAAGTAGACACAAGATTACAAATATATCAACAAATTGACAACACATAAAGGAAAAATAAATTTTTACGAGAATATATATATGATATTTATTTTTACATTTTAATGTGGCTAGGAGATTGCAAAAGGGGGAGTGGGTAAGATGAAGTTGAAATTCAAGGAGAAGAAGAAAGAAAAACATGTTTCTGTAGATACAGGACTGGGTGCTAAGTCAAGAATGGTGGTGCAGCTTGCTGCAGTCATTGTTTTGATCATTACATTGACCGTTACCTCCATTGGAATCATGAACTATCGCAGTGACATCCAGGATTTAGTAGAGAACAAAAAGGAATCCAACAAGCTCATGGCCAAAGTTGTTGCACAGCAGGTGGATCTCTATGTAACCAGCTCCCTGGATGCTATGGAGACAGTAGTTGCAACTGTAGATTTTGGAAGTATGGATAAATATGAAAAAAGTATTGCCCTCAGTAAAGTTACCAGCAATAATATACAATTTAAGTCCGCATATATCACAGATATGGATGGAAATATCACCGTAACAACAAATAACCGGAGGGACGACGGCAAGAACTATAAGGATACCCTTTGGTTCAAAGAGGCTGCGGCAGGAAAAACGTACATATCGGATACATTCATCGATGAAGATTCCAATATGCCAATTATCATTTTATCTATCCCCATAGAAAGTATGGTGTCTGGTCGATCAGGTGTAATTGCGGTAGATTTAAGATTGGACAGATTGTTTTATCTGACAAAAGACATGAAAATGGGTGAAACAGGATATAGCTATGTTGTTGATAAAAAGGGGAATATCATTGCCCATCCTCAATTCAAAGAGAAGGTCTTAACCAAACAAAATGCATTGGATCTAGGGGTTAAAGGGGTAGCCAGTGTTATAGAAGGAAAGAATGATGTAGAAATCTACCAGGATTCCGAGGGAAGAAAGGTGGTTGGAGGCTACGCACCTGTAGCATCTACCAAATGGGGTGTATTGGTAGAACAACAATACAGCGAGATTACATCCCAAGGAAGAGCAGCATTAATAAGAACAATTATTATTTCATTGGTCATAATCATACTAAGTATTTTAGGAAGCAGTGTTTTTGCTAGGGCCTTTACCAAGCCTATTACAGACATGCTGAAGGTAGTCAATAAAATCAAGGAAGGAAAGCTCACGGAGCGCATAGATGTGAATGCCAAGAATGAGGTTGGATTGTTACAGCAGGCCTTTAATGACATGGTTGATTCATTGTCTCAGCTTATTCAGGATGTAAGTCGTGCTTCTTTACAAATCAATCGCTCTACCAAGGAATTGGAAAACAATGCGCAGCTTACTGCAGAGGCTGCAGAGGAAATTACTGCTGCCATTGATGAGGTTGCGGCAGGTACAGAAAAGCAGATGCACAGCGTGGAGACCAGTACAGAGGTAGTAAATCAAATGATTGAAGGGGTTCGCAGCGTTTCAGATAATGCAACGGAGATATTGAAATCATCTACCTATGCATCGGAGCTGGCGAGAAATGGTGCCCAAGATATCGAGGAAATTGTGAAGACCATGAAATCCATAGATGAAACCGTAGGAGAATCGGCAACGATCATCAAAGAGTTGAGCGGGCATACCTATAAAATCGGTGATATTGTTCAATTGATTAAGCAGATTTCTGATCAAACCAACTTGTTGGCCTTGAATGCTGCTATCGAAGCAGCCCGGGCAGGTGAGCATGGCAGGGGTTTCTCTGTTGTTGCCGATGAGGTTAGAAAGCTGGCAGAACAATCTGCCAAGGCGACCACCAATATTGTGGAACTGATCAAGAAGATTGAACAAGAGACAGATCGTGCTGTTAAAACCATGGAGTACAGTTTGGAAGGCGTAAGGAATGGCACAAAGGTAGTTCGTGGAACGACCCAATCCTTCCATGACATTATTCAAGAAACCCAGAAGGTAGCCCACGAGGTAGAAAGCTTTACGGGGGCTATTGAAGAGCTTACAGCGGGTATGGATCTGGTGGAGCAGTCGATTCTAGAAGTGAATCATGTATCACAGGCTACAGCGGCCAGTACCCAGGTTGTCCTTGCCAGCACAGAAGAGCAGGATCAAGCCATTCGGCAGATTACAGACGCCATTAAGGGACTCGGTGAAATGGCGTATCATCTAGAGACTTTTATTCAACGATTTGAGGTTGAAGCGCAGCATGGTAAAGATGTTGTATATGAGGATTCTCTGCCACAGGAGATACATCAGGCGTTCGTAGAAGAGCAGGATATGGAAGAAGATGTAGAAGAATCCATGGTGATTCTTGAAGAGGAAAATGTAGTGGAGCAGGAAGCTAAAGAAGCTTTGGATGAAAAAATATTTGAAGAAGAAGTTTTTGAAGAAGAGGAGCAGCCTTTATTCATTGAAGGGCGAGATGAAGCAGCTGTTGCTTTGGATAGCGAAGAAGTAACTAGGGATGAAGAGGATGAGGAGAAAGAAGCATAGAAAATAGCCGGAGACCTCCGGCTATTTTAATGATATTATATCCCTTGATTCAAAAGGTGTACAACTATATAATAGGGGTTAGATTAAGAACGAGGTTAATGTGGAAGGAGTAATTTCTAATGGATTTGATTTTAAGACAGCTGATATCCGAATTTCGATTGAAGGAGCATCAGGTAAAAAATACCGTAGAATTAATCGATGCAGGGAATACAATACCTTTTATCGCGAGATATCGTAAAGAACAAACGGGAGAGCTAAGCGATACGGTATTAAGAGACTTGTTTGATCGTCTGACATACTTGAGAAACCTTCAATCAAGAAAAGAAGAAGTAATCCGCCTCATAGGAGAGCAGGATAAGCTAACCGATGAACTGCAGGGGAAAATAGAGAAGGCTGTAACTTTAACAGAAGTGGAAGACCTTTATCGCCCGTACAGACCAAAGCGCCGAACGAGGGCCACAATTGCCAAAGAGAAAGGTCTTGATCCTTTGGCCCAGATCATGTGGGCGCAAAACCTATATGATGGATCTATGGAAGAAATGGCAAAGGGTTACCTTAGCGAGGAAAAGGAAGTACATACAGTAGAAGAGGCGATCCAAGGAGCCATCGATATCGTTGCAGAGATGATTGCCGATGATGCGGAATATCGCAAGAAAATCAGAAATATGACCTTTGATAAAGGTGTAATGATCTCCAACGCCGCAGACCCAGAGGCCAAATCTGTATATGAAATGTATTATGACTACAAAGAACCGATGAAAAAAATTCCAGACCATAGAATATTGGCCATCAATAGAGGCGAAAAAGAGAAATTTTTAAAAGTTAAAATCCATGCTCCAGAGGAAGATATCCTCTATTTCTTGAAAAAAGAAACAGTGAAAGCAAAGCGAAGTATTAGTGCGGACCATGTTGTATTGGCAGCAGAGGATGGATATAAGCGGTTGATTGCTCCTTCCATAGAGCGGGAAATCCGGAATGACTTAACAGAGCGGGCGGAAGAAAAGGCCATTAAAGTATTTGGTGCCAATCTAAAGAATCTTCTTCTTCAGCCGCCAGTGAAGAATATGGTGGTGATGGGCTTTGACCCTGCCTATCGTACAGGCTGCAAGATCGCTGTCGTAGATGAAACGGGAAAGCTTTTAGATACAACAACGGTTTACCCTACAGCACCCCAGCATGATGAGGAGAAGGCAAAAAAAGAATTGATGGCTTTGATTGAGAAGTATGGAATCAATGCCATTGCCATTGGAAATGGGACAGCCTCCAGAGAGTCCGAGATGTTCGTAGCGGAAATGCTAAAATCTGTAGAGGCGCCCATCTATTACTTGATTGTCAATGAAGCTGGGGCTTCTGTATATTCTGCTTCGAAATTAGCTGCTGAGGAGTATCCTGATATCAATGTATCCATAAGGGGAGCCATTTCCATTGCAAGAAGGGTGCAAGACCCGTTGGCAGAATTGGTAAAAATTGATCCAAAGAGCATCGGTGTAGGACAGTATCAGCATGATGTAAATCAGTCACGACTCAGTGAAACCTTAAAAGGTGTTGTGGAGGATGCGGTAAACAGTGTGGGTGTAGATTTAAATACGGCATCACCTTCTTTGCTCCAGTACATCGCAGGTATCAGTAAGGCTGTGGCTACGAATATTGTGAAATATCGTGAGGACAATGGAAAGTTTGTGAATAGAAAACAATTGTTAAAGGTCTCCAGGCTAGGGCCAGCGGCCTTTGAACAATGTGCAGGCTTTTTAAGGATTCCTGAAGGCAAGCATGTTTTAGACAACACAGCGGTACACCCTGAATCCTATGAAGCCGCGGAAAAGCTTTTGGAGAAATTGGGATATACATTGCTGGATGTGAAAAATAGAAAGCTGAGTGAGCTACAGGATAAATTGAGTGAGGCGGATTTAGGATCTCTTGCAGAAACCTTGGGGATGGGTATTCCAACATTGAGGGATATTTTAAAGGAAATCCAAAAACCAGGAAGAGACCCTAGAGATGAGATGCCTAAGCCAATTTTAAGGAATGACGTTTTGAAGCTGGAGGACCTAAAAGCTGACATGGTCTTGACGGGTACGGTAAGAAACGTTATTGACTTTGGTGCTTTCGTAGACATAGGCGTGAAAAATGACGGCTTGGTACACATTTCTGAACTAAGCGATAAATATGTGAAGAACCCCATGGAGGTTGTATCTGTAGGAGACGTGGTAAAGGTCAGGGTATTAAAGGTTGACTTAGAGCGAGGAAAGGTATCCTTGAGCATGAAGGGGATAGGGGAATAAGATCAAGATTAAGGGCTATTCGCTGCTCGCTTCTCGCTACTCGGAAAAGACTAAGAAAAGCTTGACAAGAGGTTGCAGTCAAAATATACTCGCAGTAGCCAGTAGCCAGTAGCCAGTAGCCAGTAGCCAGTAGCCAGTAGCCAGTAGCCAGTAGCCAGTAGCCAGTAGCCAGTAGCCAGTAGCCAGTAGCCGACTTTGTTAGATACCAACAATCTGATCATTGAATCCTTTCAGCATACATATCGACAGCATTTAGATAAAGAGGTTAATAGAGAATACATTGTGGAAACCTTTGGTGAGATTTTACGGACGACCTTGGAGCGGGAGTGTAAGGATTGCGTGGAGGAAGCCATTGAAACCTATAGAAGTTTTCAAATTGAGAATTTTGATAGGTTGATTACCATACATACAGGCGTAAAGGAAGTGGTTAAAAGCTTGTATGAGCAGGGGTATAAGCTGGCTGTGGTGACCTCCAGACTCAATGAATCAGCAACAAGAGGATTGAAGCACTTTGATTTGGATGGATATTTCGAATGTATGATTGGTGCCGATGATACGGATCTGCATAAACCAGATCCTACCCCTGCACGAATGGCCCTAGAAGCCATGGGTGGAACACATGAAGAAGCTATTATGATCGGGGATAGTCCCTTTGATGTTCAGTGTGCCCAAAATGCAGGTATCGTTTCAGTGGCTGTAAGCTGGAGTGCTCTGCCACCTGAGATATACATGGTTCATAAGCCGGATTATGTCATTGACACCATGGAGGAATTGGTAGAGATTATTGAAGGTTTGAATAGAAAGTAGAGGGTGCGACATGGATGTCGCAGATCGAGATTAAGGTCGAGAAAAACCGTAGGGGCGATTCACGAATCGCCCGATAATGGGAACATCAGATATGCAACAAAGTAATTATGTCATGCTGAGCATAGCGAAGCATCTCAAAGAGTAAAATACAGATCCTTCACTGTCGTTCAGGATGACAGACGGTATATAATACCATCATAGGATTTCAATAGAATCAAGAAATATGAAAGGCGGGACCTAAGTCCCGCCTACAAATATCTTATAATATGTTTTTACAATGCGCTTTTGATCTTAAAAACCACTAACGCCTAACCGCTTCTACGCTGGCTGGCCCTTTTTCTTTACGAAGGAAAGGATACCGCCTAGGGCGATGGAAAGGAACGCTGACATTAATACCCTGTACTCTGGTGGGAGCATGAAGGTAATGGTATGGGCAGGAATCCAGAAAATCGGAATGGTTTTCGCATATACAAAGGAAACAAGGATTTTCCAATCGATATGCTCCACCACTTGATGGATAGATACCTTGCTTAGGTTTCCGACTTTACCATCACATAGTTCAATATAGGTATCAGTGATACGGTGAAGTCCCATGAAAGTTGGTGCAAAAATGAGGTTCATAAATGTACTGATGAAAAATGCTGTTGCAAGCTTGCTGCCGCCAAAGTCAGAAATCAGTCCTGCACCAATGGCGCCGCGGACACCGGCATCAAAGATAGGAAATGCCACTGCAAAAGCCATACCGAAGAAACCCCAGATGACCATACGCCAGAAAAGTCCAACGGGCTGGGTCCATTTTCCTACCACAATACGGATGGCAAGCAGCTCTCCCATGGTGGCAAGAATGGCTACTTTAATAAATCCCATAAGGTAAGGGTGTGCCTTTGTTGTGGCAATAAAAACGCCGTGAGTTGCAGGACTAAGTAAGATTGCAGATACAGCAAGCAAAGATAATAGCCATAAAAAATCTCCCTTTTTCATTGAAAAACTCCTTTCAGATCAGTTGTTCCTAAATAACTTATTATTTTGTAACGTTTAAAAAATTTTAACAAGCCTAGATACATTATAATATATTTTTGTGAATGGAAAAATAGTTTTTTTATGGCTGCTCGCTATTCGCTACTCGCTTCTCGGAAAAGATTTTTCCTTTAGGTTTTGCCAGTGGCGAGTGGCCAGTAGCGAGTAGCGTTTCTTCACTAAGCTTGTATTATTTTTCCACTGAATATTCTTTGAAGGATTTAACGAATAAATGTAGAAAAAGTATCAATGTAGTTTTACCAGTATTAGTAATTTCTGTACATATACTGTTGTTGATGGAATATAGACAAACTATGCTGCAATAGATTAGGAGGAAAGTATATGATTTTGATTAAAGATGGAACGATTCTAACCATGGAGGGAAGGATCTACGATAAAGCAAGCATTTTGATTGAAGATGGGAGAATCAAAGAGATTGGGGAAAATATGGTCGTACCCCTGGATGCAGAGGTGATTGACGCATCCGGAAAGATTATCACTCCTGGGATTATCGATGCCCACTGCCACCTTGGTATGTGGGAAGATGCCATAGGTTTTGAAGGGGCAGACGGAAATGAGGCAACCGATCCTGTAACACCTCATTTACGCGCTATTGATGCAATTAACCCTATGGATAGAACCTTCCGAGAGGCCTATGAAGGAGGAATCACTTCCGTGGCCACAGGGCCTGGAAGTGCCAATGTCATTGGCGGACAATTTGTTGCTATGAAGACCTATGGAGACCGGGTCGACAACATGATTATCAAGGATCCCGTTGCTATGAAATGTGCTTTTGGAGAAAACCCCAAAAGAGTATACAATGATAAGAAGCAGTCACCCAGTACGAGAATGGCCACAGCAGCAATCTTGAGGGATACATTGTTTAAGGCCAAAGAGTATGGCGCGAAACAGAAGGCTTCTTTAGAGGACCCCTCTAAAAAACCAGCATTCGATATGAAAATGGAGGCGCTTCAGCCTGTACTGAGAGGGGAGATTCCCTTTAAGGCCCATGCCCATCGTGCCGATGACATTTTCACAGCGATTCGCATTGCAAAGGAATTTGACGTGAAGGTTACCCTGGAGCATTGTACAGAAGGGCATCTTATTGTAGATCATATCAAAGAAGAAGGCTTGTATGCAGTAGTGGGCCCAAGTCTGGGGGATCGCTCTAAATATGAGTTGAAAAATTTAACCTTTGAAACAGCAGGGGTGTTAAGCAAGGCAGGGGTGAAAATTGCCATTATGACAGATCATCCTGTGGTTCCCCTCCAATATCTGCCTATGTGTGCAGCATTGGCTGTAAAAGCAGGCATGGATGAGGAAGAAGCGTTAAAGGCAATTACCATCAACGCAGCAGAGATTCTAGGAATTGACAATAGAGTAGGCAGCATTCGAGAAGGAAAGGATGCAGACCTTGTGATTTGGGATGGTCATCCATTTGCATTACAATCTAAGGTGGATTGTACAGTAATCGATGGGAAAGTGGTGTTTAGAAGAGGTTAGCAGTTAGCGGTTAACGGTTAGCGGTTTTAAAGCAAAAGGAATAGTTTGGGCATATGAGATAAGTTAAAAATTCAGGTTGGTGAAGAAGGTTTTGACGGCTAACAGCTAACGGCTAACTAAATTAAAAAGGAGACATGGGAATATGGATATTTTACCGGTAAAGGTTTTATTATTGGGGGCAATACCGGAGGCGATTCTGATTATTTGGGCAGGATTATCCCTTTTGGGGGTAAGGCCGTCATGGAGGAAACTTATTTTTGTAGGGATACTCCAGGGCTTAACGGCATACTTTATTCGGCGGTATACAGGTTTTGGCGTACATACATTGATACAATTTGTTACGATTGTCACCTATATGTGTGTGCTGATTCGGGTAAATCTTCCTACGGCTTTGATTGCTACTTTGATTTCTTATTCAGTAGTCATCATCACAGAGGGATGCGCATATATATTTTTCGACGTAAATATTGCCCATATATTGTCTGATGAATGGTTAAGACTATTGTTCTTTATTCCTCATAACAGCATTCTAGCTATCATTGGCTATGTATGCACCAAGAAAAAGATTTCATTACAGCAAGAATTTACTGCTTTGAGTAAGATTGTAAAATAAATGTTGAAAGAAACACCATACTGCTATATAATGATTATGAAGAAATAATACAAACAACTGAATCTTGAAGATCTTCAGGGCAGGGTGAAATTCCCGACCGGCGGTAAAGTCCGCGAGCGACGAAAGTTGCAGAACTGGTGTGATTCCAGTACCGACAGTAAAGTCTGGATGGAAGAAGATGATAAATTGCTATGCATTTTAGCGATTTAACACCTGAGGATATGTTCTTCAGGTGTTTATTATTTCTCCATCCAATTCAATATGTAAATTAGGAGGAGTAATTATGACAAACAAAATGACGTTAGCGGGTCAAATGACGCGAAAGTCATCTACAAAGACGCTTACAAAGGTATCAATACTCTCAGTATTGGCTTACCTTATTATGTTGGTGGAGATTCCACTATTCTTCTTTCCATCGTTCTTAACCATTGATTTAAGTGATATCCCAGCATTGATTGGCGGATTTACCCTAGGTCCAGGGGCTGCCGTCGCCATTCAATTGGTAAAGAACATTCTACATGTTATCACAAAGAATACTACGGGCGGTGTTGGAGAATTAGCGAACTTCCTTGTTGGTTCAGTTTTTGTCGTTCCTGCTTCCATCATCTACCTTAAGAACAAAACAAAAAATGGGGCAGTTTTAGGTATGTTTGTGGGAATCGTGTCCATGGTACTTATGGGTGTGGTATCTAACTACTACATTACCCTTCCTTTCTACACAAAGTTTATGCCAATGGATCAAATCATTGCTATGAGTGCTGCGGCCAATGGTGCCATCGTAGATATGAAAACATTGATTTTATATGCTTTTGTACCATTCAACATATTAAAAGGTACAGTGGTATCTATCATTACGGGACTTTTCTATAAGAAACTTGCACCGATTTTAAAGCAATAAAAGTAACAGGACGAACGCCATGTTCGTCTTGTTTTGCATTATGGAGAGCATAAGGATTTGTCCTAAATATAATAATAATTATCTAAAAGTTATAAATAATTTATGGGAAAAACTGTTTATAAAATGGGCCTCCAAGGTATATATTACATATATGGGGGTGAATATTATGATCAGTGACAACAGGGAAAGGCTAGGCGATGAGATCAACAAAGTTAGAAGTCGATTAGAGGATTTAATCATTGATAGAGGCATGATTTCAGATAAAGAGATCGTCCTGTTGAGTCAAGAACTGGATCAACTTATCATTCAATATTACACGACAAACGAATCAGAAAACGAAGGATAATAATGCTGCAAAATAGCAGCTTTTTTTTGCTTAAAGCTGATTTCAAAGAAAAAGAATAGAAGATGCACATAATGATAGGAAAAGGATATAATGGTAATGAAGTGTAGCGTTGATTTGAAGAAGGTGATGCATTGCATTTCATAGCTTCAGCAATTCTATTCCTGCTTGGCGTCTATGCTGCTGCCACCGTAGTGATCATGACGGCGGGCAGAGCGAGAAGATAGAAACACTCCCTATGTGGAGTGTTTTTTCCATTGCATCAAAATATATAATTATGATATGATTTTGGACAGAATAGTAATTAAAGGCTGAAGAGAGATGCTATTCGCTACTCGCTTCTCGGAAAAGACCTGTTGTTTTCGGTTTGGCGAGTGGCTAGTAGCGAGAAGCTTAGAAACTACTCTCTGCTAGGATTTGATAAAATAAAGGTCAGGGTTACATTTTTAACCAAAAACGTGCCGAATCGAGGTGTAGTTGTGATGAAGATTGTTAGTTCTGGAGAGGATTATACTTTTCAATTGGGATATAGATTAGGAAGCTTGTTATGTAAGGGAGATGTTGTGTGCTTAACAGGGGATTTAGGCGCTGGAAAGACTACTTTGTCAAAGGCCATAGCGAAAGGATTGGGTGTAGAGGAGGATGTTACCAGTCCTACCTTCACATTGATCCATGAATATGTGGGAAGATTACCCCTGTACCACTTCGATGTATATAGAATACGGAAGGTCGAAGAGATGGAGGAGCTTGGTTATGAAGAATATTTCTATGGAGATGGGGTTTGCTTGATTGAGTGGGCGTCCCTCATAGAAGATTTGATACCAACAGAGCACCTGTGGATACATATAAATAAAGGAGATGGGGATCAGAATAGGGGAATTGAAATAAAGGGCACAACACCCCATTTTCAACAGATTGTTGAGGAGTTGAAGAACGTATGAAGATACTGGCATTAGATACGTCATCTATTGTGGCTTCAGTAGCAGTAATGGATGAGGAAAAACTCATAGGAGAGCACATTATCAATCATGAAAAAACCCATTCTCAAAAGCTGATGCCTATGATTGAAGACTTACTGAATAGCTGCGAGCTAACCATGGCAGATATCGGTTTGGTTGCTGTGGCAGAGGGACCTGGTTCTTTTACAGGACTGAGGATTGGCGTTGCCACGGCAAAGGGGTTGGCCCATGCTGCGAATATTCCTGTGGTGGGGGTGTCCACCCTAGATGCGCTGGCATTTAACCTGCCTTTTTGTGAAGGGCTCATATGTCCCATATTGGATGCCAGGAGAAACCAAGTGTATACTGCAGTTTATAAATGGGAGGCCGGTGACTTGCATGGCATCGAAGCACCCATGGCCATAACCCTAGATGAGCTGATAGAAAAATTGTTGGCAAGACCTGAAAGAGTTGTTTTTGTAGGAGATGGTATAGAGAAGCATGCTGATGCTCTGACGAAAAGCTTAGGAAACCGGGCTGTATTTTCTCCCAATACGGTAAAAATGCCTAGGGCTTCTTCTGTAGCTCAATTGGGCTTGCAAAAAGCTGCTGAGGGAAAAGTAGAAAGCTTTTATGCATTAACGCCTAATTATCTTAGGAAATCTGAAGCAGAGCGCCAATACGAAGAGAAAATGAAAAGGTGTGATTTAGATGGGTGTGGTAAGGGCTAGAAGCATGACGGTGGAAGATATCCCCCAGGTTTTAGAGATAGAAAATTTATGCTTTACTGTGCCTTGGTCACCGGAGGCCTTTGAGATGGAAATATCGAAGAATAAGTTTGCCCAGTATGTTGTAGCTGAAGTGGATGGACGAATTGCTGGCTATGGCGGTATGTGGTTTATTGTAGACGAAGCCCATGTGACCAACATTGCGGTTCATCCCCAATATCGGGCAAAAGGCTATGGGGAGCTAATCGTTGCAGCCATGGTAAGGAGGGCTGACGACCAGGGAATTTATCAAATGACCCTGGAGGTGAGGGCATCCAATCATGTAGCTCAAAATCTCTATCGGAAGTTCGGTTTTGAACCCTGTGGTGTTCGTCCCAAGTATTATGCAGATAACAATGAGGATGCAGTCATCATGTGGCGGACGAAGGAGAATTGTTTATAGTAGGAAGTTAGGGAATTCGTTTTTGAATGTTGTATGATAATCGGGCGGGGAGACCCCGCCCCTACGGGGATGTATTTTGTAGGGGCAGGGTCATCCTGCCCGATTATTGTATTCTGGCCTAAATTCTAAAATGGAAAAATTTTTCCAAGAATAGGCAGACTTTTTAAGAAAAATGACGTATGATATTTTTGAGGCCAATGTCATCGCGCCATGGGATAAATATATGAAGAAAGGGGTCGTAGAAATGGCAAAGTCGAGGAAAAAAATGTTTATTATGATTGGGGTAGCTCTGGTTATTGTACTGTTTGTGGGCGCTGCAGCCGTCAAGGCAAGCCAGAAAAAGCAGGATGCAGGAGACCTGGTAAAAACAGCATCTATAGAAAAACAGGATATAGAAGCCCATATTCTTACCAGTGGAGAAGTCATTTCCATAGAAAAAAGGGATATCCTGTCAGATATATCGGCGAAGATAGAGCAGATTCTGGTGAAGGAGGGCGACCAGGTTGAAGCTGGTCAAGAACTTGTTAAGCTTTCATCCGGCGATCTAGATTATCAGATGCAGGAGGCCGAGATCAGGCTGGCCATGGAGAAGGATAATCTGCAGCAGCTGACCAACGAGAGTTATACGGAGATGGAGATTACTCTCAGTAACGCAGAAATCAAATATCGAGATGCTCAAACAGCCTATGAGAACAACAAAAAGCTCTATGAATCTGGTGCTGTAAGCAAAAGTGAATTAGACAATGCGAAAAGTACGTTAGATCAGAATCATAACAATTATTTACTGGCCAAGAGGAATTTAGAGAATGCCAAAACAGGGTCAAAGCTGACAGCCCAGGAAAAACAAGTAAAGCTATCGGAGCTGGCCGTGGAAAAATTGAAAACAGAGTTAGAAAAGTACATTGTAAAAACGCCTATACCAGGAAAGGTAACAACGCTCAATGGTGTGGAGGGAAGTTTAATATCACCGAGCACACCTTTGATGACCATTGTGAATACCAATAACTTGGAGATTATTACAAACATTAGTGAATATGACATACATAGGGTTTCACTTGGGCAACAGGTTAAAATCACCGGAGATGCCTTTGAAGGAAAAGAATATAAGGGAACTGTAAAATACATAGACGCCACAGCCGTCTCCAACAATACAGGGCAAGGTAAGGAGACCGTTGTGAAAGTAAAAATCGAGGTTATAGATAAGGATACAGCGTTAAAGCCAGGTTTTTCAGCTACGGCAGATATCCTTACGGAAAGGAAGAAGGGTGCATTGGTAATCCCTTATGAAGCGATCTTTACAAGAAAGAACGGTGAAAAGGTAATCTTCACCATAGAAGAGGGTAAGGCGAAAGAGCATCTTATCAAAACAGGCATTGAGAGCGAATTGATGGTAGAAGTCATGGGAGAAGGCCTTAAGGAGAAGGATTCGGTGATTATGAATCCAACAGAGAAGCTAAAAGATGGGGACCCAGTGAAGGAAAACAAGGTGATGAACAATGATAAGAATTGATAGTCTCACAAAGATCTATGATACGGGAAGCATTCAGGTAGAAGCATTGAAGAAAATAAATCTTGAGATTGGCAAGGGTGAGTTTGTGGCAATTATGGGTCCTTCAGGCTCTGGAAAATCGACCCTCATGAATGTTCTTGGATGCTTAGATCGGCCATCGGGGGGGCTATATCGCTTGGATGGAGAGAAAATTGAAGAACTGAATGATGTGCAATTGGCTGCGATTCGAAACAAAAAAATCGGCTTTGTATTTCAGTCCTTTAACCTTCTGCCTAGGATGTCTGCCCTGAAAAATGTAGAACTGCCTATGATGTATGCGGGCATATCACCCAAGATAAGAACAGAGCGGGCAGAGGCAGCCTTAGAGCGGGTTGGACTAGGAGACCGGATGCATCATCGATCCAATGAGCTTTCAGGTGGGCAGCGGCAGCGTGTCGCCATCGCCAGATCTTTGGTAAATGATCCAGCCATAATCCTGGCTGATGAACCTACGGGCAACCTGGATACTAAGTCTGGAAACGAGATTATGGGGATTTTTCAGCAGCTCAATGAGGAAGGATCTACCGTGATATTGGTTACCCATGAAGCAGAAATTGCAGCCTATGCCAAAAGAATTGTAGCATTTAGAGATGGAGAGATTGTAGAGGACCGCTTGGTAGAAGAAAGAATAGTGATTGTATCAGAATCTTAAGTGTATGATTATCTGAACTTTATTTTAAAATATATGTTTTGATCTGTCCCTGTTAGCAGATAGCGGCAAGGGAAAAGCACGGCTAACAGCTAACGGCTAACCATTATCATGAATAGGAAATATGAAAGAGTATATACGAAGGATAGGCATACATTTAAATATAGCCTGTTCACAATTGAGGTGATGAAATGAATTTTATAGAGAGTGTAAAGGTAGCCATCAATGCCATTTGGGTGAATAAAATGAGGTCCTTGCTAACCATGCTGGGTATTATCATTGGTATTTCATCTGTTATTGCAGTAGTGGCTATTGGGCAAGGAAGCCAGAGTGCTATAGGGAAAGAATTTGAACAGTTTGGTGTGAATCGTGCATTCATGTCTACAAACTGGCAGGAAACCCCTACAGACCGTGACTATTTTACCCATGGAGATGTGGATGCCATCAAAGAGGCCTTTTCAGATCGGCTTGCAGCCATCAGTCCGAGTTTGCAGGACAGTGGAAAAATCGTATCCAAAAAAGAACTTCAAAATATTTCTTTGAATGGTGTCAATGAAATCTATAATAAAATTGAGACCATAGAAATGATGGATGGAAGATTTTTGATGGAAGGGGATATGAAAGCCAAACGGGAGGTGGTTGTCATCGATGAAAAGACCGCCCTAGAGGTTTTCGGAAGAACCAATGTACTGGGAGAACGAATTTTGGTACAGATGAGGTATCGAAATCTGTCCCTTGTCATCGTTGGTTTATATAAGACCCCCAAGGTCCCTTTTAGCAATGTGGCAAACTTTGAGCAGCCTTCTAATATCTATATTCCATTGACTACCATGGAAAAAATCCTGGGCATTGGAGATCGGGTATATGGTATAGAGTTGAACTTAGAGAAGGATACAAATGTACAGGATACATTAAAGGAAATTGTAAAGCTTGTTGAGCGAAGACATGGAAACGTAGGAAAAAACAAGTATAGAACCTATACTGCCGAAGGTGAGCTTGAGATGGTAAATAAGATTACAGGAATCATGACCGGCGTGATAGGTGCTATCGCAGCCATATCCCTATTTGTTGGAGGGATTGGTGTCATGAACATCATGCTGGTATCTGTGACAGAGCGGACACGGGAGATTGGTATCCGCAAGGCTATCGGGGCAAGGCACAAGGACATTCTGATGCAGTTTCTTGTGGAAGCAGTGATTATCTCCGTCATCGGAGGAATTATTGGTACAGTGCTAGGTATAGGATTCTCCTTGTTGATCTCTATGTTTATCAAGATTCCACCGGGTGTATCAATCAGTACCATTATGATTGCGTGGTTGTTTTCTGCCGGCGTTGGGATTTTCTTCGGTATCTATCCAGCCAATAAGGCCGCCAAGCTAGACCCGATTGAGGCACTGAGATATGAGTAGGGTAAAAGATTGAGATCAAGACCGAGATCGAGTAAACACTGGTAGGGGCGATTCACGAATCGCCCGATAGGTGAGGTTGTAGGGGCGAACAGTGTTCGCCCGCAGTGAAAAGGGGGATAATAAAATGTCTGAATTTGAAAACAACACGGATGTGTTGATGCAGGAAGAAAAACAGATTATTGAGCTTTCATGGTGGGAGCGGGTGAAATATCTAGTCATAGAACCTGATAAGACTATGGAATATTTATCAGAAAAACCGAAGGTTTTATTTCCAATACTTGTGATTATTTTTGGCTTTGCTTTATTGATCTTACCAAAGCTGGATATGCTGCGGACATTCACCCAAGATGCTATGATGACCCAGTATGCTGCCCAGGGAATTGATATGGATCAACTTCCTGCCAATATCATAGAGATTGGCTATTGGACGGGTATCGTGACAGCCGTATTGATTCCCTTTATTACCATGTTCATGAAATCAACGATTGTACATATCATATCCCGGATTAGCGGGGGAAAAGGGAAGTTCAAGGCTGTTCTTTCTGTGGTGGGGTATGGGTACCTTATCAATTTGTTCGGAGAGGGAATACGAACCATCATTTCTGTGATTACAAACAGTTATATTGTGTATACTTCATCAGCCGCATTCCTTCCAGATGCTGCCCAAGGTACTGCTTTGCATACGTTGTTTTCCACTTTAGACGTGTTTAGCATTTGGTATTTAGTATTAGCCACCATAGGGCTTGCCTATGTTCATCAAATGAGTCGTAAGAAGGCTGGATTTATTGTATTTGGATCATGGCTTGTAATGGTAATGTTTAGTGTAGGAATGACTTTCATGAAAATAAAGGGTTAGAGAAAAATCTAGGCGTTTTGCCTAGATTTTTTCCATGAATGAGCGTAGGATATAAATAAATATTTATTTTAGTAACTATTTTTTCATACAAAATAAAAACCCTTACGTAATGATAAATGAAAGGGTAAAGCGAGGTGGTAATGTTGCAGGATTTAGACCACAAAATCATAGAAGATGTGCTACAGGGTGATGGAGACAAGTTTGGAGAGATCATCGGACGATACAAAAATGGGGTGTACTCCATCTGTATGCGGATGGTTGGTGATGCGGAGGAAGCCAGGGATTTATCCCAGGAAACCTTCATCAAAGCCTACAATAATTTGCTGAAATATAACCCTGAGTACAAGTTTTCAACATGGATTTTTAAGATTGCAACGAACCTCTCCATCGACTATCTTAGAAGAAAAAAGCATCAAGCTTTGCCTTTGGATGAGAAACTAAGTATGCCCTATGATACAGCTAGTGCGGAGGATATGTATCTTCATCGATGCAACAAGGATGAAATCGAACGTGTGATACAGGAACTTCCCCCTGATTATAAAGCTTTGGTGATTCTGTACCACAAGGAGGGTCTCTCTTATCAGAATATCTGTGATGTAATGAAGTTGCCCATGTCAAAGGTAAAGAACAGACTGCATCGTGCTAGGAGCATGTTAAAGGAACGGCTAAAGGAAATTAAGGAGGAGGAATCTATATGGACTGCAAAAGAGCTTCAGAGCTAACGATGAAATATTTTGATCAAACCATCAATGATTTTGAAAAAAAAGAACTAGATTGTCATATAACAGCGTGCAGCACATGTAGGTTGGACTTCCAATGGATGAGGGAAGCTTTAGAGGGTGTTGAAGAACTAGAAGATTTTGAAGCACCGGAAAACTTTGAGATAGAGGTCCTTGAACAACTTGACTTGAAGCGGTATGAACCTAAGCCTGTTCCAAGCAAGATTCAGTTTTGGCTGGCTTTGACTGTGCCCTGTGTGTTTGCCATACTGAGTATTGGGTTTTACATTCGTTTTGGAACCATTGACTGGAAAGATGGATATACGGGTGCTGTCTCCTTTATGAGAGTGATTGACTTAGGAAATCGCATGTATGGTTTACTAGGTTTAACAGGGAAGGCCCTAGGAGAAACCTTCTTCGTATTTATAAAAGCACTAAAGTATATGTCGGCATTTTTAAACAGCCGAATGGGGATTTATATGACGATTGTAGCATTTCTATGCAGTATTTTGGTGTTCACCCAGTATGTATTGATAAAGCTGACAGATGTATTTGGCTATAGAGGAGGCAGATCCTATGAAAAATAAATGGATTCTCATGATGACAGTAACAATGATCTTGATAATTTCCATTACAGGTACTGTATTTGCTAGTAATGTGAGACAGGTATCGGATATGATAGGGGTTTTTGAAGATATCCATGTGCCAAAGGATACGGTGGTATATGGCAGTACCGTTGCAATTTTTGGAGATATACGCGTGGAAGGAAAGGTAAACGGCGATGCGGTTGCAATCTTTGGGAACATAAAGATCGATGGCAGCGTAAGCGGTGATACTGTGGCTGTGTTCGGTGGCATTAACGTTACAGAGCAAGGAAGCATAAGCGGAGATGCGGTGCAAGTGCTGGGTGGTAAGATGATTACAGCGCCGGGTGCCCGAATAGGTGGTGAAAAGGTTAGTGTTGCAAGCTTTAGCATCGGAGGACTTTCAGGTGTAAGTGCTTTACTGGCTTTGATATTTTTCTTGACTTTAGGAAAGGTTATTATTGGATACATTTTTTCAATCTTGGCTGTTTTATTGTTACCAGATCGTTTTGATCATATGTCCATTGCGGTGAATCATGATATGGGCAAAAATTTCATTATTGGGATTTTGGTTATTGTAGGCTTCTATGTATTGGCTGCTATATTGGTAATGGTTGTCATTGGCATTCCATTCCTATTACTGCTGATGCCGTTAATGGGATTCTTATCTTTTACAGGTAATACGGCAGTGAAGCTTGCCATTGGAAAAAAGGTGGAGACAGCGTTAGATAAAGATTGGTCTCAGATGATGGAGTTGTTTATTGGAACGTTGATTTATGGACTTATCGAGCTAACGATTGTTGGAAAGCCTTTGGTATTTGTGGGTAAAGCCATTGGTATCGGAGCGGTTATTGATAGTAAATTTGGAAAGCCTATCATCTCCTTAGAACCACCTAGGATGAATGACAATTAGAAAGGGAGGTTGCATATATGAAGGGACGGATATACCTACTGATTTTAGTGATTTTGATTGGCGCGATGCCGACGATGATCTTTGCTGATAACGGTCAGGCAGCCAACATCGTGATACAGCAAGGAGAAAGTGTAGCAAAAGACTTTTTCGGTGCTGGTGATAGTATAAGAAATGATGGTACGATTCAAGGGGATATGTTTGCTGCCAGTGGGGTACTTGAAAATACCGGGATTGTAAAGGGTGATATCCTTGCAGCAGGTGGCAGAAGTATCATCGGCGGAAGGGTAGAAGGTGACATAAGGATTGCATCAGGTAATGTGGTGATTGAAGGTGAGGTAGGCAAGAATGTAACAGCCCTTGCAGGAGATATCACTATTGGTGAAAATGCTGCAGTAGATGGAAGCATCAATGGGTTTGCAGGGAACATCATCATTGATGGAATTGTTGGCGGAGACCTAAGAAGTGGTGCAGGAACCGTTCAAATCAATGGGATCATAAAGGGGGATGTTCGATTAGAGACGGACCAGATTAATTTTGGCCCTAATGGAAGAGTCGAAGGAAATCTTACCTATAGCAGTGAGCATGAGCTGCGGATTCCTGAGGGTGTTGTTGCAGGAGAGGTTGAGTATAAAAAATCTCAGTTTCGGATAGATAATGATGCAAGACAGAAGGCTGAGGAAGGCATTAAGGTATTCAATATTGTTTGGAAAGCAGTGGGCATAGCAGCTTATTTGATTATTGCAGCAATTCTAACCTTGCTCTTTAGCGGGTTTATGAGACGAACCGCTGATACCATTCAAAAGAAGCCATGGCATGCTGTAGGAATCGGCCTTGTGGGATTGATTGTAACACCTGTGGCAGCTATTTTGTTCATGATTACAGTGGTTGGGATTCCTTTAGGGGTTATATCCTTCATTCTATATGGTTTAGCCATCTATTTGGCTAAACTGCCAGCAGCCCTTTGGTTGGGCAGACTGATCCTAAAGGGAGATGAAAAACCATTACTGCCAGTCATGCTTGGGGTATTTATCTTAAAGCTGGTATCGTATATTCCATATCTAGGAGTATTCACATCTTTTGTTGTGGTTTCCTTTGGAATTGGTGCATATCTGATGAACATAAAGGATGTTATCCAAGAGAGCAGACGTCCTAGAATAATAGAAGAATAGATGATAGTGGAAGCGGGTGATGTGGGTCACCCGCTTTTATAGTACGTTCTTCATGTTAATGTTAAAGCTGTAGGGGTCGCATAGTATGCGCCCCAAAGAAAGCGATCAGTATCTAGGCGGGTTGCATACTATGCAACCCCTACGATATTTTAATCTCGATCTTAATTTTGATCTGTATTTGGCATACATTTTTTATGTATTACGTAAAAGTTCCACTGCATTAAAACATGGTTTGCATATATAAAGCTAGTTTACAGATAATAAATTATGGGAAAGTAATTTCAAAATTAAAGAAATGAAGAGGTGACATAATATGGCGAGTAAAGAACAGCTCCATGCAGTAGCTTCTCTGTGCAGTGAATACAGTCCTGTAGAAGGCAGCGGGCTTACCTCCTCAGCCCAGTATCCCATCAGTTGTGAAAATTGTGGACACTTCACAAAGGAACATAAGTGTGATATCGACTTGGTGGACGAAATCCTCGTTGATATGGATCAAACATAAGTGCACATAAGAAAAATAAGCAACCTCCGTTGCTTATTTTTTTGAACGTGTTTCATCATCAATCTCTGTAGCATTTTCGTTGATGATCGAATTTACATAGGCTGTCTCATCAACAGGGGATAACATACCATCGGGCATGACATTTACTTCGCCAAGACGATGAAATAAGGATTCATTCTCCATAGAAGTATCTTGATTTCGGATATCCGGGTTTTCGTTTTGATTCTGATCTGCCTTGTTTGCTTCAGGTTGAGGCTGGGGACGAAAATCTTTTTCCATGGGCATCAGCTCCTATTATTGAATTTCCTATCCATATTAGTATCTCTGAAAAAAGAATAAGTATGAGAATAAAATTTAGTAGATGAAGAATGCGGTGTAAATGTCGCATAGACTAAGGTTAAGGCAAAAACCGTAGGGAACGCGCCCCCGTGCCGTTCCGCCATAGGCACCGTTAGATATTACCATCCTACAAACGGAAGGCCACGGGGGGCCTTCCCTACATAAATCAAAGGTAAGTAGGGATTTGTGGTCTTCGGGCGGGGGAACCCGCGCCCCTACTGTCTTTACTCAATCTTATTATGCATTTTCCTGCAAAGGCTTAATAAAAATAGAGAACGGGACATTAGCAAATTATTTTTTATCGCATATATAGTAGCATAGGGATTTTTTAGATGGATCGAGAGGGAGATGGCAATATGGGAGAAGAGGTTTCAAGACAAGCAATCAGCTTGTTCAACATGGATTATCTGTCTTCGGTAACTACCATGGTTTTGGCAGTAAATTTGATTACGCAAGTGATTAAAGAGATTTTTTTGAATGACAAAACAAAAGAAATGATTCCTAAGCTAATTTCATTTATAGCTTCTTTTATTGTAATTGGTGTACATCATTATGCACTATGGAATGAAAACCCCAACGTCTTTAGCCAATCATGGGTAGAACTGATATTCTTAATTTTTTTAAATACCATATTGATTGCTGCGTTATCCATGGGAAATTACAAAATACTAAATCTTACAAAAGAAAAGGAGATAAAGAAAATGCAGACCCAGGCACTGACCATGGAAAAAGAGACACAAATAACAGAACCAGCTCCCAAGAAAGAAAGAGGAGAATTATATTAGAAGATACAAATGGTTTTGCTATTTCCAAATGATTTGGATATAATAAAAAAGACATACAAAAGATAAGTGCAGGTGAGTCGAATGAGGGATGATAAAAGAGGAAAAAACGGAGAGTATCTGCTAACTTTAGCCATAGAAACAAGCTGTGATGAGACCTCTGCGGCCGTACTAAAGAATGGGCGAGAGGTTCTTTCAAATGTGATTTCTACACAAATAGAACAGCATAAGAAGTTCGGTGGTGTTGTACCAGAGGTTGCTTCTAGGAAACATGTGGAGAACGTGGATATGGTTATTCAGGATGCTTTGGACGAGGCAGGTGTGAATCTTAGTCAGATTGATCATATTGGGGTTACCTATGGCCCAGGCTTGGTAGGGGCTTTGCTGGTAGGGGTATCGACGGTGAAGGCCATGGCCTATGCTTTAAACATACCCCTAGTTGGTGTTAACCATATTGAAGGGCATATTTATGCTAATTTTATCGAAGATCCAGACCTTGAGCCTCCTTTTTTGTGCTTGATTGTTTCAGGGGGACATTCTCACTTGGCTTACGTAAGAGACTATGGTGAGTATGAAATTATGGGTAAAACCAGGGATGACGCAGTAGGTGAAGCCTTTGATAAAGTGGCCAGAGCCATGGGCCTGGGATATCCTGGGGGACCTATCATTGATCAGCTGGCAAAACAAGGGGATGCCAATGCAATCCACTTTCCACGGGTATACTTAGAAAATGATAGTTATGATTTCAGCTTTAGCGGCTTAAAATCGGCCGTTTTAAACTATTTAAATTCTCAAAGCCAAAAAGGGGAAGAAATCAAGATAGAGGATGTGGCTGCAAGTTTTCAACAGGCTGTCATGGAGGTGCTTATCCACAAGACATTAGAGGGAGCAAGACAAAAAAATGTGAATAAAATTGTATTGGCTGGTGGTGTAGCAGCCAACAGTGCACTTAGGGAAGGGATTAAGAAAAAAGCCGAGGCATTAGGCTTACAGGTAAGATATCCTTCCTTGCAGCTGTGTACAGACAATGCAGCCATGATCGGTTGTGCTGCATACTATAATTATTTGAAGGGCAACACGGCAGATTTATACTTGAATGCCGTACCCAATCTGAAATTGGGAGAGATATACGAAAGGTATAAATAATGCATTGTAGGTATAGAAATAACTGAACGGCACAGGGGCCGCTCCCTACGGCTAACTGGTGAAAGTATATAATTTTATTTTGTACATAACAAAACCCATGGTGTAAAAATCCGTGGGTTTTGTTATAGCTTTATAATCTTTTGATTTTAGGACCGTGTACCGTGCACCGTGTACCGAATGAGAAAGCAAGAATTACGATAACTCGAAATATGAATGACGGCAAAATAATTTTAACAACATGCCATTATCCTCAAAAAAATGTGGACAGACATGTGGATGAAATTGTGGATAATGTGAATAAATAAAAAAACATAGGGAAAACCAACTTTCCTATGTGGATAAATATGTGGATTCTGTGGAAAAAATGTGGATAAAAGTGCACAGAAATCCACTTATTATATATATGCCCAAAAGATGAAGAGTATAACGGAAATTTAAATAAAAAAGCGAATAAAAAAAGTAGTTTGGATACCCAAACTACATTTTTTCTTCAACATATTTTACAATATCACCAATGTTTTTGAATCCTTCAGCATCTTCGTCTGGAATTTCTACATCGAATTCGTCTTCGATAGCCATGATGATTTCAACTGCATCCAAGGAGTCAGCTTCTAAATCCTTCATC
This sequence comes from Anaerosolibacter sp., assembly GCF_029240175.1. GTDB lineage: Bacteria > Bacillota > Clostridia > Peptostreptococcales > Thermotaleaceae > Anaerosolibacter. Next base: position 51,525 of record NZ_JARBTM010000008.1, read on the forward strand.
AAAGATGTTGCCGCTGAGATTTCAACATCATCATCCAATCCTAATTGTTCAATAATAATGTTTTTTATTTTTTCAAATACCATTTTGTATAAACCTCCCTTTAAAATTTGTATATTTCACCACCCCGGTGGGGTTTAACGTGTTTATTTTACCATATATGTATGAGAAATACTACAGAAAGATGCGTAAAACTGAGCGGATAAATAAACTTGTTATTCTTTACATTAAGTTTAACATATAACTTGGCAACTATACATGGGTTTTTCATCTTTTTCTCTAGAAGATGATTGGATGACATGTGGAGAAATGTTGATAAATCACTGGAACAGCAGGGAAGCAGGAACCTCTTCTACAATAGGATGAAAGAAAGTGGTTACAAACATACGATGAAAATAATACCATAAGTATAAAGAGAGGTGATCCTGTGTTAAAGAACGTATCTACAGGACAATTACTGATTCGTAACCTGGAACATGCCAATACACCAGAGAAAGCGACCCGAGGCTTATTAGGGAGAAGCAGGATCGATAACGACTATGGTATGATTATTTATCATTGTCAATCGATCCATACCTGTTATATGAAATTTGCCATAGATGTTGTTTTCCTAGATATAAATAAACGGATTATTTATATTGTTAAAGATATGGGCCCTTGGCAGTATACAGGCTATATCAAAGAGAGTGTATATGCTATCGAATCAAAGCCTGGGAGCTTTACAAATCACATCAAAATAAGAGACCAGCTGACATGGCAGTAGACCTTTATTTTAACTTCTCCTGGACATAGTGATGGATTTCCTCTGCCACGTCCCTGGCCATTCGAACAGCTTCCACCACATTTTTTGCTCCAGTTACCACATCACCAGAAGCATAAACTCCTTCTCGGGTAGTCATACCGTGGGTATCTGTAATCAATAGCCCCCGGTCATTGATATCAATGCCCTCGGTAGTAGAAACAATATTCTTCTGAGGTCCTTGGCTGGCGGCGATTAACACACTATCTGCAGGAATAATAAACTCAGAATCCGGTACGATTTGAAGATTGTCATCAACGATAGCTGTCTTGACGCACTTTATACCGTTGTCGAGAATCTCTATGGGGGAAGTGAAAAACTGAAATTTTACACCATCAATTTTTGCCATATCTATCTCTACATCCCGGGCAGGCATACTTTCCCGGTCGCGTCGGTAAAGGATCATCACGTCCTTGGCCCCATTGCGGATTACTGTCCTTGCTACATCCATGGCAGAGTTGCCACCCCCGACCACACAAACCTTGTTGCCTAAATTGTAGGCTTCTGGACTGCGGAGATAGTCAATGGCATAATGAACATGGCCCAGACTTTCGCCTTTGATACGCAAAACATTGGGCCGCCAAACACCAGTACCAATAAAGACTGCATCATAGCCATCTTCGAAGAGGGTATCGATGGTAATGACAGGACCAATGAGGGTGTTGGGTCTAATTTTTACACCCATGGATAGAAGTTTTTGTCCAATCTTGTCTAATATGTTTTTTGACAATCGGAACTCGGGGATGCCGTATCGAAGGAAACCGCCTACCCGATCTTGGGCTTCAAAAAGGGTTATTTTATGGCCTTTGCCTGCCAAATAGAAGGCTGCAGTCAAGCCTGCAGGACCAGAGCCGATAACGGCTATGCGGCTATCTAATGGAACTTTTGGCTCCTCGGAACCTCGTGTTAAGAAATACTCAGAGACATAGTTTTCGATATTACTAATCTTAACAGGATCTCCTTTTTTTCCAAGGATACAATGGCCCTCACATTGATGCTCATGGGGACATACAAGGGAGCATATGATGGAAAGAGGATTGTTTTCAAAAATCCTCTGACCTGCCTCATCAATGGAGCCACTCAAAAAACTGGAGATAAATCCAGGGATATCGGTGGCAATGGGGCAACCTTTTTGACATTGTGGGTTTTTACATTGTAAACAGCGTTGCGCTTCTTTGATAAGGTCTTTAGACATAGTGAGCCTCCTAAAAGTAATATATTAAGAGTAATTCTATTATATTTTAAAGAGTTTTACAATAAATATTCTGAGGACTGTATAATATTGCAAAAGGGACAGGTAAGCCTGTCCCTTTTGGTAGTGTATAATTATTATTCGATATATTCCTCCCATTTGCTGTATAGGACTTCTAGGGCTGTCTTCAGCTGGGTGGTTTCTTCATGGATTTCTCGGCTTCGTTGAGGATTTGAATAGATCTCTTCCTGACACATAAGGGCTTCTAAATCTGCAATACGTACTTCTGTGGCAGTGATTTCAGCCTCGATGGACGTTTGTTCCTGCTTACGTTTTTTTGTCTCTTCTCTTTTCTCTCGATCTTTCTTTTTCTCATCCTTCATTTGCGTTTTGGTTTTCCCACCTTGATTTTCTTCATCCATTGGGGTCTCAAGTTCTCGCTTTTTTTCCTGATAGTAGCGATAGTTACCCAAATATTGAAGGATACCATCTGGGGAAAGTTCTAAGATTTTATTGGTGACCTTATTCAAAAAGTAACGGTCATGGGATATAACCAACAAGGTACCATCATAGCCTAGTAGTGCATCTTCAAGAACTTCTTTAGACGCGATATCTAGATGGTTGGTGGGCTCGTCCATGAGAAGAAAATTTGCCTTTGATAAAACCAGCTTTAATAGGGCCACACGGCTTTTTTCACCGCCGCTTAGGGTAGAAATTATTTTAAATACATCTTCGCTGCTAAAAAGGAAGGAACCTAAAAGGGTACGAACTTCCGTCTGGGTAAATCGAATATTCTCCTGCCATATCTCGTCAATAATGCTGTTAGAGAAATTCAGATCAGATTGCTCCTGGTCATAGTAACCTAGGTTTACATGATGACCGATCTTAATGGTACCTGTATCATGGGGAAGTCTACCAAGCAGTATTTTTAATAATGTAGATTTTCCGATACCATTTGGTCCAATTAAACCAATCTTATCTCCTCGATAAACCTGAAAATCCACATCCCCAAAGAGCCGATGATCTCCGAAGGACTTACTGAGATTTTCTACCTTTAATACATCATCACCACTCTTAACCTGGGTTTCAAAACGGATTTTTGTTCGTTTATTGTACCATAGAGGGCGATCGATCACTTCCACATGTTCCAAACGCTTTTCGCGGCTTCTTGCCCTTTTTGCAAGCTTTTCTGTGCCATGCTGTTTAAAGCGGCGAATAATTTCCTCTTGGCGAAGAATCTCTTTTTGCTGGGATTCGTATTCTTTTAGCTGCTGTTCAAAAAGAATCTTTTTCTTATCTACATAGCTGCTGTAATTGCCTTGATAAATGGTCAAGGTGGTATTTTCAATTTCAAATACCTTATCTACAATCTCATCTAAGAAGTAGCGGTCATGGGATATGATGAGAATCGTACCCTTATATGTCTTTAGAAATCCTTCCAGCCATTCAGTGGCTTCAATATCCAAATGGTTTGTAGGCTCATCCAACATGAGGATATCTGGCTGTTTTAATAAGAGCTTTGCAAGGTTTAATCGGGTTTTTTGGCCACCGCTCAACTGATAAATTGGTTGGTCAAATTCCTCGTCGCGGAAGCCAAGGCCCTTTAGTACTCCCCGAAGCTCGCTGCGATAGCCATAGCCGTTACGATGCTGAAATTCATCAGACAGTTTGGCATAGGCTTCCATCAATCGGTTTAGTTCTTCGCTGTTATTATTCTCACCAGCAGCTGCAATATCTTGCTCTAGAGATCTAAGCTTTTCTTCCATGGCAATAAGTTCCTGGAAAACCTGCAGCACTTCTTGAAAGATGGTATTTTCCAAATTGAGCGTACTGGTTTGCGCTAAATAACCGATGGAAAGATTCTTAGACAGATAAATATCACCAGTATCGTGGGCATATTGACCCGTGAGTATTCTAAAGAGTGTTGTTTTACCAGCACCATTGGCTCCTACGATTCCTACCTTATCTCCCTGGTTGACAGAAAAGGAAATTTGGTCTAAAATCACATCTATACCAAAGGATTTTGCTAGATTGTTACAAGATAAAATAATCATAAAAATCCTCCAAAATTTTAAAGCATATGTTTCTATTGTATCAAAAAAGACATGTAAAGAAAATCCTTGCTCTCATAATGTGTACCATAAAGCGGCAGAATATATGGAAAGCGCATTTATGTAACCACAAATTGACAAAATTATGTCAGAATGTTATAATGTTAAACAAAAATCATATGAAATAGGAGAAGATTTGGATGGAGAGAGATAACGGGAAAATTTCCATGGCTGTAATCAGAAGATTACCGAAGTATCATAGATATCTAAAGGATTTACTGGATAGAAATATTACAAGGATATCATCCAAAGAATTAAGTAAGGTTATCGGCTTTACTGCATCCCAAATCCGACAGGACTTAAATAACTTTGGAGGCTTTGGACAGCAGGGGTATGGCTATAATGTAGATGCCTTATACGATGAAATTGGAAAGATTTTAGGGTTAGATAAAACCTATAATACCATTGTCATTGGCGCAGGAAATCTTGGGCAAGCTATTGCGAATTATACGAATTTTGAAAAATCAGGATTTGTGCCTAAAGCGATGTTTGACATGAATCCTAAGCTAGTTGGTTTAAAAATTAGAGATATAGAAATTCATGATATTGATACCGTAGAGCAGTATATACAGGAGAATAATATCGATATTGGGATTATCTGTACACCTGGACCCCAGGCACAGGGTGTGGCAGATCGATTGATCCGGGGAAAAATAAAAGGGATTTGGAATTTTGCACCTATTGATCTAATGGTACCCGATGAAATCGTCGTAGAAAACGTCCATTTAAGTGAGAGCTTGTTCACCCTATCATTCTTACTAAAGCATAGTCAATTATAAACATGAGAGTCCATCTTTTAAAGGTGGGCTTTTTTAGGCTGAGGCTGAGGTTGAGATGCTAGGGCGAGTATATAATGTAAAAGGGGAACTAAAAAAAAGTGAACTGTTGTGCGGAAAAATGGACAGTGTGTGAAAAAGCGGACGAATGTTAGTTATGTATTTAACAAAATATGAAGGATCGTTATAGTGATTGGTGAAGAGTGTACATAAATATGTACACTCTTTTTACATGGAATGAAAAAAAGTGAAATAAGATGGAAAATATTGAAAAAATCCATACCACCGTCATTCTGAGCGTAGTGAAGAATCTGTCTTTTGAAGTCATAGTTTCTTCGCTGCGCTCAGAATGACAGTTAGTATATGATTGAGCAGTTCCAGTTACTCACGGAGTTTTCTTGAGCTGTTACTGAGTTAGGAGCAAAGGTAAAGGATACAGTCCTTTCTATATAAATGATTAATTTTTAACGAAATTAACATATTGGCATAAAATATGCATATTATTTTCACTGAAGTTGTTAAAAAAATATCCATGTTAAATATAGAGGAGGGAATCGATGTGCAATTTCAATTAACCAGAGAGCAGGAAATGGTTAGAAAAATGTTAAAGGATTTTACAGATAATGAGGTAAAGCCTTTGGCAGCAGAGATCGATGAAACAGAGCGTTTTCCAATGGAAACGGTTGAGAAGATGAATCGTTATGGAATGATGGGGATGATTGTTCCTAAGGAGTATGGTGGTGCAGGTGCGGATGAAATCTCCTATGCCATCACAGTAGAGGAGCTTTCCAGAGCATGTGGTACTACAGGTGTAATCTGTTCTGCCCATAACTCTTTGGCTTGCTGGCCAATTTTAAAGTATGGTACAGAGGAACAAAAAAAGAAATATCTCATGCCGTTGGCGAAGGGTGAGAAAATAGGTGCCTTTGGATTAACAGAGCCGAATGCAGGAACCGATGCAGCAGGACAGCAAACCATTGCAGTATTAGATGGAGAGGAATGGGTACTGAATGGCACCAAGATTTTTATCACCAATGGCGGGGCTGCAGATACCTATGTTATTTTTGCCATGACGGACCGCTCTAAAGGTGTGAAAGGTATATCGGCATTTATTTTAGAAAAGGGAACACCAGGATTTAGCATTGGAAAAAAAGAAAAGAAGATGGGAATTCGAGGATCAGCAACGACTGAATTGATCTTTGAAAACTGTAGAATTCCAAAGGAAAATTTATTGGGTTCCATAGGTAAAGGATTTGGGATTGCCATGGCTACCCTTGATGGCGGAAGAATCGGTATTGCAGCCCAGGCTCTAGGAATCGCCCAAGGTGCATTAGATGAAACCATAAAGTATATTCAACAAAGAGAACAGTTTGGAAAACCAATCGGTAAATTCCAAGCGTTGCAGTTTGATGTGGCAGATATGGAGACAAAGGTAAATGCTGCACGATGGATGGTCTATAATGCTGCGTGGAGAAAATCAGCAGGCTTATCTTATGGAAAAGAAGCTGCTATGGCGAAATTATTTGCTGCAGAGACAGCCATGGCTGTGACCACAAAGGCTGTTCAGCTCCATGGTGGATACGGCTATACCCAGGATTATCCTGTAGAGCGTATGATGCGGGATGCAAAAATCACAGAAATCTACGAAGGAACATCAGAAGTACAAAGAATGGTCATTTCAGCTGCAGTAATAAAATAGCAGTACGATAGACCTGACATCCTAATAGATATTTATTTCTAGTAAATTTTGACCATATTCTTCGGTGCGCGGTACGAGGTGCGCGGAAAAGATTAAGGAAAAGAGAATGGTTTTACCGTGAACCGGTAACCGTGAACCGTATACCGAAAAAAGGAGGGCTCGAAAAATGAAAATAATTGTTTGTGTAAAACAAGTACCGGATACCAATGAAGTTAAGATAGATCCAGTGAAAGGAACACTGATTCGGGATGGTGTGCCAAGTATTTTAAATCCAGATGATAAAAATGCCTTGGAAGAGGCGCTGAAGTTAAAAGATCAGCAAGAAGATATCCATGTGACTGTCATTACCATGGGACCGCCTCAAGCGGATGAAATGTTGAGGGAATGCCTTGCCATGGGAGCTGATGAGGCCATACTCTTAAGTGACCGAGCTTTTGCAGGTGCGGATACATGGGCTACCTCCAATACGCTGGCAGCGGCAGTGAGGAAGATTGGTGCGTACGATATCATTTTTGCTGGTCGACAAGCTATTGATGGTGATACGGCTCAGGTAGGACCTCAGTTGGCAGAGAGACTGGGAATTCCTCAGGTGTCTTATGTACAGAACTTCCAGGTACAGGGAGACAACATTCAAGTGCAAAGAGCTTTAGAGGATGGCTATGAGGTAATTCAAGTGAAAACGCCGGTACTTCTTACAGCAATTAAGGAATTGAATCATCCAAGATATATGTCCATCGGAGGTATATATGATGCTTTCCGTTCTAAAGAAGTGAAGGTGTGGACTTCGTTAGATATCCAAGTGAACAAGGATGAAGTTGGTTTAGAAGCTTCACCTACCCAGGTAAAGCGTTCCTTTACGCCTGAGCCAAAGGGAAAAGGCATCATGCTGAAGGGTACAACAAAGGAAATGGTTGAACAGCTTGTTATAAATTTGAAACAAAAACATGTGATATAGGGGAGAAAAGGAGGGAGACAGATGGCGATTTTTATATTAGAAGATAAATGTATTGGTTGTAAGCTTTGTTTAAAGTCTTGTCCTTTTGATGCCATTAAGATGGTAGGCAAGAAAGCAGTCATTAACGATAAATGCGTTGCCTGCGGTGCATGTCTTGAGGCATGTAAGTTTGAGGCGATCATCAGAGAGGAATCAGAAAAGAGCAAAAAGGATCTTGCTCAATATAAGAATGTATGGGTATTTGCAGAGCAAAGACAGGGTAAGATCATGCCTGTTGCCATTGAATTGCTGGGAGAGGGTAGAAAGCTAGCAGATGAAATTGGTGTGAAGCTTTGTGCTGTATTGTTAGGAAACAAGGTAGAGGGCTTAGCCAAAGAGCTTACCCAATATGGAGCAGATACGGTGTATTTGGCAGAGCATGGGCTGTTGGAAACTTATACGACAGATGGCTATACAAAAGTAATTAGTGATATGATAGAAGAATTAAAGCCAGAGATTGTACTCATGGGTGCTACCCATATAGGAAGAGACTTGGCACCAAGAGTTGCAGCCAGGGTAGATACAGGATTGACAGCAGATTGTACAAAATTGGAGATCGATGCAGAGGACAAAAAACTATTACAGACACGTCCTGCTTTTGGTGGAAATATCATGGCAACCATCATTTGTCAAAACCATAGACCTCAGATGGCTACGGTACGTCCTGGTGTTATGGATAAAGCAAAGAAGGTAGAGTCCGGTTCTGGTGAAATTGTGGCTTTCCCTGCTGTATTAGAGAAAGAGCATATTCGTACGGAGGTTCTTGAGATTGTAAAGGCAGATAAGCAGCAGGTGGCTTTAGAAGAGGCAGAAGTCATCGTTTCAGGCGGTAGAGGTCTGGGTAAAGCAGAAGGCTTTGAAATCTTGAAAAAGCTTGCAAGTAAGCTAGGTGGTGTTGTAGGGGCGTCCCGTGCCACGGTGGATGCAGGTTGGATCGATCATGACCATCAGGTTGGGCAAACGGGTAAGACTGTAAAGCCAAGAATCTATATAGCCTGTGGAATCTCCGGTGCTATTCAGCACATTGCAGGTATGCAGAGCTCCGATGTAATTATTGCCATCAATAAGAATCCAGGGGCCCCTATTTTCCAGGTGGCTGACTATGGCATCGTAGGAGATCTTTACGATGTAGTGCCGGCATTGATTGAAGCATTAGATCGTGTAGATGATATAATGAGCGCATTAAAAGAGGTAGCAGCGACAGAATAATCAAAATTACGGGCAGTTGATCATGGCGACAGCTGACCCGTTTTTCTTTTTTACATTTGAAACACATTCTCAACTATGATATAATGACACCAATCTATAGCGTTGGGTGATGAAGATGGCAAACTACCATAAGGAAATTAATAAAATGATTGAACGTTTAGTACATCGGGTTTTAACCTATGATCGTACTGGATTTAAAGCGGGCATGAAATCGGAGACATTATCTCTATTGGACATATATATATTGAAGAAAATTGGAGAAGTAGAGTCGAAAAAGATTTATGAATTGGTCAATGAAATGGAGATGGATCGCGGTATAGTGGCCTCTTCTACCAACAAGCTCGTATCCTGTGGGTTTGTAGAAAAGCAGAAGTCACAAGAGGACAAAAGGGTATTTATCCTTCGATTGACAGAAGAGGGAAAATCCTTGTGGGAAAAGAATCAAAACGTCCATTCAGATCTCTTGAGTGTTGTTTTAGGAGAAATAACCTTAAATGAGGAAAAGGCAATTTTGAAGTTTCTGAGTAAAATGAATCAAAGAACCCTGCTCCGGAATGAAAAAAACCTTAGCCAATAGGCTAAGGTTTTTGTTTATGTAGAACAAATTAAGCTTGAACAGGAGCGTCTACTGGGCATACATTTGCGCATGCGCCACAATCGATACATCCGTCAGCATCGATTACATAAATGTCATCACCAGCGCTGATTACGTTCACTGGACATTCTGGTTCACAAGCTCCACAACTGATACAAGAATCATTAATTACATAAGCCATAATATATTCCTCCTTCAATAGATATCATAATATTTGTCTAAGACGACAATTGTATTATAGCAAAAGGTCCTGGGAAGGACAACAAAGAACAAATAAAAAAAATAGAAAAAAGCTAATATATAATGATTATCATTGTATGTCGGTGCACGCCACTCGCCCCTCGCTGCTCGCAAAACCAGCTAGTAGAAGTGGTAGGGTAAAAGATAATTTTTGTTTTTTGTGTGATTGTGGTAAAATATTTATAATTGCGCATACAATAAGAGCAGTTCTAGAGGCGATAAGCGAGTAGCGAGTGGCCGATTTGAGGAGGTTTTCCATGAAAGTTGTTGCCTTGGTCGGGGAAAGTGGTACAGGAAAAAGCTATCGTGCCATAACCTTGTCCCATGAAAAAGATTTGGATTGTATTATTGATGATGGATTATTAGTTCAGAAAAATAAAATAATTGCAGGAAAGTCTGCTAAGAGGGAGTCAACCGCAGTTGGTGCTGTGAAGCGTGCACTATTTCATGATGATGGACATCGGGATTTGGTAAAGCAAGCCATTCATGAAAGAAACGTGCAAGGTATTTTGATCCTGGGAACCTCAGAAAGAATGGTGAATAAGATTGCCCAGCGATTGGGTATTTCCCCTATTCAGGAATATGTATATATTGAGGATATTTCCACGGAAGAGGAGCGGAAGGCGGCTAAGAAACAAAGAAGAGACTTAGGAAAGCATGTTATTCCTGTGCCTACCTTTGAGATCAAACAAGATTTTTCAGGGTATTTTATAGATCCTCTTAAGATTTTACGACGCAGAAAAGATAATACCATTGATGTGTCGGAAAAGTCTGTGGTACGGCCAACCTTCAGTTATATGGGCAGGTATACGATTTCAGATAAAGTGATTAGTGACCTGGTGGCCCATGCGGCTTTAAAAATCATTGGCGTTTCTAAGGTAGCGAGAATCGATGTGGTGACTGGGCCTGATGGTGTGGTGATTACCATGGATGCCATCATGGTCTATGGGAATCCATTAAGGGTATTGGCAAAGCAAATTCAACAGCAGGTAAAAAAAGAAGTGGAATATATGACTGCGTTGAATATTCTGTCAATTAACATCACTGTAAAAAGTTTAGTCGTTTTGAGTTAGAGTGTTTACAAAGAAAAAAGGGTGTGATATTATAATCTAGGAACTGAGGCCATAAGAATAATCCTCAGAGGAAAACATTTTCACACCCTTTTTGTATGCTTTTGCATTTTTTTTTAATAGGCCTGGGTTAAAAAATTAACAAAATCAGATAATTGAATGAAACAAGGACAAAAAATGCAATACTATTCAAGAGAAAATGTAGATGTGGTGTGAACTCTACGAACTTTAAGGTTTTGATTTATTAACATGGCAATGCATCGTGTTTAGATGAAGCTTAAGAAAAACAAACTTGCATGGGTGTCTAAATCGCTGGTACATGCCGTGGGATTATTTTAAATAAAAAAAGGGAGAAGTGATGTCATGAATACTTACGTTCAACAAGTGCTTGAAACTGTAAAACAAAGAAATGCCAATGAACCTGAATTTTTGCAAGCAGTTGAAGAAGTACTACACTCTTTAACACCTGTTATCGAGAAAAGACCAGAATATCAAGAAGCAGGGATTCTAGAAAGAATGGTTGAGCCTGAGAGACAAATCATATTCAGAGTACCTTGGACAGATGACAACGGGAAAGTACAAGTAAATAGAGGTTTCAGAGTACAGTTCAACAGTGCAATCGGACCTTATAAAGGTGGAATCAGATTCCATCCTACAGTAAATGTTTCAGTAATGAAATTCCTAGGATTTGAGCAAACTTTTAAGAACTCTTTAACAGGTCTTCCAATTGGCGGCGGTAAGGGTGGTTCTGACTTCGATCCAAGAGGAAAATCAGATGCTGAGATCATGAGATTCTGCCAAAGCTTTATGACAGAATTATATAGACATATCGGACCAGATGTAGACGTTCCTGCTGGAGATATCGGTGTAGGCGGAAGAGAAATCGGTTTTATGTATGGACAATACAAGAGAATTAAAGGTGCATTCGAGAATGGAGTACTTACTGGAAAAGGCTTAACATATGGCGGAAGCTTAATCAGACCTGAAGCTACAGGATTTGGTGTAACATATTTTGCCCATGAGATATTAAAGCATGAAGGTGATACTTTCGAAGGCAAAACTGTTGCAGTATCAGGTTTCGGTAACGTAGCTTGGGGTGCATGTCAAAAAGTTGAAGAACTAGGCGGTAAAGTTGTTACACTTTCTGCGCCAGACGGATATATCTATGATCCAAATGGTGTAACTGGTGAAAAAATTCAATTTATTGCACAATTATTAAATGAAAATAAAGGCGCAAGCATCAAGCCTTATGCTGATAAATATGGCGTAGAGTTCTTCCCAGGACAAAAACCATGGGGTGTAAAAGTAGATATCATTATGCCATGTGCGATCCAAAATGATATTCAGATGGAACATGCTAAGCAAATCGTTGCTAATGGTGTTAAGTACCTAGTTGAAGGTGCAAACATGCCTACAACAAACGAAGCTGTTGAATATTTACTAGAGAATGGTGTAATTGTAGGACCTGCTAAAGCAGCAAATGCTGGTGGTGTAGCTACTTCAGCTCTAGAAATGTCTCAAAACAGCATGAGAATGGCTTGGACAGCTGAAGAAGTAGATGCGAAGCTTCACCAAATCATGATCAACATCCATAACAACTCCATGAAAGCTGCGAAAGAGTATGGCTTTGGATACAACTTAGTAGCAGGAGCAAATATTGCTGGATTCTTAAAAGTTGCAGAAGCAATGATCGCTCAGGGAATCGTATAGAACCGAGGTTGAGGCTGAGGTTAAGGTTGATAAAAGAAGAAGAACCCGGAAGGGTTCTTCTTCTTTTATTTCAGTTTGGCAACGAATATTACATTTTAGAGACAATAGGAAAAAATGACTAATTTTTATATTACAATAGAAGAGAGGAGGGATGTAAATGAGAAATAGATGGATATATAAAGTCTTATTGACATGTATAATATTTATTTTCGCTTGGAGTGGAACTGTCTTTGGTGAAGGGGTATCCTTATATACGCCAATGCCCCAAGGCAATGTTATGGTATCAAAGCCAACGATCAGCTGGCAGATCATCCTAAATAATAATGTAATTGAAAATATTGATATGAAGCTGGATGGTAATAAGGTAGAGGCGAAATATAATAAGGAGACAGCGTCTATCGAGTACATACCATCAGAAGCTATTAAAGGAGGGCGCCATACCGTAGATGTCAGTGTAGTATTAAAGGAATGGTCTAAACCTATTAGTCGGAGTTGGCAATTTACGGTGAGTGATCAGGCTGTAGAGCAGCTCTCCGCTCCCAATACAGAACAAAAAACGGCACTCGAATATGCGAATCAATATCGTGGACAATTTCAACTCACGCCATTTCAATTAGATCCATCGCTGAATGCAGCGGCTTCAGCCCATGCTGATTATATGACGATCAATCAAGAGCTTACCCATGTAGAATCAGCAAATCGAAAGGGTTTTGTGGGAACAAATCCTCAGGATCGGGCAGCCAGCTTCGGGTATACCAGCAGTTTTATCAGTGAAAATGTCAGCAGTGGGCAGAAAGACTATAGGGAGGCTGTTAATGGTTTGGTAGATGCTCCTTACCATCGATTTTCATGGTTAAATCCTTATCTGTCTGATTTGGGCTATAGCAGCCGTGACAAATATTATTCTTTCCTATTCGGCGGGAAAACGGCAGGAGAAGATCAACTGGTCGTATATCCCTTAGATCATCAAAAGGGAGTGACTGTTTCTTGGGACGGAAATGAAACACCAGATCCATTAAGAATTCATAGAAAAAAAGAAAAAGTTGGGTATCCTGTAACCCTATCTTATTTTACAGGAAAAAATATTGTCAAATTCTCTATAGATAAGGCCACGTTAAGCAACAGTCAAGGAAAGAACGTAGAAGTCTTCTTGAATACACCTCAGAACGACGATAATTTGAAGGATAGTATCATTATGATTCCCGTAGATTCTTTTGATATGGGTGAGAAATATACAGCCACAGTCAAGGGAAGCATCATTTTTGAAGATAAGACAGAGAAGAAGATTGATAAGACCTGGACCTTTGAAACTGCAATATTCACAGATGTATTTGATCATTGGGGAAGGAACGATATTCTTGACTTGGGAAGCAAAAAGATTATTACGCCAAAGAAAGGCTCGGAATATAGACCTGAGGATAAGATTACCAGAGCAGAGTTTGCTGAGTTTATCGTAAATGTTTTGGAAATTCCTGTAAAGGACTATGAAGGAATTTTCAAAGATGTAGGAAAAGAGACCAATAAGGCAGTCTTTGTTGAGGCAGCTTATCGAGCTGGTGTTGTAAAGGGAATGGGTGATGGAAGTTTTGCGCCAAATCGGTGGATTACGAGGGAAGAAATTTCTGCTCTTGTGATCAGGGCCTATGAGAAAAAAGGAAATATGGATAAGATTAAGGAACTGCCAGCCATTACCTTTGCCGACCGCTACTATATTAGTCCGTGGGCCTTAGGGGATATTAAGGCTGTGGTTCGACTAGGTATCATGAAGGGACGTTTAAACAATGAATTTGCGCCAAAGGATTACGCCACTAGAGCGGAAGCTGCTGTAATCATGAAAGGCTTATTGGGAGCATTATAGAAAAAGGATGGTAACGAAAATGTTACCATCCTTTTTCTATACTACTATAATATTGCTATAATGAAATTCCTGATTCTTCTAGGGTAATCATTTCTTTTACCATGTAGGTAGCCGCTTCCACGATGTTGAAGGCGATGGCAGCTCCTGAACCTTCACCTAGGCGCATGCCCATGTCAAACATGGGTTGAAGTCCGATAAGATTTAATGCAGCTTTCCCGCCTTTTTCAGCTGAACAGTGGGAGGGAATCAAGTAATTCTTTACCTTTGGCTCGATAGAACAAGCAATGATGGCAGCTGCCGTAGAGATAAAACCATCTACGACCACAGGAACACCATGGGCAGCTGCAGCCAGCATGGTGCCAGCCATACCTCCAATTTCAAAGCCTCCAACCTTTGCAAGGACATCAATGCCATCCTTGGAATCTGGTTTATTATGGGCAATGGCTTTGCAGATGACGTTGGCCTTATGGGATAACTGGTCTGTTGGCAGTCCAGCACCTATACCGACAACTTCTGAAGGATCATAGTTGCCCATAACGGCCACTATGGCAGCACTGGCTGTGGTATTTCCGATACCCATTTCTCCTGTGCCGATGAGGTTCTTTCCAGCCTTGATTTGAGCTTCGGTGACTTCGATACCTATTTCTAAGGCTTGAATGGCTTCTTCTCGAGACATGGCAGGACCTTCTGCCATATTGCTCGTCCCATAACGTATCTTATGCTTGAGGACATCAGGGTGGTCGATATCAACAGCGACACCAATGTCAACGATGACTACTTCAGCTCCTGCTTGCTTAGCGAAGGCACACACCCCTGTCACACCCTTGGCGAAGTTTGGGGTTTGTATCGCAGTGATGATCTGTGGATTAGGTGCAATACCTTCTTGGTACACACCATGATCAGCAGACATGACAATCACGACTTTGTTATCTACCGTTGGGAAGGGGTTTCCTGTGATGCCTGCCAGTTGGACTGCTAAATCTTCCAATCTTCCAAGACTTCCAGGGGGTTTAATAAGGGCGTCCACGCGAGCTCTAGTTTTTGTCATGGCTTCCTGGTTTAGTTCAGAAATCATTTGTAGGGTTTGGTGAAGCTTTTCCATTTGATATTCCTCCTTGTATTGGATAGTAGTTAAGAGGCTGCTCGCCACTCGCTGTTTGCTTCTCGCAAAAGACTTTTGTGTGTTGCACTTATTAGAAGCGAGTAGCTAGTGGCCAGTAGCGAGCAGCCTATTTATAGTAGCTAAAAGCTAAAAAGCAAATAAAAAAAGTCCACAGTTTTTTTGCATAGGCAAAAAAACCATGAACTTTACCATCCTTCATGTACTTCTAAAGCTTATAGGCAGGTCTCCTGGCTTGACATCTTTGTCTTTCACACCTTCCCGGATGAACCAGTGGTATCTTGTGATTGACTCCGTCCTACAGTGGCGGGACCGCTGAAGATTTTCACTTCATTCCCTATTCTCCCCCTTGGGGCACCTATAACCTCTAATGGTTCTATAGAAGATTATATTCGACAGAGATGAAAAAAATCCTTCTAGAAAAAAGAAAAGTTAGTGTTAACGCTACTCGCTGTTCGCTTCTCGCTTCTCGGAAAAGATTTGTGTTTTGGGTTTGTGATGGGCAACTGGGTAGTGGTTAAAATATTAATGACTGGTGACTGGTGACTGGTGACTGGTGACTGGTGACTGGTGACTGGTGACTGGTGAGGATTTTTTCAGGGTTTTGCGAGAAGCGAGTGGCCAGCAGCGAGCAGCCAGCATTCAAAAGAGTAGAACATAAGATATAGGGTAAAAATAGAAGAAGGTGGATAATCTTTTTCATAGGATAAAAGCAAAGGAGGAAATACCTTGAACTATAAAGTAATCGAAGAGAAGGATAGAGTGATATTAGAAGGGGTAGAGGATTTTGAGCTGCAGCATATTCTAGAATGTGGACAGTGCTTCCGTTGGTATCGGGAAGTTGACGACAGCTATACTTTGGTGGCTCATAACAGAATATTAAATATTGCAAAGCAAAAGGATCAAATTCTCTTCAATCATACAAATATTGAGGATTTCTATGGGATTTGGAAGGCATATTTTGATTTGGATCGAGATTATAGAGGCATTAAAAAAGTTCTCTGTGAAAATGATCCCGTCATGGAAAGAGCCATTGAAAAAGGGCATGGTATTCGAATCCTTAAACAGGATGAATGGGAAACCTTGATTTCTTTTATCATATCCTCCAACCGTGGTATCCCCCTCATTAAAAAATCTATAGAAGAGCTCAGTGAAAAATATGGACAGTTCATCGGGATTTATGGAAATCGAAAGCACTATGCTTTTCCACAACCAGAAGCACTGCTGAATAGAACCATAGAAGAAATTCAGCTTTGCCGCACGGGATATCGTGCCAAATATATCGTAGATGCAGCTGCCATCGTAGGAGAGGGGCAAATGGACATTTATGCGATTCATAACTTGGATACAGACATGGCAAGAAGAAATCTTTTAAGAATCAATGGGGTAGGACCAAAGGTAGCCGATTGCATATTGTTATTTTCCATGGGTAAATTTGATGCATTTCCTATTGATGTGTGGGTAAAACGCGTAATGGAATATTTTTATTTGCAGGAGGACATGCCCCTAAAAACGATTCAAGACTATGGTCAGAAACGCTTTGGCAAATACGCAGGCTTTGCCCAGCAGTATCTTTTCTACTATGCCAGAGAATTAGGAATAGGCAAATAATACAAGAAGGAGTTTTTTGAAGAATAAAGAATATATATTTAGACATACGAAATGAGCAAAGGGGGAAGCAATTGTGCTGGGAACAATTGTGAATGCATTGGCCATTGTAGGCGGAAGTATTATAGGTCTATTTTTCGGGGGAAGAATACCAGAAAAATATAGCGATACGGTGATGAAATCCATGGGATTGGCCATCATACTTTTGGGTTTATTGGGTGGTTTTAAGGTTCAAGATCAGGATGTGCTATTGGTGATTTTTAGTTTGGCCATAGGGAGTTTGATCGGAGAGTATCTCCGCATAGAAGATAAGCTCGAAGATTTAGGAAGATGGGTAGAAAAAAAAGCAGGTAAATCAGAAGGGGGTATTGCCAAAGGCTTTGTCGCTGCTAGTTTACTTTATTGTGTAGGTTCCATGGCCATTGTAGGTTCATTGGAAAGCGGCTTGGTGGGAAATCATCAAACTTTATATACCAAAGCTGTGTTGGATGGAATCACCTCCATTGCATTTACATCTACCATGGGAATCGGTGTTATGCTGTCTGCTGTGGCAGTTTTTGTGTACCAAGGTCTGATTACCATGACCGCTTCCTTTATGAAGGTGTTTTTGATTGATGAGGTCATCCGTCAAATGTCAGTGGTGGGGGGATTGTTAATTCTTGCCATTGGATTGAATATGATAGAAGTAAAACGATTGAAGGTAGGCAACATGCTTCCGGGTATTTTTATACCATGTGTGTACTACATGGGAAAACTACTATATTTGAAGATAATTTAGTATATAATTGTTAAATAAGGGTAGACATTGGAGAGAGACAAATGGGTCTCTTTTTCCTTTTTAGCATAAAACATGAAAAATTTGGAGAGATATCTCCTCAAAAAACTAGAACCAGGGACCTAAAAAAGGGTAGAACAGCGTACATCTATAATGTAAGGAGGTGCATACGGGTTGGCGCGCCTATTGAATTTTCTTAAGAAAGACTCCTTAACAAATCGGTTAAAGAAAATTAAGGATGGAGATTCCCAGGAAAGAGAAATATTTATTGAGGAATATATACCTTTTATTATAAAAACCATATCCAATACGACCAATCGTTATGTAGAATCCGAGAACAGCGAGGAGTATAGTGTGGGACTGGAGGCCTTCAACGAAGCTATTGATAAATATGAGGGATCGAGAGGCACATTTATCAGTTTTGCGGAGTTGGTAATCAAGAGCAGAGTAACTGACTGCCTTCGCAGGGCCAGCAGACATATGGTTTCTGTTCCCATAAGTCAATATGACGACGAGCAGGAGCAGCAAATTGAAGCTCAGCTAAAGACCGAGGACTTTACTGTTGCTTTTGAGCTGAAGGATGAAATGAGAGCCTTTGAAGAACAGTTAAAGGCATTTGATATTACCTTCTCAGATTTGGTGAATGAAGCACCAAAGCATGTAGATACCAGGGTTAATAGCATACAAATCGCAAAGTTTGTGGCAACTCACCAGGAATTAAAGGATGAATTATTTCGGAAAAAGACATTGCCTGGGACAAAAATTACAAAAGAATTAAATGTAACATTGAAAATGTTAAAACGAAGCAGGAAATTTATCATCGCAGCCGTATTGATTCTAGACAGCGATTTAGAACTTTTAAAGAATTATATTTACGAGATAGAAGGGGGTGTTGCGGATGGTATACAGGGGATGCGTGGTAAAGCTTGAAAATGATTTTGCGGTTGTTCTGACAAGTACCATGGAATACCTAAAGGTTGTAAAAAAAGATGGGTTAGAAGAGGGAAAAGAAATTATCTTTGTCCAGGAAGACATTTATAGAAGAAGCAAGGTATCCATAAGGACTATTGGTTTAGCCGCAGCAATGTTCCTCATGATGTTTATTTCCATGACTTGGCTAAATCCATGGAGTACCACAAAGATTCTGGCAAATACAGCCGCTGTTGTCAGTATAGATATCAACCCCAGTGTAGAGCTTGAAATCAATCAAGCGCAGGAAGTTTTGAAGGTAATTCCCATCAATGAGGATGGAAAGAAGGTTGTGTCAGAAAAACTGCTTGGCATGGCCATTGATGAAGCAGTCTTAGCCATTGTAGACAGCGCAAAGACATTAAACTATCTGACAGAGGAGCGAAATATGGTGCTGATTTCTACCACCATGACAGCTGAAAAGGTGAGCCTTGATGGAAAAGAAATCGTTGGGAGAATTGAACAAAAGCTGGAAGAGAAGCTAGATATTCAAGAAATTCAAGTTGCCTATTTAGAAGGAAAGAAAGAAGATGTAAAAAAAGCTCGAGCACAGCATGTATCCATTGGGAAGTATGGTGTTTTGAAAAAAGCGGAAGCTGATGGAGAACAGATTACAGTTGAAGAGATTAAAGAATTAAAGGTACAACAGATTCTGGACAAAGGTGTTGGAAAATTAAACGTTAAAGAATTAAAGAAAAAAATACAGGATGATGAAATAAATGATGACCAAATAGAGAATAAGGTGACAGATGAAAAAGAGAAAAAGGAAAATCATCCACCAGGTCAAGAAGCAGCACCCGGTCTCGGAAAGGCGCCTGGACTGCAAAAAGCTCCTGGACTACAAAAAGCACCCGGCCAAATAAAAAAAGAAGCCTCTGCTGAAAATCAAAATAGTGAAAATAGAAAGCAGGAAGATAAAGACAAGGAAAAAGCGGTAGAAGAAGAGACGAGTAAGAAAGCACAAGGGAAAACAAAGGATCAGAAAGAAAAGTCCAAGGATGAAGAAAATGCTAAAGATGTGAATTCTAAGGAATGGAAGATATGGCTGGAAAAACAAAAACAGAAGAATAAAAATTAGGAAATAAGACATATTGGTGGCTAGAAAAACTTGTAGTATGCTAAGGCTACAAGTTTTTTATTTAATAGGAAAGTTCTACTTTCCTATTAAATAAAAAATCAGGGGTGCAGGGGAAGTATTCCCATGCCGTATTCAGAGGGGTGCTCAGGCTGCTTGGCAGCCGTCGAAGGGGAACTAGGTTCCCCTAGCGAAGCAGCTTTGCTGCTTTTTGACATTTATAGACAAATTTTTTTAACAAATAGGTAAAACAGCACCTAAAAAGTAAAAAGAAGTCGTAATACTATGATGTAAATCAAGAAAACACAAAGGAGGACACAAAAATGAAATGGAGAAAAATAGTTTCATTGACAGTCATTACTGCTTGTATGTTTACGGTGCCAGTTAGTGCCGCACCAAAGGTCGGCAAGGTGGAAGCACCTAAGGGAAAAGTAGTAAAAGAAGTACAGCTTGATATGGAAAGCACAGTTGAAGCCACAGATGAAACAGTTGAAGAAAAAGCTAAAGATAAGGCATGGAAAGCAGTGAAAGATCAGTTAGAAGAAAAGAAAAATGAAATAGAAGCTGAGAAAGATGCCATAGAAGAGGCGTTAGCAAAATTAGAGGCTGACTATGAGGCTGCAAAAGCCAGCGGTGACGAAGCTGCAATTAAAACTGCTCAAGAAGCGATGGCTGCTGCCAAGGCTGAAATGACTGAGTTTAAAACACAAATGAGTGCAATCAAGGCAGAAATGAAGGACGTTATCAGAAATAAATATACCCAAGAAGAATTAGATGCTTTGAAGCAGGTGGCAGCAGAGATTGAGGAAGCGGATGCAGATGTAGAAGTAATTCCAGTGGAAAATATCTACTCTAAGAAAGGAAACTTTAAATTTGATGTTCCTCCGGTGATCAAGCAGGGAAGAACATTAATCCCTGTAAGAGCAATCACAGAGGGGCTTGGTGCTGAAGTTCAATGGGATGGAGAAAATCAAACGGTTACTGTGACAAAGGATGGTGTAGAGATTATTTTTGATCTAAAGACCGGTGCAGTAACGGTAGATGGTGAAGCGAAAACAATCGATGTACCTGCGGGACTTATCAATAATAGAACCATGGTACCTTTGAGATTTATCGCGGAAGCCTTAAATTTGAAGGTAGGATATGATAGTGAAACAGGTGTTATCGACATCGACGAAGAAGCTGGCGAAACCACAGAGACAACAGAGGGTACCGATGCCGTAGATACAGCAGAACCGGTTGAAGCAACAGAAACAGCTGAGACAGTAGAGGATACTGATGCTGTTGATACTGCTGAACCAGCTGAAACAACAGATGAAGAACAGACTATCGTTGTAGAACCAGTTCAAGACGATGAAGCTGGAGCTGATGTGACTAATACAGAGGTAGAGGATACAGCAGCACAAATATAAGTACATATCCATTTTCAATGACAGATAAACCTTTCTCTTGATAATGAAGAAAGAATACTCTATAATGAAAAACATAGTGAAATCACACGACTGGCGGAAGTGGAATAAACCACGGGGAGTGTGATGAAGAAAAGCCGACCGCCTGGGCACAAAACCCAGGTGGTTTTTTTGTTTATCAGGAAAGTTCTACTTTCCTGATAAACAAAAAAACAGGGGTGCAGGGGAAGTATTCCCATGCCGTATTCAGAGGGGTGCTCAGGCCGCTTTGCAGCCGTCGAAGGGGAACTAGGTTCCCCTAGCGAAGGCATCGTTAGATGCATTTTTGTATTGATTAAGATGAAAATAAAAAATATTTTGAAAGCACATACTAAAGCCGAATGACGGAAAAAATATTCTGTCTATTTTTAAAATTCGACGCTTTGGTGACGAGGGCTATTATATAATTCAGATATATAATATTGGGAAAATACATAGAGAGGGTGGTTATGATGGTAAACAAGGTACCAAGTGATATCGAAATCGCACAGCAGGCCAAAATGAAGGCAATTGGAGAGATTGCCAAGGATTGGAATATATTAGAGGACGAGCTTGAGCTTTATGGAAAGTATAAAGCAAAAATTAATCCCAGTATATTTACCAGATTAAAAGACAAGGAAGACGGTAAACTCATTCTTGTTACAGCAATCAATCCTACACCAGCAGGGGAAGGAAAGTCAACGACCACGGTAGGATTAGGTCAGGCCCTAAATAAAATTGGCAAGAAAACAGTGATTGCCTTAAGAGAGCCTTCTCTTGGACCCGTATTTGGGGTAAAGGGCGGTGCCGCAGGTGGTGGATATGCTCAAGTGGTGCCAATGGAGGATATCAACCTTCACTTTACTGGAGATATGCATGCCATCACCACAGCCAACAACCTGTTGTCAGCGACAATAGATAACCATATTAATCATGGCAATGCATTAAATATAGATCCAAGACAGATTATTTGGAAGAGAGTTTTAGATATGAACGATAGAGCCCTACGGGAAGTTGTTGTAGGGTTAGGCGGTAAAGCCAACGGATTTGTAAGACAGGATGGATTTATGATCACTGTGGCATCAGAGGTAATGGCAATCTTATGTTTGTCTTCTGACCTAATGGATTTAAAGGATCGACTTAGTAGAATGGTTATTGCCTACAATTATGGGGGTCAGCCTGTGACCTGTGGAGATTTAAATGTTCAAGGTGCTATGGCAACTGTATTAAAGGATGCCATTAAGCCGAATCTTGTCCAGACCCTTGAGAATACGCCAGCCTTAATTCATGGCGGGCCTTTTGCCAATATTGCCCATGGCTGTAACAGTATCATGGCGACGAAGCTAGGATTAAAGCTAGGAGACTATCTTGTGACAGAGGCAGGCTTCGGTGCAGACCTTGGGGCAGAAAAATTCTTAGATATCAAGTGTAGATATGGTGGACTAAAGCCAGCAGCTGTAGTGATTGTAGCAACGATACGTGCATTAAAAATGCATGGTGGTGTAAAGAAAACAGAGCTAGGTATAGAAAATGTAGAAGCTATCGAAAAAGGCTTTGCCAACCTTGCAAAGCAGGTGGAAAATATTCGAAAGTTCGGACTTCCTGTATTGGTGGCTGTGAATCGATTTGTCAGTGATACAGAAGCAGAAATAGAAATATTAACGAAAAAATGTATAGAATATGGTGTGGAAGTTGCACTAAACGAGGTGTGGTCAAAAGGCGGCGAAGGCGGCGTAGAGATGGCTGAGAAGCTGGTTCAAATCGTTGAAGGTACATCACCTGACTTTAAACACTTATATTCAGCAGAAGCATCCATTCCTGAAAAGGTTGAAACCATCGTAAAAGAGATTTACGGCGGTGATGGTGTTGTATTCTCTTCTAAAGCCTTAAAGGAAATCAAGAAGCTCGAAGAATTAGGATTGGATAAACTCCCGATCTGTATGGCAAAAACCCAGTATTCTCTATCAGATGATCCAAATCTTTTAGGTGCGCCAAAAGGATTTAAGATTAATGTGAAGGAAGTCAGGGTGTCAGCAGGGGCAGGCTTTATCGTATGCCTCACAGGGGAAATTATGATTATGCCAGGATTGCCAAAGATACCATCGGCAGAGAAAATTGACATTGATGAAAACGGTGTGATTACAGGATTATTCTAAGAGGTTAGAAGTTAGAAGTTAGAGAAAAAGACGCTACTTGCCACTCGCTGTTCGCTTTTAGCAAAAGGCTTTTAAGTTAGTCTTTGCTAGTGGCGAGTAGCGAGCAGCTAGTAGCGACTTCAGTTACGCTAAAATACATTACTTATATCAGCTCATCCGATGGCTAACAACTCTAAGGCTCCCGCTCCTACAAGCGGGAGACAAGAGTTGTACAGCCCCTGGATAACACGACTTGGCGTTCAGGTGGAGTTACAAACTCCATCTGAACTGAGTCTTAGTTGATATACAAACAAGGAGGAAAATAATATGGTTACAAATTATGATATTTCTCAGGCTATGACCATAAAGCTAGACAATGAACTGCCTGAATACCCTAAGTTCATTGAAGGGATTCGAAGAGCACCGGATCGTGGCTTTAAGCTTACACCAGATCAAACAGAGACAGCACTAAAAAATGCCCTTCGCTATATCCCTGAGGAGCTTCATGAGGTAGTAGCACCAGAGTTTATGGATGAGTTACTGACGAGGGGGAGAATCTACGGCTATCGCTTCCGTCCAGTGGGAGAACTAAAAGCCAAGTCTATTGATGAATATAAAGGAAACTGCATTGAAGGAAAAGCCTTCCAGGTAATGATTGACAACAATTTATGTTTTGATATTGCCTTGTATCCCTATGAACTGGTTACCTATGGGGAAACGGGAAAGGTATGTCAGAACTGGATGCAGTACCAATTAATCAAAAAGTATCTAGAAGTGATGACCAATGAGCAGACCCTTGTGATCGAATCTGGGCATCCTTTGGGACTATTCAAGTCTAAGCCTGATGCGCCTAGGGTAATTATCACCAATGCCCTCATGATAGGAATGTTTGACAATCCAAAGGATTGGGATATCGCAGAACAGATGGGTGTGGCCAACTATGGTCAAATGACAGCTGGTGGTTGGATGTATATCGGCCCCCAGGGAATCGTACATGGAACATTTAATACCCTGCTGAATGCAGGAAGAAAGATATTAGGTATCCCAGATGATCAGGATTTAAAAGGAAAGCTGTTTGTAACCTCAGGACTAGGAGGTATGAGCGGTGCACAGCCAAAGGCAGTAGAGATTGCCAATGGCGTAGGTATTGTGGCAGAGGTAGATTATTCAAGAATTGAAACGAGACACAGCCAAGGATGGGTACAAAGAGTAACAGCGGATTTAAAGGAAGCCTTTGATATTGCCAGGGAGTATATGGATAAAAGAGAGGCCATGTCCATTGCATATCATGGAAATATCGTTGACCTCTTAGAATATGCTGCTGAAAATCATATCAAAATCGATCTATTATCCGATCAAACCTCCTGCCATGCGGTATATGAGGGTGGATATTGCCCACAAGGTTTGACCTTTGAAGCAAGAACAGAAATGTTAAAAAATGATCGACAGCAGTTTGTGAAGCTGGTAGATCAGACATTAAAGCGTCACTTTGAAGTAATAAAGAGCCTTGTCAGTCAGGGAACCTATTTCTTTGATTATGGCAATGCATTTATGAAGTCTATCTATGATGCAGGGGTAAAAGAAATTTCAAAGAATGGTATTGATGACAAGGATGGATTTATTTGGCCGTCCTATGTGGAGGATATCATGGGTCCTGAGCTATTTGACTACGGTTATGGACCGTTCCGCTGGGTGTGTTTAAGCGGCAAGGACGAAGACCTAAGAAAAACAGATAAGGCAGCCATGGACTGCATTGACCCAGACCGCAGGGGTCAAGACCGGGATAACTATGTATGGATTCGGGACGCAGAGAAGAATAAGCTTGTGGTAGGTACCAAGGCCAGAATTCTATACCAGGATGCCATGGGAAGAACAAAGATTGCATTGAAATTTAATGAAATGGTACGTAATGGGGAAGTAGGACCGATCATGCTGGGGCGTGACCACCACGATGTAAGCGGTACAGATTCTCCATTCAGGGAAACCTCAAATATCAAAGATGGCAGTAATGTCATGGCAGATATGGCGACTCAGTGCTTTGCTGGAAATGCAGCGAGAGGCATGAGTTTGATAGCCCTTCACAATGGGGGCGGTGTAGGTATTGGAAAGTCCATCAACGGCGGTTTTGGCATGGTGTTGGACGGCAGTGAGAGAGCAGACAATATTCTAAAGACTGCTATGCCGTGGGATGTTATGGGCGGTGTAGCAAGACGTGCCTGGGCAAGAAATGAAAACTCTATTACAACAAGTATAGAATTCAACAAGGATAATGAAGGCACAGATCATATTACCCTTCCATACATTCCGAAGGAAGATTTAGTGAAAAGCCTTGTGGCGAAAGCATTTAAGAAATAGGATAAGGTTGTAGGGGCGATTCACGAATCGCCCGATAAGATTAAAGATAAGTGATAGGTTGAAGGTAGATGACGCTGCTCGCCTCTCGCTATTCGCTTCTCGGAAAAGATTATTGTTTTATCTTTTGCCAGTGGCGAGTAGCGAGCAGCGAGTAGCCACTAACCCAAAGAGAAAGGTGGATCATCCATGAGTAATGTAAAAAAAATCATCGAGTGTGTACCAAACTTTAGTGAAGGCAGAGACTTAGAAAAAATCGAGAAAATTGTGAGCCCTTTCAGAGGTAAAGATGGCGTAAAGCTTTTGGACTACAGTAGGGATGAAGATCACAACAGACTGGTGGTTACTGTGGTGGGAGAACCAGAAGCAGTAAAAAATGCCGTGGTTGAAGCCATGGGTGTGGCTGTTGAAGTGATTGATATGACCAAGCATCAAGGACAACATCCAAGAATGGGTGCTGTGGACGTGGTACCTTTTATTCCAGTAAAAAATGTAAGTATGACGGAGGCAGTAGAGTTAGCCAAGGAAGTTGCTAAGGAAGCATCGGAGAAATATGGATTGCCAATCTTCCTCTATGAAAAGGCAGCAACCAATCCTACCAGAGAGAATCTTGCCAATATTCGTAAGGGCGAGTTTGAAGGGATGATTGAAAAGATCAAGCAGGCAGATTGGACGCCTGATTATGGTCCAGCAGAAATCCATCCTACAGCAGGAACTACAGCAGTGGGTGCTAGAATGCCATTGGTAGCATTCAATGTGAATTTAAATACAAATGACATAGAAATTGCCAACAAGATTGCAAAAAATGTAAGATTCCTAAACGGCGGGTTACGTTTCTGCAAGGCTATCGGCATTGACCTAAAAGAACGAGGCATTGTTCAAATCTCCATGAATATGACGGATTATACAAAAACGGCCCTTTACAGAGCATTTGAATTGATTCGCATCGAAGCCAGAAGGTATGGTGTGAGTATCGTAGGCAGTGAAATCATCGGATTGGTACCGATGGAAGCGCTAATCGATACAGCAGTATATTATCTAGGTGTAGAGGATTTCTCCATGGAGCAGATTCTTGAAGCCAGGATGATGGAGTAGGCTTATGAAAAAGGGAAATGTATTGATCAAAAATGCAGCAGAGTTGGTAACTTGCAGCGGTTTTCATGGAAAAAAGGGCCAAGAAATGAACGATTTACATGTGATTCCCAATGGTGCAGTGGTGATCGAAGAAGGCGTCATCAAAGCAGTGGGAACCACGGAGGAGATTTTAAAGAACTATCAAGAAACTGACTATGACGTGATTGATGCTGCAGGAAAGGCTGTATTGCCTGGTTTTGTAGATTCTCATACCCATTTTGTCTTCGGAGGCTATCGTGCCGAGGAGTTCTCCTGGAGACTTCGTGGCGACAGCTATATGGAGATCATGGAGAGAGGCGGCGGGATTATCAACTCTGTGAGAGCCACCGCTGAAGCTACCAAGGAAGAACTCCATCGCGCTGGAAAGAAGAGATTGGATTCCATGCTTTCCTTTGGTGTAACAACAGTAGAGGGTAAAAGCGGCTATGGATTAGATTATGATACAGAGATCAAACAATTAGAGGTTATGGATGCATTAGATCAAGAGCATCCTATGGATATCGTTAAAACATTCTTAGGTGCCCATGCTGTTCCTAAAGACTATAAGGGCAGAGAAGATGAATTCATTGATTATATCATTGAGAAGGTACTGCCTACGGTGGCAGAGCGAAATTTAGCAGCCTTTTGTGATATCTTCTGTGAGAAAAATGTATTCTCTGTGGAGCAGTCTAGAAGGCTGTTGACAAAGGCGAAGGAAATGGGGATGCAGGTAAAGCTCCATGCAGATGAAATCGTACAGCTTGGTGGCGCAGAGTTAGCAGCTGAGTTGGGTGCTGTTTCTGCAGACCACTTACTGCAAGCTTCCGATCAAGGAATCGCAGATATGGCCAAGGCAGGGGTTGTGGCTACGTTGTTACCATGTACAGCTTTTAGCTTGCGTGAACATTATGCTAGAGGAAGATACATGATTGACCAAGGCTGTGCTGTGGCATTGGCATCAGACCTAAATCCAGGCAGCTGCTTTACAGAGTCGATTCCACTGGTATTCGCGCTAGCTACCTTATACATGAAAATGTCCATCGAAGAGGCTGTGACGGCGTTGACCATTAATGGTGCTGCCGCTGTGGGCCGTGCCGACCAAATTGGAAGTATTGACGTGGGTAAACAAGGAGATGTCATCATCCTCGAATTCCCATCCTACAAGTATATTCCATATCACATCGCTGTAAGCACTGTAGAAAAGGTTGTGAAAAAAGGCGTGTTGGTGTTTGATAAAGAAGTGAAGGGTTAGAGGGTGAGAAGCGCTACTCGCTGCTCGCCAAAGATTTTTTTAGTCTTTGCGAGAAGCGAAAAGCGAATAGCGAGCAGCCAAGTATTTTCTGTACCGGATACCGTGCACCGCGTACCGAAGGCAGGTGCAGCATAGAGATGGGGATAAAATTATATGCATCAATAAAATACGAATGGGGTGTATACATATGTTAGCAGAAATGAGTGTAAAGGCTTTTTTAGATGAGACGGCTTCCAGTGCACCGGTACCAGGCGGCGGTAGTGTGGCAGCGCTGAGTGCAGGGGTGGCAGCTGCCTTAACGGAGATGGTTGCAAATCTAACCATCGGTAAGAAGAACTATGAGGGTGTGGAAGAGGAGATGAAAACCATCTCTGGGTACAGCGCCAAGTTTAGAGCCAAATTTGTAGAAGATATCGATCGTGACTCTGATGCATTTAATGAAGTAATGGCAGCTTTCAAGTTACCGAAGGCAACGGACGAAGAAATGGAAGCTAGAAAAGCAGCAATTCAGGAGGCTACAAAAAAAGCTGCATTGGTGCCGCTAGAAGTGGCAAGGGATGCTTTTGGCATGTTGGAATCCATCGCAGCTGTGGTAGAAAAGGGTAACAAAAACGCAGTAACAGACGGAGCTGTGGCAGCCATGATGACAAGAACTGCAGTTCTTTCAGCCCTATATAATGTAAAGATTAACTTAGGATCTATAAAGGATCAAAGCTTTGTAGAAGAAGTGAGTAAGGAAGTAGAGGCTTTAGAATCTAAAGTAGGAAATCTTGAACAAGAAATATTAGCCAAAGTAGTACTTTAATAAAACCCCCATAGCCCTTCAAAGGGCTATGGGGGTTTTTTCCCATCCCATTATCGTATATAATGGATAGTAAGAAACCCATTAGACAGGCTGGTGATGAGATGGATTCCATTCAAGTAAAGATGCTGCAGGCGCCTATGGTATTTAAAAATCAAGAGCAGATTATATTTCCCTTTCGAAAGGCAGAGGCCTTATTCTACTATCTGCTCATCAATGGACAGGCATCCAGGGACGAGCTGGTAGACTTACTGTGGGGTGAGGCGGAGGAGGAGACGGCCAAGAAAAACCTTCGCCATGCCATGTATAAAATTCGGAAGGCCTTTGATCTGGATATCATCATATCTCCT
Organism: Anaerosolibacter sp.; assembly: GCF_029240175.1. Classification (GTDB taxonomy): domain Bacteria; phylum Bacillota; class Clostridia; order Peptostreptococcales; family Thermotaleaceae; genus Anaerosolibacter. Next base: position 80,753 of record NZ_JARBTM010000008.1, read on the forward strand.
CAAAAGTCCTTGGTGATGATCAATCCAGAGATTGAAATGTTTACAGATATTCAAAGGTTCATATCAGATGAGGAAAGTGGAATCGGTGCCTATAGAGGTGAATTTCTCCAAGGGTTTTTGGTGAAGGATGGAGAAAAATTTGAAGAATGGATGTTCCGAAGTCGAGAGTATTATCGGGATCTTTATATAGCAAAGCTTTATGATCGGATGTACCAGTACCTAGAAAAAGGAGAACTCCGGCGGGTGGAATACTATGGAAAGCTATTGGTAGAGGTAGACCCCTTTGATGAGGGAGCTTATCGCATGCTGATGGATGTTTATAGCAGAGAAGGTGCATATCATAAAGCGATAGATCTCTATAAAAGGCTGGAGGAGATACTGAATCAAGAACTGGGTATTACCCCTGATCACGAGACAAAGGCAGTGTATGAGGAGGCCCTAGGGAGAAGAAATAGAGAGAATACCCAAAAGGAGAAATACGGGAGTCAGGCATTTTTCTATGGACGCCATGGAGAATTGGGCTTGATGGAAAAGCACTATGAAAGCTTTATACAAGGGCAGAGGGCACCTTCTACACTAATTATCGGAGAAGCCGGGGTTGGAAAAACGAAGCTAAAGGAGCGGTTTTTAGAGGGAATACATGGTTTGGATACCTATATCCTCCAAGCCAACTGCTACCAGGCAGAAGAAGGATACCCACTGAAGCCCTGGCATCAGATTTTCACAGACCTGGGGGAAATCGTAAGGAAAGAAAAGATTGCTGTTCCTCAGTTATGGAAGAATATAATCCTCCGTTTGTTTCCAGGGTTTGATCCAGAGGCAACGGGGTTGGGTGATAACCCAGTCGAAGGAATCGACCGAGTAAAGTATCATACGGCTGAGGAAGCCATCCTGGGCGTATTGAAAAAAATAGCTTTGAAGAAAAAAATAATTTTAGCGTTCGAGGATACCCAATGGATGGATGCAACCAGTATTGGTCTCTTAAGCTTTGTACTGCGTCATCAAGGACAGAATCGAATCATGTTGATAGGTACCTGCAGGAATGGCCATGATAGACGGATGGAGCAGTTCATTACAAATATGGTCAAAGATCAGCTGCTGGATAAGATTTGTCTTGCCAGGTTTACCAAGGAAGAGGTTGATGACTTTATTGAGAAGGCCATTCCAGGGAGTAAGATAGAAAAACCTCTCAAGGAACGAATTTATCAGGAGACAGAAGGGAATGCCTTTTTCCTCATGGAGCTGTTAAATACCCTCAAAGAGAAGGGGACTGTCGGTGAGATTTCAGGCACAGGTCAGGATATTTTAAAGAGTAGGATTGTGGATATTTCAGAGGAGGCAATGAAACTATTAAACATTGCATCTTTATTCTTTGACCGTGTTACCTTGGATATGCTCCAAACCATCAGTGGGAAAGATGAACTTGAGATTTTAGACCGAATGGAGGAGTTGGAAAAAAGATATATTTTAAAGGAGGTTGAACAGAATGAAGAAATCAGCTTTGAGTTTACCCATCATAAGCTGAGAGAATTTATTTACGGCCTTCAATCAATAGGAAGAAGAAAGGTTCTCCACCATCGCATCGGACAAATATTGGAGCAAAACCTGCAGCATGATTATCGTGATAAATTTGTATACTCTAGGTTGATTTATCACTTTTCCAATGGAGGTAATCGTCTGGCAGCTTTGAGATATCGTATTAAAAATCTGGATGATTATTCAGATTTCAGCCATGAGCTTTTTCCCATTCTTTATGATGAGGAGATGGAGGATGAGAAAATCGTCTATCTCAATCAGGAGGAGTCTATCAAGTACTTAAACGATTTAGAACAGCAGCTAAAGGAAGTGCAGAAGACAGAGAAGGATCAACAGGAACTGGCGCAATTGGAAATCGCTTTTTATCATACAAAGGGTAGATACTGCATTCAAGAAGGTGAGTATAACCAAGGGATCGAAGCTATACAAAAAATGATTGAGGGAGCAGAAAAAACAGAGGATTTTGGTTACATGCTCAAGGGATATCGACAAATGGTATACTATGGAATTCAGGTCCATCAAACCACATTGATGCAAGAATACTTAACCAAAGGGATTTCTTTGGCTAGAAAGACCCAGCATCAGAAAGAAATGGGGATTCTTTTAAGGCTGCAGGGACTACAGCGGCTGATGGTAGGCGCCTATGAAGAAGCACAAGAAATTTTAAAAGAATCTATTCATATCTTTGAGATGTTGAGCCAACGGGAAGATCGATATGCATTGAACATTGCTGCAGCTTATAATTATATGGGAGAAATTCGACGATGCAATATGAAATTTGCCGGTGCATTATATTATTATGATAAGGCCATGGATATCTGCAATGAAAGAAAGGTATTTCGGGGCATTACTCTTTTTAATACCAATGCGGGGCAGGCAGCCTTCGATATGGGGGACTATGATCGAGCGAAAAATTATTTTGCCAAAGCCATTGAAACCTATCGCAAAGTTGATACATTTCTGGGCAGATCTACGGCCGAAGGATATATGGCCCTGTTGCTCATTCGAGAAGGAAAGTATCGGGAGGCCCTAGATTCTTTAAAAAGTGCAGATGAATACGGAAGAAAGCTTCAAAGTCCCTATGAGCAGGGACTAATCTGTAGGGTAAAGGCGGAGATCAAGGTACAGATGGAGGTCAACAAAAAGGTAAGGGATGTTTTTGGAAAGTATCTTCCCCTAAGTATTCATGCTTATTGTGATCAGGGTATGGAATTGCTGGGCCAGACAAAATCCTGTTATGAAATAGACATACTAAAGGCCTTAGGCAGAGAAAAAAGCTGATGAAACTGTAAAATTATGTATAAATTTTTCTGTATAGAATAAGTTAATCATGGAGGTGGAAACGATGAAATACGAAATCAGGGGTGGTAGTTTGCCTGTGGTGTTGATGGAGCTCCAGAGGGGTGAAAGTGTATTCACGGAATCCGGAGGTATGGGATGGATGACAGATGATTTCAACATGGAAACAAACATGGAAGGCGGCTTGTTTGGTGGTATAGCTAGAAAACTGGCAGGGGAATCCCTGTTTATGACAACCTATACCTGTGCAGCAGCCAGTGGTACCATTGCTTTTCCTTCATCCTTTCCTGGTAAAATCTTACCTATGGCATTAGGAAACGGACAGAGTGTGATTTGTCAAAAGAAATCATTTCTCTGTGGAGAGCGAGCTGTCAATTTAGAAATCTTTTTCAGGAAGAAGCTAGGATCTGGATTGTTTGGTGGAGAAGGATTTATTCTCCAAAAAATTACGGGACCCGGGCTAGCCTTTATGGAATTTGACGGTGAGGTTGTGGAATATACCCTGGGCAGTGGAGAGGTAATGAAAGTGGATACTGGGCATGTAGCCATGTTTGAGCCAACAGTAAGTTTTGATATTGAGATGCTGAAGGGCTTTAAGAATATGCTGTTTGGCGGCGAAGGTCTGTTCCTGGCAAGACTGCAAGGACCAGGGAAAGTATGGCTCCAGACCATGCCGATACAAAATCTTGCAAAGAATATCATTCCATTTATACCGCCTTCGGGAAAAGATTGATTTAAGGCAAAGATCAGTTGAGAGACTGGTCTTTGATTTTGCAGGAAAATGGGCATTAAGGTTGAGGTTGTAGGGGCGATTCACGAATCGCCCGCAGACCACAGGATCTAAAGCACCTATCATTATGTAGGGAAGGCCCCCTGTGGCCTTCCGTTTGCAGGCAGGGAATATCCTATGAATTATAACGGTGCAATATGGCGGAACGGCACGGGGGCGCGTTCCCTACGATGGTGTTGCCTCCCTAATAAAATATGCAATGGATGATATCAAAAATTGATAGAGAGATAACATTTTAACCAAGACTAACGAAAAAGAAAAAAGGGGAATAAGTTTTGAACAAGAAAATAAACTTACTAAGGGCTCTGAATGAATTTAAGAGATATGCCTTTATAGGTATGACGGTGGCCCTGCTATTGCTATTCATTTTTATACAGTGGATGAACATTACATTGATTGAAAAAAGAATAGATCATATGGATCAGTTTGTGATGGATAGTATCCACAAATACTATAACCCTGCTCTGACAAAAATCGCCTTGGGAATCACCTATTTGGGAGTAGGAAAGTTTTATGTGGTACTTTGTCTTGTCCTATTTTGGCTTTTATATAGGAAAAGAAACTACATAGAGATGATTGCCCTAACGACAACCTTGTTAGGGGGATACGGTTTAAATGAATTGCTAAAGGCAATCATTCAGAGGGAAAGACCGAACCTCTATGATTTGGTCGAGAAGGGGTTTAGCTTTCCCAGTGGTCATGCCATGGTATCCCTATGCTTTTATGGCATGGCAGCTTATCTCATATCCAGAAACACAAAAGAAAGCCGATGGAGATGGGTGGTTGGGATATGGGCTAGCCTTCTGATTGCGGCTATTGGACTTACACGTATTTACCTAGGTGTCCATTGGTTTAGCGATATTGTAGCAGGATTTATTGGGGGCAGTATTTGGCTCATTTGCTGTATTGTAGGCACGGAAGTTGCCCATAGAGCTTATGGAAATAGGAATGCAGAGAAAAAATGAGAAAAAAAAAGTTATAAGACGTATATGGAATAAAATTGAAGATATTTGCCTAAAATATCAAATGTCATTAAAATATGGAAGAAACGGAGATTTGCATATCTGTTTTAGATGGTATACATTATAAATGTGATTAGCACTCAACAGAAGTGAGTGCTAATAAAATAGTCACAAATAATAAAATAATATACAAATCATTCTAAGGAGGGTTTCTAATGAACATCAAACCATTAGGAGACAGAGTTGTTATCAAAAAGCTTGAAGCAGAAGAGAAAACGAAGAGTGGTATCGTGCTTCCAAGCCAGGCAAAAGAGCAACCACAAATGGCTGAAGTTGTAGCTGTAGGCCCAGGCGGTGTGGTAGAAGGAAAAGAAATCAAGATGGAAGTAAAGGTTGGAGATAGAGTGATATTCTCCAAATATGCAGGAACAGAAATTAAATATGATGGTATTGAGTACACAATCCTAAGACAAAATGATGTTTTAGCGATCGTAGAGTAAAAATACTGAATACATAATAGGGAGGTTATTGACATGGCAAAAGAAATTAAGTTCAGTGAAGAAGCACGCCGTAAGTTAGAGACAGGCGTAAATAAATTAGCGGATACAGTAAAGGTTACTCTAGGACCTAAGGGAAGAAATGTAATCCTTGATAAGAAATTTGGTTCTCCAATGATCACAAATGATGGTGTAACCATTGCAAGAGAAATCGAATTAGAAGATGCCTATGAAAATATGGGTGCTCAGTTGGTAAAAGAAGTAGCTACAAAGACAAATGACGTGGCTGGAGACGGTACAACAACAGCTACTTTATTGGCGCAAGCGATCATCAGAGAAGGTTTAAAGAATGTGGCTGCTGGTGCAAATCCAATGATTTTGAAGAAGGGTATCCAGAAATCAGTGGATGTGGCTGTGGATGAGATTAAGAAGATTTCTAAGATTGTAGAATCAAAGGAAGCTATTGCCCAGGTAGCATCTATTTCTGCGGCTGATGACACGATTGGAAGCTTAATTGCTGACGCTATGGAAAGAGTAGGAAAAGATGGTGTTATTACCGTAGAAGAATCAAAATCTATGGGAACATCTCTAGATGTGGTAGAAGGAATGCAGTTTGACAGAGGTTATGTATCTGCATACATGGTAACGGATACGGAGAAAATGGAAGCCGTATTAGAAAATCCATATATCTTAATCACTGACAAGAAGATTGCAAATATCCAAGAATTACTTCCAGTATTAGAGCAAATTGTTCAGCAGGGAAGAAAGCTTTTGATCATTGCTGAAGATATCGAAGGCGAAGCTTTAACAACATTGGTAATCAACAAGCTTAGAGGTACGTTTGAGTGTGTTGCAGTAAAAGCCCCTGGCTTTGGTGATAGAAGAAAAGCAATGCTTCAGGACATCGCTATCTTAACAGGCGGTACAGTAATCTCTGAGGAGTTAGGATTAGAGTTAAAAACAGCTACCGTTGACATGTTAGGTCGTGCCAATAGAGTAAAAGTAGACAAAGAAAACACAACAATCATTGATGGCGCTGGAAACGAGAAAGATATTAAGGATCGTATCCACCAAATCAAAACACAAATCGAAGAAACAACTTCTGAGTTTGATAAAGAAAAGTTACAGGAAAGACTTGCAAAGCTTTCTGGTGGTGTTGCAGTTATCCAAGTAGGTGCTGCTACAGAAACTGAGCTAAAAGAAAGAAAGCTTAGAATTGAAGATGCATTAAACGCTACAAGAGCTGCTGTTGAAGAAGGAATCGTTGTGGGTGGTGGTACAGCACTAATCAATGCGATCCCTGCAGTAGAAGCCTTGGTAAGTGAATTGACTGGCGACGAAAAGACAGGTGCTATGATCATCAGAAGAGCACTAGAAGAGCCAGTAAGACAAATCGCTGCCAATGCAGGATTAGAAGGTTCTGTCATCGTTGAGAAGGTAAGAAATAGTGCAGCAGGCGTAGGCTTTGATGCATTAAATGAAAAATATGTGGATATGATCGAAGCAGGTATCGTAGACCCAACAAAGGTAACTCGTTCAGCGCTGCAAAACGCAGCTTCTGTATCCGCAATGTTGTTAACAACTGAAGCAGCAGTAGTAGATATCAAAGAAGAAAATGCAGGCGGAATGCCAGGTGGTATGCCAGGCGGAATGCCAGGAATGATGTAGTAACCCCTTAAAGCCCTTGAAATCAATGGGTTGAAGGTTGCTAACAAGTAAGATGATAACATTTTGCTAACATTAGAGATTAGAAGCTTTTCATTAGTTCACTGAACTTTTGAGAAGCTTCTTTTTTCATGTCCTTCGTAACATGAAAAAGCTAAATTCCATAGAATATAAGATTTCTCACCCTTTTTTTATGTAGTGATTGTTTCGAAAATGAAGGATTAAAAGACACGCTCGATGAGCTGTTCCGTTAAAAAATAAGACTAGGAGGTATGCATGCCTTCTGGTCTCATTTATTTTCATCGATCTTTCTAGTTCTAAGGATATCATCATAAAGACTGCCGATGAGTTTATCCATTGTACACTCAAGAAGTTCACAAAAATGCAAAATAAATCTTAACTTAACACTTCCTAAACTATTTGACCTTACTGAAAGAAAAAATAGAAAGTGTCCCACATAGAGTTGCGGCGCATGGGCATCCCCCTGTTCATATAAAGATGACTTTGTCATGATTGTCTAGTAGAAATATATTTTTGTTATCTATAGGGCAAACAAGCAATCAGTTATCAAAATAATAAATGTATATAGTATTCGTAATAATGCTATTAAAAAAGTAAAAAAATAGAAAAAATAATAAAAAACTTACAAAATTCTATAAAATATTAAAGATGATGATGATATAATTTTGAAATGTAAATGTGATTACGAATTGTAATTACATTAAGTGTGCCCACATAATTAACATTGAAAGGATGAGTGTATTATGAAAAGGGTAGGAAAATTAATTAGTCTTGTATTAATCATTTGCCTAATGGTACCTTCTTTTACGCTCGGACAAATGATAAATGCATCACCAAAGGAAAACAATGTGGATGATTTCGCTATTACTGCACCAGAAGGATATGATTTTAGTATGTCACTAATAGGGGACATAAGATTATCGGAGAAGATTACTTTACGAGCAAACTTTGGGGACAAGTTAAAAGAAAGAGGAGAGAAATTAAATATCTCTTTATCAAAAGGTATCAAGCACCTAGATGGAGAACTGAAATTCAATCTCGACTCTCAAACAGAGTATAAAGATATAAACGTGCAGGTAGAAGCGTATGGAGAGTATTATATTTCTATAGACGCTGGAGATAAGAGACGAGCTAAAGAATATTCTTTTGAGATTTATGAGAACTACGCTTCGTTTGGACCAAAGTCAAATAAAATTGTATTTGAAAACCTTGAAGAAAATATAAAAAAACTAAAAGCAAATAAGGAGAGTAAAAAGAAAGAAGATAATTCGATTATTTCTATAAAACAAGTTGGCAAAGAGTTGAAGAAAGCAGAAGTAACAATTAAAGATATTTCCATCTCCGAACCTGTTATTGAAGAAATAAATATAACAAAACCAATTGATGGACTGCCTGGAATGCCGGAACCTATTGCTGAGGAGTTAGATGCAACTAAAGATAGTATCAGCGATGAGGACACCGAGATTCCTGAGGAAAACACTGTAGTTGATGAAGTCTATGGTGTTAAGACTCCAGTACGAGGGATTGAAAAATCACTAACTCTACAAGAGACTACACTAAACATAGCAACTGCAGCAAACAGCAGGGGATTAGTTGCTGCTGATATAGTTCCTAAAGTTGCTCCACCATATATAGTGAATACACAATATCCTTTTGAATTCATTTATGGAAATGAAAGTTCTACAAGCAAAAGCAATGTAAAAATTGGCTTATATATAAATGAAACTCAAATTCATACTTTTACCACAACATTGGCAGCAAACACATATTATAAACTATCGGTAAACTTTGGATTACAAAATCCAGGAGTGCATACTTTAAGTATGAAGGTAGACGAAGACTACATACCTAGTACATGTAGTGAAGATTTTTTATGGGCTGCAAAAGTTGGAAAGGCAGTAGAATTTAATGTCACCACTAGTCAAAGTTCCCCTCATATTGTAGGAAATTCTACACCATTTAACGTATCAATTAGAAATATAGGGACACAGTACACAGGACCTCTTTCCTTAAGGGTATTTGACAATAATGTTTCCCAGGGAGACTTAACATTGGTTGACTTACAGCCTGGATATACCATGTCCTTTACAATAGAACTAACAATATACACTGCAGGAAGTCATACTATAAGATTTGTCTTAGATCCTGACCGCTTACAACTTCCTGATTATTATGCAAAAGCATATACTGGTACATGGAAGGATATAACAGATATTCGTGCTAAGTCCATCAGTCTGCTGGGAACGACTCGACCAAAACAAAAAGAAACTGCTCAAGTAAGGGTGGAAATATCTAATGAGGGAACCTTAGACATAAATAACTCCTTTTACGGAACGGTAAATGCACAGAACAGAGATACAGGCGAACTTGTTGAATTAAGAGTATATAGAATCGACGGAATAGCTAAGGGAACTACTCTCGCTGCTACCATTTCATTTGTTGGGCCCGAAAGAGGAAGGTGGACTGTCAGAAATAACGTTAACTATCCACATCAAATTGCTGAAGACATAATAACTAATAATTCTGTAACAGTCCAAACGGTATTTATACTTCCGATTAGTAATACTTCAGCATATACCCAACTCGCGGCTTTAAGCGATATGGCTTATGAAAGCTACAATCCTGAATATATACTAAGGGAGTCTGGATTGAATAATTGGCAACAGATTGAGAACGGTTCAGGGTCAAGTGGATTTAAATATATCATTATGAAAAACACATTAACGAATGAATATGTAATCGCATTCGCTGGATCAGCAGATATAGGTGATTATATAACTGATATAGTTGAAGTTGTAATGGGAAAACATGATGTACAAGTTCCTCAAGCGGAGAATGTAGTACGAAACTTTATTAATGACTATCCAACTGCTAAGTTTGCAATAACAGGTCATTCTCTTGGTGGCTATTTGGCTGCTTGGACTGCTGCACAGATTCAAGATGAAATCATAACTACTAGCAATTTCACCAAAGCATATACTTATAATGCTCCTGGAATTTTTCCGGGGATGGACATAAGAGAATTATCACCACTGTATAGCGAAACAACCAATTTTATTATAAGACAAGATACATTAGTCGGTAATAGTTCATTTGCTATTCGGCATTTAGGCAATGAAATATTTTTCGAAAGTCCAGATTCAGGAATAAAGGCTCATTCTATATATCAATTTTACACACATAATTATTAGAATAGGGCATTCAAGAAGGATTAATTTCCTAACTATAGAAATAAATATATAGAAGAGTAAGATTAGTGTATGATACAAGGGGGAATGATATTATTGTTCTATTAATAACATTTGCATACATGTTTCCTATTTTATACTTATTTAGAATCATATTTGGACTACTTAGGAAGGAATTTATGACTGAAGGTGGGATAAGGCATTTAAGAAAAATTCGCTTAACATCAATGGTTTATTTATTATTAAATGTTATTTTATGGATTCCCCATTCAGTAGCAGGTGCCATGTACTACGGCTCTACAGGCAAAGTTAGTCCTGTAATCGAGTGGATATTTATGTCTTCTTTATGGAGTCCTGTCTTCTCAGCGTTGTGCACAGTCATTTCCAGTATAGGTATAATAGTCTATTCAAAAAATCATAAAAGTACATGATTTTTGAAAATTTTCCTGCCTGATATATATGTACAAACAATATACATCAGACAGGAAAAAATAATAAGTGTTGAAAAATGCGTAAAAAAGGGTAAGCTATTATTTTGAAGATGTTTGATAGCTTACCCTTTTTTAGTAGAAGCAGCACTCACATAGCTGAAAAGAATATGCTCAAGTTATTTGGGAGTACATTGTAATTTTCTTATGGCTATTTTTTACACAAATCGTTGCCACATACCTTGTAAGCTTGAAGGAAAGTATTGATACAACAACTAGCACAGGTAGACTTGTATTTCACATTTTTGCTGCTTTGGCTGAGTTTGAGAGAGATATTCTTAGAGAAAGAACCATGGCCGGATTGGAGTCTGCCAGGGCAAGGGGAAGAAATGGAGGAAGACCTTCTATAATGGATAGTAAAAAAGTATCGTTGGCCAAAACGATGCTATCTGATAAAAATAACTCTGCAGACGATATATGCAAAATATTAGGTGTTTCTAGATCAACCCTTTATAGGGCAATTAAAGATGGAGAAAATATGAATTAGTAAAAGCAGTAAAAATTTTAATTCTTAACGGTATTTGAAGGGCTGAAAGACATGTATACTGAGCTGTTCCGTTAATAAATAATACCTGAAGGTATGAATATCTTCAGGTATTATTTATTTTCGCCGATTTTTAATTTTCACAAGACCTATTAAGCAATAACTCGCTTTTAAATTGTTACATAGAAACTCAAATAAACTTTGAAAGCCAAGATAGAGGTAAGGCAACTCATGATATGCTCCAATGTATAAGCATAATTATTAGAGCAAAATTTATAGAAGGGTAAAATGGATAGCTGTTGAATATATCATATTGTGAACACTTTTTGGCGAAAGGATATCACTGTTATGATTATTTTAATTATACTTGCATATATGTTTCCTGTTATGTACCTACCTAGAATTATAGTAGGTTTACTAAGGAAAGAATTTATCGGAGCTAACGGAATAATTCGCTTAAAGAAAATATGGTGGATATCTCTCATATATCTAGTAATTAATATCATTTTTTGGTATCCCCATTTTATGGTTGGAGGAATGGCATTGTACTCTGGGTCTAGACCAATAAGCACCGAAACTAAAATGCTATTTGATGTTTCGCTATGGAGTCCTGTATTTTCGTTACTATGTTCAATTATAAGTAGTATAGCTTTAAAGATTTATCGAAAACACTAGAATTTCATCTTGCGTTAGAATAAAGATGGCTTATTTCTTTGCACAACAAAATAATAGGTTAAAGAAATAAAAAGATTTAACGAAATGTTGTTAGATTTTTTTATGTGTTCTGAATTGTGAGGTAAGGAAATTGCATAATGAAAGATAAGGACAGTCAATAGAAAGTTGTTTATAAAGGTGTGGATATTAAAATGCATAGTAGTTGTTTATAAGATATAGCATCTGCTATGTTTTCTAAATGGAGAAGAAAGAGCATGAGTTAAATATACAGTTAAAGCAAAAGAGCAGGCTTTTCATCCTGCTAACATTTTGCTAACGCATTGCCGATGGTTCTATTCACATAAATGAATTATGAAAATTAGAAATGTGTATTTTACTAGATTTGATGCACATAGATTTTAAAGAATTGATAACAAAACCTCATAAATTTAATGCCAGGAATGATGTAATAAAGAACCCTCTCTACATGAATGTAGAGAGGGTTTTTATTTATTTAATAAATCTCAACGTTATTGGCATGATAGGTTTCAAGATTTTGAATCACCAGTTCCTTGGTGCTGTCATCTAGCTTATGGAGCACCAAAACAACTTCATTCTTGTTCTTCAGCCAGCTTCGCTTGGAGATGAGGGTATTCATCAAGAATCCTAACAGAGCACCTGCAGCACCACCATAAAAGATAATAAACATGCTAGCGATAAAGGATAAAGTAGATAAACGAAGCATATCCGTATTTAGATAAACCGCTGCGAAGGCAGATAGACCACCGATGAGAAAACCGGTAAATACGCCAAACCATACATCCTCTAATCCAGATGGTGCAATCTCCCGGGAACGTTTAATCAGAACACTGGAGATTTCCTTTTCTGTGTTCTTGGTAATTTCCTTTGGAATTACCGATATGTGGCCTTTAATATTAGGGTTTACTCTCAAAGTTTTCATGCAACGGTTTAGGTCGGGCATGTTTTTGAAAGTAGCAATAATATTATACACAATATCAACTCCTTTCACCTATGAAATTTTAAGCTGCATCCAACACAAAGTTCTTTATATATCTTATACCCTGAGAAGGTAAAAAATATTTAGAATATTATGTATTTATTTTATTATATATAAAAATCAAAGGGAAAGCAAGGGAGTAAGGAGGGCTAGTAGTTAGTGGTTAGTAGTTAATGGTTTTAGGGTGGACATTGTAAGTACTAAAAAAATAAAGATCTAAAAGATAGACATACAAGCCACTATCTACTAGCGACTAACTACTATCCCTTTAGATCTTTTTACCCTTCTATAAAGCTTTACTTCAATTCGCTTTTCATCTGATTGAATTTATCCTTGGCTGTCTGTACGTCTTGTGTGGGTGCCTTTTTCAAGTTGTACCAGCCTCTTTGAGCCATTGCTTTGAAAATGTCTTCTTGATTTGTAAATACATTTTTTTCACAGCCTTCTAACACCTGTCTTAGTTTTGGACAAGAGGACTCTGTAATACCTGCGGTATATGCAGAAGAAACCTGTTTTTCAGACATGAGAAGATCATTCATTAATTCTTTTTCTGTGAAATTTCCTTGGTGCAGCATAGGACAACCTCCTTTGTTTTCCATAGTGGGGGCAATTGTCGTAGGTAAGCGCGTTATTATTGGTGGGAATTTAAGTAAGTTAATAGGGCGTTATAATTTTGCTTATGCCTTTGAGCACCTTGACGACAAATACTTTTTAACTGAGGATCCCTACAATACGCTGCATATTGATCCATTTTTTTGTTCATCATGGATTCGTAGTTCAGCTGATCTTCTAAAACTTTTAGATTGGGTGCATCCAATTGAGGTTTTTGTTGTGTTGAATGGATCATGATGAGCCTGCCTCCTTTATATGAAAAAACTAGATAAAAAACGAAGTGTTTAAGATTATTATGTGAAGAATAGTAATAGATATAGCATGCAAAAAATGAATAGTAGTCTTGATTATAACGGGAAAAGATAATATTAATAAATTTTGCAAAAATTACTGGAAGGGATGACTGCATAAAAATACCAGTAATCTAGATTCATAACCATGGTATGAAAGGAAAAAATAATGATAAGGAGGCATCGTATGGACCACAATAATCAAAGTAGTGACGGATGGGAAAACGTAGAAGAAGCCATAAGGCAGTATTGGACAAAACATAACACAGATCCAAGTAACAGTTGGAGTGAAGTGAAGGATGAAATACGCTTTGGATGGCTGATGGCAAAGCAATTCAATCAGACGAGGGAAAGCATTCATTAAGCATATTGAAAAGGAGGAAAAGTTGATGAATAACTTTATGAGCAAAATTTTTAATGGTCTTCATATGAATGATATGGCGAAGCCGAAAAATAAGCCGACAGCAAGCCAAAATGCAGCTGGAATCATTCAAGATATGCCTGAAAATGTATTGTTTGGTGAAGACTCAGGAGCAATTCCACCAGACGAATTTAAGAATCAATTGGATGACGAGATTCATTAAAGAAGTGTCCTTAGGGTTGCTTCTATATGTAAGAAAAAAGATTGTATAAAAAATTAGAAAATTTAAAATTTAGTGAAGTCATGAAGAAGTGAAAGAATGCATAAACTTTCATCATAAATGAGTAAAACGATTTCCTGAAAAGGAAATCGTTTTACTCATTTATAGGGCCAGATAAGTTTTTTCATATTATTGAAAATAGAAAATGAATAGGATATAATGAACGTTAATATTAAAATTTATTAATAAATATACGTTTGGTATATATAGAATAGGGGAGAAGACAATGCAACAGCATACAAAGTTTAAAAGGGTGTTGGTGGCAAATCGTGGTGAAATTGCCATAAGAGTCTTTAGAGCCTGCCATGAGTTGGGGATTCGGACTGTGGCAATTTATTCCAAGGAAGATCAATGCGCTTTATTTCGGACAAAGGCTGATGAATCCTATTTAATTGGTAAAAACAAAGGCCCTATTGAAGCATATTTAAATATTGATGAAATCATTCGTTTGGCTCTGAAAAAAGGTGTGGATGCCATCCATCCCGGCTATGGATTCCTTTCTGAAAATCCGGAGTTTGCACGTAAATGTGAAGAATCAGGTATTGTGTTTATTGGACCCCATTATACGATGATGGAAAAGCTAGGAGACAAAATCAAGTCTAAGATTGTTGCCAAGGAGTGGGGCGTCCCTACGATTCCAGGCATAGAAAAGGCCGTCGTATCAGAACAAGAAGTGATCCATGCTGCCAATCAATGTGGATACCCAATCATATTGAAGGCTGCAGCCGGCGGCGGCGGTAGAGGTATGCGAATTGTAAGAAAGGAAAGCGACCTTCTCAAAGAATTCCAAAGTGCGAAGAACGAAGCAAAAAAGGCATTTGGCATTGATGACATCTTTGTAGAAAAATATCTGGAAAAGCCAAAGCATATTGAGGTACAAATCCTAGGAGATGCCCATGGCAACATCGTCCATCTCTATGAACGTGATTGTTCTATCCAAAGAAGACATCAAAAAGTCGTGGAGTTTACACCAGCATTCTCCTTATCAGATGAAAAGAGGCAGTCAATTTGTAACGATGCTTTAAAAATTGCCAGGGCTGTGAACTATAAGAATGCAGGAACCATTGAGTTTTTGGTGGATACCCATGGAAATCATTATTTCATCGAGATGAATCCGCGGATACAGGTGGAGCATACGGTTACGGAGATGGTGACGGGGATTGATATCGTACAGAGTCAGATTTTGGTTGCTCAAGGATATCCATTGAATTCTCTGGAGATTGGCATCGCTTCCCAGGAGGATATCCAACCGAGGGGATATGCCATCCAGTGCAGGGTAACCACAGAAGATCCTTCCAATAACTTTGCACCAGATACAGGCAGAATTGATGTATATCGAACAGGTTCAGGATTTGGGATTCGTTTGGACGGGGGCAATGGATTTACTGGTTCAGTTGTAAGTCCTTACTATGACAGCCTATTGGTAAAGACGGTGTCCTACTCAAGAACCTTTGAAGATGCAGCAAAAAAAGCAATCCGTTCCATCAAAGAGCTAACCATTAGCGGTGTGAAGACCAATGCAGCATTTTTGATTAATGTATTAAATCATGAGGACTTCTTAAAGGGTGAATGTGACACAGGATTTTTGGCGAATCATCCTGAGCTTTTTGCGATCGGGCACAAAGCCGATAAAGAGCTCCGGGTGCTTCAATATATTGGTGAAAAGGTAGTAAATGAAACAAAGGGACTCAAAAGGGATTTTGATGTACCTATGGTTCCAAAAGCACCGATGCCTTCCTCTCTTCACGGCACGAAGCAGATTTTGATCGAAAAGGGACCGGAAGGTGTAGTGAACTGGATCAAGGATCAAAAAAAGCTATTGCTTACGGATACCAGCATGAGAGATGCCCATCAGTCCTTAATGGCTACAAGGGTGAGAACCCGGGATATGCTGAAAATTGCGAAGGACACAGCTATTCTTGGTCAAGATTTATTCTCCCTAGAGATGTGGGGCGGCGCTACATTTGATGTGGCCTACAGATTTTTAAAGGAGTCACCTTGGGTAAGGCTGGAGGAATTAAGAAAGAAAATACCGAATGTACTGTTCCAAATGTTGGTGAGAGGTGCAAACGGCGTTGGTTACCGCAACTATCCAGACAATGTGATCCGAGAATTCATCAAGGAATCAGCAAACAGCGGCATCGATGTTTTTAGAATTTTTGACTCTTTGAACTGGCTAAAGGGTATGGAAGTCGCCATTGATGAGGTATTAAAAAACGAAAAAATTGCAGAAGTATGTATGTGTTATACAGGGGATATTTTAGACGAGAGGAAAGATAAGTATTCCTTAGATTATTATGTGAAGATGGGGAAGGAGATTGAAAGAGCAGGTGCCCATATTCTTGCCATTAAAGACATGTCCAGCTTGCTGAAGCCCTATGCTGCATCAAAGCTGATCAAGGCTCTGAAGGATGAAATATCCATCCCTATTCACCTCCATACCCATGATACCAGCGGCAATGGGGTAGCGACCATTCTGATGGCCGCAGAGGCTGGGGTAGATATCGTAGATACAGCCCTAAACAGCTTATCTGGGCTAACGAGTCAGCCAGCGCTTAACTCCATCGTGGCAGCTTTGGAGAATACAGAAAGAGATACGGGCATCCGCTTGAAGGATGTACAGAAGCTTTCAGACTATTGGAGCGATGTTAGACCTGTATATGAGCAGTTTGAATCTGGCTTAAAATCTGGAACAACAGAGATTTATAAATATGAAATCCCAGGGGGGCAATATTCCAACTTAAAGCCCCAGGTGGAAAGCTTTGGTCTAGGTCATCGATTCAACGAAGTAAAAGAAATGTATAAGAAAGCCAATGAAATGCTGGGAGATATTGTAAAAGTAACACCTACGTCCAAGGTGGTAGGGGACCTGGCCATCTTTATGGTACAGAATGATTTGACCCCAGAGAATATTTGCAGCAAGGGAAAAGATTTAGCCTTCCCTGATTCTTCTGTAGATTATTTTAAAGGTCTTTTAGGGCAGCCCATGGGAGGATTCCCAGAAGCATTACAGAATCTAGTTTTAAAAGGAGAACCCCATATCACCACTAGACCAGGAGAATTGTTGGAACCGGAAGATTTTTCTAAAATCGAAAAACATCTAAGCGAAAAATTCAACATTGTGCCGACCATGAGGGATATGCTGGCCTATGCCTTGTATCCTAAGGTCTTTGAAGAATATTTAACCTATATCGCTAAATATGGAGACCTAAGCCGTATGGGCAGTGATGTGTTTTTCCATGGATTGTATGAGGGTGAGACCTGCGAAGTAGAGATCGCTGAAGGAAAGGCATTGATCATTAAGTTGGTAGAAATCGGAAAGGTTAACCATGAGGGCAATCGGCAGATTGTATTCGAAGTCAATGGCAATCGAAGAGAAATTGCCATTGCAGACAAAGCAAGCCAGGTTCGCCTTGATACGAAGACCGTTGCTATGGCAGATCCTTCGAATAACATGGAGGTGGGTGCAAGTATCCCAGGGACTGTGGCCAAGATCTTTGTGCAGCCGGGAGAGACCGTAAAAGAGAATCAAACCCTTATGATCATTGAGGCCATGAAAATGGAAACTAGTGTTGCATCTACCGCCGCAGGTACTGTAGAGTCTGTTTTGGTGAAGGAAGGACAGCAGGTAAAATCAGGAGAATTGTTACTACAGTTAAAATAATTGAAAAGATGCCAGCACAGGGTGAGCCTGGGCTGGCATCTTTGATTCTTACATATAAATTATGTAGTTGAATTCCTTCCTTGATTTGGATAAACTTAAGGATAGGGAGTTTCACTTTATTGGGGATCCCGATGGGTAAGTTTATCAATCTTGTGTACCAGGATTTCCATAGCATCTGCAATTTTTCTATTGGATGTAGCAAGAACATGGAAGAGATAGATCATGTAGATCATGATGCCAAGATAAACCAAGAAGAACAGACCGCCCATGATAGGGAAACCGTAACCAAGCATATTCATCGTATCAACCCCTTTCTATATTTATCATAACACTTAAATATATATCCGTATATACATACATATGAAAAATTGGAGGAATTTGGAATGAAGAAAATTTTGTTCTTTGATTGTTTTTCAGGTATTAGCGGCGATATGACCATCGGTGCCCTATTGGACCTAGGTGTGGATCAGGCCCAGTTTATGAATGAAATCGAGAAGCTTCATGTTCATGGGTATGAGCTGGAAATTGAGAAGTCCATTAAAAAAGGAATTACAGGTACAAGATTTCATGTGCACCTGACGGATCACCATCATGATCATGATGATGATCATCATCACCACCATCATGATCACCGTAATCTGTTTGATGTGGAGAAGATTATTGATGACAGCAGCCTAAAGGACAATGTAAAGGTGATGAGTAAGAATATTTTTCGATTGGTGGCGGAGGCAGAAGCCAAAATCCATGGTAAACCCTTGGATCAAGTACATTTCCATGAGGTAGGTGCCATTGATTCTATCATTGATATTGTGGGTGCTGCCATATGTATGGATCTTTTGGGTGTCGACGAGGTATATGCATCACCGCTCCATGTGGGAACTGGTTTTGTCCATTGTGCCCATGGGGTGTTTCCTGTGCCAGCCCCAGCTACCCTAGAGATATTGAAGGGCGTTCCTATTTACAACAGGGGTATTGAAACAGAGCTGGTTACACCTACAGGTGCTGCCATCATAAAGGCGTTGAGCGAAGGCTTCGGCGATGTACCTGCAATGGAACTAAACCGCATCGGGTATGGATTAGGGAAAAAGGATTTGGCGATTCCCAATGTGCTTCGGATATATTTAGGGGAAAAAAAAACGAGAAAAATAGGCTAATCATGTTGGAATGCAACATCGATGATATGAACCCTGAAATCTATGGCTATGTGATGGAAAAAGCTTTAGAAGCTGGAGCCCTGGATGTTTTTATGGTGCCCATCATCATGAAGAAGAATCGGCCAGGTATTATATTGTCAATCCTGTGTGAGTTAGAAAAGAAGGAAGACATGGAAAAACTAATATTCTTGGAAACTACGACCTTAGGCATCAGAAACTATGAAGTGGATCGAAGTGCTTTGGAAAGAAAGGTGCTGCGTGTACGTACAAAGTATGGGGTTGTAAGCATGAAGATTGGCTTTATGGGGGGAAAAATCCTTAAGTATGCCCCCGAGTTTAATGACTGCAAGGAAATTGCAGAAAGCTTTTGCATACCCTTAAAAAAGGTGTACGAGGATGTTCAGTTTGCTATGAAAAAATACGTTGAGAGTATGTAGAATATTGCGACTATATAAAATCCCTTGAATCTGTATTGACAAGGGATTTTATATTTGATAAGTTATATAAAAATATAAAGAATCAACCCTCATATATGTTTGGGAATATGGCCCGAATGTCTCTACCAGACGACCGTGAATTGTCTGACTATGAGTGGAATTGACGTGGATTTTCTATTGTTTTTGCCATCCATGTAATAATTTCACTCAAATTATTACATGGATTTTTTCTTTTTAAAAGGGAAATTATATATTCAGTATGAACAGCGGACCAACGAAGAAAGGATGGATCGAATGGAAGGTAAATTAGTAAAAGAAGGCTTAACCTTTGACGATGTTTTATTGATTCCTCAAAAGTCCAGTGTATTGCCTAGGGACGTGGATGTAAAGACGAAATTGACAAAGAAGATTAAATTAAATATTCCTATCATGAGCGCGGGTATGGATACTGTTACAGAAGCAAGGCTTGCCATTGCCATGGCGAGAGAAGGCGGCATAGGAATTATCCATAAAAACATGCCAATTGAAAGACAGGCTTTAGAGGTAGACAAGGTAAAACGAAGTGAACACGGCGTAATTGTAGATCCCTTCTATTTATCAGCAGACCATGTGATCGCTGATGCGTTGGAGTTAATGGAGCGGTATCGCATATCTGGGGTACCAATTACAGACGAGGCTGGCAAGCTGGTAGGTATTTTGACCAATAGAGATATTCGCTTTGAAGGAGATATGAACAAGAAGATTGGAGATGCCATGACCAAGGAAAACTTGGTAACTGCCAGAGAAGGAATCTCCATGCTGGAAGCAGAGAAAATCCTAAAGAGCAGAAAAATAGAGAAGCTACCTATCGTAGATGAACAAGGTTATTTAAAAGGCCTTATCACCATCAAGGACATTGAAAAAGCCATTCAGTATCCTAATTCTGCCAAGGATGAAAGAGGCAGACTCTTGGCAGGGGCTGCTATAGGTGCCACGGGAGATATGTTAGAGCGGGCAGAGGCATTGGTAAAAGCAGGCGTTGATGTGGTTGTTATCGATACTGCCCATGGCCATTCCCAGGGTGTATTGGATGCAGTAAAGAAGATCAAAGCTGTATATCCTGATTTACAAGTTATTGCAGGAAATGTGGCCACGGCAGAAGCCACAGAGGACTTGATCAAGGCAGGGGCAGATGCGGTAAAAGTAGGTATCGGACCGGGATCTATTTGCACCACAAGGGTGGTAGCGGGAATTGGGGTACCACAGATGACAGCAGTCTATGATTGTGCAGAAGCAGCGAAAAAATATGATGTTCCTATCATTGCAGATGGTGGCATCAAATACTCTGGAGATATTCCAAAGGCCATTGGTGCCGGGGCTGATGTATGTATGATCGGATCGTTGTTCGCTGGAACGGAAGAAAGCCCTGGAGAAATGGTGATTTATAAAGGCAGAAGCTTCAAGGTATATAGAGGAATGGGTTCCTTAGGGGCCATGGCCTGCGGCAGCAAGGACAGATACTTCCAAGAAAATGAAAAGAAATTTGTACCTGAAGGGGTCGAAGGAAAAGTACCCTATAGAGGGGCATTGAAAGAGATTATCTATCAGCTTATCGGTGGATTGAAATCTGGTATGGGCTACTGTGGTACGGCAACGATTAAAGACTTAAAGGAAAACAGCAAATTCATCAAGATTACAGCAGCAGGCTTAAGAGAAAGCCATCCCCATGACATCAGCATCACCAAGGAAGCACCGAACTATAGCGTGAGCGAGTAGTTAAAAAACGGTACGCGGTGAGCGGTGCCCCGGATAGAACGATAAACTGAAGATAATGATATAGGCCGTGAAACCGGTAACCGGATACCGTGAACCGAGCCTTATACAAGGAGGAAAAACATGCATCCACAAGAGTTGATTTTAATTATAGATTTTGGCGGGCAGTATAATCAGTTAATTGCAAGACGTGTAAGGGAACAGAATGTTTACTGTGAGGTGGTTCCTTATCACACATCGATAGATAAGATTAAGGCTAGGCATCCAAAGGGAATAATTTTTACGGGGGGGCCTGCCAGTGTATATGCGGAAAATGCACCTACCTGTGATCAAGAAATCTTTCAGTTGGGCATTCCGATTTTAGGTATCTGCTATGGCGGTCAGCTGATGGCTCAAATGTTTGGCGGCAAAGTAAACAGAGCGGCCTCTAGGGAATATGGCCGTGTGGAATTAAGCATCATGGACCGTGAGGGAATTTTTCATGAGGTGCAGAATAACTCCAAATGCTGGATGAGCCATACGGACTTCATCGAGTCGGCACCAGAAGGCTTCCAGATCACAGCTACGACAGACAACTGCCCTGTGGCAGCCATGAAGAATAGTGAAAAGAAATTATATGCAGTGCAGTTCCATCCAGAGGTAGAGCATAGTGAAAAGGGTAGAGAAATGATTCGCAACTTCCTTTATGAGGTATGTGAGTGCTCTGGGGATTGGAACATGCATGATTTTGCAGAGAAAACCATCCAAGAGATCAAAGAACAGGTTGGCGATAAGAAGGTGCTTTGTGCCCTTTCCGGCGGGGTAGATTCTTCTGTAGCCGCAGTCCTTGTGCATCGGGCCATTGGAGATCAACTTACCTGTATTTTTGTGGATCATGGCCTTTTAAGAAAGAATGAAGGGGATCAAGTGGAAGAGACCTTCAAAAACCAATTTAACATGAATTTGATCCGTGTCAACGTGGCAGACCGATTCTTGGGCAAACTAAAGGGTGTTTCAGATCCTGAAACCAAGAGAAAGATTATCGGAGAAGAATTTATCAGGGTGTTCGAGGAAGAGTCTAACCGCCTAGGAAAAATGGATTATCTTGTACAAGGAACTGTATATCCTGATGTCATCGAAAGTGGTACCGATACAGCGGCAGTCATCAAGAGCCATCACAATGTAGGCGGTCTTCCAGAGGATATGGACTTCTCATTAATAGAACCACTACGACAGCTGTTTAAGGATGAAGTTAGAAAAGTAGGGGAAGAATTAGGCATACCTGAGGAAATCGTATGGAGACAACCTTTCCCAGGACCAGGACTGGCCATCCGTGTATTAGGAGAGATCACAGAGGATAAGCTTCATATTGTGAGAGAATCCGATGCCATTTTAAGAGATGAAATCAGAAAAGCAGGATTGCATAGAGACATTTGGCAGTACTTCACGGCTCTGCCAAACATCCGCAGCGTTGGGGTTATGGGTGATGAAAGAACCTACAGCCATACGGTGGCAGTCCGTGCCGTTACCAGCACCGATGGCATGACATCCGACTGGGCAAGAATCCCCTATGAGGTGCTAGAGAAGATATCCAATCGTATCGTTAATGAAGTGGATAACGTAAACAGAATCGTATATGATATCACAAGTAAGCCTCCTTCAACCATAGAGTGGGAGTAGTACCCAATGAACCAAGGGATAGCGAAGGTGAATTGTAGGTACTACCCCTGTCAGGGTTGGCGAGGCTTGTAGTGACCAGGGAGAGTAACAAGCCCGCAACCTACGGCGGGAGTAGTACCCAGTGAAACAAGCGATAGTTACTAGTCCGCAACCTACGGCAGGAGTAGGATAGAGGCGTTTGAGATACTGATTTTTAGAGGTAATAACTAGCAGGTGAGTTAGATTTCCTTTGTATAAAGGCTGTCTAAATCACCTGTTTTAATTTTTTGGAGGAGAAAAGCGGTAAATATAGAAATAGTTATTGTTAGAAAGAATATTTATATCTAGAGGTGTTATTATGAACAATTTACCTCAGAGAAAGCATCAACGACTAAAAGATTATGATTATTCTCAGGTGGGATACTACTTTGTGACTATTTGTACGCAAAATAGGGTGCATTTATTTGGACAAATTGTAGGGGCGATTCGTGAATCGCCCCTACCTAAGAGGTCGTCATTATCAAAATTGATTGGATATTTAAAGATGAATACAGCAAAGGAAATTCATATTAGTAGTAAAGATATAAGTGTATGGCAACGGGGGTATCATGATCATATCATTAGGAGTGAAAAAGAATACCAAGAAATCAGTAACTATATAGAAACAAACTGCTTAAAATGGGAATTGGATAAGTATTATTAAGACAAAGTAATAGCACAGGAAAATTAGGAGGGTTTTGATATGGACAGTATTATTTTCGATTTAGATGGAACGCTGTGGGATTCTACAGATGTGGTATTGATGGCTTGGAATGATGTAGTAAAGAGACATCAACAGATAGCAAAACCCCTAACAAAAGATGATATAAAGGGCATCATGGGACTTCAAGTCAAAGAAATTGGCAAAAAGCTGTTTCCTGGATTAGGAGAGGATATGCAGCTAAAAATTCTCAATGAATGCTGTGAGATAGAATGCGGCTACATAGAGAAGCAAGGGGGTCTATTGTATGATCACTTAGAAGAAGTGCTCCGTGCTCTTTCTCAGAGGTATAAGTTGTTTATCGTCAGCAATTGTCAGTGTGGTTACATAGAAGCTTTCTTAAAGTATCATAAACTAGAGGGCTATTTTGCTGATTTTGAAAATCCGGGAAGAACGTGCCTATCCAAAGGGGAGAATATAAGATTGATTATGGAGAGGAATAATCTACAAGGTTCTGTGTATGTAGGAGATACGGCAGGGGATCAAAAAGCTGCAAAACAGGCAGGTATTCCCTTTATTTATGCTAGGTATGGGTTTGGCAAAGTAACCGAATTTGACTATGTCATCGACAGTCTGGATAATCTCTTGAAATTATTTTAAGGAATGGGTTGACATGAAAAAGGCAGAACGACTCAACGGAATCATATATGCTCTTAAAGAAAAGGGCAAGCTTAATTGTAAGGAGCTATCTGAATTATTTGAAGTAAGTGAGCGAACCATATATCGAGACATGGATGCCCTAAGTCAATTGAAAGTTCCTCTGTTTTCCTATGAAGGGAAAAAAGGAGGATATGAAATTGATGAAAGTTACTTTATTCCCAGCATCCAGTTGACAGAACAAGAAGTCATTATGTTATTAATGGTGCTAAATATGGGTCAAGCCATAAAGATTCCCAACTTGGGCAGCGAATATCAGTTGCTTCGGGCTAAAATCATCAATGTGCTGACTGAGCGTGATCGGAAAAAAGTCAATCAGCTATTGAAGCATGTATCATTTTATGTGGATAGATTGTTACCGAAGGACTATTCGGAGAAGGTACTGCCAACAATTTTAGAAAGCTTTATGGAAGGGAGAAACATCTCTATTACTTATTATGTACCAGCTAATGGGCGCATGACAGAGAGAAAGGTATCTCCTACAGAATTGTTTTATAGCGATGGTGGCTGGTATGTCTCAGGGTTTTGTCATAAGAGATTGGAGAAGAGAACCTTTCGTCTAGATCGGATTGACAAGATAGAGCTTATGGATGAGATCAATGCTTACCTGGGAAAATCAATCCATAGTACCTATGACAAATTTGTACTTAAGGAATATCATTTTGAAATCAGTAAACCCTTGTATCGATTGATTCGAGAAAACTTTTATATGGAAAATTGTACAGTGCTGGCAGATGGCGAAAGAATGGAGATTTACGTCCTATCAAAGTATGAGGAGGAGATGACAAATCTTGTTTTGAGCAATCCCCATGATATTAAACTCCTAGGCCCAGCATCCTATATAGAATATATAAGAACATTAATTCATGAACTATATAACAAATATATTTAAAATATTTTCAAGAAACTCTGACAGGTTTATGTCAGAGTTTCTTCGTTATAATACATGTAGATAATAGAAAAGGGGTGGGAATATGATATATACAGTGAATGGGCCAATTCTTAAGGAGCAAATGAAGCCCACATTATGCCATGAACACTTTAAATGGGAAAATGAAGAGAACTACGCCAATCAACTGTACTTTGACAGAGAATACGATGATGAAAAAATTGAGGAGGCTTACCAAAAACTACTGCCTGTACTACAAAAGCTATATACAGCTGGATGCAGGTCCATTGTGGAGGCTTCACCACCACTAGGGGGTCAAAATATAAAGCTGCTGAGAAAGCTCTCCATGGCCTCAGGGATCAATATTATTCCATGTACTGGCCATAGCCTGCCCAACTATGTCCATAGGATTCATCGTGAAAGATATGCCGAGCAGTTGTCGGATCGATGGATAAAAGATTTTCAACATGGGCTGGATACCATAGATGGAGTTACCATTAAACCAGGACATATTAAGCTGCTCCTTATGAGGGGAGAACTGTCTGAGGTTGACAGAGAATTACTTCGGGCTGCCATCATGACAAATAAGCAGGTAGGAATACCAATTCATTGTCATATACTCGAAGCAGCATTGGCGGATGAAGTGATGGATTTATTGGAAGCGGAGAAGGCGAACTTCGATAAGTTTTTATGGTCCCATACCCTTCGGGATAAAAATTATGATACGATCCATCGAGCGCTGGATCTTGGTATATGGCTAGGATTGGATTTGATCAAGGCAAATGAATATGGAGAGAATTTGGGTTTCATCAAAGAGGCCATCGTTGATGGTTTTGAAAATCAGATCCTACTCTCCCAGGACTATGATTTTTATGACGAGGTCGCAGCCCACGGGGAGCATCACCCCTGCGCAGCTTTCTTCACAGATTTCATTCCCTACTGTATAGCCCATGGTATTTCACCGGATACACTGGATGACATTATATCGAAGAACCCTGGCGAGTTTTATAATTTCTAAGGAATTGGAGAGATCACCGAATATAGCCTATTAACATTTCACGAAAAAAATCTTAAGCAGGTTCAATAGCTAGGGACTATATAAGGGAGCTTTTAACATACAAATTGGATACTAAACATCATTTTCAAATCATATGATTAGTAGAAGGAATTCGTGAATATAAGGAGTTGAAAAGGATGGTTATGTTTCCAAGAAAACCTACAAATTGTCCGCCGGATGCTGGGAGATATACGGTTAGACCCGGTGATGTGATGTATCGAATTGCCAGAAATTATCAAATGGATTTGAATCAACTGCTTGAAGCCAATCCCCATATATCTCATCCCGGTCTGATTGTACCCGGGGATGTGTTATGTATTCCTAAGATTAAGCTTTCGCCCTACTGTACGATTTTACAACCTGTGGAAGAAGAATATTCCACAGCGAGTGGGACGGTAATGGTGAGCAAAACCCCAAATTATGAGAAATCTGTAAGTATCATCGCCGTTTTGCCTGGACTGGAGACCCTAAACGATAACTATAAACAATATGAAGCCTATCTTATTTATACGACGCCAACGGATAATCGTGCCCTGAACAAACCCCTTCATAAAGTCCCAGAGACACCAAATACATGGGCGGCTACCATTGACTTAACACCTGAAGACATAAAAGAAATACCCAGAAATGTTAAGATCGTGATCAGTGCTACCAGGACGGAATATCCGGAACCACCACCTGGAGATTTAATCATTCTGGAGGGGAACATCAGCCGATTCTAATGTGAATATGTCCTGAAAAAATATTCTATCAGCTTGTCACACTTCTATTATTCCTATCATAGCTTGTATTGAAAAGGAAAGGAGTGTGACATGTATGGGAAGAAAATGTCCAAAAACCCCTACTGCAGTAAGTCCTATGAAAGCTCCTATGAAAGCCCCTATGGAGCGAGTGCCTGTATTTTATCCAGAGCCACCCCATTACAATCCAACGGGAAATGAATATGATTATGTACCGAGGAAATATAGTGTAGACCAGTATATGAAAACATCGCCTGCAAAGGCTGATAAACATGGATGCGCAGCTTCAAAGAAGCGCTAATCTACAGTTTGTTTTTCAATACTAGTCAGGGCAAAGTTTCCAAAAAGTCCAGAGCAGTACGCTCTGGACTTTTTGGATGTAGATAGAGCTCAAGCAGAAATACTAGAAAGGACGCAAAATAATTGAGTGATAATTTACGCAAATCGATCGAACTCTGCTATAATAATAGATTAAGAAAACAATAAAGGAGAATCATCATGCCTACATTGATATTTGGACATAAGAATCCCGATACAGATTCCGTTACCTCGGCTATTGCTTTTTCCTACTTGAAAAATAAGCTGGGAAATCATACCCTTCCCTGTATCTTAGGAAATTTGAATAAAGAATCAAGCTTTGTGCTGGATTATTTTGGTGTTTCAGTACCAGTGCTGCTAAAAAACGTAAAGATTCAGCTAAGAGATTTGGATTATGATAAGGTTGAAGGAATTTCTCCTAAGGCTTCCATTCTCCATGCTTATAAATTGATGGAAGAAAATAATTTGAAAACCCTTCCCATCGTGGATGAGGAAGGAAGACTGGCAGGAATCGTGACCATGAAAGATATTGCCATGGGCTTGATTAAAGGAGATTTCTATCAATTGGAGAGTTCTCTTGAAAATATAGCCAAGGATTTAAAGGGTGAAATCTTAGTAGACGGTGCTAAGGAAATACAAGGACGCATTAAGGTGATGGCTTTTTACCATGAAAGCATCCGAGGAACCTTGAATCAAGAGGATATCATTATCGTAGGAGACCGATATGGGATTATTGAAAATGCCATCGAATCAAGGGTGAAGCTAATCATTGTCACTGGGGGAAAAGCCCTGCCAAATCAATACATCCATACAGCCAAGGAGAAAGGTGTAAGTATTATCGAAGTATCCATGGATACCTTTACTACTTCAAAGCTGATCAATCAGTGTAATTATATTGCTTCTATCATGAAGATTCAGGGGATCATCCAATTTAATGAAGATGAATATCTAGAAGAGGTAAAGGATGAGTTAATCAATACGGCATTTAGAAATTTTCCAGTCATTGACCATGAACAGAGATTCCTAGGGTTCATCGGCAGAAGACATATCATCAACCCAAAGAAGAAAAAGGTAATTTTAGTGGATCATAATGAATATGCCCAGAGTGCCGAAGGTTTGTCGGAGGCAGATATTTTAGAAATTGTTGATCACCATAAAATAGGCGATATTTCTACTTCTATGCCAATCAGTTTTAGAAATATGCCTGTAGGAAGTACCTGTACCATTGTGTATCATTTGTTCCAGGAAAGCAGGGAAGAGATTCCAAAGGAAATTGCCGGGCTGCTTCTGTCGGGCATCATTTCAGATACCCTGTTGTTAAAATCTCCTACGACCACCGATTGGGATAAAACTGCTGTAGAAGAATTAAACAAGCTGCTGGAGTTGGATTTAGAAACCTATTCCATGGAGATGTTCAAGGCAGGGACTTCCTTAGAGGGGTATAGCATTGAAGAGGTATTCTATAAGGATTTTAAAGAGTTTCAGCTGGAAGGGGTTAAAGTGGGTATCGGACAAGTATTTACCCTGGATATTGAGGATGTATTCAATCGAAAAGAACAATTTATTGATTTTATTGGCAGGGTGCATCACCATAACAATTATTATCTGACCCTTTTGGTGATCACAGATATTCTGAATAATGGCTCCTATCTGCTCTATCAATGTATGAACCTAAGCCTATTGGTTGTGGCTTTTGATGTTGAACCTGTGCAGGGTATTTTTGTACCAGATACAGTTTCCCGTAAAAAACAGATTCTTCCCAAGCTTTCAGACGCATTAAAGATGCTGAAATAAATGAATCCCTGTGAACTTATAAGATCACAGGGATTTATTACCTTTATATTATTGCTGTACATATTTTGCGCCGGTAACTTTCATGGCAAGCTTAACGGCTTGATAAATCATGGCAGTCAAAAATATATTGGTCACTGAGGTAGGCAGTACAATACCGAAGAATAATACGCTAAAAGGTGCTGGAAGTCCTGAAATATAAAGGGCTGAGGTTAAGAATACTGTACCGCTGACAACAGTACCTAGAAAAGAAATGGCACCCCTTACAATTTCTTGCTTTGGTAATTTTTCTGTAGCTTTGATCAATAAGAAGACGATACCACAGGTGATGAGTTTATCAATCAAGTTTGGAATTTGACCGCCAGGGAATGTGGTGGTCATAGCTGTAATGATACCGCCTAAAAGGGCAGTAACCATTGCATTTTTAAAATCTTTATTGATATATAAGGACACAAAGATGACAGATAACATGATATCAAATTTCATACTACCGATGGTGCCAGGAACGATTTGGTGTAGGATATAACCGATGGCAATAAGCAATGCTGACAATATATTTTTTCTTAAATTCATGAGAATCTCTCCTTTTAATTTCAATTTTATTTTTTTCATAGATAAATAACCAATGGGATTCCTCTGATGTTCATGGCATGCTTACCACCTCCTATAATATGTATTATCAAGATAGCTACCTTGGCATTAGGCATATGACTATCTAGAGCTTTATCACATCCAGGTTAGCAGTTAGCGGTTAGCAGGTAAGAAAACTTTGCGGCTAACATGCTAACGGCTAACCATAGGACAAAATCATCTAAATGCTAGATATAAATTTTGGAAGGCTATTTTCAACAACCAAGGATGCAAATAAAAAAAGCCCATCATCCCTGTAAAAACAGGGACGAAAGGCTTGCTTCCGCGGTACCACCCAAATTAGATAGATTGATTCCATCTCGCTTTTCCAGATACGGAGTGTATAAAAACTCGATATCCTGTTTCTATAACGGGAAACCCCCGGCGGCAGCTACTCTACGTTCACCTTGCATCTCCTAGGTCCATTCAACAAAGATCTAAATATCGGCTTCCACCAAACCCGACTCGCTGTAAGTAGATATTTTGTCTACTACTCCTACTCAAAGAATTTGTTTTTTAGATTATACTAATAATAATACAAAAGTAGATCTAAGTCAATAGTTAGAATATTTAAAAATTAAAATAACATGGTGAGGAACTAAACTTGTCATTCAGCGTGCAGTGAAGGATACGATACATTGACATCTTTATATTCATAAAATACAATGGGGTAGAAATGATTTTGTTTGGAAAAGATAATAATGAGTTTTAAAAGAATGGATAAAGCGAGGACTGGTTATGGATATAGAAAAGGAACTGATAAAAACTGGTATCTGTATGGTGAAAAGCGGTTTGGTCAAGGGAACCTGGGGGAACGTTAGTATTCGTCATGGAGAAAACATGTGGATTACTCCGTCTGGAATTGCCTATGAAGATTTAATACCGGAAGATATCGCTGTGGTGGAGGTCGCTACGGGAAAGCAATTGGATGGAAGGCAGAAGCCCTCTAGCGAGATGCCCTTACATTTGATTATT
The DNA here is from genome assembly GCF_029240175.1 of Anaerosolibacter sp. Classification (GTDB taxonomy): domain Bacteria; phylum Bacillota; class Clostridia; order Peptostreptococcales; family Thermotaleaceae; genus Anaerosolibacter. The sequence goes on from NZ_JARBTM010000008.1 coordinate 111,360, forward strand.
TATCAGAATCTTGAAGAAATCCACAGCGTTGTACATACCCATAGTATATATGCCAGCGCCTTTGCAGCCATGCAGGAAGAAATCCCCTGCTATACCGAGGATCATGCCCAAATCATTGGAGGCAGTATTCCCGTTGCCAAGTACGCCTTTCCAGGTACTGCCGCATTGGGAGAAAATGTGTTGAGGGTATTTAGACGGGATCGTTATGCAGGGCTTATGGCAAAGCATGGTCTGGTGGCCATCGGCAGATCCCTAAGGGAGGCTTGGACAGCCGCAGAAATTGCTGAAAAGTCTGCCCAGGTTGCTTCTGTTATCCGTGGGACAGGAAAAAACCCTAAGCCCATTGATGAAGAAGAAATTGCCCAGATGAGAAAAAATTATTTGGAGAGCTATAGTAAAGAGATCATTAAATATTAGTAAAGAAGAATAGGGAGCCCAGCTCCCTATTCTTCTTTACAACAACTTTCTTCAGAACAACAGCCAGATTCTTTATGATGCATTTGTACCTTGTTGACGATATCAGGTACCATATCAATCAATTTTTCCAATCCGCCCTGGGCTTTTATGGGAAGGACTTCAACTTTATCTCCTTTGATGACAATCACGGCCGTAGGAGAAGCTTTTGCGCCAATACCTCCGCCGCCGCCGAAGCCCTTAGCGCCTTTATCATCGGTGCCATCTCCGCCACCGGAACCTAGACCAAAGGAAAGATTTACGATGGGGATCAAAGTGGTTTCACCAATTTGAATAGTTTCACCTACGATGGTTTTTGACTTTAGAAGATTCTCCAGTTTTTCAAATAAAATACTTACATTTTCATCAAAATTAAATGACATATGCTTTTTCCTCCTTTTTATTTTATATAGGAAATTGATTTTTGATTTCCTAGATACGGGGTGTGCAGAGGGGATTCCCCTTTGCCGTATTCAGGAAGGTGCTCAGGCTGTCTCGCAGCCGTCGAAGGAAACCTAGGGTTTCCTAGCGAAAACAAATTGCCGATAGGCAACTTTGTTCTTTATAAATTGTATGATAATATTTCTACTTGGGTTGGATAACAACAGCTTTATTACCAGTAAAATCAATACACCAATGATAATTCTACCTTGAACAGCAAAATTTCCCTCTAGCTTTTCCTCGTGAAAGATGGGCACAATCTGAATATCAAAATTCTTTAGCAAGGGATAGAGTATATTTAATCCACCCCAAAATACTCCTGTATGGTAGGGGTCATCAAAGCCTATACTTCCATGGAGTAGGAAGGCTTGTGGCTTCATGTGCTTCAAAACGTCGGCCACGAATCGGCATAGGACCTCAAATAGCCTCTTGTTTAGAAATAAACTGGCATCAAATCTTCTAGCCTTTTTTTTCTCTTGTTTTATGGATGGATCTTTCTTTTTTTTCAGCTTTTGTTTTTCTTGTCTGGGAGTTTGTGGCGATAGATGAAAACCAAAAAGCTGTAGAGAAAAAGAAACTCTTTGACGAGATTCCATGGAAATAAGTCCTTTGAAACCGCCAAAAATCCAGATGATTTTTCCTTCAAGAAAGTAGGCTTCGTGTTTGTCACCTGAAAAAGCATATTCAAACGGAATCAGACACACTGTCAGCATAAGGATCAATAAGAAAATCAATAGAGTCGAGAGAATACTTATCAATATCATGGTCGATCCCTCAACATGAGCAGCCGTTTTCTTCCTTTGAGGATAGTGTCCATCGTCCTGTATAAAGCCGATGGCGTTTTCTTAATACCTTTTTCCAAAATGTTTCTACCTGGCTTTATGCCAGGAACCATTTCCAAGAAGGTGCCTGCATTCTCCAGTATGTTCCGCTGTAGACCAGTAAATTCCTTTATACCAAAAGTTCTATTGTCATGGGCATCTTGAAGCTGATTTAAGGCCTTATTTCGAAGGAGAGAAATTTCCGATGGCAGTTCAACCGTCTGTAAAGATTCAAATTCCCACAACAAGAGCTTTAATTCAGTCAGCTCTCTTCTGCATGAAACACAGTGTTTCAAATGCTCTTCGAGAATGATCCTTTCTAACGGATCGATGGTTCCATCAAGATATTCATGAAGTAAGAATTCATCAAATTTACATTGTCCCATATCACACCTCCCAAACCCCTGCGTCTTTTAGTTTATCCTTTAAAAGCTTACGTCCGCGGAATAAATAAGTTTTAACAGTACCGATGGGTAAATTCATAATTTCACCGATCTGCTGGTAACTCATCTCTTCCACATGACGGAGAATTATGGCTGTTTTCATATCCTCAGGAAGCTCCTGGATTCCTTTGACCACCGATTGCTTTGTATCGAGATAAGCAATTTCCGCTTCTACATTGGAAGTGGAGGCGATGAGGTCAATCGGAGAGGAACCTTCATCATTGATGAATTGGGTGCTTATCTTTTGCTTTCGAAGATTATTTAGGCAAACATTTACTGTGATGGTTTTCAACCAGGGTAGAAGAGGCCGATTGCCATCGAAATGTTGAATACCCTTGTAGATCCTTATGTATACCTCTTGAAGAAGGTCTAAGGAGTCTTCCTTAGAATGGGTGTAGTAATAGCAGAGGCGATAAATATATTTTTCATATTTTTGGAAAAGTAGGTCATAGCCTTCGCGTTTATTGTTTTTACAGAGATTTATTAAGTTTTCATCTGTGAACAGCAAAAGGCATCCCCCCATTCCTCAAAAGCATTTCATTATTAAATACACATTTTTTTAAAAAAAGTTTCAGGAAAATAGAAATATTTTTTGTTGTTTTGGTATTTCCATTCAGCGGTCGGGGGAACCCCGACCCTAACAATGGGTACAATCTTTTGTAGGGTCAGGGTCATCCTGCCTATCTAACTAAGGATAAAGGCAAGAAGGATTGAGGAAAAGAAGGGAAATGCATGTTAAAATAGAATATTTTATAAGGCTTGAAAGGGAGGCTGGGAACAAATGAAAAAAAGATGTGATTGGGCAGGACACGAACAGGTCTACATAGATTATCATGATCAGGAGTGGGGTGTACCCATCCATGATGATGTAAGACTTTTTGAGTTTCTAATTCTGGAGGGTGCCCAGGCTGGACTGAGTTGGATTACTATTTTGAAAAAGCGAGAAAATTATAGGAAGGCCTTTGATGGTTTTGATCCTAAAAAGGTTGCCCAGTATGATGAGAAGAAATTCGAAGCACTGATGGCCAATGAAGGGATCGTACGAAATCGATTAAAAATCCAAGCAGCCATACAAAATGCAAAGGCGTTTCTGGTGGTGCAGCAAGAGTTTGGAAGCTTTGATACGTATATTTGGGGGTTTGTAGATGGAAAACCTCAAAAAAATGCTTGGAAAAGCTTGAAAGAGGTACCCGCTGCAACATCAGTCTCTGATGCTATGAGCAAGGATTTGAAGAAAAGGGGCTTTAAGTTTGTAGGCTCCACCATATGCTATGCATTCATGCAAGCGATCGGTATGGTAAATGACCACATCATCGATTGTTTCCGATACCATGAAATTGAAATGTAGATGGAGAAGGGGAATATATAGAAAGAAGGCTTCGAAATACGAAGCCTTCTTTCTATATATCCAATTCTTTTCTTTTTAAGCGCTGATCCACTTGATGCTCTAAGAGATTTCTGATTACGGCTAAAATTGGAACCGCCAAGAACATGCCCAATACCCCAAAGGCACCACCGCCCACGATGATCGCTAGGATAATCCAGAATGGGGATAACCCCACTTTATCTCCCAAAATTTTAGGGCCAAGCCAAAGACCGTCAAACTGCTGAAGAATAAAAATAAATAGGACTACCCATAGGGCTTTGATCGGGCTGACAAATAGGGTGATAATCCCAGCGGGAATCATACCGATCATAGGTCCGAAATAAGGGATCATGTTCGTAATACCAACAATTACACTGAGGAGCATAGGATAACGTACGTCCAATATAATTAGACCAATGAAGCACAATATGCCAATGATCAAGGAATCGATAAATTTACCTACAATGTATTGAGAAAAAATCATGTCAACTTCGTTTCCAAAAGCCATTATATTCTCCGCTTTTTCCTTTGTCATAAAAGCATAGATAAATCGCTTAATGTTCTGGATAAAAATTTCTTTGTCCTTCAATAAATAAATAGAGATGATGAGTCCAATGATTAAACTGAAAAGACCCGATGTAAAGCCAAGGATACTGGACAATGCACTGGTTAACAATAAATCGATATAGTCCCGAATATCTTGAATCAATGCATCGGCGTTTTGCTCGATGATGGATGCAATCCCATAGGTATCAAAGACCTTAAACTCATTGATCCACTTTTCAATTTGTGTTTCAGTTTGGGTGATATATCGAGGCGTTTCAGCCAAGAGTTCACTGATACTTCGGATAACCCTTGGTGAAATGATGGTAATACCAAGGATGGTGATACTTAGAAAAAACACATAAATGATCAAGATGCTCCAAATTCTTTTGGCACCGAGACGCTGTTCGAAATAAATCATCATAGGGTTGAGCAAATAGGCGATGGCAAAAGCCCAAAGCAATGGACTAATGATAGAAACAAAGAGATCAATGCCATTCCATATGATATCTGGGTGGTTTACCAGCCTCAAGAGGATAAAGGCGATAAGGAGTATCGGTATAAAACGAAAATAAGGGATTCTTCTAAATTGAGGCAAAGTCATTCCTCCTTGGCAAATGAATAGATGTAAAATATTTTAAAATAGAAATGAATCATTCAAAATTATATACTGTTTTGTCGATTTTTACAATGTCCATCCTGTTAAGTTTGTTGAAAAATTAAAATAATTCTAGAAATTTCTGAACTGATAATGGTACAGGCATTTGTCGATTGGTGATGATGACTGCCTGGCGTGTAGGAATATGGTCTAACAGCTCGATGATGAAAAGATCATCTTGCCTCAAGGCATCCTTGATCGTATCCTCCATAACATAGGAAATGCCAAGGCCGATTTTGGTTAATTCTATGAGTAGATCAATACTGTCTAACTCAATTTCAGGTATCAGGGTGACTTTATGTTTTTCCAATAAGTTATCGAAAAATCTTCGTGTTGTAGAATTTTTTTCTAAAAGCAGAAAAGGATAATTGGCCAAAGCTTCAAGGGATATCTTTTTCCCTTTTAATGCGTTAAATGCTTTGCCTGCAATGAATGCGTCCTGAATAGACTTAAAAGGGCGTATTTCAAAAGGACCATCTATTTCATGATTTAACATGTTGACCACACTGATATCTACAACCCCGCTCTTTAAGAGTTCCATGCAGACCGGCGAAGGGCGATTGGTAATGTGAATCTTGATATGAGGATATTGTTGATGAAATTCCTTTAGGTAGGGAAGGAGATAATATTTACAAATGGTATCACTGGCAGCTATTTTTACTTCGCCATATTGTAGATCCTGGATGGATTGTATGGTTCGCTCGCCTGCCTTGATGGCATAGTAGGCTTGTTCAATATGCTTAAAAAGGGCTTCACCCCCAGGGGTGAACTTTATTTTTTTTGTATGCCGCACAAAAAGCTGGGTATTAAGCTTTGTTTCCAACTGTTTGATCGACTGACTCACAGCAGATTGGCTGATATAGAGATGGTCTGCCGCTTGAGAAAAATTTTGATATTTCCCTGCATAATAAAATACCTTATACAACTCAAAATTAATATCCATATATAAGCACTCCTAATAAATAATATAATTATCATTAATTTCTCTTATTTATTTTATTATGCTACAATCAAGTTGTAAAGATGTAAGGGATAATTCTTTCGCTGCTGGCTGCTCGCTACTGGCCACTCGCTTTTAAAAGGCGAATAGCGAGAAGCGAGCAGCGAATAGCGAAGAAAGAACGTAAAAGCTTTATATACCTATATATTTATTTAGCACATAAATACTTATGAATACCTAAATTAGAAAGGGTGGCAAAGAGGATGACAAATAGAGTGAGACGAATCTTTGTGGAGAAAAAGAAGAATTGCGCAGTAGAAGCGCAACAGATGCTTCAGGCATTACGAGAGGATTTAGGCATCCACCTTGAGAATCTACGCATCATCCACCGTTATGATATGACGGGAATTTCTGAAGAAGCATACCAGAATGCCCGAAATACCATTTTTGCTGAACCACCCGTAGATCATATCTATGATGAAGAGCTCTGCTTGGCGGAGGGAGACAGGGTTTTTGCCATAGAATATCTTCCAGGTCAATATGATCAGAGGGCCGATTCAGCTGCCCAATGTCTGCAGATATTAATCCAAAAGGAGAGACCTGATGTTCAAGCAGCAAAGGTGATCGTTCTTCAAGGAAGCATCACCGAGGAAGAATTCATAGAGATTAAAAAATATTGTATCAATCCAGTGGATTCTAGGGAGGCATCTTTAGAAAAACCAGAATCCTTAGAGCTGGAGGCTTTGATTCCCGAAGATATAATGATCATAAAGGATTTTAATGACAAATCCTACGAGGACCTTTCTGTATATAAGGAGCAGATGGGCTTTGCCATGACATTAGAGGATTTGGCGTTTTGTCAAGATTACTTTAAAAATATAGAGAAAAGAAACCCTACCATAACAGAACTAAAGGTAATTGATACCTATTGGTCTGATCATTGTCGCCATACTACATTTTTAACAGAGATTGAGGAGATACAGATTGAGAAAGGCGCATTTTCAGACATTATCACCCAGGCATATGATGAATATCTGGGATCTAGGGACTTTGTTTACGGTGACAAGAAAAAGGATGTTTGTCTCATGGATATTGCCACCATGGGAATGAAGGAACTGCGTAAAAAAGGAAAACTTGAGGATCTGGACATATCCGATGAAATCAATGCTTGCAGCATTGTGGTGAAGGCAGATGTGAATGGACAAGAGGAAGACTGGCTGGTTATGTTTAAAAACGAAACCCATAATCATCCCACGGAAATTGAACCCTTTGGAGGGGCTGCCACATGTTTGGGCGGTGCCATCCGTGATCCCCTTTCCGGAAGAACCTATGTATACCAAGCCATGCGGGTGACAGGTAGTGGAGATCCCAGAACACCAATCGAAGATACGCTGGCGGGAAAATTACCCCAGAGAAAAATTACCACGGGGGCAGCAGCAGGCTATAGCAGCTATGGAAATCAGATTGGCCTAGCAACAGGTCAAGTGGCAGAAATCTATGATGAAGGCTTTGTGGCGAAACGAATGGAAATAGGCGCGGTAATTGCCGCAGCGCCAAAAGCCAATGTGGTGCGCAAAAAGCCTCAAGCGGGAGATGTAATCCTCCTGGTTGGCGGAAAAACGGGCAGAGATGGCTGCGGCGGTGCAACGGGTTCATCGAAGGAGCATACGGAGGATTCCATCTTGACCTGCGGGGCAGAAGTACAAAAAGGAAATGCACCCACAGAACGTAAAATTCAACGTTTGTTTAGGAATCCTTTAGCCAGTCAAATGATAAAAAAATGCAATGATTTCGGCGCTGGGGGTGTATCGGTAGCGATTGGGGAATTAGCCGATGGCTTAGAGATTTATTTAGATGCAGTACCCAAAAAGTATGAAGGGCTGGACGGTACAGAGCTAGCCATTTCAGAATCTCAGGAGCGTATGGCTGTGGTAGTTTCTCGGGAGGATGTGCTCAGTTTCATTGATTTGGCACAGGATGAAAACCTAGAGGCTGTAGAAGTAGCAAGCGTAACAGGGGAACCACGGTTGAAAATGATTTGGAGAGGAAAGGTCATTCTTGATATTTCAAGGGATTTTCTGGATACCAATGGGGTAAAGCAGAAAACAAAGGTTTTTATAAAATCCCCAAGGGAAGACAAGAATTATTTTCATAAACATATAGATAAAATAGGATCTCAGCCAGCGGATTTGAAGCGCGTGTGGCTAGATAATTTACAGGACTTGAATATATGCAGTCAAAAAGGATTGGTAGAGCGATTTGACAGCACCATTGGGACAGGGACGGTTTTGATGCCCTTTGGTGGAACCTATCAGAGTACCCCTAGTGAGGCCATGGTAGCAAAGCTTCCTGTTATGAAAGATGAGACGATGACAGGAACAATCATGAGCTATGGCTATAACCCAAAGCTAAGTACTTGGAGTCCGTTTCATGGTGCCTTCTATGGGGTAATCGAAGCTGTTGCAAAGGTGGTGGCCCTTGGCGGCGACTATAAGAATATTCGGTTGACCCTTCAGGAATATTTTGAAAAGCTAGGGAAAGATCCTGAAAAATGGGGAAAACCTTTCAGTGCATTATTGGGTGCCTTCTATGCCCAGAAGAAGCTGGGTATTCCCGCCATTGGAGGAAAGGACAGTATGTCAGGTACCTTCAAGGATCTAAATGTACCCCCTACTTTGGTTACCTTTGCAGTAAATGTGGTGGATGTAAATCATGTGGTCTCTCAAGAGTTCAAGGGAGTCGATAACGATGTGATTTATATTCCCATGATTCGAGATGTCCATGAAATGCCAGATTTTGAAAGGCTAGAGCAGCAGTATGAGCAAATCACAAGGATGATTCAAAGCGGCAGGGTATTATCTAGTCATACCATTCGACTAGGGGGAATTGCAGCTGCCGTAAGTAAAATGACTTTTGGAAATCGGATTGGAATTACTTTTGGAAAAGGCTTAGACTGGGAGAGCTTGTTTGCGCCAGATTATGGTGGAATTTTGTTGGAGATCGATGGAGATGCAGACATTCTGAGTGAGTGGAAAGACCTACAGTATCAAGTTATTGGGAAGACTTCAGAAACACAAGCGATTGCCATCAATGGCATAGAAATTCCGTTGAAGGAAGCTCAGGAATCTTGGGAAAAGCCCTTGGAAAAGATATTCCCTACAAAGATTGAAGCGAAAGAAGAGATTTTACCTACAATTCTTTATCAGGGAAAAAGCAGATTGAAGGTCAATGCAAAGATAGCAAAGCCGAGGATCTTCATCCCTGTATTCCCAGGTACCAATTGTGAATATGATTCTATTCGTGCCTTTGAAAAGGCTGGAGGCCAAGTGGAGACCTTAATCTTTAAGAATTTATCTGCTAAAGATATTGAGGCATCAATTGAGCACATGACAAAGAAAATGAATCAAGCGCAGATCGTTATGCTTCCTGGGGGCTTTAGTGCAGGAGATGAACCAGATGGTTCAGGAAAATTCATTGCCACAGCTTTTCGAAACCCTAGGGTGAAAGAGGCCGTGATGAAGCTTTTGAAACAACGGGATGGTTTAATGCTGGGGATTTGTAATGGCTTCCAAGCCCTTATCAAACTTGGCTTACTGCCTTATGGAGAAATAAGGGATATGGATGAAAATAGTCCTACTTTAACCTACAATAAAATTGGAAGACATGCCTCTTGTATGGTTCATACCAAGGTAGTTTCCAATTTATCCCCATGGATGCAGCGTGTAAAATTGGGAGAAATCCATACGATCCCAATATCCCATGGAGAAGGAAGGTTCATTGCTGGTAGAGAAGAGATAGAGAAACTATTGGTCAATGGGCAAATTGCGACCCAGTATGTAGACCTTCATGGAAATCCAACCTATGAAATGCCTTATAATCCCAACGGTTCCATGTATGCTGTAGAAGGCATTACAAGTCCCGATGGTCGAATTCTAGGTAAGATGGGACACTCGGAACGGGTAGGCAGCCACATCGGAAAAAATGTTCTAGGAGAAAAAGAACAACGAATTTTTGAGTCAGGGGTGGCGTATTTTAGGGATTAAAATAGCGGCTATTCGCTGCTCGCCTCTCGCTACTCGGAAAAACTTAAAAAGCATCTGACATCGAGATACAATCCTAATAAAATCACGTTAGCCGTTAGCGAGAGGCAAGTAGCCAGTAGTGGGTAGCGAAAAAGAAGCGATATCGAACTATTACAAACTTGAACTAATAAAATGTTCGTATTTTATCATATAAAATGTATTAATAATGAAAAAACATTCGAAAAAGTATTGACGAAAAAATCCTCCTTTGATATGATAATAGTGCAAGGACAACTTAAAAATGATGATAAAAGTACTCATATAGTTTTGGCAATATGGGCCAAAAGTTTCTACAAGACAACCGTAAATTGTCTAGCTATGGGTGAAAGTGTATCTAGGGTTCCGATTTTTTTAGCAAACCGATTGTAGAAATGTCTGTGATGGGCATAATATGGATAGTTGATTCACGGTTTGCTTGAAAAGTGACTGGTCCGAGTGATACAGGTATTGCAATTTGCAATGCTACACCGAGGGGAGAAAAGCCCGGGCGGGAAGGTTTCACTTTGTGAGCATATACCTTCCCACTCGGGCTTTGTTTTTGTCTTATGATGAATACATAAGCCTAGACTTCCCAAAATAGACAAGGAGGATGAAATAGAAATGACAAACAAAACAAACAACGGTGCTCTTGACAGTCTATTTAAGTTAAGCGAGCACAAGACAAATGTAAAGACTGAGATTGTTGCTGGAATTACGACTTTTATGACCATGGCGTATATTCTGATTGTAAATCCAGACATTTTGAGTGCCACTGGTATGGATAAAGGTGCGGTTTTCACTGCAACGGCATTATCAGCAGCCATTGCTACTTTCTGTATGGCTTTCATGGCAAATTTACCATTTGCCCTAGCACCTGGAATGGGATTAAACGCATTCTTTGCTTTCTCTGTTGTATTAGGTATGGGTTATAGCTGGCAGTTTGCGCTTACGGCGGTTTTGATTGAAGGTATCATATTTATTATTCTTACATTGACCAACGTTCGTGAGGCCATCATCAATGGTATGCCGATGGTGATTAAACATGCAGTGAGCGTGGGAATCGGTTTGTTTATTGCATTTATCGGTTTCCAAAATGCAGGTATAATTGTTGATAATCCTGCTACTTTGGTAGCATTAGGAGATGTACAAGATATAGGTGTGATTTTAGCAATCTTAGGTATTGTGATTACAGGAATATTATTGATTAAAAATGTAAAAGGTGCTTTATTGATCGGTATGTTGGTTACAACAGTTTTAGGAATCCTTGTTGGAAAAGCAGCATTGCCGGCTACATTGGTGAGTGCGCCGCCATCTTTAAAGCCAGTATTCTGGCAGTTTGAGTTTGATAAAATATTTACATTTGATATGTTGTTGGTTGTATTTACTTTCTTGTTCGTAGACTTGTTTGATACCCTTGGCACTTTGATTGGGGTTTCAACTAAGGCAAACATGTTAGATGAAAGTGGTAAGCTTCCGAAAGCAAGACAAGCGTTATTGGCTGATGCCATCGGAACTACAGCAGGAGCAATGCTTGGAACAAGTACAGTTACAACTTTTGTGGAGAGTGCATCAGGTGTGGCTGAAGGTGGAAGAACAGGTCTAACAGCTTTAACAACAGGTTTCTTATTCCTCGCTTCTACGGTATTTGCACCAGTATTTACAGCAGTTCCTGCCCAAGCAACAGCGCCAGTATTGATTCTTGTGGGATTATTTATGATGAGTCCAATTCTAAAAATAAACTTTGATGATTTCACCGATGCAATTCCAGCATTCTTGACAATCATCGTAATGCCTTTATCTTATAGTATTGCAGAAGGTCTTGTATTCGGGGTAATCTCTTATGTACTACTAAAAGGCTTAACTGGGAAGGCAAAGGAAGTTCACCCAATGATGTACATCATTGCCATCCTATTCATCGCAAAGCATGCACTAAGCTAGAATTTCATAGCCCGACATAGAAGAATTCTATAGCGGGCTTTTTTATACCCAAAAATGGGGAAAAGACGCTAATCGCTACTCGCTGTTCGCTTCTCGGAAAAGATTTTTATCCTGGGTTTTGCCAGTGGCGAGTAGCTAGTAGCGAGCAGCCAAAGGTGTTATAAACATCTTATTTTGATTACTGATTTATGATATGAGAAAATAAAAAGGGAGGAACAGCGTATGAAAAAATTAGAAATGCTCTATGAGGGAAAGGCAAAGAAGGTATATAAGACGGAAGATGAGAAAAAGTATATCGTAGAATACAAGGATGATGCCACGGCTTTCAATGGCTTGAAAAAAGGTACCATTGGAGATAAAGGGATCATTAATAACAAGATGTCTGCTTTGCTTTTTACGCTGTTAGAGGAAAAAGGTGTTCCTACCCACTTTGAAGGGCAATTAAATGATAGAGAAATGCTGGTAAAAGCTGTTGAAATACTTCCTTTGGAAGTGATTGTACGGAATGTGGCAGCAGGGTCATTGGCAAAGCGTCTTGGACTAGACGAGGGTGTGGAAATGAAAACAACCGTATTGGAATTTTGTTTCAAGAATGATGCCCTTGGTGATCCGATGGTCAATGAGGATCATATCGAGGCCATTGCATTGGCTACGAAAGAACAAGTGGCATTGATTCGAAGCTATGCGCTTCAAGTGAATCAGTACCTTAGGGCGTTTTTTATTGAGAAAGGCCTAAAGCTCATTGATTTTAAGCTAGAGTTTGGTGTTTATGAGGGAAAAGTGATTTTGGCGGACGAGATTTCTCCAGATACCTGTAGATTGTGGGATGCAGAGACCAATAGAAAAATGGATAAAGATCGCTTCAGAAGAGATTTAGGAGAAGTTGAAGAAACCTATCAAGAGGTCTTATCTCGATTACAGAAATAAAGTCGCTTTAATTCAGAAAATAATGGAGGTCAAAACATGTATCCAATTCAATGGGATAAATTAAAAGAGGAATGTGGTGTCATTGGGATTTATGGCCCAGGGATAGAAAATATCTCTCAATTGGCCTACTTTGGACTCCATGCCCTTCAACACAGGGGACAGGAGAGTGCAGGGATAGCGGTAAATAAAGGTGGAAAGATTACCTATTATAAAGAGATGGGTCTTGTACAGGAGGTTTTTTCCGATACGGTGCTTCAAAGACTCCAGGGAGATATAGCCATCGGCCACGTTCGTTATTCTACTACGGGAGAGAGCTATGTAACCAATGCCCAGCCCTTGGTTGTCCACTACAAGGGAGGAGCCATTGCTTTAGGCCATAATGGAAATCTGGTGAATGCCAATCAAATACGAGAAGAGCTAGAAGACCAAGGGGTGATTTTTCAAACTTCCATTGACAGTGAAGTGATTGCCAATCTTGTGGCCCGTTATAATGCTTTGCCCATCCATGAGGCAATTCAAAAAGCATTATCAAAGATCAAAGGTTCTTATGCATTGGTGATTACCCATGGCGAAAAGCTTATAGGGGTAAGAGATCCTAATGGACTACGGCCCTTATGCCTAGGCAAGATTGAGGGCGGTTATGTGCTGGCTTCTGAAAGCTGTGCCTTCAATGTGCTAAATGCAGAATTTGTTCGGGATATTGATGCAGGAGAAATGGTGATTATCGAAGGTAGTGAAGTAAAGAGCATTCGATATGCTGAAGATAAGAAAGCCTTATGCTCCTTTGAATTTGTATACTTTGCAAGGCCTGACAGCACCATGGACGGTCAAAGCGTATACTTGAGCAGAAGGAATGCAGGTAGAATCTTGGCCCAAGAGCATCCCGTAGAGGCAGATATGGTGATTGCGGTGCCGGATTCAGGGACTGTAGCGGCTATTGGGTTTGCTGAAGAGTCTAAGATACCCTTCGGAGAGGGCTTAATTAAGAATCGATATGTAGGGAGAACCTTTATACAGCCAGATCAAAAGATGCGTGAATTGAGCGTACGATTGAAATTAAATGTATTGAAGGAAAACATAAAGGGCAAGCGATTGGTACTCATCGATGACTCCATCGTAAGAGGAACCACCAGCAGAAGGCTGGTAGATTTGTTAAAGGCAGCAGGCGCAAAAGAAGTGCATATACGGGTTTGTTCACCACCGGTGAAATTCTCCTGCTATTTTGGGATAGATACGCCAACAAGGAAGAACCTGGTGGGTGCTGTCCATTCTATTGAAGAAATTCGCCAGATGACGGGTGCTGATAGTTTAGGCTATCTCAGCATTGAGGGATTGATGAAGTCTATCCATATCGACGGTCAGGGGCTATGCAATGCTTGTTTCAGCGGTGCATACCCTATGGAAGTACCAAAGGAAGGCAATAAGTTCTTATTCGAGAAAAGATAGGGGTGAGATATATGGATAAAAAGCCATTGACATATAAGGACGCGGGCGTAGATGTGAATGAGGGCGCCAGGGCAGTGGAGCTGATGAAGCACCATGTAAAGAAGACGTTTACCAGACAGGTGCTATGTGATTTGGGAGGATTTGGAGGACTGTTCGAACTGGATTTAACAGGCTATGAAAAGCCTGTGTTGGTTTCTGGCACCGATGGAGTGGGTACAAAGCTAAAGTTGGCCTTTCTGATGGATCGCCATGACACCGTGGGACAGGATTGTGTCGCCATGTGTGTCAATGACATCTTATGTCAGGGTGCAAAACCGTTATTTTTTTTAGACTATGTGGCAACAGGAAAGCTAGAACCAGAGAAGGTTGCAGATATCGTAAAGGGAATCTCCGATGGATGTGTGCAGGCAGGATGTGCCCTGATTGGCGGTGAAACAGCGGAAATGCCCGGTTTTTATGGGGATGGGGAATATGACATGGCAGGGTTTGCCGTGGGGATCGTGGATAAGTCAAAAATCATAGATGGTTCTAAAATTAAAGCTGGAGATGTTTTAATCGGTTTGCCTTCCAGTGGCATACACAGTAACGGATACTCCATGGTGAGAAAATTGTTCTTCGACGGATTGGAAATGACCACAGAGACATTTATCGATGAATTAAATAGTACTTTGGGAGAAATCCTGTTGAAACCTACCCGAATCTATGTGGATGTATGTACAAGTCTATTAGAGAAACATGAGATCAAAGGGATGGTCCATATCACAGGGGGTGGCTTCTATGAAAACATACCGAGGATACTACCCCAGGGAATGGGTGTAAAGATTGAGCTGGGAAGCTGGAAGGTATTGCCCATCTTTCAATTGATACAAAAATATGGACAGGTAGCGGAAGAAGAAATGTTTGCAACCTTTAATATGGGAATCGGCATGATTTTGGCGGTGAACCAAGAAACGGCGTCTAAGGTGATGGCTGATTTGGAAAACCAAGGGGAGGAAGCCTACATTATTGGCAGTGTGGTAGCAGACCAACCAGGGGTGACCCTATGGAGACCTTAAGGATTGCGGTTTTTATTTCTGGTGGAGGTACCAATCTTCAGTCTTTGATTGATCATATTGAAAAGGGTAAAATTAATGGAAAGATAGCCCTTGTTATTTCAAGTAGAGAAAATGCCTATGGCTTGATACGGGCCAAAGCCCACAACATCGAAGGTATGATCATTGGTAAAACCAATTATCCGAACATGGATGAAAGAGAAAATAGAATGATTGAGGTTTTAGAAGACAAAGAGATTGATTTGATCGTGTTGGCAGGCTATTTAAGCATTTTAGGAAAAAGGGTAGTGGAAAGATACAAAAATAGGATCATCAATGTGCATCCTGCCTTGATTCCCAGCTTTTGCGGCAAGGGATTTCATGGAGAAAAAGTCCATCAGGCCGTCTTGGATTATGGGGTAAAGATCACTGGCGCTACAGTACACTTTGTTGATGAAGGAACCGATACGGGACCCATTATCCTTCAAGGAGCAGTGGCGGTACAGGAGGAAGACAGCGTAGAAATCTTGGGTAAAAAAGTGTTGGCTGTAGAACACGAGCTGCTGCCTAAAGCAGTAACGCTGTTTGCTCAAGGACGGTTGAAAGTTGAAGGAAGAAAAGTTAGAATTATTGATTCCCAGAGGGGGTATTCATTTTGAAAATCCGTGCATTGCTTAGCGTTTCCGATAAAACAGGAATTGTAGAATTTGCTAGACAACTAGACGTATTAGGGGTAGAGATCCTATCGACAGGGGGAACGGCAAAAGTCCTGAAGGAAAATGGTATTTCGGTTACACCTATTTCCCAGGTCACTGGGTTTCCAGAGTGCTTAGATGGCAGGGTGAAAACCTTGCATCCCGCAGTTCATGGAGGATTGCTGGCCATGCGGGATCACCCAGAACATATGGCACAAATCGAAGAGTTGAACATACAACCCATTGACATTGTGGCCATCAATTTATATCCTTTCCGACAAACCATCGAAAAGGAAGGGGTTAGCCTAGAGGAAGCCATTGAAAATGTTGATATCGGAGGACCCACCATGCTGCGGTCTGGGGCAAAAAACCATAAAGATGTGGCAGTGGTTGTAGATCCTAAGGATTATGACAGGGTGTTGAAGGAGCTGGGTGAACAAGGTAAGGTATCCTATGAAACAAAGTATAGGCTGGCGCTGAAGGTTTTTGAGCACACAGCCCATTATGATGCTATGATCGCCCAATATTTAAGGGAAAGAATAGAAGGAGAGCTGCCCAACCAGCTTACCCTAACTTTTGAGAAGGTTCAAGACCTGCGTTATGGAGAGAACCCCCATCAAAAAGCTGTGTTTTACCGAGAAATAGGAAAACTATCTGGTTCTTTGGTTGAAGCAGTTCAGCTCCATGGAAAAGAATTGTCTTTTAATAATATCAATGATGCCAATGGGGCTTTGGAGCTTTTAAAGGAGTATGATGAACCTGCGGTGGTAGCGGTAAAGCATACCAATGCCTGCGGTGTAGGAAGTGGATATGACGTATTTGATGCTTACCTAAAGGCCTATGCCAGCGATCCTACATCGATTTTTGGGGGGATTGTGGCAGCCAATCGAAGAATAGATGCCAGAACGGCCCAAGAAATGAGCAAGATTTTCTTAGAAATCATCATTGCGCCAGACTTTGAGGAAGAGGCATTGGAGATTTTAACAGCCAAGAAAAATATTCGATTGCTGAAGCTGGAGAACATAAAAAAAGAAACATCCCAAAAGGCGAAGGATATGAAAAAGGTCTATGGCGGTCTTTTGATTCAGGATATAGATAATGCATTGTATGAGGAAGAGGAACTGAAGATTGTAACAGAAAGAATTCCTACAAAGAAGGAAATGGAGGATATGATCTTCGCTTGGAAAGTGGCGAAGCACATTAAATCCAATGGAATCGTTCTCGCAAAAAATCAGCAAACCATAGGCATCGGTCCAGGTCAGGTAAATCGCATCTGGGCTGTGGAGAATGCTATTAGACAGTCTCTCGTCGAGGTAAAGGGAAGTGTACTGGCTTCCGATGCGTTCTTTCCCTTCGCCGATTGTGTAGAAGCAGCAGCTAAGGCAGGCATCACAGCAATCATCCAACCAGGAGGCTCCATCAAAGACCAAGATTCCATCGAAATGGCCAATCAGTATGGCATTGCTATGATTTTTACGGGGATGAGGCATTTTAAACACTAGGAGGTGAACCCATGAGAATACTCGTTGTAGGCAGCGGCGGCAGGGAGCATGCCCTGGTATGGAAGCTTATGCAGAGCCCAAAGGTAGATAAGATCTATTGTGCCCCTGGAAACCCAGGGATAGGGAGGCTGGCGGAGCTTATTGATCTTCAAGTCGACGATATTGGAGGGTTATGCAGCTTTGCAAAGGAAAAAGAAATTGACCTGACAGTGGTTGGCCCAGAGGTGCCTTTGGTCATGGGAATAGCGGATCGATTTGAGGAAGAAGGATTAAGGATTTTTGCGCCCAATAGGGCATGCGCCCAGCTGGAGGGGAGTAAAGCCTTCGCGAAGGAATTCATGATACGCCATCAAATTCCGACGGCTAAATATATTGAATGTACGGATGTTGAGGCAGCAAGAAAGGCCTTAGGAATCTATGGATACCCAATGGTCATAAAAGCAGATGGTCTGGCTGCTGGCAAAGGGGTGGTGATTGCTGAGCGTCAAGAGGACGCCCTGAAGGCTTTGGAAGAAATCATGGAGGCCAAAGTATTTGGAGCGGCAGGCGACAAGATTGTGATCGAAGAGTTCTTGACAGGAACAGAGGCTTCAGTGTTATGCTTCGTCGATGGTACCATAATCAAGCCCATGGTTAGTGCCCAGGATTACAAGAAGATCTTCGACGAAGATAAGGGACCCAATACGGGTGGAATGGGTACCTACTCTCCTAGTCATGTCTATGATAGGCAGCTAGAAACTCATGTAGAGGAACGGATTTTACGTTCCATCATGGAAGGTTTCCGAAAAGATGGATTAGACTTTAAAGGGATCCTATTTATTGGGTTGATGCTGACGGAGGATGGGCCAAAGGTTTTGGAATTCAACACCAGATTTGGCGATCCAGAAACCCAGGTGATCCTGACCAGATTAGAGACGGACCTGATAGAGATCATGGAGTCAATCCTAGAGAATAAGCTGGAGGAACAGGAGATTCTGTGGTGTGAACAGAAGACGGTGTGTGTTATAGTAGCAGCTGGAGGCTATCCTGATGCCTATGAAAAAGGCAGGGTCATCTCTGGATTGGATAAAGTAGATGCTGATGTGATAGTATTCCACGCAGGAACCAAGGCCCATGAAGGACAGGTGGTAACCAATGGGGGCAGGGTTCTGGGTGTAACTGCTTGGGGAGACACGGTGGAGGCAGCCCGAGAAAAGGCCTATGAAAATGTGGATAAGATTCATTTTGAAGGTATGTATTCTCGGAAAGATATTGGAAAGCAACTTAAGGTATAGGCGGGACTTAAGTCCCGCCTATACCTTAAGTTGAGATCGAGATTACTAGGGGCGAACAGTGTTCGCCCTATTTTTCTTAATCTCAATCTTGATCTGAGCCTTCCTGAAAAAGTGCATATTCTTTTTGTCTGTTAAAATATAAAGCTGGCTTTAATTTTTTTACTGATCTGCGAATATGATAAAGTAGAGGAATCTTAAAGATTATGGGAAAGTGAGTAGATGAAAAATGGAAAGACCCCATATTTTTGCCCATAGGGGTGCATCGGGTTATGCGCCGGAAAATACCATGGCAGCCTTCCGAAAAGCTTTGGAGATGGGAGCGGACGGTATCGAATTGGATGTTCATTTAAGCAAGGATGGCCATTTGATCGTGTGCCATGACGAAACCCTTCAGCGTACCACCGATGGAATGGGATGGATCAAGGACCTGACATTAGAAGAGATAAGGAAGTATGACGGTGGGAGCTGGTTCGGTGAAGGGTTTCAGGGTGAGAAGGTACCTTTGTTGGAGGAGGTTTTAGACCTTATTCAACCTACAAAAGTACTACTCAATGTGGAAATAAAAAATGGCATTGTGATTTATCCAGGGATCGAAAGACGAGTAATCAATCTTATTCGCAGGTATGCCTTAGAGGAGAGGACGATAATCTCATCCTTCTACCATCATAGCTTGGTGGAGTCCAAAAAAATTGATCCGCTGATCAAGACTGGAGTTTTATACGTAGCTGGCTGGGTCGAACCATGGGAATATGCTAGAAAACTTCAGGCAGATGCGCTGCACCCTGCTTACCACAATATCGATGCGGCATTCGTGGAAGGCTGTAGAACCTATGGCATTGAAATTAACACCTACACGGTGAATGAAGAAATAGATATGAAACGGTTAGCAGGAATAGGCGTTACGGGTATCATCACCAATTATCCTGACAAGGCAATTTGTATGGTTCACCAGTTACATGGAAATGCTGCAGAAATCAAATGAAGAAAAGCATAAAGATAAAGATAAAGGGGAATCCAAGACTCCCCTTTATCTTTATCTATTATGTAGTAAGGGAGAGTAAAAACTCTCCCTTTATAGACTCAACTTAGAATAAGCCGCCAAAGCCGCCCAATCCTCCTCCGAACAGCACGACTAACAATAAGAAGAAGAATAATAAGCTTGAGTCGTCGCCAAATAAGCCACCGCCACAGCCGCTGCCTACTCCACCTATTCCACCGAATATACCACAATTACAGAATATTAGCACCAGCAATAGGAAGAAGAACAACAAGCTGTCATCAAAACGTTTGATACCAGCAACTGGACCACATGCTTTATCACTCATACATTTCACCTCCTTTTCTGCTATATAAGGAAGGAAATTCAGCGGTTTGTACCGCTTTTCCTAATACAGTGTACGCTGAGTCGGGGACATGTGTGACTGTTTGAGAAAGAAAATTATTTAGCAAAAAAAAAAGCCCTCCAATTTGGAGGACAGAAATATTATGCGGAAACTACGTAGGCAGCTAACAATGCAGCGGTATTGAGGAGGCCTTCCACATGGGTTCGTTCCATGCCGTGGGAGGCATGGACACCGGGTCCGATAAGGGCGCCTCGGATATTGTTGCCTCCTTTTAGGGCTGCCGATACATCGGAACCATAGAAAGGGTAAATGTCTACCACATATTTTAGGTTTTCCTTTTTTGCCAAATTAATCAGTTTGGTGACCATATCATAATCATATGGCCCTGAGGAATCCTTGGCACAAATGGAAACATCCTGCTCTGAGCAGCACAGGTCATCTCCCATGGAGCCCATGTCTATGGCGAGCAGTTCATCAATTTCCGGCGGGATATAGGAAGCGCCATGACCTACTTCTTCATAGGTAGAAATCAATATTTTCAAGGTGTGGGTGGGTACAATATTTTCTCTGCTGAGCATTTCCAATAGCCCAAAGATCACAGCAACCCCTGCTTTATCATCTAAGTGGCGTGACTTGATAAAGCCATTTTCTCCAATCATAGTCCTGGCATCGAAGGAAATAAAGTCCCCTACGCGAATACCTAGAGCCTGAACATCTTTATTAGATTTTACCATTTCATCAATACGGATTTCCATATTGGCTTCTTCCCGTTTTTGTTCTCGGGCTTCCGGATAAACATGGGGGGACGGCTGCGTGGTAAGGACAGTACCATCATAGGTTCTGCCATCACGGGTATGAATTTTACAGTATTCACCCTCAATGGTGCTCATGACATAGCCTCCAATAGGTGTAAACCGAAGCATTCCGGATTCCTTAATAGACCGGACCATGGCACCCAAAGTGTCCACATGGGCAGAAAGACCAAGGACATAGCTGTGATCTTTACCAGGGACAGTAATGACACCACAGCCTTTTTTTGTCGTTTCATAGGAATATCCTAAACGGACAGCCTCAGCTTCAATCTTTTGCATAATCTGATGACAGAAACCACTGGGGCTAGGGGTGGTAAGCAATTGATGAATGAATTGCAAAATATATTGTTGATTGAGCTTGTTTTTCATAGAAAATCTCCTTTCACGTGATATCTAGTTAAACAGAATTAGCGCAGTAAATGAATACTTGCTGAACAAAGTTGTACTGAATCTCTGGTTAGCAGTTAGCGGTTAGCCGTATATAGTTCAGTCTTTCGGGAAAATTATATTGATATCAATAGTATAATTCGATTGAAAATAATAGAATCCTTTTGAAAAGAAGTGGAATATAAAAAAACTTTTATACATCTAAAAAAAGTTAAAAATTCATTCTTTATGGGTATAGACTGTGGTATATTAAAGTAAAATAGCCATAAAAGATTTATTTGAGGAGGAATGAGAATCTTGGAAATGCGTTGGAGCTTAGATGCCCTATATCAATCCTTTGATTCAGAGGAATTTCAAAGGGATATGAAACGTTGTGAGAACGAAATAAAGGAGATCATCCAATGGTCTGGGGAAAACTTCACCACCTATGATCATGCTCTGGAGAAGATAGAGGCGTATATTAAGAGACAAAATCACTTTTTCCATCTATATACCCGACTGTTAAGCTTTGGAGAACTAAGTCTCAGTGTGAGCGCCAAAGATGAAAGGGCTCTGCGTATTGTGGAGCAGCTGGAGGCCAAGGAAACAGAACTGGCAAAACCCATGGTCATGTTTCAAAAATGGATCGGAGGGTTAGAGAATCTTGAGGAAGTCATTGCGTCCTCAGGGTCCTTGAAAGAGCACGCTTTTTATTTGATGGAAATAAAGAAAAATGGAAAGTATCTTTTGAGCGAGGCAGAAGAAATCCTTATTGCCAAGATGAAAAATACAGGTTCCAATGCATGGTCTAAGCTGCAGGAGCTGTTATCGTCAACCTTGTTGGTAGATATCCATGTGGATGGAGAAGATAAAAAGCTGCCCCTTCCTGTGGTGAGAAATATGGCCTATGCCAAGGATTCGGATCTACGTAAGAAGGCCTATGAAGCAGAGTTAAAGTCCTATGAAAAGGTAGCTGAATCATCAGGTGCATCGTTAAACGGTATAAAGGGTGAGGTCATTACCTTGTCTAAAATGAGGGGATATGGATCCGTGCTAGAAAAAACACTGATGGACTCACGGATGGATCAAGAGACTTTAGATGCAATGCTGACTGCGATGGTGGAGAGTCTTCCTGCATTTCATCGTTATTACAGAAAAAAAGCTGAGCTTCTTGGACATGAAAATGGCTTGCCATTTTATGATATGTTTGCACCCATGGGTGATGTGAAAATGGAGTTTACATATGAGGAAGCCAAGGATTTTATCGTTAAGAATTTCAGAAGCTTCAGTGATGTCCTGGCTGATTATGCAGATCATGCCTTTGAAAAGGGTTGGATTGATGCAGAACCTAGAGAGGGCAAACGAGGTGGTGCTTTCTGCTCCAATCTTCATGTGATCAAGGAAAGTCGGATTCTATCTAATTTTACAGGAACCTTTAATGATGTTAGTACCTTGGCCCACGAGATCGGCCATGGGTATCACGGACACTGTCTAAATGAGGAGTCCTATTTAAATAGTGATTATCCTATGCCGATTGCAGAAACTGCGTCTATTTTCTGTGAAACGATTATCCAAAAAGCTGCCCTGAAGGAGGCTTCAGCGGAAGAACGGTTTGCAATTCTAGAAAGCAGCCTCATGGGTGCGGGGCAGGTGATTGTAGACATCTATAGTCGTTTCTTATTTGAAAGTGAGTTGTTTAAACGAAGGGAAGAAGGCTCCTTGTCCGTAGAGGAATTGAAGGAAATCATGGTCAATGCCCAGAAACAAGCCTATGGAAATGGATTAGACCACAATATTCTTCATCCATATATGTGGGTGTGCAAGCCCCATTACTATTATGCATCTGCAAATTTCTATAATTTCCCCTATGCCTTTGGATTACTTTTCGCAAAGGGGCTCTATGCAGAATATCTAAAACGAGGAACAACATTTGTTCAAGAATATGATCAACTCCTTGCAATTACGGGGAAAAGAACCATTGCTGATGTAGCCGCCACCATGGGAATTGATATCCGGAAGATAGATTTCTGGAGATCTTCATTAAAAATTATTGAAGAGGATATCGAAACCTTTATTTCATTAAAAAAATAGAAGGGAATGACCTTCTTACAAAAAGAAAAAACCTTTTAAATTCCCCATACTCTTATCACAAAATCCTCACAAAGGGCGGTTAAAATAAAACTGTCAGAAGTTATGATAAGATAAAGGGTTTGAAAGGAGAGAATGTAGATGCAAAAGAATAGTGTTATGAAGAAAATTATCGTTGGAGCTATGATTGGAACGATGGTCCTGACAATGACGGCTGTGGGATTTGCAGATGATACAACCACAGAAACTGTAAAAGAGAAGGGAAAACTATTTAGGACTGAGATGAAGGGAAAACTGGGATTCCGCGGCCAAGTCGGTGTCGGAGCCTTTGAAAAATTGGTTGAAACAGGGGTTGTTGCGCAGGAAAAAGCCGATGCCATGAAGACTTATATGGAGTCCCAGGTCCAAGAAAGAAAAGCAGCTTTTGAAGAAATGAAGAATATGACTGATGAAGCAAGAAAAGCAGCTTTCGAGGCTAAGAAAGAGGAACGAATAGACCGCTACGATCAAATGGCAAGAGTTGGTGTGATTTCGGAGGAAGAAAGCACAAAGATTAAGGCGTATCTAGAAGAGAATAAAAGCTTCGGACCAAGGAGCAGGGCAAAAGGACCAGGATTCGAAACAGCATTGACGAAGCTGGTGGAAGAAGGAAAGCTGAAAGAAGACAGTTCAAAGGCCATTCAAGAATACATGAAGGCTCAGGCTGAAGAAAGAAAAGCTGAAATGGAAAAGATAAAGAATTTAAGTGCTGAAGAAAAGAAAGCATATTTTGAGGCAAGCAAAAAAGAAAGAATCGATATCTTTGAAAAAATGGTAGAAGATGGCGTGATTTCAGCAGATGAGGCAAAAACCATAAAAGAATCCATGCCCCAGAGAAAGATTTCTAAATAGCACAGATTCTGTCTTGAATTTTTTTATAAAATAGGCTAAGATAGTGTTAGAAAAATCATAATAGCTGCTTTATCTTTTCCCTTGTACATTTCCGTACGAGCATCAAGATAAAATCCAGCATAGATGTTCTCCAATTGGAGAATATCTATGCTGTTTTATTTTTTGACCCGGGAAAATAGTAGGAGAAGATGATATTTTGAAAGAAACCGATGAGGGATAAGAAGGGAGAATAATAGATGGAGAATGAAGGAAGAAAGAAGAAACACTTGATTTTTGGAGGGTGTGATACCACTGCCTTAGCTGAGAAATATGGTACACCCCTATATGTTATGGATGAACAAAGGATCAGAAGTAAATGTAAAGAAATCAGAGAAGTATTTTTAGCAAAACATGAAAATACAAGGGCGGTCTATGCCAGTAAGGCATTTTTAAATATGACCATGTGTAAGATTATTGAAAGCGAAGGCATTGGGCTGGATGTGGTTTCAGGAGGGGAATTGTTCACGGCAATTCAGGCTGGCTTTCCAACGGCGGATATTATCTTCCATGGAAACAACAAGTCTTATGAAGAATTAACACTGGCTGTAAAATATGATGTAGGGAGAATTGTAGTAGACAATGTTTACGAATTGGAGATGCTCCAAAAAATAGCTAAGTCAAACAAGAAGAAAACAAAAATACTATTTAGAATCGCCCCCGGTATTGAGGGAAGTACCCACAAGTATATTTCCACTGGCCAGAAGGATTCAAAATTCGGGATTCCACTGGCCGAGGAACAGTTAAATCATGTGGTGTCCTTTGCTTTAAAGGCATCCCATTTAGAGCTAATGGGCTTCCATTTTCATCTTGGCTCTCAGCTTTTCGAAAATGGCATCTATATAGCTGCCCTAGAGGTACTAGCAAAATTGATGAAGGATATGAAAGAACGATATGGCTTTGTTTCAAAGGAGCTAAATGTTGGAGGAGGCTTTGGTATCTTCTATGTGGAGGGTGATCAACCGAAACCCCTTGAATATTTTACGGATCAAATTATGGATAAAGTAAAAGAACTCTGTCAGGAAATCGGGGTTCTAATACCCAAAGTGATCATTGAGCCGGGCAGATGGATGGTGGCGGAGGCAGGGGTTACCCTGTATACCATTGGTGCTATCAAAGACATACCGGGTGTAAGAACCTATGTTAGCGTAGATGGGGGCCTGCCAGATAATCCGAGACCAGCCCTATACAGTGCAAAGTACCAAGGGGACATTGCCAACAAGATGAATCTGGAGAAGGTACAGAAGGTTACAATTGCCGGAAAGTGCTGTGAGACAGGAGATATTTTGATCTGGGATATCATGGTGCCCCCGGTGAAGAGTGGAGATATACTGGCTGTATACAATACAGGAGCCTATAATTATTCCATGGCCAGCAACTATAACCGGTTGCCTCGGCCACCGGTAGTATTAGTAAATGAAGGAAGCGACCATATGATTGTCCGCAGGGAAACCTACGAGGACCTTCTTCATCGAGAGGAAATACCCATGTACTTGCAGAGAAAAGCAAAAGAAAGCATAGAAATGATTTAGAAACTTTGGCTAAGAAGGAATTTATTATTTTCTATAGAATATATTTAGAAAATAAGGAAATGAGGTTTGAGGGGTTATGGAATTATACAGTAAAAATACGATATACTTGGTAGGCGATGCAAAAACAGCTACCCATAATCCGATTACCCTCCAGTACAACGCATACTTCATTGTTTTAGTGATTGACCTAGAAAAAGAAATGATTGTTGATGCAGGTGCTTCGGCTATCATAACTGTAACAAATAATTTTGTCCGATCTATCTTTACAGGGTATGACATGAAGAAGGGACTGGAACCTATGATAGAGGAGATCTATAGAAGATATCATGGTTCCTCTCAAAAAGCCTTGATTGTCGCATGGAAGGATGCTTATAAAAAATATTTACAGATTAAGAATAATGAAACGCCCATAAAAGAATCATAAGCTGCTTTGTTTTCTTCCTTGTATCAACCATACAAGATCAAAAACAAAATCCAGCATAGATGACTTGTAAAGAATTACAGGTGATCTATGCTGTTTTTTAATTGTAATTGAATAACTACATCAATAGACAGAAGGGTGATCAAATGAAAATAAAAAATATATCTTTGAGACATATCAGTGTTCCTTTAATAAAACCTTTTAAAACAGCTTTGCGAACGGCTACCTCCGCAGAGGATACCGTGGTGATCATTGAAACCGATGATGGTCAGGTTGGGTATGGAGAAGCACCGCCTACAGGGGTAATTACAGGAGATACCAATGGGTCCATTGTGGCAGCAATCACAGAAAATATTTCAAAGCTTTTGATTGGAGAAGATATAGAAAACATAGAAAAGATCATGGATAAACTAAACATGTCCATGGTTCGAAACAGCAGTGCCAAAGCGGCAGTAGACATGGCAGTATATGATCTGTTTGGAAAATTATATAAAGCTCCTGTCTACAAACTGTTAGGAGGATACCGAAATACGGTGGAAACAGATATAACAGTGAGTATCAATGAACCAGAAGAAATGCGGGATGATGCCCTACGCTATGTAGCCAATGGATTCACTGCCCTAAAGTTAAAAGTGGGGATGGATATTCAGAAAGATATTCAGAGGGTAAAGGCTATCCGAGAGGCGATCGGATATGATATAAAAATTAGAATCGATGCAAACCAAGGTTGGCAGGCGAAGGAAGCAATTCGAGGAATTCGAAAATTAGAGGATGCAGGCCTTGAGATTGAATTGGTGGAGCAGCCAGTAAAGGCATGGGACTTAGATGGTTTGAAGTATGTTACAGATCATGTAGAAACACCAATCATGGCTGATGAAAGTATGTTTAGCCCTCAAGATGCATTTAAAATTCTAAGTATGCGGGCGGCAGACTTAATCAATATTAAGCTTATGAAGTGCGGGGGCATCCATAATGCTTTAAAAATTGTTGCGATTGCTGAAGCCTGCGGTGTAGAGTGTATGTTGGGCAGTATGCTGGAAACAAAAATTGGAATCACTGCAGCGGCCCATTTGGCTGGGGCGAAGAAGAATATTACCAGATTCGATTTAGATGCACCGGTACTTCTGGCAGAAGATCCCGTGGTGGGTGGTGTAGAAGTTCGTGGTCCACATTTGATCCTGTCCCAAAAGCCAGGACTGGGCATTGAAAGGATCGATAAGCTGACGAACATATAAAAAAGGAAGAGAAAAGCAAATAAAAGGAACGGGTAGATCTTGACCCGTTCCTTTTATCTAAGTTTTGTGTTCTTTGTGCTTTCGGGACTGGCTGGAATACCTTCGATTCCTAATAGTTCCGTAAACTCTGTGGTATCTTCATAGAACCGCAGACTGTCAATATAGTCCACATCCCGCTGCATTTGTTCTGGCATTAAATACGCGTTTTGTGTTTTTTCGATGATTGGGTAATCCTTTGAGTTATAGGTACTGTCAATAAGATTCTGAGCTTCGTTGGCACCAGAGTGCAACGTATTTTTATCAGCCATTTGCTTCACTCCCTATTTGCTGCATCTTGATTTTGTTTTAGAATTCATGTAGGGGCGATTCACGAATCGCCCGATTTTGTTGACCTGCGGGCGAATCGCCCGATTTTGTTGACCTGCGGGCGATTCGTGAATCGCCCCTACGATATTTACATGACTCCAAAACCTATCTTAACCTTAGTATGGCTGTAGGGAAAAAAGATATGTGAATATTAATGGGTAATTATTATTTAAAACTTTAGAATGCTGGTACAACGGCGCCTTTATAGGTTTCTTCAATAAAAGCTTTTACTTCTTCTGTTTGTAGAACTTCAACCAGCTTTTTGATCTTTTCATCATTTTGATTGTCAGGGCGCGCGGTTACGATGTTTGAATATGGAGAATCACTGCCCTCTATCAGGATAGAATCATTTACCGGGTTTAAGCTTGCTTCTAAAGCATAGTTGGTATTGATGATGGACGCATCTACATCTTCTAAAGTTCTTGGTAATTGGGCAGCATCGATTGGTTTGAAAACAATATTTTTAGGATTCTCAACGATGTCTTTCTCTGTTGCCTCTAAACCAGCATCATCTTTGAGTTTGATAAGACCTGCCGTATCCAATAAAATCAAAGCTCTGCCTTCATTGGTTGGATCATTGGGAATAGCGATTACAGCGTTGTCTTTTAATTCATCTAGGGATTTAATCTTTTTAGAATAAAGTCCCAGGGGCTCTACGTGAACCTTTCCAACACTGACAAGTTCAATACCTCTTTCGTTTGCGAAAGTATCCATATAAGGAACATGCTGGAAGAAGTTTGCATCTAATTCCTTGCTGTCTAAAGCTAGATTTGGATTCACATAATCAGTAAATTCTACAATTTCTAATTCGATACCTTGCTCCTTTAGCAGGGGCTTTATAAATTCAAGAAGCTCTGCATGGGGAACGGGTGTGGCGCCTACCTTTAAAGCTACTGCTGCTGTTTCCTCGGGTGCATCCTTCTCAGTGGCTGGAGCAGATGGTGTACAACCGGTAAATGCAAGGGATAAGATGATAAGTCCTATAATTACTGCGAAAATGTTTTTTTTCATTGGTAAAAACCCTCCTATTTTTTATTTAATATTTCTGCGACCTTGTTGCCGCACAATTGGATGATTTGCACAAGCACAATAAGTACCAGTACGGTTGCAATCATTACTTCCGTTTGAAAACGATGATACCCATATCTAACTGCTAGATCCCCTAGTCCACCTCCTCCTACGGTTCCTGCCATGGCGGAATATCCTAAAATATTAATCAATGTAATCGTAACACCCAAAGCCAGAGAAGACATGGACTCAGGAATTAGAACATGGATGATAATCTGAAGGGGTGTAGCGCCCATGGCGATAGATGCCTCAATAACACCCCAATCCACTTCTTTCAGTGCGCTTTCAACCACCCTGGCGAAAAAAGGGATCGCCGCGATAACCAGCGGAATGATGGCTGCTGTGGTACCAATGGTCGTCCCTGCAATGAGACGGGTAAAAGGAATGATGAATATCATCAAAATGATGAAGGGTAAGGATCGGGTCATATTAATCACATAGGATAGGGCCCCATATACGATTGGGTTCGGTAGGATATGATCCTTTTCCGTAACCACAAGTACAATACCTAATGGCAGTCCAAAGAGTATGGTAAATATGAGGGATGTAAACACCATATACAAAGTATCCCACAGGGATGGTAAAAGAAGGTCGATGAGACTAAGCATAATTGAATACCTCCACTCTCACATGATTTTTCTCAAAATAATCGATAATTTGAGCCAAAGGAACTGTGTTTCGATCAACTTCCACCGTAAGCTTACCGATGGGTTTCTCCTGAATCCATTCGATTTTGCCTGCCAGGATATTCACATCTACCTGTAAATCCTTGATCAACTTAGAAATCACAGGCTCACCAGCACTTCCTTGGGTAAAGGATAAGCTGAGGAGTGTACCGTTATGCAAGTGGGTAGGTAGGTGCTGAATTTGGTCTACGAAGTGCTTTGTGATTTCATTTCCCGGCTTGGAGAAAATATCAATGGTTTTTCCCTGCTCAACCACACGGCCGTGCTCCAATATGGTTACATCGGTGCAAACTTCTTTGATGACCTCCATCTCATGGGTGATGATAACGATGGTGAGACCCAAGCCCTGATTGATCTCCTTCAATAGGGACAAAATCTGTTTCGTGGTTTTAGGATCTAAGGCAGAGGTAGCTTCATCACAGAGCAGGACATCGGGGTCTGATACCAAGGCCCGGGCGATACCCACTCTTTGTTTTTGTCCACCGCTGAGCTGAGATGGATACACATGGGCTTTTTCAGTTAAATCAACCAATTTCAATAAAGCCATGACCTTCTCCTTCACCACATTTTCAGGGGTTTTGTTCAGACGTAATGGGAAAGCAATATTATCGAAAACTGTCTTAGAGCTTAGAAGGTTAAAATTCTGAAAGATCATACCGATCTTTTTTCGAACCTTTCGTAATTCTCCTGGAGAAAGATGGGTGATATCCACATTGTTAATCCACACTTCTCCGCTGGTAGGTTCCTCGATTCGATTGATACAACGGATCAGCGAGGATTTTCCAGCACCGCTGAGACCAATGATGCCATAAATGGTTCCTTGCTCGATGGTTAAATTAATATCCTCCAAGGCACTAACCTGGTTTTTTCCTTTGCTGTAGATCTTTGAAAGCTGTTTGATTTGAATCATAACTTCACTCCTTTATAACTGTATAGTGGTAAAATGTCAAAGTGTCAAAAATACCTACCTGTGATTTCATAGGTAGCCTAGGGTGATTTAGGAATTAAAAAAGCCTCTTTCACACAGAAAGAGGCATAATCATACATGCTGCTCTCTCTCATCTGACAGTACATACGTACCGCAGGAATTGGCACCGCTGCTTAAAATAAAGCCGGTTGCCGGGTTTCATAGGGCCAGTCCCTCCACCTCTCTGGATAAGAGATATCCAAACGTATTTAATTTTTATACTTGAAAAACGAATATACTTAATAAACTAATATTGAGTATACGGACTTTTTAGAACGATGTCAACATATTTTTTTATTATTCTTTTTGGTGTTAAAAGGATATACTAGATAAATATAGAATATAACTATCAAGATTGATATTTGAGGTGATAAAATGACCTATCATTCTAGATTGAAGAATGAGTTTGTGGATGAGCTTTTTGAGGCGGTACTGCTATTGGAGGACATAGAGGAATGCTATCGATTCTTTGAAGATATTTGCACCATAAAGGAAATTCAAGCATTAGCCCAGCGATTGAAGGTTGCCAAGCTCCTGCGTCAGGATAAGACCTATCATGAGATCGAAGAAAAGACAGGGGCCAGCACAGCGACCATCAGCCGAATCAACCGCTGTTTACAGTATGGTGCCGATGGATATAACTTGATTTTGGACAGGCTAGAGGAAGATAAAACCAGCAGTGAAAATGAATAATACGTATATAGGATAGATGGAGCGACAAATCGTTTCATCTATTTTGATATTGAATTGAAAAGAATAATATTGGGGTGGTTGAAATGCCAGGACAAAAACTTTTACAGCAAAACGAAGGCTTTCTAGAAGCGTGGGAAACCTATACAGAGAAAGGTATACTAAAGACAGAATTGATTCGGAACGTGATTGCTGATTCATGGATACGAAGTAGAAAACATGGTGTTGATCCCTTGTCCGAAAAAATAGAAGTGAACCTTTCAACGGAGGAATTGGGAAAAAGGTACAATCAATTTATGGCCTTAATCAAAACAGCTAGGCCTTTTATGAGCAGTTTGTATAAATTGGTAGGTAACGAAGGATTAATTATTCGACTGACTGACAAAGATGGTTATGTACTAGAATGTATAGGAGATCAGGATCTGGTGAAAACCTATGGCAATCTCAGTATGTATACGGGCTGCAACATAAAAGAGGAGGTCATAGGAACGAATGCTATTGGCACTGCCTTGGCCATTGACGGTCCTATCCAGGTTTTTGGGGCAGAGCATTATTGCAAGCAGTTTCATAATTGGACATCTTCCGCATGTCCGATTCGAAATGAAAAAAAAGGCATTATCGGTATTCTCAGTATGACAGGGCCCAGTTGTAATGTCCATCCTCATACCCTGGGCATGGTAGTTGCAACGGCTGCTGCCATTGGAAAAGAGATAAAGCTAGAAAAGGCTAATCGAAGATTAGATGTGACCAATAAGCATTTTCATGCCATCATGGAATCAATTTCAGAGGGTTTGATCTGCGTAAACCCAAAGGGCGTTGTCTTGGACATCAATCTTTTTGCCCGTAGACTGCTGGGTCTAAAGGAAGAAGAGATTATCGGAAAAAATATTAGCTGTATACTGGATGATATGCAGGAGAGCAAGATTACCGATATGATTCACAGCGGCAAAAAATATGAGGAAGAGGAGATGCATTTTAAAAGCGGAAGAAACAAACGAATCTCCTGTATTGCCAGTGTGACCCCTGTCAAGGGACAGGACAGTAGTGAAGTGGAAGGAACAGTATTTACGTTTCGAGCTGCTAAAAAGGTACACAGCCTGGTGAATAAGATTGTGGGTGCGGAAGCCATCTATACCTTTGAAGATATACTGGGCGATAGCAAATTAACCAAACAAGCCATTAAAGTTGCATCTATTGCGGCCAATACGGATACCACAATCCTCTTGTTAGGGGAAAGCGGTGTAGGTAAAGAAATGTTTGCCCAAGCTATTCATAATGAGAGCAATCGCAGGAAAAAACCCTTTGTATTTTTAAATTGTGGTGCCATCCCTAGGGATTTGGTGGCCAGCGAGTTGTTTGGGTATGTAGAAGGGGCTTTTACTGGTGCAAAGCGGGGCGGACACCCAGGTAAATTCGAACTGGCTGACAAAGGAACGATTTTTCTGGATGAAATTGGAGATATGCCCCTAGATGCCCAGGTAAACCTGCTAAGGGTATTGGAAAGTAAGGCTGTGGTAAGAGTCGGGGGTCATGATGTAATACCAACAGATGTTCGGGTAATTGCTGCCACCCATAAAGACCTGTTGAAGGAAGTGGAGAAGGGGAATTTTAGAAGCGATTTATATTATCGATTAAATGTTATGCCCATTCAGATTCCAGCCCTGAGGGAACGGAAAGAGGATATTAAAGTATTTATAGACTACTTTATCGATAAATTTAGCAGAAGGATGGGCAAGGAAGTCAAGGGTGTACACCACAGCTTTTACAAAACCATGATTCGCTACGATTGGCCTGGTAACGTGCGGGAACTGCAGAATGTGATGGAACTGGTCATGAACATGGTTAGGGACAAAGCGGACATAAGCTATGAAGACCTGCCAAGCTATATGCGTTCAGGAGGGTTTATCAAAGAGAAAAGGCAGGGAGGGAAAAATGATGCCTTTGATCTGGCAGAAATAGAAAAGAACACCATTATGAACGCCCTCGATTATTCAGGAGGGAATATGGCTCAAACAGCAAAGCTTCTCGGAATTGGGAGAAGCACCCTTTACAGAAAAATTGAGAAGTATAGCTTGGAGCATTTATTAAAATAATCGAGGTGTATCAAAACGAATCACATGTATCGGAATGAAGCGTTGTAGGACATGCAAATTGTCTGACAAATGTACTAAAGTGAAACACTTTGTTAAAAGATTGACCTTTCGGTCAATCTTTTTTTATATTGATGAATAAGTAATTAGCTTTGAAATAAGCAAAATCAAGAGGTGTAGCTTTTATAAAAGAAATCCATTGTATTGGCATGGAAATTGCATTTATTTTTATGAAGAATTACTGGATAAATTTCCATTGGGAGGATATTATGACGCGAATCACCTTGACTTCCTTATTGACCATAGGATTTTGGATCGTACTGTCTGAACGACTAAACCTAGAGGTTTTGGTTGCTGGACTCCTTTTGATATCGATTATGTACATGTTATATGGGAAGCAAAAGGTTGCCATTGGGCATGAGAAAATCTTTTTCATCAAGAGCTTAGGTAACTATGGAAAATATTTTTGGCTTTTGGTAAAGGAAATCATTGCAGCCAATCTTCAAGTAGCCAAGATTGTATTGGGACCAAGGATATCGATTTCACCAACGATGATCACCTATGAAACAAAGTTGGAATCAGCATTTCATCGAACAGTTTTTGCAAATTCCATTACGCTCACACCAGGTACCCTAACCGTATCTCTGGTAGATAATATATTGACAATCCATTGTTTAAAAGGGGAATATGGAGAGCAAATCATGGATTCAAAGCTTGAAAAAATATTATTAGAGATTGAGGAGTATCAACGATGAATCAGGTTTTTATCATAGCCTTAATGATCTTAGCCTTTACCATTATACTTTGTACGGTTCGAGCGATTATAGGGCCTACAGCAGCAGACCGCTTGGTTGCTGTGAATGTTATCGGAACCAAAACCATTGTTTTGATCGTTCTCGTTTCTTTGATCTTGAAGGAAACCTATTTTGTAGATGTGGCCCTTGTCTATGCGCTGATTAGTTTTCTCGCTTCTATTATCATCGCTGAATTTATTGAAGGTGAGACGGGAGGGAACAAATGAAAGGTATTTTGATTATTTTCCTTTTGTCGGGGGGATTATTTTTCTTTGCTGTTGGAACCCTAGGGCTCTTAAGACTCCCTGATGTCCTTGGCAGGGCCCACAGTGCAGCAAAGTGTGATACCCTGGGGGCTGTGATGACTTTGGCTGCAGCTATGGTTTATAGTGGTTGGAATGCCACTACCTTGAAGATTTTACTAATGATTTTATTTATATGGATTACGAATCCAACGGCTACTCATCTCATTGGCAGAGTGGTCTATTTGAAAAATGCTAAGTCCGATAATGGAGTGAGAAAGAATGAAGATCTTTAGTATAATCATGATTTTGTTTCTAATTGGTTCATCTATCGCTGTTTCCATAATGAGAAACCTTCTGGGTGCAGTGATTGTATTTATGACGTACAGCCTCGTTATGGCCATACTTTGGCAGCAGTTAAATGCACCTGATTTAGCAATTACTGAGGCTGCCATTGGTGCAGGGGTTACGACGATCCTGTTTGTGCTGACCCTGCGAAAAATAAGGGGTGTGAAGAAGTAGATGCTGCGAATTGTATTTTCTATTTTCGTGACCATGGTGATTATTTCAGGACTTTTAATAGGGGTAAGTGAACTGCCAGCCTTTGGTGACCCGGATAATCCTGCCCATAACTATGTATCAAAGCGGTATGTGGATAAAGGCGTGGAAGAGGTGGGGGGATTAAATATTGTAACCGACATTATTTTAGATTATAGGGCTTTTGATACCTTTGGGGAAGCTACCGTTTTGTTTACTGGTGTAATTGTGGTATTGATTCTATTGAAAGAAGAGAAAAAGTAATTTTGTCAGTAGGGAGGTGGGGCCGTGAACCATATGATTTTGCAGGTTGTTAGTAAAATTATGATTCCTTTTATTCAGGTTTTTGGAATCTACGTCGTTTTATTTGGGCACCTGTCTCCAGGCGGTGGATTTGCAGGAGGTACAATTCTGGGTGTCAGCTTGATTTTCTACCGGATGGTTTACGGGAAAGCAGAGACGAGATTAAAATTTCCCTTTGAACTTATGATGAAAATGATGTGTGGAGCACTTATTCTTTATGGTGTGTTGAAGGGCTACAGTTTCCTAACGGGTGGGAACCATAGTTACCTGCCCCAACTGCCATTGGGCACGCCAGGCAACATTCTGAGTGGCGGATACCTACTTCCGCTAAATGTTTTGGTAGGTATCACGGTGACCGTAACAATCTATTTTCTTTTTACACTGTTTTATGAAGGAGAAATATAAAATGGAGAGGTTGTTTATCAATTATTTTGAAACTGGCGCCATCATTTTGTTTGGTGTGGGTTTTGCCACCTTGTTGTTACACAATAACCTGATCAAAAAAATCATAGGGATGAATATTATGGATACGGCCATATTTCTATTCTTTATCGCCAAAGGATATATTCCAGGAAGGGAGGCCCCCATCATTCAAGATGTTCATAAAGGAGCAGCGGGGTATATCAATCCTGTGCCTTCAGCACTAATGCTTACGGGGATTGTGGTGGCTGTCAGTATAACAGCCTTTGCGTTAGCTTTAACCATAAAGCTTCATGAGAAATACGGTACCATCGAGCTAGACCAAATTATGGAGATGAGAGGTGATTAGTTTGGCCATGGCAAAGAGTTTTCCTTTGTTGATTTTATTGATACTGTTGATTAGTGCCTTTATCATGCCCTTGGTAAAAAACAATCGAGTTGTAAAAGGGATCAGTCTTGGAACAATGATGATGGCAGCAGTATTATCAGTGATTACGATGATTTATGTTGTGAAAAATGGTAGTTTTGTCTATCGAATAGGACATTGGGATGCACCCTGGGGTATTGAGTTTTATATTAGCCCTATGGAGGCCGCCATTGGTGTGCTGTTTACTTGGGTTGCTGGACTGATTTTGTGGTATTCTCTCTATAGCCTTGAGAAGGAAATACCCTCTGAGAAGCTGCCTTTCTATTATCTTTTGGTCAATGTGCTCATCGGTGCTTTGCTGGGTATTGTTTATTCCAATGATATTTTTAATTGTTTTGTTTTTGTGGAAATCAGCACGTTGGCATCCTGTGGGATAGTGGTGATCAAAGACAAAAAAGAAAATATAAAAGCCGCATTAAAATATCTGATTTTAAGCTGTTTAGGTTCTGGACTTTTTCTCATGGGAATTGCTTTTCTGTACTCTATTACAGGAAATTTGAATATGACTTTTATTTATAAGGAAGTTGCTGCAGCACAATACGTGTATCCAAATGTGATTTTAATCTCTGTTGTTCTGTTTACCATAGGGTTAGGCGTAAAAAGTGCCATGTTTCCACTCCATACATGGCTACCCGATGCCCATTCCAGTGCGCCATCGGTTTCCAGTGCCCTCCTGTCTTCCTTGGTGTTAAAAGGATTTGTGATTTTACTGATTAAGATTTTGTTTAGGGCATTGGGCTTTACATTGGTGAAGGAACTTCCCATATTGGATTTGATTTTGATATTGGGCAGTCTCGGAATGATCATGGGTTCTGTATTTGCTATTCTACAAAAAGAAATTAAACGGGTCATTGCGTATTCCAGTGTGGCTCAGGTTGGGTACATCTTCTTTGGCATTGGATTGGCCAGCGAACTGGGTGTGGCCGTGGCGCTATACCATGTTTTTGGGCATGCGGTAACAAAGGCAATGCTGTTTCTAACTGTGGGCGCAATGATTGAGACGACAGGTAAGAAAAAGATAGAGGACTTCAAGGGCATTGGGAAAGAAATGCCGATTACGTTAGGCCTCTTTACCTTAGGCGCTTTGTCCATGGTGGGGATTCCGATTTTACCAGGCTTCGTCAGTAAGTGGAATCTAGCTTTGGCCAGTATAAGTGCTGGGAAACCTATCCTTGTTGCGATCATACTGATCAGTAGTATCTTAAATGCCCTCTATTATTTTCCGGTGGTGATCCATGGTTTCTTTGGAGAAGAAAATCTCAAGGATCGAGTCTACAAATCAAAGCAAA
This sequence comes from Anaerosolibacter sp., assembly GCF_029240175.1. Lineage (GTDB taxonomy): Bacteria > Bacillota > Clostridia > Peptostreptococcales > Thermotaleaceae > Anaerosolibacter. The sequence continues at coordinate 148,502 of NZ_JARBTM010000008.1, forward strand.
AGCCGGTCAAAGAAATGCTGCCAGTGATTTGTCTATCCGTGGCCGTGTTATTTGTGGGGTTGATATCGGAACCCTTGATTCAACTATTTAGTTTAGGATTAAAATAAGGAGGTTAAACTGTTGAAGCATCTTTTACTACTGTTTCCTGTTTTTTTACCTTGTATATATGCCATATTATACGGGCTGATCCGCTTCAAGGGAGATACACATAGAGAGGTTTTTATAGGAACAGCCATTGTAGGGAACCTGCTGTTGGTAATTTTTATGCTGCAGAGCAATCCCTTGCCGTCCCTTCATCTGTTTCGCCTCGATCAATTTGTAGATGTGTATTTTCATGTTGATAAGATGGGGATATTGTTCTCATTGTTGGCTTCGACCTTATGGATTTTTACCATGTTTTTTTCTATGGAATACATGACCCATGAGAAAAATACCAAACGATTCTTTTCCTTCTTTATCCTAAATCTAGGCGTTATTATGGGAATCGCATTTTCGGGAAACCTGTTTACCATGTATATTTTCTATGAATTATTAACCCTGGCGACCTATCCCTTGGTCATTCATGCAGAAACGGAGGATGCATTATACAGCGGTAAGAAGTATCTAATTTATTCTTTCTTTGGTGCAACCTTCATCCTGCTAGGGATGATTCTATTGTATAGTGTGACCAATGATCTAAGCTTTGCGGCCAACGGGATCATTGGAAAACTAGATAATTACAATGAAACCATCCTGCTGGCTGCTTATTTTGTGATGTTTATTGGTTTTGGTGTAAAGGCGGCATTGGTGCCCTTTCATTCCTGGCTGCCATCGGCTATGGTGGCGCCCACGCCGGTGAGTGCATTACTTCATGCTGTTGCTGTCGTAAAATCAGGTATATTTGCAATTATTCGGGTTAGTTATTTTATCTTTGGGGCAGACATCCTGGGAGGGATGAAAGGACATCTATGGATTAATGTGATGGTTATTTTTACCATAGTATTGGGTTCTTTGATGGCGCTGCATCAAGAAAATTTAAAGAAACGATTGGCCTATTCAACCATCAGTCAGCTCGGATACGTATTGCTCGGCATTGTGCTTTTAAATAAAAATGCATTGATAGGCGGACTATTCCATTTGATTAATCATGCGGTGATAAAAATTACTTTGTTCTTTATCGTGGGTGCCATCTATTTTACTACGGGTAAGAAATCTATCCATGAGATCAAGGGGATTGGCAGAGAGATGCCCATCACCATGCTCTGTTTCAGTATTGCATCTATTTCTTTAATCGGTATACCTCCCACCAATGGATTTGCAAGTAAATGGTTCTTAGCCTTGGGAGGTATCGCAGAAAATAAGATATTCTTCGTGGTCATTTTATTGTTTAGTGCCTTTCTTACAGCCGGTTATCTACTTCCCATTGTTGTAACGGCATTCTTTCAGGGGGAAGAACGGGCGCTGGAAGAAAAGAAAGAGCCGCCCCTAAAAATTTTGATACCCATTGTTACATTAACGGGAGTCATCGTATTACTAGGTTTGTTTCCGAACATTGTCCTGCAGTTTATTAGAAGTATTGTGGGAGAGATTATTTAGAGAAAGGGAGATGGGTAAAGGTGAATAAAATAATTTTAATGACCATACTGCTTCTTCCTATGATTGGTTCTATCATAGGCTATGTCCTAGGATGGAAGAGTAGGGAAAAATATAGGGATTTGTTTAATATCACCATGACAGGCCTTGTCTTTCTACTGGTTACCTATCTATACAAGGCGGTGCGCCATGGAACCATCGAAGTGTTTATTCCAGATATTATGGTTACAGGACTATACCTAAAGCTGGATATGTTCAGGTATATATTTGTTTGGATTACCTGTTTTGTTTGGTTTCTAACGACCATATACTCTACCCAATATCTGATTAAATATAAGAATCGAAATCGATACTATGCATTTTTTATGTTAACTTTAGGCAGTACCATTGGTGTGTTCCTATCGGAAAATATTTTGAATCTGTTTACGTTTTTTGAGATTATGTCCTTCACTTCCTATGCCCTGGTGATCCATGATGAAGACCAGTATGCCCACGATGCTGGACAAATCTATATTGGAATGGCCATCGGCGGCGGTCTGATTCTGTTGTTGGGGATATTTCTTTTGTTCGATTATACGGGTACATTAAATATCAGTGAGTATCCATTGAAGATGGCCGAAATGGGTGGGCTTAAGTATTTAATAAGTACGTTGCTGCTGATTGGATTTGGTATCAAAGCCAGTATGGTGCCCCTCCACGTGTGGATGCCGAAGGCTCATCCTGCAGCGCCTGCTCCTGCCAGTGCAGTTTTATCGGGGATACTCATTAAAACGGGAATCTTTGGGATCATGATTCTATCGGGTTATATTATGAAAGATGATCAGGTGTTTTCTATGATCCTCCTGGTCGGCGGGCTGACGAATATGCTTTTGGGCAGTTTCTTGGCGATGTTCCAAAGAAACATCAAAAGGATTCTTGCTTACAGCAGCATGAGCCATGCGGGTTATATTCTTGTAGGTGTTGGCTTGATGGGTATCCTTACAGAACATAAGGCTGTCGCCATCTATGGGGCCCTGTACCATGTGCTTAATCATGCCTTGTTTAAAGTACTTCTGTTCATGGGTGCAGGAATCATCTATATGATACTCCATGAACTTAGTATCAATGAAATCAAAGGGTTTGGAAGAAACAAGACATTACTGAAGATTATATTTCTTGTGGGTGTATTGGCTGTGGCTGGAATGCCAGGTTTTAACGGATTTATTAGTAAGACGTTGCTCCATGAAGCTTTGGCAGAGGCACATCATCAATATTCGGGTATAGGATTTACGATTGCAGAGATCGTTTTTACCCTTAGCAGTGCCTTCTCTTTGGCATATCTATTGAAAATATTTGTGGCTGTGTTTATAGAAAAGAATGAGGCGTACAGTGGACAGTATAAAAGCCATGTTCGTGCTGGAGCGATCATTCCGGCCCTCATTATCAGTGTTGTAATCATATGGATTGGTGTCAGGCCGTTTACTGTGCTCCACATGTTAGAGGGAGCAGTAGAATCATTTGGTTATCACGGTCATTTGGAAGCTCATTTTTATACGATGGGTAATTTGAAGGCTACAGGATTTACCATGTTGTTGGGCGTGATTATTTACCTGGGCTTTGTGAGAACTGTCCTTAGAAGAAAAGATGCAAACGGAGAAAATCTGTATGTGAATCCTGCATTAAACTGGTTTAACCTAGAAAATCATGTATATATACCCTTGGGTGTTTATCTGTTTGAATTGATTTCCGAGATGTTTCATTTTATCGATCAAGGCATGATTCGTTTGGTGAAGGCCACAAGTGGATGGATGATTGCTTTACAGCACATAGAAATACGCCCAGACCGTTTTCAGCAATTGAAAAAGAAGCTGGAGGCAGGTATTGGAAGAAAACCCCTTGGACCAATAGAAGACATTCAGCTGGTAAAAGAAACAGCAGAGCTTTCCGTGAAGACAAAATCCTATGTTCAGGAAGTAGTCCATGATATCGGTGAAGAAATTTATAGTCTATCCGATGTGGTGCAGAGAGTCGGTAGAAATATGAATACCTTGATGTTTTCAGTTCTTTCTTTTGCAGTGATTTTGGCTATTGCCTTAGTGGTTATGATTTATTGAATGAAGAAGATGGGCACTAACGTGCCCATCTTCTTCATTCAATTTAGATTCTACTTGCTATAACCCTAGGATTTTTAGATAATAATACAGGGGAAAGAATCATTGTATCCATCGAACAAACATTTGCATCTTTCCTTGAATTTTTATAAGATAAGAGTAGTGAAAAACTTAAAAAACAAATCCAGGGTTTGCCATAGAATGGACATACTCAGAATTTGAAAGGAGCAGTCAAATGGATTTATCATCTTTAAATACAATGCAGCGGGCAGCTGTGGAGAAAACAGAGGGACCCCTCTTGATCCTGGCAGGCGCAGGATCTGGGAAGACAAGGGTGTTGACCCATCGTATTGCCCACTTGGTAGAAGATTTAGGGGTATATCCTGGGAATATTCTGGCCATTACCTTTACCAATAAAGCAGCCAAGGAAATGAAGAACAGAGTAGAGGCTCTTCTTGGAAGAGCGACAGATATATGGGTGAGTACCTTTCACTCGGCTTGTGTAAAAATTTTAAGAAGAGATATCGATAAGATTGGGTACACAAGGGATTTTGTTATTTATGATGCATCGGATCAGCAGACATTGATCAAGGACTGCTTAAAGGAATTAAACATCAATGACGATACATTCCCTGTTTCCATGGTGCAAGGGAAAATAGGAGATGCCAAGGATCGTTTGATGACGCCTAAGCGCTTTATGCAGGAATACATAGGAGATTTTCAAATGGCTACCGTTGGAAAGATCTATGAACTGTATCAGAAGAAGCTGAAAAAGAATAATGCACTGGACTTTGACGATCTTATCTTCAAGACAGTGGAAGTATTTATGAATAATACGGATATCTTAGGTTATTATCAAAATAAGTTTAAATATATCATGGTAGATGAGTATCAGGATACCAACCAAGCACAGTATAAATTGGTCAATTTATTGGCCCAAAAGCATCAAAATCTTTGTGTGGTAGGGGATGATGATCAGTCAATTTATAGTTGGAGAGGGGCGGACATCCGCAATATTTTAAACTTTGAGGATGACTTTCCAGACGCCATGGTCATTAAGTTGGAGCAGAATTATCGTTCTACCCAAAAAATCCTGGACGCTGCTAACTGCGTAATCCGTAACAACATGGGCAGAAAGAATAAGGTGTTATGGACAGACAATAATACTGGTGATGTCATTGACTACTATCGTGCTATGAACGAGCATGATGAGGCCCAGTTTGTGGCGAGCAAGATTCGGGCAATGATCGAAGAGGATGGGAGAAATTATTCGGAATTCGCCATTCTATATAGAACCAACGCCCAATCCCGTGTCATAGAGGAAATGCTAATGCGGGCCAATATCCCCTATCGAATTTTTGGAGGATTAAAGTTCTATGCGAGAAGAGAAATCAAAGATATCATTGCCTATTTGAGGCTCATCCAGAATCCTGTAGATGACATCAGTGTGAAGCGGGTCATCAATGTGCCTAAACGGGGAATTGGAGATCGTACCATAGAGAAGCTTGAGGAATACGGAGGTAGAGCAGGGGAAAGTCTGTTTAGTGTCTTGCTAGAGCCTGATGCCGTAGAAGGCTTTTCAAAAAGGGTACAAGCTGGTATTGATAATTTTGCCGATATCATACAAAAATATCATCACTTAAAGGATGAAATGGCTGTGACACAATTGATTACCGGTGTACTGGAGGATTCAGGGTATATTGATGAACTACAAAAAGATGACAGTCTAGAAGCACGATCAAGAATAGAAAACCTACAGGAATTTGTATCTGTTGCCATGGACTTTGAAAAAACCAGTGAAGTGAACACCTTAGAAGAATTCTTAGGTAATATTTCTTTGGTATCTGATATCGACAATATGGCCGATGATGAAAATGCAGTGGTGCTTATGACTCTCCATAGTGCAAAAGGATTAGAGTTTCCAATTGTATTTCTTGTAGGGATGGAGGAAGGGATTTTCCCCATCTCTAGAGCCGTTAATGATGATCGGGAGCTGGAAGAGGAAAGAAGACTCTGTTATGTAGGGATAACAAGGGCAGAGGAACGCCTCTTTATCAGTCATGCGATGATTAGAACCTTGTATGGCCGTACGAACTATAACTCCATGTCCCGATTTATTCAAGAGATTGCCGATGACCTTATCGCCATGGATCGAAAGGAAATCCAGAGAAAAGAACGGGATGCCATGGCACCAGCACCCGGTATTTATAGGGGAGTAAGTCTTAGTGAGCAGCCCAAGCCTATAAACCAAGAAAATAGTGGGGAAATCAAACCAGGAAGTAAGATAAAACATGATAAATTCGGTATCGGAACTGTAATTACCATAAAAGGAAGCGGCGAAAAAGCAGAGCTAACCATTGCCTTCGACAGCGCAGGGATTAAGAAGCTGGCGTTAGGCTATGCACCGATAAAGCTTATGAGCTAGCGGTTAGCAAGTTAGCAGGCTAGAGGTGAAAAGACGCTGCTAGCCACTCGCTACTCGCTGCTCGGAAAAGGCTAAAATTAAAATCTATGAAAAGCATAATTTAAGTAGCCATTAGATTGGCGAGGATTAGGAGTTAATGTGATAGATGTCATTGGTAAAAGATTTTTTTGGTTTTGCCAGTGGCTAGTAGCCAGCAACGGGCAGCCCAGACTGTCACCTGAATAAAGGAGGTACACCAGTGGATCAAAAAGAAGCATTGGAGAAAATAAATAAACTACGGGAGAAGATTAATCATCATAATTATCAATACTATGTATTGGATGCACCTGAGATTGATGATTATGCTTACGATTTGCTTATGAAGGAGCTTGTTGACTTGGAAACCCAGTTTCCAGAATGGATTACATCGGATTCGCCGAGTCAGCGGGTAGGGGGCGTGCCTCTCTCAGCATTCGGTCAAGTAACCCATGTGGTACCTATGTTAAGCTTAGATAACTCCTATGATCCAGGGGACTTGCGAGAATTTGACAAAAGAATCCGTAAGGCCATAGGCGAAAGGGTGGAATATGTTGTCGAACTGAAAATAGACGGATTATCAGTGGCTTTAAGATATGAAGATGGCAGGTTTGTTCAAGGTGCCACCCGTGGTGACGGCTATGTGGGGGAGGATATCACTCAAAATCTGCGCACCATAAAATCTATTCCGCTGAGACTAAAGGAAGAAGAAGATTTGGAGGTTCGTGGCGAAGTTTATATTTCCCGGGAAAAATTTGCAGAATTAAATCAAAAACAAGAGGAAAAAGGAGAAACATTATTCGCTAACCCTCGAAATGCGGCTGCGGGCTCCCTTAGGCAGTTGGATTCCAAGATTACAGCCCAAAGACCTCTAGATATATTTGTTTTTAATATACAGACCATAGGAGATCGGGGATTTCATACCCATACAGAGGGGTTGGATTATCTGAAATCGTTGGGCTTTAAAACTTCTATTTATGAGATTTGCCAGGAGATAGAAGGTGTTATTGAACAATGTGAGAAGTGGGCCCAGAAGAGAAATGAACTACCTTTTGACATCGATGGCTTGGTGATTAAAGTCAATGATCTTCAATTGAGGGAGCAACTTGGAACGAGATCTAAGAGTCCAAGATGGGCTATCGCCTATAAATTTCCTGCGGAACAACAGCGAACCATTGTACAAGATATTATCATCCAAGTTGGGAGAACGGGTGCGCTGACCCCTACGGCTATTTTAGAACCTGTAAGGGTCGCCGGTTCTGTGATTGGCAGAGCCACCCTTCATAATGAGGATTTTATCCGTCAAAAAGATATACGAATCGGAGATCATGTTTGGATACAAAAAGCGGGGGATGTCATACCTGAGGTGGTAAACGTGATTTTTGATGAAAGAACAGGGGAAGAACAAGAATTCATCATGCCAAAGAACTGTCCAACCTGTGGGCACCAAACGACGCGACTTGAAGGTGAGGCTGTTACTCGATGTATGAATTCCGCCTGCCCAGATCAATTGCGTAGAGGAATTATTCATTTTGTTTCAAGGAATGCCATGAATATAGAGGGCTTAGGGGAGTCCATTGTAGCCTTGCTCATGGAGCATAAGCTGATCCATGATGTGGCGGACCTATACTATTTGAAAAAAGAGGATCTGATTCCTTTGGAACGTATGGGCGAAAAGTCTGCCCAAAATTTGATTGATGCCATTGAAAAATCAAAAAACAATGATTTGGACCGGGTGATTTTTGGTTTGGGCATCAAGTTGGTTGGTGAAAGGGCGGCGGGATTGTTGGCCGATGCTTTTGGGTCTATGGACCGGATGGTTCAAGCAAGTTATGAAGAGATCACATCTATCCCAGAGATCGGTGATAAGATGGCTGAAAGTCTAGTGGCCTTCTTAAAAGAAGAGACAAACCTAAATGTTATAGGAAAGCTAAGGGCTGCCGGCGTAAATATGGAGAACCAAGCAACCAACGATGAACAGGTAGAGAAAAGATTTGAAGGTTTTACCTTTGTGTTGACTGGCACCCTAGAGAAATACACACGAAATGAAGCGAAGGAGATTATTGAGCGGCTTGGTGGCAGGGTTTCAGGTAGTGTGAGCAAAAAGACCAGTTATGTATTGGCTGGTGCAGAGGCTGGATCTAAGCTGGACAAAGCTGTGGAGCTAGGTGTAAAAGTGATAAATGAGGATGAGTTTCAAAGTATGATATAGAAATATTGATAAAAGTAAAAGCATTTCATCATATAAAAGATGAAATGCTTTTACTTTTACTTAGAGACTTTGAGGAAAATACGAAAGATATCAGGGTGTCCGAAGTGAGTGAAAAATAAGATAAACGTAAGGTAGAGAACAAAACCCTGCAAATGTCCTTCTTCTAAGAACTTTACAGCATTATAGCAATACTGTAAGAAACTAAAACTTGAAATCATTGCAAATACAAGATGGGACGCAAATGTTACAATTATTTAAATTTACTGTTACGGCATATATATTGAATAGTTAGGAAAATTCAGCTATTATAAACCTAGAAAGATTACTGAAAAACCAAAAGAATAGTCAGACAAATGAAGGATTAGTTGCAAAGCGTATAAGTTCTTTATTGTTTTGGAGAATGAAAATTATGATTGACTCCGATTGACCGAGGTCAATCATATTCTTTTGATTCACAAAAGAGACGTTGTGTTTTAATTTTTAAATTTTATATAAGTCACAGGAAAAAATATTGAATGGAGGTGCGGATCACAGGGTATTGAGCTTTATCAGGAATTATCTTTTAATTTATGAAAGGAGTGAGGTGTGTGGGTAGATTTCTTTTGAATAGGGTAGTATCCATGTTTGTGACCCTATGGTTAGTAATTACTTTAACTTTTTTCTTGATGCATGCAATTCCAGGTGGTCCTTTTACCAGGGAAAAAGCATTGCCACCTGCAGTTATTAAGGCATTGGAGGCAAAATATAATTTAGACCAACCGTTATGGAACCAGTATACAGATTATTTAGGTGGTATTATGAAGGGTGATTTAGGCCCATCATTCCAAAAGGTTGGTGTAAAAGTAACAGATATGATCAAAGCTGGATTCCCTGTTTCAGGTAAAATGGGGGGGATGTCAGTATTCCTTATTCTTTTGTTAGGGGTACCGGCAGGTATTATCTCGGCACTTAAGAATGGGAAGTGGCAGGACCAGACCATACGGGTTCTCGCTACCTTGGGAATTACCATTCCGGGATTTGTTTTGGCAACAATTCTGATCTTTGTCTTTAGTGCAAAGCTGAATGTATTGCCATCCTTTGGCTTGAAATCCTGGAAACATTATATTATGCCTGTTATTGCTTTAAGCGGATATTCTCTAGCATTCGTAGCTAGATTAACAAGATCCAGTATGTTAGAGGTGCTCCAGCAAGATTACATTCGTACAGCAAGAGCAAAGGGACTTTCAGAATTTGTGGTGATTGGAAAGCATGCCCTTAAAAATGCACTTATTCCAGTTGTTACGTACGTAGGACCATTGATTGCTGGTATTCTAACAGGTTCCTTCGTAGTGGAAAGAATTTTTGCGATCCCAGGTATGGGAAAATATTTCGTAGAGAGTGTTGGTAACCGTGACTATACGGTGTTGATGGGAATGACAGTATTTTATGCATTATTCCTTGTAATTATGGTGCTGGTTGTTGACTTGTTATATGGTTTAATTGATCCAAGAATCAAAGTCGGAGAATAAAAGGAGGTTATGAAATGGCTGAAATAAACAAAGCAATGGCTGATATGTGGCAGCCGGTTTCCATCGAAGAGCGGAACAGTGAAAAAATTGTAAGGCCAAGCATGACCTACTGGCAGGATGCTTGGAGAAGATTGAAGAAAGATAAATTGGCGATGCTGGGCCTTATTACAATCATAGCAATATTTGCGATTGCAATTGCAGGTCCATGGTTATCAGACATTACCTATTCAGATCAAAATCTGCTTAGGGCCAATGAAAGTCCTAGTGCAGACCATTGGTTCGGGACAGATAACTTCGGAAGAGATATGTATATAAGGGTTTTATATGGTGCGAGAATATCTTTATTGGTTGCAGTTATTGCAACGGTGGCTAACTTTTTCATCGGAGTACTTTATGGAGGAATTTCAGGCTACGTCGGTGGAAGAGTAGATAATATTATGATGCGTTTAGTGGATATTATTTTTACAATACCGGTGACGTTATATGCCATTATTTTGATGGTGGTCATTGGCTCTGGATTAAAGAGTATCATCATTACCCTGGGATCGATTTTCTGGGTTACCATGGCTCGAGTTGTAAGGGGTCAAGTACTAAGCTTAAAGGAACAGGAATATGTGCTGGCGGCAAGAACGTTGGGAGCAAGCACTTGGAGGATTTTGGTCAGACACTTAATCCCCAATGCCATGGGACCTATCATCGTAACCGCGACCATGATGATTCCTGGAGCGATCTTTACAGAATCCTTCTTGAGCTTCATCGGTTTGGGTGTTTCAGCACCAATGGCTTCTTGGGGTTCACTGGCATCTGATGCGTTGGGTGGATTAAGATCTTATCCATACCAGCTATTCGCACCTGCGATCGCGATTTGTATCACGATGTTAGCATTTAACTTCCTAGGCGATGGATTAAGAGACGCTCTTGACCCACGTATGCGTAAGTAGAAGAGGGGTGACGATACATGAAAAATGAAAAAATATTAGAAGTGAAAGGACTTAGGACTTCCTTCTTTACCCATGTTGGGGAGATCAAGGCCATAAGAGGGGTGAGTTTTAATTTAGATAAAGGTGAAGCGATTGGTATCGTAGGAGAATCCGGCAGCGGGAAGAGTGTTACATCTCTTTCGGTCATGGGATTACTGCAATACCCGGGAAGAGTGATAGATGGAGAAATCCATTTTAAAGGACAAGATTTAACAAAAAAATCGGACAAAGAAATGCAGTCTATTCGAGGAAATGAAATCGCCATGATATTTCAGGATCCAATGACATCATTAAATCCTGTGTATACCATTGGAGATCAGATCATGGAAGCCATCCGCAGACACCAAGGATTAAACAAACACGAGGCTAGAGAGAAAGCCATCGAAATGTTAAAATTGGTGGGTATTCCTTCTCCAGAGAAAAGGGTAGATAACTATCCCCATGAGTTCAGCGGCGGAATGAGACAAAGAGCAATGATCGCCATGGCTCTCTCTTGCGAACCAAGTCTGCTCATTGCTGATGAGCCGACTACAGCGTTAGACGTAACGATACAAGCGCAGATCCTTGAACTTATGAAGGATCTAAAGGATAAAATCAACACATCCATTATTCTAATTACCCATGACCTTGGGGTTGTGGCAGATGTATGCAGCAGAATTGTTGTTATGTATGGCGGCTTGATTATGGAGGAAGGTTCTACCGATGATATTTTCTATAATCCGAAGCATCCATATACATGGGGGCTATTAAAATCTATTCCGAGATTAGACCTCAATGAGAAGAAGAGACTGGTACCAATCGAAGGGTCTCCTCCTGACCTATTAAAGCCGCCAAAAGGATGTCCGTTTGCAGCTAGATGTCCCTATGCCATGAAAATTTGTATGGAGCAGCTGCCAGAGTATTATCAGGTTGATGAAAACCATAGAAGCTTATGTTGGCTTCAAGACGAAAATGCTCCTCGGTTAGAAGTAGATACTGGTGTGCAAAGGGGGAGAGCGTAGTGAGCAAAAAGAATAATGAAATTCTAATAGAGGTAAAAAACCTTAAAAAATACTTCCCCATTCGGAAAGGATTTTTGGGCGGGGAGACCCAATACGTTCAGGCTGTAGATGATGTGAGCTTTTTCATTCGAAAAGGTGAAACTTTAGGACTTGTAGGAGAGTCGGGCTGTGGTAAATCTACTACGGGTAGAACCATCATAAGACTATATAATCCAACAGCAGGAGAAGTAATCTTTGGCGGTGCAGAAATTGGCCATATGAAAGAAAATGAGCTGCATCCTTTTAGAAAGAAAATGCAAATGATTTTCCAAGATCCCTATGCATCTTTAAATAGCCGTATGACTGTAGGAGATATCATTGGAGAAGCTATTGATATTCATAATCTGGCTACCGGGAAAGAGAGACTGGAAATCATCCATGAGCTCCTTCATAGGGTTGGACTAAATCCAGACCATGCTGTGAGATATCCCCATGAATTCAGTGGTGGACAAAGACAAAGAATTGGTATTGCCAGATCCTTGGCCGTAAGACCTGAGTTTATTATCTGTGATGAGCCGATTTCAGCCCTGGATGTTTCCATTCAGGCCCAAGTGGTAAATATGCTGGAGGATTTGCAAGCTGAACTGGGATTAACCTATTTGTTCATTGCCCATGACTTGTCCATGGTTAGACATATTTCTGATCGGGTAGGGGTTATGTATTTAGGTAAATTGGTGGAGATTGCGGACAGTGAGGAGTTATATAACAACCCAACACATCCATACACCCAGGCGTTGTTGTCCTCTATACCAATTCCAGATCCTGAGGTATCCAGATCTCAGCAAAGAATCATCCTAGAAGGGGATGTACCGAGCCCACTGAATCCACCATCAGGCTGCAGATTTAGAACAAGATGTAAATATGCTATGCCAAAATGTGCTGAAGCTGAGCCTATCATGAAGGATGTCGGCGGAGGACATATGTCGGCGTGTCATTTGCTTTAACAAAATACATGGGGTGATTTTACCCATCACCCCATCCAAATTTTTTTATGAAGAGAAGGATTAAATGAACAAACGTCGAATATAATTTTCTTAAGAAAAAGTACCAAAAAAATTTTTATATAAAAAAAAATTCTGGCAGGGATTCCATTTTCTTTGTCGAATATTATTGAGATATAGGTAGTATGGGAATTTTTTTTAAGCAAATAATTCAGATTATTCAATATGATTACAGGATAGTAACGAAAAGTTGTACATTTTTTTAAGAAGTTTGCAATAAACATGTAGTAAGCATACCGAAGGAGGTGATCTGGAGGTAAAGACCAAGATTTCATTGTAACAATGAAATAGATGATGAAAAAAACATTATGAAACTGGGAGGGGATTTTTTTGTTCAAGAAAAGTATAGCATTAGTATTAATGCTGGCGCTAGTTCTTACAGCTGGCCTTGTTGGTTGTGGACCTAAAGCTCCGGCAGGAGAAGCACCAGCAGAAGAAAAAGCAGAACCAATCGTATTAAACTTCAACCTAGGTGCAGACCCTAAAACAATTGATCCACAATTAAACAGTGCCCATGACGGCGGTAACGTAATCAACCAAACTTTCGAAGGTATGATGAGAGAGATTGGCGGAAAATTAGAGAATGCTATGGCTGAAAAAGTTGATGTTTCTGAAGATGGAACAGTGTACACTTTCCACTTAAGAGATGCAAAATGGTCTGATGGTCAGCCAGTAAAAGCGCAAGATTTCGAATATGCTTGGAAGAGAGCGCTAGATCCAGCAACAGCTTCTGAGTATGCTTTCCAATTATACTACCTCAAAGGCGGTCAGGCTGCTTTTGAAGGAACAGGCAGTGTAGATGATATCGGTATTAAAGTAATCGATGACAAGACTTTAGAAGTAACATTAGAAGCACCTACTGCTTACTTCCTAGAGTTAACTTCATTCTATACTTATATGCCAGTTAGAAAAGATATGGTTGAAAAGGATCCAGAAGGTTGGGCGAAAAACCCAGAAACAGCAGTTGGAAATGGTCCTTTCAAACTATCTGAGTATGCGATGGGCGACAAGATCGTTCTTGTAAAGAACCCAGAATACTGGAATGCTGAAAATGTTAAGCTTGACCAAATTAATATGGCGATGATCGTTGAAGAATCTACGATGTTAACAGCTTATGAGTCTGGCGAAATGGATATCATTGACAATATGCCAGCACAAGAAATTCCAAGACTTCAAGCTGAAGATCCAACATTCTACAACTTCCCACAAATCGGAACTTACTACTACATCTTTAACGTAACAAAGGCGCCTACAGATAATAAGCTAGTAAGAAAAGCCCTTACTTTAGCAATCGATAGAACAGCAATCGTTGAGAAGGTAACAAAGGGTGGACAGATTCCTGCTACAGGATTTACACCTCCGGCATTAAAAGATGCTGACGGTAAAGAGTTCTTTGCAGTAGCTGGAGATTATGGTATTGATCCAAAGGCTGCAAGTGTAGAAGAAGCGAAGAAGTTATTGGCTGAAGCTGGATACCCAGATGGCGCTGGCTTCCCAGAAATCGAAATAATTTACAACACGAACGAAGGTAACAAGAATATCGCTGAAGCAATACAAGAAATGTGGAAGCAAAATCTTGGCATCAACGTGAAGCTTACGAACCAAGAGTGGGCTGTATTCCAAGATACAAGACATAATGGTAACTTCCAAGTAGCAAGAGCTGGTTGGTTAGGAGACTATGCTGACCCAATGACTATGCTCGACCTTTGGACTTCATATTCTGGTAACAACGATTCTCAGTGGAAGAATGCAGAATATGACAAGTTAATCGAAGCTTCTAAGATGGCAACTGGCCAAGAAAGATTTAAATTGTTATATCAAGCACAAGATATGATGATGGAAGAAATGATCGTAGCGCCAATCTACTACTATACAGATCAAATGTTAATCCAAGAATATGTTAAAGGTTGGGAAAGAACCCTACTTGGACATATGTACTTTGGTAACGTAACAGCTGTAGAGAAGTAATCATTCTACTTAAAAAAGATGATACCCCTAGGTATCATCTTTTTTTCGTGTGTAACCAACACCTTCTTTGTTGAATAGGATAAATATAAGTCATAATAAAGGAGGTTATGGTATGGTTGAATTAACTTTGCTTCATTGGATATATGTGGTGATGGTACTGGTTATCCTTGGTGTGATGATCATGAGAAAGGATACCATTATCCCATGTATCCTAGGTGTTTTTTTACTAGGACTTGCTGCAACCAAGACATTGCTCGGTGGTACGAGGGCAGTATTTGATTCATTATTTGTGGCAGGGTCGGAGCTATTAGGTATTATTATTGTCATTTCCTGTATTGTTGCCATGTCAAAACTACTGGAGGAAATCGGTGCAAATCGTCTCATGGTAACGCCATTTAGAAAGTTTATTAAGGGGCCGGATATGGCATTTTGGTTTACTGGTATCGTGATGCTTCTCGTATCGTGGTTTTTCTGGCCTTCTCCAGCTACTGCCTTGGTCGGTGCTGTTCTGCTTCCTGTAGCACTGCGGGTAGGGTTGCCAGCCCTCGGTGTTGCCATGGCAATCAACTTGTTTGGTCATGGTTTGGCCCTATCAACAGACTTTGTCATTCAAGGGGCACCGACCATTACAGCCACCTCAGCGGGTGTGCCTGTAGAGTCGGTGATGATAAAAGGAATACCATTATTCTTTGTAATGGGTATCGTCACCATTGTTACAGCGTATATGATGCTTCGCCGTGATCTAAAGAGCGGAAAACTTGAAAAACCAGTAATTGATGAAATGATTGCAGAGGAAGATCAGGAAACCAGAGGAATTGCCAGATTTGCTGCAATTGTGGTGCCACTGGCATTTTTATTAGATATCGTTGCTATGTTTGCATTTCAGCTTCGAGGGGGAGATGCAACATCCCTGGTAGGTGGTACAGCAGTATTGATTATGATCTTGATTTGCGTTGTAGAATATAAGGGAGAAGCATTAGATAAGATTACAAAATATGTCCGAGATGGTTTTATGTTTGGAATGGAGATATTTGGGCCTGTTATTCCAATTGCTGCTTTCTTCTATATGGGAGAAGTATCTCCTATACAGGCAGTACTTGGAGAGAGCGTATTGCCGGCGGGTTCTCAAGGCATTTTGTCTGACATGGGTAGTGCCTTAGCTTCTATTGTACCTATGAATCGTCCGATAGCTGCATCTATTCAAATGGTGGTAGGTGCTATAACCGGATTAGATGGCTCTGGGTTCTCAGGTATGTCTTTGGCGGGTTCATTGGCTCGTGTATTTGGTACGGCCATTAATGGCAGTATTCCTGTTTTGGCTGCATTAGGCCAAATTGGTGCCATATGGGTAGGCGGAGGTACAATTGTACCATGGGGGTTGATACCAGCTGCAGCCATATGTAGGGTTTTACCCATGGATTTGGCGAGAAGAAACTTTATTCCCGTTGTCGTGGGTTTGGTTGTGACAACGATTGTAGCCATGTTCTTGATCTAATATAATCCAAAAAGAATGAATCCTGATCGGTGATCAGGATTCATTCTTTTTTAAGTATAAATTCCGTTAAAACCATCCATAACGTTACATTTTTACGTCATGGGCAACTGTATTAGAGGTATCTATTAAGCCTTTTTTCTGGGAACGGTAATAAATACACTCTGGATGTGGAGATGATGATGCAGATATGATATGGGTTAGTGCGCATTTGCCGTCTTCTTGAAAAAAACAATTGAGAGCACAATTAATATTCATCATCTGATCGCCTCCCTGTATCTAGTATTTGTACTTTTGATGAATTCATAATATGTAAAAACTGTATAAGCAGGCAAAATAATTTGATTGGAAGTACATGGGCGATATGATACTAAAAACAAGTAAGCGTGAAAGAGGTATAGAATAGAGATGACTTTCACAATCTAAAATAAAGGAAAATAAGTTGTTTTTTACAAAAAATGAAATCTTGATGATTAACAGTTATTGAGGATGGTGATTCGATGATTTTTCCAGAATATGAGAAAACGGGTGTAATATATCATATCGTCAGCCTAAATGATTTAAAGAATGTATTAAGCCAAGGGATTCAATATGATGATAAGGTAACGTATCACACAAAATATTATGATTTTCATAAAATCATTGATGATCACAGAACAGAAAATATTCCGTCATGGGTTATACGGAAAAAAGCGATTTTTGCTAGTCTTAATTATCCAGAGGCGCACAAATTTCATTCCCATACAGCCATATTGTCCATTCGAATTGATCCCAACAAATGCTGGATTGCCAATGAAAACTGTGCGAATGCAATCTATGAGCCTTTTATACTCCAGGAAATAGAAGGATTTCATCAGTGCAGAAATTACTTAGCAACAGAAGGTAGAAGTTTACTGGTAGCCTATTGGGATACTTCTCTAAGTTTTCTTGAAAACCAAGAGCGGCGTTATGACCGGAAGAAAGGATATGACGCTGAAGTTTTGATTCAGCATGCCATTGATCCAAAGGATATAGAAATCAAGTATATTCTATCGGACCATCAGATGTTGGAAGTGGAAGAATGGAGAAGAAGATTCTGTAACTGCTAAAGGACGCCCATATGGACGTCCTTTAGCAGTTTTGCCTATTGATTTAAGAAGCAGGCTACACTGTTAATGATTTTTTGAATAAAGATTATACAGGGTCAGCGCTGCATAAAGGGCTTGTTGTGGCTCAAAGGAATCCCTTTGGAGATAAACTCTATCTTTTTTAGGATAAATCTTAAATTCTCTTGTAAAAACACAGCTGTTATTTTCATATACTAGAAGATCTAGCGATAGGGGATCAAGATTTCCTATACTTCGCATATTTGAAATCTCTGAAACCAAGGGAGAACTAACCTGAATACCTGAAATGTTGATGGATGAATGAAAAAAGGAACAAAGTTGTTTTTGTAGTAAGGCGATATTGCTCGGTTGATCTTCTACAGATAAAAGACTGTGAAGGCCATTGATCATGGAGGCTATATCTATGGCTGAATACTTAAATTTTTTCCGTTTGCTGTGACCAAAAAGATTGATTTCTCCATTCCATCTGGAATTGAGATAATGATATATTTTTTTGGCCTCACCATGGAAGAAATCATATTGGGTAAATTTATAGCCTTCGATGAGGGCTGTGATGCTTCGACCGTGGGTTGCTAACGAACTGATCTTAATACCTTGACGATCCCTAGATAATTTTCCACTGATAACTTCCCTAGCACACAGCTCAGCACAGAGTTTCGTGACCATAGGTTCAAGTTCTTCCTGCTGCTGTAGATGGTGTGCTGTTTCAACAAGCAGAGGAATGGCTAAAGTAAGATCTTTTGTTTTAAGTTCGTATAGGACATCTTGTTGATGAAGCAATACGTGAAGGATTTGTGAAGCTAACTCCTTAAAATTGGCAGCTTGCTCTGGATCATGGTAGTTGGGATAGTGTTCATGGTTATTCAACAACTCATAAAGTCCAGCATAAGCATGCAGCATATAAATTTGATCTAACCAGCGAATGGGATGGTCCTTTACCTTAAGAAGAATGTGATCTTGATATTTCGATTTATCCTTTTTTTCTATAAAGAGACCATGACCGTTCCGTAAGTACTGATAGCAGAACTCTCCTTGCTCCATGGCCCCATGAAGGAAGAGCATACCAATGAATTTTTCGTGGCTGCTTGGAGGGTTCGTAGCATCTGATAGGCTGTGATAGTATAAATACTTAGACAATTGAAGCTCGCTATTTATGAGAAGGGCTTGCGTTAAAGGTGAAACATTCTTTTTGAAGTGCTCCTTGTTCCAACGAAGATCTTTTTTTCCTTCATTACGGGTGCCAAGGATATCTGCGAAATCTAAATTACTTCGGCTATATACAGCTCTTAACGGAAAAAGGGTATAGTCCAATTCTAAAGAATGATGATTCGCATCTTCAGAATCCAGAGTTTCTGTAGCCAGCAGTTTATGAAGCTTATCATAGAT
Source organism: Anaerosolibacter sp. (assembly GCF_029240175.1). Lineage (GTDB taxonomy): Bacteria > Bacillota > Clostridia > Peptostreptococcales > Thermotaleaceae > Anaerosolibacter. Next base: position 167,297 of record NZ_JARBTM010000008.1, read on the forward strand.
TTCTTGAGAAAAGTTTGCACTGATGCCCATATCTGACAACAGGGCCAAAGAAAAAACGTTTGTAAAGGAATAAAGTAGAGATTGCTTTTCTATACTTTCCATAGTGGGCGTATCAAAACCACCTAAAACCGATTGAAAAATCATTTTTTCACCACCTTAAATAAAATTCATTTATCCGATGGCTAACAACTCTATGATTCCCACTTCCATAAGTGGGAAATGAGAGTTGTACAGCCCCTGGATAGGTTCAACAATGATCCAGATGAAGTTTTTACCCATCATGCACAAGTACTCCATCTGAATCAAGTTTCACTTTATACTATAGATATGCATGTAAAACAGAAAACTTACTAAAATCTATAAAGGTTCCAAAGTTTAGGGTATAATGTACCTAGGAAACATCAAGGGAAAGGTGAGAAGCATAATGAAGGTAGGAAAATTAGATACAGATTTGCTGCGAAAAATTGTATTTCGACATATAACTTGTCAAAGGGAAGAAGTGTTGGTTCGACCTGGCGTAGGTGAAGATTGCGCTGTTGTTGATTTTGGTGATTATGCCTGTGTGTTGTCTACAGATCCAATCACAGGAACAGCCAGTGAAGTAGGCAGGTTGGCTGTACACATTTCATGCAATGATGTGGCATCCAACGGTGTTGAGCCTTTGGGCTTAATGTTAACCATCATGGCCCCAGAGGGAACTACGGCTGATGAAATCGAAGAAGTGATGAGACAGGCCGGAGAAGAATCTAAAAAGCTAAATGTAGAAATAATCGGAGGGCACACAGAAATTACCTCAGCAGTAAATCGGATCATTGTATCAGCCACAGCCATAGGCAGGCAAATAAAAAATAGAGTTGTTGCTACTTGCGGTGCTCAGGTGGGGGATTTGGTTTTGATGACCAAAACTGCCGGATTAGAGGGAACAGCCATTATTGCCCATGAAAACACAGGGGTGTTGACTGGATATATGGGGGCGGATATGGTGGAACGTGCAAAGTACATGATGAATATGATCAGCGTAGTCCCTGAAGGGATTATAGGAGGCGCGTTGGGGACCAGCAGCATGCATGATATTACCGAGGGTGGATTGCTTGGGGCTGCCTGGGAATTATGCGAGGCAGCAGGCGTAGGAATAGAAATTCACTTAAAGCATGTGCCTATAGCCGTAGAAACTGAAAAAATATGCGGGTATTATCATCTAGATCCATTAAGGCTGATTTCCAGCGGCTGCATGTTGATGACCATACCAGAGGAAAAGGGATGTGAGCTGCTGAGGGCTCTGGAAGAGAAAGGTATTCAAGGAACTGTTATAGGGAGAATTACAAATGAAGGCAGATATTTAATAGATGGAGAAGAAAAGGTAGAAATTTCGCCGCCGGAAAGCGATGAGTTGTATAAGGTAGTGTAGGTTAAGGTTAAGGTTGAGGTTGAGGTTGAGGTTGAGGTTGAGGTTGAGGTTGTAGGGGCGATTCACGAATCGCCCGCCAAAAGAAGAGTAGATAGACTCTTCTTTTTTTGTACAAAAATCCATCTGGATTCCTATTGCAAATCACGATGCTTTGAGAAAAAATATATCCAATACATCACATATTACATCTCCGTTACAAAAGGACAAACTAAGTTGACATAAGTTTTACACAAGTGATATAAATAGAATTAGGACGAGGATTTTGTCGAAGGAGAATAAGGGGTTTCTACATACAGATTACGTCGAAAGATATATGTCGAATGTGTATCAACGGAATGTCGAAGTTCATTTCGACAAAGGAGGCATGCAAATAAAATAGGGGGACGAAAGATGAAAAAACTGTTATCGTTTTTGCTGGTAATCACGATGTTGATTGGTATGCAGACGACAGCTTTTGGTGCTAAATTTGAAAGTGACACCATCGAAGTTGTAGACGGACCAACCAACAAAAAGCAAGCTGTGTATGTAGCCAATCTGCTCATGGGCGGAGAAGATGTACTGACAGATGTACCCACGATGCTTTATAAAAACCGTACACTGGTCCCCATTGCCTTCGTAGTGGAAAATCTAGGCGCGAAGATTCAGTGGAACCAAGACAAATATGAGGCGACCATCACCACTGGTGACAAAACCATCGTATTAAAAATTGATAGTGCTACGGCTTATGTAAATGGCATCAAAACAACACTTCCTGATAATGTTCCAGCAAAGCTTTTAGGGTATCAGGGGAACTTCAGAACCATGGTTCCTTTGAGATTTGTTTCAGAGCAGCTGGGAATGGGCGTGAATTGGATTGCTGAAACAAGAACGGCTGCTGTAGACTTAGAAAAACAATCGATTACAGGGATTACATACGAAAAAAAAGGAAGTAATAATTCTCAGATTCGTTTCAAGACTTCTGGAAAAGTCAACTATACTTCAATGTATCTGGAAGGCAGCAAAATTGGTGGACAAGATCGGATCGTAGTGGACATACCTAGCTCCATATTGAATGTTCAAGATCCTACGATTACAGTAGAGAGTAATGGCCTTGTGCGGAAGTCCATTGGAGATAATGGCATAACGGCTGTTAGAGCATCTATTTTCGAACCTGCACCTCGAAATATTGTGCGGTTGGTTGTTGATCTGGATAAAAAGAAGGGTTTTAATGTTAGATTTGATGGGACAGCCAATGAGTTAATAATAGACGTATTTAATCCATTAAATACGGTGAAAGATATAGTTGTGGAAAAGCGCAATAGTTTGGATGCGGTAGTGATTCGGACAGAAGACACGCCCCAGTACAATGTCATGGATTTAGGCAACAGGGTGGTCATCGATGTATTGAATGCCCAGTTGAAAGCCTCTAAGACTGAAATTCCTGTCTCAAGGGGGAGTGTATCCAGGGTAAGAACCGCTGTGTTTACGCCCGATCAAAACTATAGTGCAGAAGACAAGATTGTACGGGTGGTACTGGATTTAGAGCCAGGACAAAGTATTGATGATGTGCTGATTGAGGATGAGTACAAAGACATTCTGATTTATGTAGGCGGTAGGCCCCTGGAAGGCTTTGATTATCGAAAGGAAACCTTCAGCAAATCGTTGTTAAAGATGAGTCTTCTGAATCAAGGGGAAGCGAGTATCAGTTACAATGAAAGCAATCAGGCGTTAAATATACGTATAGAAAAAAGCAGAGCCGATTGGGATAACACAGATCTAAATATTTCTGATAAGATCGTAGAATCCATAAAAATTGACAGTCAATCAGATAGCCGTTATTATGAGGTGAAGCTGAGATTAGCTCAAGGAACGGGTTATACAGTACAAGATCAGGGAGAAAGATCAAATGAGATCATCATTGGCTTTGAGAACTATAACCTAAGCAATTCGAAATATAATAATAAGATTATTGTATTGGACCCAGGACATGGTGGTAAGGATCCAGGTGCAGCGGGTGTGAAACTAGGACTCAAAGAAAAAGAACTTGCATTGGATGTTTCTAAGAGACTGGAAAGATTGCTTCAAGATGCAGGATTTATGACATTTATGACAAGAACAGACGATACATATATCGGTCTCTATGAAAGGGCAGGGATGGCGAATAACTTGAGCGCTGATCTCTTCGTGAGTAATCATTTCAACTGGCACCCAGATCCTAATGTGACTGGGGTACAAATGCTGTATAATCCTGATCCTAGTCGAGACAGCAAAACTTTAGCAAAAATTATGCTGGAGGAAAGCTTAAAGGAACTAGGTGCTGCAGATAGAAAAATCGTTGAAAGACCAAATCTAGTAGTCATTCGAGAAACAAAAATGCCTGCTGTATTGACAGAATTGGGATTCTTGTCCAATGAATGGGAAGAATCATTGATTGGATCAGAGGAGTATCGCCAGAGAATTGCCAATGCCCTCTTCAATGGTATTACAAGATATTTTGATGAGGTAGTGCTGAAATAATTAAAAAAGATGCGATCAACAATCGCATCTTTTTTCGATATTTTATACTAATCTTTACGATTTCTTCATAATGCCTACAACTTTTGGGTAGATATGTTAAAATAGTATTGTGTAAAAAAAGGAGGGAAAAAAAGAATGACGTTCATATTAGGCTATTTACTGATTTTTTCAGCGAGGATTGTAGATGTTTCCATTTCCGTGGTTAGGACGTTGCTCATGGTAAGAGGAAAAAAGTTTCAAGCAGCAGCACTGGGATGTATAGAGGTGTTTATATATATTACTGTATTAACGAAAATCATGGGACAACTGGATAACCTAGGGAACCTCATTGCCTATTCTTTAGGCTTTGGCTCAGGACAGATTGTAGGAATATTTATTGAACAGAAAATGGCCCTTGGGGATGCCACTGTACAGGTAATCACAAAAGAGGATGAGAGCCAACTGGTGGAGATTTTGCGGGGTGAAGGATTTGGTGTTACAGTCATTCAAGGATATGGGAAAAACGGGGTGAAACAAATCCTTCATATTGCTTTAAAGCGAACGATGCTTAATAAGCTCTTTCAAATCATGGGAGAGTTTGACAAAGAAGCGTTCATCACAGTTATGGATACCAAGGATATTCGTGGCGGCTACATGCAGCGTATGAAAAGAAAATAAGGAAATTTATTGTTTTAGACATAGTATGACCCCTTGACTAATATAATTCTATTAAAGAAGATTAGTTAGGGGGTTAATCAATGAAACGCAATCGGGTTATTGCATTATTTTTAATACTATGCATGATGATAAGCCTTGCCGGGTGTGCAAACCCTATTCGCATGGTTAAAAACTTATTTGGTGACGATGAACAGGCTGCTTCTACGATCATTGAAAACGTCTCAGATGATCAAGGGGATGTACAGCTTCGAGATACAGTTTTGTACTATAAGGATGATAAAGGCTTCTTGATTCCTGTCATGAGAAAAATTCCTTGGACAGAAGGAATAGCAAAGTCTACATTGGCATCTTTGGTGGATAACCCAATCAATCGACAAGATATGGAAAGTATCGGATTGATACCTGTGATTCCAGCAAATACTCAGATTCATGGGATGAATATTGAGAATGGATTATGTAAGGTAGATTTTTCTACGGACATTTTAAATTATGCCAGCAAAGACGAAGAAGAATCTCTTGTAAGGGCCGTCGTCTATACATTGACTGAGTTTGTGACAATAGATCGTGTTCAGTTTTTGATTGATGGCAAGGTGCAGAAAAAGCTTCCTTTTGGTACGGAGGTCAGCAAGCCGATTACCCGGGATAACATCAACTATGTTGGCGTTGAGCCAAGTAAAGATAAGGTCGTTGTATATTATGAAGGAACAACCAATGGACTGGAAACATATTTTGTACCTGTAACCAAGGCCATTACCAAGAATGATGAACTAGGGGTAAATGTCATAGATGCTTTAGATGCATTGGTTGAAGGGCCTCCTGAAGGATTGGGATTATACACCCAGATACCTAAGGGAACAAAGGTAATCAGTGTAGATGTGAACAATGCGATCGCCTATGTCAACTTTAATGAAGAGATTTTAAAAATCAAAGATAGTGAAGAAACAGCAGACCATGTGTTGAAATCCATAGCCCTTACATTGAAGGAGCAATATCGTGACGTGGCTGCAGTAAAGATCCTTGCCAATGGCAAGGAGGTAGAAATTGGCACTGCTAAGGATGAAGAACCCGTGGCCGTACCTACCTTTGCAAATCAACACTAAAATCAAATCCCAGTGAGTCATCACTGGGATTTCTACATGAATACTGACAAAACAGGGTAGAATAATCAAAGATATAGGACAAGAAGAAGGAAGATAGTGCATCGATTATATCATATAGAATATTTTGAAGTTAGATATATGTATGGTACAATATGGTATATGAAAATTGCTTCCCTAGGAAGTACAAAAGAGAGGACGATATATATGAACCGCTTTGATGGAAGAAAAGTTGATGAGTTGCGGCCAGTAAAAATTACAAAGGATTATTTAGCATATGCAGAGGGATCTGTACTGATTGAAATGGGAAATACCAAGGTAATCTGTACAGCATCTATAGAAGACAGGGTTCCGCCGTTTTTAAAAGGAAAAGGGAGTGGTTGGGTAACTGCAGAATATTCTATGCTGCCTAGGTCCACCCAAACAAGAAAGCCTAGAGAGTCTAGCAGAGGAAAGGTTGAGGGCAGAACCCAAGAAATCCAGCGGCTGATTGGAAGAGCATTACGTGCAGTTGTCGACTTGGAGACATTAGGAGAAAAAACCATTTGGATAGATTGTGATGTTATCCAAGCCGATGGGGGGACAAGAACTGCGTCTATTACCGGGGCTTTTGTAGCTCTAGCAAAGGCGTTGTATAAGCTCTACGAGGAAAAAACAATCCAACAGCTGCCTCTTAGAAATTATGTGGCAGCTGTAAGTGTAGGGGTTGTTGATGAAATTCCTGTGTTAGATTTATGCTATGAAGAGGATTCCAATGCCAAGGTAGACATGAACATTGTGATGACGGATATGAAGGAGTTTATTGAAGTCCAGGGTACTGGGGAAGAAGCACCCTTTAGTCGTCAGGATCTAATGGCACTTCTGGCGTTGGGTGAAAAAGGAAATGAAGCCCTCATTCAAATACAGAAACAAGCCTTGGGTGAAATTGCAAGTCTGATAGGTACGAAGGAAGAAATAGGGGGAAGCACAAATGTTGAACATGGTCATCGCATCTAAGAATAAACATAAGCTTGAAGAGATCCAAGCGATCCTGAGGGATTTACCTTTGATAATTCAATCGATGGATGAAGTAGGACTATCCCATGTAGAGGTCGTTGAGGATGGTGAAACCTTCGAAGAAAACTCAATGAAAAAAGCAAAAGAGGTTATGACGCAAACAGGAAGAATCGCAATAGCAGATGATTCAGGCTTAGAGGTAGATATCTTGGAGAATCAACCCGGGGTGTACTCAGCCAGGTTTTCTGGAGAAGGTGCTACAGACCAGAAAAATAATATGAAACTATTGAAAATGTTGGAAAATATTCCTTATGAACAAAGAACAGCTCGGTTTGTCTCTGTGATTTCTGTTGCTTTCCCCGATGGAAAAGAGATTGTTGTCAGAGGGGAATGTGAAGGAATCATTGGCTTTGAAGAAAAGGGTGAGCATGGGTTTGGCTATGATCCTCTTTTCATCGTACCCCAGTACAACAAAACCTTTTCAGAATTAGGTCCGGAGGTTAAAAACAAAATTAGCCACAGAGCAAAGGCTTTAGAAAAACTAAAGCGGGAATTTGTAAGGGCACTGGGAGGAATCTAGGGTGAGGATAGGGGTAATCAGCGACACCCATGGAGACATAGAAGCAGCCGAAACAGTGATCAAGGAGAGGGCTGATTTAGATTTAATCATCCACCTTGGGGATCATTATGATGACGGCATAAAGCTGAAAGAAAAAATTGGCATTCCATTGATCGGTGTCCGAGGAAATTGCGATAGTTATGTTGCCGGGGAAGATGAAATGGTGTACGAGGAAAAGGGACATAGAATATTAATGATTCATGGGCATCAGTATGGTGTGAAAAGTGATTTGAATCGGTTGTATTATCGAGCCCTTGAATTAGGTTGTGACTTAGCTCTTTATGGTCATACCCATATTCCCATTAGTATAACCTTTGGCAATGTGATGATTCTTAATCCTGGTAGTCTATGTCTGCCCAGGGGTGGGTCTAAGCCTTCCTATGGGGTTGTAGAGATCCAAGATCAGGAAATCCGCAGTTATATTATGGAGTTGTAGGGATGAAATCTACGGAAAAAAGGCTGGTATTGTATAAGGACTGCTGGAATGGTATATAATAGGATAGTAAAACCTGGAAACAGGATAAATAACATAGATATGAATCGAAAAAACGACATATATAAAGAAAAATGAGATTAGATAGCCCTAGTCACTGTTAAATCGATGTTATGAATTTTGACGAAAGGCCAAATATGAAGTATACTATTCTTTGTCAGTTCGGGGTGTAGCGCAGTTTGGTAGCGCATCTGGTTTGGGACCAGAGGGCCGCGGGTTCAAATCCTGCCACCCCGACCATCATGCGGATGTAGTTTAGTGGTATAAGCAGAGAACCGAAATCTTAGATTTCGAGTGAATCGCTTAGTCATGAGTAAATCTACTAACCGTACAGGTATCAAATCTATGGTTACATTAACATGCGGATGTAGTTTAGTGGTAGAACTTCAGCCTTCCAAGCTGATCGTGAGGGTTCGATTCCCTTCGTCCGCTCCATTTATTACGGGTGCATAGCTCAGTTGGATAGAGCAACGGCCTTCTAAGCCGTGTGTCCGGGGTTCGAATCCCTGTGCGCTCACCATTTTACGGTGGCTGTAGTCAAGCGGTTAAGACACAGGATTGTGGCTCCTGCACGCGTGGGTTCGAATCCCATCAGCCACCCCACTTTCAATTTGTTGGGGTATAGCCAAGCCGGTAAGGCACCAGACTTTGACTCTGGCATTCGTTGGTTCGAGTCCAGCTACCCCAGCCATTACGACCCATTAGCTCAGTAGGTAGAGCACTTGACTTTTAATCAAGGTGTCCCGCGTTCGAGCCGCGGATGGGTCACCAGTTTAGTGAAGAATCAGGTTAAGGTTAAGGCTGAGGAAAACCTCAAAGGAAGACCCAAGTTGCTTAACCTTAAACTCAACCTCAACCTTTATTTTTGCGGATGTAGTTTAGTGGTATAAGCAGAGAACCGAAATCTCTGATTTCGAGTGAATCGCTTAGTTACGAGTAAATCTACTAACCGTACAGGTATCAAATCTATGGTTACATTAACATGCGGATGTAGTTTAGTGGTATAAGCAGAGAACCGAAATCTCTGATTTCG
>NZ_JARBTM010000009.1 GCF_029240175.1 Anaerosolibacter sp.
CATCATCATCGGTGACAGAGATGGTATACCAGGTCCTGCAATGGAAGAATGCCTAAAAGGAACAGGAGCTGAGGTAGTATTTTCTGCTACTGAGTGCTTTGTCTGAACGGCTGCAGGAGCAATGGACCTGGAGAATCAAAATAGGGTAAAAACCATGACAGAGAAGTACGGAGCTGAAAACATTATCGTTCTTCTTGGTGCTGCTGAAGCAGAAGCTGCAGGCTTAGCTGCTGAAACAGTAACAAATGGAGACCCTACATATGCAGGTTCATTGGCAGGAGTCCAGTTAGGACTCAGAGTATACCATGCGGTAGACCAAGAATTCAAAGAAGCTGTTGACCCAGCTGTATATGATGAGCAAATCGGTATGATGGAAATGGTACTAGACGTTGATTCCATCATCGCTGAAATGACATCTATCAGAGAACAATTCTGTAAATTCTAATAAACACAAAAAAATTTCCCGAAAAATAAGAGAGGGGGGAAACTATGAGCAAGATAAGAGTTGTTCATTATATAAACCAATTCTTCGCTGGTATAGGTGGCGAGGAGAAGGCTGATATTAAGCCGGAAGTGAGAGAAGGGGTTGTAGGTCCAGGGGCGGCATTAAATGCAGCATTTGGTGGAGAAGCTGAGATCGTTGCTACAGTAATTTGCGGTGATTCCTACTACAATGAGAACCTTGAAGATGCAAAACAAGAAATCCTTGAAATGGTTAAAAAGTATGAACCAAATCTTTTCATCGCTGGACCAGCTTTTAATGCAGGTCGTTATGGCGTGGCTTGCGGTTCCATTTCAAAGATTGTAAAAGAGGAATTAAATATTCCAGTAGCTACTGCGATGTATATTGAAAATCCAGGTGCTGATATGTATAAGAAGGATTTATACATTATTGAAACTGGAAATTCAGCTGCTGCCATGAGAACTGCAGCACCAGCATTAGCAAAACTTGCTCTTAAGCTAGCTAAAGGAGAAGAAATTGGTGCTCCTACAGTAGATGGCTATATTCCAAGAGGTGTTAGAAAGAACGTATTCTTGGAAGAAAGAGGTTCTAAGAGAGCTGTAGATATGATGTTAAAGAAGCTAAAGGGCGAAGAATTCGTAACAGAATATCCAATGCCTGACTTTGACAATGTAACACCAAATCCAGCTGTTAAAGATATATCTAAGGCAAAAATTGCCCTAGTAACTTCTGGTGGTATTGTACCAAAAGGAAACCCAAATCACATCGAATCTTCATCTGCATCTAAGTATGGTAAGTATGACATCGCTGATTTCGCTGATTTAACTGAGGCAACGCATGAAACAGCCCACGGTGGATATGACCCAATTTATGCAAATGCAGACGCAGATAGAGTATTACCTGTGGATGTTCTTAGAGACATGGAAAAAGAAGGAGTAATCGGTGAATTACACAGATACTTCTACACAACTGTTGGTAACGGTACTTCCGTTGCAAACTCAAAAGGATTTGCTGCTAAATTTGCACAAGAGCTATTGGCTGATGGTGTAACAGCAGTTATCTTAACATCAACCTGAGGCACCTGTACACGTTGCGGTGCAACGATGGTAAAAGAAATTGAAAGAGCAGGCATTCCAGTTGTGCATATCTGTACAGTTGTTCCAATCTCATTAACAGTTGGAGCAAACAGAATCGTACCTGCTATTGCGATTCCTCACCCACTTGGAAATCCAGCATTGGAGCCAGCGGAAGAGAAGAAGCTTAGAAGAAAAATTGTTGAAAAAGCATTAAGAGCTCTTTCAACTGAAGTTGATGGCCAGACAGTATTCGAAAATTAATAAATTTGCCAGCTGTTGCCGCAGCTGGCAGCTGCTTAGACTAATGAATAAATGGGTGGTGCTTACATCACCCATTTATTGAAATCATATGTACAAAATAAAAGGAAGAGAACTAAAAAGTTATCCGTTTATTAAAAGGGACTTGAAACAATTAGATTGCTAGTCTGTAGCTGCGAGCTGCGAGGGCACATCTGTAGTAGCTTTGTTGGAAATGATTTTTAAATAATACGGAGGTGAAAGGTATGAGTTATGCAGTAGTAAAGGGAACTGGTTATGTACTGGTACATACCCCTGATATGATTTACCACAATGGTACGACCCAAACAACTGAAAAATTAACGAATCCTGATTCTGAATATTTGAAAAAGCTGCCAGAGCATATTAGACCATATGAAAAGACCGTGAATTATGCGCCAAACCAGGTGTATATTGGGAATATAACACCTGAGAACTTAAGACAGTATGAAATGCCATGGTATGATAAGGATGTTGCAGAAGCAAACCGATTCGGAAAATATGGGGAAATCATGCCTCAAGATGAATTTATTGCTTTATTAAAAATCTCAGATGCTTTTGATTTAGTAAAGTTAGACAAAAATTTTACAGCGAGTGTAAAGAGTAAAATTAGTAACCATCCTTTATTTAAAGAAGATGCTGCAAAATTAAAAGAAGGCGAAGAACTTGAAGAAATCGAAAAATACGTAAAAGAGCAGCATGCAGAAGGTTTATATCAAGATGGTAAATTGATTGGCTGTGTAAAAAGAGCCCATGATATTGACCCAAATCTTAATGCCCATGTACTGTTTGAAAACCTAGTAGTAAAGGCTTCAGGACTTCTAGCGTTCAAACACTTGGTGGATAAGAACAATATCGATGTTGCTGCAATCGATTATGTAATCGAATGCTCTGAAGAGGCATGCGGAGATATGAACCAAAGAGGCGGCGGCAACTTTGCTAAAGCCATCGCCGAGGCAGCGGGAGCAGTAAATGCTACAGGTTCTGACACAAGAGGTTTCTGTGCTGCACCAACCCATGCATTGATTCAAGCAGCATCTTTGGTTCAAGCTGGAACCTATGAAAATGTTGTGGTTGTTGCAGGTGGTGCTACAGCGAAGTTAGGGATGAATGGTAAAGATCACGTAAAGAAGGGTATGCCTATCTTAGAGGATGTACTTGGTGGATTTGCCGTATTGGTAAGCAAAAATGACGGTATAAACCCAATTTTAAGAACGGACCTAGTGGGAAGACATACAGTGGGAACAGGTTCTTCACCGCAAGCAGTCATTACATCCCTTGTAACTATGCCATTGGATAAGGGAGGCTTAAAGATTACAGATATTGACAAATATTCTGTAGAAATGCAAAACCCTGACATTACAAAACCAGCTGGCGCAGGAGATGTACCAGAAGCAAACTACAAAATGATTGCGGCTCTTGGCGTTAAGAGAAATGAACTAGAGCGAAGCCAATTGGCAGAATTTGGTGAAAAACATGGTATGCCTGGTTGGGCACCGACTCAAGGACATATTCCATCAGGAGTACCTTATCTTGGATTTGCTAAGGAAGATTTAACTACTGGTACAATAAATAGAGCGATGATCGTAGGAAAAGGAAGCTTATTCCTTGGACGTATGACAAACCTATTCGATGGTGTTTCCATCGTAATGGAAAGAAATACAGGAAAAACAGAGACAGCTGGTGCCGGCATATCTGAAGAAGCCGTGAAGAATATGATTGCAGAGGCTATGAGAGACTTCGCGTCACATCTACTAAAGGCATAGGGGTGATGAGATGACTGAAAATAATGCAGTAAAACAGATGATAGGTAAAGCATTCATGGACATTGCCGATGCCATAAAAACTGGACAATTCGGCAGCCGTGTAAAGGTAGGACTTACTACCCTTGGCAGCGAGCATGGTGTAGAAAACCTTGTAAAAGGGGCGGAACTGGCTTCAAAGAGCGGCGAAAACTTTGATATCGTGCTCATTGGACCTAAGGTAAATACGACCTTGGAGATTGCTGAGGTAAATTCAGAAGATGAAATGCATAAAAAAATGGAAGAATTACTGGATAGTAACTATATTCAGGCTTGTGTAACCATGCACTATAACTTCCCAATTGGTGTTTCTACGGTAGGAAAAGTAATTACACCGGGCATGGGTAGAGAAATGTTCCTAGCAACAACAACCGGGACTGCTTCAGCTCACAGGGTTGAAGCCATGGTAAAAAATGCCCTTTATGGTATCATCACCGCAAAGGCTATGGGGATTGCAGATCCAACAGTTGGAATATTAAACCTAGACGGTGCCCGTCAGGTTGAAAGAGCATTAAAGGAACTGAACGCAAATGGATACAAAATCAATTTTTCTGAGTCTATTCGTTCCGATGGTGGCGCTGTGATGAGAGGTAACGATTTATTAGCAGGCAGTGTAGATGTCATGGTACAGGATACATTGACAGGAAATATCATGATGAAGGTATTTTCATCCTATACTACTGGCGGAAGCTATGAGGCATTAGGCTACGGCTATGGACCAGGAATTGGTGATGGTTACGATCGTACCATTTTAATCTTATCAAGGGCTTCTGGTGTACCTGTGGTTGCCAATGCCATAAAATATGCTGCAAAATTGGCCCAGGGTAAATTACCTGAAGTAGCAAAAACTGAGTTTGCGAAGGCAAAAGCAGCAAAGCTGGATGAAATCTTAAAATCATTAACCAAGGATACAAAAAAAGCACAGGCTGATGATGAAGAAGTAACTGCACCTGCAAAAGAGGTAGTAACTGGCTCCATATCAGGCATAGATATCATGGACTTGGAGGATGCTGTAAAAGCTCTTTGGAAGGCAGGAATCTATGCGGAGAGCGGCATGGGCTGTACAGGACCTATTGTTCTTGTAAATGAAGAGAGAATACATCAAGCTTCAGAGGTATTAGGAAAAGCAGGTTTTGTTGCAAAAGAAGGCGATGTGTGCTAATTATAGAAACTCCAGCGATGCTGGAGTTTTTATTATAACATGACATATTTTCGCATGCCAGACGATAAACATATAGTAGGCTTGTATGAAATATGAGGAAAATTTAAACAAAAAATAAATTTTTTTCATGGAAAGAAAGGATTTTAGTATGTCCTTGTAGAAATCTTATAAGCTATATTGTCTAGGGGAAAAGACAAAGAAATGGACAAAAAATGAGGAGGAAGAGTACATGTTTAAGAAAAGTATTGCTTTACTAGTAGTAATGATGCTGCTTGTAGGTCTAATGGCAGGTTGTGCACAGAAAGCACCTGAGCAACCTCAGCCAACAGCACCAGCTGAAGAGGAAAAGACAGAAATGACAGTTGGTTTTGTTACGGATATCGGTGGAATTGATGACAGATCATTCAACCAAGGAACTTATGAAGGTATCAAGAAGTATGCTGATGAAAAAGGCTGGACAGAAGGACAAGAATATAAATATATTCAATCAAACGAAGAAGCTGACTACATCCCAAATCTTAGTGCTTTTGGTGATGAAACTTACAATCTTGTAATTGCTGCTGGTTTCTTATTTGAAAATGCTATGAAAGAAGTAGCTCCACAGTACCCTGACACGAACTTTGCAATCATTGATACTGTGATTGATTCACCTAACGTTGCTTCAGTGGTTTTTGCTGAAGAACAAGGTTCATTCCTTGTTGGTGTTGCGGCTGCAAAAGCAACAAAAACAAAGAAGGTTGGATTCGTGGGTGGAATGGATTTCCCATTAATTAGAAAGTTCCATGCAGGCTTTGTTGCTGGAGTGCACGCTGTAGATAAGTCTATCCAGGTAGTAGACCAATATGCTGGAGATTTCGGTAATCCAGGCGCAGGTCAGCAAATTGCATCTACAATGTATGCACAAGGTGTTGACGTGATTTATCATGCTGCTGGTGGAACTGGAAACGGTGTAATCAACGAAGCGAAAAACAGAGTTGAAAATGGTGAAGCAGTATGGGTAATTGGTGTTGATAAAGATCAATATGAAGATGGTAAAATGGCAGACGGAAAATCTGTAGTATTGACTTCTATGATGAAGAGAGTAGACGTTGCTGCTTACAGCATGATGGAAGCACAAGAAAAAGGTCAATTCCCAGGTGGTACAACAACTACACTAGATTTAAAAGTAGACGGCGTTGGTATCCCTGCTGAGAACCCAAACCTAGCTGCTGATGTAGTAACTGAAATCAACAGCTTCAAAGACAAGATTGTTGGCGGAGAGATTGTGGTTCCTACAACAATGGAAGAATTAACAACTTTCGAAGCTAGCCTATAATCGATTTAAAGCAGATAACAATTTAGAAGTCTGTGTAAAAAAGCCCATGCTACATGGGCTTTTTTTAAATCTTTAACAATCTGAAACAATATGGAAAGCCGATGCAATTTATTGTATGATTTAGATAGAGATAAATATGAGTTAGAAACGAGGGTTGCAATTATGGAATATATTATCGAAATGCTCAATATTAGAAAAGAATTCCCAGGAATCGTGGCAAATGATAATATAACTTTAAGGGTTAAAAAGGGTGAAATTCATGCGCTGCTTGGGGAAAACGGTGCCGGAAAGTCCACCCTAATGAGCGTGCTGTTTGGTCTCTATCAACCGGAAAAGGGTGAAATCAAGGTCAGAGGCAAAAATGTAAATATTTCCAAACCTAATGTCGCCAACGAACTTGGTATAGGCATGGTGCATCAGCATTTTAAGCTGGTTCATAACTTTACGGTTACTGAAAATATTATATTGGGACAAGAACCTATTAAGGGTGGAAGAATAGATATTGAAAAAGCTACCAGAGAGATAGAACAGCTGTCAAAAGAGTATGGGCTAGAGGTAGATCCTTCGTCAAAGATTGAAGATATTACTGTTGGGATGCAGCAAAGGGTTGAAATATTGAAAATGCTTTATAGAAATGCTGAAATTTTAATATTTGACGAGCCAACAGCTGCCCTAACGCCTCAAGAAATCACCGAGCTTATGCATATCATGAAAAGGCTGGTAGAAGAAGGAAAATCTATTATTCTGATTACGCATAAATTAAAGGAGATCAAAGAAGCTGCCGATCAATGCACCATTATCAGAAGAGGAAAGTACATCGATACGGTCGATGTAAAGACGACCTCTGCCGATACCATGGCATCTATGATGGTGGGAAGAGAGGTTAATTTTACCGTAAACAAAGATCAGGCAGACCCTAAAGATGTTGTTTTAAAGATTAGTGATCTAGTTGTCAAAGACTCAAGGGGTTTAAAGGCTGTGGACGGATTGAACCTGGAAATTAGAAGGGGTGAAATTCTTGGTATAGCCGGTGTTGACGGAAATGGACAAACAGAGCTATTAGAAGCAATCTCTGGCTTAAAAGAAGCGGAGTCAGGAAGCATTCAGTTGTTGGGTAAAGATATAAAGAAAATGCCGATAAGACAACGAACTGAGCTTGGGATTGGGCATATTCCCCAAGATCGACATAAGCATGGACTTATATTGGATTTTAAACTGGCGGAAAATATGGTATTGCAAACATATTACAAAGCCCCTTACTCAAAACACGGTATTTTAAACGAGGCAGCCATCAATGAAAAAGCAACGAAGCTTATCGAAGAATTTGACGTAAGAAGCGGGCAGGGTATTCATACGAAGACCAGGGCGATGTCAGGTGGAAATCAACAGAAGGCCATCATCGCCAGAGAAGTAGACCGAAGTCCGGAAATGCTCATCGCTGGACAACCCACTAGGGGATTGGATGTGGGTGCCATTGAATTTATCCATAGAAAGCTAATCGAAGAACGTGACAAGGGTAGAGCTGTCCTACTGGTTTCGCTAGAATTGGATGAAGTAATGAATGTCAGTGATCGAATTGCAGTAATCTTTGAAGGTCGGATTGTAGGGATTGTCGATGCAAAAGATGCTACAGAGAATCAATTAGGTCTTATGATGGCAGGAATTGAAGACCCAGGTAAGGAAGGTGATCAATAATGATAAAGTTCTTATCCAATGAAAAAAACCATGTATTTTTGGTGCCCCTTATATCTGTTCTTTTAGGATTTTTGGCTGGAGCAATCATTATGATGATCACAGGTATCAATCCCGCCGATGGGTATAGAGCCCTAGTCAAAGGGGTTTTAGGAAATCCAAGGAAGTTCGGAGAATGGATAGTAACAGCTACACCTTTAATCCTTACGGGTTTGGCTATTGGCTTTGGGTTTAGAACAGGATTGTTTAATATAGGTGTAGAAGGTCAATTGATCGTGGGTTCCTTTGCTGCTGTAGCAGTAGGGATTCTCATCGAAGCACCAAGAATTATCCATCTTCCCCTCGTGTTAATCGCAGCGGCAGCGGCGGGTGCTCTTTGGGCATTTATCCCTGGATTTTTAAAGGCTAGATACAGGGTTCATGAGGTGGTTGTAACCATCATGTTGAACTATACCGCTCTCCATATGATAAACTATGCCATAAAGGCACTTCCGGGGAGCTCAATGACAAGGACCATAGATATACACATGTCGGCCACATTAAATAATGCTTTCCTATCAGGAATTACTGGACGTTCTAGACTCCACTTAGGTATATTTATCGCCCTAGTTATGGCTGTTGTATTTTGGTATATTATTGAAAAAACTTCTTTTGGATACGAATTACGTGCAGTAGGTTTTAATCCTGATGCCTCTCAATATGCAGGTATGCGTGTAAATAGAAATATTGTCTATTCTATGATGATTTCAGGTGCTTTCGCTGGGTTAGCGGGTGCAATGATTTCTATTGGAACTTTTAATTATGCCAGGGTCATTGGTGCATTTGAAGGATATGGAATGGATGGAATCGCGGTAGCGCTGCTGGGAAGTAACAGCGGTTTGGGGATCGTGATTGCCGGTTTCTTATTTGGGGCATTAAAGGCAGGTTCAAGTTCTATGGCATTGGCTAGTGTACCAAAGGAGATTGCAGAAATCATCATGGCTTTTATCGTTTTATTTGCAGCGATGAACTATGGAATAAAAGTATTGCTACAGAGATTAGGAAAGGAGCGGAAATAAGATGGACTTTATGCAGATTATCAGTATTATACTCCCCCTAACCTTGGCTTCTGCTGCTCCCATAATTGCTGCCTCTCTAGGCGGACTTTTCAGTGAACGTTCAGGAGTTGTAAACGTAGGACTTGAAGGCCTCATGATGATCGGTGCCTTTACAGCTGCCACGACGACGGTTTTGGTTGAAGCTTCCATGGGGGCCATGAGCCCATGGATTGGGATTCTTACCGGAATTATGGCGGGAGGCTTATTATCAATCATTCACGCCTATGTAAGTATAAATCTTAGGGCTGACCAGGTAATCAGTGGTACGGCAATCAACCTTCTTGCCGGAGGTATGACTATTTATTTGGCACAGATTATCTTTAAACAACAAAGAACAGTGGCGTTCCTATATGGCATTAAGAAGCAGGATATACCAGTATTATCGCAAATTCCTGTGCTTGGTAAATTGTTCTTTGGAAAAGTCCATCTCACATCATATTTAATTATCCTGACCGTGTTCATCGTATGGTACGTTGTCTATAAAACTCCCTTTGGACTAAGGCTTAGGGCTGTTGGGGAACATCCAGGGGCTGCGGACTCCATGGGGATCAATGTGTATCGGATGAGATATATCGGTGTTATTCTATCTGGAATGCTGGCAGGACTAGGCGGATCGATCATGGTATTAACGCAAGATATTCAATACACTTATGCTACGATCCATGGAACAGGATTTATTGCGTTAGCTGCCTTAATATTTGGCAAATGGCATCCTATCGGTGTACTGCTTGCAGGATTGTTCTTTGGTTTCTCTCAAGCATTGGGGGTAGTAGCATACCAAATACCGCTCTTAAATAAACTGCCACAAGAGTTTTTCTGGGCATTTCCATATATACTCACCGTTATCGCATTAGTAATATTTTCAGGAAAAGCGGTTGGCCCTAAGGCTGCTGGGCAGCCTTATGAAAAAGGAGAAAGATAAGACAAGGCAAATGCCTTGTCTTTATCTATATATGAAAACAATCCTTGAACAAGCTTTATTTAATAACGGTTTAATGGTATAATAGTATGGAAAAGAAGACTGTGGATAGTTAAGTAAGAAAAAGACGATGTGTCTTGAAAAGGTGGGTGATTTGATGAAGATAGGATTTCATTTAAATATTGAGCAGATCCAGAAACTAGTGATGACACCTGAATTGAAGCAAGCTATACAAATACTGCAGTTCAACACCCAAGAGCTATCTCAGTTTATTGATGAACAGCTTTTGACAAATCCTCTCATCGACATAGCATCCCCGCAAGAAGCTGAAACGACGAAAAATACCTCGAAGGAAGAAATTGATTGGAAAGAATATTTCCGAGAATACGACGATATCAGCTATAAGCAATCAAATTATAATAAAGACAAAGAAGAGGTATCTATAGAACAGTTTGTTTTTAGTGACACTACATTGACAGAGCATCTGATGTTTCAACTTCAATTTTCGATACTAAAGAAAAGGCATTATAGCATAGGGAAGTTCATTATTGAAAGCCTTGACCGAAATGGGTATTTAACAACCCCGTTGAGAGAAATTGCTGAGGTTTTTCATGAGTCAGAGGAAACTGTGGAGAATGTGCTTGCGGTCATTCAGAGTTTTGATCCGTTTGGGATTGCAGCCCGAGACTTAAAAGAATGTCTATTGATTCAGATGAAGCAGCTAGGTGTGGAAAACGAAAGGATATTTGAGGTGGTGACACACCATCTTGATGATATAGCCAATAATCGACTTGCCATTATTGCAAAGGACTTAAACATTTCAACCACTGAGGCACAAGAGATTGCCGATTTTATCAAAACCCTAGAACCAAAGCCTGGAAGAGTATACAGCTCAAATGATGATGTGAAATATATTACGCCAGATGTTACAGTTGAGAAGGTAGATGGAGAATATGTCGTGATCGTGAATGATTCTTCTGCACCTAGGCTTTTGATCAATCAGTTTTACCGGAGTATGCTTATGCATGAAGAGAAAGATTCTTCAACGTCTAAGTTTATTACGGATAAGCTCAACTCAGCTATGTGGCTTGTAAAGAGTATTGAGCAAAGAAGACAGACCATATACAAAGTAGTGAAGGCCATTGTAGATTATCAAATAGAATTCTTTGAAGGTGGAAAGAAGTGGCTAAAGCCCTTAACCCTGAAACAGATTGCGGATGAGGTTGGCGTTCATGAATCCACAGTGAGTAGAGCTGTAAACGGTAAATATATGCAGAGTCCCAGGGGTGTATTTGAGCTAAAGTTCTTTTTTAGCAGCGGCGTTTCCAATCAGGAAGGGGATGGACTGGCATCGGAGAGTATTAAAAGTATGATCCAAGAAATGATAGATAAAGAAAATCCTAAGAAACCCTTGAGTGATCAGCTGATTGCAGACTTACTTCAAAACAAAGGCATCAACATCTCTAGGCGGACCGTAGCAAAGTACCGGGATGAAATGAATATACAAGCTTCATCCAAGAGAAAACGTTTTTAGCTAGTTATTTTATATTTTTAATAGACATGTATTCCACCATCATTTTTTGAAAAGTGAAAATGATGGTGGAATTTTTAATTTCCTATTGCAAATGGAAATACCATATATTACAATGTAGATGAGAATATTTTTTTGGTCTATCTGGGACTCAAAATGACTATAGGGAACAAAAATGACCAAACACTTTTTTTATTGTCTGAGAAAGTTTAGATACTGATCGTATCAACCTTAGTAATAACAAATAGTATAAGGATTCTGAAATACTTACAATAAAAAATCAGGGGTGCAGGGGAAGTATTCCCATGCCGTAGTCAGAAGGGTGCTCAGGCTGCTTAGCAGCCGTCGAAGGGGAACTAGGTTCCCCTAGCGAAGGCATCGTTAGATGCATTTTTTATAGTTAAAAACTACAACGATTGGGGGGATAGCATGAAAAAGGTACATAGCAGCACATTTGATATAGACATGATGATAGAATTGCAAAAAAAAATCATTCCAGATCTGCATGAGACGCTTATTGAGCGCTACAATATTCTCAGACTGATTCACTATTATCAGCCAATAGGGAGAAGGCAGCTTTCAAGTATCTTAGACATTGGTGAGCGAGTAATTCGCGGAGAAGTATCATTGTTACGAGATAAGGGTTTAATTGAAATTAATGCTGAGGGAATGAAGATCACAGATATTGGAGAGAATACCCTAGAAGGTTTGAACTTTTTCATCCATAGATTTAAGGGGTTACGCGATGTGGAGGAGGAAGTAGCGAAAAAGCTAAGAATCAAAAAAGTCATTGTTATTCCTGGGATGATGCAAGATGAAGAAATTGCATTAAAGGAAGTTGGCAAGGCGGCTGCTAATTATTTAAAGAGTATGCTGCAAGGAAAGATGATCATTGGTATCACAGGCGGAGGCACTATGGCTGCCTTAGCAGAAGAGATGACAAAAGATCAAGGAAAAAACCATGATGTGGTTGTCGTACCAGCCAGAGGCGGACTTGGAAAAGATGTGGATAAGCAATCTAACACGGTCGCTGCAAAGATAGCAAATAAACTAGGCGGGACCTATAAGCTATTCTATATGCCGGATAACATTGATAAAAACCTTATACCTACCTTGTCAGGAGACCCAATGATCAAGGAAGTGGTAGAGTATATTGAAAAAATTCAAACCCTTGTCTTTGGCATAGGAAGGGCCGACAAAATGGCTGCCCGTAGAGGATTAACACCTCAGGATGTACAAGAGCTGATAGAAAAAGGTGCTGTTTCAGAAGCCTTTGGATACTATTTCAATAAAAATGGAGAGACCGTACGGGAAGTCAGTACGATTGGGATGACGCTAGACAAATTTAAGAAATTAGAAAATATTATTGGTGTTGCGGCTGGTGCAGACAAAGCTGAGGCCCTTGTCTCAATCAGCAACTTAAATCCGAATCTTGTAATGGTAGTAGATGAAAACCTTGCGCAACAAATTCTAAAATAAACATATATTTTTAAGGAGGAATTATCATATGGGAGTAAAAGTTGGTATTAATGGTTTTGGGAGAATTGGAAGAAATGCATTTAAGATTGCTTTTGAAGGCAACAATGACTTTGAAATTGTAGCGATTAATGACTTGACAGATGCAGCGACACTTGCCCATCTGCTAAAGTATGACAGCTGTTTTGGAAAATTTAGCAAAACTGTTGAAGCAAAAGAAGGTGCATTGATTGTAGATGGCAAAGAAGTAAAAATTCTCGCGGAAAGAGATCCTGCAAATTTACCATGGGGTGAACTTGGTGTAGATATTGTTGTTGAATCTACTGGTGTATTCACAGCAAAGGAAAAAGCAATTAAACATATCGAAGCAGGAGCAAAGAAGGTAATTATTTCTGCACCTGCGAAAAATGAAGATATCACCATCGTTATGGGCGTAAATGAAGACAAGTATGATCCGCAAAATCATCATGTGGTATCTAATGCATCTTGTACTACAAACTGTTTGGCACCTTTTGCGAAGATTATCGATGAGAATTATGGTATTAAAAAAGGATTAATGACAACAGTACACTCTTATACAAACGATCAAAGAATCTTAGACTTACCTCATAGTGACCTCAGAAGAGCGAGAGCAGCTGCAGAATCCATCATTCCAACAACAACAGGAGCAGCAAAGGCAGTAGCTTTGGTATTACCACAATTAAAGGGTAAGTTAAATGGCTTTGCCATGAGAGTACCTACGCCAACAGTATCTGTAGTAGATATTGTATTTGAATTAGAAAAATCAACAACTGCTGAAGATGTAAATAAAGTACTAAGAGACGCAGCAGAAGGTGAATTGAAAGGAATCATGGGCTTTAGTGACGAGCCATTGGTTTCTATCGATTACAGACAAGATCCAAGATCCTCAATCATTGATGGATTATCTACTATGGTCATCGGTGACAATATGTTAAAAATTGTTTCCTGGTATGACAATGAGTGGGGTTATTCCAGCAGAGTGGTAGATTTGATCAATTTTATGATCCAAAAAGGTCTTTAAGAAAAATGAATACCAATTCCACTCGAATTGGTATTCATTTTAACATATCCTAACACTGAAACGATTGACGAGTAGGAAATAGTATGTTACATATAATTAAGTAGGATACATTATTTTAAAGAATTGGGGTGTAGGTATGCTAAATAAGAAGACGATAGAAAATGTTGAAGTTACGGGTAAGAGAGTATTGGTTCGTTGTGATTTCAATGTGCCGATGGATGAAAACAAAAATATAACAGACGATATTCGGGTACGAGGTGCACTTCCTACCATTAAGTATTTAATGGAGAAAGGCGCTAAGGTAATCCTCATGTCCCACTTGGGAAGACCAAAGGGAGAACCGAACAAAAAATACAGCCTTGAGCCAGTAGCGAAAAGATTGGCTGAGTTATTGAATAATGAAGTTATTTTTGCAGCCGATGACGTAGTGGTTGGTGAAACTGCAAAAAAGGCTGCGGAAGGAATGCAGAATGGAGAAGTTCTTCTCCTAGAAAACGTACGCTTCAGAAAAGAAGAAGAGAAGAATAATCCTGAGTTTTCAAAAGAGCTTGCCAGCCTAGGCGAATTATTTGTAAATGATGCTTTCGGTACAGCCCATAGGGCCCATTCGTCAACGGCAGGCATCGCAGACTATCTTCCATGCGTGTCCGGCTATTTAATTCAAAAAGAGATCGATATCATGGGAAAAGCCTTACATAACCCAGAAAGACCTTTTGTTGCGATTCTAGGCGGTGCAAAGGTATCTGATAAAATTGGTGTGATCAAAAACTTATTAGAGAAAGTAGATGCTTTGATCATAGGCGGAGGTATGGCCTTTACCTTCTTAAAAGCAAAGGGGTATGAAGTAGGTAAATCACTGCTAGAGTTAGATAAGATTGAATTAGCAAAAGAGTTAATGGAAGCAGCAGAAGCAAAGGGTGTAAAATTACTGTTACCAGTAGATGTAGTCGCAGCTGCAGAGTTTAAAGCCGATGCAGAACACGAAACAGTAGATGCGGATAATATTCCTAATGATAAAATGGGATTAGACATTGGTGGGGAAACGGTAAAGATCTTTGCAGAAGAAATCAAAGGTGCTCAAACAGTAATATGGAATGGACCTATGGGTGTCTTTGAAATGCCAGCCTTTGCTGTAGGTACGAAGGAAGTTGCAAAAGCCCTTGCAGAAAGCAAAGGAACCACAATCATAGGTGGCGGCGACAGTGCTGCAGCCGTTGAACAGTTAGGATTTGCTGATCAAATGACCCACATATCTACCGGTGGCGGTGCTTCTCTAGAATTCTTAGAGGGTATTGAACTTCCTGGTATTGCAGTAATCCAAGATAAATAGGAGGTGAACCCATGAGAATACCAATCATTGCAGGCAATTGGAAAATGCATAAAACCATAAATGAGGCGGTACAATTTGTAAATGATATCAAGGAAAAAGTACAGGGAACTGATGTGGAAGTGGTAATCTGTGCACCTTTTACCTTATTACTGTCATTAAAAGAAGCAGCAGCCGGATCAAACATTAAGCTGGGCGCTCAAAACATGCATTGGGAGAATCAAGGCGCTTTTACGGGTGAGATATCACCTTTAATGTTGAAGGATATTGGAATAGATTATTGTATCATCGGGCATTCTGAGAGAAGACAATATTTCGCAGAAACCGATGAAACCGTCAACAAAAAGATTCATGCTGCTTTGCAACATGGTATCAACCCAATTTTCTGTGTAGGTGAAACCCTGGAGGAAAGAGAGTCAGGTAAAACAGAAGCCATTGTAAAGAGTCAAATTCAAAATGGCTTAGAAAATATATCTGGTGAGGATATGAACAAAATTGTTATCGCTTACGAACCTATTTGGGCGATCGGTACGGGGAAGACTGCTACGCCAGAACAAGCCAATGAAGTGATTTACCAAATAAGAGAAACCATAAAAGAACTCTATGGGGAAACAATCTATACAGAAGTTCGCATTCAGTATGGTGGCAGCGTAAAAGGCTCTAATGCTGAGGAAATCATGAACCAAGAAGATATTGATGGTGCTTTGGTAGGCGGCGCAAGCTTGCTTCCAGATGAATTTGTTCAAATCGTAAACTTCTAAATTGAAAGGAGAAGATACATATGCCAACAACAATTGTAGATGTATATGCAAGGGAGATATTAGATTCAAGGGGAAATCCTACAGTAGAGGTTGAAGTTTATCTAGAGGGCGGTGCCATGGGCAGAGCAATGGTACCATCAGGGGCATCCACTGGCGCATTTGAAGCCGTTGAATTAAGAGATGGAGATAAAGATCGTTATCTAGGCAAAGGGGTACTAAATGCAGTTGAGAATGTAAATGAAATTATCGCACCAGAAATCATCGGTATGGATGCAGTAGATCAAGTGGCCATCGACATGGAAATGATTGAATTAGATGGAACAGAAAACAAAGGAAAGTTAGGTGCCAATGCGATTCTTGGTGTATCTATGGCTGTGGCAAGAGCAGCCGCAGACGCCCTTGGATTACCATTGTTCCAATATCTTGGCGGTGTGAATGGAAAAACATTACCAGTACCAATGATGAATATCTTAAATGGTGGTAAGCATGCTGACAACAACGTAGATATACAAGAATTTATGGTAATGCCTGTAGGTGCTTCAAGCTTCAGAGAAGGACTAAGAATGGGTGCAGAAATCTTCCATAGCTTAAAGAAAGTGCTTCAAGGCAAAGGTTTAAATACAGCTGTAGGTGACGAGGGTGGTTTTGCGCCAAACTTAACATCTAATGAAGAAGCTTTAGAAGTAATCATTGAAGCCATTCAAAAGGCTGGCTATACACCAGGAAAAGATGTAATGCTTGCCCTTGATGTTGCTGCAACAGAACTGTTTGACAAGAATGAAAACAATTATAATTTAGCTGGAGAAGGAGTTGTAAAGACTTCTGAGCAAATGGTTGATTTCTATGAGCATCTAGTAAACAAATTCCCAATTATCTCAATCGAGGACGGTTTAGATGAAGACGATTGGGAAGGTTGGAAGCTTCTTACAGATAGATTAGGTAAAAAGATTCAGATTGTTGGGGATGATCTATTTGTAACAAATACATCTAGATTGCAGAGAGGTATTGAATCAAAGACAGCCAATGCGATCCTTATCAAATTAAACCAAATCGGTACGATTACTGAAACACTGGATGCGATTGAAATGGCAAAACGCGCTGGATATACTGCGGTAATCTCCCACAGATCTGGAGAAACAGAAGACTCTACCATTGCTGATCTAGTAGTAGCGGTAAATGCAGGTCAAATTAAGACGGGTGCTCCATCCAGAACAGACCGTGTAGCGAAATACAACCAGTTGTTAAGAATTGAGGAAATGCTTGATTATACTTCTAAGTATGCGGGCATGGGTGCTTTCTATAACTTGAGATAATAGGTATAATCTGTAAAAATTTAAACAATAATATAAGGATAGGATGCCTACCCTTATATTATTGTTATTTTTATCTTTACCAAAATTTTTTAATGTTCATTGAAAAGTGGATAAATAAAGACAAGGGATAATATTTATTGATTTTAAAAATCAGCTATGTTAAAATATGTATGTTAATTAGACAGAGGAGGTGGAAAAATGAGAATTTTACTAATGATCGTTCAAATAATAGCAAGTCTTATTCTAATCGGAAGTATTTTACTTCAATCAGGAAAGAGTGCAGGATTATCAGGTGCGATTGCTGGTGGAGCGGAGCAACTTTGGGGTAAGCAAAAAGGCAGAGGTTATGAAGAATTATTAAGCAAAGTTACAACAATTGGTGCAATCGTCTTTATCATCAATTCTATTATACTGATCAGAATTTTCTAATATGAAACACCAGAGTCTGTTGTAACAGGTTTGGAAAATAAAGGAGGCATCAAGGATGAATTATGCGTTATTAGCGCCTGTAGTAGGGGTGATCGCTTTGATATTTGCGTATACCCTTGCTACTAAAATCAACAAAGTTGATGTAGGGACAGAGCGAATGAAAGAGATCTCTACATATATTCACGAGGGTGCTATGGCATTCTTAACAAGGGAATACAAGACACTCGTTATTTTTGCAGCAGTGCTTTTCGTCGTATTAGGTTTTGGTATTGATTGGTTAACAGCAGCATGTTTTCTAATGGGAGCTCTGTTTTCAGCATTGGCAGGTTTCTTCGGAATGCAGGTTGCTACAAAAGCCAATGTTAGAACTGCAAATGCAGCTAGAGAAGGCGGCATGAACAAAGCCCTTAGCGTAGCCTTTAACGGAGGCGCGGTTATGGGAATGTCAGTAGCTGGATTAGGTCTCTTAGGTGTAGGCGTGTTATATTTAGTTATTGGAAAACCTGAAATCATTACAGGTTTTGGTTTAGGTGCTTCTTCTATAGCACTTTTTGGTCGTGTTGGCGGTGGTATCTATACAAAAGCTGCTGACGTAGGCGCAGACTTGGTAGGTAAGGTAGAAGCGGGGATTCCAGAGGATGATCCTAGAAACCCTGCAGTAATTGCTGATAACGTTGGTGACAATGTTGGTGACGTTGCGGGAATGGGCGCGGACTTATTTGAATCATATGTAGGATCTATTATTTCAGCTATTACTCTAGGTGTTGTAATTCCAACTATCGATCCAGTAAATGGTGCAGTATTCCCATTAATGCTGGCTGCTGTAGGAATTATCGCATCTATTATTGGTACAATGTTTGTAAGAGGTGACGAAAATACAAATCCAGCCGATGCATTACATAGAGGTACGTATGCTGCAGGTGCTATCGTTATTGCAGGTGCGTTTTTCCTTAGTAAAATGCTATTTGGCGATTTAAATGCCTTCTGGGCAATCACTGCCGGTCTAGTTGTAGGTACAGCCATTGGTAAAATTACAGAGTTCTATACTTCTGGAGATTATCAATCTGTTAAGAAGATTGCACAGCAATCTGAGACAGGACCCGCAACAACGATCATTAGTGGTCTAGCGGTAGGTATGTACTCAACAGCATGGCCGTTGATTCTTATTTCTGTGGGCATCTTAGTTGCTTTTAAATTCGCAGGATTATATGGTATCGCATTAGCAGCGGTTGGTATGCTGTCAACGACAGGAATCACTGTTGCAGTAGATGCATACGGACCGATTGCCGATAATGCTGGTGGTATTGCAGAAATGTCAGAACTTCCTAAGTCAGTTCGTGCAATTACGGATAAACTTGATGCAGTAGGTAATACTACAGCAGCTATTGGAAAGGGCTTTGCTATCGGATCAGCTGCTTTAACAGCCCTTGCATTATTTGCTTCTTATTCACAGGTAGTGAAGCTTGAAACCATTGATATCCTTAACCCATTGGTTGTTGTAGGCTTATTGATTGGCGGTATGCTGCCATTCCTTTTCTCAGCTATGACAATGGAGTCTGTTGGTAAAGCAGCATTCCAAATGATTGAAGAAGTAAGAAGACAATTTAGAGAAATCCCTGGTATCATGGAAGGTAAAGCTAAGCCTGATTATGCAAAGTGTGTTGATATCAGTACAGGTGCAGCTTTAAAAGAAATGCTTGTACCAGGTATTATGGCAGTAGCTGCACCATTAGCTACAGGACTTATTCTTGGACCTGAAGCACTGGGTGGATTACTTGCAGGATCTCTTGTTTCTGGTGTGTTATTGGCAATCATGATGGCAAATGCAGGTGGTGCTTGGGACAACGCGAAGAAATACGTTGAAGAAGGTCACCACGGCGGAAAAGGCAGCGAAGCACATAAAGCTGCTGTTGTTGGAGATACAGTAGGAGACCCATTCAAAGATACATCTGGTCCTTCTATTAACATCTTGATCAAGCTGATGACGATCGTAGCATTAGTATTTGCACCATTGTTCTTAAAGTTTGGTGGAATGTTATTCTAGTAAAATGAATAGGTCCTGTCTCGATTTCGAGGCAGGACTTTTGTATTTTGTTTCCATAACATGACATCTATGCTATAATAGCAGTTGACATGTTATTTTTTGTAAAAAGAAATGGAGAATGTTGGATGAAGATGATCATAGATGTCTTTGGCTTCGATGAGAGAAAGTTTCTAATCTTTATGGGATACCTTGCCCTAGTAAATATATATGGGTTCGTTATTATGGGTCTTGATAAATACTATGCCAAGAAGCATAGATGGAGAATAAGCGAGAGGAATTTCTTTTTAACCTCACTTTTGGGCGGTGCATGGGGTGTGCTTCTAGGCATGAAGATGTTTCGCCATAAAACCCTGCATAAGAGCTTTACATTTGGCGTTCCTGCCCTAGGTGTGTTACATGTAGCTATAGTACTATCAATTTATTATTTCTTTTTCTTAAAATAGAGATGAATGTTTTGATAGACTTTGTATTCCCTGGGAAATAGGGAATACATGTGAGAAAATATTCGTGAAAATGATATCCATGAAATAATTGGCTGGAATTGGGGTAAAATAAAAATAAGTATTTGGATATTTTTAGGTATTTTACAGATTGGAGGAATGACATTGAGCATTCGAGAGAAGATATTAGAGTTTATGCGGGAAAAGGCCTATAGTCCAATGTTGGATATGGAATTGGCCCATGAGTTTGAAATAGGATCTGAGGATATCGCAGAATTCTATTCCGTATTGGAGGATATGGAGCTGCGCGGAGAAATTATCAAAACAAAGAAGAATAGATATGCAGCTCCAGAGCGTATGAATCTGATGGTAGGTAAGCTTCAACAGCATGCCAAAGGCTTTGGTTTTTTACTTTCAGAGTTACCAGGGTATTCTGATGTTTTTATACCTGCCAATGATTTAAATGGTGCTATGCATAATGACCGTATTGTGGCCAGGGTCGTAAAACGGAGCAATGATGGAAAGAAGTCAGAAGGCGAAGTCATTCGTATTATTGAAAGAGCAAATAAGGAAATCGTAGGAACTTTTGAAAGCAGTAAAAACTTTGGTTTCGTGGTTTCTGATGATCGCAGATTGAACATGGACATATACATACCAAAAAGTGAATTCAATGGAGCAAAGGACGGATACAAAGTTGTTTGTGAGATCACCCGCTGGCCAGAAGCCAGAAGAAATCCAGAGGGTAAGGTCATTGAGGTGATTGGTCATAAGGATGATGTGGGGACAGATATCGTCTCTATTATTCGTAAATATAAGCTTCCTGAAGAGTTCCCGAAAAAAGTTGAGGATGAAGCAGAAGAAATCCCAGAAACTATACCAGAAGAGGAAATTGCAAGAAGAAGAGATTTGAGAAATGAACAGATTGTTACCATTGATGGTGCCGATGCAAAAGATTTAGATGATGCCGTTTCTGTGAAAAAATTACCCAACGGAAATTATCTTTTAGGTGTTCATATTGCCGATGTAACCTATTATGTTAAGGAAGGGAAGCCACTAGATAAAGAGGCTTTAAAGAGAGCTACCAGTGTTTACTTGGTAGATAGAGTGATTCCGATGCTGCCAAGGAAGCTCTCCAATGGTATGTGCAGTCTCAACCCTAGAGTAGACCGCCTCACATTGTCCTGCTCTATGGAAATTGATAATAAAGGGCAAGTGGTGGAGCATGAGGTCTATGAGAGCGTCATCAAGACTTGCGAGCGAATGACCTATACAGATGTATCGGATATTTTAGAAAAACAGGATGAAGAATTATTAAAGAGATATGACTATCTTCTGGATCATTTTAAGACAATGGAAGAATTGTGTAAGATCCTCAGGAAGAGAAGAGATGATAGGGGAAATATCGATTTTGATTTCGATGAGTCGAAGATTGTCCTTGATGAAAGCGGCAAGCCTATTGATATCAAGAGATATGAAAGAAGAATTGCCAACCGAATCATCGAAGAATTTATGCTAGTTTGTAATGAAACAGTGGCTGAACACTATTATTGGGCAAATATCCCCTTCGTTTATCGTATCCATGAAGAGCCTGATATGGAAAAGATCGAAGCTTTTAATAAGTTTATTCATAATTTTGGATACCACCTAAAGGGTGTAAACACTGAGGTACATCCGAAAGCTTTACAGGATCTTCTGAAGAAAGTAGCAGGACAGAAGGAAGAAAGAATTATCAATACCCTCATGCTGAGATCATTAAAGCAGGCGAAGTATTCTCCGGAATGCAGCGGGCACTTTGGATTGGCAGCCCAGTATTATTCCCACTTTACTTCTCCGATTCGAAGATATCCTGATTTACAGATACATCGAATCATAAAGGAAAGTTTGCAAGGAAAAATAAATCAGAAGCGGATCGAACAGCTCAAGGGTATCGTAGCCAAGGCTGCGGAAAAATCCTCAGAACGTGAAAGAACAGCTGAAGAGGCGGAAAGAGAAACCGATGATTTGAAGAAGACCGAATATATGACTTATCATATTAATGAGGAATTTGATGGTATCATTAGCAGTGTAACATCCTTTGGTATGTTTATCGAATTAGAGAATACGATTGAAGGTTTGGTAAGGATCAGTTCATTGGTGGATGATTATTACATTTATGATGCGGATCAACATCTGTTCAGGGGAGAAAGAACGAAGAAAACCTATAGAATCGGTGATGAGGTAAGGGTAAGGGTAACAAAGGCAGATGTTTCCCAAAAGGAAATAGATTTTGTATTGGTTTAGTTGATGCAAGGCACACGGACGTGTGCCTTCCTTATGGAAAGAATGGATTGCGCATGGAACTTGAAGGAGGCAATTGACATGGATTATAAATTGATTGTCAGTGATATGGATGGAACACTCTTAAATAGTGTAGGCAAAATCTCTGATGAAACAGAGAGAGTGCTGAAGGAGCTCATGACACAAGGTGTACATGTGGCTGTGGCCACTGGCAGAATATTTACATCGGCCAGGGTGTATGCAAAATACTTAGGTATTACCACTCCGATCATTGCTTGTAATGGGGCTATTGTTCGAAATCTTAGCGATGGAACAACCATTTATGAAAACCATATAAGTCGAGAAGACTGTATAAAGATCTTAGATATCTGTAAGAAGAACAACCTATATTTTCATTTCTATACCAATGATATCTTTTATACAGAAAGTTTAGAGTATAGCTCGATCAAATACTCTGAATGGAATAAAACCCTTAAGGAAGAAGAGCAAATTGATATCCGAGTGGTTGAGAACCCTTATGAGGTTGTAAATAACAGTGATGAGGAGTTCTATAAATTTGTCATTATGGATGATAATAAGGAGTTGCTCGAACAGGTGAGAGAAGAGCTTGAGACGATTCCAAGCCTGGAATGCAGCAAATCCTGGCATAATAATCTGGAGATCATGAATAGGGGCGTCAGTAAAGGAGTCGCCGTTGAACGTTTGGCAAAATCCCTTGGTGTAAAGCCGGAGGAAGTCATCTGCTTTGGAGACAATGAAAATGATATTAGTATGCTTCAGTTTGCTGGTCTAGGGGTTGCCATGGGCAATGCGGAGGATCACGTGAAAGCCAGTGCAAAATATGTTACAGACTCCAATGACCATGATGGCGTAGCCAATGCATTGAAGAAGTTCGTTTTATAGGTTTTAAATAAATTCATCTTGCGTATATATAGACTATAACCAGTACAAGGAGGATATTGTGCATGGGTATTGTCTATGGTGTTTTGTTGATTATGATACTGCTGCTGATCGTAGAAGTCTTGGCCATTGCTTTGAAGCTTACGGGGCTGGATATGGAGAAAGCACGATTTCAAGTGATCTCCATCATCACCAATACAGGCTTTACAACCCGAGAATCAGAGCTGATCACCCAGCATTCTTCAAGACGGAGGATTGCCCAGGCCCTTATGCTGATCAGTTATGTGGGTACAGCGACGATGATTGGTTTAATCATCAATATTATTACGCTGATTACTTCGGGCGAAAAGGTTCTTTATATTACCATGGGTAGCTTGGCATTGGTTTTCATCATATTATGGCTTGCCAAGAACAAATGGCTGCTCTTAAAAATAGAGCGATTTATTGAAAAGAGACTTGAAAAGCAAATGAAACGAAACAAGAAATATAAAACCGTTGAGGAAGTTTTAAAGCTCAATGATGAATATGGGGTGGCAGAATTCGTTATTGGAGAGAGGAATCGCCTGATCGGTGTCTCCTTAGAAGCATCGGGGTTGAAGCAAACCTACATACAAGTATTGAATGTGGATAGGGGTTCCCACATGGTCCATTTCCCCAGCAGCAAATTTGTCTTTCAGCATGGGGATAAAGTTGTTGTGTATGGTAAACTATATAGTATAAAGGAACTGGTCATGGAAAAGAGCAATGAAGAATATGCCATTTGACAGGATGGGTATTCTGTGGTAAGATATTTATCAGACCTTAATTGAGATTACGTTTTGAAGTGGGTGTTCGTATGGGTGAAGGAAAAGCAATAGCCAATAATAAAAAAGCATATCATGATTATTTTATTGAGGAAACCTATGAGGCAGGGATTGTACTGACTGGTACAGAAGTAAAATCAATCCGCATGGGTAAAATCAATTTAAAAGACAGCTATGCTGAAGTTAACAATGGAGAGATTTTCATCTACAATATGCACATCAGTCCTTATGAAAAGGGAAACATATTCAATGTTGATCCTGTCAGAAAGAGAAAACTGTTGATGCATAAAAAAGAAATAGCAAAACTCCTAGGCTATATCACCCAGCAGGGATATACCTTGATACCGACAAAGCTATATATCAATCAAAGAGGTCTTGTTAAACTACAGATTGGTGTTGCAAAAGGGAAAAAGCTTTATGACAAGCGAGATGATATCGCGAAGAAAGAAGCAAACCGACGTATTCAGCAGGAGCTAAAAGAAAGACAAAAGTCATATTAAAGCAGTGACTTCAACGTGTTGAAATTATTCATCTACTATGATTGCAAGGCAGTTTTATCTGCTTTGACATATATATCATGGGGGCGTACAGGTTTCGACGGGGGTGTGGAGTCAGGAGTAGCGAGTGGAGGTTTTTCCTTGGGGTCCGCCTTAAAAAACTGGGGAATTAAAGATAAACGCAAACGATAATTACGTTTTAGCAGCTTAATATAGCTGCTCGTCCTGCCTAGACTGCCTACGGTTTAGGGTCAGGGCGTCGACTAGTAGGGAACTACCGAGGGGGTGTCTCGACCTAAAGGTGGAACAATTGGGACTGGTTGATGGCAAAGCCTGTCATTGGGCGCTGCTGGAGACGAGATCTTAAAACAATGACTGCACTCGGAGAAGCTGTTGGCAAAGTGCTTTCGGACAGGGGTTCGATTCAAAAGAGTCGCCTTGTGGCGTGAGCTGCAAGTGAAAATCTGGCTTGATCGGTGAAACCGTAACGTAAAGACGACGGCAATGCCGAGGAGTATGTGGAGTAATCCAACAGCTCTGTATCGACTCATAGGCATCCCACAGGGATGTACTAGGATGAAAGTTATGTTTGGGGACATTTCCCTAGACAGAAGAGGAATGCATCCTTGAGGGATGTGTCCCCTTACCTTAAAACTTTCATAATACGCCAGAGGACTTCAAAAGAAGTTCAAGATATAGTCAGCACCATTGGAAACGATGGAATGATGTGTCCCCTCGCCTCCACCATTTAAAACCACGACAGAAATGTCGTGGTTTTTATATTACTTTAAATTAGCATTATGCTAGATGAACCGTACCATAAATGACTGCGGTTTTTTGATGGGAGCATTGGAAATGCAGAGATATAAGAGGATTTGTATATTTGTTTTCATAGTTATTAACTGATATGAAGTAAGGAAAATAAGGCTATATGCTGGGGTGAGTGTATTTGGGCTATGATACGGTCTAGACCGTATCATAACCAAAATATAAATATTAAAAAGCAATAGAGGTAGTGATATTCAAGTTTGATCAGTGGGCAAGCAAGGACCGTCCCCTTGTAATATAAATGCTTTTATGAAACTAATCAGGCAACATAAGGTAAACGAGGTATACAAAGCAGAAATGCCAAAGTTAAACGAATATATAGGAGACTTGACAATTATCATATATGATCTTAGGAAGCTTTCGAAAGGGCTTAGTGAAGAACTGAAAGAGGCTTTGTTGTTTGACTGATATTATACCTACATGTTATGGACAAATCTATCTATAATAAACTTGATATTTCGCATTCGTATATGGATATTTTTAATATTTTCACATCCATTTATGATATTAATTGATTGTTAGCAGTTAAGTCAAGTTTCCTAGGTAATAATACTCTGCACTAATATCATCTAGGCATCTATCAATTCTCCTTAATACAATCAAAATGGCATAAATACTAATTTGATTAGGTGCCTCAAGAAAATCTATATTCATAAAAAAGTATTTTGAAAAACGAAGGTAAAGATATATACATTTTTGATATGAGTATATCATATGAAAAGGGACGATTCTTGGATTTTCTATTATGAATCGTCCCTAGGTTTATATGGTAATGTGTAAGAATGATGGTGATATAATAAGATTTTCGGTGGGAGTCTCAGTAAATATTCATATAGTTTCACAGTCTAAGAAGAATGCGAGTTACCTTTGGCCATTACTCATGCAGATTAATATTTGATTTTGATAACTCTTGCAAAGCCTCTTGAGCGACATTTCGCACAGCAGGATTATGATGATTTTCATATCTGATAAAAATAGGTACATATCCACAATTATAGGTATTAGCTAAAGCATATAATGCATCAGCAAGTAGTTCAGGTTCCATTTCTTCTATGTTATCTGCCAAATAACTCAATGAACCCTTTGAGTAATCGGATAGTAACTGTAAAATATCTTCTTTAACTTCGGTATCATCGTTTAAAAATAGCTGTTTTTGTAGAAGAAAGATTATATCATCAAAATATGGTAAATTGTATCCATAGTAAGGGTCTAAATATTTATCTAAGCATAGTAATAAACTTCTTTTATCTGAAGTATTTGTGCCATTCAAAATTTCGCTGATAGCGTTTACACCATCTTTTACAATAGTATGTTGATCTTTTGTATAAGTTACCACGCTGACCTTGTTTTCGCTCATTAGACTCACCTCGTTAAATTATATGATCCTTATTTCCAACATTATACAACTATGACACTCTAATTATAAAACTAATTAGAGCAAATTTCAAACTATTTACACAGTCATACATAAAGGGGTTCGCTGATTCAAAAGTACTAGTTTAGTACCACAACGAGAGATATGGGACTATGCCATAACGTTTTATTCTTTAGTGGATTTTCCAGATATTTTTGTAAGAGATTCATCCAGTTCATTATTAGTAACGTAAGCATATCAACTTTTATGATGTCTGTATTCATTTATTGGAGTTGTACATACGAAACGGTATGGTTCGCCTCCACCAATATTGTAAGAATAACTATGGTGGTTATTAGTTTTAGAACAAAGATAAAAATGCTGTTCTCATTGTGGTATTGAGAGCAGCATTTTTATTATGTTTTTAAAAGTATTAGAAGTTTTGTTCCATTAAGAACACTAGCACTAACAGACTTATACATTTGTATTAATTTCTAATATATTATTCATGCTGACAAAAGTAGACGCTTTTAGACAAAGGTGAATTTAAGAAGGTGTAGAATCTTGTATTAATAGTACAGTATCAATTGACTACCATAATAATTTAGGAAATAAACTATACAAGCAAGTCATATATAGAGCTTATGGTTAAACCAATAATGGAGGTTTTATGAAAAAGGGAAAGATAATAATCCTAATTATACTGTTAATTATTGGTTCCATCGGGATAAGGAAGTTAGACTTAAATATAAGATATAATATGGGGATGCGTGAATATTTTAAATATAATACTGTATTAACAGAAAAAGAAAAAGAGCTGCTAAAGGAAAAACATCTCCTTGTAGGGGTTTATAATGATCCACCATTGGCATTTATTAATGAATTTAACAATTATAATACTGGGATTATGGTGGACTATTTATCCCAGTTGGAAATTGAATTAAGGAGTAATATTCATTTAAAAGTAGGATCAGAGGACTACCTAATCAATGCAATGAAAAGTGACGAAGTGGACGTCATGGTTATGGAAAATACAGATGAGAGTAAAATAGAGTTTGGCATAAGTGAGCCTTTATGTGTTGTTAAGGTGAAAATACTAGTTAAGAACAACTCAAACATAGAAAATGTCGAGGATTTAAAGGATATGGCTTTAGTGGCATTGGAGAGAGACAATGCAGATGGCCGTATAAACAAATACTTTGAACATAGAAGTAACGTTGAAATCATTGAAGTAGACAATATCTATCAATGTTTTGCTTTAATAAATAATGATATTGTAGTCGGATTTGTAGGCGATGATATGGAAGCTGCACATTTTCTTAATGTGACCAACAGAGGGACAAGTTTCAGGTTTTTAGAACTGACTCTTTATGAGAAAGAGGTGTGTTTAGCTGTCCAAAAAGAAAATAGCGATTTACTTAATGTATTGAACAAGGGGATATTAGAATTAAAGAAAAAAAACTTGATAGCCCAGACTCAATATAAATGGCTTGGTGAATTTAATACGGATAGTATTGACTTAAGACATATTGAGTTAGCTTATAAAGTAGTAATCGCTATAATATTTATTATTGGTATCTTCTCTAGCTGGAATTATGTTATTACGCAAAGAGTTAACACCAAGACCAGGGAACTATCTGAAAGTAAAGAGGAATTACGTCTTATTATTGATACAATGCAAAGTGGTATTATGGTTATAGAAAGCGATGCTATAATTGTGGAATGTAATGATGCAGTCACTGGCATAACCAATATCCCTAGAGAAGATTTAATAGGAGTTAACTACAACTATTTTAAGGCATTAGAGCCTTTTGTTGACAAAGATAATATGAATAAAGTACTAAATGTGGGAAACGCATATTATTATGTAACCAGTCAGAAAATTGCGAGCAATAAGAGTATGATTATAATTGAAAACTATACAGAAAAGTATTTTAATGAAAAGAGGGCTAGACAGGAATCTAAAATGATAGCTGTTGGTCAGCTATCAGCTGGACTTGCTCATGAAATAAGAAATCCATTAGGATTAATAAAAAGCTACAGTTATATTATTGAAAAGCATTGTATTAATGAAATTTGTGATCATGCTATATTGGTTATAAATGACTCAGTAGCAAGAATTAACAAGCTTATTGAAAATTTGTTGAGATTTTCAAAGCTTTCGAATGATGAAATTAAATCAGTGGATATTGAAAGCGTATTGAGCTTGATATTGGATTTGGAAGAAAAGAATATTAAACAAAATGGAATAAAAATTATCAGCAATGTAACAGGCAACCATTTGAAGCAAGTTTTGATAAATGAAGATGTACTAAAAATGGTATTGCTTAATCTAATAAATAATAGTATTGATTCGCTTGAAGGCGTTGATAGGGAGGAAAAGAAAATTCACGTAGCGATCAAAATTGAAGAGGATTATTTAAATATAAAGGTTATAGATAACGGCTGTGGTATAGAAAAGGAAAAGCTTGAAAACATATTCGATCCTTTTTATTCTACCAAAGAAAATGGAACAGGCTTGGGTCTCTATATCATCAGTACGGAAATATCTAATAATGATGGAAGAATATCGGTAGAAAGTAATCTTGGAGAAGGCACAGGGTTTGATATAGTTTTACCAATAAAGGGGTGATGTAAATGGCTGAAAATAAAGGATACAAAATACTGATTGTAGATGATGAAATTGAGTATCAAAAGGTTCTGTCTTTAATACTTTCAGATGTTGGATATGATATAGCTAGTTGCTCCAATGGGAATGAAGCTCTTGAGCATATTGAGAACAATATAGTAGATCTTGTACTTACTGATTTGAAAATGCCTGTTATGGATGGTGTTGAGCTGATAAAGAGGATAAAAGAAAAATATGATGATGTTGATGTAATTGTTATGACAGCTTTTGGCAGCATCGAAAGTGCAGTTGATTCAATAAAGTATGGTGCGATAGACTATTTTGTTAAGAGCGGTGACATGGATGAATTAGTTATGAAAGTTGACCGGTTAGCTAAAATATATAGACTGGAGCGGAAGAGTTTGTTTCTACTCAAGAATCAAAATGAAACTGAATTATTCATTGAGTCTTGGAATGAGGAACATTTGAAGCTTCTGGAGATGTGTAAAAGAGCCGCCGATACAGGTATTAACATTTTGTTATTAGGAGAATCTGGAGTAGGTAAGGAAGTCATTGCTAATTATATTCACCGATTAAGTAAAAGAAGGCAAGAACCGTTTGTTCCTGTTAACTGCCAGGTTTTTCCTGAAGGAGTCATAGAATCGGAGTTGTTTGGCCATGAAAAAGGTTCATTTACAGGAGCCATTGATACTAGAATCGGAAAGTTTGAACAAGCCAACCTTGGGACCTTATTCTTGGATGAAATTGGGGATTTGCCCATGGCAACACAAGGGAAATTACTTAGAGCTATAGAAAGCAGGAAAATAGAAAGACTAGGCAGTAATAAGTTAATTGATTTAGATGTGAGATTTATTTCAGCGACGAATAAAGATCTTTCAAAGCAAATAATTGAAGGAGATTTTAGAGAGGATTTGCTTTACAGAATAAATACACTAACGTTGTATATACCACCACTGAGAAAAAGAAGAGAAGATTTGCCAGCACTTATTAATTTTTTCATCAAAAAAATTCAAAAGGATCAAAAGAAAAAAATCAAGAAAGTTGATGACGAGGTAATGGATTTTTTGTTGGGATATGATTATCCGGGAAATATAAGAGAACTCAAGAATATAACTGAAAGAATGATTGCATTAAGTAAAGATGGTGTTGTTACAGTCAATGAAATATTAATGCCAATAGGTTGCGTTGATAAGAAAAAGTTGATAAATAATAATTGTGAAAAGACATTAAAGAAGGCTCGTTCTAATTTTGAAAAGATTTTTATATCAGAAGCTCTAAAGAACAATAACGGGAATGTTGCAAAAACAGCATATGAATTAGAAATAAGCACGAGGCAGTTATGGAATAAAATCAATCAGTATAAGATAGGGTTGGAAAAAGTGTGAACAAATTTTCAGTATTGAATATGAAAGTGTGAAGAAAAATTCACGCTTTTTATTTTTATATTACTATTGATTATCCTAAAATAAGCATTACCCTAAGTTTAAAGGTTATTAATTGATTTTAAATAATTGGCATGATAATTGCTCTTATAGAATAATGACATCATCGATGTTAAAAATTATGAGAAAGGATTGAAAAACATGAAAAAAGGGAAAGTATTGGCTATTGTATTAACATTAGTGTTGGTAATGGGTTTTGTCGCAGGTTGCTCAAGTAATAAAGCAACTGTATCAGAAGATGGACCAATTGTTATCAAAATTGGACATACTGACTCGTCACAAAGATCGACTCATAAATGGAGTGAAGCTTTAGGAGAGTATTTAGAAAAAGAAGCACCTGGTAGGTTCAAAGTAGAGGTTTATTCGGATGGACAATTGGGAGATACACCAGATTTAGTATCAGGTATTAAAATTGGAACTGTTACAATGATGTTTGACTTATCATCAGTAATTACATCTGCATCAGGTCCTAATTCAACTTGTATCGATTTACCTTATTTATATCCTTCGTTCGGAGCCTGGGAAAAGGGTACTTTTGAAAATGGTGGGCTAGAGTTGTTCAATGAAACTCTAAAAGATTCTGGGTACTATTGCATAGATATGTACTATAACGGAATGAGACAAGTTATCAGTAGAGATAAGATTTATAGAACTAAGGATGAATTAAAAGGACAGAAAGTTCGTATTGCACAAAATGACTTAAATATTGAAATTTGGGAGGCCATGGGAGCTAATCCAACACCTATGGCTTGGGGAGAAGTTGTGACTTCATTGTCTCAAGGACAGATTAATGCACTAGATCACTCTTTAGGTGTATTTAATGATTTTAATCTACATGAAATTGCCCCATATGTAACATTAACAAATCATGCTAGTTCGCCATTCCCAATTATCTGTTCAAGAGAATGGATTGAAGCTTTAGACCCAGAGGATAGAGAAGTATTAGAAGCAGGCGTTAAAGAAGTTGCCAAGAAACAAAGGGCAGAGGAATTTGCTAAAGAGCAAAGCTACATAGAGCGATTTAAAAATGAAGGTGCAGAGGTTTATGAATTAACTGATGATGAAATAAAGGCATTTGAAGAAGCTGTCCAGCCAGTATATGACTATCAACGTAAAATTGTTGGAGATGAAATGATGGAGAAATGGTTGAATACACGCCCTTAATGAAAACAATTACGAAAAGACTAATATAGATATATTGAGGCAATTAGTTGCCTCTTATATTTATTATGTAAAATCCTAGATGTTCAGGAGAAAAATACACTTGGCTAATGAGTCATTAAAAGAAGTCAGATGATTTATAAGGTAATATGAAAGGAGGTCAGGGCATTACTCTTTTACTGGGGGTAATGATATAACATGAAAAATAGAGTTTTTACAGCTTTGAATAAAATTGAAGATACTGTCCTGATAGCTATGTTTATGGCTATGGTGGGTATAATTTTTTTTCAAGTCATTATGAGATACGTCTTCAACAATTCATTATCTTGGTCAGAAGAACTAGGCAAATTTTTATTTGTGTGGCTTTCATGGCTGGGAATAAGTATAGGTCACAGAAGAAAAGAACATATAAAAATTACACTGCTGGTTGATAAATTACCATATAAGTTAAAGAAATTAGCAGAAGCAATAACAGAATTGATCTTAATTGTTA
Source organism: Anaerosolibacter sp. (assembly GCF_029240175.1). Classification (GTDB taxonomy): domain Bacteria; phylum Bacillota; class Clostridia; order Peptostreptococcales; family Thermotaleaceae; genus Anaerosolibacter. Next base: position 32,550 of record NZ_JARBTM010000009.1, read on the forward strand.
TTTGTGGCATTACACTGTATTACGGAGTTATAATGATCAACATACAAGTGAATGTACCTTATGCAGGAATTAAAATCAGTACAGCATGGGGATATTTGTCTCTTGTCCTTGGATGCGGAATCTTTATCATCAGGGCAGTTGCATTCTTTTTAGAGGCAGTCAAATGTATTCTTAAGAATGAAGTAATTACATAAGGAGGGGAGCTATAATGGCAGTACCTGCATTATTTATTGCATTGTTTGTGATGTTGTTGATAGGAGTACCTGTTGGATTTGCAATAGGTGGGGCTACTATGTTATCAATGGTTGCTTATTCAGACTTGAACATGGCTATCAACGCTCAGTATTCCTATAGCGGAATATTTTCATTTACTGTAATGGCTATACCTTTTTTTATGCTAGCGGGTCTTATAATGTCAACAGGTGGAATTGCCAGAAGAATTGTTAATTTTGCATCTGCATTAATAAGCTTTGTAAATGGTGCCATTGGTTGTGTAACAATCATTGCATGTATGTTCTTTGGTGCTTTATCAGGATCTGGAATGGCGACAACATCAGCAATTGGTGGGATGATGATTCCAGAGATGAAAAGGAAGGGCTATGATCCGGCTTATGCAGCTACGATAGTTTGCTTTGGAGGTATTGTGGGACCAATCATTCCTCCTAGTTTATCCTTTGTATTATATGGGGCTTCAACGGGTGTATCAATTTCGCAATTATTCTTGGCAGGGGTATTGCCCGGAATACTATTAGGCCTTTTGTTTCTAGTCGCAAACATTGTAATCTGTACTATAAAAGGAGTTGATTTGAAACAAAAAAGAGGTAATGAAGCAGATGAAAAAGTACCTATTGGCGAAGCAATGAAATATAGATTTTCACAAATTGCTAAAAGTATAAAAGAGGGTTTTTGGGCGTTATTATCTCCAGTTATCATTTTAGGTGGTATTTATTCAGGTGTCTTTACTCCTACTGAAGCAGCCTGTATATCTGTTGTATACTCGATTATAATAAGTTTATATGTATATAAAGATTTAACATGGGAAGGGTTAAAAAACGTATTTTTGGATACAGCAGTATTAAATGGAATAACCTCATTTTTATTGGGGTATTCTACAGTGTTTTCTACGTTTATGACATATGAAAGAGTTCCACAGATGATTACAGAATTTTTGACAAATGTATCGACCAATCCTTTAATTGTATTGTTGTTTGTTAATTTAATACTATTAGCTATAGGTTTATTCCTAGATACGGTACCAGCCATTATTGTTATGGCCCCAATGTTAATTCCTACAGTTCGAGCATTAGGTATTGATCCTGTACACTTTGGAGTAGTGATGGCTGTAAACCTAGCAATAGGTTTGTGTACTCCTCCTTACGGTTGCAACTTGTTTGTAGGTGCAGCTGTTGCTAAGGTAAAAATAGAAAGCATGTTTGTACATATTGTGCCCTTGTTCATAGTAGGATTAATTGGACTGACCTTAGTCACCTATATACCATGGCTATCACTTGCATTTATCAGATAGACCGATAGTCGGAGTGGGGATTAACAAATTCCTACTCCTCTTTCATTCTAGGGAATCCTTTGTACTTATTCTTAATTATAACAAAATAAGATTGAGGGGAGTTTAGAAATGGAAAAACTAATTATCACTGCTGCGCTAACTGGAGGAGAGGTAACCAGAAAACAACAACCGAATTTACCTTTAACTCCCGATGAAATAGCTAATGCTGCTTATGAATGCTATAAAGCTGGGGTTTCAATTGTTCATGTTCATGCAAGAGATGAAAATGGTGAACCTACACAAGACTATGAAACAAACAGAATAATTGCTGAAAAAATTGCAGAAAAATGCAACATTATATATGAACCATCAACAGGTGGGTCTATTTGGCATACGTTTGAAGAAAGAATGCAACCTTTAAAATTAAATCCTGAAATAGCAACTTTAGATGCAGGTACATGTAATTTTGGAGATGGTGTCTTTATGAACTCGCCGGAATATATACACAGTTTTGCAGTTGAAATGAAGAAAAGAAACATAAAACCTGAATTTGAAATTTTTGAAAGAGGAATGATTGAAAATGTTTTACGTTTAGTAAAAAAAGGCTTAGTTGCAGAACCTTTATACTTTGATTTTGTTCTTGGTGTTCCTGGTGCTATGCCTGGAAATATTGAGGATTTAGTATTTTTAGTAAATAGCATACCAAAAGGAAGTATTTGGACTGTTGCAGGAATAGGTAGATACCAGTTGCCTTTAGCTGTTCATGCTATTGCCATGGGAGGTCATGTTAGAACTGGTTTTGAAGATAATATTTATTATCATAAAGGACAATTAGCAGAGTCAAATGCACAATTAGTAGCTCGAATAGCACGCATTGCAAAAGAAATGGGGCGTGAGATTGCAACACCAGATGAAGCTAGAGAAATTTTAGGTTTAACTCAAAAGTAATCTAGACTTATGTTGTGTCATATGGTGTGTGCAATAAGTAAAGATTAATTTTGGAGGTATATTTCATTATACAGTTGACAACCAATCATAAGTTCAGAGAGATGAACAATATAGAAAATGATTGAAGAAACTAGGAGGAAATAATCATGGATTAGAGAATTTTCATATAAGAGAAGAATGTAAAAGATACTGTTTGTTTTATAAATATCTATAGTCATTGGTTCTAAAGTAAACAGTTTTAGATGAATGAAACTTTCTTCTTTATTTACCAGCGAAGCAAGCGTCTATAAGTAAGCCAGACCGTTCAAGTTTGCTTGTTTATACAAAAGTATTCGGCGATGAGCTTTTAGGCCTTAAATCTTGCCTCGGATAGATGTAGAATGAGGAAAGGAGATTTTTCATGATGAAAACATCAAAAAAAGCAGGGGTATTGGCAGTGCTTATTTCTGCTGTTGTTTTTGGTTTAATGCCAATAATTGTAAAATCTATATTAGAGGAAGGTGGCAATAGCATAAGCACTTCTTTTTACAGATTTACCCTTGCACTACCACTTTTATACATTCACCTTAAATACATCAGAAAAGAAGATATGGGTTTAACGAGGGATGAGTTATTGAAGCTTCTTGTAATTTCAATCTTTGGCTATGGACTAACAGTATTATTACTTTTTATGTCCTATGAATATATACCATCTGGAATGGCAACGACGCTCCATTTTGGATATCCTGTTTTTGTAATACTTGGCTGCAGCATATTATTTAAAGACAAACTCACAAGAAGTCAGCTTATCAGTATCATTGTGTGTATGATAGGATTGGTGCTTTTTTACGAAAAAGGACAGCACATAAATATTAAAGGTGTAGTACTTGCGTTTGCATCAAGTATAACCTACACATTTTATATAATTTTTGTTGATAAATCTAAACTAAAGGAAATCAGTTCCCTGAAACTCGCTTTTTATTTATGTTTCATTGCATCGATTCCAACAGGTATATTTGCAGCATCAACGGGTAATTTTGACTATACCATGACTGTGAAAGGCTGGATTTTAAGTTTTCTGCTGTCAATACTGGTAATGTATGGAGCGGTTGGATTTTTTCAATATGGACTAAAGACCATCGGACCACAAAAAACATCTATACTAAGCACTTTTGAACCAATAACAAGTATTTTGATGGGCATGATGGTTTTCTCGGAAACATATAGCATTAGAACACTTGCAGGAGCTCTATTGATTCTTATAGGGGTAATTATAACTACCAGAAATGGTGAAGTGGACAATGTTAAGAACGTAAATAAAATTCCAATAAAACTTAAAAATTAATTAAGATTTCGCTTTTATACATAATTTTAAATTAATATTTTGGTAATTTACATGTAAGATAAGTGAGGACCTATCCTGCTTGCATATGGCTTTAAATGGCATTATTTTATATTCTCATTTGGGATTAATCATTCTTGGCTTAAGGTCTTCCATAAAATCTGAGCTATAGAGTTTATTTGTTCAAGATGGCTTTCTATTATATCAAGAGTTCTTTTTTTTATTCTAGATGAGTCCCTTTCGTGTATAGGCATATTTGGTGCTTTAAGAGTATCAAACTCTTTGCTCAATGCTACAAATTCACTAGATGCTTGCTTAAAGAAAGATTTAGTTTCTGGAGTTAATCTCGGTGGATCAACAAAATATAATAAGGTAACAATAATTTTACTAAGATTATTTGAGAACACTTTATTTGCAATCTCTATTTGCCTATCTGTAGAAACTGTCATCATGTACGTAGCAGAAACATAGTCATAACTGACACTTTTTTTCCTATCTAGAGAAATGTTTTTTTCATCGGCATTAGCAATAATATATATCATTTCACGTTCCCACTTATTTAAATCCCTGTCAGCTTTTTTAATTAACTCTAAGTCTTGCCAAAGTTCCTCAGAAGAATTTGAGTTTCCAAGACTTTCAAAGACCTGAGCGATTTCCATAGTAGCGTTAGTATCTGTAATAAGATATAAAAACATATCATTTGTTTTTTCTGCGTAAATATTTTGTATTTCCTTTAAATCCTTTATTATATTACGTTGATAAAGTACAAGTCCAGCCAATCCAATTGTGACGGCTAATAAGACAATTATTTTCTTTGAAAAATTCATTACATTAGCTCCTTTTGAAAAATTACTTGCATGTAACTTATTATTTCCAAATGAGGAAAATATATATTTTTTTAAGATCATCCTCCGAAGAAACCACACATTATAGAGATAAAAGAGGAAATTCCTAAACAGTATCTGTACGAGGATGATATGTGATTAATGAAGGTTTGATGATACCTTGATAATGTGATAGAATAGCTTTGTTAATATATGACATTTACAAAGCGATACGATTAGAATTCCAATTTGGTCTTACAAAAGTTGAAGAATATTTTGTTGAATATAATAAGGTTTGTCTAATATATATTTTTTTATTACATAGGAGTGGGACAATGATTTCAATTAAAAACACAGAAAACCTTACAGGTGTAACTATTAGCGGTGATTTTCACGACTTATACAATTTAGTTGAGGCATTTCATGCAATTACTATTAATGAATACTCCGAAAATCATCATGGCTATATTGAAATGTCAACTAGAGTCATGGGGTTATGCTTCGATGTCAGACATGCCTATCAAGGAGATCGGGAGATTGAGCTTATTAACAATTACATGACAGAAGATAAAATGAAGTGGCATGCACTCATTACTCCAAAGAGCAATGTATATTACAAATGCAATTGCCTATACCCAGAGATGTTTTTTGTGATCCTCGCTCTAAATGAACTTGTAAAGCTAAGAATCAAGGATCTCGCCAAAACGAAATACATATATAGAGAAGCACTTGATAAAAATGTAATTTGGGATGATAAAATTGCTACAATTAGAGCTTTTCAAGGCGAGTTCGTGAAATGCGTAAAAGGTACACTTACAGAGGGAACCTTTGTAAGATGGCTGAAGATTATGAATAGTGATTACTTGAGCATTGAAAATATTTGTGGGCAGTATGTCGATGTCTTAAACATAAAATACATGAATATGACCAAAGAAAAACGGCTGAAAAACCTGTCTTCAATCGCAAAGAGGATTGCAGAATTTGCACATGATAAAGAACATAATGAAATCAATAAAGTAGTAGCAGAGGCAGCTAAAGAGTATGGATGTGCTCAGGGAGATATACGGCTGAAAGGAATTGAGTATCCAGAGGATTTCATTTGGTGAAAGATAGAGAGTCTAATAGGTTTGATGCATTCTTAAAGTTTAATAAATATGCTTAGTTTAATGATTCCAATAAAGCTACGTTAGAGGCAGCAAAAGCCTTTGTAGAAAGAGAATCTGAAAAGCATATGAATAGAAGATAAGAAAATAAACAGATCATAAAAAAGCATTTATATTAATACAAAAATATCAGGGACAAAGGAAGTTGAATGTTTTAACAAGATTATAGTGTATTGTGAATGAAACGAGGGGAATTTGATGAATACGAAAATATTTGATAAAATAGACACTTTATTATCAACATTAAACAATTATCGCCCTCTTACACAGGGAGAAGTTGAGCGGTTAAGAGATGAATTTCTAATTGATTTTACTTACAACTCTAATGCTATCGAAGGGAATACCCTAACTTTACAAGAAACTGCGTTAATAATTAAAGAAGGTATTACTATTGCTGAAAAGCCACTTAAAGAGCATTTGGAAGTAATAGGTCATAAAGAGGCTTACTACTATATAGAAGAACTTGTAAAACAAAAAACTCCTCTATCAGAGAAATTAATCAAGGATATTCATAGTATCATACTCATAGATAAGCCTCAGGATAAAGGAGTGTATAGACGAGTGCCTGTTCGAATTATGGGCTCAGTTCATGAACCACCTCAGCCTTACTTAGTACCAATTCAAATGGAGCAGCTTGTTTTAGAGTATGAGGAAATGAAAAAAAATCTACATCCCATTGAGAGCACTGCGTTATTTCACCTGAAGTTTGAAACAATTCATCCATTCATTGACGGAAACGGGCGTACAGGAAGATTGTTACTAAACTTGGAATTGATGAAAGAAGGTTACCCTGCTATCAATGTAAAATTTGCGGATAGACGTAAATATTATGATTGCTTCACTTCATATCATGAATTAAATGGGAATGCTAATGCGTTTGTACAAATGGTAGCGGAGTACGTTCAAGAAGCATTAGAAAGATATATAGATATTGTTAGTCTGTAGACTTTGCTTTAATTACGCTTTAGCAGCTTAATATAGCTGCTCGTCCTGCCTAGACTGCATACGGTTTAGGGTCATCACGGCTACCAGAATCAAACTTTAGAACAAATCCAAAAACACTGGACCTGATGTTACCAAGGGATTCATTAGTTCAGCAAATATGTAAAGCCAATTAGGGGGATGACAATGTCATCCTCCTAAAAATTTGCAACCCATATATTATTATTCGGTTACATTGGTTGTGATTATATTTGCTTAAATGAAGCTTATTAAAGTACAAAATTTTTTTTAAGATAAATAATCTTTACGCTGTTAAGATTAAGTGATACAATATTAACAGTGTAAAGATTGAGGAGGTTTTCAAATGGCAAATAAGTCATATCACCATGGGAATTTAAGAAACTCACTAATAGAAGCCGGTATTGAACTCATAAATCAGGAGGGAATCAATCAACTCTCTCTAAGAAAAGTCGCTTCATTATGCGGTGTTAGTCAAGCTGCTCCATACGCTCATTTTAAAAGCAAGGAAGATTTGATGGGAGCTATGAGGGATCATGTAATAGGGTTATTTATGGAGGTTTTGGAGAAAGCAGCTTTCTCCTGCTCGAATCAAAACGATCCAAGGCTTCTCGTTGAAATGGGCAAGCGGTATGTATTATTCTTTATAGAAAATCCCAAGTATTTTACTTTCATATTTTCCCAACATTACATGGAGGTAAATCTTGATTTGGAGGGGGATGATACAAAGAATTTCCCACCTTACCAGCTTTTTAAAACCCATGCGATCCGGATATTGGGGAATATGGGAATGACTTATGAAAAAATCGAAGATGGGATAATATCCATGTGGGCTACAGTCCATGGCCTTGCTTCTATCGCTACCATGAAGAATGTTCATTATAGTAAAGAATGGGGAGAGAAGATTGAAGATATTATCTGGAATAAATAAAGGTGCCAGGCAACTTTCTAGAAAAGAATTTGTAAGATGGGTGGGGAGAGCAATGATAATTATTCTTTCAGTTTTACTTGTGAGTTCATTAATCCTTGCAAGTGTATTTCTTGCCTACAGTCCTGGAAAACTTCAACCTTTCCTTGATAAAGACGGTAAGGAGCTGGAGGGTAGCATATCTGAAAGAGGTTTTGTCAATATTGGTGGTGTAAAGCAAGGAATGTTTATCAGAGGAAAGAACTGCAGAAATCCGGTTTTGCTTTTCGTGCATGGAGGTCCATGCTTCTCTGAATATTTCCTTTTTGATAAATATCCTACAGGGCTTGAGGATGATTTTACGGTTTGTTACTGGGAGGAGCGCGGTGGAGGTCTTTCTTACAACTCCGATGTTTCACTGGACAGTATGACCATGGAACAGCTTACATCTGATACAATTGAAGTGACGAATTATTTGCGCAAACGGTTTGAACAGGATAGGATATACCTGGCGGCACACTCCGGAGGAACGTTTTTTGCCATCCAGGTTGCAGCTAAAGAACCCGAACTGTACCAAGCATATATTGGTATCTCACAGATTACAAAGCAGACAGAGTCAGAAAAGATAGCCTATAAATATTTGATGGAGCAATATAAAGCAGCGGGAAATACAAAAATGGTTGAAAAGTTAAGACAATATCCAATTTTAGAAGACGATTCATATGTTATCCCGTTTTTCAAATCCCTTGTTCGTGATCAGGCAATGCATGAGTTTGGCGTAGGTACAATGCGCAACATGAAGTCTCTTGAGAAGGATGTAGTTTTACCTATCATGTTATGCGAGGCATATACTTTTAGAGAAAAAATTAATCTGTGGACATCAAAATTTACATTTATAAAAAAGACAAAATTAGCAGACCAGCTTTTTGCCACTGATTTAACTACCAGGTTAACAAAGCTTGAGATACCGGTCTATTTTTTCAGTGGTGCGTACGATTTAACAGTAAATCATGACTTAACAAAAGCTTACTTACAACAATTAGAAGCACCTGTAAAAGGGTTTTACACCTTTGAAAATTCTGCCCATAGTCCGATTTTTGAAGAACCAGATAAAATGATGTATATTATTAAGAAGGATGTTCTTATGGGAGAAAACAAGCTTGCTGATAAAGAATAATAAAATCATAGTGATTACACATTCAAAACCGCGACCGAAATATCGTGGTTTTAATTTTGTCTTTAATTAGTATTATGAGGGGTGAACCATAATGAAAACAAATGTAATTTTGATGATAAACGAAGTGAGTCAAGAATAACCATACTAATTGACTAACTTTAGATTTGTATTTTATTAACCATCCATAGAGCAGTTTCATATCATGTAGTAGTTTTATTTAAAGGAGTGGTTGATAAATGAATCCATATTATAATAATTGGCCATATTTACAAATTCCAATATATGGTCAGCCTAATGTCTATCCTATGAATCCAGGATATGTTTGTCCGTTTTATAGTAATATGGCGACAAATTATCTAGAGAATCTATATGAAGAAGATAATGGTGAACTAGCCCACGACGGCATGATGCGCCAAAGGCCGCAGGATATCAATAGAATCATGGCACTTATTAATCAAGAACTCAACAGCTACTATACTGAGCTTCAAAGGTATGGCGTTCAGAGAGTTGTAACACGTAATATTTTTAGAAATATTGTAACCTATGTGCTAAGGAACGAAAATAGGTACACCGGAAACATTGAACAGAGAACAAATGCAATCTTTAATGCGTATCAACGTGATAATGTAATAACTTTTTTAATTTTAAGAGGGTATGGCGTGTTGAACAACCGTATAAACCAAATTATAAGAGCTATTATCCGCTTTAGCTTGGAAAATATAGAGGAGCGACCGACATCGGGCTGGAGTCAATGGGAAGATCTTGGTGGAGTATTAACATCAGGGCCTGCAGTTGCATCCTGGCAGCCTAACCGATTGGATGCATTTGGAAGAGGCCAAAATAATGCTTTATGGCATAAGTGGTGGAACGGTTCAAGTTGGAGCGAATGGGAAGATTTAGGTGGAGTACTAACTTCATCTCCTGCAGCAGTGTCCTGGGGGTCAAATCGAATTGATGTGTTTGGAAGAGGTCAAAACAATGCTTTGTGGCATAAGTGGTGGAATGGTTCAAGCTGGAGCGAATGGGAAGATTTAGGTGGAGTACTAACTTCATCTCCTGCTGTAGCATCCTGGCAAGCAAATCGCTTGGATGTATTTGGAAGAGGTCGAAATAATGCTTTATGGCATAAGTGGTGGAACGGTTCAAACTGGAGTCAATGGGAAGACTTAGGTGGAGTACTGACTTCGGCTCCTGCAGCAGTATCATGGGGACCAAATAGAATTGACGTATTTGGACGAGGACAAAACAATAGTCTATGGCATAAATGGTGGAATGGTTCAAGCTGGAGTCAGTGGGAAGACTTAGGTGGGGGAGTGATAAGCTCAGGACCGGCGGTTGCATCAACGGCACCTAATCGACTGGAAGTTTTTGCCCGTGGACAAAACAATCAGTTGATCTTTAGAACTTGGAACGGAACCAGGTGGAGTGGCTGGCAGTCCCTTCGAGGGGAATTAACCTCAGAGCCTGCAGCCGTATCTTGGGGAGGTAATAGACTAGATGTCTTTGCAAGAGGTCAGAATAATCATCTTTGGCATATCTGGAGACCATAACTAAAAAAGCTATTGCGAAAAGGGGAAATTTATAAATTGGCGCATTAATATAAAGTTCTCAAGGTACAATAAATTTTATGAGAAGTTGTGTATTCACCTACTGCGCACGCCTCCACCAATTTAATTCTAGATAGTTTAAAAGCCGCATTTTCGCGGCTTTTTGTGTTCGTTGCTTTTGTTAGGTGACGGAAAGGCTCAATTGAGACGAAAGCGAAATCCTGCTCGTAATATGCTAGAGATTACTTGCCAAATATACGCTGAAGAATACGCTGAAAAAATGATTTTTTGGTTGGAGAATCTTGAGTGCTCCCGATCATGGTGTTTTGTTGGGAATGGGTTGCATTGACTTCTTTGGATTTAGTAGTCTGTGAATCGGTCACTGATTTCGTTGAATTTTGCTGTTTTTTTGGCACCCCTTCACGGGTTGCATGATGATTATCTACCCTGGTCTCTTGATCATTATATTTTTTATGATGCTGAGATCGTCTTGGCTGAGAATGCTTATCTTGAGTAACCTTTGGGTTTGGTTTCGAATCTGTCCGATGGGGCATGCTCTTCACAGAATTGGCTGCTAACCATTTTTCGGCTTCGGCTTTGCGTGCCTTATAGACGTCTTCAGGAGGCAGTTCAGCTTCAGTGATCATAGCACTGATATGTTCTTCTATTTCATAGAGGGACATGATGTCTTCACCTGTAACCAAAGTGATTGCAGAGCCTTTTTTTCCGGCTCTGCCGGTACGACCGATCCTATGGACATAGTTGTCCTTTTCATTGGGAACATCATAGTTGATTACCAAGGACAAATCATCGATGTGAATGCCCCGGGCGGCAACATCAGTAGCCACCAATAAATGAAATTCTCCCTGTTTTAATTGCTGTATGGTTTTTGACCGTCGGCTCTGGGGGATATCTCCATGCAGTGCCTGACAAGCATAGCCTTTGCGTGATAAGTAGGTCTGAACTTTATCGACAGCCATTCGTGTATTGCAGAAAATCACACAGCTATCAGGCTGTTCAATCAGAAGCAGGCGATTCAACCAAGTATTCTTTTCATTTCCATTTACACGATAATATACTTGATGAATGCTATCCACTGTTTTTGTAGGAGATTCAATTTCTATGTTTACCGGTTGCTTCATATACTCATTGCATATTTTATGTATCTCTGGGGGCATAGTAGCAGAAAAAAGGAGAGTAACCCTGTTTTTAGGGAGAGCTTTTATAATTCTCACTACTTGTTCTAAAAAGCCCATATCCAACATCCTGTCTGCTTCATCTAATACCAAAAACCGTATGTGTTTGGTAACTAGATTTCCTTGACAAATGTGGTCGTATACTCTGCCAGGTGTTCCGGTAACAATAGAAGGCCCTTTATTTAGGGACTGTATTTCAGCATTTATACTATGTTGTCCGTACACAGAGGTTATCTTGTGATGAAGATACTTCGACATCTGTTTGAGATCATTGCCTACTTGGACTGCCAGTTCACGTGTCGGTGTGAGAATGAGTCCTTGGGGTCCTGGTCCTGCAGGATCAGTCATTTGGAGCATGCTAATACCGAAAACAGCAGTTTTACCACTACCAGTCTTAGACTTAACGATCAGATCTTTCTGATTCAGAATATGAGGGATAGCCTTTCTCTGTACCTCTGTAGGGCTCTCAAAATCCATCTCTTCGAGGGCTCTTAAAATAGGGGTTATGATACCTAGGTCATTAAAATTATTTTTCATTGAGATCTTCCTTTGTATTGTATGATGCTTTGATTATACCATTTTTTTGTGCTTTATTCTAGGGCGAGAGAAAAGGTGTAACGTAGGGAGAACTCGGGAATGTTATATATCTCTTTTAAAAGAAACAGAGAATAGCCTTATACAATAATAAATTTTAAAAATAGTTTGCTATATGTAAGAAACTATGTTATTCTTAATAAGAACTTAAATGAATAGTAATGAATGAGAAGCCAATATATATTTCAATTAGTACTTAGTATAAGTATGCCATATCGAGATTTTATTAGTGGATTATTACAATGAATTTAAGAATAAAATTTTGGAGGTATACATTATATGAATGGTACAGTAAAATGGTTTAATGCAGACAAAGGATTTGGATTTATTACAGGAGAAGATGGAAAAGATGTATTTGCACATTTTTCTCAAATAAATTCAGGCGGTTTCAAAACTCTTGAAGAAGGTCAAAAAGTGTCTTATGACGTTGTTCAAGGACCTAAAGGACCTCAAGCAGAAAATATTACTGTTCTTTAATTAGTAAACATTTACCCCTTGAATAGGTAGCCTATTTAAGGGGTTTTTAGTTGCTTATCATTAAGTTTTGACGCATATAAAAACACGTAGAAAAAATAGATAGGATCGTCAGTTTATCCCTAGGAAATAGGGAATAAAATCTGGCAGTCTTTTATAAAGGAGAAAAATGATTTTTAAAAATCTAAATATTATTGAACCTATTTTGAAAGCTTTAGAAATTCAGGGTTATGTTAGACCTACGCTTATACAGGAAAGGGCTATTCCAGTTATACTTCAAGGAAATGACTTAGAGGGATGTGCTCAGACGGGTACTGGTAAGACAGCCGCTTTTTCTATACCAATATTGCAGCTTCTTTATAATCAAAGTATAGACGAAAAGGCCTCGAGAAGGATTAAAGCATTAATTTTAGCGCCAACGAGAGAGTTAGCTATCCAAATTGGAGAAAGTTTTAATGTATATGGAAGATATACGGGATTAAAAAGTACTGTTATTTTTGGGGGTGTTTCACAAAAATCTCAGACAGATGCATTAAAAGCAGGCGTAGATATTTTAATTGCAACACCTGGTAGACTTCTAGATTTAATGCAGCAGAAATTTATAAGTCTACAGCATATAAAGTATTTTGTTCTTGATGAGGCAGACAGAATGCTGGATATGGGTCTTGGACAGGATGTAAAAAGAATTATATCAAAGCTTCCTAAAACTAGACAGACGATGTTATTCTCTGCTACGATGCCCCAGAATGTTTCCCAATTAATTGATTCTGTTCTCATAAACCCTGTAAAAGTAGAAGTGACCCCCGTTTCATCGACTGTTGATACGATTAAGCAGGCAGTCTATTTAGTTGAAAAAACAAACAAGAAATCTTTGCTTATTCACTTATTAAAGGATCAATCTATTGAATCCGTTCTTGTGTTTTCTCGGACAAAGCATGGTGCAAATAAGATAACCGGAGTTCTGATTAGAGCGGGAATAGAGGCCCAAGCCATTCATGGGAATAAGTCGCAAAATGCAAGACAACTTGCTCTTAAAAACTTTAAAGAAAAGAAAATAAGAGTTTTGGTAGCAACGGATATAGCTGCAAGGGGTATTGATGTAGAGGAATTGTCTCATGTAATAAACTTTGATTTGCCGGATGTGCCTGAAACTTATGTTCATAGAATAGGACGTACTGGAAGGGCTGGAGCAGCGGGTGTGGCACTTTCTTTTTGCGATGAGGAAGAAGGCGAATCCCTCAGGGATATTCAAAACACTATATCGAAAGAGATACCCATAATCGGGGATCATCCCTATCCTATAAGTAATTCAAGTTCCATAAAAAACAGTTCCTGTATAGCTAAAGGTAAGGATGTTAGAAAAAATACACCTGGGAAGAAAACTCACCAAAGTGGTACTGCTAGGAAAAATAAAAAGAAGCTCTATACGAATATGAGCTCAATGTAATACAAACCATGGTAAAAGCCAAGTCAATTAGCATAACGACTTGGCTTTTGTTTTCCCCCTGTATCATAGGGCTGTTACTTATTTGATGAATTTATTTTCGGATTTCCGGATTTCTTAGTTGTCTTGTTTTTTTGTAAAGAGGATCTATGATCATTTTGCTGTGCTGAAGTTTGTTTGCTTGAAGACTTACTTTTCTGGTTGTTTTGTATAGGGTTGCTCTTTTTTAAAGGGTTACCGGGTTTTGATTGTTGTGCAGGTGGGGCTGGATCTTCCGATACACGGATTCGTTTGATTTTCATGTCGATAAATGCTTCGATGGCCTCAAGTCTCTTTGAATCTTTATCGGTCAGGAGCGTGTAGACAACACCACTATGGCCTGCACGGCCTGTTCTACCGATTCTATGTACGTAACTCTCCGGCTCATCGGGCAAATTATAGTTAAAAACATGAGTAACCCCTTCCACATCAAGTCCTCGTGCGGCCACATCCGTTGCAACTAAGAATTTGATTTCATTGTTTCGGAAAGCCGTCATGACAAATTCACGCTTTGCTTGTGTCAGGGCACCATGTAGTTCTTCTACATTAAAATCTGCAGCAAGCATTTCTTCATAAAGAGTATGAGCACCCACCCTGCTCCGACAGAAAATGATCGCCTTGTTGGGAAAGTTTTGTTTTAAAATCTTGACGAAATCATTAAACTTTCTTCTATTGGATGTTTCCACTACAAATTGTGAGATGCTTTCGAGGGTCACTTGTTTCTGTGGGGCTTTTACTTGCTTTGGGTTATTTAGATATTCTTTTGAAAACGTGTCCACCGTATGACTTATTGTGGCAGAAAAGCATAGGGTTTGCCTGTTCTTGGGCAGGTGGCTTAGGATATCATCTACTTCACGCTTAAATCCGATATGGAACATCTGATCGGCTTCGTCGACAACCAGTGTTTTTAATTGACTGAAGTTAATCGTGCCTCGTCTCAAGTGATCCAAGATTCGTCCAGGTGTTCCGATGACTAGTTGTACGTTGCCACTGAGTTTGTGAAGCTGGGCTGTGACGTCCTGACCGCCATAAGCAGCAAGGATTTTAAGCGGTCTTATTTCAACAAACTGTCTAGCAACATCGGTTATTTGGATGGCAAGTTCACGGGTTGGAGTGATGACAAGACCTTGAATATGATTGTTTTCAACATCGATATTTTGGATCATTGGAAGCAGAAAAGCAAGTGTTTTGCCTGTGCCAGTTTGCGCTTCAGCAATTAAATCCTTTCCAGCCAAGGCCAGTGGAATGCTTAATAACTGGATCGGTGTCGGAATAAATATATTTTGACTTTCGAGAGCGTATACTAGATCACCCTGGATACCTAATTTATAAAATGACATAATTTATTTTCCTCGCATTTAAATTTGATTTTGGATATAGTCATTTCATTATATCAGAAAAATATGAGAAGAGGAGGAATATTGAGATTGGCTGTATAGTACTAAACTATGAACTTTTACTTTATTCTTTTCTTACAATCTTGCTTATACCTTGGTCTTCTACCAGTTCACTTTTGCTGAAGCCTTTTCTGAAATATCTGATTTGCTTATATTTGATTCCGTTCATTTCAAAATCTAATACATCGATCCTGTCCCCTCTATAAATTACCGGTTCTGTTTGCGTCTTAAGAAAGATATGTAACTCCATCATTAATATAATCAGCTATATAACAGCTGCTCCCTTCATTAGAGTAAGTATTTATATTTTACTATAATTATGTACCGATCGATATGTTAAAATTCAGTTAAAGCAATATAAAATATAACTAAATATACAGGGGAAATTTTTAAAAAATTAAAAATTTTCAGTAAAAAATGAAGGAAATTGTCAATATGAAGGGAAATATTTATTAAAAGAAAAAGGGAATTTGATTAGTAAATATGATCATCATTTAAGCTTGATTTCCATATCAACGCTTAAGAAAAGCTCAACGTATTGAGAAAATATAAATGTATATAGTAGGAATCTAACATAAGGCGCAGGGGGTGCTTTTGGGATGACAAGCGAAGTTACTACTAACTATATGGAGCTATTTGATAATGCACTAATAGGAATTTTTCATAGTACTTTCGATGGAAAATTTCTATATGCAAATAAAGCCTTTTCCACCATATTAAAGTATTCATCACCGGAAGAAGTTATACTTTCCATCAATGATATTCAAAACCAGTTGTTTACAAGGGACTATAATCGGCAAGACATTTTGGCGCAAATGAGAAGAGATGGGAAGCTTGCGAATTATGAAGTACAGTACTATTGTAAAGACGGTAGTATTATAAATGCACTCTTAAATATGCACATCAAAAAGGATATGGAAGGTAATGAGCTTTATATCGAAGGTTTTATCAGCGATATTTCATCCTTAAAGATGAAAGAGCAAAAGCTTAAAGAAAGCGAGCAAATGCTTCAGGAAGTAAACGAGGAACTGGAAGCCTCCCTACAGCAGTTAACTGCTAATGAAGAAATATTGCGATATAATTATGATCAAATAAAGGAAAAGGAAGCTGCCTTAATAGAGAGTGAGCAGCGATGGATCTTTGCGTTGGAAGGCAGCGGAGATGGCGTATGGGATTGGAATTTGGAAACCAATAGTATTTATCGGTCAAAGCAGTACAAAACCATGCGAGGATTTGCTGATAAGGATATTACGAATTCCTATGAACAGTGGTTGGATATGATTCATCCTGAGGATAGAGAATGGGTAGTTGATGAACTTCATAAACATGTAAATAATGAAACACCTATTTATATAGCGGAATATAGAATTCTTAGAAAAGATGGCAGTTATATGTGGGTTCATGAGAGAAGTAAAGCAACGAAAAGAGCTTTGGATGGAAGGGCACTTAGAATGGTTGGAACCCATAGAGACGTTACGAAAGAAAGAAACTATCAAGATGCTTTGCTCCTCCAGAAAAAATCATTTGAATGTCTATTTGATAATTCAATCGATGCCATTGTGGAGTTTGATGAGGAAGAACGCATTATTGATATCAATACAGAATTTGTTAAATTATTTGGATATACTTTTGAGGAGGTTAAAGGTAAGTACATTAATGATATCATTGATCCCTTCAATGAAATGGAGAGCTATCTTACTTTTGCTGGTTTAGAAAAAGGAGATTGTCAATTTCGAGATACTGTACGGTATGATAAGCATGGAAATCCAATCAAAGTTTTTGTTAAAGGAGTCCCCATTGTCATAAACAACAAAACCGTTGGAGGTTATGCTATTTATACCGATGTTAGATTCATAAAAGAAGCAGAAGATCAGATAAGAAAGCAGAAGAAAATTCTGGAGTCTCTTTTTAAGTACTCGCCTGATGCTATTGTAGATATTGACATGAACAGAAAAATTATAAATATTAATCATACATTTACAGAACTGTTTGGATATACAATTGATGAATGCGTTGGAAAAACCGTGGATGAATTGATTGTAAGCGAAGAATACATTATGGAAAGTCAAATGATTAATAACATAGCTTTTGAGAACCAAAAAGTGGAAGTAGATACAGTAAGAAAACATAAGGACAACACACTCATTGATGTGTGCGTTCGGGGAGGTCCTACCTTTGTTGAAGGAAGGATCATTGGTTATCATGGGATTTATACAGATATTAGAGCAAGAAAAGAAGCAGAAGCAAAAATAAGATATCTAAGCTACCATGATAAGTTAACAGGCCTATATAACAGAGCTTTTTTTGAAGAAGAGTTGAAACGCCTTGATACAGATAGGCAACTGCCGCTTGCCATTATTATTGGGGATGTAAATGGTTTAAAGCTAACCAATGATGTTTTTGGTCATTTAACAGGTGACAAACTGTTGGCCAAAACTGCAGATATTCTTAAGAAGGCCTGTCGTAAAGAAGATATTATATGTAGGTGGGGAGGGGATGAATTCGCAATCCTCTTGCCACATACGGATAAAAATATTGTAGATAAGATATGTGAGAGAATTTATTGCCTATCAAAGGAATCAGCCGATACCCCAATACAAATAGGTATATCTCTCGGATATGCTATAAAGTACAAAAACGAATCGATGACAGAACTAATTAAAGAAGCAGAAGAACGAATGTACAGGAATAAATTACTTGAAAGTAAGAGTACGAGAAGTCATATTATTAATTCTTTACAAAAGTCATTGTATGAGCGTAGCCACGAAACAGAAACCCACTGTCAGCGTATGAAGGACTTAAGCATAGCATTAGGTAAAAGCTTGAACCTTGACAATGATAAAATTAATGAACTTGGTTTGTTAGCGCTGCTTCATGATATAGGAAAAATGGCAATATCTGATTCTATTCTTCAAAAACCAGGAAAATTAACCTTAGAGGAATGGGAAAAGATGAAAAGACATTCTGAGATTGGCTATAGAATTGTAGAAACTTCTCCAGAACTAGCGCATATTTCTAAGTATATTTTATTTCATCATGAAAGATGGGATGGTACAGGATACCCTAAAGGCTTAAAAGGTGATGAAATTCCTTTATTATCAAGAATTATTTCAGTAGTCGATGTTTACGATGTGATGACCAATGCAAGAGTGTATAAAGCGCCTGTTTCTCATGATGAAGCCTTAAAAGAAATTGTAAGATGTTCTGGAACTCAATTTGATCCAGAAGTAGTCGGCAAATTCCTTGAACTTTTTCCCCTCATTTCCGGAAATTGAAAACTATTTGTCGATAGGGAACTTTGTTCATATAATTGTAAATTGAATATACCATGTTAAAAATAATACATAATTAACAATGAGGAAAGGATTTTGGTGCCGATATGTCGAATTATAAAACGAATGAATATACATATTGTAGAAAAAAGGTGATGAAATGCTGAAATTGTCATTGTTTGAGTTGTTTTTTAGGCTGTTACCCGAAGGTTTTTTGCTCTGCTTCTTGATGTATGTATTGTCAAATAAACAGTTTGATACAAATAAACTTGTTCTAACTGGAATTATATTAGGGATCACACCATTTTTTATTCGACTACTCCCAATTAATTTTGGTGTGCATACGATAATATCTTTAATTATCTATATTATAGCAGCTGTTGGGTTAAACAATATAAATATTATCACTGCCATATCTTCTGGTCTTTTAAGCATCATTATTTTATCTATTTGTGATTTTATAAACTTTTTTGTTCTTGTAAATCTATTTAAATTTCCTATAGAGACAATGCTAGACAATATAAAATTAAAGACATTAGCAGGAATGCCATCCTTACTGTTATTCGCCTTAATCGTATTCTTTTTATATAGAATAAGAAGAAATAAAAATGAAGAAGTACCAAAGGTGGTCTAGATATATATGATTGAGAAATTATCCAGCAGTCTTGCAGCAGTCATTGCTGGTTATTTACATTTAGATGAAGATAATAAAGAGGTTTTGGCATATGGTGCTTTTTCCATATTTCAAACCATATGGTCAGTGGGTCTGGTAATTATATTCGGGTTATTGTTTGGTGTTCTACTTGAAGCGTTTACGATTTCATTGGTTGGTGCAATATTAAGAAAATCTGCTGGTGGTGTTCATGCCACGTCTCCAAATAGATGTGCTGCAATTGGAGTCATAATGTCTGTGGGACTAGCACTATTGATGAATATGACTGAAATTAATTCAGGAATAGGATTGAGCAGTATATTCACGTTAGTCTGCTTTTTGATTACATATTATTGCATAATCAAATTTAGTCCAATGGATACGCCCAATAAGCCCATCGTCAAGGCCGAAGTTAGGCTTAGATTGAAGAAAGCCTCGCTAAAGACTGTCCATATTTGCCTTATGATAACTGCGTGTTCCTATGTGTTTTTTTTAAGCAGTCATAATTATTTAGCACTAAGTACTGCTACAGCGATATCCGGGGGACTTCTTACCCAGGCTGTATCATTAACATCCTTTGGGAGCTCTATAATATTGAATCTTGATAAAATGCTAAATAGTTTATCTATTAAGTAAAAAATAAAGGAGGTGAAAAAATGAAAAATAAAGTATTCATGACGCTTACTGTATTGGGTGCTTCTTTACTAACTTTCTTTGCTACAACTACATCCGCATCTGCGTGTTATTGGGGTTGGTATCAGCCAAATGAACCAAAGTTATTAAAGGACAAATAGAATAGGAGAGCTATGTTAAGTTCTCCTATTACATCATTTATACTAATGAAGACAGGTGTTAGAATGTATTATGCTGAAGATAAAAGAAGAAAAAATATTTATGAAGTAGTTTCAGTAGTAAAGTTGCTTTCCCTATTAGTTTGTGGGATTGCCTTTTTTGATAGCGATATATGGATTGAAAAAAGTCTTAATATATTCAATATGGTTAATTCCATAACGTTAGTTTTGTTTTCAATAGTTTTACTATTGATTTATAAAGCATGGTCTTTTAGTGTAGCTAGAGATAGATTTGATGAAAAAATTACTCGAAAGGATATTGTCGAAATAGCCTTTTATATAGGGATTTTTTTATTTTTGATTTTTATTACAGGAAGTCACAAAAGCCAATATAAGTTTATTTATTTATTTACAATTATTACTGCAACAATTCAATTTGGAAAAATGTTTGGTTTATCTATAGCTTTCTTGTGTTCCGGAATTATACTGACTATAGATTATTTTGCATCACCAAGTGGTATCGTAAACAATTACTTTCAAAGTGACTTAGTGTTAGTAGGAGTGTTTATCCTAACCGCATGGTTAATAGGGTATTATGCAAATTTAGAAAAGGGTTATAGAGAGTATTTAATTAACTTAGCAAATAAAGATGAGTTAACGGGCTTATATAACCATAGATATTTTCATGAATCAATTAGGTATAATTTTAATATGGCAAAGAAATCAAATAAAGCAATTTCACTTATGCTTATAGATATAGATTACTTTAAATACTATAACGACCTATATGGACATACGGCTGGGGATCTAGTGTTAAAAGAAATTGGAGAACTGCTTCTTGCTAAAGGGAGAGAATGTGACATTGTTGCTAGATATGGTGGAGAAGAGTTTACAATTTTAATGCCAGATACCGATGAGGAAGAGGCTGTTTTAATTGGAGAGAAGGTCAGAGAAGCAGTTCAAAATAAATATTTTAGTGGAGAAGAAAGTCTACCCAATGGAAAGCTTACGGTTTCTGTTGGTGTATCCTGTTTTCCAGGGAAATCGCAAAGTATAAAGGAATTAATAAATAGTGCGGATGATGCTTTATATAGGGCTAAATTTTTGAGCAAAAACAGAGTAGAATCCTATGTTTCTATCTTAGATGAATTAAAGAATGATATTGAAGATGAACATATAGATTTGATCAGTTCTATAAAAACGCTAATCAGTGTTATTAATGCCAAGGATAGATATACGTATAGTCATACGATGAGAGTAGTTATGTATTGCCAGCTGCTTGGAGATAAGTTAGGAATCTCAGATCAAGATAAAAAGACCTTGAAATTTGGTGCTTATTTACATGATATAGGGAAGATAGAAATACCCAAGGAAGTATTGAATAAGAGAATGAAGTTAACAGACAGCGAATGGAATACCATAAAACAACATCCTGCAAACGGAACTGAAATTATTAAATCAGTGCATTCGCTAGAAAATATCATTCCTCTTATTTTATATCATCATGAACGATATGATGGATCAGGGTATCCCCATAATCTAAAAGGAGAGAATATACCATTTTTAGCTAGAGTGCTCACTGTTGCAGATAGTTTTGACGCAATGACTTCAAATAGACCCTATAATACTAGCAAAACCATAGATGAATCCATAGTAGAACTAGAAAGATGCAAGGGAATTCAATTTGATCCCCTTATCGTTGATGCGTTTATTGAAGTTCTTAAATCAAATGAAGCACAATTAGGTTTGTAAACTATACAAAAACAGTTCATGTAAAATGGACGGTAAAATAACAACCAATAAAGGGACTGTAATAGTCCCTTTTATAATGGAGTTAAACAGTGATTAAAGCTTCTTTATGGATAGATTTATCATACCACAATATGTCGAATATGATCGAACGAATATCAAAGGATATTGGCTCTATATAGGGAATTTACTTTTATGGCGGTAGAAAAATTGGTCAACATGTATTAGGTATACATGACCAAAACCTTATAAGGCGTAAATGAAGGAGATTGAAATGACACATGGTGAATTCGTTTGGAGGTATGATTATGGAATTCTATATTAGGCCGATTTGTATTGGTGATGGAAAAGGCGTTAACGAACTTAGACGTATGCCTGGAGTTTTTGAGAATATTCTAGGTATTCCTTCTGAGAGAATTAAAAGAAATGAAGATTTTATTGTAAGCTTGGATAACGATGCACATCAATTTGTAGCAGTTGCAAAAGAGGACTCGGGAGAAGAAAAAATTATCGGAACTGCTGGATTGAATATATTCCCAAATTCCAGACTGCGTCATTCTGCAAGTATTGGAATTATGGTGCATAAGGATTTTCAGAATATGGGTGTCGGAACTAGATTAATGGAAGCAATCATTGATATTGCTGACAACTGGCTTATGCTTGTAAGAGTTGAGTTAGCTGTTTTTGCAGACAATGAAAAAGCCATCAATTTATATAAGAAATTTAATTTTGAAATTGAAGGATTGAAGAAAAAAGCAGCTATACGAAATGGAGAATATGTGGATGAAATAATGATGGGAAGACTCAATACTTCTAGATAAATATTGAATTGTGAGAATTTATTCTATAATACATGAATTATAATTTAAACCATGCAGCAGCTATAGATGTGAAGGATGTTGTAACTGAGTAAACGGATAAAAATATTAGTTTTTGCAAGCCAATAAAACGGACTATGGAAACGCCATAGTCCGTTTTTCAATATAATAGCATTTTTTAATATTTCCTTCATATAGTTTATAAGAAACTTACAGAATATGGAGGAAAGATTTATGGAAAACAAAGAGGGGAAAATGATCGTGTGGGCTGTCATGGCAATGCTCATTTTTGCGCTGCTGACTATAGCCCAGGCTGATCAGCAGGAAAATGAAGTGGCATTACAGCAAAGTGAATTACCAATAAAAGAAATGAATACAGCAGCGGATAGGGAGAACGTTGGGGAGAATAGTTCAATAGAAATGAATGAACCCATAAGGGTAGACATGGAAACTCAAAAAGACATCATGGAGGAACTCATCCAACAAGAGGCAAGCATCAACCTAGAGAAGATTGATCTAACCATATTAGAGAAACTAAAGTATGATGTGGCAAAAGGAAAAGAAATCATCGCTGATTTTACAAGAAATGATAAAATCATCATGGATACAGGAAATAATTATTCGACAGTAAAAGGTGTCACTTGCTTTCGGGGAAACCATTATCGAGATTCTGCCAGTTTTGGTTTTGCAGAGATTAACGAAAGAAAACTAGAAATTCAATGGCAGATTCCCATCGGAGGAATTGATAGCTGGACAGGCGTAGGATGGAATGGACAACCATCTATTGTTGAGTGGTCTAAAGAATTGAAAAACACCATGAATATAATCGAAGAGAAAAAGGCTAAAGAAGATTTGCGTGAGGTAATCTATGCAGCGTTAGATGGCAAGGTCTATTTTCTCGATCTTGAGGATGGAACCCCTACCCGTGAAAAGATTCAAATTCCTGGTCCCGTAAAGGGTAGTCTTACTGTTGACCCTCGGGGAATACCCCTGTTATACGTAGGTCAAGGGATTAATACTGTTCAAGGAAAAAGAGTTGAAATGGGGTATCGAATATATAGCTTGATAGACCAACAGAAGCTATTCTTTATCAACGGGTCTGATTCATTTGCTTTTAGAAGTTGGGCAGCCTTTGATTCCACGGCACTAATAGATGAAAAAACAGATACCATGCTGTTGGCAGGAGAAAACGGCATTTTTTATACTGTAAAATTAAATACAGACTATGATAAAATAGCAAATACAATCACTATAGACCCTGAAGTTATGAAATACAGATATCGCATAACAGGAAATAATTATCAGGGAATAGAAAACTCAGTGGCCGTTTATAAGAACCTAGCCTATTTTGCAGATAATGGAGGGTGGTTACAATGCATAGATCTAAACACCTTAACGCCTATTTGGGTCAGGGATATTACTGACGATACGGACAGTACTGTAGTGATTGAGGAGGAAAAAGAAGATCAAGTTAACCTCTATACAGCCTGCGAAGTAGATAAGCAAGGTGCAAAAGGGATAAGCTATATCCGAAAAATCGATGCGCTCACTGGTCAATTGAGTTGGGAGAAAGCTTATGCATGCGATTCTAAACTGGGAGATAAACCTAATAATGGTGGGGCTCTAGCGACACCAGTAGTTGGAAAAAATTCTTTAAACCACATGGTGATATATAATCTTGCACGTTGGGGCGGGTTTAATAGAGGTTTACTTGTTGCCCTAGATAAAAACACAGGTGAAGAAGTATGGCGCTTAGAATTAGCCAACTATTCATGGAGTTCTCCTGTAGATGTATATACAGAAGAGGGTGAAGGATATATTGTTGTCTGCGATTCTGCAGGAAAGATGCATCTAGTAGATGGTTTAACAGGACATACATTAGATGTCATTGAGTTAGGTGCGAATGTAGAAGGTTCTCCAGCCGTGTTCGACAATATGGTTGTCGTTGGAACAAGGGGACAAAAAATATACGGGGTTAGAATCTACTAATAAATAAGTTAAAATGTTGTTCTCATATCAGATATGAGAACAACATTCTTTGCTAAATATTCCAAGAGACAGAACATCCATGAATAACTAGTAATTCATAACCATCCTTAGATCAAAGAAGGATAAGTCATCCTTTTCAGTTCCTTGGCCCCAGAAATTCATGGAGCAATTTCGCTTTTCCTCATTTTCATTATGATCCTTTGGTATATGAATTTGTTTTTTATTACCTAAAATAGAACCAAGGGTCTTATCTTTTGTTGAAGTCATTAGGTTTACTGCTGTTGCATTGTACATACAAACTCCTCCTTTTATGTGTTCATCGGTTGAAGTAAAATCAGATAAAAAATGCATCTAACGATGCCTTCGCTAGGGGAACCTAGTTCCCCTTCGACGGCTGCTAAGCAGCCTGAGCACCCCTCTTACTACGGCATGGGAATACTTCCCCTGCACCCCTGAATTTTTATTGTAAAATATTTCAAAATCCTTATACTCCTTGTTCTTACTAAGGTTGATACTAATCAAAAACTATATTTTCTTAGACAATAAAAAATACCCGCTCTTAAAAAGATATCTTAAGGGCGAGTAGTAGCTCACGGTACCACCTTAATTATTTCACCTATATGCTATAGGAAGAAATATCTTTTTCAGTTCAATCAAACCTAAGCCGTTATCGAGGCTAATCGGTATCAACTACTTTCCTAAGATTTAGAAGATACTGCTCGGGAGTG
The DNA here is from genome assembly GCF_029240175.1 of Anaerosolibacter sp. Classification (GTDB taxonomy): domain Bacteria; phylum Bacillota; class Clostridia; order Peptostreptococcales; family Thermotaleaceae; genus Anaerosolibacter. Next base: position 58,044 of record NZ_JARBTM010000009.1, read on the forward strand.
ATCCATACTTTATAACAGTGCCGGTTTCCAGCAATTCACCGACTCTCTGAAACTGTTTGCTAAAATATCCTTCTCCTTCAACACGTTTTGAATATTCAGTTATTTCTAAAAATTATAACAACTTATACATAGGATGTCAATATACATTTTGAAAAAAATATATGGAAAAATATACAGATCCCACTAAGGTCTAGAAAGATTACAGAAAAATTTAACGGGTTTATCAGTACGCCAAGCCTTTGGATTCTGAAAAATTTAAAAAATCTTATGGAAATTTTAAAAGTGAATAAGAATTTTTATACAGTCTATCATGGCTAAATAACTGGGATTTGGCCGCATCTAACATGGGTGAATATCACTAGGAATTGATGGAATAGAAAAAAAATTTAAAAAATTATGTTGACGACTATAAGATTCCCATGGTAATATTAAAAACAATAAATCGAAAACCAAAACACATAAAAATGTGATGAGGGAGAAGGGTGTTTTACAGAATCAGTTTCAGAGAGTCGGTGGTCGCTGCGAACCGATACTGTGGTAGGATACAAATCGCTCCTGAGCAGTTGCCTTGAAAGACATTTCATAAACGTAAGTAAAGGCAAACGGGAAGTTCCGTTACAGACTGAGGGTTTGATAGAACCTAGAAGAGAGGTTTCTTATTTATAGAAACAATTAGGGTGGTAACGCGTGGAATATAACCTCGTCCCTGCAAAGATAGCATCATGCAGTGGCGAGGATTTTTTATACCCAAAATCCCGGATTCTTTCTGATAACCATTTTGTCAATCAGGTTAAATTATTTTAAATAAAATATAAAATCATTAGGAGGAAAATGAAAATGGCAAAATTATATTACGAAAAGGACTGTAACATTGAATTCTTATATGGAAAGAAGGTAGCTGTAATTGGATATGGCAGTCAGGGGCATGCCCATGCATTAAACTTGCATGAATCTGGTGTTGATGTGGTGGTTGGCTTATATGAAGGGAGTAAATCATGGAAATTAGCTGAAGAGGCAGGGTTAAAGGTTGCAGTTGCAGCAGATGCTGCGAAAGCTGCCGATGTAATTGTCATCCTAATCAATGATGAAAAGCAGGTGGATTTATACCAAGAGAGTATTAAACCTCATCTTACTGCCGGCAAGTATTTGGTTTTTGCCCATGGCTTCAATATCCACTATGGTCAGATCCTTCCACCATCAGATGTAAATGTTTTTATGGTGGCACCAAAGGGGCCGGGACATACAGTAAGGAGTCAGTATCAGGAAGGCAAAGGCGTACCTTGTTTGGTAGCTGTTCATCAAGATGTAACGGGTGATACAAAGCAGGTTGCTTTAGCCTATGCCGCAGGGGTTGGCGGATCTCGAGCAGGGGTATTGGAAACTACCTTCAAGGAAGAAACAGAAACTGATTTGTTTGGTGAACAGGCGGTATTATGTGGTGGTGTTACAGAACTGATAAAGGCAGGCTTTGAAGTATTGGTGGAAGCAGGATATGAACCAGAAAGTGCATACTTTGAATGTTTACATGAGATGAAGCTGATCGTCGATATGATTAACCAAGGCGGTTTAAGTTATATGCGTTACTCCATCAGTGATACTGCAGAGTATGGAGATTATTCTGTTGGAAAAAGAATCGTGACAGGAGAAACAAAAAAAGAGATGAAAAAAGTGCTTGAAGAGGTGCAGGATGGCACCTTCGCAAAGAACTGGATTCTTGAAAATAAAGCAAATCGACCAATGTTTAATGCAAAAAGAAAGATGGAACAAAATCATCAAATTGAAGTAGTGGGTAGAGAATTAAGAGAAATGATGAGCTGGCTTAAAAAATAATTGGTAAGTGATAGGAATGTAAAAAACGCTTTTGAGGGAGCAGGAGGTGGTAAGATGACCAAGGAAAAAATAGAGGTATTTGATTCTACTTTAAGGGATGGCGCTCAAGCTGAGGGTATTTCCTTTTCAGTAGAAGACAAATTAAAAATAGTTAAGGCTCTGGATGCCTTAGGAATAAGCTATATTGAAGCAGGAAATCCAGGATCAAACCCTAAAGATTTAGAGTTCTTTGAAAGAGTTAGAGGAATGAAATTGGTGAATGCGAAGCTGACGGCCTTCGGCAGCACAAGAAGACCAGATACTCCAGTAGAGGAAGATGCCAATGTACAGTCTCTTTTAGAGGCCAATTCAGAGGTTATCGCAATATTTGGTAAGAGCTGGGATTTTCATGTAACAGAAATTATCAAAACCACATTGGATGAAAATCTTAATATGATCATGGATACCATCTCGTATTTTAAAAGCAAAGGAAAAGAAGTGATCTTTGACGCAGAACATTTCTTTGACGGATATAAAGCAAATGCTCAGTATGCCCTGAAGGCTCTAGAAGCAGCCGTAAAAGGCGGAGTAGATTGGTTGGTATTATGCGAAACGAACGGTGGAGCTTTTCCAGATGACGTATACAGTATTACAAAAACTGTGTGTGAAAAGTTTCCTGTAAAGATAGGAATTCACTGTCATAACGATGGAGGGATGGCAGTAGCCAACACCATTATGGCAGTTAAGGCAGGAGCAACTCAGGTTCAGGGAACTTATATTGGTTTCGGAGAAAGATGTGGGAATGTAAACTTAAGTACAGTGATTGCAAATCTACAATTGAAACGAAGTTACCAGTGTATACCATCGAATCAATTAATGAATCTAACACCTACAGCACGATTTGTTGCGGAGGTATCCAATATCAGCTTGAACGAAAGGGAGCCATATATAGGAAACAGCGCTTTTGCCCATAAGGGTGGTATGCATATAGATGGCGTTATGAAGGCCAATCATTCCTTTGAACATGTAAATCCCGATAAGGTAGGAAATGAGAGAAGAATCCTCATGTCAGAGGTTTCTGGAAAAACGACGATACTATCAAAAATACAGAAAATAAATCCCAATATAAAGAAAAATTCCTTAGAAACTCAGGAAATTATGAATTGTTTAAAGAAAATGGAGCATGAGGGTTATCAATTCGAAGGGGCAGAAAGTTCCTTTGAGTTGATGATCAGAAAGCACCTAGGAAAGTATAAACCCTTCTTCCAATTAAAACATTATAAAATCATCGGAGAGCAACCTTCCCAGGATGGAGACAGCTCTACTGCAGTGGTGAAATTGACGGTGGAGGGAAAGGATGCCCTTACCGTAGCTGAAGGAAATGGCCCTGTTAATGCCTTAGATAAGGCATTAAGAAAAGCATTGGAGGAATTCTATCCTGTGCTAAAAGAAGTATATCTCTCGGATTATAAGGTAAGGGTTGTAGATACCAAGAAGGCTACAGGAGCAAGGGTGAGGGTTTTGATTGAATCCACCGATGGACATGATGTATGGACCACTGTAGGGTTATCTACAGATATTATTGAAGCTAGTTGGATTGCTTTGGTGGACTCTATTGAATATAAACTATTAAAAGAAATTGAGAAAAAAGCAAATATATACCTGGTAGAACAACGAATCAATTAAAGGGTGCATGAACCTTAATATAGAGAGCTGGGAGGAATAAATATGGGAATGACAATGACACAAAAAATTCTTGCTGCCCATGCAGGTGTGGAAAAAGTAGAAGTAGGGCAACTGATCCAAGTGGATTTAGATTTGGTTTTGGGTAATGATATTACAACCCCAGTGGCGGTGAAGGAATTTGCCAAAATGAGACTCAAAGAAGTATTTGACAAGAAAAAAGTGGCCATCGTTCCTGACCATTTTACACCGAATAAAGATATTAAGTCAGCTGAACAATGTAAATGTATTCGTGAGTTTGCATACGATATGGAAATCGAGAATTATTTTGAAATCGGTGAAATGGGAATAGAGCATGGTTTAATTCCAGAGAAGGGATTAGTTGTTCCAGGGGATGTAGCCATCGGAGCTGATTCTCATACCTGTACCTATGGCGCACTAGGCGCATTTTCCACGGGAATTGGAAGTACGGATATGGCAGCAGGCATGGCTACTGGGAAGTGCTGGTTTAAGGTTCCTGGCGCAATTAAGTTTGTATTAAAAGGGAAACCTGCTGAATGGGTTAGTGGTAAAGATATCATTCTTCATATCATTGGTATGATTGGTGTAGATGGTGCCCTATATAAATCTATGGAATTTGTAGGCGATGGATTAAAGCATCTATCTATGGATGATCGATTTTCTATGGCAAACATGGCAATTGAAGCAGGGGGTAAAAATGGTATTTTCCCAGTAGATGATCTTACCTTATCTTATGTAAAGGAACACGCTCAAAGATCATATAAAGTGTATGTAGCAGATGAAGATGCTGTTTATGATGAGGTCTATGAGATAGATTTAAGTACGCTGTCTCCAACTGTGGCATTTCCACATCTTCCGGACAATACCCGGAAAATTGATGAAGTAGGAGAGGTAAAAATAGATCAGGTGGTTATTGGCTCTTGTACCAATGGTCGTATCGAGGATCTTCGAGTTGCAGCGAAGATACTAGACGGTAAAAAGGTAGCAAAAGGCGTGAGGGTAATTGTCTTCCCTGTAACCCAGAAGGTTTATCTACAAGCGATAGAAGAAGGTTTAATACAAACCTTTATCAAAGCTGGCGTTGTGGTAAGTACGCCTACCTGTGGTCCTTGTCTTGGGGGGCATATGGGAATTTTGGCAAAGGGAGAAAGAGCTATTGCTACAACAAATCGAAACTTTGTGGGTAGGATGGGACATCCAGAATCAGAGGTGTATTTAGCAAGCCCAGCAGTGGCAGCGGCTTCTGCATTGACAGGAAAAATCACAAATCCCAAAGACGTAGCATAAAAGGAGGTTTATTATGAAAGCCAATGGAAAAGTTTTTAAATATGGAAGTAATGTAGATACGGATGTCATCATCCCTGCAAGGTACTTAAATACATCGGATCCTGCTGAATTGGCAAAGCATTGTATGGAAGATATTGATGCTGAATTTGTCAATGAAGTTGAACCAGGAGATATCATTGTTGCAGATAAAAACTTTGGATGTGGTTCCTCCAGAGAACATGCTCCTATTGCAATCAAGGCTGCGGGTGTATCCTGTGTAATCGCAACTACCTTCGCAAGGATTTTTTATCGAAATGCAATCAATATTGGTTTACCGATTCTTGAGTGCCCAGAGGCAGTAGAGAAAATTCAGAAAGGTGATGTGGTAGAGATTGACTTTAGCAAAGGTGTCATTCACAACATGACAAAATGTGAGTCTTATCAATCTCAGCCCTTTCCAGAATTCATTCAAGAAATAATGGCTGCCGATGGGCTCGTCAAATATATAACAAAAAGCTTACAAGAATAGATGGTTGGAGGGAATAAAATGAAATACAATATAGCATTAATCCCTGGAGATGGAATTGGCCCAGAGGTAATTAGGGAGACCGTAAAGGTATTGAATACCGTTGGGGAGACCTTTGGTCATCAGTTTGAATTTGAAGAAGTATTGGTAGGAGGATGTGCCTATGATGCTACAGGGCATCCATTACCCCAGGTTTCCTTAGCGGTTTGTAAAAGGAGCGATGCAGTGCTATTAGGTGCAGTTGGAGGTAATAAATGGGATACACTGCCTGGCAATTTAAGACCAGAGGCTGCTTTGCTGGGATTAAGGGAGGCTTTAGGATTATATGCCAATCTACGTCCGGCTGTACTGCATCAAGCCCTAAAAAATGCGTGTCCTCTTAAACCTGAAATTGTAGGTGACGGCATTGATATCTGTGTGGTAAGAGAACTTATCGGCGGCATTTATTTTGGTGAAAGAGGCCGTAGGAAAGACGGAAAAATGGGTGAAGAGGCCTTTGATACGGAAGCCTATAGCGTGGGAGAAGTAGAAAGAATTGGGCGTTTAGCATTTGAGATGGCATTAAAAAGGGATAGAAAGGTCATCAGCGTGGATAAAGCCAATGTGTTGGAGAGCTCTAGGCTTTGGCGCTCTGTAATGCTAGAAGTAGCCAAGGACTATCCGGAAGTGACCCTAGAGCATATGTATGTAGACAACGCAGCCATGCAGCTGGTGAGAAATCCTAAGCAGTTTGATGTCATTGTTACAACCAACATGTTTGGCGATATTCTTTCGGATGAAGCCAGTATGATTACTGGTTCAATCGGTATGCTGCCCTCTGCCAGTTTAGGAGAAGGGAGCTTTGGACTCTACGAACCAATTCATGGTTCTGCTCCGGACATCGCAGGGCAAGACAAGGCGAATCCTATTGCCACCATTCTATCTGCTGCCATGATGCTTAGAATAACCTTTGATCTAGACGCTGAGGCAAAAGCTATAGAAGATGCTGTTACCAGTGTTCTTGAAAAGGGATACCGAACCATAGATATTATGGGTAATGAGGTTAAGGTAGTTGGAACAACGGAAATGGGCAGTTTAATTCAAGAAGCTATTAGACGATAAAGATATGATGATGTGAGTTGGATAGGAATAAAGTTAAAAATTAAGATGCTGTATCTTGTACAAGATACAGCATCTTAATTTTTAGTATTCTTACATACACCTGGGCGTGATATAATATACACATCATATTTCGACAAAATTCACAAAATTCGATATTAGCTTCATGATTACATATATATGGAGGCCATGACAATGATAATTGGAGAGGTTAATAGAAGTAAATACGATCATATGATTGAAAATATGCCTGATGGACTGGTATATTTTGAAAGTGTGCTTAACGAAAGTGGAAATGATATAGATTATGTGTTTTTGGAAGCCAATAAGTCCTTTGAACAATTAATAGGATTGAAATTAGAGAAAATATTGGGAAAGAAGATTTCACAAGTCTCACCCAATGGTAAAATTACAGGGTTTGATTTTATTGATATTTGCAGCAAGGCTAATCTCCTGGAAGAAAACATCAAATTCGAGTACTATTCGGCTGTACTAGAGAAATGGTATTTGATTTATATTTATAAAAGCGAACAGAATCATTTTTGTGTTGTATTCCATGATTTTACTGAAGTGAAAAGCAGAGCAGAGAAGATAAATATTCTATATGAGTCAACGGTAAAATTTCATGAAACAACATTTACGGATATTGATTACCAGTGGATAGCAGATGAACTTCTTAAATTATCAGGGGCTATGTTTGTACTAGTAAATGTTTTTGATAACGGCGCAATGAAAACAATGACCAGGGGATTTTCGGGCTTAAGTGACAAGGTACGTCAGGCGGTCAGGATACTGGGATTTGAAATCATAGGAAAGATATGGGATGTAAAAGAGGCTGATATTGGAGTAATGAAATCTAAAAAGCTGGTAAGAATGGGGCGACTGCATGAGTTTAGTTTTAATCGTATTCCTCCTTTGGTTGTTAATATACTGGAACGGATGTTAAAACTGGGTGATTCTTTTGGAATTGGAATTACCCATAATGAAGCGATACTTGGGAGTTTCATTATAATAATGAAAGAAGGAAGCCGTATTGAAAACCCTGATATTGTAGAGTTGTATGTAAATCAACTTGGAATAATGCTGCTTCGAAGCAAAGCGGAGGAAGACATAAAGAAAATTGGGCAGGAATATAGAACGGTGTTTAATGGAAGTCAGGATGCGATGTTTCTCATAAATGTAAATCGTGATAATAGTTTTGCCTATCACATGGTAAATAAGGGTTATGAAATGGATGTAGGTATATGTGCTGAAGCAGTAAATGGATTGACACCAAGGGAATTATATGGAGAGTTGATTGGTAAGCAAATAGAAGAGCATTATATTGATTGTATTGCTGCTAAAAAGCCAATTATTTATGAAGAGGAGTTTAGCCTTTTAGGGGAAAAAAAGGTGTGGCATACACTGTTATCGCCCATAATAAGCGAAAATAGAGTAGTTCAAATCGTTGGCTCCAGCAGAAATATCACAAAACTCAAAGAGTGGGAGGACGAAGTTGCAAGAGAGAGGCAGCTTTTCAAGGTTACTTTACACTCTATAGGCGATGCGGTTATCACTACTGATACCGATAATAGAATTGTTATGTTGAATAATGCAGCAGAAGAACTTACTGAGTGGAGTCAGGAGGATGCGGCAGGAAAGCTCTTGAATGAAGTAATGATAACAGTAAGTGATAAAAAGTACGGATTATTAGAAGATACTTTAGTCCAAGACGTGAAAAACGGTAAGCAGTATGGGGAATATAAAACATTGCTATCAAGAAATGGCAACAAGAGAATCATTTCAAGTAGTGAGTCGTTTATCAAGGATGTGTGTACCAACGTTCTAGGCGTAGTGATGGTATTCCGTGATGTGACCGAAGAAAAGCAAAAGGAAGAGGAAGTAAGGTATCTAGGCTATCATGATAAATTAACGGGGCTTTATAATCGTGCTTATTTTGAGGAGGTACTTGTGCGCTTAGATCATGAAGCAAATATGCCCCTTGGGATTATTATGGGTGATGCCAATGGTCTTAAAATGGTAAATGATGTTTTTGGGCATGGGGAAGGTGACAAAATGCTACAGCGCATAGGAGAGATATTCAAAACTATATGTGGAGATCGTGATGTTGTCGCCCGGGTGGGCGGAGATGAGTTTGCCATAATTCTTCCCCGTACCAGCTATGATAAGGCAAATACTATTATTTCACGTATAAAACAAATGTGCAGTATTGAGATTATCGATCCAATCAGCCCAAGCATTGCGCTTGGCGTCTCGATAAAGACCAATAAGAATGAGGATATTAAGAAGATATACAAACTAGCAGAAGATAGAATGTACAACAATAAACTGGTGGAAAGTAAAAGTATAAGAAGTTCCATAATTTCATCACTAAAGAAAACGCTAGAAGAGAGGACACACGAAACTGAGGCACATGGGCAGCGCTTGAAGGAATTCTCTATGAAAATAGGAAAAATTATGGACCTGTATGATAATGAATTGGATGATCTTTCGCTTTTAGCCATGCTTCATGATATAGGAAAAATTGCAATCCCTGATTATATTCTAGGAAAACCAGCGAAATTAACTGAGGATGAGTGGAAGATTATGAAAAGTCATTGTGAGATTGGCTATCGCATAGCTGTTGCTTCACCTGAGCTTGCCCATATTGCCAACCTAATACTTAGTCATCATGAAAGGTGGGATGGTAATGGTTATCCTCAGGGACTTAAGGGTGAGGAAATACCTTTGCTTTCTAGAATAATCGCTGTAGTAGATGCCTACGATGCTATGACAAGTGACAGACCTTATCATGCAGCTATACAAAATGAGGTTGCCCTAAAAGAGCTTGAAAGATGCAGCGGAACGCAGTTTGACCCTTATGTAGTTGAAAAATTTGTAGAAGTTATTATAAGTGCTAAAACAAAATTTTCCGAACAATAAATATTTATTTTTAAAAAATGTACGAAATAGGTTGACCTATTATCCATGTTTGTCGTAAAATGTATATACAAGAAAAAATATATGGTTCATATAATCGCAGAGATATGGTCTGCAAGTTTCTACCGGACTACCGTAAATGGTCTGACTATGAGCAAAGGTGTTTCTATGCATTTATCTTAGGGATACCTTATAACCTGCACAATAGAGACATATTCTAGGCGTGTTGGGTTTTGCTCTTTGCTCGAGTAGAACCAACACGTCTATTTTATTTTTATTTTTTCGCATAATGAAGGGAGCGACTAGATGTTTATAATAAATGAATTCATACAACCTCAAACCATTGAGGAAGCCTATAACATACTTGTAAGCAGAAGAAACAATGCGGTGATTGGCGGCAGTGCCTTTTTGAGAATGGGTTCGAAGAAAATTAATACTGCGGTAGATTTATCCAAGCTTGGACTAGATTATATAAAAGATGAGGATGGCTATATAGAAATCGGAGCATATACAACTTTGAGGGAAGTTGAAACCAGCCCAATCCTAGTAAATAGCTTTAGCGGCGTTATATCCAACTCAGTGAAGAATATTATTGGCATTCAATTTAGAAACATCGTTACAGTCGGCGCATCTGTTTTTTCAAAATATGGATTCTCCGATTTAATAACAGCACTGCTTGCTTTAGATACAGAGATAGAGCTATATAAAGCAGGTAGAATACCATTGGATGATTTTTTGAAAAGACCCTTTGAAAAGGATGTTTTAATAAGAATTTTTATAAAGAAAAATCAAAGACGAGCATCCTTTCAGGACTTAAGAAATTCTGTAAGCGATTATCCGATATTAAATGTTGCAGTTTCAAGACTTGATAATCAGTGGACGATCGCGGTGGGGGCAAGACCACGAGTGGCTGCGATTGCGATAAAAGCATCTGAAGCGTTATCCGAGCATTTAGGCCCTGAGAATTTAGCGTATTATGCAGATATAGCTGCTGAAGAATTAACCTTTGGTACCAACGAGAGAGGTACAGCCGAATATAGACAAGCCATGTGTAAAGTATTGGTGAAAAGAGCCCTTATGGAGGTACTAGAATGCAAATAGAGATAATCTTAAATGGTAAAAAGGTAAGCTTGGATGTAAAAAATAATGAGTTATTGGCAGATACTTTAAGAAACTATGGTGTTTTCAGTATAAGAAAAGGCTGTGATACCACATGCTGTGGACTTTGTACCATATGGGTTGAAGAAAAACCTGTATTATCTTGTGCAATGCTCTCTGTTCGAGCGGATGGCAAAACCATTACTACCATGGAAGGGCTTCAAAGGGAAGCGGAAGAATTTGCACAAGTTCTTGTGGCAGAAGGTTCAGAACAGTGCGGTTTCTGCAGTCCAGGTTTTATTTTGACTGTATTGGCAATGAAAAGAGAGCTGAAAAACCCTACACAGGAAGAGATTGTTCACTATTTAACTGGAAATCTGTGTAGATGTACAGGTTATTTGGGACAACTAAGAGCCATCAAAAAATATTTGGGGGTGGCATAGGATGAACTTTGTTGGTAAAAGCATACCTAAAATAGATGGCATGGCTATTGCCACAGGGAAACCGGTTTATACTGAAGACATGGTCCCTCCAAATGCTCTTGTAGTAAAGCTGCTCAGAAGTCCCCATGCCTTTGCTAGGATAAAGACTATTGACACCTCAAGAGCGGAAAAATTAGAGAATGTGGCATGTATTCTCACGTATAAAGATGTACCTAATCGTAGATTTACACTGGCGGGTCAGTCTTATCCAGAACCTTCCCCCTATGATCGCTTAATTCTAGATGAAATCGTAAGATATGTGGGGGATGAAGTGGCGATCATTGCAGCTGCAGATGAAGAAACAGCTGAAAAGGCCATGAAGCTAATAAAGGTTGATTATGAAGTGTTTGAACCTGTCTTGGATTATGAGAAGGCTATGGGCCATCCTTCTGTTGTCCATCCAGAAGCAGATGTACACTGTAATTTTGATATAGGTATGGACAAGGAAAGAAATATTGTATCTTCTCAAAAGATAGAGGTTGGAAATGTGGAAGAAGAGTTAGAAAAATGCCATATTGTAGTGGAAGAGACTTGTTATACACAAGCCCAGGCCCACGGCATGATGGAAACTTACCGAGCATATAGCCATCTAGATCATACTGGCAGACTTGTTGTTGTTAGTTCGACCCAGATTCCTTTCCATGTAAGAAGACAGTTGTCGAGAGCTTTAAAGCTGCCTGCTAGTAAAATAAGGGTAATTAAGCCTAGAATTGGCGGAGGATTTGGTGGTAAACAGACAGGGGCTGTGGAAATGTTCGCAGCCATTGTTACACTTACTACTGGAAAACCGGCTAAAATTGTTTATGATCGCGAAGAGACGTTTACTGCAACAAACAGCCGTCATGCAATGAGATTAAAGGTTAGATTAGGAGCCGATCAGGAAGGATTCATTAGAGTAGTGGACATTCAGGGTTTATCGGATACAGGGGCTTACGGTGAACATGCTTCTACGACATTTGGGGTTGTGGGTCAGAAAACCCTTCCCCTTTATAACAAGACAAAGGCCGTTCGATTTATGGGAGACGTGGTTTATACAAATAAAATGCCAGCAGGAGCCTTTAGAGGTTACGGTGCTACCCAGGGAACATTTGCATTAGAAACGGCTGTCAATAAGCTAGCTGAAAGATTAAATATGGACCCTACCGAGATTCGATTAAAGAATTTAATTAAAGAAGGTGAAACTTCTTTAGTATCCGAAGGGATTAGACTGGGAAGCTCAACCTTGCATAGGTGTATAGAAAAGGGTCGAGAGCTGATTGGATGGAAGGATAAGTACCCAAGATTAGAGGTTGGCGAGCATAAGGTACGGGCTTTGGGAATGGCCGTAACAATGCAAGGGTCAGGAATTGCCAATATCGATACTGCTTCAGCTGAAATTCGATTAAATGACGATGGTAACTTTACACTGCTCATCGGATCTACAGACATGGGAACAGGAAGTGATACCATATTAAGCCAAATGGCAGCCGAGATTTTAGAAACAACAATAGATAATATTATTGTTCATGCTGCAGATACAGATATATCTCCTTATGACCCGGGCTCTTATGCTTCCAGTACCACTTATGTGACAGGGATGGCTGTAGTGAAAGCTGCTGAAGATTTAAAGAAACAGATTGTAGAAAGCGGCGCAAGGATATTAGGAGTTTCCATCGATGAAGTGGATTATGACGGCCTCAAAATAATCACCGTTAATGGGGACAATGAAGTTACTCTGGAAAAAGTTGCAGAACTTCAGATATTAGGTTTCGGGGGCAAACGTCAGCTGGTTGGTAATTCAACCTATGGCAGTCCAGTATCTCCACCACCGTTCATTGCAGGATTTGCAGAGGTGGAAGTTGATAAAGAAACGGGAAAGGTTCGATTAATAGACTATGTAGCGGTGATTGACTGCGGTACGGTAATCAATCCAAACCTGGCCACGATTCAGGCTGAAGGTGGACTTGTTCAAGGGATCGGTCTAGCGATGTATGAAGATGTGAGGTATGACGAAAGAGGTAGAATGACGACAAATAACTTTATGCAATATAAAATTCCAACCAGAAAGGATATCGGAAACATTCGAGTGGTCTTTGAAGAGAGTTTTGAGCCAACAGGACCCTTTGGCGCAAAGTCCATAGGGGAAGTTGTTATAAATACACCGGCACCAGCTATAATGGACGCGGTTTATAATGCAGTAGGTGTTAGGATAACAAACCTTCCAATAACCCCTGAAAAAGTATTCTTAGCAATGAAGCAAATGTAAGCTCTGTATGTCAGAAAAAATAAAAAAATGGAGGTAATTGAGATGTCGCATATGAATGAGAACAATCCCAATCTTGATTCGAAGTATGATGTGGATGGTAAACCACCCTTAAAGGAAGCTATACCTCTTGGATTACAACATGTACTGGCTATGTTTGCTGGTAATGTGACAGTACCATTAATCATCGCAGGTGCCCTTGGATTGTCAGTGGGTGAAAAAACCTTCCTAATTCAGTGTGCAATGCTCGTTGCAGGGATTGCCACACTTATCCAAGCGAATCGCATTGGGCCAGTAGGTGCCAATTTACCGATCGTCATGGGGACTAGTTTTGGCTTCGTACCTACTTCTATAGCCATAGGGAAGCAGTTTGGCTTATCGGGTATATTGGGAGCGGCTTTTGTGGGTGGATTTTTCGAAGCGATCTTAGGTTACTTCTTAAAGCCCCTTCGTAAATATTTCCCACCGATTGTTACTGGGACAGTTTTGCTCACGATTGGTCTATCATTACTACCTACAGGAATTAAATACTTCGCCGGGGGAGCAGGAGCCCCAGATTTTGGTTCTTTGCAGAACCTGGCAATAGGAAGCTTAGTATTGGTGACGATTATATTCTTTAATCAGTATTTTAAAGGAATCCCGAGAATGGCAGCCATTTTAATAGGTATCATCGTAGGTTACGTAGTTGCTATTTTCATGGGTAAAGTTGATTTTACATCTGTGGCAGATGCCGCTTGGTTTTCTATACCTACACCTATGGCTTATGGAATGACCTTTCATGCACCAGCGATTATCGCTATGCTTATCTTATACATCGTAACAACTGTTGAAACGGTTGGGGATATTTCAGGTATTACCATTGGAGGTGCTGGTAGAGAAGCTACTGACAAAGAACTTTCAGGTGGGGTTATGGCTGATGGGTTAGCCAGTAGTTTTGCAGCTATTTTCAATGCATTTCCTAATACTTCTTTTAGTCAGAATGTGGGAATTGTATCTCTAACTGGGATTATGAGTAGATATGTAGTGAGTGTGGGTGCGGGCTTCTTAATACTAGCTGCCTTGGTTCCCAAATTGGGTGCTGTCCTTGCAGTAATGCCCCAGAGTGTCCTAGGCGGAGCCGCTGTTGTAATGTTTGCAATGATTGCAACTTCTGGGATTGTATTGGTTACAAAAGACGAGTTAAACCAAAGAAATTTATTAATCGTTGCTGTTGCTTTAGGCTTAGGATTGGGATTAGGATCCGTTCCCGAGGCACTGCAGCATCTGCCAGAATCCGTAAATCTGATTTTCTCAGGCTCTGGCATGGTAGTTTCTTGTGTTATCGCTTTGGTTCTGAATATAATATTACCAAAAGAAAAGCCGCGTACTATTGCAAATAGCGAAGCGATACACGCAGTGAAGTAATTCCTATGTAATTTGAATGAAAAAAATTTAAATCAAATAAAGGGAGCTCTTCAAACAGAAGGGCTCCCTTTATCTGATTAAGTAACACAACCGCAAATAGAAAGAATTATTCTTGCTGATTTAGAATATGTCTGAGTATGAGCAAACCTTGCATCATCTTAGGAAACCCACATGTGGGCGCTACCAGAAGCATAGCATGTTCTATTTCTTCCTTTGTGCAGCCGCTTTTTAAAGCTTTGAGAATATGAGTTCTTAAGGCATATTCATATTGAGAATTCGTAGATAAAGCTACTTTAATAAGCCAACGGGTTTTCTCATCTATGGGGCCGCCTTTCTCATGAACCAATCTACCAAAATTTTCATAGGCATCATAAATTTCAGTATGATTTTCAACGAAGTATTTAAGGTTTTTTTCTATAACATCTAGATTGTCAAAATAATCATTCATAGTACCTCCACATATCATTTAAATATTATTTGCTCATATTATATCCCAAAATGTTTATTGATAAACTTTGTACGCCATTGGGCAGTAAAGATTTGAGCGTTTGAAGCAGATAATGGTGAGATTTCCAAATACAATGTCCGATGTTTTGGATTCGACAAATAACAAATAAAGAATATGATATGATATGTTATGTGTATGAACCATAATTATTCAATGTTGATGATAGAAGGTGCATAGGTTGTTAGAAGATAGTGTGCATAAAATATTGTCACAAGAAATAAAGAGAATCACTCCTTGCAAAATGGAAGGAGAAATCGAGTTAGAGGTTTCATTCTTAAATAGCGGCATGGCAGAGGCTACCTTATTTATACCAGGGGTGGTCCTAATTGAACCTAATCGAGTAAGATATGCAGCCAAGGATATCATTGAGGCCTATAAAATGAGAACAGCATTGACTACACTGGCTGCAAGTGTACTATAAATAATCTCAAAAGGAGAAGATGGAAATGGTAAAGCTGCCTTCAAGAATTAGCCTTGCAAACCTGCCCACCAGAATAGAAAAGCTAGATCGATTATCAAAGGAATTGGGTGGACCCCAAATATATATCAAAAGAGACGACCAAACTGGATCAGAGATTTCCGGCAATAAGATTAGAAAACTAGAATATGTTATAAAAGAGGCCTTGGAGCAAAAATGTGATTACTTGATTACCTGTGGAGGTATACAATCAAATCATGCAAGGGCAACGGCTGCAGCTGCAGCGAAATTAGGACTTGGTGCTAGTCTCGTTCTAAGAAGTGGTGGAGATGATCCTCTGGAAGGAAACTATCTTCTTGATAGGCTATTCGGAGCGGAGATTCGATTCATTACACCGGAGGACTATCGCGAAAGAAGGATGGAAATTATGGAGGAGGTTAAAGACCGCCTTGTACAACAGGGATATACGCCATATATTATCCCAGAAGGGGCATCTAATGGAATCGGTACCTTTGGTTACTATACAGCCATGGAGGAAATATTGGAGCAGGAAAGGCAGATGGGAGTCGCCTTCGACGCTATAGGGCTAGCTGTAGGTTCCGGAGGGACTTACAGTGGAATGTTCTTAGCCAATAAAATGTTAGGACATAGGACTAAGATTCTGGGTATCAATGTATGCGATACGGCAGACTACTTTCGAGATCGAATCTCTAACATCCTTAATGATAGTTTACGCCATATTGACAAAAAACTAGATTATTCTAAGAATGAAATCGAAATCATAGATGGATATGTTGGTAAGGGATATGCCCAAAGCACAAGGGAGGAGCTTGCATTTATTCATTGGTTTGCTAAACTGGAAGGGATTATTTTAGACCCTGTGTATACAGGTAAAGGAATGTATGGATTGGTCAATGAAATAAGAAAAGGCAATATGCAAGCCTATAACAATATCCTGTATATTCATACAGGTGGCCTGTTTGGATTGTTTCCTAAAAAGGATCTATTCTTTAACGAAGGATAAAGGAGATCTATACCTTCAATTCATTTTAAAAGCATAAACGACGAATGATTTTTTATAAGCATTCGTCGTTTATGTTTTTAGGAAAAAATCCATAGGATCAGCAATAAAATAATGTTCAATGACAATATAAATAAATATGGTGTTTATATAATATTTGATAATAATACAACAATTATTGAATTATTATTATTGGATGATTATAATAAATATAATATACTCATGGGTCATTGATAGAAGTATAAAATTGAGTATCATAAGGTACTATTGATGGTACATAGGGGGAATAGACTTGAATAAACGTGATATGGGTTTAGGGTTCATTGTAGTAATTTTATGGGGGTTCAATTTCATTGCTATCAAACTGGGTTTGGCCAATATGCCAGCGTTACTTCTGGCAGCTGTTCGATTTGTTGTTGTCTGTTTACCAGCCATTTTTTTCTTACCAAGGCCTCCAGTAGCTTGGCGTTGGCTCATTGCTTTGGGCTTGACCCTTAACGTGGGACAATTTGCTTTTCTCTTTATGGGGGTAAAACTGGGAATGCCTGTGGGCCTTTCTTCCCTTATACTCCAGTCCCAGGCGTTTTTTACATTGGTAATTGCTTCCTTGATGATCGGAGAACGATGGCGTTGGAATCAAGTGATTGGTTTAATTATTTCTGCCATCGGTATGGTTATTGTAGGATCGCAACAAGGCAGCAGCATGACACTGGTTGGATTTTGGCTTACTTTGGCTGCAGCGGCTAGCTGGGGGACGGGTACTGTAATTATGCGCCGAGCTACACAAGATGTTCCGCCTTTTTCCATGTTATCTTTGGTGGTATGGGCGGGTGCAGTTGCCATACTGCCCCTAGCATTATTATCTTTATGGATAGAAGGTATTGCTGCATGGCAGGCAGCGTGGGATGCTGTCAACTGGGTCACAATCGTTTGTGTAATCTATTTAGCCTATTTTGCTACATTAGGTGGATATGGGCTGTGGGGACGATTACTGGCTCATTATCCAGCAGCTGTGGTCTCTCCTTTGGCCCTGTTAGTTCCCATCATAGGGATGAGTAGCGCGGCGCTGCTTTTAGGTGAAACATTCTCTCTGTGGCAGATGATGGGGGCACTGCTGGTGATGGCAGGTCTGGTCATTAATGTTCTTGGAGGACGATTGAAAAAAAGCGTTAAGGAAGGTCAGGCCTAATGCACTGTAATACGAAACGGTCTTTTAGCTTATCAAATTGCACGGGTGCTTCGAAGAAATCACAAAGGTTTTCTTTGGTCAAGACTAAATCTGTTTTTCCTGAAGAATGAACCTGACCTCTGCGGAGCAGTAGGGTGTGGCTAAAGGTAGGAAGAATTTCCTCGGTGCGATGGGTTACATAGATCATCGTTGGGGCATCCTGTTCATAGCTTAATTTTCCTATAATGGAAAGCAATTGTTCCTTTGCAAATATATCTAATCCGGTACAGGGCTCATCCAGAATAAGCAGTCGAGGTGAAGACATTAGGCCTCTGGCAATAAGAACTCTCTGCTTTTCACCCTGGGACAGAGACTGATAGGTTCGATTGGAGAGGTGCACACTGTCTAGACGTTCCAATATATTTCTGGCAATTTCCCTATCTCTTTGACTCGGCTGTTCATATAGGCCAATTGTTGCAAACTTACCGCTTAAGACGATATCCTCTACAGATTCAGTACCATAGAGCTTTTCTTGAAGGGCAGTACTCACCCAGCCAATGGATTTTCTCAACTCTCTCAAGTCATATTTTCCAAAGGTCTTACCGAGAACCTGCATTTCTCCCTCTGAAGGAAAGAAGTACCCATTAACCATATTTAACAGTGTAGTTTTACCTGAGCCGTTTAGACCTAAGATGGCCCAATGCTCACCGGTTTGCACTGACCAATCCACCGATTTTAATATGTACTTTGAATCTCGAATAACTGAAACTTGCTTTGCTTCAATCACCAAATGAATTCGCTCCTTTGCAAAAATAAGATTTTATAAAAAGTTGTATAATTTTTCTTATTATAATAAATTTTCTGTCAAAAGTCACTCTTTTTTCCGATATTCTCTGTTTGGCAAATCGATAGGATAAAGGTACGAATTCCGGATTTTTAGAAGGTATTTGCAAGATTTTGTAGAAAGAATCATAATAACCTTATTTGGAGGTGTTGTTATGAATATAAGTGGATTTGCTGCACAGAATCTGTATAGCGTGAAACAGGCATTAAATATTGCAACATTACAAAAAGCCATGAATCAAGATGCATCTGCCGTTAGTATGTTGGTAGAGGGAATGCAGCAAGTGAATAAAACTGTAATGGAGAATTCTATTACACCCCATAAAGGAGGTAATATAGATATTTCAATTTAGTATGAAGGCACTCAACAATGAGTGCTTTTTATGTTCATTAAATGAAGGAGAAATATAGCGATTATAATTGCAATAGCGTAGAGCCAATAAAAATGAAACCGTATTGAGGAGAGCCAATACGGTTTCTATGAGAGATGATCTGTTTGAATATGTACACAAACAGAAAGATTAAATTTTGCTGTTCACAATATTTATCGGAGCGCCTTGAATAAACGATTGAATATTAAGGGCTAAGAGATCGATCAGGCGTTGTCTTGATTCAAAACATTTCCACCCAATATGAGGTGTAAGAATAACATTGTTCATTGTAAACAAGGGATTATCAAGGGCAGGAGGTTCTGGGTCTTGAACGTCCAGGCCTGCGCCGGCAATGGTTTTGTTTTTAAGCGCTTCAATGAGGTCGAGCTCATTGATCACAGGGCCTCTAGAAGTATTTATAATAAACGCCGTGGGTTTCATGAGTTTTAACTTATCTTTGTCTATAAGATGTTTTGTATCTGGCGTTAAGGGACAGTGAATCGTCACAAAATCACTTTTGCGAAGTAATTCTTCAAGAGAAACGGACTGTATATTTGAATCATCCCACTGTTTTGGAGATCTATTAAACACAAGAACGTTCATGCCTAAAGCTCGGGCAACCTTCAATACTTGTTGACCGATTGTCCCTGCACCTATGATGCCTAGGGTTTTGTTCTGTACTTCAAAATGGGGTACTTGGAGGTGCTTTGTAAAGTTATCATAATTGTTTTGTTGGATCATTCTTTGTTGTAGTACGAATGAAGAACTCAAGGTTAAAATGAAGGTAATGGCTAGTTGTGCCACTGCTTCAGTGCTGTAACCTGGGACATTGCAGACCGCAATATTTCTTTCTCTTGCTGTAGCGATATCAATATTGTTATATCCAGTGCCTGCTTCGCAAATAAGTTGAACGGATGAAGGCAATTGGGAGATGATATCTCTTCCCATAGGCAGCTCTTTTGTGATGATAATATTCTGATCATTCACTCTTTCTAGAATTTCATCGTTGCTGCTATCGTCGTATTTTGTGAAAGTAGTGAGGTTCATTACTGGCGAAAAACTAAGCTTGTTATCAAAGTCAAGTTTTGCCGAATTAAGAAAAATGGTATTCTTCATGATTACCTCCTTATAGTATATATTTACAATTATTAGTATAAGGCAGGCTTGGGAAATTGTCAAAAAATTTTGTACATTATAACAAGATCAGATGACTATATAAGGCTCTTTGTATAGTCATCTGAATAAAAGAATACAGAATACATTACTTCACAATTTTAAGAAATGCATAGACATCAGATTGAAAAAAATCTAGGTCGTCTGCATGGGCACCTTGACCCCAAAAGTTCATAGTATTCACTTTCTTCTCTGGAACCTCTGATCTATTCATTGGCTGATTATCAGTGTTGGTGGACGAAGGTGAATGATCCTTTGTTAAGTTCATTAAGCTGACTGCTGCATTGTGCATATTAATTCCTCCTTTAAAATGTCTTCTAATATTAAAATTTTGATAAAAAGGCACACTACGTGTGCTTTCCTATACTATAAAAAAATTCGTCCTTAAAATATGATCTTAAGGACGAATATATTTCGCGGTACCACCTTAATTGTTTCTCCTTGAAGAATAGGAGAGAACCTCTCATGGGTTTAAATAAACCGAGGTCGTTATCGAGACCAAAACGGTATCACCTACTCTAAAAATTTCGAAGATACTGCTCCGGAGTGATCCATATTTTACGACAGTATCGATTTTCACCAGCCACCGACTCTCTAAAACTGTGAATGTAAAATATCATTCTCCATCAATGCATTCAGAATATTCAGTTAATTTATAATATTGTAACAACTACAGCCCGTATTGTCAATAGACTTTTATAAAAAATGCAAAAGGAAATTATTAGGGCATTTACGCTGCGCTTTAAGAATAAAGAACTATAGCTAGTGGTTTTCCTGTTTTATGGATTCTTTGTCATTTCCTCGAGTCCTTTGCCTGCAAGGACAATAGGAAGTACTAAGTTTTCAGGGTCAATGGTACATTCTATAATTGTGAATTTGCCATTGTTAAGGGCCTTTTCTAAGACCGCAGGGGCATTCATTGCATCATCGATGCGATAACCTTCAGCACCGAAGGCATTTGCTAACATGACAAAATCGATTTTATTTTCAAAATGTACCCCAGTGTATCGTTGGTTTGAATAATAATGTTGAAGCTGTCTTACCATTCCAAGGGTTTGATTATTGAATACCAGGATTTTGATAGGCAATCCTAGCTCCGCAATGGCACCTATTTCTGTCATGCCCATCTGAAAACTGCCATCGCCGGTGATGGCAATAACCAATTGATTCGGTTTTGCTACTTGAACCCCAAGAGCAGCTGGAATGCCATATCCCATCGTCCCTAATCCCCCCGAAGAAATAAAGGTTCGCGGCTTGTTAAAGTCATAGTAAGTAGCTGTCCACATCTGATGTTGACCCACATCGGTGGTAATCAGAATGTCATTGGGTGCAGCCTCTGACAATTTTTTGAGAATCCACGGCACGTTACGGCCTGGCAATACAGGAGGTACTCTCTCTGGATGAATGAAGTTAATCGATTCATGGGGTGCTTGATGTTTTTCCATAAGCTTGATCATATCTATTAGAATATTTTTTACGTCCCCAACGATCGGTATATCTGCATGGATGTTTTTTCCGATCTCAGCTGGGTCAATATCAATATGAATGATTGTTGCATTTGGGGCAAACTTTTCTGGATTTCCTACAACCCGGTCATCAAAACGCATGCCTAAGGCCACAAAACAATCACACCCTTGAACGATGTTATTTGCTTCTTGGTTGCCGTATGTTCCCAACATTCCAGCAAATTCTTTACGATCGGCTGGATAAGCACCTAGACCCATAAGGGTTGAGACCACTTTCCCTTTTGTCAAATCTATGATTTTTTTCACTTGATCCGATGCATCGCTGTGGATGACGCCTCCCCCAGTACAAAACACTACATTCTTAGAATCTTGGATTTTTTGTACTGCCTTTTTGATCATAGAGGGATGGCCCTGGGTAGTAGGTTTATAACTGCGTATTTCTACCTTTTTATAGGGTATGAATTCAGCGATGTCCATAGAGACATTGCGGGGAATATCAATTAGTACAGGACCAGGTCTGCCGGTTTTGGCGATATAAAAAGCCTCAGCTACGATGCGGGGTAAATCTTTAATGTCTTGGACCAAGTAATTGTGCTTTGTTATTGGATGGGTTATACCCGTAATATCTACTTCCTGAAAAGCATCGGTTCCAACCATGGCTTGAGGAACTTGGCCTGTAAAGAATACAATGGGGATAGAATCCATATAAGCGGTAGCTATTCCAGTTACCAAATTTGTTGCGCCAGGTCCTGAGGTAGCCAAGCAAACACCAACACCACCGGTTGCCCGAGCATACCCACTGGCTGCGTGGGCAGCTCCTTGCTCATGTCTTACAAGAATATGTTTAATAGAGCTATTTAGTAAAGCATCATAGATTTCCAGAACCGTTCCTCCAGGGTATCCAAAAATTATTTCAACACCTTGATCTTCCAACGTTTTCACCAAGGTTTCTGCACCATTTAATCGCATAGAATCAATCCACCTTTCTAATAAACAGTCTTAGAAACTACATATCTGTATTTCTCAGCTAGTTACTTCTTAATATTGAAATTGTGCCTGTCTTTACAAGCTCTTTAATTTTAAAGGGTTTTAATGATTTGATAATTGCCTGTATCTTTGCTTCATCTCCTGTAGCTTCGATGGTTAGAGACTTTTGTCCAATATCAACTACACGGGCTCTAAAAATATCCATTAACTGAATAATCTCAGATTTTGTATTGTTATCAGTAGCCACCCGGATTAAAAGAAGCTGACGATCTACCGTTTCTTGGGATGTAACATCCTGTACCTTGATGACATCGATTAATTTATGAAGCTGCTTTGAGACCTGCTCAATGATTTTGTCATCTCCATCTACAACGATCGTCATTCGAGAAGTGTTAGGATCATCCGTGGCGCTAACGACTAAACTTTCAATATTGTAACCTCGCCTGCTAAACAAACCTGAAACCTTAGAAAGCACACCAGGGTTATTCTCCACCAATACAATTAAAGTATGCTTCATATGCAAACCTCCATATCCTTTAAAATGAATAATAGTAAATAATAAAAAAGGCACACTTCGCTTGCTTCGCTAGGGGAACCTAGTTCCCCTTCGACGGGTGCAAAGCAGCCTGAGCACCCCTCTGAGTGCGGCATGGGATTGCTTCCCCTGCACCCCTGTTTTTTTATAGTATAGGAAAGTATACTTTCCTATACTATAAAAAAACACATGCATCCCAAAAGGGACGAATGTGTAATCCGCGGTACCACCCTACTAGATTTACCTGAAATCAGTAAATCCACTTAACCCTCTAACGTCGGGGAAACGGCAAGACTTACTGAATGCTTCGTTCATGTTCAGTCTTGAAGTTTAGGAACGAGTTCCCCATGTCTATCAACTAGTTCACACCAAACACTAGCTCTCTGAATGACTTTCACAGCTACTACTTTCCATCATAACCTTTGCCCATATGAAGTTAATTAGTAGTTATTATACACATGACGATTAATTTATACAAAGTGCATTTTAAGTGAAAAACGGAGATTATACGAAATTAGCATCATATTGCTATAAATTTCTGAAAATTTAGCCATTTTGAAACTATTCTCAATTTAAGCCACGATGATGATGTAGCATGATCACGTTTAAGTTGTGAATTAAATAAATTTGATGAAAGCGCATAAATATAATTGACAAAACATTCAAAAAAAGGTTAAATAGATAGATATAGAAATGTATATATATACGAAACGGGATTGAATATTTGAGAAAAGAGGTTATGAAATGCAGAAGTTAAAAGTTGGTTTAATGGGATTTGGAACTGTTGGAAGTGGTGTTTGGAGAGTACTTCAGGATAACAGTGACAAAATTATTGAAAATTGCGGCTTTAAAATAGAGGTATCGAAGATATTAGTACGTGATTTGTCCAAAGAGAGAAATAGTGAAATAGCCAGAGGCGTTTTTACAGACAATCCCTTGGAGATTCTAAATGATGAAAACATTAAAATCGTTGTAGAGGTCATGGGTGGTATTGAACCTGCAAAGGAATATATGCTTGAGGCGATAAAGCGAGGAAAACATGTTGTTACTGCAAATAAAGCCCTGATTGCTTCCCACGGGGATATGCTTTTGAAGGCAGCAAAGGATGCAAATGTAAAATTACTGTACGAAGCAAGCGTTGCAGGCGGCATCCCAATAATACATGCCATAAAAGAAAGCTTATCAGCCAATAGGATCAATAGCATTATGGGTATATTGAATGGAACAACGAACTATATTCTGTCTAAAATGACGTCAGAAAGGATGGAATATGATATTGTTTTAAAAGAGGCACAGGAAAAAGGATATGCTGAGGCCGATCCAACCAGTGATGTGGAGGCTTTCGACGCTGCCTATAAGCTGACAATTCTAGCTAGGTTAGCATTTGGAATAGATGTAAAGATTGAGGATATTTACCGTGAGGGGATTACAAATATTTCACCTATTGATATTGAATATGCTACAGAGCTTGGTTATGTAATAAAGCTATTGGCTATTGCAAAAGAAACAAATGGTAAGATTGAGCTGAAGGTACATCCTACTTTTATCCCCAAGGGGCACCCTTTGGCTGCGGTAGGGGATGCCTTTAATGCAGTATATATAAAAGGAAATGCCGTAGGAGAATTGATGTTTTACGGTAAAGGAGCTGGAGATTTGCCGACGGGTAGTGCTGTGGTTGGAGATATCATCTCTATTATTCGAGAAGGCTCGCCCAATAAAATGATTACGCAAGTAATAAATGAAAAAGACCTAAGCAACATAAAGGATATGGGAAGTAACCAAGGGGAGTACTATGTACGATTGCTGATAAAAGATATTCCTGGTATACTAGGAAAAATTGCTTCGCTGTTTGGTAAGTATAATGTCAGTTTGTCTTCTGTTATTCAAAAGGGGAAAGAAGAACCTGCGGTTTCTCTTGTGTTTATTACCCATGAGACAATAGAGCTCAATGTACAGTATGCCCTTACAGATATTGCTAAATTACCTGAGGTTGTGAGCATTGCCAATGTAATTCGTGTTGAAAATATATAGAGATAAAAAGTTTTATTTATTATAGGGGGAAAGAATAATGAGCGAGGTTATAGTAGCGAAATTTGGCGGAAGCTCACTTGCCGATAGTAAGCAGTTTTTAAAGGTGAAAAATATTGTTTTATCGGATAATAGGAGACGATATGTTGTACCTTCTGCGCCAGGAAAAAGAAGTCGTGAAGATCATAAAATTACGGATTTATTATATTTATGCCATCAGCATGTGGCCCAAAGACTTCCTTTTGATGAGGTATACAGTATTATCGAGAAAAGATACCTAGATATTTGCACAGAATTAGGTGTCTCTTTAGATATGAAGGCGATTCTTACGGAAGTCAAGAGCCGTATTGCACAAGGCACTTCTGCGGACTATGCAGCCAGTCGAGGGGAGTATTTGAATGGGTTAATCCTTGCAGACTATCTTGGGTATGAGTTCATTGATGCAGCAGAGTTAATTGTTTTTGATAAAAATGGTCAATTTGATGCAGAGGCTACACAAAACAGGGTCCAGACACGATTAGCATCTGTTAACCAAGGGGTGATTCCTGGTTTTTATGGTGCCATGGAGGACGCTACAATCAAAACTTTTTCAAGAGGCGGTTCAGATGTAACAGGTGCCATTATCGCTAGGGGTGTTGCCGCGAGTGTTTATGAAAATTGGACCGATGTCTCAGGGTTTTGTATGGCAGACCCTAGAATTATTGAAGAGCCTAAACTTATAGAGAAGATTACCTACAAAGAACTTCGAGAGCTTTCCTATATGGGTGCTTCGGTACTCCATGAAGAGGCTATTTTTCCTGTAAAAAAGGAAGGGATACCCATCAAGATTAAGAATACCAATAAACCCCAGGATGAAGGCACACTGATTCTCAGTGATTTATCGCCAGTAAGCTATTCGGGTACGATCACTGGTATAGCTGGGAAAAAAGGGTTCACTGTTATTGCCATAGAAAAAATGCTGATGAGCTCTGAAAAGGGTTTTTTCCGCAAACTCCTTTCCATACTGGAGGGAAATGATATCTCCGTTGAGCATATGCCATCCAGTATTGACTCCGTTTCACTGGTTATTGCAGATTCAGAGCTTGGGAATAAAATGGAGAAGGTAATAAGTGATATCCATTCACAATTATGCCCAGAATCTATTGTTGGCTATCCAAATATGGCACTGATTGCTGTAGTGGGTAGAGGGATGATTAAAACCAAGGGGATATCTGCGAAAGTATTTGGTGCGTTGGCTCAAGAAGGCATCAATGTTCGTATGATCACCCAGGGCTCTAGCGAGTTAAATATTATTGTTGGAATTGAAAATGAGGATTTTGAAAAGGCAATCAAGGCAATTTACAAAAATTTTATTGCTAAAAAAATATAAAAAAATTATTTAATATAGTTGACAGATGATTTTGAAAATAGTAGAATAAGTTTCAATAATTAATTGAATATTTAAAAAGTAAAGACGGAGAGAAAAATGCGGTTTTTGCCTACAGAGAGCTGACGGGTGGTGTGAGTCAGTGGAAAGAACGTATACAATACTCACTCCTGAACTGCCAAGATGAAATGTATATTTCAAAGTAATTAAGGCCGGTACCTCACAGTCACCGTTATATGACTAAGGTTAAAAGGATTCATATATCCTTCGACCTGATGAGGCAGTCTATGAAAATAGGCTGTGAAAAAGGGTGGTAACACGGGAAATTCTCTCGTCCCTAGGGTATAGTTGTATATCTTAGTGACGGGAGTTTTTTATTTACAAAAAAAAGAGCATCTGCGGCAATAGGTTTTTGAAAAGTAATAATACAATATACAAGATACATCTGAAAAGAAAGATGAAAAAAATGTTATGAAAATAAAGGAGAGGTGACCGATTATGGGTAAATTGATTAAAATATTTGATACGACATTGCGAGATGGAGAACAATCCCCAGGTTGCAGTATGAACCTACACGAAAAAGTTCAGATGGCAAAGCAGTTAGAAAGCTTGAAGGTAGATGTAATTGAGGCAGGGTTTGCCATTGCATCTCCTGGAGATTTTGCATCGGTAAAAGAGATTGCAAAGAACATTAGGCATTGTTCCGTTGCCAGTTTAGCTAGGACATTACCAAAGGATATTACCTGTGCCTGGGAAGCCATACAATATGCATCACATCCAAGAATCCATACCTTTATTGCCACATCAGACATTCACATGAGGCATAAGCTGAAGCTAAAGCCGGAGGAAGTTGTTGAAAGTGCAGTCAGCGCAGTAAAGCTTGCAAAACAGTATTGTTCCGATATCGAATTTTCAGCTGAAGATGCAACGAGAAGCAATCCTGCATTTCTATATAAAATCATAAAAGCAGTTATTGACGTAGGGGCAACGGTCATAAATATCCCGGACACGGTAGGCTATAGTACACCAGATGAAATATACCATTTAATCCGTGGTATCTCAGAGAATGTACCCAATATTCATAAGGCAGAGATTTCTGTACATTGCCATAATGATCTAGGTATGGCTGTCGCAAATTCCCTTGCAGCGGTAAAAGGGGGCGCAACCCAAATTGAATGCACCATTAACGGTATTGGGGAGAGAGCAGGCAATGCAGCATTAGAGGAAATCGTCATGGGTATTCATACCAGAAAGGACATTTATAGTCTTGATTGTAATATAGAGACCAAACAGATTTTAAGAACAAGTAAATTACTCAGTACGATTACAGGTATACAAGTGCAGCCCAATAAGGCCATAGTAGGAGCCAATGCCTTTGCCCATGAATCTGGTATCCATCAGCATGGTGTTATGGAGGAAAGAAGTACTTATGAAATTATGTCTCCGGAATCCATTGGATTATCACAAAATAAGATGGTTTTGGGAAAACATTCCGGCCGACATGCATTTCATGAGAAGTTGAAGATGTTGGGTTTTGAGGTATCAAAAGAGGAGCTAGACAAAGCATTTCTACAATTTAAGGAATTGGCAGATAAGAAGAAAGAAGTGGATAATCGTGATATTGAGGCTATTATGACAAAAGACTTTGTTGAGGCAAAGAAGATTTATACATTAAAGAACTTTGTAATCAACAGCGGAAATATGATGACGGCTACGGCTACAGTGAAGTTAAGTCATCACGGGAAGGAAAGTGAAAAAGTGGCAACCGGTGATGGTCCGGTGGATGCAGCATTCCGTGCCATTGAGAAAATCATTGGGAGAAAAATCATCCTACAGGATTATTCCCTTCATGCAGTAACAGAGGGAAAGGATGCCCAAGGCGAAGCAATCGTAAAGATACGTGGAGACCATCGTATTTATACAGGCAGGGGATTGAGCACAGATGTTATTGAAGCCAGTATACATGGCTATATAGATGCACTAAATAAGATGCTAGATGATTCTGAGATTTGACTAGCCGGTTCTATCTTAACGAGAAATAGATGGTTATGAAGGTTTTTATAATGAAAAGATAAAGCATGATTAGGATAGAAAAAACAAGGATTATAAATGAAAGGAATCCTTGTTTTTTTATGTAGGGAAAATAAGTTTATCTTTATTTTTTCAGTGAGGATGCTATTTACTTAAGCCTAAAACTATGTAATAATATAATGTCGAAAAGTAATTCTTCATACAAGAATGTTAGATAAATATTAGTAAACACTACCTAAATAACCATTTTATATGATAAGGAGAAAAATATGAGAATAGGATTCGATCATAAAAAATATTTAGAAGAGCAATCGAAGTATATTTTAGAAAGAGTGAATGATTACGATAAGCTATATCTAGAATTTGGGGGGAAACTGTTATTTGATCTCCATGCAAAAAGAGTGCTGCCAGGATTCGATGAAAATGCAAAAATAAAGCTGTTACATAAGCTGAAAGAAAAAGTTGAAGTAATC
This sequence comes from Anaerosolibacter sp., assembly GCF_029240175.1. Classification (GTDB taxonomy): domain Bacteria; phylum Bacillota; class Clostridia; order Peptostreptococcales; family Thermotaleaceae; genus Anaerosolibacter. The sequence goes on from NZ_JARBTM010000009.1 coordinate 86,980, forward strand.
ATTTGTATATATGCAGGGGATATTGAAAGAAATAAAATAAGAGGGGATTTTGGTATCACTTATGATATTGATACCCTGAGACTGATTGATGACTTGCGGTCATATGAGCTGGACGTAAACAGTGTTGTAATTACTAGATATGATGGACAGCCAGCAACCACTGTATTTATCAATAAGCTTGAACGTAGAGGTATAAAGGTGTATACCCATCGTGCTACAAAAGGCTATCCTACCGATGTAGATACCATTGTAAGCGACGAAGGCTACGGTAAGAATCCATATATTGAAACAACGAAGCCAATCGTGGTTGTCACAGCGCCAGGACCAGGAAGTGGAAAATTAGCAACATGTCTTAGCCAACTATACCATGAATATAAACAAGGCCGGGTAGCGGGTTATTCAAAATTTGAGACTTTCCCAGTATGGAATGTTCCTTTGAAGCATCCATTAAATATCGCCTATGAAGCCGCAACCGTAGATTTAAAGGATGTAAATATGATTGATTCATTCCATTTTGATGCCTATGATAAGATTGCCGTAAATTATAATCGTGACATAGAAACATTTCCAGTTCTTCGGCGGATTATTGAAAAGATCACTGGGGAAGAAGCGGTATACAAATCACCTACAGATATGGGTGTAAATCGTGTTGGATATGGGATCACCGATGATGAGGTGATCAAAGAAGCCTCAAAGCAAGAAATCATCAGAAGATATTTTAAAACTGGCTGTGAATATAAAAAAGGTCATGTGGATAAGGAAACTTTTGAAAGATCGAAATTGATTATGGAAGAGCTTAACCTAAAACAAGAGGATCGAAAGGTAGTTGTGCCCGCTAGAGAACGTTCAGCTGAATTAAGAGAAAGGTCTAGTGAAGGGGAGATATGCCCTGTTGTCGCCATGGAACTAAATGATGGGACGATTCTAACAGGAAAAAATTCAAGTATTATGGATGCACCAGCAGCAGTAATTTTAAATGCAGTAAAACATTATGCCAATATATCTGATGAAATCCATTTGATTTCTCCTTTGATTTTAGAACCGATCATCAACTTGAAATCGAAAACTTTGGGTAGTAACAATGCAGCCCTTGACTGTGAAGAAATATTAATCGCCCTTAGCATATGTGCAGTTACAAATCCAACAGCCCAGGTAGCTATGGAAAAATTAACGATGCTAAAGGGATGTCAGGCCCACTCAACAACAATTCTAAGCATGAATGATGAACAGACCTTTAGAAAACTAGGCATTGATGTAACGAGTGATCCAGAGTACTCTTCTGAGAGTTTATACTATAACAGTTAAATATCCATTATAGTGCAGTGGCATTTTGAAAAATAAGATAATATTTATAATGAAATATGAGATATGAATTACTTTAGAAATATGGAGTGTTTGTTCCTTTAGGCAAATACTCCATATTTCTTTATGCTAGATGCACTATGGCAGATCCAAATAAGTTATATAAAGGTATAATGTCAGAGCAGGCAATGAAAGGAGAAAATGATCGAAGGAGATTATAAAAAAAGATAGAAAGTATAATAATCAAAATTAAATATATTTATAGATACGGAGGCTGTAAAATGGATATGAAACAGAAAGCAATGGAGATGCACAGAGCGTGGAAAGGTAAAATTGAGGTTGTTAGCACTGCGCCCCTAGGAAGCAAGCAGGATCTGTCAATTGCTTATACACCAGGAGTAGCAGAGCCATGTCTTGCCATAGAAAAGAATAAAGATTTGGCGTATGATTTAACAAGAAAGTGGAACTTGGTGGCTGTAGTTACGGACGGAACTGCGGTTCTAGGCCTTGGAGATATAGGCCCTGAGGCAGCTATGCCTGTGATGGAAGGCAAATGCATACTGTTTAAAAACTTTGGAGATGTGGATGCCTTTCCTATTTGTTTAGGAACTAAGGATACAGAAAAAATCATTGAAACTGTGAAGCTTATTGCGCCAACCTTTGGGGGGATCAATCTAGAGGATATCGGTGCACCTCGATGCTTTGAAATAGAAGAAAGATTAAAGAAAGAATTAGATATTCCAGTGTTCCATGATGACCAGCATGGAACTGCCATCGTTGTAATCGCGGGTGTAATCAATGCCCTACGATTGGTGAATAAGAATACAAAAGACGTTACAGTAGTTGTAAATGGTGCAGGGGCAGCAGGAACTGCCATCACAAAAATGTTGATTAGTCTGGGCGTAAAGGATATTCTGTTGTGTGATCGTCAAGGAATTCTATATCCTGGCTCGCCATATAATGATGCGTCGAAAGAAGAAATGGCGAAGATTACGAATGCACAAAGAAAACAAGGAACTTTGATTGATGCTATGGAAGGTGCTGATGTATTTATCGGTGTATCTGCTGCCAATGTAGTTACAGAGGAAATGGTTTCAAAAATGGGAAAAGATGCCATCGTATTTGCAATGGCAAATCCGGTTCCTGAAATCATGCCTGATTTGGCAAAAAAAGCAGGTGCAAGAGTAGTAGGAACAGGTAGATCTGATTTCCCTAATCAGATAAACAATGTACTAGCTTTCCCAGGTGTATTTAGAGGCGCGTTAGATGTACGGGCAAAGGAAATCAACGAAGAAATGAAGTTAGCTGCTGCCAATGCTATTGCGGAGTTAATTGGTGAAGAAGAATTAAATGAAGAATATATTATACCCGATGCCTTTGACATGAGGGTAGCAGAAAAGATCGCAAAGGCAGTGGCACAAGCTGCCATAGATACCAAGGTGAGCCGGTTATAGTGTTTATTACAAAATTACCTATAAAAGGAAGGAAGAAGCATGGAATTTGCATTGGGATTTGGAAAACAAAGTGTAAAGTTTCTTATAGATCAGAAGAATCTGATGGGTCTCTTAGAGGCCAATAAAGTAACAGTAGACAGTATGGGTGCCGATGAAGTGAAAAGGGCATTACATGAGCCTATAGGGTTACCGAGATTAAAGGATATCGTAAAGAAGGGAGAAAAGATCGTCATCGTCACCAGCGATATCACAAGACCTATGCCTAGCAAGACTGCGCTTCCAATATTGTTGGAGGAACTCTATGAAGCCAATATCCCTAATGAAGATATAACCATTGTTTTTGCTTTGGGAAGTCATAGAAAGCATTCTGAGGAAGAAAAAAGGTATCTAGTTGGAGATGATATCTATGAAAAAATAGAATGTATCGATTCCGATGTGGATGATTGTATCCACATAGGGATAACATCTGCTGGAACACCAGTAGATATATTTAAACCTGTGGCAGAAGCTGAGCGAAGAATTTGTCTGGGAAATATCGAATACCATTATTTCGCTGGCTACAGCGGGGGTGCAAAAGCAATTATGCCTGGGGTATCGACAAGAGAAGCCATACAGGCAAACCATAGTATGATGGTTAGAAAAGATGCGAAGGCAGGAACCTTGGATGAAAACTCACTTCGAAGAGATATCGATGAAGTTGCCAAAAAGTTATCCATTGATTTCATTTTGAATGTGGTGCTGGATGAAAAGAAAAATATTATAAAAGCGGTAGCAGGCCATCATATAGAGGCTCACCGGGAAGGATGTAAGTTTTTAGACCGGCTATATAAAATAGAGATAGATCATCCTGCAGATATTGTGATTGTTTCACCTAGAGGGTTTCCTAAGGACATCAATGTATATCAGGCACAAAAGGCCTTAGACAATGCCCAGCATGCCGTAAGAGATGGTGGGATCATCATATTGGCGGCATCTTGCAAGGAAGGCTTGGGAGAGCATACCTTTGAAAGATGGATGACAACATCAAAATCACCTGATGAAATGATTGTCAATATTCAGAAGAAGTTTGAATTAGGAGGACATAAAGCTGCTGCAATAGCCATGGTTCATCAAAGAGCAAAGATATTCCTCATATCAGACCTTGAGGATGTTTTCGTAAAAAAGATTTTTCTTGAACCACAGAAGAACATAGAGGAAGCCTTACAAAACGCCTATAGTATTTTAGGGGAGGATGCTAAAGTGATAGTTATGCCCTATGGGGGTTCTACCCTGCCAGTTGTAAAGAACAGCTAATATAAATAACTTTAAGGAAAGAAGGCTAAACTAAGATTTGCTATAGTGTAGCCTTCTTTTTTATTTCATTTCATGCTGTTTTAGTTTTCAAGCTTGTACTAGTGGTATAATTTAACATGTAAGAAATTCTTAGGATGCAATCATCGTGATCAAATATGCAGAGGTGAACCGAATGATAACAGCAAAAAAGTATGTAAAGAAATATTGGAAGCATTTCTGCATAAGTGTTGTTTTCTTAACCATTGAAGCGATTTGCGATTTGATTCAGCCCACAATCATGTCAAAGATCATAGATGTAGGGGTCGCCAATAGGGATATGGATTACGTATTGAAAATGGCCATGGTAATGCTTGGTATTTCAGGGATCGGGGCAATAGGTGCCATATGGCGTAATATTATCTCGAGCAATGTCTCACAAAGATTTGGAAGTGAACTAAGATTAGACCTTTTTACGAAAATCCAATACTTCTCTTTTGGAAAAATCAATGATTTTGATACTGCTTCTTTGATTATGAGGCTGACCAATGATGTACAACAAGTACAGGGGTTCGTCCATCGGATGATGAGAATTTTTGTAAAGGCACCGTTACTAAGCATAGGAAGCTTCATCATGGCTTTTTTACTGGATCCAGGAATGACACGAATACTGCTGTTGGTGGTTACTATCGTAGGGGGATTGATATACTTCAATATGAAAATTGGATATCCATATTTTAGGAAAGTACAGAAAGCCTTTGACCGTGTCAATGGAATATTCCGAGAATATTTAGCAGGCATCCGTGTGGTAAAGGCATTTCATCGATTTGATTACGAGGGCGAGCGATTTGAAGCTGTAAATCAAGAGCTAACTTCCATATCAGCCAATGCAATGGGTAGGATAGCTATATTCTCCCCAGCCATAACTTTAACCGTGAATTTAGGCATCGTTGCAGTGATTTGGTTTGGTGGATTGAGGGTGAGTCAAGGACGTATAGAAGTAGGAAAGATCATTGCCTTTATTAATTATATGACCCAAATATTGCACTCTCTCATGATGATATCCATGGTATTCAATGGATTTGTTCGGGCAAGGGCATCCTATGAAAGAATTGATGAGGTGCTTCAACTGGATAATGAAGTTCTTGTACCTAAAGATTGCAAGGTTACATTAGTGGAAGAGGGACGAGTGGACTTTGATGATGTATATTTTTCATATGAAGGTAGTCTAAGAGATCCTATACTAAAAGCCATATCATTTACATGTAGTTCAAGGGAAACCATAGGAATCATAGGATCGACTGGATCTGGAAAAAGCAGTCTTATTCATCTTATACCGCGGTTTTATGATATTTTAAAAGGTGTTATCAAGGTAAATGGTGTTGATGTTAGAAAAATAGACCCGAAGCTATTGCGGAGAATGATTGGAATTGTTCCCCAAAAGACCATATTGTTCACAGGTACAATTCAAGAGAATATAAAATGGGGTAAAGAAAATGCCAGTAGTGATGAGGTGATAGAGGCGGCTTCTCTGGCTCAAGCCCATGAATTTATCACATCTTTTCCAGCTGGTTATGATACTATGTTGGGACAGGGAGGGGTAAATCTATCTGGAGGCCAAAAACAACGAATTGCCATTGCGCGGGCTCTCATTAAAAAGCCCAAAATATTGATTTTGGATGACAGTACCAGTGCTGTAGATGTGGCAACTGAGGAAAAGATTAGGGAAGGCTTAAAGGAATATGCTCAAGCACTGACTACTTTCATTGTTGCTCAACGGATCACTTCGATCATAGGTGCAGATAAGATTATTGTATTAGATCATGGTAGTATCGTAGGTATAGGAAACCATGAAGAACTTATGAAATACTGCGCAATTTATCAGGATATATTTTATTCTCAGATCGGAAGGGAGGGAATGGAATATGAAAAATAGGACTGAAGGTGATAAGAGCCGTGAATACAATGATAAAGTAAGCTTGAATTATAACATACAAAAGGATGCGAGTAAAAATTATATTGGTTATCATAGGATTGGCAAAGGTCATCGAGGGGGCCCTATTGAGAGAGCGAAAAACTTTAAGGGAACCATAAAGAGGTTATGGCATTATTTTGAAGGTGAACGGAATTACATCATAGGGCTATCGTTCTTAATCATCTCAAGTGCTGTTTTAGGGTTGACAGTACCTTACCTTATAGGTAGAGCTATTGATGAAATGACTCATAAAGAAGGAATAGAAACGGGTAGTTTACTTGCAATGATTGTGCTGATACTCTTTTTTGTATACATGCTAGATGCCATTATTAGCTTTTTTCAGGGTTGGATTATGGCGGGAGTATCTCAGCGTATCGTTAAACAGCTGCGTAGTTCATTATTTCAGAAACTTCAAAAACTGCCTATATCTTTTTTTGACCTCCATACCCACGGAGAAATTATGAGTAGATTGGTAAATGATATTGAGAATGTAAGTAGTACCATTTCCCAATCAACTATACATTTGCTCGCAAGTCTATTCATAATAAGTGGATCCCTTTACATGATGATATGGTTAAGCCCTCTACTCACGCTGGCGAGTATTGTAACCATTCCCTTAGTTTTTATTGTATCCCGCTTCACAGCGAGAAAGACAAGGGTGTTTTTTAAAGAACAGCAGCAAAACCTAGGTAGATTAAATGGACATATTGAGGAAGCCATATCAGGCATCTTTGTTGTGAAAGCATTTCATCATGAAGTAAAGGTTATAAATGAGTTTTCTGAAATAAACCATCAGTTATGTAAAGTTGGGATCAAAGCGCAAATATGGGCAGGATTTATTATGCCTTTGCTAAATGTGATTAATAATATCGGATTTTCTTTGGTTGCAGGTGTGGGGGGCGTTTTGGCTGTTAGAGAAATGATAACCATTGGTGTAATTGCTAGTTTTTTAAGTTACTCCAGGCAGTTTGTAAGACCATTGAATGAGGTATCAAGTATTTACAATACATTACAATCTGCTATAGCTGGGGCAGAAAGAGTATTTGAGGTCCTTGATGTAGAGGAAGAACCGAAAGATAGGGCAGATGCAAAGGTTTTAGAGAATCCAAAGGGACATGTGATTTTTCGTGATGTGACCTTTGGCTATCAGCAGGATATACCGATTATTCGAGGAATAAATTTTGAAGTTTCTCCGGGAAGCACTGTTGCCCTTGTAGGTCCTACAGGAGCAGGTAAGACTACAATCATAAGTCTGCTCACTAGATTTTATGATGTAAGTAGTGGAAGCATTTCTATCGATGGTGTTGATATAAGAGCGTATACTCGGAAAAGTCTAGGTAACTGTTTTGGTGTAGTGCTGCAAGATACCTACTTATTTACGGGTACGATTCGAGATAACATTAGATATGGACGGTTGGATGCATCGGACGAAGAAGTAGAATCAGCAGCCAGACTGGCCAACGCGGATGTATTTATTCGACGAATGCCTAAGGGATATGAGACCAAAATTACAGAAAATGCTGGAAACCTTAGTCAAGGCCAAAAACAACTTTTGGCGATTGCACGAGCAATACTGGCCAATCCATCCATACTTATACTAGATGAGGCAACCAGCAACGTGGATACCCGCACAGAATTGCATATACAAGAGGCACTCCTTAAACTGTTAAAGTCACGGACTAGTTTTATCATTGCCCATCGGCTGAGCACCATACGAAATGCAGACATGATCATGGTAATCGATAAGGGCCAGATTGTGGAACAAGGAGACCATGATGAACTTTTGCAAAAAAGGGGATTATATTATCGGTTATATTTTAATCAGTTCAAAAATATCAGCATATAACCGATCTTAAACTATTAAATCTTAGGTAAGAATAAGAAACAGAAAAAAGATGTTATAATCAATGGAATCTTGTAGAACATCTTTTGTCTATTATGAGATTAATCAAGTTCTTCTTTTTTTTCTTGAATGTAGTCTTCAATGTCTTTGTGCCATTGATTATAGAGTTTGGGGCTTACATCCCTAACAACAGACATAAAATAATCTAATACACCAAGCTTATAAAGACCTTTTGATAAATGTCTTGGAAAATGACGTTGTTTCGTATAAAATTTTTTGGGATCGATGACCATCAGGTTCCCATTAGGTTGAACAATGATATCTTTGCAGCGTAAGTCGATTTTGGAAAAACGTAATCGTTTAAATTCTCTCAATAGGTCGATGATTTTTATGGAAAGGTTTCTGTCTAAGCCGTGTTCTTTGATATAGTCTTTCAGAATAATGCCATCCACATAATCGCGAATCATATAATTTCCATTCATCCCGTAGACCCTTGGGAAATATCTATTACCATTTACTCTTTTCAGAATAGCGTACTCTTTTTCACAGGATTCGGGTTCGAAGCAAATTTTGATGATTTTACCTTCTGGAAGCAGGTATACAACACCATTATTTCCTCTGCCAAGGAGTTTACAATCCAATAGATTGATTTCAAAATTTTGCACATATCGTTTATAGATAAGGCTATTCATTTTTTTCCCTCCGTCACATTGGATTTCTCCTTATTGAAATTTTCCTGTATTACATATATTATATGAATGCTAGACTTTTTTGGGAACTAAAAAAAGAATAAGCACAAGGGATACAATTCATGAAAAGATTTAGAATGAATCATATCAGGAATACTTATAATAAATAAAAAAAAGAAAGGTCGTTATGATGAGTATGAACTTTAATTTACTTGGAATTAGTAAAGAACTATGTGATGTATTACATGCACAAGGAATATCAGAGGCAACACCAATCCAGGAAGAGACAATTCCAGCTTTATTGCAGAGGAAAGATGTAATCGCTCAGGCGCAGACTGGGACGGGAAAAACCTTAGCATTTCTACTGCCTGCCATGGAAAAGATTGATGTAAATAAATCTAGTGTACAAACCCTTGTCATTACACCTACCAGAGAGCTTGCCATTCAAATTACCGCCGAGGCTAGGAAGTTGGCACCTGTCAAAGATATAAAAATATTGGCTGCATATGGTGGACAAGATGTGGAGCAGCAGGTAAGAAAGCTAAAAGGAAATATCCATATGGTCATTGGTACACCAGGAAGGCTGTTGGATCATTTGCGTAGAAAAACAGTTGATTTTAGTAAGTTAGATATTCTGGTTTTAGATGAAGCAGATCAGATGCTGCATATGGGATTTTTAAAAGAGGTTGAGACGATTATCAGGCATACATGGAAAGATAGACAAACTATGTGCTTCTCTGCTACTATGCCAAAGGGAGTACGAGAATTGGCGTCTCGCTACATGAATGAACCAATACAAATAAAGACAAAAAGTGACCGTGTTACATTAGATGAAATAGAACAAATTGTCGTAGATACAACCGATAGAGGAAAACAAGATGCCTTATGCCAGATGATTGATGAATACAAGCCGTTTATGGCGATTATTTTCTGTCGCACAAAAAGAAGGGTTACTGCTCTTAATGAAGCCCTTCATGAACGTGGATATCAATCTGACGAATTACATGGAGATTTGACCCAAGGAAAACGGGAAAAAGTTATGAAAAGCTTTAGAAATATGGAAATACCACTGCTTGTAGCCACGGATGTAGCAGCCAGAGGTTTGGATATCGAGGGTATAACTCATATATTTAACTATGATATACCCCAGGATGCTGAAAGCTATGTTCACCGAATTGGTCGTACAGGAAGAGCTGGACAGACGGGTGTCGCTATAACCTTTGTGACTCCTAAGGATTATGAAGATTTACAAATTATCGAAAAAACCATTCAAATGACAATCAAAAAGCGAAGACTTACCAAGGAAAAAGAATTCAGAGTGAATCCAAATAGAAAAAGTGATGGGAGAGATCGTTCAGAAGAAAGGGAGAGAAAATCTAGAGGTAATCAAAAGGGAGATAGATTTAAACACAGTGACAAGAGTGGTTCTTTTAAGAGATCATCTGATGGCAAAAGAAAACATGAGGAGAAAAGAAATACTTTTGAAAAAAAGACGGGTTCAAGAAATCAAAATGCTAGAACAAAGAGTAATCAGCGTGGAAAAGCTTACTAGGCATAACTATAAGAAACTTAATCCTTGTAGAACTGAACCATCATTTTACCAACCCATTTTTTCTAGTACAAAAGTATTCAGAGATGTTATAATATTTTTCGAGAAAGGTTGGGTGATAGAATGGGTGACATAGCAGGAAAGGGCTGCGATATATTGGTTCCTTTTGAAGAAAGGAAACCTTTACATGAAATTGAAAGAAGCTTAATTACGAAATATAGGAAACAGATTTGGTCTAAATTTATAAAAGGATTAAAAGACTATAAAATGGTTGAACCTGGAGACAAAATCGCGGTAGCTATTTCTGGGGGCAAAGACAGCATGTTGATGGCCAAGCTGTTTCAGGAATTAAAACGACATGGGGAAAATAATTTTGAGCTTGAGTTTATTGTTATGGATCCAGGCTATCATGAAGACATAAAGCGACTGATGATAGAGAATTGTAATTATCTAGATATACCTATCCAAATCTATGATTCAGGTATTTTCCGCATCGTAGATAATATTGCAAAGGATTATCCCTGCTATATGTGTGCCAAAATGCGACGTGGCGCCCTATATAATAAGGCACAGGATTTAGGTTGTAATAAACTTGCCTTGGGCCATCACTTTAATGATGTAATTGAAACCACCATGCTAAACATACTTTATACCGGCTGTTTTAAAACAATGCTGCCAAGGCTTAGATCATCTAACTTTGAAGGCTTAGAGCTTATTCGACCTATGTACTATGTAGAAGAGAAATATATTGAGCATTTCACCCAAGAGAGTGGAATTTGGCCATTAAACTGTGCATGTATGGTGGCTGCTGAGAAGACAGGAAATAAGCGATATGAAATTAAGGAATTGATCAAGAATTTGAAAGATACATTTAAAGATGTAGATAAATCAATATTTAAAGCTGCTCAGAATGTGAATATGGATGCAATTTTAGGCTGGGATCAAGATGGAAAACATCATTCATATTTAGATTCTTATTTTGATGAATAGAATTGTTTAATAAATAGCAAATAGCATTTGAGTGAATATACATGAAATAGACCAATGTCGTTCAAGCGTTGGTCTATTTCATGTTTTTGTTTATATACAGTCACAAAACTAAGAAAGATTACAATTTAGAATGATAGAACAAGATTACCGGCAGTTACGATTTAACTTTATACTATGGAGAAAATCCAGCAACGTTATAGTCAAGCTACATAATATATAGTGAAATCATCATGAAGGAGGGAAACAAATTGCGTGTTTTATGTGTAAATCATTTACTTTATTATATAAATGATGGGCTGTTTGAAGCCATGAGAGACAAAGGATATGAATTAAAAATATTGCCATTGGGAAAATACCCCAAAAGTGATCAAAAACGAATTCTAAAATCAATGCTGCAGGAGTTTAAACCGGACTATGTGTTCACTCCCGGGTGGTCTCAAGGAATTTTCGAAACTGATATGTTTATTAAAATGATAAAGAAATATAAGATACCTCACGTATACTGGGCAGCGGAAGACCCTATATTTTTTGATGAGGTTTCCATGATCTTTGCTCCCCATTGTGACTATGTATTTACCACTTCTATAGAATTCAAAAAAAAATATAATGCTCTTGGCAAGGACACATCTACTCTGCTATTTGGATGCAATCCAAAGATATTTAGAAAAACACCTGTAAAATTGGAATACCAACATGATATCGTTCTAGTAGCCAATAACTATGATTGGTTCTCAGAAGATAATAGTTTCCGTAGAAAAGCAATCCGCAATATAGTAGCGCCTTTGGTTCGCGGTGGATACGATATAAAAATATTTGGTTCAGAAAGCTGGATGAAAGCAGCGGATGGATTTTCAATAGATTCGAAATATTACGGAGGATCTGTTAATTATCATGAGACTCCATATATCTACTCTTCTGCAAAAATTGTGCTAGGTATTCAATCTGTAAATACTTCTTCCACACAAACCAGTGTGAGAACTTATGAGATTCTAGGCACAGGCGCCTTTCATATAACATGTTATACCCCTTCCCACGAGAATATTTTTAACAACCATGAGCATTTGGTGTGGTCTAATTCGCAAAAAGAAACTATAGACCTTGTAGATTACTATTTGAAGCATGATAAAGAACGGGAACAAATAGCAGAGCAGGGACAGGAAGAAGTGCTTAGCAAACATACTTATGCACATAGGCTATTCCAACTAGAAACTGAGTTTAATCCCATGCTATATGTGTAATGGAGGTGGGCAATCATGAGAATGCTATTTGTGCATGAGTGTGTTACGATTATTTATTCTTTAAAGCCTGGATTAGAGCATATTGGTCATACTGTAAAAATTTTTGATATGGGAAAGTTTCCACTTGAAGAGCAAAAAAATAAGCTGACTATGAAGATAGAAAAATTTAAGCCTGACTACATTTTTGTTCATGGGGATCCTCCTGGGTTTAACTGGAATGCTCTCTGGGCGGTTAGAGATACTTATCAAATACCTGTGATCTACTGGGCTGTAGAAGATCCGTTATATCATCAACAATTATCAAGGGGTATAGCGCAAAATGCCGATTATGTTTTTACAACCTGTGTAGAACTATTGAAAGAGTATCAACGAATGGGAAAAAAGGCAGCGTTACTATTATTTTCTTGTAATCCTCAGTTTCACAAAACATTACCCCCATGTAGGACGCTAAAACACGATATTGTATTGGTAGGCAATAATTATAATGAAAGGGTAGAAACGACTAAAAAATTATTGCAGCCACTGATTGAGAAAAATTATGATTTAATGGTTTGGGGAAATTCATGGTGGGTGGATAAAAGTGTACCCTTTTCTATTCCCCAAAAGCATTATGGGGGTTTTCTTCCATATTGTATGCTTCCATGGGTATATAATTCAGCTAAGATAGTATTAGGTGTACATCTGGATAATACGTCCCTTACCCAAACAAGTATGAGAACCTTTGAAGTTTTAGGATGTGGAGCCTTTTATCTTACACAATATACCAAAGCCCATGAGTACCTATTTAAGCGCGGTGTACATCTAGAATGGGCAGATGACAAAAATGACCTATTGACGTTGGTAAACCACTATCTTATCAATGATGTAGACAGAAAGAGGGTTGGACGGGATGGACAGGAATTTGCAGTTAACAACCACTCTTGTTATCATAGAGCCCAAACTCTAGTAGATTTTTTAGAAAAAAATAAGTAGCAAAAATACAAAATAAACTGTTTTACATATGAAAAGAAAAAGTCTCTTCCCATTTAGGACGGGAGAGACTTTCAACTTTTATAAATATATTTGAAATACTACAAAAATATCAATATAGGTGTTTGTAACGTTATGCCAAGTTTTACATAGGATATTACTGGGACAGACAAGGTGTGCAAATGGCTGCTTGTAAAATCTCAGAATTAGAGCGGATCATGGACATTTATTTTCTAAGGAGGCGTGTTAAAGATGAATATATATGTTTTTGGCTTGGGTCATATAGGCTTGCCCATGGCTATATGGATGGCTTTAAAGGGCTATAACGTTACGGGTATTGATATACATCGAGACCAAATCGAAACAATAAGAGAAGGAACTGTAGCGATTCAAGAGCATCACGAAGGAAAACATATTGCAAGCATTGCAAGAGATTTATTGAAAACTAACAAACTTAGGCTGCAGGATACCTTCCACAGGATGAACGATGAGCCTTCTATCTTTGTAATTACAGTGGGTATCGCCGATAGACCCGATGGAACTCAAGATGTCTCAACAGTTCACAAGGTAGTCGATACCATTCTGCCCAGCCTGGTAGATGGAGATCTACTTATTTTCAAGACCACAATGATTCCAGGAACAATAGATACGATAGTAATTCCAAAGGTACAATCATTACACAAAAAAATATATGTAGCCTATTCTCCTGAGACGATATCTGAAACAGCAGCGTTTTATGAATTAGAGCATAATGAGAGAATCCTGTCTGCCATGGATGAAGATAGTTATGTTACCGCCGAGAAGTTCCTAAAAAGTTTAACTGATTCACCAATTCATCGTGCATCTACCATTAAACTTGCAGAAATGGTAAAGGTGGTTCAGAATATTGATCGTGATGTAAACATCGCTTTTATCAATGAAGTCAGTGAAGTCGCGCTGAAACTTGGCATAGATATCCATGAACTGCGGCAGCTGGTCAATACCCATCCAAGGGTACAACTACTAGAGCCAGGTCCAGGGGTAGGCGGATATTGTCTGCCTAATGCACTAAAATATCTGCAATTAGCCTTAGACGAGGAGATGCGGGGAGAAATGCAATTGATGAATACAGCAAGGGAGCTGAACAATCTCAGACCTATAAAAATAGTACATCAAGTAATTAAACGATTAAGTGAACATGGTAAAGGCATTAAAGATGCTAAGATTGCAGTGATTGGCCTTGCCATGAAGGATTATTGTGCTGATTATCGATATAGTCCCGCACTTGAAATAGTCCAGCATCTTATAAGGGAAGGTGCTGAAGTTAGAGCCTATGATCCTTTAGTGCCTGCCTATGTCATCCATCAAGCCAATTCCTATGAAGAGGCGATTAATCGTGCCGATTGTATCATTATTGCCGCGAAGCAAGAAAATGTAGGTTTTGATCCCGTTGAAATCTCAGAAAGAATGGATAAACCTGCTATCGTCGTTGATACAAGAAATGCTTTAGCGCCACACCCCAATATTTACTTATATAAGGTGTAAGGGAGGCGAGAACATGAATAACTTAAAAACGGTTGTTGTCACAGGGGGAGCAGGTGTGATTGGTTCCCACCTCGTTGACTATCTATTGAAGATTGGATATAGGGTCATTGCAATAGATAATCTATCCTCTGGAGATCGTAAAAACCTTCCAGCAAATGACAATCTTCACTTCTTTCATATGGACGTATGTGATAAGGAAACTAGGAAGATTTACGAAAGCTTTCAGCCAAGCATCCTTTTCCATCTTGCCGCCCACTATGCCAATGAGCTATCTATTCAAGAACCGGAAATTAATCTGGACATTAATACGAAAGGAACACTGGTACAACTTGAAATAGCGAGGCGATTAGGTATCAAAAGATTTGTTTATGCATCCACGTCATGTGTCTATGCCCCCTTATCTCAAGCTATGAAAGAAGAACATGAGATCATACCCCATACACCTTATGGCATTTCCAAGTTAGCTGGGGAATACTACTGTAATTTCTATAGCAAAATGTATGATCTTCCCGTTACGATTTTAAGGTATTTTAATTCATATGGACCAAGGGAAGGATTCAATGAATACCGAGGAGTAGTCCCCAGATTCATTGAGAATGCTATAAAAGGTTTACCAATTATCGTTACAGGAAATGGAAATGAAAAGAGGGATTTCACATTTGTAAAAGATACTGTGAGAGGTACAGTCCTTTCAGCCCATATGGATGAAGGTAAGAACCAAGTTTTTAATATAGGAACAGGTAAAGCAACAACCATTCGACAGCTAGCTGAGACCATAAAGAACGTTACAAAATCATCTTCACCTATTGTATTTAGTGACCGTAGGGAATGGGATGAGACCATAGAAAGGGAGGCAAATATTGAAAAAGCCAAACAATTGCTTGGATATGCTCCTAAATATGATTTAGAGCAGGGAATAAAGGAGACCGTTGATTGGTATGAGACATCATAATATGAGTAATTGTCCATCTATAAATAATATATTTTTAAAGTAAGAGTACTGTCCTAAAGAGAGGTTTTATGAGCTTAAAGAATACTAAATAAAGTGAGTAGAACTGGAAAACAGCCCAGAATCAGTATAAAAGGGGAATACTGATTCTGGGCTGGTTATTTAGAACACTTTCATACTAGCTACATACTATAGTAGTAATGAAAAAGAATGGAGGATGTTTTCGTGGAGTGGACAATACCTGGTTCAAATATAATCCAACATGCATTGCCTGAAGGTGCAAAAGTCATAGAAACACAAGGACCCAACGGTATCAAAGAGATACAAAGGGGCCATATGGATGGGGATGGAACATCTGAAATTGCTATTGGCTACATGATGAATGACGAGCCTTATGTATTGATTTTAAAAAGTAATGGGGTGAGAGGATATCGTCGTATTATCATCAAGGGAAGGGGATATGGAATCAATTATTTAGGTTTTGTTAATATCACAAGTCGAGAGCGTAAAGATTTGTTGATCGGATGGAAGATGGGTGCAATTTGGGGAGACTTAGATATTTACAGAACAGGACACCATATGCTTAGTAAGATTTTCAAGGAAATACCCTATAGCAGGATAGAGATTACAGACGTATCAGGAAAAGATGGGAAAGCAGAAATTGCGATTTGGATACATGATACGGGTGAAGCTTATAAAATCGATGTCTTTCGTTGGAACGGAGAGACATTAGTTGCTGCGGAAGATGCATACCCTAAGTATTTTAGAAAAGTGGTAAGCTATTATGAGAAAAAAGTAAAAGAGATGCCGGATGCTGCATTTTACTGGTATTACTTAGCCGATACCCAGCTGAAAGCGGGTATGCCAGAGCAAGCATTGAAAACCATTGAAAAAGGGATGGCTTTAGGAATGGAGTATCCAGGCAAGGATGCTTTTGAAGAGTTAAGAAACAAAGTACTGGATGTTTTAGGGCATAGAAATATTAGATTATATCTAGCCTCAAAACCTGAAATTGGTGGAACAAAATGGGGATATATCAATGACAAAGGAAAGTTCTGTATTGGAGCCCATTATGAGTGGGCTGAGGATTTTCAAAAAAACGAATTAGCAGTGGTTACGTTAGATAATCGTTCAGGCCTTATCAATCAAAAGGGAAATTACGTGATAACACCTAAGTATGAAAGTATTGGGGAATTTGCAGAAGGCAGGGCAATTGCATGGAACTCAAAGGAATCGTTATTGATTGATGAAAAAGGAAATGTGATGTTTAAGTCGAAAAATTTTATCGGCGGGATGCAGGAAGGCAGATCTCAGTTTAGTATAGAAAATGAGAACAATGAGATATTATATGGTTTTATTGATAGAAATGGAGAAATCGTTATACAGCCAACCTATAAAACTGCAGGGAATTTTCATCATGGGAAAGCGGTAGTGCAGCTTCGGGATCAGAACTATGCAATCATAGATATGTACGGGAAAGTATTACGGTCATTCAATTATGCCTTCGTCGGAGATTTGCATGAAGGACTATTACCATTTAAACTTACTACAGACGGAAAATTTGGGTTCATAGATGAATACGGAAAAGTAGTCATCACACCTCAATTTGATGGGGTACAGGGTTTTAAAGATGGCAAAGCTATCGTTAGCTTAGATGAAAACTATATACCTAAATATGGTCTAATTGATAGAACAGGAAGATTTATTTTACAACCAAAATATAACGATATAAGATTTTTAGGAGAAGGAAGAATCGCAGTAGGTATACCTATAAATGCTGACGTTCCATTTGCAGGATCAAGATACGCTATTGGTGATTTGGATGGTTCACTGTTTACTGATTTCATATACTATGACATCACCGATTATCGAGAGGGTATTTCATCGGTCAATGATGGCGCTACAACATTTTTCATTGATCAGAATGGGAAAAAAGTGATGAATTTGCCCACAGTTAAAGGGGCGGGAACCCTCAGGGCCCAAGGCAATCTCATCAAAGCAAATGTTGACCAGCGGATCAGCTATTATGATAAATCAGGAAAAATCATATGGAAACAAGACAATACTATTGGATTGAATGATAAATATATAGTGAAAGAAAAGAAATATCAACCGAACCGAAATTATTTGGTATATTATCCAGAAATTAAAGGTATGAAGGATAATGCCATGCAAGAGCAAGTCAATGAAAAGCTACGTAAATTGGCTCAGGCAGAAGGCATCGATAGAGAGAAAGAACTTGCATATAGCTATCAAGGAGATTATAATGTAACTTTCTTTCGAAAGAACCTAGTGGTGATTGAAATTACAGGCTATAATTATCCATTTGGTGCGGCCCATGGCATGCCTACCATGATCTATACCCATGTCGATTTGGTGAGCGGTGCGTTCTATAGGCTAAAAGACCTGTTTAAATCCAACAGCAATTATGTAGGGAGACTAAGTGATATTATTAGGAAACAAATCATCAGCCAAGGTGATGATTCATCGGTATGGTTAGATAGCTATAAAGGAATTACAGAAGATCAACCATTTTTTATTTCTGAGGCCGGACTAAATATTTACTTTTACCCTTATGATATAGCCCCCTATGCTGCTGGGTTTCCAACCTTTAAAATACCTTTTAAGGAAATTGCAGACATCATCAACGAAAAAGGTGACTTCTGGAAATCCTTTCATCATTAGAGATTTCTTAAAAATTAATCATAAAAAGGTGCGGATTTCTCCCAATGTCATTAAGTTAGTTTAAAAAGAATCAAAACAGTCATAGTTTGATTTCTAGTGAAATTGAACTATGACTGTTTTTGTTTCCAATACACTACATT
>NZ_JARBTM010000032.1 GCF_029240175.1 Anaerosolibacter sp.
ACGTAGTAACCATCGTTCAATTTGTTGATTTCGTAAGCTAACTTTCTGTTACCCCACTCGTCAACGCTTGTGATCTGACCATCTGTTTCGATGATAGACTTGAACTTGTTGATTAACTCGTTTCTTTTCTCTTCTTCAAGGTTTGACTTTAATATGAACATCGTTTCATATTTTCTCATGTATTTTCCACCTCCCTATGGACTGATTCGGCCCTACTTTTCGTAGGACAGAGAGTATATACTCACGTCTTAGTATTATATCATCAGCATAGATAATATGCAAGGCTTTATTTGAATAAGCCAATTTTGTCATCTTCTCCAAAATCTCTTGATTCGCAATAGAAAAATATTGCGACGTAAGATCGAGATCAAGATTGTGAAAAGAATATTCGTAGGGAGCGGCCCCTGTGCCGTTCCGTTAGGTTGTTTCCCCGAGATAAACGGAAGGCCAGAGCTAAAAATGAAAGGCCGCACTTTATCCATGCGACCATAATAGCTTACTTATTTAATTCTTCCTTTAGCACTTCCGCTAATCTCTTTATGCCCTCTACAATCTTATCTTCAGGCATGTTGGAGTAGTTCATACGGAAAGTGTTTTCATGTCCTCCATTGGGGAAGAATGAACCCCCTGGTACAAAGGCCACATTTCTTTCCAATGCTTTTACCATAAGATCCCTAGCGTTTACATGCTCTGGTAACTCAACCCATGTAAACAGACCACCCTCTGGATAAGTGAACTTCACTTCTTTCGGGAATAGTTCCTTCATCGTATTTAACATCAAGTCACGGCGCTTTCTATAGATACTCTTGATCTTCTCCACATGCTCATCAAGGTTATACATATCTAAGAACGTATCTAATTCTCTTTGAGAGATGGAGCTTGCCTGAAGGTCAGCCCCTTGCTTCACAGTGATATATTTATTTAATATTTCTGGAGATGCAAACACCCAGCCAATTCTTAAGCCTGGACAGAAGGTCTTAGAGAAAGTTCCTAAATAGATTACTCTTCCCTCTGTATCAAAGGACTTAATAGATGGAGGAATTTCACCTTCGAATCTTAATTGTCCATATGGATTATCTTCAACGATTGGTAAATCATACTGATTTGCCAACTCAACCAAACGCTTACGTCTATCCACAGGCCAAGTCTTGCCTGTTGGATTTTGGAAATCTGGAATTACATAAATCATTCTCGCCTGAGGTGTATTTGCAAGTACCTTTTCCAATTCTTCCATGATCATACCATGGTCATCGGTTGGTACTTCCACAAATTCACATTCATATGCCTTAAATGCATTGAGTGCCCCCAAATAGCTTGGACTCTCACATACAACCACATCTCCAGGATTTAAGAAAATTTTTCCACTAAAGTCCAACCCTTGTTGAGAACCACTTGTAATAAGGATATCATCAGCTTCTGCTTGTATACCAAATATGTCCATACTTCTTGCAATTTTTTCTCTTAATGGCTGATGTCCCTCTGTCGTACTATATTGAAGTGCCTGTCTGCCTTGCTCCTCTAAAACCTTAATTGTCACTTTCTTCATTTCTTCAATAGGGAATAATTCTGGCGCTGGTAGCCCCCCTGCAAAGGAAATGATTTCTGGTCTTGTTGTCAGCTTTAATAACTCACGTATTTCAGAAGCTTTGATTCCCTCCATACGCTTTGCAAATTTAATTGCCATCTTCAAAGCACCTCCATCTAATATTTCTTTAGGAAAAGGTTTGCCCGACCAATTATCCACTTTTATTATATCACTAATTCCCTATTTTTCTAGAGGGTTTTTAAAATTTTTTTGTACCTATGCCACAAATTTTGTAAGAAAATTCTGTATTTTATTTACAGCCTTTCCATTGCTTGTACAGTTGTACATAACAATTTCCATGGCTGATCTTGGTAATATATGTAACTACGCTTCTTTTCTCTCGATGATTTTTTTAATTCTTTTCTCAAAGTCTACCCTGGCAATCCATACCTGTCGATCACAACCTACACAGCGGATACGAAAATCCATTCCTGTCCGAAGAATTTCGAATTTATTGCTACCACAGGGATGATTTTTCTTAACCTCTACCACATCGCCCAACCTCAAATCCATTGGCATAAAATCTCACCCTTTCATCTATCATCTTATAGATTGATATTATACTTTGTATATATTATCATATTTATCCTCCCTATGGGGAGCATGTAAACTTGGTTTTATTTTTCCTAAGGGATTAAAACCTTTCCAGTTTGATCAATATACATCCACCGTCCATCTGCCTTTACGGCTGCAAGGCCGTCATTGAATGGTATCATCTCGTCATAGATGGGTTCAATGATCTTTTTGCCAGAGGTATCAATCATACCATACTTCCCATTTTCTTTTACTAAAACCAATTCTCCTTCGTAAAAAAGTTCCATTTCCTCATACTTAGGCGGAACGATGATGGTTCCTTTATCGTCTATAATACCCCATAGATCCCCCAGTCTCATTTTTGTCAGACCTAGCTTGTCAAAGCAACCTATTTCATCATAGATGGGTTCTATGATATTCTTACCTGTTTTGTCTATATAACCCCATTTATAGTCTAGGTCTACTCGAATCAGACTATTACCTGCGTCCATTAACTCATTATACTTTGGCTCTATGACAATCTCCCCTAGCCTGTTGATGTACCCCCACTTTCCATCTACATTTACTTCACCCAAGCTATTCCTGAACCCTTGTGCCCAATTAAACTTTGCAGGAATAACCATCTTTCCTCCTTTATCAATATAGCCCCACTTTCCTTCCAATAAAACTGGTGCTAATCCTTCCTCGAATCCAGAGGTAAAGGTATAAATAGGCTTAATGAACAGTTTGCCTGATGTATCGATATATCCCCATTTCTTGCTGACCTCCACTGCCGCAAGTCCTTCACGAAAAGAATACAGCGTATCATACTTTGCTTCTATGACCATCTTGCCTGTCTGATCGATCATACCCTCTTTTCCATTAATCATTACTTGGGCCAGTCCATTTGAAAAACTGTTAACGCTCCCATAAATAGGCTCTATTTCCACATTTCCCGTAGTATCGATAAACCCCCATCTACTGCCAACCATAACCGCTGACAGTCCCTCTACAAAGGCGCTGGCCCTATTAAATTGAGGAGCTATTACGATCTTCTTACCTTTCATAAACCCGTATTTTCCCTTTAACTTAAAAGGACTAAGATCATCCGTATCGTAATTAAAATCATCATAGATGGGCTCCAATATATACTTGCCTTGACTGTCCACCAATCCATATTTCATCTTTTCCCGCACTTTAAATAGACCATCCCCATATGACCAAACGTCATCATACTTAGGTTCTATGATCATATTTCCCTTTTTATCAATACAGCCCCATTTTCCATCAATTTTAACAGGGACAAATGCTCCATAAAAATAAGATACATCATCATATTTGGGCTTGATGATAACCTTACCTGTTTTATCGATAAACCCATATTTCCCCTCGATCTTGACCCCAGCCAGTCCACTGGAGAACATTTTGGCATTCTCTAGTATAGGTGGTTCTACCCATTCTCTGATGAAGAAAACCGTAACCACAAGCAGCCCTATCAGCAAAATCCATCTTTCCTTCTTCATGTCTATCCCCCTTTAAATCAAAATCCCTATTTCACCTAATATTCTATATAAGTAGTATATCACCCTATTAAATATCCTGGTAATTATTTACCATTTTATCTGTAAAAGAATTCCATTACCTTGTATAATGGTATTAAGTTCATTCTTAAAGTCTTCTAGAGAGGTACCCGCATATTCTTTGATCAATAAGGAGTGTTCCCATGGATAACTTATCTCAAAGAAAACAATTACGTTTAAAAGATTATGATTATTCACAAGCTGGATGCTATTTTTTGACCATATGCACCAAGGATAAGAAGAATTACTTTGGTCATATCAAAGATGGAACTATGCAATTAAATAAATATGGAAAAATGATAGTCGATTGTATCTCTAAAATTCCACATCTGTACGCTGATACTACAATAGATTGTAAAGTTGTAATGCCCAATCATGTGCATTTCATCCTTACTGTAGGGGTTGCATATCATGCAACCCGCAATATGGCAGAAATGTCCACTCAGGAGAAGTCTAAAATGCTAATACCTAAAATTGTACAACAGTTTAAGACAGCAACTGTAAAATTGTCTAAAAGATTAGACGGGTTGCATACTATGCAACCCCTACAGTGGCAGCGGGGGTATTATGATCATATTATTCGTAGTGAAGAATCCTATCAGAAGATATGTGAATACATAGAAACCAATCCATTGAAGTGGGAGCTAGATCAATATTATATAGACTAATATTTTAAATTGGAGGTGCATATATGAACACTTTGCCAATCACAGCCCAGGATAAAGAACTAATCACAGCTGCCCAGGATATTATCAGCAGGCTGTATGTCCAAGATAAACACCATGTAGGGGCTGCCATAAGAACAAAGTCTGGAAAGATTATTACTGCTGTCCATGTAGAAGCTTACATCAGCAGAGTAACCGTTTGTGGGGAAGCCATTGCCATTGGCAAAGCTATATCCGAGGGAGAGAGAGAGTTTGACACTGTCGTTGCCGTAAGGCATCCCTATGGGGATGAGGAGGATAGAGAAATAAAAGTCGTTTCTCCCTGTGGTATGTGTAGAGAACTGCTCAGCGATTACGGCCCTGATATCAAAGTACTGATTCCTTATAATGGACAGATTGTAAAATGTGATATTTCAGAGCTACTCCCTTTGAAATATACGAGAGAATAAAAGTCCCCATGATGAATTAAAAATTCATCATGGGGACTTTCTTATCCTATTTTAAAACAATCTTTCCATCCTCTAGATCTACCTTTACATGATCGCCTTCTTTGAATCTGTTTCTCAGGTACTCTTCTGCGATCTCATCTTCAATATAACGCTGAATGGTCTTTCTTAATGGTCTTGCTCCATATTTTTCGTCATAGCCCTTTTCCAGAATAAATTCTTTCACCTTATCGGAAACCTCTATGGTCATGTCCTTCTCTCCAACCTCTTCCGCAACCTCTCTTAGCATGAGATCAACAATCTGTTGAAGCTCATCCTTAGATAGTTGGGTAAATACAATAATCTCATCGATTCTATTTAAAAACTCAGGTCTAAAGGTTTCCTTGATGGCATCCTTTACTCGACTCTCCATGGCATCATAACCGTCTTTGGTGAACCCCATACCGTGGGCTTTAAAATGAGTTCCTGCATTGGAGGTCATGATAATGACCGTATTGTCAAAATACACGGTTCTGCCTTGACTATCGGTAAGTCTTCCGTCCTCTAGGATTTGTAACAAAATATTGAATACATCGGGATGGGCCTTCTCGATCTCATCCAGCAGAATCACAGAGTAAGGCTTTCTTCTCACCTTTTCTGTCAGCTGTCCTCCTTGATCATATCCGATATACCCTGGAGGCGCGCCAATCAGCTTGGATACGGTATGCTTTTCCATATACTCCGACATATCCACCCGAATCATGGCCTCTTCACTGCCGAAAAGCTCCGTGGCCAAAGCCCGAACCAGTTCTGTTTTTCCTACACCAGTAGGTCCTACAAAAATAAAGGAGGAGGGTTTTCTCTTTTTTCTAAACCCTGAACGATTTCTTCGAATGGTTCTAGCTAAGCTTACAATGGCTTCATGCTGTCCAATGACCCGCTCATGGAGCTTATCTTCCAGAACAAGAAGCTTTTGGGCTTCTTTTTCGGTGATTCTCTGAACTGGAATCTTCGTCCAGGCTTCAATCACCCCTGCCACATCCTCTACAGTAATTTCCGCTTTGCTGGTATCCTCTTCGATTCCCTTAATCTTTTCCTGGAGGGTACACTCTTGTACTTTATACTGGGCAGCCTTTTCATAATCATTCACTCTAGCTGCTTCCTCAATTC
This sequence comes from Anaerosolibacter sp., assembly GCF_029240175.1. GTDB lineage: Bacteria > Bacillota > Clostridia > Peptostreptococcales > Thermotaleaceae > Anaerosolibacter. The sequence continues at coordinate 5,939 of NZ_JARBTM010000032.1, forward strand.
TTTCTTGGAGATTAGAAAGTTCTTCCTTTAAGCGCTCCAGCTCCACCAGTCCTTGGTTCTTTAGATTGGCCTTAGAACCAGCTTCATCAATAACATCAATGGCCTTATCAGGCAAATATCGATCTGTAATATACCGCTCTGATAGCTTCGCCGCCATTTCAAGCACTTCATCAGAGATCTTCACCCTGTGATAATCTTCATAGTATCCCTTAATACCTTTTAAAATCTCAATAGTCTCCTCCACCGTTGGCTCATCAACCAATACAGGTTGAAATCTTCTCTCTAGGGCGGAATCTTTTTCAATATGCTTTCGATATTCTTCTAGAGTCGTTGCACCGATCACCTGAATCTCACCCTTAGCCAAGGCAGGCTTTAAGATATTGGCTGCATTCATAACCCCGCCATGAACTTCCCCTGCGCCCATAATGTTGTGAACTTCATCAATGACCAAAATCACATTACCGCACTCCTGGGCTTCAGTAATGATGGCCTTCATACGTCCTTCAAACTGCCCACGGAATTGTGTACCTGCCACAATAGCTGTTAAATCCAACAAATATACCTCAGCATCAAAAAGCTTCGCAGGGACTTGGCGTTCTGCTATACGTACCGCTAAACCTTCTGCAATGGCAGTCTTTCCTACACCAGGTTCTCCAATTAAGATTGGATTATTTTTGGTTCTTCTATTCAGGATCTGTACCACACGATCAATCTCTCTATTTCTTCCGATGATCCTGTCTACTTCATGGTTCTTGGCTTTGTTCGTTAAGTTCGTCCCATAGGTATCTAAATATTTCTTTTTTCCCTTTGACTTCTTACCCTTTCCTTTTGGATCTGGCTTCTCCTTTACTTCAGGACGTAAATCCTCATCCTCAAAGTCCTCTGCCTTACTACTGATTCCATCCGTAGAAGAAAGAGATCCATTAAAAAGGTCCATTAGGGCTGTATTTTCATCGAAATCTCCCGTATCTCCTTCATCTGTAGAATCCATCATTTGATCTGTAAGGCTTTCGATTTCTTCCCGTGACATCCCTGTTTGTTCCATCAGTTGATCAATCACAGGAATCCCCAATTTCTTCGCGCATTCTATACATAAACCCTTCATCTCTGTCTTGCCATGTTCAATCTTCGTAGCAAAAACAATCGCTATATTTTTATTGCACATTGAGCATTTTTTCACGTTTATCCTCTCCATATTTCTAGTATAATAAAACTCTATATATCATCATTATTTTTTTCTATTGAAATCATCCTATGGGATTGTATATTATTATAGCACACTTATACCCTTCTCAAAGGAATTTTCACCGCAAAATATCCGCCTCCTTCTTATAGTATGCTTTTTCCTAGATAGTATGTTATAGAGTCTTGCCAACGCTATGTTAAATAAAGCTTTTCCATGAATTCTATCCTATAAACCCTTACCTTCTTATGACAAAAAATTACTATAAATTTTTCATATAAAAAAAATTTTTTCTTGTTGTTTTGACAAATATTTTAGAATCAGCGTGGTATCATTAGTTATATTGATAAATATCGATAATTTTCTAAGGGCACTATTATAACAAAGGTCGAAAGGGAGATCAAAAAAGTGACATTATTACAATTAAAAGAACTTGAACATCAAATTGAAAAACTTAGGAAGCAATTATATGACCTAGTCGAACAAAGTCATAGTTTGATCTTGGAAGAAGTGGTAAGAGTAAGCCAGCAGCTCGATCAACTTTTGAATGAATACCATTGGAAAAAGACACAGGTTATTTATGCATAAACAACGCTATCTTTCTAAATAGGGAGATAGCTTTATTTTTTATTACGACACTCCCTCCTTATCTTCAGGTCTTTTCGTCTATATAATTCTGTCATTTTTACCATTGGATCGAATATATATTATTACATGGGCTTGTATCATCACCCTGCATGCCCCCATAATATGATGAAAAGAATGGAGGATTCCTATGGATAAACTTTATTATTGTTTAGATTGTAAGCGAATCTTTGCTGCATCCAATGGATGTAGTTATTGCAAATCTCAAAGTATCAAACCATTGGTAAAGAGTGCCCCTGTCAACGTCATCGGTACAAAAACCAAGGGCAATGTTCTAAAAACTAAAGGAGACATGGTTCAACTTCTCCTAGTGGATGAAAAAAACAACCGCTACATCAAAGAATTCCAAGCGGATCATATTAAGAAGGTATTATAAACCCAGAACAAAAACATTTCATGCTCTAAAATCTAAGGAAATGCTTTTGTTCTTCACAGGGAACTAATAGTTCCCTATGACGCTTCGCTGTAACCCTCCAATTATTGGACATACCTAGAAGGTCTATTTACTCCTAGGAGTTTTTATTTAGCTGTTAAGATCAATATGGCAGTATCCCCCTGGGTTCTTCTTTAGATATTTCTGATGATATTCCTCTGCCGGATAGAAGCATCTTAGGGGTTCAATTTCTGTTACAATAGGCTTTGTGTACTTCATTTGCTGGATTTCCTTGGTCTGTAAGATCACAGGCAGATCGCCCTCATCCAAAAAGTAGATCCCCGTCCGGTATTGTGATCCAATATCGGGACCCTGACGATTTAATACGGTAGGGTCTATGATTTTCCAAAATCGATTTAATAAGGTTTCTAAATCGATGACACATTCATCATATATTACACGGCAGACCTCCGTATGGCCCGTATCCCTTCTACATACCTGCTCATAGCTGGGGTTTTCTACATGGCCGTTGGCATAACCAACTTCCGTTTCTACCACACCTTCAACCCGTGCTAGATAGGCTTCTACTCCCCAAAAACAGCCCCCTGCCAATACAATTTCTTTCATAACTATCACCTCTATGCTAAATTTCATCTATCTAGCATATTTATACCCTTTTCTTTGTAAATTAAGTCATTTTTTGAGCAATGTCCTTTTTTCATTGAATCTTCGTTGGCTTTGGTCCTATGATAAGCTTTTTCACATTTGACATCTGGCGAAATGCTTCTACATTATTTACATCACTATTTCGAACATCCACAGCTTCTAAAGACTCTAGTTCTATAGTTTTATCTAGGTCCTCGATGGTACAGCTATCTATTTCTAGAGTTTTTAGACTCTTTAACTTTTCTATGCCTTTCATGCTCTTTACATGGCAGTTGTAAAACCTTACCTGCTCCACTTCTGCGAGTTCTTCTATTAAGGCTAAGTTTTCAAGGTAGCTGCCTTCTATCGTTAGGTTTTTTAATCTATTCATATTTTTTATTTGAACGTTAGAATCAACTTCACCAAAACCTACGGTTAAATCTTCTAATTTGTCTAATTTCTCTAGCATTGATAAATCTTTTATCCTTTCTCCTCGAATGTATAAACGCCTTAGCTTAGGCAATGAAGCAAGTCGGTACAAGCCCTCTATCCGCTCAACTTCCCAAATGCTTAAGGATTCTAGATTTTTCAAATACTCTATCCCCTCTAATTCATATACCTCATCCCTAGGCATTAAAGATAGTCTTCTTAGCTTTTCTAAATTCTCTGGAGTTATTTCTTGCACATCCCAGCCATCTTCTAATGTCGTTCTGATTTGCTTTTTTAAGTCAGGATCTTTTATTAATTGCGCTTCCCTTATATAGAAATGGGTAACCATCACCACTGGAAGGATTAGCAGCAAGGCCCCAATTTGCATCCATTTGCCTCTAATATTCGTTTCCTTTAATGCATTGTAAAGTCCCAACAACAGGAAAGAAAGCCCTAGAAGAATATTAAACGGAATATATAAGTAGGCTACGTCAGAAAAAATATAAATTGTAATAACAGTCATCAGTAGAACAATATCTACCCTATATAGTCGCTTTAAGACGATCAGATGACTAAGATATACACCCCAGTACAGCAGGATTCCTGCGGATCTCTCTATATTTTTATTGAGTAGATACAGTACCATGACAATAACACACCAACTTACATACAGCAGCTTTGCTTTTCTATAATCCTTCTTTTCTTCCTTTTCCAAGATGTCACCTCCACGCTTTAATATATTCCGCTATATTCCATTATTTTCCTCCTAGGCTACCCTATTTCAACCGAAAAAAATGTGACAGCGTATAACTCCCGTCACATTTTCATCTACTCAGCCGCAGAGCTGTTTTCCTTCTTCATCCTTTTTCCAATCCACCGTATGTCATCATCGATAAACCGATGCTGTACCTGCCCTACCTCAAACTTGAATAGTTTAAATGCGAACTGCACCATGTATCCTATGGCCAAGGCGGTGATCAAAGTCCCTACACCGATGAATCCTCCCATTAGGTAACCTACTGCCAGCACGCAGATTTCTATGGCATTTCGTATGAAGCGTACTGATTTTCCTGTCCTTTTTGTTAGGGCAACCATCAAACCATCCCTAGGCCCAGAGCCCAATCCTGCGCCGATATAGAAGATACTGGCAATGCCAATAATAAACATACCCACAAGCATCATCAAGAGACTTGGAATCACATGCTGAAAAGTTGGAATCAAGTGGTTCAACATGAGTACATCCATGAAAAGACCGATAAAAATCATATTGCTTATAGTTCCCCAGCCCAATCGTTCACCCAAGAAACTATCTACGATGATCAGTATCAACCCTATGCCAATGCTTGCCTGCCCCATGGTAATCCCTATGGTTTTAGAAAGCCCCTGATGAAAAACATCCCAGGGTGCAAGGCCTAGATTTGCATTGATGGTCATCACAATCCCTATGGCATAGAGAAACAGTCCTATAAATAATCTTCCAATGCGTAGTAAAGCTGCTTTCATATCTATCTCCTCCATCAATTTTCCTATATTGAACTCGCTATATTCTTATTATACAGGAAAACCCAAGGGATAACCCCCTGGGTTTTTTTATTTCTTCTCACTGGATTGGATAACCATCCTTCGCGGATAGGGGATCTCTATTCCCTTCTCATCCAATCTTTCTTTGATTTTCTTTCTTAACTCTCTCTCCACAGCCCACTGCTCCATGGGTTGGGTTTTGGCCATGACCGAGATGATCACGTCATACTCTCCCAGTCTTGTTACCCCTAGAACGGTAGGGCCTTCCATGATCTTGTCATTTTCTCGGGCAATTTCCTTACATACCTCATCCATCACACGGATGGCGTTATCAATATTTTCCTCATACGCTATCCCGATTTCTACCAATGCCCGCATATTGCCTCGGCACTTGTTGGTCACTTTATCAATAGAACCATTGGGGATAATATGGAGGTCTCCATTAAAATCTCGGATCTTCGTAACCCGCAGCGCCATTTCCTCTACTATTCCAGACTTACCGCCGGTTTCTATATAGTCCCCCACGTGGAATTGATCCTCAAAAAGGATAAAGAAGCCTGTGATTACATCCTTCACCAAGTTCTGGGCACCAAAACCAATGGCCAAGCCTCCAATTCCTGCCGCTGCAATCAGGGAAGATATATTTACACCGAGAATCTCCAAGATTGGGGTGAATGCCACAAAATAGATTGTATACCTTAGAATACTTTTGGTAACCCCTTTTAAGGTATTAAATCGCTTCTCTTCACCTACAATCTTAAACTTTTCTCGATTTTCAAAGAATTTATCTACCACCATATTCATAAATCGGATAGATATCATGGCAATCAAGAAAATGAATATGATTTTTATCAGTTTTCCTGCATAGGCTGCCAAATATTCAGGATGGCTATACAAAACAAACATTTCCCGAATCTGGTCTCTGAAACTCACATATGTGTTGTTCAAAGAAGTTCATCCCCCTCCGTTACAATACTTTTGTTACCTGCCTGCCATTCTCCAATTTTTCCACAAGGAAGACCTTATAGGTTCCTTGATCCTCCTCAAGGGTATCCATAATACTGTCAAAAATCGTCTTTGAAAACTTGATGGATAAACCGCAGCTGGCACTGATTTCTCTAGGGGTTGGAATCATTTCTATTTGAAATTTGCTTTTTAATAATTTTTCTGTCTTCATCGCATAATGGGTTGAATCAAAGGCGATCACATAAAATTCTTTCTCTATCATGGCTTCCCTCTAGATCTTTATTGTATTCTTGGCGTCATTCATCTTTTCGACGATGGTGTACATATTGGACACGCCGCCAACCAACAGCTTATTTTTCAAATTGAAATAATCTAAACATGTGCCACAGGAAAGAATTTCTACCCCTTCCCCCTCTAGCTGTCTTAAGTAATCAATGACCTCTGACCCCTCTGTCGTCAATCGAACACCAGAATTCACAAATAGCAGCGCCTTAGGGTACGGCTTACTCTCTGTCAATGTATAGATAAAACCCTTCATCAGTACCTTCCCTAATTCAAAGGATCCCTCACCCATGACTTCGCTGCCAATAAGCATAACCATATCCTTATGGTTGATGGGTTTCATTCCTTTTTCCTTAAGAACCCCTTCTTTATGGATATGGATATAGTAATCTCCCGCTTCTTCTTCTACATCGGTTTTATACGCCATACTTTGGGCCAGTTTCAGCACATTCTCTTTGGCTATCTCGTTATCTACGATGGTAATAATACTGCCTTCCTTCAATGTATCTAATACTTTCTTGGTTTCAATCACTGGCTTAGGACAGTTCATGCCCCTAGCATCTACCTGCTTTTCCAAGTTTCTTCCTCCCATTCTCTACTGGAATCAATCTAAGTTTATTATATCGGTAATTTCAGCTTCTATCCTATAGATATTTTTTATGGTATAGCCTATCGACATAAAAAATATCTATAGTTCTGCAATTCGCTCAAACATAGCAATAATGGGATTGTGATCATATAAATATTTTCCCAGAACTGCATCCTCTAATCCCTCAGTAAAGATGCTTTGCTTTGTCATGGCTGTAAAAGGCGTAATGAGGGTAAGAAAAATAAATACAATTAATAGACCTTTGGCCACACCTACTGACAAACCACCCAAATGATTAAAAGAATTTAATATGGGCAGAGAGGCAATGCCATGGAGAACATGGGCTATCAGATTTAACACCAGCTTCACTACCATAAACAAAATCAGTATACTAATGAGATCAATAAACATTCTCGTCAATACATCGGCGATATAGCTCTGAACACCTTCCATGGCTCTTGCACTGTAGTCCTGCATGGTTTCACTCTTCATCAGCAATTCCCCCAATGCTTTTGGGAGCTTTAATACTTCAAAAATATTCTGGTTCGATGCAGACTCCATCGCCGTTCCTTCCATGGCAGAAGCCGTTTCTACCTTCTCCCCTACCATCTCCTGCAAAAAGAGAAAAAACTTTGGATTTCTTAAAATATAGTCCGAGAGCACGGGGTGATAGGCTTTGGCAACAAAGCCTGCAACCAGAAACCCTACCATGCTAAAGGTTGTAAGAATAAATCCTCTTTGCCATCCTTGAATTCCATTTATCATCAGTATCACAATAATCACAACATCAATCCAACCCATTGCTACACCCCTGTTAATTTTTATACTTTACCTTCGTAATCTCCAGCTTATTGTTCAATACCAAAACCATTCGATCCTCGGTCAGCATATGTACCCCATGGATGTCACTGTTTACCTTCTTCTCCCCTAGTTCCTTTCCTGTCTTTGTGAAAAAATATAGGGTTCTCTTTGTATATGCTGTGATATTTTTCCCCTTCGTATCTACCCCTAAGACTTCGGCCTTCATGGGGACACGGCCTATTTCTTGTCCATCCATATTCATCATCATGAGATAGTTTCTATTCTTTGTATCCATGATCATATTTTTATTATTGACCAAACTTAGTACAACAAAACCCTCTTCATTCCAAGAAACCCGATTCAGAGATGCATCCATCTCTTTGCTCCATAACAGCCCTTTGCTTTTATCAAAGCCAATCAATTTATGGTCACCCACATTGAACAGTCGATTGTCCTCGTGGAAAAAGAGCTTTGGAATCACTTGATTATCATACTTATTTCCACCTAAGAGCTTTCCATCGGCACCATATAGAATCACATTGGTTTCAATTTTGTCATTTTCTATATCCAGTACAGAGAGAGCGACTACGGATCCATCCTTAGATATGGCACCATCAATAATGTCTCCCTTACCAAGCTTAATCGTTCCCTTCTGTTTGCCGCTAACATCATAGATAAAGATGGTGCTCCCTTGCTCTTCCCCTTTACTCCACATGACAACAAATCCTTGATTGGATACCATGTCTTCTATCTTCTGCCCAGACTCTACCGTCCAAATAGGATTACCCAAGGTGTCAAAACAAAATATATTCCCTTTTTCTTTATCTCCGAGGAACAATAATTGCTCACTACTTACCAATTTAGGCCGTTCTATTGGCTGCTTTATTTCCCATAGTGCTGTGCCCTGATCATTATATACCGTTAACGTTCCATCACTGTAGACAGCAACATTGTTGCCGTAAGCCTGAATATCCGTATTCTCACTTCTATCGTATTGGATAACACCTAATTTGCTAAATTCCATTTCACCTCGTCCCATGAGGTTCTTAATCATCGTAATCCCCTTGGCGCTGCCGATGATAAAAACGATAATAATGATCACCATGACCAATACCCTAGTTCTCGCCTTCCTCTTTCGTGCCATACTTCTTCCTCCTGCCTGCACTATAAATAAAGAGAGTTGGCCAGCCGCCGAACCCTCTCTTTGATCTAGTAGGATTCTATAAAATTTCCCCTACCATAATGGCAATATCATCCTTGATCTCTTCCGCAGCATAGTTCCTAGCGCCATGGATTACCTTTTCGATGAGGGCTTCAACCTCAATATCCTTATTTTCTAAGCATATATCAAAAACCCCTTGATTCTGAAAAAATCCCTTTTCATGATGATAGGCTTCAGAAATTCCATCGGTATAAAACAAGAGCTTATTTCCCTTTTCAAAGGGAATCTGTTGTTTTTTGTACTCCACCTCTTCAAAGAGGGTACAGATGGGAAGCCCTTCGATATAAATTTCTTCTATTACATCCCCTTTTATCAATACGGGCATACAGTTATGACCTGCATTGGCATAGGTGAAAAGATTCGCATTCTTGTCATATACACCATAAAATATGGTAATATAGTATTCATCGTCTATGTTAAGTTCTCTATATCGATGGTATAGATACTGCAGTGTCAAAGCAGGATCAATAGCCTTCTCCCCTAGGTTTTTTAATGTCTGTCGGATAAACATGGTCATCATAGAAGATGTCACCCCATGACCTGAAACATCCGCCATATACATGCCGATAGCATGATTGTTGATTTCTATGACATCATATACGTCTCCCCCTAAAATCTCGCTAGGGATATATTTAGATGCAACTTTTAATGTATCATTGTACACCTTATTTTCAGGTAGTATCTTATGCTGAAGCTGCTTGGCAAAATCTAAATCGCTTTTCATCTTTTTATTTTGCTCTATCAAAAGACGCTCCATGGCTCTCTTCTCTGTCACGTCTCGAAATACCTCTACCGCATACTGAACGCTGTTATCCGGCCCTTGTATAGGTGAGCTTACTACGGAATAGATCCTTCCATCTACCACTTCTTCCTTGGTAATAGAAGTTCCTTGGAAAATCGCACGATTAGAAATACAATGCTCACAGGGGGAGGTTTTTCCCAACGCCCTATAGCATTCCCTTCCAACTGTATTACCAACGTATTTTTGCATGGGTTCATTCATAAATACAACCATATTGTTCTGGTCTATTACCCGTACCCAATCCTTCATCCCTGAAAGAATGTTTTCAAAGAACCTGCGCTGCTCAAACAATTGTTTTTCTAGTTCTGCGCCCATGTAAGCAACCCCTCGTACTAATTTACTCTATATTCTATTATTCGAGTAAATTTGAGAAATTCCTTCTAATACACAACGATAACCCGTTGTAGTATGCTGGCTCTATTCTCTCCGATAAGCAATAGACTGGAAGAGCATAATCAACACCACAAAAATACCAATATACCCAAATAAGGGATATAAGGTGTGGACGAGACTTTTAAATCCAAAGCTGGCCAAGGGAATGGCTGCTATGCAAAACAGAAGGGCGGTCCATATTTGGCCGATACCCAGCTTATCTTTGATTCCTTCAATAAACACAAACCCATTGGACACAGCGGTTGTCAGCATAGCCAGCCAAAGCAAAACACCATAGCCCAATTTTGTATTCCCTCCCAATCGAGTTGCGATGGCCATCATAGGAATTTCTACCCCTTGGAGATCTGTATAAAGAACCAAGGTAGGAAACAGTAAGAAGCTTGCCAGTAGTCCTAATCCTAGCCCCCCTAGAATTCCACCCCCTACGGCAGTCCTCTTATTCTTTACCAAAGGAAGCAATGCGGACATCACTGCGATAGCTCCAATGCTGTTATAGCTTACATAAAGAAGGGATGAGGTCAACCAATTCCCTGTCATATCACTGAAAACCATTCCTGTCCCATTGCTCATGGTCAGATCGTTTTGCAATGTTACTATACTGCCGATGGCAAAGATACCTACCAGCAGCAAAGGAACCACCATAGTATTCAAGAGGGCTAACCCGCTGATGCTAAATACAAAAGTAATAAAACAGACGATGGTCATACTCAAAACACCAAGGATTTTTGGCAGACCAAACTGTTCTTGAAACAAGGCCCCGCTCCCTGCAAGCATGACACAATATCCTGATAGAAGCAATAGAAATAGGATGCTCTTGATCCCTTGTCCTAGCCTTGCTCCCATGGTGGTTTGAAGCAGCTCTTCAAAAGATGTTATACGAAGCTTATGTACCTTTAACAAAATAATACTGCCAATAAGAGCAAATAAAATCGCTGCAATGATCACCCCATAAAATCCTTGGAGTCCATACTTGGTGAAAAATTCCATGATTTCCTGACCAGAAGCAAACCCCGCCCCGATGACAGTACCCATATAAATGCTGGCAATCTTTATGATATTTCCATTGTTCATAATGAACCTCCCATTCTTACTGATAGTTCATTCTATGTATAGGGGAGGGTTTTTCATGATAAAATGCACAATCATTTCTATAAGTTCTTTTCTATCTTCTTTTTAAGGACCAGCAACAAAATTTAGGCATGTATTTTTATCCTGGGTATACAATGTAATAACAGTAGATTTGTATTGATATAAGGAGTGGAGAGGAAAAAATGGTCGGTATCTTATTCATTTTTATTTGCGGCGGGTTTTCAATCTTTTTCAATTTTAATGAGTTCTTATGGAATTTAACACCTACCTTTTTAGGTATCCTTACAACCATTGTATATCTATTGAGTTGGATATTTGTCGGCAGCTTCATGGGTTGGAAGGGAAGAAAACTTTTTAACCTGGTGATAACTTTTTACTGGGGCATGGGTATTCTGGCCTATATGATTGGTTCTAATTTTCCCCGCTCTATTCTATACCCTACTTATGCATTCATGGTTCTTCTTTGTTTTGGCCCCTTATATGGATTGGCCTATCATCTTTCTATCAGAAATTACCTTGTCCTCACCATCTCTCTTGCTTTCATTCCTTGGATGCTGGGCCTATTGTCGTATTTTATAGGAAAATACTTGAGAGAATACCAAAATAGATAAAGTGCCTGATGATGAATGATCAGGCACTTTATCTATATAAACAATTGAATATCCGATGCTAATGCTTCCTGAATGAATGTATGGGCGCTTTCTACCTCTAGTTCAGGAATCAACTCTTCTTTTTTCAGTCCCATCACTTCCATAGATAGCTTGCATCCATAGAATTTTACACCTTTCTTTCTTGCTCCTTCCACAAAAGCTGTCAAGTGAGGGGCTTGATCATCATCCATCATCTCTATAAGCATTTGTTTTCCTATACCACTGAAATTCATTTTAGACAATGGTAAATCCTCTGGGCCCTTGGGTGTCATCATGCCGAACATTTTTTCAAAGCTTGTTTTATCCTCTGTGGTCATGTGCTCTGGACTCCTCAGTATACATAACCCCCAAAAAGCAAAAAACATGGTAACCTCTACATCCATTTCCCGCGCTGCATTGGCCATGATGAAAGCTGCCAATGCCTTATCATAATCCCCGCTGAACATTAACAGCGTCATTTTCTTGCTCACTGGACAAACCTCCCCTGCAATCTTTCCTCTCTTCCTTTACAACGGTAGTTTATCCAATGCCTCCTCTTTTCATGCCATAAGATATCATCAGACATTCCATCATCTTTGGTCCCAATTTTTATGGGTCTCTCCGTATATTATAGAACAACCTCTTATTCCCTATGTCCATATTAAAAATATTTCTATAGGTAGGTGGTTTATTTGACCAAGGATGCAATCAAACAAACGGCCCTAAAGCTTTTTGCGAAACAAGGCTATGAGTCTACCTCGATGCGGGAAATTGCCAATGAGGTTGGTCTAAAAGCACCTTCTATTTACGCTCACTTTGTCAGCAAGGAAGAAATCTATATACAGCTAGCTGAAGAATCTTCGAAGGAATACACTTCTGTTTTTAGCCCCTTTGTGAACTGCTCATTCCCCATTCAAAACCTAGATATTGGTGGTATTTTATTTCACATTTTTAAAGATACCATTCAGTTCTTCCTAAATGATCGAGATAAGGGAATGCTCTGGCTTAGAAGCCAAATATTTCCTCCAAGGCTTATGGAAAATTCCCCCCAAAACCATATCAATCTCTGGGAGGCTTCTTTCCAAAATAACTGCAGACCTATTTTCTCAAAAGGCATTTCCCTGGGTCAAATTAAAGATATGGACCTGCAGCTACTTACGGATTCATATCGCTCGTTCATCCTGGGCTATATGATTTCACTGCTATCCTTCAATACGATCAGTGAAGAATCCAATTTACAAGAAGCTTGGCTCATTTATTGGAGAGGTATCGCTTCGTAGAATAATACTTGCCTTCACCTTATAAACCTTCAAAAAAGCAGCAAAGCTGCTTCGCTAGGGGAACCTAGTTCCCCTTCGACGGCTGCTAAGCAGCCTGAGCACCCCTCTGACTACGGCATGGGAATACTTCCCCTGCACCCCTGTTTTTTTGCTTATTAGGAAAGTAGAGCTTTCCTAATAAATAAAAAAAAAAGACCTTCCTAGGGGGAAGGTATCATTATACAAGGGTCTTTGGTGTATCTGTATATTTGAATAAATACTGCTCTTTATGGGTGGCAATTCTATGGAGCATGTGGATCAATATATCAATCTCACCATAATGATTATAGATGCCAAAGCTCACCCGTACCATTCCTGGATGTTCCAATGTAGGATCCTCTATTCTTTTCTTTACCTCTTCGCTCGATATTTTTAACAACCTTTGAACATAGGGCTGGGCACAAAAACAACCATTTCTCACGGCAATGCCACCCTCATAGGAAAGAATCTTAGCCAGTACGCCATGGGGAACTCCTTCAATATTAAACGGAATAATGGCTAGACGATCTTGACAATCCTCTTTATTTCCATAAAGTTTGATTCCTGGAATATTTTTTATTCGCTGTAGGGCATAGTTGGTTAAACAGTTCTCATATTTTTCAATATTTTCCATTCCTATCATTTCTAAGTTTTGAATAGCAGCTGCTAAGGCTACTACTCCAATAATATTGGGAGAGCCCGCTTCTTCTTTATGGGGTGGCATGGCCCAACGTATAAAGTCATGGGTAACGATATCTACCGTTCCACCGCCTACGTCTACAGGATCTCCCTCTTCAAAAGTCTTTTTAGGCCCGATCAGAACGCCAATACCAAAGGGAGCATACATCTTGTGGGCTGAAAATACAACATAATCAATATGCTCAGGAAAGTCCATAGGCTTCATATCAAAGGGCACATGGGGAATCAACTGGGCACCATCCACCAATATCTTTCCGTGATATTTATGAACCAATGCAGCAATTTCATGAATAGGGTTTTTGTAGCCTGTTACATTGGAAGCCCCTGTTACAACTACCAATCCTAAGGAGTCTCTATATTTTCTCAGCTTTTTTTCTAAACCTTCCAAAGACAGCCTTCCGCATTCATCTACCTCGATATAATCTATCTTACATTTTCTTCGCCATGGCAAATCGTTTGAATGATGTTCCATACAGGTGGAAAGAATCACTTTTTTTCTTTTCCCATCGCATAACCTATGGGCTAACTTATTGATAGCTTCTGTGGTATTTTTGAAGAAAACTACCGTGTTTTCCCTTGAATCTGCTTTGACAAATCTAGCAATGACTTCTCGACTCTGCTCATAGAGATTGGAAGAAAATTGTGATTTATACCCTGTACCGCGATGGGCAGAAGAATACCAGGGTGCAAAATTAATAATTTCTTGCATCACCGATACAAAAGGTGGTGTAGTTGCTGCATTATCAAAATTAATGGCTGTTACATAGCTTCCGTCGATAGTGGGTACCTTGGTATCAACACCAATGACTAGATTTCGAAAGTCTGTGTGATATCTTACAAAATTCACGAATACTCACCTACTTCTTGGGTTTTACTATCTATTGTATTCATAAAAATCGTAATGGTGATACCCTATATTTCCTTCTAATCTAAGGATTCTTTCTATAGAATGAAATAAGATCTAGATCCCATCATCATTTATAAATTTTATTTAATTTTGTGGAGACTATTCCGAATTTTGCCGAAAAATAGTATAATAGTCCTAAATATGTCGATATTCTCAGGAGGCTTTATGAATAAAATAAATGAACTAAGATACCAAATCGAATCCTTGCGTGAAAAGCTTTTAAACCTACTAACCCATAATGATGATCTTCATTCTCCAGAACTGATCGCCCTCAGTGATGAACTCCACGGCGCTCTAAATGAATATCACAGACTGCTAGGCATAGGAAAATAACCTTGCCGCATCTGCCTTTAACTTTCTATGATTTATTTTCTCATGATGATAAATGCCATATATGCAATGTAAGAAAGTAGAAGGATTACGCCTTCTGCTTTTGTTATTTTATGATGGGTTCTAGAAAAGATCAGCAGCAATAAGGTATATCCAACCATCAAAATCATATCAAAAAACAGTTTAGGTTCTACTGGAATTGTAGTAATGAGGGATGAAGTTCCAAGTATGAAAAGAATGTTGAAAATATTACTTCCAACAATATTTCCAACAGCAATCTCACTTTGTTTTTTCATGGCGGCAACCACGGATGTAATGAGCTCTGGCAAAGATGTTCCTATTGAAACGATGGTTAATCCTATCAAGGTTTCACTCATACCGAATTGCTTAGCAATCAACGTACTATTCCGCACCACGACTTCACCGCCAAAAATAATAGCTACCAGCCCAGCCACAGAAAACACAATCTGTTTTACAATTCCACCCTTTGTTACTTCTAAACCTTCCTCGCTGTTTTTTTCTCGACTGTGAAGGGCTACCTCCAAAAGATAAAACATAAATATTGAGAAGAAAGCCAGGAGTACAAGGCCATCAGCCCGTGTAATTTCATTGGCTAAATATCCTTGGAGTATTACATCTCCAATGAGAATCAATAGCAGTATACTGGATAATAGTGTGAAAGGAATTTCTTTTTTCACGGTTTCCCGCTCTACTTTCAATGGATTTAGTAAAGCTGTAATGCCAATGACAAAAGAAATATTAAATATATTGCTGCCAATAACATTCCCTAGGGCAATCCCATTGTTTCCCCTAATGGCTGCTCCAATGCTCACAGCTGCCTCTGGCGAACTGGTACCAAAGGCAACGATTGTTAGTCCAATTAATATGGGGGGAATTCTTAATGACCTGGCAATACCAGACGCTCCCTCCACAAAATAATCTGCACCTTTAATCAACAATACAAACCCAACGATCAAAAGAATATATGTCATTTTTTCCTCCTACTTGTAAACCTTGATTGTTATTTTACTATATATCACATAGTTTCTATATTTTTTATGGAAATATGCTTTTTGAATAAAAGTATAAAAGAAGGCCTTTTCACCTTCTTTGCTTTAGGACTATTTCTTTACTTTCCCTACCTTCAGCCACTGCTCCCAACGTTCATCATCACTGCCGTAAGCAGCGGGTGCTTTGTATTCCATTTTTCTACGCAGAATAAACCCCAATGCAGTTGCAATAGATCCAGTTGCCATGTATCTTATAACTTCCCCTAGACTATGACCTTGCTCTAAGAATTCCTTAATCGCATAGTCGCCAAAGCTGCTTAGATAAAATGCTTCACTATAATCAACCAAGGCCCATGAAAAAAAACCAAGTAGAATAAAATTTAAAATCACACTGCGGTCCTTAAAATGCGTAATCAAATACTTCACGCTAAATACGATAGGAACAAATACAAGGATGATGTTGATGATTGATAAAACTCTGTACATGGTGAATCACACTCCTTTTGTCTCGGGAACCTTCCATTTATATCCAGTATATTCCACATTCTTCTCTAAAAACCTCCTTTTTTATACCGAGCTTAAATTTTTAAAGAAAAAAGCAGCCAATCTCTTAGCTGCTCTGCAAATCTTTTATGTTATGCGATTAATTGGAAGGTCCAGTCCACTAACTCAATAGCAACAGCCGCTGTAACATCATCCTTGTCTAGATGGGTGTTTAACTCAACCAAATCCATAGATTTCACCATCTGTGTATCCATTAAATGTCTAAATACATATTTTACCTCATCCATTGACATTCCATCTTGTACGGGTGTACCTGTTCCCGGTACGATCTCTGAATCCAATGCATCCAAGTCGAAGCTCATGTGTACCGCTTCCACGTTGTTTTCGTGTAGCTTTCTCGTAATATCTTCAACCATAGCTTTTACGCCCATTGTTTTGATATCATCCATGGTATATAGATTTAGATTCTTTTCTTTTGCTAACTGGATTTCTCCTTCATCCAAATCTCTTGCTCCGATGATGAATACATTTTGAGGCTTAACCTTAACCCCTTTATAATAAACATTCGTTAAAGAGGGACACCCTACACCCATAGCCGCAGCCAACGGCATACCATGGATATTTCCAGATGGAGACGTTTCGTGGGTATTAATGTCTCCATGGGCATCAATCCAAATCACTGCTAGGTTCTCATAATACTTACTGGCTCCTGCAATACTACCCAATCCCAGAGAATGATCACCACCGATAACAAATGGGAAATTTCCTGCCGCTAAGGCGCTGTATACGTTATGGGCTAGATTTGTATTCACTTCAATAATTGGCTTTAGATACTTCATTTTCTTATGAAAAGCATACTTTTCCTCTTCTGATACCTTAGGCACATGTAGATTCCCAAAATCATAGATGCTATGATTATACTTTTTAATTACCTCTATGATTTTCTTTTCTCTTAATTTCTCTGGACCATACTGGGCACCTTCTCGGTCACATCCATAATTCATTGGTACACCAATCAAACTAATATTCATGGGTCGTTGCCTCCTATTTTGCTATAATATATTAAATGATTTTCTAATAAGTAGTTGTTACATTTCAATCAAGTTTATCTTGTGGAATAACATAATACCGATTATATCACCCTATTTCCAATAGGAAAACAAAAATTTTTATTAATAATTCTGAATAAATATAACTTTCGAATAAATATCCGCTGTTCCTCCATGGGAATTTATGGGAAACCATGCCTTCTAGTCAATTCAAGTATTACAAAGGTTTTGTACAGATATCCAAATCTCCTTTTATACATCTATACATTGATTTATGAATATTATGGTAAAAATTAACATTAATATTTTTTCTAATTTCCTCTGTTGTTATCCTCAAAAAAATAATGTCTTTACAATTCTTGTAAAGACATTATTTTTCAACTTTGAATGATTTTAGCCACCGGGTGATGATCTGAATTACCTCTGGGTCTATGGGTTGCTCTACCTGTATCCAATAATCTAGAACACCTCCTAGCACAGAGCTTACTGACGAATCCTTTCGAAGAATATGATTTAAATTCTGGATCACATGGCTTTCTACTGGCCCTTTTATCGCACGGGCAGTTTCTTGGACCTGAGAAGGAACCGCTTGTACATCGGCTGACCCTCCCAATATTAACGTAGGACACTCTATTTTTCGTAAATCCTTCATGACGTTATATCGAAAGTGTTCCCGCAGCCATTGTCCATTTATTCGCTTTCCCTTTATCCGAATGACTGAACCTCGATCCTTCATTATTTTTCTTTTCATTTTTTTATACTGACAGTTTAAAAATTTTTTGGTCTTAAAGAGCTGAAACAGCTTGCCTTTTATACCTTTTATATGGTCCAAATCCTGTAATATCCTATTTTTTCTCCTTTCAATGACCTCTTCCATACCGTGAGCAAGGCCACAAAGCAGAATCATACCGTCTACTGGCTCCCTACGATAAAGGGCAGCAGCAATAATCGTTCCCTCGCTATGTCCAAGAACAATAATCCGCCGTTTATCGACATAGGGGTGACTTTTTAGAAGTTCAAGGGCTGCTTTAGCATCCTCCACCAGATCCCAAAGGCTTGCTCTATAAAAGTTTCCACCACTTCTTCCAACACCCCTTTTATCATATCGTAAGGTAATAAATCCTTCTTCTGCCAAAGCATCAGATAAGCCTTTTAATATATTCATAGGTAAAAATTTAAAATTCTCGTCTCGGTCTACTTTCCCCATACCAGGAATCATTAAAATCCCGGGAACGAATCTATCCTCTAATTTGGGTATGGTTATGGTTCCAACCAAGGGGTATTCTCCGGAGATGATTATATCTTTTTCCACAAAGGTATACTTCATTGAGGTCTCTCCTGCCTAGTTTTTTATAGACTCTCTTGCTATTTTTCTCCTCTGAGCTCTCCACTATTCTATAATTTCACTTCACCTGCAGTATAGCCTGTTTTTCTATCTTCTAGGATTCTTTTTTTACCTTTTGATATAACAAATAAGAGTAAATATTTACACCAATCAGCGGTCCAAATATGCCGATCATCATCATTTTAAATGCAGCAGGATCCTGGAGAAAAGCACTGAGGAAAGCTATGATCCCGGATAAAACGAAACCATACCCGCCCAAGCGATGGGTTTTCGTCCAAACCTCTTCACTGGCCAACGTCCAAGGATTTTTTATACCAAAGAAATAATTATGGCGGATCTGGCTCATATAGTTACCCATGATAACAAATAAAAGCCCTAACCCAACCCTTATAACTCTTCCGATATTCACATCATATCCCAACGCCATGATAATGGTTAACCAATGAATTGCTATTAGAAAAATAATAATTGATGTCTGGACCATGGCATAGGCCTTTTCATGTTTCAAGTAAGAAGCCTTCTTTGGATCAAGATTTGGCAAAAATACCATCAGGATGTATAATCCTAGGGGCAACAATGCTGTAAAAAATACAAATTCTTTACTGTTATACCGATCAACTTCTCCATTTAGATTCCAGTGCCCCGGTACCATACTCGGCAGCTGTTGATATACAAAAATTGTTCCAATTGCTGAAAGCAAAATAATCAAGATAAGCCATTTATTTATTTTCATCTATCTCTCCCCTTTCTGAAAACTCAAAGAACCATTGCATGACCTCTTGAAAAATTGTAGTGTTTAAAGAGTAGTAAACATTTTGACCTTGCTTGTCACTAAGCACAAGGTTTGCTTGCTTTAGTAAATTTAAATGATGGCTAATCGATGGCTTACTGATATGGAAAGCATCTGCGATCTCTCCTGCAGATAAGTCCTGCTCTCGAAGCATCTTCAAGATTTTTCTCCTGGTCGGATCTGCCAATGCTTTAAAGACATCGTTCAAGCGCCTCGCCTCCTTTGTTGTATTTATATATTTAGATAAATATCTAACTATCTAAATATAGTTTATTCCTCTTTTCGTCTTTTTGCAACTTCTTTTTTTATCCAAAATAATGAAGGTTGAGGTTTAGGCTAAGGTTAAGGAAAATCGTAGCAGCGAACAGTGTTTGCCATACCTGAGCACATTTCACTCCTACTAGACTCACCCTAGATATTGTTTTCAACCTCAACCTTAACCTTACGCACCTTTGTTGTCCAATATGATGTAGCTTCCAACCATATTATCTTTCTGATATCCCTACTGCTTTTCTATTTCATTAACTCACAAATAATCTCCTGACACACTGCTGGAATATCCTTCTCATTTGTATCGATGATAAAATCTGCCGCATCATGGTACCTTTGCTTTCTCTCTCCTAAGCGCTGTGCAATGGCCGATACCGCCATTTGATTCTTTAACAATGGTCTTGTACGATCATCCTTGAGACGCTCATAAATTGTTTCCGCCTCTGCCTGAAGTAGTACCAATCGTCCATTTCGTTTTAGTGCCTCTATGTTTTCTTTTCTCAGTACCACACCGCCGCCACAAGAAAAAATCGTATTTTCCCTATCTTGAATTTCATATACTACTTCAGTTTCTATCTCTCTAAAATAAGACTCACCATAGATATCAAACATTTCGTGGATCTTCATTCCCTGATGTTCTTCAATTTTTTGATCTACATCAATCCACTCCATCTCCAACAGTTTAGACAGATATTCACCCACACTGCTCTTACCTGCCCCCATAAATCCGATAAGCACAATGTTATAGGGAAAGAGCTGCTTAGACTGAATTCTTCGGCTATTTCGCATGATTTCTATATAAATCTTCTCTATTTCCCTGGAAAATTCTTTATGCTTAAGCTGGTCTACCACCTTTTCTATCACTTGTTTTTCCCGTTCTGGCTGAAAGATAGGCATCCCATTGTTCCTTTTATGGTTCAAAATCTTTATTACGGCATTCATTCGTTCTTCCAAGGCACTTACGATAATTTGATCACAACGGTCTATCTCTTGACGGAGCCTATCCAATTGATTCAATATCTTCCCTCCTGCTTCCCACAATGTAATTTTCAATTTCTTCATGAAGCTTATATAGTTCATCTTCTAGGAACATCTTTCCCATCCATATTTCTTGGGCCTTCACCGCCTGATAAAATAGCATGGAAAATCCGTTTTTGACACGACAACCATATATCTTTCCCAGTCTCATGAGTTTCGTTTCATAAGGGTTATATACCATATCAAAAATCCAGGGAGAATTTTTCAATACCTCTTCTCTTACAGGCATTTCTTCTACCCATGGTGCCATGCCCAATGGCGTCGCATTGATGATACAATCAAAGCCCGATTCAATATGATTTAAGTCCATAGTCTTTATATCTTTAGCCCCTATATTGGTTTCCAACACCTCTTTTAACCGATGGGATCTATCACTACTTCGATTCGCAATCGTCAGCAGCCCCCCTTGTAAAAGGATTTCATGACCTGCAATCCTTGCTGCACCACCAGACCCCACTAGCAAAATCCTTTTCCCTTCCAAGGAAACTCCTTCTTCCACCATACTTCTGGTAAATCCATATCCATCCGTATTGTATCCTATCAGCTTTCCATCTTCAACCTTTACTGTATTGACAGCCCCATACCAACGGGCCTTTTCATCGATTTCGTCCAAGTACTCCATGATTTTCTCCTTATGGGGAATCGTCACATTAAATCCTTTAAAACTACTGCCCAGCATCATCATGGCATCTTTCAATGTCTCAGGGGGTATACTCAAGGGTAGATATATCCTATTCTCTTTCCGTAGATCAAAAATAGTATTATGGATCTCCGGTGACATACTATGGGAGATGGGATATCCAATCACGCCATATAAAGCGGTTTTTCCATTGATTCTATTGTTCACAGTCCATCATCCTTTCTAGATATCATAACATCTACCACCGTATTTCTTCCCTCGTAAGATGCTTCTCTACTACACTGCCCCGATCAACAGGAAGAATAAAAGAAATTTTCCCTTGCAGATTTTTCTTATCCTTGCTCATTTTATCCAACAAAGCTTCTGTATCGTAACCAGGCAAATCATAGTGTATTCCCATATCTATGAAAAAATCCTGAAGTTCCTGAAAGTATTCCTGTTTTATTAAGCCTGCCCTTTGGGCCAGTAAAATCTCATTATACATCCCTATCCATACAGCTTCCCCGTGGGTATATTTTTCGTAGTTTGTGATAGATTCCAGGGCATGGCCAATTGTATGACCAAAATTCAATATTTTCCGCAATCCATTTTCCTTTTCATCCTGTGCCACAATCCTTGCCTTTATCTCACAACATCTTCTAATGATATAGGCAATACTGCTTTGCTCTAGGGATAGAATTTTTTCTTTATGGGCACGGATGTATTGAAAGAATGCATAATCATAGATGATTCCATATTTCACCACTTCCCCTAAGCCACTTATAAACTCTCTTTTAGGAAGAGTTCTCAGCAAAGCTACATCGCTAATCACCCCTTGAGGTTGATAAAATGTCCCCATAATATTTTTTCCCTGGGTGATATTTATCCCGGTTTTGCCGCCTACACTGCTATCCACTTGGGCCAATAGGGTAGTTGGCACTTGTATATATCCAATTCCCCGCATGTAGATTGATGCACAAAACCCTGCAATATCTCCCACAACACCGCCGCCAAAAGCCAATAACTTACTCTGTCGCGTACAGCCGATTTCGTGCATATAATCAATAATCTCTGTCACCGTATCAATATTTTTACTTTCTTCTCCCGGTATAATAACTACCTTATAGACTGTTTTACCAGCAAAAGCCTGTCGCAACGGCTCCCCATATAAATCATCTAAGTTTTCATCTGTTATCATTACCCACTGATCCGCCGTATCTAAATATTCTCTAAGGCTTCCCAATAGACCGCTTCCTATATATATTGGATATATCTTCTCTCCTAAATCTATTTGTAGTTTTTCCATTTTTTCTTTATCTCCTCCAAAGAACGTAAATCAATAATTTCTTGAAAATACATCCTCATCTTTTTTGCTTTTCATTATAGCACAACCGTAAAATTTTACCAATGATAGTTTCAATCATTTACATCATTTTTTTCCTAGGTATTAGCAAAGGAGCAGATCAATTTCTGCTCCTTCGTTTTCTTAAAAATTAATGACATATGCCTTCTTGAGAATATCTATCCCTTTTTGGTAACAAGCTATACTCTTGTGTTCTTCTCCTATAGACGCCAATAATTCTGCCAGTTGTAGATAGCTTTTTCCAAGTTCTTTAGGCATTTCTGCCTTTCTCAAAATTTCTATGACACTTTCAAGAATTTCTATGGCCTTAGCGTTTTCTCCTATTTCCTTGTGAATCCTCGCTTTGCTTATAAGTGCATTGGTTTTAAACCTTTCCATATCACGTTCTTCTGCAATTTCTAAAGCCTCAGATATCATAACCTCGGCTTGATGATAATCCTTTTTATGAATATAATAATTTGCATAGACCAATATAGTATCCGCCAGAGAATCATCTTGTATTTCCTTTTTTAGATGATACGCCTTGTCTAAATGCTCTAAAGCTTGATCATACTTCTCAGTTCTTATGTAGACGCGACCCAAATTATCTTCAATAAGGGCTAGCTCTTTCTTTTCGTTACTTTGTTTATACATCTCCAATGCCTTTTTTAGACACTTCACAGCAATCTCTACATCGCCATTTTCCATATATCCTGAAGCCAATAGGGATAATGTCTCACCATAGTCATAGGGATTCTCAATCTGCTTATGTATTTCATTTGCCTTTAGGGCATAATCTACTGCCTCATCCCCTTTGCCCATATTTACATAACAAAGGGATATGTGATAGTACGTTTTGAATTCCAACTCTTTATTTATCAGTCTTTTCTTATGAATCACTACTTCTGCTTGATTAAATTTATCGAGGGCAGAGTGAAAGTAGTTTTTGTTATAGTACGCTGTCCCTAGCTGTAGATAGCTCTGTACTACCCCTTCATAATCTCCAACCCGGGTATATAGTCTTACGCTTTCCTCTAGATATCGCGCTGCCTTTACGTTCTCCCTACTCTGCAAATAAATAGATCCCAAGAGATATTTTGCCTTTGCATCGATGGCTGTTACTTCATGCTTTTCTGTAAGCTCTACCATCCTTGAAATTTTTGAGATAGCTTTTTCATAATTTTTTTTGTAAACCAAGGTTTCTGCTTCCAATAGAATAGCTTCACAATGTCTTTTCAACTGAGCCTCTCTCGTCTCAACCAGATAATCTACGGTAACATCAAGTCTTTTGGCAAAATATTTTAGCAAGTCCTGACTTGGATAGGACTTATCTCTTTCTATATGACTAATTTGTGCAGCCGTAATACGATCTCCTGCTAAATCCTTTAGCGTCATATTTAATCTCTTTCGGTGCAGCTTGATTTTTTCCCCCAAGCTCAAAATTTCCATGCGATGTCGACCCCCAACAAATATTTTGAATACGTCTAATTATATTTTTGAATATTACATGAGTCTTGCGAAGGATTGACATTTTTTCTCTCTTAATATTTTTATATCCATATATTCTTTTTTTAGGGTTAATCCTGTCTCTAATAATGACATCTTAAATTTTGCATTAAACTCTTTGACGCATTGAGTTTCGTAGGATTTCAGGCTTCCTTTTTGGATGGCTTCTGCTGCAATTTTTCCACTTCTCACTGCGTAATAAACCCCTTCTCCTGTAAGTGGGTCAGCAAAACCTGCAGCATCACCTATCAATAAAATATGATCTTTCATAATTCTTCTCTTAAATCCACCTGCTGGTAAAAAAGCGCCCTTTACTTTTACCTTCCCATCCTCTAATTGGTAAACTTGATTTAGCTTTTTTATATAGTTTTGAAACTCTTTGAGCAGCTCTTGTTTTTTAAACATAGGCCCGCCTATACCTACATTCATTTCCTTCTCTCCCATGGGAATTGCCCAGCCCATGGAAAAGGCCACAGGAATACTGAATAATTTAAAGTCAACATCCTCATCAAATGTTTTCTTCATTAGCCTTGTACTCACAGTAAATCCTGTTTTATATGGATTCATGACAGCATCATCTTCTACGTATTTTCTTACCTTGCTAAACATACCGTCACCCCCAAGGAGTATTCTACAATAATATTCTCCTGAAGAAGTGTATATTTTCAGTATGCTTTTTTGTTGTTCCATGTGGTAGAATCTCGTCTCATCCATAAAGCGTACACCTTGTCCTATAGCTTTATTGATGAGAAAGTGATCTAAATCTATTCTAGGTATCGTTACCCCTAATGGTACGCTGCTATGGTAAGTTGACTTTTCTAGACTTTTTCCATACAAGGATATGCTTCGAATTTCGTTGCGTATAAACTCCCTTGGCAAATGAAAGCCTAGTTCATTTAATACTTTAGCTGGAATAAACCCTCCACAGGTTTTATCCCTCGGGAACTTTTTCTTATCAATGATCAGAACGTTAAACCCCTTGCTGCCTAACTCCCTTGCGGCAGTCGACCCTCCAGGTCCTGCACCAACAATGATTACATCATAGATTACGGTTTTTATTGCCATGTCTATCATCCGCTCCCCAAATAGCACTTTACTGTATATGTCTATAGTCTCCTCTGACATGGGAATCCTTCCACTGTCCTCTGCTTTTTGTACTGTAAAAAACAAAAGTTTCCTACTGTGTGGAAACATAAATATCATTTTTATTCTATCCTTTCCCGCCTTTTTCCATACCGTTGAAGCACCCGTTTTTTCTATAGCACTGCTGCTATTGAAAAGACATCCTTTGGTTCTTACCCACTACTATTATGTATTTTATAGTCATGTTTCGGACAAACTTTAATATATTAAACTAGAAGGGAGTGGTACAAACTATCATGAATACGATAACACCCACCACAGATCATTCCGTGAATGTCCAAACACCAATGGCAGCTTCTGCCTTTAGCAAGATTTTTCTAGACTTTTTGCATACATATTATAACACCGAGCAATATGGTGATTTGGTCATTATGTGCATCGGTACAGATCGTTCCACTGGTGATTCTCTTGGTCCTTTGATTGGTTATAAGCTCCAACGGATACTTAAGAGATATCAAAACGTATTTGTCCATGGCACCTTGGAAGATCCTGTCCATGCAAAAAATTTGAAAAACTCCATTGATTTTGTTTATAATTCATATAAAAAACCATTCATTATTGCCATAGATGCCTGCTTAGGTAAGGTAGAGCGCGTAGGGTGTATTAATATGTCCCATGGCCCTCTTCGCCCAGGTGCAGGCGTAAATAAGGATCTTCCTCCGGTTGGTGATATTCATGTTACAGGCATAGTAAACCTTGGAGGTTTCATGGAATATATTGTCCTTCAAAATACTCGTTTAAGCCTTGTTATGAAAATGGCCGATACAATCTCCGATGGTATTCAATACGGCCTTTGGAAGTATCTTCAAGAAAATGCAAGGGAGCAGTCAAGACTATTTTAATCTTGACTGCTCCTCAGATTTTTTTCATCTAAAATAAAGATTCATAACTCCTTCGCTCGATGGCATAGATAATTTCATCTACATTTTTTCCCCCAGCATTCACCACAAAGGCTCCTCGATCCATGTCAATGACATTATCAAAGTTCGTTAGGTAGCTGAGTCTGCTATAATTGCTGTCATACAATATGGTGTCCACGTACCCTTCATATCGCTCATCAACAACCTCGTAACCCCGAGCTTCTAGTTGTCTTCCCACTGCTTCCAGTCCGGGTGGAATAGCTATAACCTTAGGCATTTCAACACCTCCTAGCAGTATTATGACTAGAAGGTTTATCCTTTATACCCATTTTATCAAAAACATGTCAAAAATATTTCATTCTATCTACATTGCATCTGTTTGGCCACAAAAACCTTTATTCCGCCAGAGTAGATGTCCATGGTAACTGGTGCTTCTCCAACAATATCACCATCTACATTCAAAATAAGTTTTTCTAATCCAATTATTTTTATTTTTTTACCTCTAATCATTTCAACTTCGTTTACTTTTATATGTTCTCCTGAAAAGATGGTAGGAAATAATCTCAACACCTTCCCCTTAGAAATTTTGTTGATAATGCATATATCAAAATACCCGTCTTGGATATCAGCTTTAGGTGCGATTTTCATTCCACCGCCATAATATTTTCCATTTGCTACAGCAACCAACATTATCTGTTTCTTGGTTTGAATTCCATCAACCTCTATAATAACTTCCTTATCCCGAAAAGACAAAAGGGTTTTTAATACCCCTGCGATATAAGCCGATGGCCCCTTTATATATCTTTTGATATTTTCTGTTTCCTTTACTATTTCAGCATCTAATCCTATACTGGCCACATTTAGAAAATACCGACCATTGGCTTTTCCACAATCAATGGCTGTGGCATGTTCCCCATGAATAATCTCCATTGCCTTTACAGGGTTTTCTGGTATACCTAATGTTTTAGCCAAGTCGTTCCCGGTTCCGCAAGGGATGACGCCTAAGGTTCCCGTACCAATTCCCATGCCGTTCACCACCTCATAAATGGTTCCATCTCCACCTACAGCAATGATGGTGCAGCAGCCCCTATCCACTGCCTCCTTGGCTAAAATTTCTCCATCTCCTTTGAACTTTGTAAAGCGTATCTCATAGGCAATATTTTTTTTCTTCATGAATTTTTGAATCTGCTGGGCAACGTCTCTCCCTTTCCCTTTTCCAGCTACGGGATTAACAATAAACATCCAATCCATGATGCTACCTAGGAAATTGCCCTGGCATATTCATCAAGGGAATTATTTTTAGCCCGATCTAAGGCCTGCAGTTCTTCCGCTGAAAGGGTATACGACGACTTGCCTTTTTTTACAGGCTTTCCGTAGACAGTCGTATTATTTCTACCATAGATACTTGTTAGAATGAAACCACTATGTTCTTCATCTAAAAGGGCAATGGAGAAACTTAAATCCCCGCCAGTGTCATTGAACGCATTGTATCGTACAATGCCAACCTTTTGAATACTCTTTAGCAGCTTACCCTCTATCATTCCAAGCCGTTGATCTATTTTGTTCATATGAATGTCTGCTTGATCGATCCTTTCATAGTAGCGATAAATAACTTCTTCTAGATTTTTTCCGTCTAGTCCCCTTGCTAAATTGCTATATTTTTTATCCATTTTTGAAGTTTTACTCACTTGAACAATCCACATGATGAATAAAAAGATATTCGCAATACCACTATACAAGATAAACAATTCTCCGTTTTCCTTTATAAAATTAAACAATACATCCACCCGAATCCCCCTCAATTTCACCTAATTTGTTTTAACGATTTATTATCTCATGGTCTGACAAAAAATGAAAGAACTTGTCGTTTGAAATAGACTAGTATTTTTTTCAATATCTTTTATTCAACCGCGATACAGTGACGGGCAGGGGAACCCTGCCCCTACCAATTATTTTTATATCTGTAGGGGCGGGGTTCCCCCGCCCGATTAGTGCGCATTGCTAAATTTATTATTTTAGTATACTTATAGCCCTGTAATATAACCCTAAACCTCTAATTCTTCACAGATTTTTCTTAATGCCTCTATGGCCTTATCTATATCTTCCTTTGTATTAAAATATCCGATGCTAAACCTTACCGTTCCCTGCTCAAAGGTTCCTATGGTCTGGTGCGCCAATGGGGCACAGTGGAGGCCTGACCGAACTGCTATTTCAAACACCTTATCTAACACATAGCTTACCTCTGAAGAATCCTCTTCACCAATATTGATGGATATCACTGCCGCCTGCTTCTTGTGATCCTGAGGTCCATATATTTTTATACCTTGAATCTTTTTTAGTCCTGACAGCATGTAGGCTGTTAATTCTTCTTCATGTTTCCGAATTGTCTCCAACCCTGTAGATAGAATAAATTCTATACCTGCACCAACTCCAGCAATTCCCGGTGTGTTTGGTGTTCCGCTTTCATATCGGTCTGGTGTGATTTCTGGCTGTAATAAGGATTCTGACTTACTGCCAGTGCCGCCCTCTTTCATATGTTTTAGGTCTATCCCTTCTCGAATATAAAGAATACCCGTTCCCTGAGGACCCATAAGACCTTTATGACCCGGCGCTGCCAACAAGTCTATATGCATTGCTTTCACATCTATAGAATATACCCCCGCTGTTTGTGCTGCATCAACCAGCAGCAAAAGATCATTTTCTTTTGCAATTTTTCCGACTTCAGCCACTGGCATTAACGTTCCAGTGATATTTGATGCATGGGTCATAGCGATAAGCTTTGTGTGTGTTTTAATCGCCTTCTTTATTTCTTCTGGATCTAATTCCCCGGTCTCTTTGCACTGAACAACAGTATGCTCCACCCCAATCTCTTTTAAGGACATGATTGGACGTATCATGGAATTATGCTCCATGCTGGTAGTAATGACATGATCCCCTGGCTTTAGCACTCCTTTTAGCGCAAGGTTTAACGAATCTGTTGCATTGCTTGTAAAGATTACCTGCATTGGATTATCAATATTAAACAATCTGCACAATAATTCTCTTGTTTTATAGATGGCTCTCCCTGCTTCTAATGCCAGCTTATGCCCTGATCTCCCGGGATTAGCGCCAAAACCGCGCATGCATTGATCCACTGCTTGGTATACTATTTCCGGTTTTGGGAAAGTGGTAGCTGCATTATCCAAATATATCATCATTTCACCCCCATAAATATCTTCAAAGCCCCTTACTTCATCTGATGTTTCACGTGAAACATTTTTTCTGATTCTATTGTATTTCGTTAAGCTCTATTTTGTTCATATAACGGACAGTATGTATACTATCTTGATTGAACAACCACTCGAATATTGTTTACATTGAAAACTTCTTTCAGGATATCATAGTATTCTCTAATAATGATCGCAGAATGATTTTCGCTGAAAGTAATGATCATCATATCTTTCTGATATCTTTTTATATCAATTAGTACATTGAAATACTTTTCAAAGTCTGCGTCACCAATCTTCTCTTTCAACATATTCAATCCTGGTTCCAACTCGCTCCCAGATAATCTTTCCTCCATGGATGTAAACTCCACTTCATATATCTCCTCTGGAATATCTAAAACTGTCTCCAAGTATTTTTCTTCGCTCATATTCATCCTCCTTCGTTTGCTTCCTTATATATTATATCAAATTTTAGCAGGAATATATGACTTCTATCAGATTATTGTTGAGGAATTTTGATTTAAGGAGCAAGTAAGTTCGTTGCAATTAATAAAGAAGGTGACGCAATCGTAGGGTGTGGACCTATGTGTCCACCCGTTGGCATTTGAACGTTCTCCTTCGGGCAGACACACAGGTCTGCCCCTACTAATATGTACTATACCCGAAGGGCAGGTTCATCCTGCCCTTCTTCTGCTGATCTTTAAGATCTTCGGATAGAAAAAGTCGCTCCCTACCGCCTTTATTCGATCTCAATCTCGATCTTACGTCGTGCTTTTCCACAACAACATCTAAAACAAAAGGAGTCACCCGATAACTAGTGACTCCACCCATTTCGAATCCTATTCACAAATCATAACACCTTCTAAGGTAATCACTGCCTGCCCGCCGACTTTTACAGAGAAATCTTCTTTCGTTCCTTCTAATTTTACCATAATTTTGCTTGGACGATCCATATAATACCCCTGCTCACAAATAATAGACATTCCATCCTCAAAGGCAAAAATATTATGATGAATTAAAAATGCTCCAAGAGCTCCATTTGATGTGCCAGTAGCCGCTTCCTCGTCAATACCCACCGCCGGCGCAAAGTTTCTACAGGCCAGCGAAGATCCACTCTCTTCTGCTTCCAACGTGAAGGCATGGACACCTATAAGTCCGTGACGATTGCTAAAATCTATTAATTTCTCTTTATTTGGATTTAATTTCTTTAATACATCCAGGCTTTTTACGGGCATCATTAAGTCAGGTAACCCCGTTGATACCCCTTGTGGATAAAGGACATGGTTTTCAATTCCGATCTGGTTCCCTTCGATTCCAAAGATCTCTGCCAGCTCTTGAAAATCAGTAATCTGAAATAAAAACTCCGGTCGTGCTTGTGTCATCATGATCTTATGGATCTTATCCTTTTGAAAATGAATCTCTACAGGTAAAATGCCTGCTTTCGTTTTTTGCTTTATGGTGAATATACTCTCCTTTATCTCCATATATCCCTTTTCTGCAAGGGCATAAAAAGCTCCAATGGTGGCATGTCCACACAGATCAACCTCTTGTTCTGGCGTAAAAAATCGAACTTCATAATCAGCATCACCATTTTTTATGGGAATCAGAAACGCTGTTTCTGATAAATTCATTTCCCTTGCAATCTTCAGCATTTGTTGATCCGTCAATCCATAGGCATCAGGCACAACCCCTGCAGGGTTTCCGCCAAACCTCTTGTTTGTGAATGCATCTACTTGATATATAATTTTTTCCATAGGCATCTCTCTTTTCTAGTAGATTTATGCTGTAAGTTTCATGTCTTTCAACACAAATAGAAAATTTAATATTTCTAAGGCTATCTACTGCTTTGATGGAATTACACTTTCTCTTTTTTATCATATTATATTGTGCTGTTCCTGTCTATAACATAAAAATGGCAGAACATAAATCTATTCTGCCATTCAAAAGTAATTTTCACAAAATGTTTCACGTGAAACATTTCTATTTTTTTTGGAAGTAGTCTATCAATCGTTCGAGTTCATCATCACTATAATATTCAATCTCTATTTTTCCTTTTTTCTTTCCTTTTACTATACTTACCTTTGTCCCTAATAACATTTTTAATGTTTCTTCCAAATTAAGCAAACCTATGTCTTTCTGGTCTTTTGAGATTTCTTTTTTCATTTTTCCATCCAATACTTTTGTAACCAAAGCTTCTGTTTCACGAACAGACAATCCCCTCTCAACCACTTCTTTACTTAATTTTTGTTGTAAAGAGGCGCTTTCCAATCGCAGAATAGCCCTAGCATGACCACTGGTGATCTGATTTTCAATAAGCATTTCCTGAATCGTCTCATGTAGATTTAATAATCTCATGGTGTTTGCGATGTGGGGTCTGCTTTTTCCAATAGCTTTCGAAATTTGTTCCTGGGTTAAATGGTATGTATCCAGTAAGCTTTTAAAAGCAAGGGCTTCTTCAATAGGGTTTAAATTCTCTCTTTGAATGTTTTCAATCAAAGCAATTTCCATGCCCTGCTGATCATTCAATTCTTTAATAATACAAGGAATTTCCTTCAGTCCAGCTTCTCTTGCTGCCCTCCATCTTCTCTCTCCAGCCACAATTTCATAACCAATATCAACAGCTCTAACAACAATCGGCTGGATGACACCATGGAGCTTTATAGAATCTACCAATGTCTCTAGCTTATCTTTGGCAAAATCTTTTCTAGGCTGACTACGATTAGGTTTAATATCATGGATACTTATTTTTAAAGCATCACCCTTCTTTGCTTCGATAACAGCAGGCTCAATCTTTCGCTCTGGGATCAATGCATTTAAGCCTTTTCCAAGGCCACCTTTCATCTTGGTCAATTAGATCACATCCTCTTCTAGGTCTAAAAATTCTTCAGCTAGTTCACTGTACGCCTCTGCCCCCTTGGATTTTGCATCATATTCGATAATAGACAAACCATAACTAGGTGCCTCTGCCAATCTTACATTCCTCGGTATAAGGGTTGTATATACTTTGCCTTTAAAATACTTCTTAACCTCATCTACAACCTGTATAGAAAGGTTTGTCCTTCCATCGAACATACTCAGTACTACCCCTTGAATATCTAGGCTTGGATTTAGGTTTTTTCTTACCAATTCAATCGTATTCATTAATTGACTTACGCCTTCTAAAGCATAATATTCACATTGTATAGGTATAAGCACGCTGTCTACAGCTGTCAAGGAGTTAATCGTCAAAAGCCCTAGTGATGGCGGACAATCCACAAAAATATAATCAAAGGTATCTCTTACTTCTTGTATTGCCTGCTTCAAACGCATTTCTCTACTATCTAAATCCGTCAACTCGATTTCCGCCCCTGCAAGTTGGACGCTGGAGGGAACGATGGAAAGATTTTCTCGATTGGTTTCATAAATACATTGGTGTATATCTGCGTTTCCAATAATTAAATCATACATGGATGTAGGAAGATTACTTTTATCAATTCCCAGTCCACTGGTTGAATTGCCTTGAGGATCTATATCGATAACCAGAATTTTTTTTCCTTTCGCTGCGAGGCAAGCACTCAGATTGACATTGGTCGTCGTCTTCCCTACCCCGCCTTTTTGATTAAAAATAGCAATTACTTTTCCCACCAAAATCACCTCCAATTAATTTTTATCATATAAATACATTTCGTTAAAACATTTTCTATTCCTTCTTCGTTGAAAAGGAAAAATAAAAATCTACTAAGAAAAAAAAGGAAATTTATACTTTCATAATAGATTCGTTTCTTAATATCTATTAATAGTAAGGGATTATGATGAATATACTATAAAAGTATGGCACTTGGTCCAGCGCATTCTCTTTACTTTTTATGAATCAAAGATGGGAAATCATAGGATATTTTCACCAAATTATAAGGGGGATCTATAGATGTGGAAAATTATTATTAGTGCTTTTTGGATGGTCTTTTTAGCAGAGTTGGGAGATAAGACACAACTTCAAACAATGCTTTTAGCTACCCAATCAAAGTCTGTTTTAGGTGTTTTCATTGGTGCTGCCTCCGCTTTAGTTTTAAGTGCACTAATTGGCGTTTTCGCAGGTACATATATTACAAAATACATTCCACCCCATTATTTGCAAATGAGTGCAGGTGTAGCTTTTATCGTTATTGGTGTCCTGACCCTATCAGGAAAAATATAGCACTTTACTCCGGTAAAGTCTGCCCTATAATCGCCTTTTAAGGCGTTTTAACCTTCGTTTGAACCTTTCCCATTACCAGCCTTTTTTTATCTTGTTAAATCAAATTTATGAAGGTCGTTTTTTTCTAAAAACTCATCTTAAAATAGAAAAATAAAAAGGTTATAGATACCCTATCTATAACCTAATCTTCATATTTTCATTTATCGTGTTTTAGGAATTTTTACAACAACTTCAATGTGGTCTCCTTTGTCTAACTGTTTATACTCCGCATCCAGTCCTGTCTGTTTGATCGCATTAAAGGCATTTTTTAATGTATTTAGGTAAATTTTAAAATTAAAGGCGCTTTTGATGTTCTGTCTTTTTTCAGGATCTTTTGGTTTTGACAGCTCTTCTAAAATATCTGCTATCATTTTTTCAGTTTTCTTTACTGTCAGATCCTTCTTAACAACTTCCTCCAACACCTTTAGCTGAAGTTTTTCATCTGGCAGCTTCAATAAAGCCCTGGCATGCCGCTCGGTCAAACCAAACTCCATGAGCTTTTCTTTTATATCTTTAGATAATTTTAAAATTCGGAGCTTATTCGCGATAGTAGATTGATTTTTTCCCACCTTTTCTGCAATATCCTGTTGGGTGAAATGATGATCTAGGATCAGATGATTGTATCCTTCTGCTTCCTCAATAAAATTCAAGTCTTCACGCTGCAGATTCTCTATAAGTGCCAATACAGAAGAATCTTGATCTGTCATTTCAGACACGATAACAGGAATTTTCTCTAATTGGGCAAGCTTTGCTGCTCTTAATCTCCGCTCGCCTGCCACCAACTCGTAATGATCCGGTCCCATCTTTCTCACGCTAATAGGCTGCAAAATACCATAAACTTTAATGGATGCACTCAATTCTTCCAAACTAGTCTTCGTAAATACTTTTCTTGGCTGATACGGATTTGGCCTTATTAGATCTATTGGAACCTGTAACACTGTATTATTTTGCTCTAACACCATATTCCATCTTCCCCTCATACAAAAGCTCCTAATTTATACACTATGTAAGAAATTGAAGTTCATATTTTCCGACATATTAAACAATTCGTCAAAAACACCTTACTTCCTTCCTTTTCAGAGAAAATTAATCTATATTTCGCTCAACAAATTCAACTAGAAAACGACTAAATCAATGGGTTTTTTGACGGTGTTCCAGCTTTTCTAGGGAATTTTGTCGGCGTATTTCTTACTTTCTCTATAATAACAATATTATGGGTGATCTCACTGAAGGGCAATGATATGTCCTTTCGATCTACAATTCTACCCCCAAGGATTTCGATTGCCTTTTTCCCCCGCTCTATCTCCTCATGAATGCTAGGTCCTTTTTGACATATAAAATATCCGCCAACCCTGACAAAAGGTAGGCAATATTCACTCAAAACGTTTAGTTCAGCAACTGCCCTTGCCACAGCAATATCATATTTTTCTCGATGCTGTTTATTTGCACCAACGTCTTCAGCACGGCCATGGACAAACTGAACATCCTTTACTTCTATGTCTTCACAAACGGTCTTAAGAAAATTAATTCGTTTATTTAAAGAATCTAGCAATGTCAAAGACAACTTTGGAAAATAAATTTTTAAAGGTATTCCTGGAAAGCCTGCACCCGTTCCAACGTCAATAATTTTTGCATCTTCTTTAATCTGCTTCACCGTCGCGCAGGACAAAGCATCAAGAAAGTGCTTGATCATCACTTCTTTTTCATCGGTGATAGCAGTTAAGTTCATCTTTTCGTTCCATTCCAAAAGCAGATCCTTATATTTGATTAACTGTTCTGTCTGTTTTTCAGACAAAGTTAAACCCAATTTTCCTGCACCTTCTGTTAAGATATCTAGATTATTCATCACCTTCACTTCTCCTTCTACGCTGCTGTTCCAAATATACCAGTAAAACAGAAATATCTGCTGGAGAAACCCCGGAGATTCTTGAAGCTTGTCCCACAGAAAGAGGCTTTACTGCATTAAGCTTTTGTCTAGCTTCTAATCGTAATCCCTCTATGGCAGTGTAATCAATCTCTAGGTGCAGCTTTTTGCCTTCTAGCTTTTTAAACTGCTCAATTTGCTTTAATTGTTTGTCTATGTAGCCCTCATACTTAATTTGAACTTCACACTGCATGATAACATCTTTCGGCAGTGTGCGTCTTTCCTTATCTAACTCTCGAAGATTCTCATAGGTCAACTCAGGTCTTTTTAATAAATCATAGAGAGATATACCACTGCGAATTTCAGCACTATTCATCCTATGTAAAAATTCATTGCCCACAGCTGGCGTAATCATGGTATTTCTCAATCGCTCAACTTCAACTGCGATCTGCTGACTTTTTCTTAAGAACCGGTCGTAGCGATCCTCTTTAACCAACCCAATTTTGCGCCCTTTCTCTGTTAGTCTAAGATCCGCATTGTCTTGTCTTAATACCAAACGATACTCAGCCCTCGAAGTCATCATACGATAGGGTTCACTGGTTCCCTTTGTGACCAAATCATCAATGAGCACACCAATATATGCCTCAGAGCGATCTAATATAAAAGGATCCTTTCCCTGAATTTTAAGGGCAGCATTAATCCCAGCAATCAGCCCTTGGGCTGCAGCTTCTTCATAGCCAGACGTTCCATTAAACTGTCCAGAGGAATATAGGGAATCAATATCCTTACACTCTAGGGTAAGTTTTAACTGCTGAGGGTCTATACAATCATATTCAATGGCATAGGCAGGCCGCATAATCTTTACATCTTCAAGTCCTGGAATCGTCTTTAAAAATTTAAGCTGCACATCCTCCGGCAAGCTGGTAGACATTCCCTGGACATACATCTCATGGGTGTCTAACCCCTCTGGCTCAATGAATAACTGGTGTCTTTCTTTATCAGCGAAGCGCACAACCTTATCTTCGATGGAAGGACAATATCTAGGCCCTGTCCCTTCAATTTCTCCGCTATACATGGCTGAGCGATGTAGATTATCCATAATCACTAGATGGGTTTCTTTGTTGGTATATGTAAGCCAACAAGGTACTTGCTCCTTCTCCAATGAATCATTCATAAAGGAGAAAGGAATGATTTCTTGATCTCCTGGCTGTATCTCCATCCTTGAAAAATTCAATGTTTTTTCATCGACTCGTGCAGGAGTACCTGTCTTAAAGCGACGCATTTTCAATCCTAATTCTTTCAAGTTTTTAGTGAGCTCCTTTGATGATGCCAGACCATTAGGACCGCTCTCGTAATTCACACCACCAATAAATATTTTTCCTCCAAGATAAGTTCCTGTAGCCATAACCACAGCCTGGCAGTGGTAAATGCCACCTGTACGCAAAACAACACCTTGTACTTTATTATTTTCTACGAGAATCTCAACAACTTCCCCCTGCTTGAGGTCAAGATTCTCTTGATTTTCCAATACCTTTTTCATGGCAACATGATACAAAACCTTATCTGCCTGAGCCCTTGACGAATGGACAGCGGGGCCTTTAGCCGTATTGAGCATACGGCTTTGAATAAAGGCTTTATCAATGTTTAAACCCATTTCTCCACCCAATGCATCTATTTCCTTTACCAAATGCCCCTTACCCGTACCTCCGATGGCAGGGTTACAAGGCATCATGGCAACGGACTCTAAATTTATACTCAATATTAATGTCTTACAATTCATTCTTGCAGCAGCCAAAGCTGCTTCGCATCCAGAATGGCCAGCACCAATTACAACCACATCATAAGTGCCCGCTACAAATCGATCTAGCATCTACCCTTCCTCCTTTTTACGCGGTGCGCGTTGTTCGGTACACGGTGTCACGGATTCTGAATTAACTATAATACAATTCTTTTTGCCAGGGTGTAATATACCACAAATCGCATTTTAAGAAATTCATATGGACAAGAACATGTTGTCATAGATCAAAGATCGTATCCATGACAGGTTCTCCTTGCGTGACACCGTGCACCGCGTACCGTTACTTGATTCTATTTCCCTAAACAGAAATTTGCAAATATCCTATCGATGATATCTTCACCGACGGTATCTCCAGTAATCTCTCCCAGGTACTCCCAACAGTCCCTTACATCTACCTCGACAAAGTCCAATGGCATATTGGTTTGAATGGCTTTCACAGCGTCCTCCATGCTCCTCTTTGCCCTTTCTAAAGCATTTTGATGGCGTA
Source organism: Anaerosolibacter sp. (assembly GCF_029240175.1). Classification (GTDB taxonomy): domain Bacteria; phylum Bacillota; class Clostridia; order Peptostreptococcales; family Thermotaleaceae; genus Anaerosolibacter. The sequence goes on from NZ_JARBTM010000032.1 coordinate 43,786, forward strand.
CATTGGTAACTAAGGATAGTTCCTTATGCTTTACCTGACCGCCATAAACCATCTGGGCAATGGTGTCTTCTATTTCCTTTAATCCTATACCTTCCGTTACAGAAATTCTTATTACCTTCTTACCCGGCAGCATTTCCTGTAATTCTCCTTCATTCACTACCATGGGCAGATCTGTTTTATTCAAAAGGATAATCGCATCCCTATCGTTAACCAGTTGAATAATCTGGCGGTCTTCTTCTGTTAGAGACTCCGATGCATTCAGCACAAATATGATGAGATCGGCCTTATTAAAGAATTCCTTACTTCTCGCTACCCCTATTTTCTCCACAAGATCTTCGGTTTCTCGAATACCTGCAGTATCCACAATTTTCAAAGGTATTCCCTGGATACTCACATACTCTTCGATGACATCCCTGGTTGTTCCAGGTATCTCAGTGACAATAGCCCTAGATTCCTTAAGTAATGCATTCATCAATGAAGATTTGCCTACATTGGGTTTTCCGATAATAACAGTTTTTAAGCCTTCTCTAATAATTTTTCCCGAATGGGCTGTAGACAGAAGTGTGTCTATGATGTCAACGATTTTTTTCGCTTGTTTTTCCAATCCATCATATGTAATCTCCTCAATATCCTCATCAGGAAAATCAATATTTACCGTAATATGGGCGATCATTTCTAAAATATTGGCTCGAATCTTATGTACTTCCTTTGATAAAGAACCTTCTAGCTGTCCCAGAGCAATATCAAAGCCCTTCTCTGTTTTTGCACTGATTACATCCATCACAGCCTCCGCCTGGGCCAAATCTATTCTTCCATTGAGGAACGCTCTTTTTGTAAACTCTCCTGGTTCAGCCATCCTTGCCCCCATGGACAACACGAGGCTTAATATTCTTCGTACAGGAACGATACCGCCATGGCAATCAATTTCCGCCACATCTTCGGCCGTATAGGTATGAGGACCCTTCATATAAACAACCAAAGCTTCATCAATTTTGTCCTGGGTATGAGGGTGGACGATATATCCGTGGGTTAATCTTCTACTAGGAAACTCCTTTATGCTTTTTCCCTTACTGGGAACAAAAACCTGGTCTAAAATTTCCACTGCCATAGGTCCGCTCAAACGAACAATCCCGATTCCTGCTTCCCCTGGAGCTGTAGCAATGGCTGCAATTGTATCATCGATCATCTTTTCACCTCATTTTTATCAAAAAACGCTATAAACTTACCATTAGTACTGTTCAATATTATATATTATACCAATAATCTGTCAAACCATTACAATATCAAATAACAAACTAAATCTAACCTTTAACATTAACAAAACCCAGTATACTTACTGGGTTTTGTAGTATCATCATTATACCTGTTTTTATCGATAAATCGAATCTATTTCCTGTTATTTTGTAGTGATAATTACCTTACGATAAGGTTCTTCTCCATGACTTCTTGTTTCTACATGGGGATGATTTTGTAGGGCAGAGTGGATAATTCTTCTTTCATAAGGATTCATCGGTTCTAATATGATATCTTTACGAGAGCTTCTAACTTTTTGTGCCAATCTATTGGCCAGCCGAATAAGGGTCTGCTCTCTCTTTCTGCGATAATCCTCTGTATCCAAGACAACCCGAAGGTAATTCTCTCGATCCTTATTTACAACCAAGCTAACAAGATACTGTAAAGAATCCAACGTTTGCCCTCTACGGCCAATTAATATACCCATATCTTTTCCGAATACATCTACATATAAAGTCTCGCCCTTAAGCTTCGTTTTGTATTGTGCTTCCAACCCCATAGTCTTTAGAACATCCTTTAGAAATACTAAAGCATCTTCTTGAGGATTATCAATCACAGTAACCTTTACTTTTGCTTGTTTTGTACCAATTAGGCCAAAGATACCCTTACTGGGTGCTTCAAGCACCTCAACCTCTACCTTATCCTGGCTAACTTTTAATTCCTCCAATGCAATCTTTACAGCTTCCTCTACGGTTTTTGCAGTCTTTTCAGTAAATCTCATACTAATTTGACTCCTCCTTAGGCGTTCCCACTGTTCCAGCTTTAGGTAAAAGATATTGTTGTACCATTTGGAATATATTACTTACTACCCAATACAACGTTAATCCTGCTGGGAAACTTCTTCCCCACCATAAAATCATTACAGGGAATACCATATTCATGGTTTTCATTGTTTGATTCTGTGCAGCACCTGTACTAGCAGAGTTCATAGAGAAATAAGTTGTAATACCTGCCAAAACAGGTAATATAATCAGGTCTGGCTGGCTCAAATTTGGAATCCATAAAAATGCTTCATTCACAGCCTGTACAAAATTTGGATCAGTAATATACTTAATCGGCTCCCGTAACACAGCAAAAAGACCAAAAATAATCGGCATCTGAATCAAAAGGGGTAAGCAACCACCCACTGGGTTTACTTTATATTGTTGATATAGCTCTACGGTTTTTGCATTCAGCTTTTCCTTATCGTTTTTATACTTTTCCTGTAATTCCTTTAACTTCGGTTGTAATTCGGACATTTGCTTTGTTGATTTTAACTGCTGAATTGTTAATGGCAGCAGAATAAGCTTCACAATGATCGTGAATGCAATAATCGTAATTCCGTAGTTTCCAATAAGACCATATAAGAAATTTAAGAGCATTCCTAACGGTTTCGCGATCAAATCTTTTACCCCCTATCTTTCTACTTTAAAGGATCATGCCCTCCAGGATGAAAAGGATGGCATTTAAGGATCCTTTTTATACTCAGAATTGTCCCTTTTATTGCCCCATACTTTGAGAGGGCATCCAATGCATACTGAGAACATGTTGGATAAAATCTACAGGACGGCTGTTTAAGAGGAGAAATATATTTTCTATATATTTTCACCATCCATATCAATATATCCTTCAATGATTTCACCTATTTCAATAGTTTTGATTTTCTTAGTAAATGAACCATGGCCTTCTCTACGTCACTATAGGACGCTTCCTTTATATTAACCCTAGCGATAAATACCAAATCATATCCTTTCGCAGCCGCAGGTCCCACAGATCGAAAACTTTCCTTCATTAACCGCTTAACACGATTTCTAACGACACTCTTTCCTACCTTTTTGCTCACCGAAAAACCCACGCGATTGAAATCTTCTCCATTTTTCATCATGAAAAGAACCAATAGCCTATTTGCCATAGAATTTCCTTTATCATATACCTTTTTAAATTCCATGTTTTTTTTCAGTCGCAGCGTTTGCTCCATGGTTTTTCCTTCCTTTTAATGAAAGCCTTCCGTCTTATGCACTTTTCATTATGTCATTTATTTCTTAGTATGCACAATATTTCCTATGTAATATGAATTTTTTTCAAATTCTCTTCCATAAATTTATGCACTTCACAATTTTCCAACTATATCTATAGTTATAGAAAAAGGCCACGTTATGCGGCCCTTAAGCAGTCAGACTTTTTCTGCCTTTTAATCTACGTCTTTTTAAAACGTTTCTACCAGACTTCGTTTTCATTCTTTTTCTAAAACCATGCTCTTTCTTTCTTTGTCTCTTCTTTGGCTGATATGTCATCTTCACGAAAAACACCCCCTTCAAAATCTACCTATATTATATCTTATTGATAGGGATATCATCCCTAAAATGAGCATTTACTAAATAATTATAACTTCGTAAGCACAATCTGTCAAGAAATGAATTTTTTCCAGCTTTTGTGGATAAAGATATCACCACATTTTTTTCCTGTGGATAATTTTTGTGTTTATGATTGAAATCCCTTTTTGAATTTGATATGATTAAGACAAACTGTTGATAAGTGGAAATTTTTATTCACAAACTCAACTTTATGCACAGACTGTGGATAAAACTGTGTATAAGTACACACACTTCTTTCATTTTTATTGGATAAATCTCATTTTTATATGTGTATGAACATCAATTTCTATTGTTGATTTTGTGTACAAGCCCTTGGGGATTTTATGAATATTTTTTTATGCCATATGTTATCCACAAATCTAATCATTTCCTAGTTCATAAAATTTATTCACAAAAATTTTTTAGAAAAGCAATCTATCAACAATTTTTGTGGATATCTTGTGGATATGCTCTATTTTCAACTCCTATTTTTTTTTATTTTATCTATGGGGTTGTTTTTATTTCATTCTGATAGGAGGTCGCTATATGAGTGTTAATCTGCCAGATATATGGCAAAAAGCTCTGAATCTTATAAAAACAGAGCTGACAGAAGTAAGCTACAATACTTGGCTAAAACCCATAGAACCTATTTCTATTCATGGAAATACGATCGTTCTCGGCGTGATCAATGATTTTTCTAAAGGTATTTTGGAAGCCAGGTATGCAAATTTGATCATGAACGCCATTAAGCAAATTACTTCCCATGAGTATCGGCTAGACTTTATTGTTCCTGGAAGTGAAAGATATATGAAGGCGACCCAGCAAGCCCCACAGCATCACAACAACAATAGCACTTCCGATAGCTTTGATACCCTTAATTTAAATCCTAAGTATGTCTTTGATACCTTTGTTATTGGAAATAGTAATCGTTTCGCCCACGCTGCATCTTTAGCCGTAGCAGAATCTCCTGCAAAAGCTTATAACCCATTGTTTATCTATGGGGGTGTGGGACTAGGAAAAACTCACTTGATGCATGCCATTGGTCATTACATCCTGGGACAGAATCCCAATGCCAAGGTTGTTTATGTTTCCTCAGAAAAATTTACCAATGAGTTAATCAACTCTATTCGTGATGATAAAAACGTGGAATTTCGTAATAAGTATAGGAATGTAGATGTACTTTTGGTCGATGATATTCAATTTATTGCCGGTAAGGAACGAACGCAAGAAGAATTCTTCCATACCTTTAATGCCCTCCATGAGGCCAATAAACAGATTATCATTTCCAGCGATCGTCCCCCTAAAGAAATCCCTACATTAGAAGATCGTTTACGATCTCGTTTTGAATGGGGTTTAATTACAGATATTCAGCCCCCTGATTTGGAAACAAGGATAGCAATTTTACGAAAAAAAGCAGAGGTTGAAAATATAGATGTCCCGAATGAAGTAATGCACTATATCGCCAAAAAAATTCAGGCCAATATTCGTGAGCTTGAAGGTGCTTTGATTCGAATTGTAGCATACTCTTCCCTTACAAATAAGGAAGTAACCGTTGAGTTAGCCAGTGAAGCTTTAAAAGACATCATTTCATCTGCAAGACCTAAACAAATTACCGTAGCCCTCATAAAAGATGTAGTCGCAGAGCATAGTGGACTAAAGTTAGATGATTTTAATTCAAAAAGAAGAACCCGATCTATTTCTTATCCAAGGCAAATTGCTATGTATTTATGCCGTGAACTCACAGACTTGTCTCTCCCAAAGATAGGTGATGAGTTTGGTGGAAGAGACCATACCACTGTTATCCATGCCCATGAAAAAATTAGCCACGATATCAATAACAGTATAGATTTTAAATCTAAAATAGAAAACATGATTAAGGATATAAAGAATAAATAGTACACAAGGGGCTGTGGTTAAGGCCCTAATAATTTGTGTATAAGTTCTAACAAATGTTTTATCTTTGGAATATGTGGATAAGTGAAGGGGCTTTATACACATTTCGTTAACAGCTTCTACGCAAGTAATTGCATGACATACAACCACTTACTCACAAATTCACATGTCCTACTACTATTACTACTAAAAATTTATATTTATTTATACCTTTTTCAGACAAGGAGGTTATCCACAGATGAAATTTATTTGCAGTCAAAAAAACCTATCAGCTAGTATCAATATTGTTCAAAAAGCTGTTTCAACAAAAACTACATTACCTATTCTAAAAGGAATACTCATTGAGGCTTGTGATCAAAAATTAAAACTAGTGGGCACAGACCTAGAGGTGGGCATAGAGCATTACATAGATGCAGATATTCTATCTGAAGGAGCTATTGTTATTTCATCAAGACTTCTTGGAGATATTATTCGAAAGCTCCCTGATGCCGATGTGGAAGTTGAAGTTGATGAAACAAACACTATGACAATTAAGTGTGCGAACTCAGAGTTTACGTTGATAGGACAACCATCAGTAGAGTTTCCAGAGTTACCGGCTGTTGAAGAAGAGAATACTTATGAAATCCCTCAGGATTTATTGAAAAACATGATCCGCCAAACCGCTTTTGCAACCGCATTAGATGAGACAAGACCTATTTTGACAGGGGTATTGATGGAAATTCAAGAAGGAATTATCAATATGGTGGCTTTAGATGGTTATAGGTTGTCATTAAGACAAGGGAATATAAAGGCAGATTTTAACAATAAAGCCGTTATTCCAGGAAAAACTTTGAATGAAATTCATCGAATTCTATCAGAGGAAGAAAACGCCAAGGTAGATATATTCTTTACCGATAAGCACGTGTTGTTCCAAATGGCAAATGTCCGGGTTATCTCTAGACTGCTTGAAGGAGAATTTATAAACTATAAGCAAATTATTCCTAAAGATTTCAAATCCAGGGTAAAGGTGAAAACCAGAGATTTGCTGGACAGTATTGAGAGAGCTTCTCTTCTTGCTAGAGAAGGTAAAAACAATCTGATTAAGTTTTCCGTAAAGGATGAAATGATGACCATTACTTCCAATGCCGAAATAGGCCGGGTATATGAAAACTTGCGAATTGAGCTTGAGGGCGAAGATATTGATATTGGATTTAATTCCAAATATTTCCTAGATGCATTAAAAATACTCGACAGTGATGAAATCTATTTAGATTTCACAACCAACGTAAGTCCATGTATTATTAAACCTACGGATACAAATAACTATACCTATTTGGTATTACCTGTTAGACTTGCAGGTTAGAGCTAGAGCCCTTCACAAAGGGCTCTAGTTTTTTAGTAAAGTAAAAATACAATATATGGAATTTGTAATAATGAAAATAATCCTATACAATAAAGGTCAAAGTAAGTCAAATTATAAATTCCTTTTAAAATAAAGAATAGTTCTATATAATAGATACATTGGAATAATTAGGTGTTAAATATCCCATGATAGATATAAAACGTAACGAAAGGAAGTTCTCATAATGTATAAGGAAATTAAAATCCAAGAGGAATACATTAAACTAGATCAGTTGTTGAAAATGGCAGACTTGGTACAGTCAGGAGGCCACGCCAAACTAATGATCCAGGATGGTATGGTAAAGTTAAATGGAACGAAGGAATATCAGCGAGGTAAAAAGATTCGAGTCGGAGATATTGTTGAAGTTGAAGGGAATAAAGTAAAAGTGGTGGAATAAATACAATGGTTACTAGGTGGAATATCTAGGGATGATCAGATTTTGCAAGATCAAGGGGTGCTAAGTGTGTATTTAAAAAAGTTAAAGTTAATTAACTTTAGAAATTATCATCAATTGGACTTAAAACTTCATCCGAAAATGAATGTATTTATTGGTGATAACGCCCAGGGAAAGACAAATATTTTGGAAGCTATTTATATGACGGGAACAGGAAAATCCTTCCGAACCAGTAAGGAAAGAGAAATCATTAAGATGGATAAGGATAAAGCCTATATTCATGTGGAGGGAGAAAAAAAATATACTGGCATTTCTGTTGAGATAAAGTTGGAAGAAAATAAAAAAAAACAAATGAAAGTAAATGGGATAACTTTAACGAAAACTGCTGATTTATTGAGCAATGTTCATGTGATTGTATTCTCACCAGAGGATTTAAAGCTAGTAAAAGAAGGACCTATGGAGAGAAGAAAATTTATGGATATTGAAATATCAAATATGAAACCCCGATATTACCATCATCTCAGCCAATATAACCGTGTATTGATACAAAGAAATAATCTATTAAAGAAAATAAGTCATGATCGAAAATATATGGCAACCTTAGATATATGGGATGAAAAATTAGTTGAATTGGGAACCAGTATAATCAAAGAGAGAATAAAGTTTATTCTTCGTTTAAATACATTAAGTAGATTACTTCATCGTAAAATTACAGATAACAAAGAAAATCTAGAAATCAAATATATAAGCAGCATTAAGGAAGTGCAAGATGAAGCAAAAATTCAAGATTACTTTCATAGAGATTTGAAAAAAGCTCTAATTGTAGACATACAAAGAGGAACAACCACTGTGGGCCCCCATAGGGATGATCTTGGTGTGTTCGTGAATGGTATTGATATACGAATATTTGGATCTCAAGGCCAGCAAAGAACCTCTGCTTTAGCTTTAAAACTGGCAGAGATTGAATTAATGAAAGCAGAGACAGGAGAATATCCTATCTTGCTTTTAGATGACGTTATGTCTGAACTAGATGTTAAAAGACAAGCCTTTTTAGTAAAAAGTTTAAGGGATATTCAGACATTTATAACGACAACGGACCTAAATGCTTTATCTACATTAAACTTAGAAGCGAAAAACATTTACTATGTGGAAAAAGCTGTTGTTCGACAAAGTGATGATATCAACTAAGACTCAGTTCAGATGGAGTTTGCACCCGCCGCGGGCACAGGTAACTCCACCTGAACGCCAAGTCGTGTTATCCAGGGGCTGTACAACTCTGCTTGAATAAGCAGAGAGTCTTAGAGTTGTTAGTCATCGGATTGATAGGATATAGACAGAAAATTAAATAATAAAATAGGGAGGAAAGTCTCATTATTTTTCCATACCTACAAAAAAACTTTTATACTTGAATCGAAAAGGTTATAATATAATGTGGATATTTTATGAAGGAGGCGTTCTTATGTTTCTTCATCTGGGAGGAGATGTGGTTGTTCCCATAAAAGATATTATATCGATTGTGGATATTGCTTCCATATCTAAATCAAAGGATAGTAAAGAATTTTTAAAAGTTGCTGAAGAAGAAGAATTTATCGTAAGAATCTCAGAGGAAGAACCAAAGTCCTGTATCATTACGGAAAAGAAAATCAAAAGATCAAAAAAATCATCCAAAGAAGTGAAAACAGTAATATATTATTCACCTATCTCTTCTGTAACCCTTCAGAAACGGACAAATTTTATGGATGAACTTCATCTTTAGCATAGACATCAGAAGCCAATGAGAAAAGCGAGCACACAAAGTGTGCCTTTTTGCAGTTTCAAAGTATGATTGTATACAAAGCGACACAATAAAGAGTATACGGTACATCGATTGTAGGGGGTAAAAAAATGGTTGAAAAGATAACGCAGGAATATAGTGCTGAACAGATACAAGTACTAGAAGGGTTAGAACCTGTAAGGAAAAGGCCGGGAATGTACATAGGTTCTACAGGTCCTAAAGGATTACATCACCTGGTATATGAGATTGTAGATAATAGTGTTGATGAGGCTTTGGCAGGACATGGTAAAAATATTGAGATTATCATTCATGAAAACAATATCATTAGTGTTCAAGATGATGCTAGGGGTATGCCCGTAGATATTCATCCAAAGATGGGAAAGCCAGCAGTAGAGGTAATACATACGGTACTTCATGCCGGTGGTAAGTTTGGCGGTGGGGGATATAAAGTATCAGGAGGACTTCATGGGGTAGGTGCTTCCGTTGTAAACGCCTTATCTGAATGGATGGAAGTAGAAGTGAAAAGGGATGGAAAGATCTATAAGCAACGCTATGAAAGAGGGCAGACAATGACAGCATTAGAGGTCATTGGAGAGACCAATGAAACAGGTACAAAAACTACTTTTTTAGCGGACCACCTTATATTTGAAGAGGTAGCTTATAAGTTTGATACCTTGGAGCACCGATTAAGAGAAATGGCGTTCCTAAATAAGGGAATCCGTATTCGATTAGTTGATCGAAGACCTGAGAATCCAAAGGATGTTACCTTCCATTACGAAGGTGGAATTCAAGAGTTTGTGAAGCACTTAAATAAGAATAAAGATATCGTTAGTGAAACCATCATCTACTTTGAAGGATCAAAGGATAGTTCTTATGTGGAGATCGCCATGCAGTATACGGAAGCATATACGGAAAATATATTTTCCTTCGCTAATAATATCAATACCCATGAGGGCGGTACCCATCTAATAGGATTTAAGGCTGCTTTAACAAGGGTTATAAATGACTATGCAAGAAAAAACAATATACTAAAAGAGAAAGAAGAGAATCTCTCAGGAGAAGATATTCGAGAGGGTTTAACGGCCATTATATCTGTGAAGTTGACAGAGCCCCAATTTGAAGGGCAAACGAAGACGAAGCTTGGAAATAGTGAGATGAGAGGAATTGTGGAAACGATATCCGCTGAAGCTGTTACTGCCTTCTTAGAAGAAAACCCTTCTGAAGCGAAAATTATTGTGGAAAAATCCCTACGGGCTGCCCGTGCCAGGGAGGCAGCGAGAAAAGCCAGGGAACTGACAAGGAGGAAAGGTCTTCTAGATAGCATGGCCCTTCCAGGTAAGCTGGCAGACTGTTCGGAAAGAGATCCAAAACTAAGCGAGGTATTTCTAGTAGAGGGTGATTCTGCCGGGGGTTCTGCAAAACAGGGTAGAGATCGTAGAACCCAAGCCATTCTACCATTAAGGGGTAAAATTCTGAATGTAGAAAAGGCAAGATTGGACAAGATATTGAACTATAATGAGATCAGAGCCATGATTACGGCCTTTGGCTGCGGTATTGATTCGGATTTTGATATAGATAAATTAAGGTATCATAAAATTGTCATCATGACCGATGCCGATGTGGATGGTGCCCATATTCGGACACTATTACTGACGTTCTTTTACCGTTATATGAGACCATTGGTTGATTTAGGACATATATACATCGCTCAGCCACCTTTGTATAAGATTAAAAAATCAAAGGATGAGCACTATGTATATTCCGACAAGGAATTAGATCAATTATTGAATGAAATTGGTAGAACAGGTATCAGTATTCAAAGATATAAGGGTCTTGGGGAAATGAATCCAGAGCAATTATGGGATACAACCATGGATCCTACGAGAAGAACACTGATTCAAGTGAACATCGATGATGCTGTGGCAGCTGATGAAATTTTTACTACACTTATGGGAGATAAGGTAAAGCCTAGACGCGATTTTATCGAAGAAAATGCAAAATATGTAAGCAATCTAGATGTGTAGTAAGGGGGAACGGAAATGATAGAGGATACTAGTAAAATAATACAAATTGATATAGAAGAAGAAATGAAAAAGTCCTACATCGATTATGCCATGAGTGTAATTGTAGGACGAGCCTTGCCCGATGTTCGGGATGGATTAAAGCCTGTTCATAGAAGAATTTTATATGCCATGAGTGAGTTGGGTTTATCCCCTGATAAACCCCATAGAAAATCTGCTCGTATCGTCGGTGACGTACTGGGTAAATATCATCCCCATGGTGATAGCTCTGTATATGAAGCCATGGTTAGAATGGCTCAGGATTTTTCAACAAGATATCTTCTGGTAGATGGCCATGGAAACTTTGGATCTGTGGATGGTGACGGAGCAGCAGCCATGCGTTATACAGAAGCAAGGATGTCTAAGCTTGCCATCGAATTGCTTCGGGATATTGGGAAAGAAACGGTGGATTTTACACCAAACTTTGATGAAACATTAAAAGAACCTGCCGTATTACCGAGTAGATATCCAAACCTATTGGTCAATGGGTCTAATGGTATTGCCGTAGGAATGGCCACATCGATTCCACCCCATAACTTAAATGAGGTTATCGATGCGACCATAAAAATGATTGATGATGAAGAGACAAATGTGGAAGATTTAATTAAAATCGTAAAAGGTCCAGATTTTCCAACCGGTGCTATGATCATGGGCTTCGAAAGTATTAAGGAAGCCTATCGTACAGGACAGGGTAAAGTTACAGTTCGAGCCAATGCAGAAATTGAACAAACAGCAAAGGGAAAAACACAAATTATCGTAAGTGAAATTCCTTATCAGGTGAATAAGGCAAAGCTGATTGAAAAGATTGCAGAACTGGTAAGGGACAAGAAAATAGAGGGAATTTCAGATTTAAGGGATGAGAGCGACCGTACAGGTATGCGTATTGTTATAGAATTAAAACGTGACGCAAACCCCAATGTGGTCCTTAATAAACTCTATAAACATACTCAAATGCAGGATACATTTAGTATCATTATGATTGCTTTGGTAAATGGAGAGCCTAAGGTATTAAATCTTCAGGAGATGATTTACCATTACCTAGAACATCAAAAAGATGTGGTCACAAGAAGAACCAAGTACGATCTAACAAAGGCTGAAGAGCGTGCCCATATCTTAGAAGGTTTAAAAATTGCTTTAGATCACATAGATGCAGTAATCAGTTTGATCAGAAGTTCTGCCAATACCCAAGAAGCGAAGACAAGGTTGATGAGTGAGTTTTCTTTATCAGAAAAACAAGCACAAGCCATCCTAGATATGCGTCTTCAAAGATTAACTGGATTAGAGCGGGAAAAAATTGACGCAGAATATGAAGAGTTAATTATGATGATCAATCAATATAAAGAAATCCTAGCCAATGAAAGATTGCTTTTAAATATCATCAAAGAAGAGTTGATCGAGGTTAAAGAAGCCTATGGTGATGAAAGAAGAACTGCAATTATGGCGGCCGCCGATGAGATCGATATGGAATCTTTAATCCAAGAAGAAGAAGTGGCCATCACATTAACCCATTTTGGATATATAAAGAGACTTCCAGCCAACACCTATAAAATTCAAAAAAGAGGCGGAAAAGGGGTTGCAGGACATACGACCAGGGAAGAGGATTTTGTGGAGCATCTGTTCACCACATCGACCCATAATTATGTGTTATTCTTTACAAGCTTTGGTAGAGCTTATCGAATGAAAGCCTATGAAATTCCAGAAGCCAAGAGACAGGCGAAGGGTACAGCTATTGTAAACCTACTGCAGCTTCAGCCAAATGAAAAAATAACAGCTGTAATCCCTATTAAAGAATTTGAGAATAATAAGTTTCTGATTTCGGCTACAAAACTAGGCATCATTAAGAAGACAGAGTTATCTCAGTTCGATACATCTAGAAAAGCAGGTTTGATTGCCATCAGCCTAAGGGAAGATGATGAATTAATCAGCGTAAAGCTAACCGATGGTAAGCAAGAAGTTGTTATGGTTACCAGAGAAGGTATGTCTATTCGTTTCCATGAAAATGATGTGAGAGATATGGGCAGATCAGCCATGGGTGTAAAAGGAATGAACCTGTCAGATGAAGATTATATTGTAGCCATGGAATTAGTATCAGAAGGCAGTGATTTACTGGTTGTCAGTGAATATGGATTTGGAAAGAGAACTGATTTAGAAGAGTATAGAATTCAATCTAGGGGCGGAAAAGGTATCATTACCTACAATACAAAGGATAAGACGGGCCTTATTGTAGGTGCTAAGGTCGTAAGTGATGAGGATGACGTGATGTTAATCAGTACAGGTGGTGTCATCATTCGACTTGAGGTAAGGCACATTTCAAGAATGGGCAGAAATACCCAAGGCGTAACCCTTATGAGGGTAGGACAAGATACAAATATTGTATCCATAGCAAAAGTTGCCCAAGGTGCAGAAGAGGAAGAATAAAAAAGAAATTTGTAAAAAAATGTTTATAAAAATATGAAGGGGTATATATATTGATAAGGAATCTATTTTAAAGATCCCATGGAGAGGCAGGAAAATTAAATTGTTTTATATTTTCCTGTTACCCCCCAAAACCCCCTTATTTGATGATTGCGCAAAAGTCTATGGCTTTTGCGTACTTTTTTTATATCTAGAAAATATGGTCTTCAATTTTCTAGATATAGGGGATTTTTAAAGGGGTTCACCCCTTTATGTCTAATAATTGGAGGGTTACAGCGAAGCGTCATAGGGAACTATTAGTTCCCTATGAAAGAACAAAAGCATTTCCTTAGAGTTTAGAACAAGAAATGCTTTTGTTCAAATTTTATTCACGGGAAGAATAAAGAGGATTTTTAAATTGGATGTTTAATCTATATTTTTAAGGGTAATATTTAAAAGAAAAATGAAGGGGGTCGTTTTGTGTCGCTTAAAATCAATACTATTTTAGATCAAGAAGATGATTTATGGATTGTAGATGTTATTGGAGAAATAGATATATATACGGCAAATAAATTAAAAGAAACTTTGGTGAAAATTTTGGATGAACATAATACAAGCATAAAGATCAATTGTTTAGAGCTAGATTATATTGATAGTACAGGATTAGGTGTACTCATTGGAGCACTTAAGAGACTGAAGCAGGAAAATAAAAATATCATTATTTCCAATGCAAAGCCAAATATATCCAAATTATTAAGTATTACAGGCCTTAATAAAATATTTGTGATTCAATAGAAGGGTGAGCAGATTCGTGATGAATAATAATATAATGATAGAAAAGGTGGAAAATCAAATGACTGATAGCTTGTCCATATCTGTACCTAGCAAGCCGGAATATGTAAGTGTGGTAAGATTGACAGCATCTGCAGTGGCAAGTAGAGTAGGTTTTAATGTAGAGGAATTAGAGGATATTAAGGTTGCTGTTGCTGAGGCATGTACAAATGCTATTAAGCATGGTATCTGTGAAAAAGGAGAGAATTTTGATGTAAAATTCTTTCTAGATAAAGAAAAGATCAGTATACATGTTATCGACCATGGCAGTGGATTTAGTTGTAATCAATTAGAAGAGCCTGATTTAACAAGCCCAAAAGAAGGAGGATTAGGTATCTTTATTATTAAATCTCTGATGGACGAAGTAGATGTAATTTCAAATATGGGAGAAGGTACAATCATTAAGATGACTAAGTACTTAGGAGAGGATATTTAATGAAGAATGTTGCCTGTGCTGCTATCAATGAAGGTACAGATTCCCCGAAAAAAACAATAGAAAAAGAATTATTTAAAAAATATGCTGAGACAAAAAATAAAGATATTAGAAATGAACTTGTAAATAGATATCTATATATTGCTGAAATCCTGTCAAAAAAATATGTAAACAAAGGAATAGAATATGAGGATATCTATCAAGTTGCTTCTCTAGGTCTTATTTATGCGATAGAAAGATTTGACTTAAGTAGGGGATTTGAATTTTCAAGCTTTGCTACACCTACAATCATAGGTGAGATTAAGAAACACTTTAGAGATAAGGGATGGTCTATTCGCGTACCCCGGAGAATCCAAGAGTTATCTAAGAAGGTAAATGCTGCTCGTATTGCTTTAAATCAGACGCTTCAAAGAAGTCCTAGAATTGAAGATATTGCGGAGTATCTAGGGTGTACAGAGGAACAAGTATTAGAAGCCATGGAGGCTAGTCAAGTTTATACGCCAAAATCATTAGATTTAAGCTATGACAGCAATGGAGATGATAAGGATTTACAACTGATGGATCTTATAGGAGAAGATGATAAGCACTTTGATATCATTGAAAATAGAGATTTTATTCAAAAATGTATGGATAAGCTAAATGAGGTAGAAATTAAAATTATTAAAGATAGATTCTTTTATAACAAGACACAAATACAAGTGGCAAATGAAATTGGTGTGTCCCAGATGACCATTTCAAGGATGGAAAAAAAGGCTATTGAGAAGTTTAGAAAAGAGTTAAATCGTGTGAGAGAAATATAAAAAGTCTTCTTTGAGAATTTGTAAAGGAAGGCTTTTAAGTCATATTTAAGTAGAAAAAATAGCAGGCTGATTTCAATCAGCCTGCTATTTTTTATTTATAAAGAACAAAACCCATCTTTTCTTTTACTCTTCTTAATGTCTGGTTTGCCACTTGTTCTGCTTTTTCAGCCCCTTCTTTTAATACGTGTCTGATTTCATCGGAATTTCGAATTTCATTATAACGCTGCTGTATAGATAAAAGGGAGGATGAAACAACTTCTACCAAATCTTTTTTTAAGGCACCATAGCCTAGACCTTCGTATTTTTGTTCAAGTTCAGGGATGGACATACCAGAAAATTCACTGTATATGGTTAACAGATTACTAACACCGGGTTTGTTTTCCCAATCAAAGCGTATCTGCCCCTCAGAATCGGTGGTTGCTTTCATGATGGCCTTTTTTAATTGATCTGGAGAATCCATCAGGGTAATCCTACTTAGAGGATTTTCTGCACTCTTGCTCATCTTCTTATTTGGATCATCTAATGCCATGATTCTAGCACCTGACTCTTTGATTTGAGGTTCTGGAACCACAAAGGTTTCACCAAAGCGATTATTGAAACGAATAGCGATATCCCTTGATAGTTCTATATGTTGTTTCTGATCATTTCCTACAGGCACAATATGGGTATCATATAGAAGAATATCTGCGGCCATCAAGGTTGGATAAGTATATAAGCCAACAGGTACGGATTCACTGCCTTTACTCTTATCTTTAAATTGAGTCATTCGATTAAGCTCTCCCATATAGGAATTGCATTGGAGCAGCCAGCCAAGCTCAGCGTGGGCTGGTACATGGGATTGAACAAAAATAGTAGATTTATTAGGATCAATACCTATGGCCATATAAAGAGAAGCCACATCCAAGGTATGGGAATAAATATTTTTAGGATCCTGAGGTAAAGTAACAGAATGTAGATCTACAACACAAAAGAAGCAATCCATTTCTTCTTGTAAATCAACAAATTGTTTCATAGCTCCTAAATAATTACCAATATGTATATTTCCAGTAGGTTGAACACCGGAAAAAACTCTTTTCATGAATAAACACCCCCAAAAATAATAGCTTTACAATATAATATAACCAAATTCGATAAAAAACAAGGTATCCTTATACCTCAGAATATATATATATTGTATTCCATAAACAATAGAGCCACAAGGAAAAAAATATAGGGAAAAACTTATGCTACAACCTATGGAGGTCATTTTGATCATAAGATGAATGGGGAATTATGTTGACAAAAATGTTACAAAAAATTAAAATATAGATAATATGTTGAATATTTAAAAAAAGGAGGAAGAGAAACAAAAACACAAATGGGAGCTAAGGGGGAAGTATAAAGCCTATGAAAAGAAAAATGGCTTTATTTTTATTGATATGTATTATTCTGCTATCCCTTGGAATTAGAGGTATTATAGGATCTACAAAAGAAAGATTAGGACAGGAATTAGAAAAAACACCGTCTGAGGTCATAAAGATTGGTGTATTTGAACCTCTTACGGGAGGTGCTGCTTCTGGAGGACAGATGACTTTAGAAGGCATCCAGTTGGCCCATGAACTATTTCCTGAAGTTTTAGGGAAGAACATAGAATTGGTCATCGAAGACAATAAGAGTGATCGATCAGTGGCTGCAAAAGCTGTAACAAGGTTGGTTTATGAGGAGGATGTGAAAGCCCTCATTGGAAGCTATGGAAGTTCACTATCTATCGCAGCAGGAGAAATTATAAAAAAGGTGAAAATACCCACGGTGGGATGCTCACCTACAAACCCTCAAGTTACATATAAAAATCCTTATTATTTTCGTGTATGCTTTACAGATCCATTTCAAGGAACGGTCATGGCTAACTATGCTGTCAGGGAGCTAGGAGCAAAGAGAGCGATTGTTGTACAGGATACAACCCAGGAGTACTCCCTAGGGTTAAGCCAGTATTTTATGGAATCATTTAAAGACCTTACCAATGATGAAAACAGTATTGTTTCTGTGATACCTTATGTTTCTGGTGAAAGAGATTTTCAAGAACAATTAGAGAGTATCCAAGCTATAGACGTCGATGTAATTTTTGTACCAGGTAACTATATGGAATCCGCCATATTCATTAAACAGGCAAGGAAGATGGGTGTAACAACACCTATCATTGGCGGAGATACTTGGGAAACCTATGATTTTATAGAAATAGGAGGACCAGACATAGAAGGAGCTACTTTTAGTACCCACTTTACTGCTGAAACGCCCATTACGGAGATGTCAAAACAGTTTATTGATGCTTATCAAAAACAATATGGTAAGGCGCCCAATGCCTTTGGCGCCCTTGGGTTTGATGCTTATATGGTGCTAATCAATGCCATAGAAAGAGCGGATTCGGTAAACCCTGAAAAAATTAAGAATGCTTTGGGTGAGACAGCGCACTTTAAAGGGGCAACAGGAAGTATTACCTTAGATTCAGATGGCAACACGAGAAAAAGTGCGGTTATTAAAAAAATTGAAAATGGCCGCTTTGAGTATGTAACATTTATCAATGAATAGAAGAGCAGACTTCCATGAGTGTGGAAGTTTCGTTGTGTTGAAGTGAAAGCTGAGCAATATTTAAGCTAGACAAAATATGAGAATATGGGGGATAGAAAGATGACTTTTCAAGTTTTTCTGCAGCACTTAACCAACGGCATGTCATTGGGAAGTTTATATGCCTTGATTGCCATCGGGTATACGATGGTTTATGGAATTCTAAGGTTAATAAACTTTGCCCACGGAGACATTTTTATGATTGCTACCTATGTAGCCTTTTATGCGGTTGTCCTACTAGGCATGCAGCTATGGTGGATTGCTTTTCCTATAGCAATTATTTTTACTTATTTATTCGGTAGGTTGGTAGAGAAAGCGGCATATCGACCATTAAGGAATTCACCAAGGATTTCTGTGCTGATTTCTGCTATAGGAGTTTCTTTTCTTATAGAGAACTTGGCCATCGTTGTTTTTGGTGGAAGACCTAAGGCATTTCCTATTCCGCCAATGTTCAATAAGGTATTCAATATTAGCGGTGTATCTATCGTGAGTATTAACTTCTTCATACCTGTGATTACTGTTGCGTTATTAATCGGTTTGGTTTATTTCATCAATAAAACCAAGACAGGTATGGCTATGAGAGCAGTTTCTAAGGATTATGAAGCTTCAAGGTTGATGGCGATTGACGTAGATAAAATTATATCCCTTACCTTTGGCATTGGCTCTGTTTTGGCGGCAGTAGGGGGTATCATGTGGGGATTAAAATTTCCAAAGCTTGAACCCCTTATGGGATTGATGCCGGGATTAAAATGCTTTATTGCAGCTGTAGTAGGCGGTATTGGAGATATAAGAGGTGCTGTATTGGGTGGATTTATTTTAGGTCTAGGCGAGATTATGCTTGTGGCCTTGCTCCCTGAACTTACTGGATATAGAGATGCCTTTGCCTTTGTACTTTTGATTGTTATTCTGCTGATTAAGCCTACTGGTTTAATGGGACAGAAGTTGTCAGAGAAAGTGTAGGTGATGGCGATGAAAAAAGAAAGAATATTATTAAATATTGGGGCCATTCTGGGCTTTATCATCCTACTATTTATATTTAATAAAACCTTTGATTCTTATCAAATGAAGATATTAAATCTATGTGGGATTTATATTGTATTGGGATTGAGTATGAATTTAATCAATGGGTTTACAGGTCTTTTCTCTTTGGGTCATGCAGGATTTATGGCTGTAGGTGCCTATACTGCTGGACTTCTGACTATGTCCCCTGCCATGAAAGAAATGAATTTCTTTATGAAACCTATCATACCATTTTTAGCAAAGGTTGAATGGCCCTTTCTGCCAGCCTTACTGATGGCAGGTGTTGTCACGGCTTTTGTAGGATTTTTAATTGGCAGTCCGGTATTAAAGCTGAAAGATGACTATTTAGCCATCGCTACATTAGGATTTAGTGAGATCATCCGTGTTGTTTTTGTAAATATACAAAGTGTAACCAATGGTGCCTTAGGCCTAAAGGGATTGCCTACTCATACCAACATCTGGTGGAGTTGGGGTACTGCCATGATCACAATTGTATTTATGGTGTTTTTGATGAAGAGCAGCTACGGCAGGGCATTTAAAGCTATACGGGAGGATGAAATTGCTGCAGAAGCCATGGGAATCAGCTTGTTTAAGCATAAGGTCATGTCCTTTACGATGGGTGCTTTCTTTGCCGGGGTTGGAGGCGCACTTTTAGGAAATTTGTTGGGAACAATTGACCCGAATATGTTCCGATTTGTATTAACCTTCAATATATTGTTGATCGTTGTACTGGGGGGGATAGGCAGCATTACAGGAACTACAATTTCGGCAGTTATTGTTACTGTAGCCATGGAGGTACTGCGGGTACTGGACGAGACCATCAATCTAGGATTTGTTCAGATTAAAGGAATACCAGGGATGCGTATGGTAATTTTCTCTCTGCTCTTGATGATTGTGATTTTGTTCTACCAGCAGGGATTGCTGGGAACTAATGAGTTTTCTTGGGATTGGTTTTCTAAAATCAAAGGCTTTAAAAAGACTCCGAAAAAGGAAGTGAAACAATGAGTATCTTAAGAGCAGACAATATCACCATGAGATTTGGCGGACTGGTAGCGGTATCTAAATTTGACATGACCTTAAATGAGGGAGAAATCGTAGGTTTGATTGGCCCCAATGGTGCTGGAAAGACCACGGCTTTTAATATGATTACAGGGGTATATAAACCTACGGAGGGCAGTGTATTTTTTCAGGATGATAAAAGAGATATAGATATCACTCAATCTAGACCTGACGAAATTACAAAGTTAGGGGTAGCGAGAACCTTTCAGAATATACGTTTATTTAAGGAATTATCTGTATTGGATAATGTACTTATTGCAAACCACCTTCGATTAAAGTCCGATGTGTTTTCTGCCATGTTAACGCTTCCGAATTATAGAAAAGAAGAGAAGGCCATGTATGAAAAATCTATTCACCTTTTAGAAGAGGTAGGTTTGAAAGAGCTTATGTATGAGAAATCAACATCCTTACCCTATGGTAAACAAAGGCGATTAGAAATTGCCAGGGCTCTGGCAACAAATCCAAAAGTACTATTATTGGATGAACCAGCGGCGGGAATGAATCCAAAAGAATCTTTAGAGCTTATGGATTTTATCGCCGATATACGAGAACGATTTAAGTTGACAATTTTTATGATTGAACATCATATGCAAGTGGTTATGGGGATCTGTGAAAGAATCTTTGTACTGGATCATGGTATAACCATAGCCCAGGGAACCCCAAGCGAAATTCAGAACAATGAAAAGGTTATTGAAGCATATTTGGGGGTGGATTAGATGTTGCATATTAATAATCTAAATGTTCATTATGGTGGTATCCATGCGCTTCGTGGAATTAACATTGATATACCAGAAAACAAAATTATTACGCTGATCGGTGCCAATGGAGCAGGAAAAAGTACAACCTTGCGGAGTATCATGGGAATTACGAAGCCTTCTCAAGGATCTATTCAGTATCATGGTGAAGAATTGACAAAGTATAAGACAAAGGACATTGTGGAGAAAGGCATTGTATTGGTGCCTGAAGGGAGAAGGGTTTTCTCTAATCTTACAGTAGAAGAAAATCTACTTCTAGGAGCATATTGCAGATCGGATAAAGAGGGCATCAAGAAGGATATGGAGTGGGTCTATGAGTTGTTTCCAAGGCTAAAGGAACGTTTGTGGCAAAAGGCAGGAACCATGTCCGGCGGTGAGCAGCAGATGTTGGCTGTAGGGCGGGGCCTTATGACAAAGCCAAAGTTATTAATGATGGATGAACCTTCCTTGGGCTTGGCACCATTATTGGTAAAGGAAATTTTTAATATTGTTAGAGAAATACACCGTCAAGGGATGACGATCCTATTGATAGAACAAAATGCTAAGGCATCTTTAGAGGTTGCAGATTACGGATATGTACTGGAAACTGGAACCATCGTGCTAGAGGGGCCAGGGCAGGAATTATTGAAAAATGATGAAGTGAAAAATGCCTACCTTGGAGAGGCAAAATAGATATTAGAACCAGAGGAAGACCTCTGGTTTTTATTTTTCATATAATAGATAATAGATCAAATAAGCCAATTGAATTTTTTATAAATATTGAAAAAAATGTCTATTTCCCGGGAAATAAGTAGAAAAAAATAAGATAGACATAAAACTCCATAAATCTACGAAAATGTTGATATATCAAGGAATTTGTCTATAAAAATATGGAGGAAACCCTTTAGAAGTATCGAAAATAATATATAATAGATAAACAAAAGAGGGTGAATGGAAGATGGAAAAAGCAAGTCTAAAGCTTCGCCATTGGAGTGAGGAAACAAATACCGATCATCATTATATAAGCAGGGTAGATAGTTATATTATACGAATGAGGGATCGGGAAGAAATTGAAAGAAAGTATGAAGAGAAAAGAAAGAATAGGAATGTATTTTATCGTATTTTAAGGAATCTGAATATTTAAGGAAAATAAAAAGAACTCCAATGGATTAAAACCAAAGGAGTTCTTTTTATTTTAGAAGGTAGTAGAAGATCGAGATCTAGATTGAGATCGAGTAAAGGCCGTAGGGGTATGAGTTCCCCCGCCCTAAGACCCCAAATACCTACTTGCCTTTGAGTTATGTAGGGAAGGCCCCCAGTGGCCTTCCGTTTGTAGGACGGTAATATTATATGAATTATAACAACACAATGTGGCGGAACAGCACGGGGGCGTGTTCCCTACAGTTTTAATCTCAATCTTGATCTTGTTTCGCGTCATTGATTTTTAAAGACACAAATTTTAATTATGGGTTTAACGCCATCTTATAAAGACAATAATGAATAATATATGCATGATTAGGGAGGAACTGAATTTGAGCAGCGTTATGGGAAAAGAACTGATAAAAGATAAGAAATTTGATTTTTATAGTGTTCAAGGATTAAATCAAGTAGAAGAAGCCTTGTATGATGCTGTTTCTGGTTGTGGAGGACAAACCAAAGAAATTTGTTTTAATCTTATTGAGGCAGGAGGAAAAAGGTTAAGACCTTTATTAGTATTAAATGCTGCCCAATGTTTTGGTTCATTAAATGAAAGTGTGATTAATACAGCAGCTGCCTTTGAACTAATCCATTTGGCGTCTCTGGTCCATGATGATATTATTGATGGGTCAAATACTAGAAGAAACAAACCTTCTTTGAATGCAGAAAAAGGGAATCTTACTTCTGTATTGGTAGGAGACTATCTTTTTGCAAAGGCTTTTGAAATTTTGGCCACCAATCGACTGATACCGGCTATGAATTTAGCCGTAGAAGCTATCACAGAGATGTGTGATGGCGAAATTGCTCAAGCAGACAATCGATTTAATTTTAACCAGTCTGTGGATAATTATTATGAGAGAATTTATAAGAAAACGGGAATACTCATTGCAGCTTGCTGCCAGGCTGGTGCCATTGCAGGAGGTGCCACAGATAAAGAAATAGAGGCTCTAAAGGTTTATGGTATTCATATGGGCTATGCCTTTCAAATTATTGATGATATATTAGACTTTACTGGTGATCCAAAGGTGCTGGGTAAACCTGTTGGCAGTGATTTAAAAGAAGGCAATCTAACATTACCTGTGTTAAAGATTATGATGCAGGAGGAGTATAAAAGAGGCTTAGAGCAAATATTTGCCCAGCCTGACTTTTCAGAGGATTCCTACAAGGAAATTCTAAGGCTTTTACAGGACAGTTATGCCCTAGATGAATCCTATAAAGATGCAGAGCGTGCTGTGAGAATAGCCCAAGAAGCTTTGGGGGAAATAAAGGATTCCAGCAGTAGATATTGTCTCAATGAAATTGCTGAAAAAATTCTTGTGCGTAAAAAATAAACTAAATATAATTTACATTATATAAAAAATAATATAAATATGTAATATAAATATATTTATAAATTTACCTACAGATATTGACAAATTTTTACACGATTGGTAAAATAACTAGAGATGAGAATTGTTTTTAAAATAAAATGAATTAAAATAAATACATATGATAAAGGCAAACTTATTGAAAGATAAGGACGCAAAGCTATGGGTCTAAGGTTGATAAAACGATGATTGCCAGGCTGCCATTTTAAGTAGTAAGAGAATACTCCTGCTATAGAGGCCTTTATCGATCTATACGCAGGATTTTTGTTTTGGAACAATGAAAACTATTTAATTTTGGGACTGGGGTGCGGAGCATGGATGAGGAAAAATCACTTTCTTTAGCAAAGGGTGTTTTACAAGCATTGACGGCAGTAATTCATATAAAAGATCATTATACATTTGAACATTGTACGGAGGTTGGACGGTTATGCGCAGAATTCTCTTCTTATATAGGTCTTGATCATCAGAGAGTAGTTCAGATGGAAATGGCAGGACACCTTCATGATGTGGGAAAAATATTTATTGAAGAAAGTATTCTACTAAAACCTGGATCCTTATCGGATATGGAGTACAAGGTGATAAAAGAACACAGCAAAATTGGAAGCGATCTTATTAGTCAAGTTGAAGGATTAGGATTCTTATCTGATATCATTCTTCATCATCATGAAAGATGGGATGGTAGGGGATATCCTTATTGTCTTGAGGGAGAAGATATCCCTTTTCAATCAAGAATTTTATCTGTTTGTGACTGCTACCATGCTTTGGTTTCTGATCGTCCGTATCGCAAGGCTTTGTCTAGAGAATCTATTTCAGATATATTTAGGGCAGAAAAAGGGAAACAATTTGACCCTAATCTGGTAGAGGATTTTTTGGTGTTTATTGATAGATAGAAACCTATATAATATTCTTGTTTCTAAGTTTCTTACAGATGTTATACAAAACAGAGGTAGAATAAGGTGCAAGTTGTAGTATTTCACGATGGATGAGAGCTTCCTCGCCTTGGGAGGTTTTTGGATCTGAAAAGTACATGGCAAGAAGGCCTTCAATAACGGTTAAATGAAAGGTTGGATTCTTTAGAGACAGTATTCTGCCCAGAGACTGCTGTAAGAACCACTGCAGCCTTTCTTTTTTTGTTTGTATATCTTGATAATAGGATACAAAATTCAAATCACCTGTAGAAAGGTCTTCTTGTTGATCAATAAAATAATCTAGTAGGATATGAAGTCCACATACCCAGGGGAAATATGCATTTTTTACATCCTGAACCTCTTGAATTGTAAGTGTTTCATCGGAGGCCAAGGCACATAAAAGAAAGATTCCTAGGGTAGAGCCTGCTGCTGCAGAGAACTCCCAGGTAGAAAGATCAGGAAAAGACGTTAGGTGGTATTTTGCCCACGTATCTAGGGCAGCTTCACGATGCATGGAGGAAATATGTTTGTAGCTCTGCATCTCACCATATAGTTTACCTAAATCCATAACTTCTTTGTGGACTAGATTATATTTAGGAAGTTGAGTGATATAAAGTTTACAGGAAGCCACAAGGCTCTGGAGGTATCCACCGTCATCCTTATGAGGATAATGGGCATAGTAATCAGAAAATGTATCAGAGGGATCAAGGGCATCGGTGATGGCTTTATGGAGCTGTAAGAAGGCCAGATGATCCTCTAAACCCACCCGATCACAAAGGTTATCTAGATAATCACTGATGGTTTGAAGGGCTACAATAAATTTGACCACCGAGGGGTTTACCTGTTGTGTATATAGGCTATAAACAGCACCGCCTTGGGCATGAAAGGACTTCTTTTCAATACTGGCAAGGGCTTGCTGGGAAAGAACTGGGTCTTGACCAAGGGTGGCAGATTTTCTCCATCCATTTAATTCTTGATCTACCAGAGGAAATACCTCTTTAACAAATTTGTAAATGAGTCTTGTTTGATAGAAAGGTTTATAGATAGGGTTATATTTCATGGACAATCTCCTTTTAGTATATTGGTAACTTTGTTTTTAGTATTTTAGACATAGAAGCAGGAGATCATTCCTTTTTCTCTAAATATAAAGATAAGAAGTCATAGGGGTCAGGAGGGATGATATGTATACTCTGGAGGAATTGAAGGGAATCGTAGAAGGATGTCACCTATGTCCACTGCACCAGGACAGAAAAAATACAGTGTTTGGACAAGGAAATCCAGATGCTAAGATTATATTTATTGGTGAGGGTCCTGGTCAGGTGGAGGACGATACTGGAAAAGCTTTTGTAGGGCCAGCAGGCCAGCTTTTAACCAAAGCAATCGAAGGCATTGGATTTACACGGGAAGATGTATATATAGGGAATATCGTAAAATGCAGGCCACCTCAAAATCGAACTCCTTTGAAAGAAGAAGTGGAAACCTGTATCCCCTATCTTAAATGGCAAGTAAAGCTCGTTAAGCCCAAAATTATCGTATGTCTAGGATCCATTGCAGCCACAAACATCATTGATTCCAATTTTAAAATCACAAAACAAAGGGGAACTTGGTATGAGCGAAAGGGTACATGGATTATGGCAACCTATCACCCTTCTGCAGTCCTTCGGGATGCGCTTAAAAAAAGACCTTTCTGGGAAGACTTTAAGACGATTCGAAAAAAATATGATATGTTATAGTGAAAATAAGAATATATGAAATGTAGGGAAAGACGCCCTCGTCGTTTCGAAGAAAATAGAGGTGATATATTGAAAAAAGAAAAATTAGAGAGTTTAGAGATAGAATGCAGACAAGAAAGCAGTGAACCTATTGTTTTTGGAGAAGGAAACAGCGAAGCAAAACTTGTTTTGGTGGGAGAGGCTCCGGGAGCCAAAGAGGTTGAACTGGGAAGACCTTTTGTTGGACAAGCAGGGAAAAATCTAGATGAATTTCTAGAAATTCTTGAGTTAAAACGGGAGGATATTTATATCACCAATGTGGTAAAGATTCGACCTTATAAAATCAGCGAGAAGACAGGCAGAAAATCGAACAGACCTCCTAGTAAAGATGAGATTGCAAAGTTTAGGAGGTATATGGAGGAAGAAATACGTACGATTCAGCCTAAGGTGGTGGTTACCCTGGGAAATGTGCCCCTAAAGTCAGTATCCGGCGACCAGAAAATTACGATTGGAGAGGTTCATGGAGAGGCAATAGAAAAAGAGGGTTATTATATTTTTCCTTTATACCACCCTGCATCCATTATCTATCGACAAGAGTTAAAAAAGACTTATATAGAAGATTTACGTAAACTGAAGGACTTTATTGTGAAGCATCAATTTAAATAAAGAAGTGAAGGCAGAGAAAAAAGGAGCTGCCTTCACTTCTTTATTTAAATATCTGAAAAATTCAAGCTTCCTATGTATGATAATGGGGAAATTTCAAATAATATACCTTAGGATATAAGAAAGTTACATCATATGGAAATGAAAGCATCATTTTACATGAACGTAAGGGAGGAAGATTGATGGCAAGAAAAATGAAAACCATGGATGGTAACGAGGCCGCTGCGTACATATCTTATGCATTTACGGAAGTGGCTGCGATTTACCCCATAACACCTTCTTCATCCATGGCTGAAGGTGTAGATGAATGGGCAGCCCATGGGAAGAAAAACTTATTTGGACAGCCTGTCCGGGTGGTGGAAATGCAGTCCGAAGCAGGGGCAGCTGGAGCAGTGCATGGTTCCTTACAGGCCGGAGCATTGACGACAACTTATACAGCATCACAAGGTTTATTACTGATGATTCCAAACATGTATAAAATGGCTGGGGAATTATTACCTGCAGTATTTCATGTAAGTGCCCGCGCCATAGCGGCCCATGCCTTATCTATATTTGGAGATCATCAGGATGTAATGGCCACAAGGCAGACAGGCTTTGCACTATTGGCATCTAGCAGTGTTCAAGAAGTTATGGATTTAGGTGCTGTAGCACATTTATCCGCAATTAAAGGAAGGGTGCCATTTTTACACTTCTTTGATGGGTTTAGAACTTCCCATGAATATCAGAAAATAGAAGTTCTAGATTATGATGAACTGGGGGCATTGTTAGACCATGATGCCATAAAGGAGTTTAGAGATAGATCCCTTAATCCTGAACATCCTGTAACACGAGGAACAGCACAGAACCCTGATATTTATTTCCAGGGAAGAGAAGCAGCAAATCGATTTATTGATAATGTGCCAGACATCGTCATGGATTATATGTACGATATTACGAAAATGACAGGACGAGAATATAAGCCTTTTAACTATTATGGCGCAGAGGATGCAGAGCATGTGATTGTCGCCATGGGTTCTGTTTGTGATGCTATTGAAGAAACCGTTGACTATTTGATGAGCCAAGGAGAAAAAGTAGGGTTGATTAAGGTTCACCTGTATAGACCTTTCTCCCCTAAATATTTCTTCAATGTGCTTCCTTTAAGTGTGAAGAAGATTGCTGTATTGGATCGAACAAAGGAACCAGGGGCAGTAGGAGAGCCATTGTATGAGGATGTACGAAGCCTATTCTATCATCGTGAAGAAAATCAGCCTGTGATTGTAGGCGGTAGATATGGCCTGGGTTCAAAGGATACAAGACCTTCTCAAATCATTGCTGTTTATAATAATCTAAAGCAAGACAGCCCAAAAAATGGATTTACAATTGGTATTGTAGATGATATTACCCATACATCGTTAAAGGAAGAGGAGATTGTAGATACAACACCTGAAGGAACCATCCAGTGTAAATTCTGGGGATTGGGTTCCGATGGAACAGTAGGGGCCAATAAGACGGCGATCAAGATTATTGGAGATAAGACAAACTTGTATGCCCAAGGATATTTTTCCTATGATAGTAAAAAATCCGGCGGCTCAACCATCTCCCATCTAAGGTTTGGAAAGAAGCCTATACGATCACCTTACTTAATCTATAATGCAGATTTTATCGCATGTCATAATAAGTCCTATGTGAATCACTTCGATTTATTAAAGGGCATAAAGAAGAACGGTACTTTCGTGCTAAATTGTCCATGGACACCAGAGGAGTTAGATGAAAAATTACCAGCATCCTTAAAAAGAGCTATTGTTAAGAATAATATAGAATTTTATATTATCGATGCCATGAAGGTTGCCACGGAAATTGGCTTAGGAAATCGAATAAACATGATCATGCAGGCGGCTTTCTTTAAATTAGCAAAGGTTATTCCTATAGAGGAAGCAGTAAACTATTTGAAGGATGCTATTGAAGACGTTTACGGTAAAAAAGGTGAAAAAATTGTGGAAATGAACCTGAGGGCCGTAGACAAAGGGGTAAACGGTCTAACAAAAGTGAATGTGCCAAGTCACTGGGCTGATGCAAAGGATGAAGAAATACCAGTAAAGAAAGAACCTGACTTTGTGAAAAATATCCAACGCCCTATGGCAAGGCATGAAGGGGATGAACTGCCTGTTAGTGCATTTAAAGGGATGGAGGATGGAACCTTCCCTATGGGAACAACCTCCTATGAGAAACGCGGTATTGCACCGATGATTCCTCAATGGCAGACAGAAAAATGTATACAGTGTAATCAATGTGCTTACATATGTCCCCATGCTGTTATACGTCCAACGCTCTTAGATGATGGGGAGCAGCAAAAAGCCATCAAAACATTTGAGACAAAGAAAGCAATTGGAAAGGGTTTAGAGGGTCTTGCCTATCGTATTCAGATCAGTCCATTGGATTGTACAGGATGTGGTAACTGTGCCGATATTTGCCCAGCACCAGAAAAAGCCTTGGTAATGGTAGATGCAGAGGAAGAAATTGTACGACAAGAGGAAAACTGGGAATACTGCCTTTCCGTTACAGAGAAGGATCATCTAGTAGATAAGAGCACAGTAAAAAACAGTCAATTTGCACGACCGTTATTAGAGTTTTCAGGAGCTTGTGCAGGCTGCGGTGAAACGGCCTATGTAAAGCTGTTAACCCAATTATATGGTGACAGAATGATGATCGCCAATGCCACAGGGTGTTCATCCATCTGGGGAGCCAGTGCACCATCCATGGCCTATTCAACAAACGCCGATGGAAAAGGACCTTCATGGGCCAACTCTCTCTTTGAAGATAACGCCGAGTTCGGTTTTGGTATGCATCTAGGTGTGAAGCAGATTAGAGAAAAACTAGGAAATTTAATGAGAGAAGGCTTAGAATCTGATATAGATGAGGATTGTAAAGGCGCATTTAGGGATTGGCTTGATAATATGGAAGATGGAGAAGGCTCAAAGAAGGCTTCTAAGAGATTATTAGAGACACTTCAAAAGCATAATCATCAGAACGATCCTATTATAAAAGAAATTTTAGAGAAGAAAGATTATTTAATCAAGAAATCTGTTTGGATTGTTGGCGGAGACGGATGGGCGTATGATATCGGCTATGGCGGCTTAGATCATGTGATTGCATCTGGCGAAGATGTAAATATCCTGGTCATGGATACGGAGATTTACTCCAATACGGGCGGTCAGTCTTCAAAATCTACACCAACTGCTGCTGTTGCAAAATTTGCTGCAGGAGGAAAGCGGATTCGCAAGAAGGATTTAGGTATGATGGCTATGAGTTATGGATATGTCTATGTGGCCCAGATTTCCATGGGAGCCAATATGAATCATACCATTAAAGCTATTATGGAAGCAGAAGCATATAAAGGACCATCAATCGTGATCTGCTATGCGCCTTGTATTAGTCATGGTATTAAGACAGGTATGGGTACAACTGTTGCCCAGGAAAAGAAGGCAGTAGAAGCTGGCTATTGGCATTTGTATCGCTTTGACCCACGATTAAAAGATCAGGGAAAAAATCCATTTGTTATGGATTCTAAGGAGCCAACGGCGCCATTTAGGAAGTTCATCGAGGGTGAAATCCGCTATACACAAATTATGAATGTGTTCCCTGACATTGCCGATGAATTGTTCAATCAAGCAGAAAAGCATGCAAAAGAAAGATATCAAAACTATAGACGCTTTGCAGACATGAAATATGAATAAAAAACATGGGAGATTCGAAATCGAATCTCCCATGTTTTTAAAAGAAAAAGAGAATTCTTAGTATACTAAGAATTCTCTAAATCATCAAAAGACCAAAATATCCTATCTATTTTTGATTGGTATCTACCCATTCTTTTGCATTTTTTACTTGGATTTCACTGGGAATGGGAACGCGAGATTCTGGTTGAAGCTCTTCAATATTTGCCCAAGCAGCAGTATTTTGTTCTTCTACCGGCTTTGCCATATGTTTTTCTTTTGTCTTATTTTTAGCCATAAAATTCACCTCTTGATATTAGTATTATCAGAAGAAAGAAATCTATGATAGAAAAAGCAGCTTACAACAAAATGGAAATTCATTTTTTATTTTATTATGATTGCCATATCAGAGCTATAAACGATGTAGACAGAGTATATATATAGGTTTTAAGGCTAAAGGAATAGTAGGAAGGCCTTTCTATTTAAGTTTTTTATTCGGATAAAATAAAATGTTATAAGGTATTGACCTTGGGGTATAAACATGGTACATTATTCTTCCGCCCATGAAGCAACGGGTGAGGGTTAATAGTTAGGAAATATTACCATTTGACTTAGGGTATCAACTGTGATAAGATAATATTTGTCGTCACGTTGAGCAAGATAATAAAAATTACCACAAATAAACTTGTTGACATGACATTGAAAAGATGTTAAGATAAACAAGTCGCCAAAACGAGCGACACAAACTTTGGTCTTTGAAAACTACACAGTGTAAGAATTAAGCCAGCATATATATTGGTTAGCAGTTAGCCGTTAGCG
>NZ_JARBTM010000010.1 GCF_029240175.1 Anaerosolibacter sp.
GTTGCTTAATCCTAGTTCACCAGCGATTTCAAGTTTCATAGAATCTAATGCAGCTTTAGCTTCTGGAACTACCTTTTGATTTGTGTTTCTTGACATCTCTTTTCACCTCCCATTAAATTCTAATAATAATTTAACCAATTGGAGGGAAATTATTTCTAGTAGATTTTAGCACTTTAGTCATAGCATGGAAATATATTAAAGACTTATTTCTCCTAGTCTATCAATAAATTTTTCAACGAGCTTGTTTTTTAGCACCTTGTTTTTTTCTAAACAAAGGGTTGTATCCTCTTCCAAAAGAATAGCAGCTTCCTTTTGCGCATGTTTCAAGACGTGAACGTGCTTAAACAAATTGGCGATCCTCAATTCTGGGATTCCATGCTGTCTTGTGCCAAAAAAGTCACCAGGTCCCCTAAGCTCTAAGTCTTTTTCAGCAATAACAAACCCATTTTCTGATTGTTCCATCACTTGCATTCTTTCTTTTGTTCGGTTATTTTTACCACTACTGATTAGCAAACAATAGGATTGATGTACGCCTCTGCCCACTCGTCCCCGCAGCTGATGCAGCTGTGCCAAGCCAAATCTCTCACTATTTTCAATGATCATGACCGATGCATTCGGTACATTTACACCTACCTCGATGACCGTTGTAGAAACCAACACATCAAGTTGTCCAGATTTAAATTCTGCCATTACAGATTCCTTTTCTTGCCCTTTCATTTTTCCATGCAGCAAACCAATTCGAAAATCCTTTAAGTAAAGATTGCTTACCTCCTCAAAAATATCTAAGGCAGATTTGGCTTCAATACTTTCTGATTCTTCAATCAGCGGACAAACAATATAGACCTGTCGACCATCCAAAATTTGTCCTTTTGCAAAATCATAAGCTGCTTGGCGTCTTTCTTGTTGCATACATATCGTTTTAATTTTTTTTCTGCCTGGAGGTAATTCGTCAATTGTAGATATATCTAAGTCGCCATATAAAATCAAAGCCAATGTTCTTGGTATAGGCGTTGCTGTCATCACTAGAATATCCGGGTTTAATCCCTTGCTGGAAAGTACCGCCCGTTGCCGCACACCGAATCTATGTTGCTCATCTGTGATCGCAATTCCCAGCTTATGAAAGGTGACGGTTTCTTGAATAATTGCATGGGTACCGATGATCAGATTTATTTCTCCTGATTCAATTTTCCTTAAAATTTCTTTTTTCTTTTTTTTAGGTATGCTCCCTGATAAAAGTGCTGTGTTCACGCCTAAGGGCTCTAGTAATTCCTTAGCCGAATGCAAATGCTGTTCTGCCAGTATTTCAGTAGGCGCCATCAGTGCACCTTGATAACCGTTTAATATTGCTTTATATAGGGCAATCAGAGCGACCACTGTTTTTCCCGAGCCTACGTCGCCCTGTACCAAACGATTCATTGTTTTACTTTGTTCCATATCAATTTCAATTTCTTTTAACACTTTTTTCTGCGCATTTGTCAATCTATACGGCAGTGCCTCAATAAGTCTATATAATTCAGGTTTTCTGTCAAACTTAATTCCCTCTTGTTCTACCATAAGCTTATTCTTAGTTAAAGATAATCCCAACTGCAAGATGAGTAATTCTTCAAAAACAAGCCTGTATTTTGCTACTTTTAAATGCTGAGGCGATTGTGGAAAATGAATATTTCTAATAGCATAATGAATGTCACACAAACGATTTCTTTGAATAGTATCCTGTGGCAGATATTCATCCATGAAATCTACATAGCTATGAAGGACTTGGCTTTGGATCCCTATGAAATCATTTTGGGTTAAACCTTCCGTAAGACTGTAAACGGGAAGAATCCTCTCAAACAGCTTTCTTTCCTTATTGCTGACAAATTCATATTCTGGATGAAGAATCTGTATTTCTCCAAAAGCGATTTTCACCTTACCATTGATGTATATTTGCTGCCCAATAGAGAAAGTATTCTGAACAAATGGTGTATTATAGAAAATTCCGTAGGCAGTACCCGTTGTATCTCGGAAAGGCACTTTATAAATATTAAAGTTTCTTTTTACAGTTACTTTTTCAACGTCTCCACACACAGTGACCTTTAGAGAAACCTTGTCCTCATTTTTCAAGCCCTTAATATTGTCAATATGTCGTCGGTCCTCATATTCTCGAGGAAAAGCGTACAGAATGTCCTCAATAGTATGAATCCTCATTTTTTGAAATCGCTTATACTTGGTAGGCCCTATGCCCTTTAAAAACTGAAGGGTTTTCTTTAGTTCATTCAAAATTAACGCCTCCTAACAAAACAGGAAACGGTATAGACCATTTCCTATTCTATAGAGAAAATATAGTAATATAGCGGTTGACCACCGAAATAAACCTCAATATCAATATCGTTCCTTAGCTCAGCTATTTTGTCTGCCAGTACTTGTGCTTTTTCGATTGATATATCCTCACCATAGAAAATAGTAATCATTTCAGTATCTTCGCTAATCATATTTTTTAGAAGTAAGTAGGACACTTCATCTACATCTACGCCGACTTGTTTGATATCTCCATCTTGCATGCCGAGAATATCATCTTTCTTAATTTCAATGTCGTTAAATTGTGTATCTCTTACAGAATACGTTACTTGCCCAGTTGTTACATTTTTTATGGCTCTCAGCATCAGTTCTGCATTTGATTCACTGCTTTCATCAGCGTTAAAAGCCAAAACTGCTGCAATTCCTTGTGGTACTGTTTTGGTAGGGATCACTATTATATTTTTATCAGATAATTCCTTTGCTTGATTTGCAGCCATGATAATATTGCTGTTATTCGGGAACACAAAAATATTCTTAGCATCGATTCGATCAATGGCATTCTTAATGTCCTCAGTACTTGGATTCATCGTTTGACCGCCGGTTATGATCTCATCAACATTCAAATCTTTAAATATGTCTGTTAGCCCTTTTCCCATAGTTACAGCAATCATTCCATACTCTTTTAAGTCTTTTGGTTCCTGAGACGCTTCTGATTCGAATATTCGATTTTGATGTTGATGTCTCATATTATCTATTTTGATATTGATCAGTTCCCCAAGTTTCAATCCTTTTTCTATAACTACTCCAGGATTATTTGTATGTATATGTACCTTTGCAATGTTTTCATCTCCCACAACCAACATACAGTCGCCATAATCGCCAATAGATGCTTTAAACTGATCAATATGAATATTTTTTCCTTTGATAATAAACTCTGTACAATACCCAAAGGTTATTTCTTCGTTTTCCATGTTTGTATCATGTAAAATAGATTGAACCACTTCTACTGATTCCACTACAGTTTCTCTGTCCGTAAGGGCCTCATAAAAACCCTTTATGATAAATATAAGTCCTTTTCCGCCAGCATCAACTACACCAGCCTGTTTTAACACCTTTAACATATCAGGCGTCTTATCTAAAACCCTTTCAGCATGGACAATAATAGTTTCTAGAAAGCTTTCGATGCTTTCCTCCCGCTTTGAAATTTCAACTGCCTTTTCTCCAATTTCTCGTGCAACGGTAAGAATTGTTCCTTCGATCGGCTTCATTACAGCCTTATACGCCGTATCTGATGCACCTTTAAATGCCATAGCCAAGTCAGTTATACTCAATTTTTCTTTTCCCTTACAACCTTTTGCAAATCCTCTAAACAATTGGGACAAGATTACGCCCGAGTTACCCCTAGCCCCCATTAAAGATCCATTGGCTGCTGCTTCTGCGATATCTTCTACAGACTCTCCCTTAGCGCTCTGTACTTCCCTTGCAGCTGCAGCCATCGTTAAAGACATGTTTGTTCCCGTATCGCCATCAGGGACAGGAAAAACATTTAAAGAGTCTACTGTACTTTTATTAGCCTCAAGTGAGTTTTTTCCCTGTATAATCATTTTTCTTAGTTGTACACCATCAATATATTTAGCTTTCAAAGCAAGTTCCTCCTTAAATTACTTTTCTACTCTAACACCTTGAACATTTACATTCACCTTTTTTACAGTCATACCTGTCATATTTTCTATATTGTACTTTACTTTATCAATGATGTTATTGGCTACAGCAGAAATATTTGTCCCGAACTCAACGATGATAAATAAATCTATCAATATTTCATCATTATCTGTTGATATCTTTACTCCCTTTGTCATATTCTCTCTTTTTAGGAGCTCTACCAAACCGCTGGCTGTAGACTTTGCAGACATTCCCACAAGTCCGTAGCACTCCATGGCAGATGCCCCTGCTATAGATGCAATTACAGCATTATCAATAAAAATGCTTCCGATTTCATTATCTAGCCTCGCCGCCATCTTTTTACCTCCCTAAGTTTTATATCATTAAGCGATGTCCCACACATTATAAAATATATTATATATTTTATATTAATTATTTCACATATTCAACTTAAATCATTCATCATTCACCAATTGGACGCTTTCTTTATGGAATATTTCATCACAACCCTTGCGCATGATACCTTGTATGTGTTAAAATGAATATGTTTTTATAAATGGTATAATCACTCGAAGGAGGTGTAATATATGTCAAGATCATGCGATGTATGTGGAAAAGGAAATATTTCTGGAAACAATGTGAGTCACTCTAATCGTCATACAAGAAGATCATGGAGTGCCAACATAAAGAAAGTAAAAGCAGTTGTAAATGGTTCTCCAAAAAGAATCAGCGTATGTACTAGATGTTTACGTTCAAACAAAGTTGAAAGAGCAATCTAGTTTAGAAAAGCCTACCTTTATGGTAGGCTTTATTTAATATGAAAATACATTACAAATAGTTATTACTTATCATTTATATATTAACAGATAAATAATTTGTACCCAGCGTAAATCAACCCTAAGCCGCATAATACCATCCAAACTGTAAAAGGCAAAAAGGTAACGGCGATGATGGCGAAGCCGATTGTGAGGAGGACGATTCCAGCCATCTTCTTATCAATTCTTCGCCAAAAATATTGGGGGTATCTTCTTCTACCCATAACGTATACCCTCCTTTTAGATTATTTTGAAAAACACAACAATAAAACAAATGATTAAGAGAAGTAAAATTCCGTACCATAGCCAAAGGGGAATCATTTCGACGATAATAATTGAGCCGATGAGTGCTAATGATATTCCAAAAATCTTTCTGAGCAAAAATGGTCTCCTCAAAATATCACCCCTTCTATTATATATTTGATAATCGGTGTTCTTATTTTTAAAGACTTCCCTTTTCGCTTCAATTCTCTTATAACGGTCACCGTTAGAACGTCAAATGTTATTATATTGTATTCCACAGTCTCAAAATTTGACACAAAAAAAGCACACATCGTGTGCTAGTCTTTTGCCAAAATAACCAATAGGTTTCCTCTTTTAATATTTATATGTCCATGTCGACCTTTCAGCTTGTTGCTGATCCCTAACGTAGAGCCCATTTTAATGGTGGCATTGTCCAAAGGGTATTCAAATCCTGACAGGGTTATCCCTTCAACAGCTGCACTTAAAGGTATCAGTGAAACGAATCCTCCGGGCTGCCCCTCCACTTCGCCATAATCATTGATTACAAAGATCTCATTATGCTCATCTATCATTCTAGCCTTAACACCTTGCTCTAACAATGGCAACAATAGGGTGATATTGCCCAGGGTATGGTCCATTCTACTGCCTATGCAGCCTAACAGGTTTATTTCTGTACATCCTCTTTCCAATGCATAACGTATTGCTAAGTCAGAATCTGTAAAATCCTTACGAACTGGAAACTTATAAAATTCAATATCTTTCCCATGAAAATACGCTATGTCATCTTGCCCCATAGAATCTAAATCCCCAATAATTACATTGGGCAGAATTCCCATGGTCCGCAGATGTCGTGCACCGCCATCTACACAAATAACAAATTCACACTGATCAATAACTGGCCTATGGATTTCATAGTTCTTGATATCACCATTGCTAATGATTGCACATTTCATATTCTGCCTCCATTAGAATTCACTCAGTCTATTTCTGAACATTTTCACAGTGTCTTCAATAGAAACAGTATTAAAAATTGCTGAACCTGCAACAAGAACATTGGCTCCTGCTTGCACCACTTCCGCAGCATTGTCCAACTTTATACCGCCATCCACTTGTATATCCATTACTAAGTTTCTTTCTGCCAACATCTTCTTCAATGCTTTAATTTTTTCTAATGCCGAAGGGATAAAATGCTGTCCTCCAAACCCTGGATTCACTGACATAATCAATACCATATCCAGTTCTTCAAGTACATACTCTAATGAATTCAGAGGTGTACCAGGATTTAGCGCCACCGCCGCCTTTGCCCCCTGGGATTTTATATTCTGAATTGTCCTATGGATATGTGTACATGCCTCTGCATGTACAGTAATAATGTCAGCGCCAGCTTTTATAAAACTACCAATATATTGATCCGGATTCTCAATCATAAGATGCACATCAAAAGGCAAGTTTGTTCTTCCTTTGATACTTTCAATAACCAATGGGCCTATAGTAATGTTAGGAACAAAATGTCCATCCATCACATCAATATGAAGTAAATCTACCCCAGCACTTTCTACCTTTTTTATATCCTCTAACAAATGTGCAAAGTTCGCTGATAATATTGAGGGCGCTAATTTAATCATGACTAATACCTCCTGGTCTGTAAAATCTCATCTATCAGCTGCGTGTAACTCTCATATCTGGACTGATCAATTTGTTTTTCTTTTAAAGCAGTTTTGATTGCACAATCTGGCTCACTCAAATGTCTACAGCCATTAAACCTGCACGCACCAATAAATCTATTGAACTCCTTAAAGAAATATTGCAATTCCTCCTCATTGATAAAATCAAGGCTTAAAGAGCTAAAGCCCGGTGTATCTAAAACCCAGCCTCCGAAATCTAGCTGCAACAATTCTACATGCCTTGTTGTGTGTTTACCTCTATCAATTTTACTGCTCACCTCGCCCGTTTGAAGTCTTAAATTGGGTTGAATAGCATTCAATAGAGACGATTTTCCTACACCTGAAGGTCCAGCGAAAACTGTAATTTTATCCATGAGCTTTTCCGATAAATCTTTTAAGCCAATACTTTGCTTCGTACTTGTTCCTATCACTTGATATCCAATATTCTCATAAACATCTACTAACGTTGATAATTCTTGATTCTGAATCAAATCCACCTTATTAAAGCAAATCGTGATATCTATTTCTTGTGTTTCTGCTAGTATCAAGAATCTATTCAGCAAAGAAATATTGGGTTCTGGCTTCTGCGCTGCAAATACTATCACTGCATGGTTTACATTTGCCACAGGAGGACGGATTAATTCCGTCTCCCGCTCTTCAATTTCTTCAATAACGCCTTGCCCTTTTGCCCCTTGGATCGTAATCTTCACACGGTCTCCCACAAGAGGGGTAACTTTCTCCTTACGAAATTTTCCTCTTGCTCTACACTCAAAGATTTTGTCACCTGTATCTACATAATAGAAGCCACCAATACCTTTCACGATGATTCCGCTATTCATACAAAGACCCCGTTTCAAAATCTATGTTCCTTTCTGCGACTTTTTCATCATCAAAGTACACTTCAATCGTAGCTTTCCCTCTACCTTCAATAATAATTTTTTCACCTTCTTTAGACTTATAGTGAGTTGCTCTATATATTTCAGTAGTGATACCGTTTTGCTTTTTCATTATTCTTAATATGAATTCTTCCTGCTTTGCTCGATTATAATTAATCCCTAGGGAAACGGCCTTCATTTGAAGTTCATTTTCTTCTGAAGGCTGTGTGGCTCCTTCAGGCCCTTTACTTACAATCAAATCGACTACTTTGTTCTCTTCGGTCTCTGTGCCAGCCGCTAGACTTTGCTCAATCACCGTATCCTTCTCTATCTTTTCATCGGTTTTGTACTCAATCTTACCAACAATCAGATTTGAAGTCTCAATGATCCTTTTTGCACTTTCAATTTTCTCGCCTACTAGATTGGGCATTAAAATAAGTTTTGTTTCAGGTCCTTGACTTACCAGAATATTTACACCGGAACCTTCTGGTGCATTTTTTCCTGCTTCAGGACTTTGACTAATGATTATTCCAATGGGCAGGCTATTGAACTCGTACTTTACAGTTCCCTCTTTAAGTTTGGCATTTTCTAATATAAAGCCAATCTCATCAATATTTTTATTAATCAGGTTAGGCACCTCTGTTAACTTTGCACCCTTACTAACAATCAGTCGAATAGGATATCCCGACTTCACATTTTCTCCAGCTTTTGGGTCTTGAAACATCACTTGTCCTTCATCATATTCCGAACTATATTGCTCTTGAGGTTCTTCAACCGTTAGCCCTAAGTTCTCAAGGTTTTGCTTTGCTTCCTCGTAGGATTTTC
This sequence comes from Anaerosolibacter sp., assembly GCF_029240175.1. Classification (GTDB taxonomy): domain Bacteria; phylum Bacillota; class Clostridia; order Peptostreptococcales; family Thermotaleaceae; genus Anaerosolibacter. Next base: position 8,362 of record NZ_JARBTM010000010.1, read on the forward strand.
CAATCACAGCAGGAACTTCCTTTTCTTGAGAGATAAATATATCTTTAAAGAAGAAAATACTTCCAATGAAAACTAGTGCTAATACAAAGGCAGTCGCTACTGCTCCCCACACAATCAATCTATTACTTTTTATCTTTTCTGGTCTTGGTTTGGGATTTCCAAGCTTACCCTTTGGCATATCATTATCTTTTATTACAGGTATTACTTGAGTAGGACTATCATCATCCTCCTCAAACCTCACAAAATCTCCTGTAGGCTGCTTTAAAGCTTGGTTAAGATCCTCAAGGATTTCTTTTGTGCTACCATAACGCTTTACCTGATCCTTTTGTATAGATTTCATGATAATATCCTCTAGGGCTTTAGGAATGCCTTCATTTACCTTGGTAGGAGGCATCACATCCTCATGAATATGCTTAAGAGCAATTGATATTGGACTTTCTCCATCAAAAGGAAGCCGTCCTGTAGACATTTCATACATGACAATCCCTAAAGAATATATATCAGATTTTTCATCAGTATATCCCCCTCGTGCTTGCTCAGGAGAAAAATAGTGAACTGACCCTATGACATTTCCTGTATTCGTTACCGTTGAAGAAGTAACAGCTCTAGCTATACCAAAGTCCGTTACCTTTACGCGTCCATCGTCAGTAATCAAAATATTATGAGGTTTTATGTCTCTATGAACAATATGATTGCTATGAGCATGGTGTAGTGCTAAGGAAATTTGCTTCGCTATATTAATCGTCTCCTCGGGATTCAAGGGCCCATGCTCTTTAATAATTTGCTTAAGCGTCTTTCCTTTTACATATTCCATTACGATATAATAAATATCTTGATCATCCATTCCTACATCGTATATATTCACGATGTTAGGATGCGATAAACTTGCAGCCGCCTGAGATTCTCGCTTGAATTTCGTAATAAATTCTTCATCACTGGTAAACTCAGGTCTCAGTATTTTTACTGCTACATATCTATTTAACAGCTGGCATTTCGCTTTATAGACTAATGCCATTCCTCCTCCGCCAATCTTCTCCATGATCTCATATCGATTACCTAATATTCTACCTATCATTTTCTCACCTCCATTCCTATCTATTGATTGTTTTTAATTCCGATTATAGTAATGTTATCATATCCGCCTCTCTCATTCGCCAAATCTACTAGATGTTCACACCCGGACTGCATACTATTAGAATTTGTGAGACATTCCTTGATTTCCATCTGTTCTACTAAGTTTGATAATCCATCGGAACATAGTACTATAATATCTTCGGCCAATAATTCTATTGTATATATATCTATTTGAATATTCTCTTCTGTGCCAAGGGCCCTCGTAATGATATTCTTTTGGGGATGCGTCTTGGCTTCTTTTTCCGTAATGGTTCCATTTCTTAATAACTCAGCCACCAAAGAGTGATCCTGGGTTATTTGTTTGATTTCATTATTTCTTATGAGATAAGCTCGACTATCGCCAATGTGACCAATAAATAATTTTGATTGTATAAACGCCATGGTAAGGGTAGTGCCCATTCCTTGGTATTTCTCTTCTTCCATGGATTTATTAAATATTTTTGTATTGGCATCTACAATTGCCTCTTCTATAATCCTTGAAACAGCTTCATCATATTCCCCATTTTTTTTGGAAATATGCTCCTCAATATATTTTTTAACCGAGTCAATTGCAATGCTGCTAGCTACTTCTCCAGCTTTATGTCCACCCATACCATCTGCTACAATAAACAAATTCATTTTATCTTCTGATACGAAATAAGAATCTTGATTAATATCTCGAATCAAACCTGTATGTGAAATTGCCCCTATATCCATTCAAACACCTCACAAATCTACATGCTTAGTAATATTATTTTTATATCCAACCCATATTATACCATAAGTTCCCCCCTAGGGAATAGTCATGGTCTTATCTGTTTTTGCAGCTTACAAATAAAAAAACCATCAACATCATCTACATGGGGGTACAGCTGTAAATATTTCTCCGTTTGTCTAATTGCTTTTGGAAGCAGTGGATTGATATCCACCATGATAAAGCCCTTATTTTTTGAAAGAAAACGTTGAATCACACCAATGTTTTCTTCACGGGTAATAGTGCATGTGCTGTAAACTAAATAACCATTATCTGTAACATATTTACTAGCATTTTCTAATATTTCTAATTGTAAGTCCACAATTTTCAGCAAATCATCAGGATTTTTATTATATTTTATTTCTGGTTTTCTTCTAATAATTCCTAACCCTGAGCAAGGGGCATCTACCAAGACTCTATTGGCTTTACCTATCATCGTCTGATCGATATCCTTCGCATTATAGCATTGGGTCTTTATGATTGTAATTCCCAATCGCTTTGCCGTTCGATCAATAAGCTTCAACTTATGGTCATGAATATCCCTTGCAATAATCATTCCCTCATTCTTCATAAGCTGTGCCATATGAGTTGTCTTCCCTCCAGGTGCAGCACATACATCAATAACAGTGTCATGGGGCTTCGGGTCTAAAACATGAGCCACCAGCATAGAACTCTCATCTTGTATTTGAAAATATCCTTTTTGAAATGATTCTACCTCTTCCAAGCTGTACATATTTTCAAACCTGATTGCCTCCTCCACATATTTTCCATCAGTTACCTCAATATTATTTTTCTTTAAATGGTCTATCAATTCATTTTTATTAATTTTTAAAGTGTTTACTCTGGCTGTTAAAGCAGGCTTTGCATTATTCCCCTTTAATAGCTTTTCAGTAAAGGCTAGCCCAAATTCATCTAGCCATTTTTCGACTAGCCATTGAGGGTGAGAGTATGTAATAGATAGGAATACAGCAGGATTCTCTTGATGGGTCGGAACTTTTAAATTATCTCTGTTCCTTAAATAGTTTCTTAATAGTCCATTAACAAAACCAGCTGCTCTCATTTGTACTTTTTTTGTGAGATTTACACTCTCGTTTACAGCTGCTGAAGATGGCACTTTGTCAAGATAAATTATTTGGTAAAGTCCCAATCGAAGAATGTTCATTACAGCTGGATGTATTTTATCAATTTTGGTTTTTGAAAGTTGTCCAGTAATATAATCTAGATAAATTTTATTCTCAATGACACCATATACCAGTTCTGTAATAAATCTCTGATCTCGGCCATCAAGCTCCTTCCCTCTAAGATGCTTATTCAATGCAATATTTGAATAGGCATTATTCCTGTCTATATCTATTAAAACATCTAAAGCAATCTTCCTTGCGTTCATTCTGTCACAAGCTCCCTTCCTTACATATAACGAATGCACCCAATAGGGTGCATTTCTAATCTCTTCTACCTCTTAGAAGAACAAGTCGAATCAGTTGTGCTACAGATACAGCCATGGCAGCTACATAGGTTAATGCAGCAGCATTTAATACGCTTCTTGCTGGACTGACCTCATTGGCAGTTATAAATCCATTTATTTCAAGCTGTTCCAAAGCTCTGCTGCTTGCGTTAAATTCTACTGGCAATGTTATAATTTGAAATATTACAGCTGCTGCGTATAAGACGATTCCAACATCAATTAAAGCAAGCATCTGTAATGCAAACCCAGCAAACACGAGGAACCATACTGCCTGTGCGCCAAAACTGGCAATTGGTGCAAGTGTATTTCTCAAATTTAAGGGAACGTAACCTACGCCATGCTGAATAGCATGACCAGCCTCATGGGCTGCTACACTAATGGATGCAATGGAATTCCCATTATATACTTGTGGTGAAAGCCTTAATACATGAGACCTAGGATCATAGTGGTCTGATAAGTAGCCTCCAACAGTTTCAATACGAACATCCCTTAATCCATTACGGTCTAAAATATCTCTTGCAACCTGCGCACCTGTATAACCCCTTGTATTCGGCACCTTTAAATATTTATTAAACGTTCCTTTTACTCGGGTTTGTGCAATCAGTGTAAAAATAATTGCAGGAATTACCAACAAATAACCTATGTTATAATTGAACATATTCTTCATTCCCCCTCGCCTATAAAATATTTTATCGTTTCCTCGATTTTATCGACCTTAACCCTAGTATTAACACACGGCCCTTCCGGTCTATCATTCAATAATCCTATGACTGGAATATTTTTTATGTCTAAGATACCGCTGCTTAAATCTCGTTCACAGGCTACTGCAATAATGGCTTTCGGTTTCTGCTCCACAATAATTTTTCTAGCAAGGGTGCCCCCTGTAGCCACAAAGATATTTACACCATACTTATCCCTGAGTCCAATTAAAAAATCTATATCGCAGGCACCGCATCTTCTACAGTTATATATATCGTTGGTAATCTTATGTTTACAATGAGATTTTTGAAGACAGTGTGGTAAAAGTATCAAAATCTCCTCTGGCTTCACCCGGATTTCTCGTGATAAAATTAGTCGATTATTAATCTCTGAAAAGATCTTCTGTACATTATCTCTATCTAACCCAAATAATTGCGTAATATAGAGCATCCTTGGATACAAAACACCTATAGAATGCTTCACTAGTTCTATTCCGAGTCTGTTTAATTGTCGATCATTTAAAAGCATAAGTACGTATATCCCATTTAACAGAACAAAAAGACTAGCGATGGACGTCCCTATCAATATTATTTTCAATACAAGTTTATAAAATACGATACTGCTGGTACTGGCCAGATAGAAAGACAACAAAGCAATACCTAAAAGCATTACAACGAGTATCGAAATAATCATAATAAATGATGTATTTTTCTGTTTATGATTATTGATTAACATTCTATTCACCTAATACTATATTTTTATTCATTGTATGCCCTCTGAGATATTCGGCTATACCCATGCGTTTACTGTTCGGAAACTGAACCTCCTGAATCTTCAAAAGCTGGTTTCCTGTACATACTAGAATTCCTGATTCATCAATTTCTATAATTTTGCCTGGCTCGCTGTTACATTCTTTATCAACAACCACAGCGCTCCAAATCTTAAAAATTTCACCACTATATGTAGTATGAGCTGTAGGCCAAGGATTTACACCTCGGATCAAGTTATAAATATCATGTGCAGGTTTTGACCAATTAATTCTTCCTAACCCTTTATCCATCAAAGGAGCATAAGAACTTTTTTCATGACATTGTTTTTCCCTAGGTGCTTTTCCTAAATCAATAAGTTCCAATGTCTGTCCTAAAAGCAGAGCACCTTCCTTAGCCATCTCGTCATGAAGTTCTCCAGCATTCATATTATGAATATTAATTTCTTTCTTTATTATCATATCTCCTGTATCTAATCCCTCATCCATATACATGGTTGTAATACCGGTTACAGCCTCACCATTAATGATTGCCCAGTTGATAGGAGCCGCGCCTCTATACTGTGGAAGCAGTGAAGCATGTACATTGATACAGCCAAAAACGGGAATGTCTAAAATCGCTTTAGGCAATATCTGACCAAAAGCTACCACGACAATACAATCAGGGGCATAAGCCTTTATAATATCAACAAAATTTGAATCTTTTATTTTTTCAGGTTGATAAATTGGTAGATCATATTGAAGTGCCTTTTCTTTTACAGGCGGTGGTGTTAGCTTCTTTCCTCTACCCTTTGGTCGATCAGGCTGGGTTATTACAGCCTGTACAATATGCTCGCGTCGTATAATTTCTTCTAGACAGGGAACTGCAAAATCTGGTGTTCCCATAAAGATAATTTTCATACAAACCTCCTATTTTGTCACCTTATCAGTAAAAAGTATTCCATCTAGGTGGTCGATTTCATGACATAAGGCTCTGGCTAGTAATTCTTCACCAATAATTTCTATGGTTTTCCCGCTGCGATTTAAGCCTCTCACAACCACACGAGCAGGTCTCTTTACTTCACCTGTGATGCCGGGAATGCTTAGACAACCCTCTACATCAATTTGTTCTCCAGCGCTTTCAACTATTACCGGGTTAATTAATTCAATAATACCCTCCCCAACGTCAATAACAATTATTCGCTTTAATACACCTACTTGTGGTGCAGCAAGACCAACACCATCGGCTTCATACATTGTATCAATCATATCATCTAACAAGGTGATAACTCTCTGATCTATCTTTTCGATTTCCCTTGATTTTTTCCTTAAGGTAGGATCCTCATCTTTCAAAATATTTCTAATCGCCATTTTCTTCCTCCTCGCTAAAGCATATTGAATGGATTTATATCTATATTGATATTGACATCATTTCCACTGTTTTTCTTCAATACATTTATTCTTACAGTATTTATTATACCCCTTATAACATTTTGGTCAATCATTTTGCTTTTAATAATAATCTGCCATCTATATTTTTGATTTATTCGTGCTAAAGCTGCAGGGCCAGGTCCAAAGATTATTTCCTCCGTTATATCGACATTCTTTAGCGCATATTTCAGCTCCGCTGCATATTCATTAGACAGTCCTATGACATCCGTCTCTTTTTCCCCTGTAATCATTATATTAATCAACTGTGAAAATGGAGGATAGTTAAAGGATTCTCTCACGGCAATTTCTTGATGATAAAATGAAACAAAGTCATGATTTTGCGAAGCCTGAATTGCAAAATGCTCTGGTTCGTAGGTTTGAACGATAACCCGACCTAAACGTTCTCCTCTACCTGCCCTTCCAGCAACCTGGGTAATCAATTGAAATGTCCTTTCAGCGGCACGAAACTCTGGTAGGTTTAAGCTCATGTCTGCAGCAATTACACCAACCAAGGTTACATTCGGAAAATCTAAACCCTTGGCAATCATTTGAGTTCCTATAACGATGTCCACCTTACCTTGTCTTATTTCCCGTATGATTTTCTCCATTGAACCTTTACGCGACGTGGTATCCAGGTCTAGTCTTGAAATTTTAGCAGCGGGAAACAATTCTTGCGTCATTTTTTCAATTTTTTCTGTACCTGTCCCAAAGTACTTTATATACTTGCTATTACATTTAGGACATAATTGGGGTGGGTTTTGTTTATAGCCACAATAATGGCAGGATAAAAAATGACTATTTTTATGATAGGTTAAGGATATTTCACAGTGAGGACATTTCACAACATAGCCGCAGCTTCTACAGGAAATAAACGTAGAATATCCTCTTCTATTTAAAAATAAAATTGTCTGTTCTCCCATTTCTAGGTTTTTATGAATCTCTCTGTATAGACGTTCACTAAATACACTTTTATTCCCATTCTGTAATTCTGCCCTCATGTCGATGATATGAACATCTGGCAGCTTATTTTGATTATACCGATTCTCCATACTTAGCATTCTGTATATTCCCTTTTCAGACTTATGATAGCTCTCGAGGGAAGGCGTAGCTGATCCTAATAGTAGTATGGCATTACGTTGTTTACATCTGAACTCAGCTACTTCTACAGCATGATATTTGGGACTCTGTTCTGATTTATATGTATGTTCGTGTTCCTCGTCAACAATGATAATTCCTAGATTGTCAAATGGTGCAAATACTGCCGATCTGGCACCGATGGCAATTTTTACTTCTCCCCTTTTGATGCGGTTCCATTCGTCATACCGTTCTCCTAATGAAAGCTTACTATGAAGCACTGCAATCTGATTCCCAAATCGGCTCCTAAACCGCTCAATCATCTGGGGGGTTAGAGAAATCTCCGGAACAAGTACAATGGCCTCTCGGGATTGTTCAATCGCCTTTCTGATCAGCTGCATATAAACTTCTGTTTTCCCACTACCGGTTATACCATGTATCAAGAAAGGCTGATATTTGAAATTCATCATAGAAGGTATAACTTGCTGGATTACCTGATTCTGTTCATCCGTTAGCTCAATTTTTTTCTCTGCAACGATCTCTGTTTGTCCAAATGGATCTCTCTTTTTTTCGATAACTTCAATTTTTACTAATCCTTTTTCTCTCAGAGAATCTATTAAGCTCCCATTAACACCTAGGTCTTTTCTTAACGCTGACCATTTGGCAGGGCCATTTTCCATAAGATAATTAAGTATTTGCTTCTGCTTTATAGCATTCTTCTTAAGCTTTCCTAATGCTTCAATAATATTCAATCCTTCTGTAAGTCCAACAATCTTCTCTGTCAGGGTATTCACTTCATTTTTAAAATGATTTTCTAAAACAATCATACCTTTATCTACCAAGCTCTTCACTGTACTAGTCGGTTCAAAAGAAAGAATCTGCTTCAGGGATGATTCAGTAATATTTCTGTGAGTTCGTATCGCTTCAACCACAGCCTTCTGCTTATCTGACAACCTTATATCCACTGTTTGTCCATTATTATAGCTATCATTCAGACGTATTTTTCTATCTAGCTTATAGGATAAGCCTGTAGGGATCATACACTGTACTGCATCAATATATGTACATAAATATTTCTCTCTCATCCACTTGCATAATTCAATAAGATTCTCTGAAATTAACTTTTCCTCATCAACGATGTCTTGTATGTATTTCACTTTAAAGGCAGGTATTTCTATATCTACGTTATCATCTACCACATACCCTTCAATGAGCTTGTTTCCTTTGCCAAAAGGAACCATCACCCTTGTGCCAATAGAAATTCGGTCCATCAAGTCATCAGGTATACCATAGGTATAGGTAGTATTCGTATGACTACTTTTATTATTGATTACAATTTCTACATATCTAGCGTTTTTCATGGATCTTCTCCCCCAACTGCCACTTGCTTAATGCTATTATAACAGAATCATGTCATCCAGCACCATAGAAAATGCATCTAACGATGCCTTCGCTAGGGGAACCTAGTTCCCCTTCGACGGCTGCAAAGCAGCCTGAGCACCCCTCTGACTACGGCAGGGGAATACTTCCCCTGCACCCCTGTTTTTTATTGTAAAATATTTCAACATACTTATACTGCTTGTTCTTACTATGGTTGATACGAATCGAAATCTATACTTTCTTACTCAATAAAAAAGGAGTAGATGTCCCTACTCCTTATGCCATAATTTTTTAACTTTACTAAGAATTGCATCTGCTAGATCTTTTTTGGCCATCAAGTCATAATGCTCCTGATTACCTTCTCGATCAATGATTGTAACAATATTGGTGTCAGATTTAAACCCGGCTCCCTCTCTTGTCAGATCATTGGCAACAATAAAATCCAAATTTTTCTTCTCTACCTTACTTTTAGCATTGGTAATCAGATCTTGGGTTTCTGCGGCAAATCCTACCAGGATTTGTTCAGCTTGTTTTCTTTGGCCTAGCTCTTTTAATATGTCTGGATTTCTTGTGAGCTCAACAACCCAGTCTCCCTCGCCTTTTTTGATCTTATTCTCAGCAACTGCTTTCGGTCTATAGTCAGCCACCGCAGCAGATTTAATAAACACATCCGCCCAGTTTAACTGACCCATTACAGCATCATACATCTCATGGGTCGTGTTGATATCTATTCGCTTTACGCCAGCTGGCGTTAAAAGATTTGTTGGTCCAGATATTAAAATCACCTCAGCACCCCGCTGAGCAGCCCTCTCCGCAATGGCATACCCCATTTTTCCAGAAGAATGATTGGTGATATACCGGACAGGATCTATTGACTCCCTTGTAGGACCAGCAGTTACCACGAGTTTCATACCATTCAAGTCGTTGGGGATATTTAGCATCTTTAGCACTTCTTCCACAATAACCTCAGGATCAGCTAATTTGCCTTTCCCATAATCCCCGCAAGCCAATCGTCCTGCTGCTGGCTCAATAAACGTATATCCCCTTGCTTCCAATTTTCGAATATTGTCCTGAACTATAGGGTTTTCATACATATTCGTGTTCATAGCAGGTGCTACTAACACAGGTGCTTTTGTGGCCATGACAGTTGTTGTTAACATATCATCTGCTATGCCATAGGCAATTTTGCCTATTACATTTGCTGTTGCCGGCGCAATTAGAAACAAATCCGCCTTCTGAGCAAGGGAAATATGTTCTACATCCCAGGTTCTAGGTTCATCGAACATATCTGTTACTACATAGTTTTGTGATAAGGATTGGAAGGTCAATGGCTGAACGAACTCCTGGGCAGATTTTGTCATAATCACATGTACATTTATGCCCAGCTTTCGTAACCGACTAACCACATCTGCTGCCTTGTATACAGCAATGCCCCCTGTTACACCTAATACTACATTTTTATTTGTAAGCATTTGACACCTCTTTATTTTTCTGACTCAAGTCTTCTATACTGAATCTTATCATCAGCAATTTCATGGGTTGCAATGGTAACTGGTTTTGGTGACTGTACCTTTATTAGTTTTTCACTGCCGTCAATAATTTCCCTCGCCCTTTTTGCTGCTGCCACAACTAAGGTATATCGACTATCTACCTTTTCTAATAAATGATTGATTGATGGATATAACATTATATCTCCTCCTTAAATCTTGATATGATTGAATCAATGTCTTCCGTTATTCTACATCGTTCTGCTTTAATGATGGCTTTCACCTTATCAACAGCTGCATCCACATCATCATTAACGACACAATAATCGTATTTCTTTACATAATTTATCTCATCGAATGCACTCTTAAATCTTTGTTCAATGGCAGCTTCTGTTTCTGTGCCCCTGTTTATAATTCTATGTTTTAACTCCTTGGCAGATGGAGGCAAAATGAATATAAAGACACCATGAGGATACTTCTCTTTAATTTGCAGTGCCCCTTGTATATCAATTTCTAATAAAACATTTTTCCCTTCTAGATTTTTCTCTTCCACATATTTTTTAGGCGTTCCATAGTAGTTGCCATAAACATTGGCATACTCTAAAAATTCATCCTTTTCGATTAGGCTTTCGAATTCATTCTTGCTGAGAAAATAATAGTTCTTTCCTTCAATCTCACCTGTTCTAGGCGCCCTAGTAGTAGCAGATACAGAAAGCATTACATCTGGTTCCAGCTTCAATAACTGTTTACATATGGTACCCTTTCCAGCCCCAGATGGACCTGAAACAACAATCAGTAATCCTTTGTTCATTATAAATTCTCCTTTTGCTACTCATTCTTCAAACAGTTTTCTGCAGCTTCTTTTCCAGCCTCATCTTTTGCTGTCAATCGGTGGGCAACGGTTTCTGGCTGTACCGCCGATAGAATAATATGATCACTGTCAGTGATGATTACTGCACGGGTTCTTCTGCCATAGGTTGCATCAATTAGCATGCCTCTATCCCTTGCCTCTTGTATAATTCTTTTTATCGGTGCAGATTCCGGACTGACGATTGCTACCAAACGATTGGCAGACACAATGTTTCCAAATCCTATGTTAATTAGTTTTATACCCATTTTTTACCTCCTATTCGATATTTTGAACCTGTTCCCTTATCTTTTCAAGTTCGCTCTTTACATCAACCACATGGTTAACAATCTCTAAATCGCTCGATTTAGAACCGATGGTATTGATTTCCCTATTCATTTCCTGGATTAGGAAATCTAGTTTACGCCCTATGGGCTGATGCTCTTCAAGGGATTTTTTAAGCTGACCAATATGACTATTGAGGCGAACAACTTCTTCTGTGATACTGCTTTTATCTGCGAATATAGCAACCTCCATACTCAGCCGACTATCATCAATCTGTATAGTATCCTCTAACATTTCAGTAATCCGCTCTCTTAGTTTATTTTTGTAATCCTGAACAATCTCTGGACTTTTCTTTTCTATAGTTTTTATAATGCTTCCTATGTACTCACATCTACCGACGATATCTTCAGCCAGTTTTTCTCCCTCGGCCTGTCTCATCTTCATCAGCATCTCTATCGCTTTGACAACGGCGCCTTTTAAACACTGCCAGATTTCATCCTCATCCTCTTCCCTTGATTCAATGATAAACACATCTGGAAATTTTGACAATGTAGAAACAGATATATCATCTTTCACTTCAAAGCTTGCTTTGATTTCTTGAAGGCACTGATAATACTGACTAACTAGAGAACGATTCAACGATATTTTAGTATCACCCTCCCCAGTATTCTCCAAAGAAATGTAGACCTCAACTCTACCTCTTTTTACTTCATTTTTAATTAAATCCTTAATTTTTTCTTCCAGATAAGTTAATCTTTTTGGCATTCGTACAACAATATCATTATATCGATGATTTACGGATTTAATCTCAACAGTGAATTGCCTTTGGGCATCCTGTGCTTCACCTCTTCCAAATCCGGTCATACTCTTAATCATACCAATTCATCCTTCCGTTATATATTTAAACTTAATCGCCATTTTAAGCATTTTGAAATCTTTTCCTAAAAATAGTATATCATAGCTTATAATTATATCATTTTTATTAACAAAAAATAAGCTATATAAACTATTTTTACAATTAATATTTTTATCAATACATCTCTTGTACAATTTTCACTGAATTTATGCGGCACTTTTAATTATCTATAAATAGTGTTATACTCTACAAATGAAAGTACAATAGTTTGGAGGAATCTTTATGCCATTAGATGGATTGGTTGTTTCAGCAATCGTTGATGAATTACATTCATCAATTTACCATGGAAAAATCGAAAAGGTTTATCAACCCGAGAATGACGAAATAAGCCTACTTATTCGGTGCATGGGAAAGAACTATCGATTGGTTGCTTCTGCAAGCAGTCATAATCCAAGAGTCCACATCACTACCAGTAACAAGCAAAATCCCGTTTCCCCTCCTATGTTTTGCATGCTTATGCGAAAGCATCTGCAAGGTGGTAAAATCACTGCTATCCACCAAAAAGACTTTGAAAGAATTATAATCATTGATATAGAAAACTATGATGAGCTTGGGTCTTTATCCATTAAGCAATTAATCATTGAGATCATGGGGAAACACAGCAACATTATCTTGGTTGATAAAGCACAGAATAAAATTTTAGATAGTATCAAACGTATATCAGGGGATCTTAATCGATATCGAGAAATTCTTCCTGGCAAAACATACATTAACCCCCCTGATCAAGGGAAAGCAAACCCTCTTTTACTTAACAAGGAAAATTTCAGCGATCTCCTTCAAGGACTAACCCAGGGTACGGTTCTATACAAAGCTCTATATACATCGTTACAAGGTATCAGTCCTATAACAGCTATGGAAATCTGCAAAAGGGCAAAACTTGATGATGATATTGCCTTGGTCAATTTAACTTCTAATACTTATAATGACCTGTGGTATGCTTTTCACCATATGATGCAATCCATAAAACACAAAACCTATATACCAAACCTGATCAGGGACAAAGTTGACCATCACGTGATAGATTTTGCTTCAATTTTGCTGGAGCATTATCAAGGAGTTTATGATACCCTAACTTTTGACTCCATCAGTGAAGTTCTTGAAGACTACTACTATCACAGAGACCTACAAGAAAGATTAAAGCAAAAATCTGTGGATTTACGGAAATTTGTACAACAATCCCTCGATAAGCTATATAAGAAATTGCAGAACTTAGGAGAAGATTTACGCGCTGCTGAAAAATCAGAAGATTATAGAGTCTATGGTGAATTGCTCACGGCAAATCTCCATCTCATTAAAAAAGGAAATACTGAGGTAGAGGTCGTTAACTATTATGATGAAACTGGGGGTACAGTCCTTATACCTTTAGATGCCCATCTATCTCCCGCTCAGAATGCCCAACGTTATTTTAAACGATACGGAAAATCCAAAACTGCAGTAAAGGAAATCGATCATCAGTTACAAGAGGCACAACAGGAAATAAAATACTTCGAGAACATATTGGTATTTATAGAGAATGCCACAGAAATTCAGGATCTTGATGATGTGAGAAGTGAACTTATTGATGAAGGCTATTTAAAAAAGCGTCGGGATAAGACAGACAAAAACAAAGGAAGAGCTAAGCCTTTATGCTTTATTTCATCGGATGGTTTTGAAATTCTTGTAGGTAAAAACAACAAACAGAACGACGAACTGACATTAAGAGTAGCTTCGAAAAAAGACTTATGGTTCCATACCAAAGATATACCTGGTTCCCATGTAATCGTATTAAGTAAAAGCCTTGAAGTACCTGAAAAAACGATTCTAGAAGCTGCTGCTTTAGCCGCTTTCCACAGCAAGGGTAAGGTTTCCGAGAATGTACCCGTTGACTATACCGAGGTTAAAAATGTTAGAAAGCCTAACGGCGCCAAGCCTGGGATGGTCATTTATGAAAGTCACCGAACGATCTATGTAACACCTTCAAATGATATCATTAACCAATTAACAAATAAGACCGAGTCCAAATAGACTCGGTCAATTTTTTACCTTATTTAAAAAGCTGTATCCTATTCCAATCGATTAACCGCACAATGGCAACCTTACTTTTGAACTGGCAGTAATTTATTAGATACAATCCCAACAATTGCTGCTAAGCTGAGACCAGTTAGTTTAGCGTTTTCGGTAATCGTAATCCCAACAGGAACATCTGTAACTACCGTAGTACCAATACCTAATACCAAAATCAGTGATGCTATGATTAGGTTTCGATTATCTGTAAAATCAATATTTCCTTCCGCTACAGTTCTCATCCCAATGCTTGCAATCATACCAAATAAAATCAAGCTGATACCGCCCATAACTGCAGTAGGTATTGTTTGAATCATTGCCCCGAACTTTCCGATAAAGCTCAATCCAATCGCTATGCAAGCAGCAATCCTTAGTATGGATGGATCATAAACTTTTGTTACTGCCAATACGCCTGTGTTTTCACCATAAGTCGTGTTAGCAGGTCCGCCGATCATTCCAGCCAACAGTGTGGCTAAACCATCCCCAAGCAATGTTCTGTGTAAGCCTGGATCTTTAAAAAAGTCCTTTCCAACGACTGCACCATTCGTCGTAATATCCCCCACATGCTCCATAAACACTACTGCTACAATAGGAGCGATAAGTGCGATTGCTCCTAAATTAAACTTAGGAAAAGTGAACTGTGGCATTTGAATCACTGAAGCTTGCTGTATCGCACTGACATCTACCAAGCCTAAGAAGCTGGCAGCAATATATCCTACAACTACACCTGAAAGTATTGGCAGAAGCTTAAAGAATCCTTTTGCAAAGATTGACACCGCCATTACTGTTAATACTACAATCACAGCTACTCCCCAATGGCTTGCAGCCATCCTAATAGCTACAGGGCTTAGATTTAAACCGATGACGATAATCATAGGCCCAGTTACTACTGGGGGTAAGAAGCTTTTAATTGTATCAGCACCAAATATTTTTACGATTGCAGAAAGTATAACATAGAGTAAACCTGCAACAACGATACCGCCTTGGGCATATTCGAGACCTCCATAGGCCTTATCAACCATCTGAATAACAGGAATAAATGCAAAGCTTGAACCCAAGAACACAGGCACCTTATTTTTTGTTACAAAGTGGAAAAGCAGCGTACCACACCCTGCAGCAAAGAGCGCTACCGCTGGGTTTAAGCCAGTTAAAAGTGGAACCAGTACTGTGGCGCCAAACATTGCTAACACATGTTGAATACCTAAAACTAATTTCTTTTCAAGACGCACGCCTTCAAATTCATTGCTCTTTGAATTAATTTTTACCGCTGTTTCTGCCATAAAAAATACCTCCTTGAATTTAGATTTAAGGAGGGAGATATACTTCCAT
Source organism: Anaerosolibacter sp. (assembly GCF_029240175.1). GTDB lineage: Bacteria > Bacillota > Clostridia > Peptostreptococcales > Thermotaleaceae > Anaerosolibacter. The sequence goes on from NZ_JARBTM010000010.1 coordinate 23,930, forward strand.
TATCTCCCTTATCAGCCTCGCAGGACTGATTTAAAAGGTTAAAGGGTCTTAAAATTCACTTTTTACCTTTCATTTATGGTAACATCGTTGATGTTATCAATTTCTTCAAAATGTACACAAATTACTTCTTCCTTTGATGTAGGGACGTTCTTTCCTACAAAATCAGCTCGAATTGGCAGTTCTCTATGCCCTCTGTCAATCAATACCGCCAGTTGTATTGATCTCGGTCTGCCAATATCCATGATTGCATCCATGGCAGCCCGCACTGTACGTCCAGTAAACAGTACATCGTCAACAAGCACGATCACCTTATTATTTATGTCTACTTGGATATCTGTGCTATTGATCACTGGATTATCGTCTATTTTACTTAAGTCATCTCTATAGAGGGTTATATCTAGACTGCCTGCATTTACCTTTGCTTTTTCAATTGCTTCGATTTTATCACTTAATCTTTTGGCAAAGGGTATTCCCCTTGTCTTGATTCCAACCAAAACGATATCTTCGATACCTTTATTTTTTTCAATAATTTCATGGGCAATTCGTGTTGATGCCCTTTGTATTGCTTGCTCATCCATGATCTGAGCTTTAAATTTCATATAACCACCTCATATAAAAATTTGACAGTATAAAAAAACTTCTTACCCAAGGGCAAGAAGTTATCTACATGAATAAAATGCTAGAAAAATTTCATTGTAGAGTCCTTACTGCCTCACGGGGCAAATTTAAAGGTGTTTGTTTCTATATTAGATTAGCATAATTTCTCACCTTTGTCTATATAGATTTTCAATTGTTTTAATAATTTTGCTAAAATGGTCTGGGATATCTGCATGAAATTCCATATATTCGCCCTTCGTAGGATGAATAAATCCTATAGTCTGAGCATGTAACATTTGTCCATTCGTATGAAACTTTTCCTTCTTTTGACCATAGATAGGATCACCCACAAGGGGATGATGTATATATGTCATATGTACACGAATTTGATGGGTCCTGCCGGTTTCTAGTTTTGCTTCAATCAAAGAATACTCTCCATATCTTTCTAAAACACGAAAGTGGGTAACAGCATTTTTTCCGTTTCTATCTACAACCGCCATCTTCATACGATCTACAGGATGTCTCCCAATAGGCGCATTGATCGTTCCCCGTTCTTCCTTAATATTGCCGTGAACCATGGCAATATATATCCTGTTAATGGAGTGCTCCTTTAGCTGTTCAGCTAGACTTCGATGGGCTTTGTCATTCTTGGCTACCATGAGAAGTCCGCTCGTATCCTTATCAATCCGATGAACAATACCAGGTCGAATGACACCATTAATAGACGATAGATTTTTACAATGATAAAGCAATGCATTTACCAAAGTTCCTTTGTAATTGCCTGGAGCTGGATGTACCACCATTCCTTGGGGTTTGTTAACAACGACTACATCCTCATCCTCATATATAATATCAATCGGAATATTTTCAGCGTCAACCTTAAGCAGTTCAGGATCTGGAATCTCAACTTCGATTTCATCATTTTCAATAACTTTATACTTTTTAACGATGTCCCTATTACCATTAATCTGAATATTTCCTTGCTCAATCAATTTCTGTATAAAACTTCGTGATAGATGATCTAACTGATTGGCAATGTATACATCCAGACGTTGTCCCTCATCCATATCATCAACAATAAATTTTTGTATTTCCAAAAGCTTTCTTCCTTTCTAACTCTTTTGGGGCCTATCAATAATTATCATATAATAACTTAAAAGAATAGCACCACAAACAATGGCCATATCTGCAATATTGAACACAGGCCAGACCCTAAAATCAAAAAAATCTCTTACATATCCAAATTGAATTCTATCAATCAAGTTTCCAATAGCTCCCGCAATTATTAGGGTTAGACTGAACTTCATCGCAGGGTGAACTTTTTCCTGAGTTCTTAAAAAAAAGAACGTCCCTATAACAACCGCCAGCGTCATAATGATAAAAAATAGTTTTTGATTTCTTAAAATCCCAAAAGCTGCGCCATAATTATGTACATAGGTGATATGAAAAATATTGTGAATGATAGGAATTGATTCATTCTCTAATAAATTTCCTTGGACATACTGCTTTGAAATTTGATCTAATGCAATAATTAAAACGATTAATATATAATTCATCCTATACCCCCTTTAATTTATCCATTAGATTATATCATAATTTGCAAGTGATGATATAAGTAAGTTATAACAAAAGTGAAGCAATGCTCCACTTTCTAAAGTTCTCCATCATATAGTTGAATTATTTTTTTACAGGTATCTTCATCCTCACGTTCAGCCGCTACAGAGACAAGAATATTTGCATCAGCGACTTCACTAAAACCGCCCATACCGCTTACGTTTGGATCAGCTGCATATAAGGATCTTAGCTCCATGGATATCTCACTGACGTCATACCATCACCTATTTCTTTTTTCTTTGATCATATGGTATATCTTTTCTTTCTTCATCCTCAAGCTGCCCTACATAATAATCCTCAGAAATCTGCTCTACTTCCTGCACAATTCCTGGTTCTTCCTCTATGTATCCAGGCTCGTCATCATCGAAGTAACCCTGCTGATCTCCTCCATTGAATGAAGGATCTTGTCGTATCTCGTTAAATCGTTCTACAGCCTGCCATGCATCTTCTCCATCGAATCCGTTATAACTATCGTCATGGTCTTTAAAGCTTCTTCCAAATGGCGGGTAAAGTACTTCTTCCTCTACAGGTCGGGTATCTACTTCCGTGTGGATGGATAAACCACCCTTTTCACAATCCATGCATTGAACGGCTGTAGGTAAGATTTCAAGCCTATCTTCATCGATATCTTTACCACAGGTTATACAGTTGCCATAAGAGCCGTCTTCAACTTTACTCAATGCATTATCCACTTCTTGCAGGTGCAATTCTTCATTGTTTTTAAGGTTGAAATTCATTTCCATTTCAAACAGCTCTGTGCCAATATCCGCCGGATGATTATCATATACTGACAGCTCATCAAAATAATCTTTGAAATTTTCATTGGGTTCATTCTCGTTCATCAGCTCAAGGGTACGCTGGACATCTTCTCTCTCTTGCAGCAATAATCCCCTAAAGTATTCCATCCTCTGCTTATTCAAATTTAAACCTCCCTATCTGTAGTTTTCAATAATATCAAGTAAGTCTGCAATATACTGACCGATCAATGGAAGATTTACAGTCTGCTTTAGTATGTAGAATAAAATCGCAGCCAATACAGTCAATCCAATGGCTGTTCCCAATCCTCTGGCTAAACCACTGATAAAATTAGTATACAATAATTTCTTAGGATTATTCATGATCTCTACGTATTCAGCCAATTTTACTTTTTCCAAGTCAAGGGCTATTTTCTCAAGTCGTGCTTCTATCTGTGACATCTTTTTCTCGTCCATAAATACACCCCCATTTTTAAAAACAACATTAAAAATCAGTATCTTAAAATACCTCTATTCATAGTCTTTTCCAATCATCTTGTTAATATAAATATATCCTAGCAAGATTCAAATAAGCACTTAATTTATCACCAAAAGAAAAAGAGCTATAAAAATAGCTCTTTTATTCTACTCTAGTTACGCTTATAGCCCATTTACACAGTTGTGAATTTCTAAAAGCTCCTTGCTCAGTTTTTCGAACATATGGAAGTCTAAGGACTGTATTCCATCGGACAGCGCATCACACGGGCTAGGATGTACTTCCACCATAAGCCCATGGGCACCAATAGCTACCGCTGCCCTGGATGCTGATGCAACCAACTCTACTCTGCCCGTCCCATGACTCGGATCGACGATGATAGGAAAATGACTCAATTCTTTGATAATGGGTACTGCCATAAGGTCAAGAGTATTCCTCGTATAGTTTTCAAAGGTTCTAATGCCTCTTTCGCATAAAATAACATTCTTATTCCCTTCCAAAACAATATACTCAGCAGCAGACAGCCATTCTTTGATACTAGCAGCCATACCTCTTTTTAGCATCACTGGCTTGCTGCCTTTCCCAACTTCCCGGAGCAAACTATAGTTTTGCATATTTCTTGACCCAATTTGAAAAATATCCACATATTTATCTAGCATATCAATATCTCGGGCATCCATAATCTCAGAAATAACTGGCATATTGTTCTCTTGCCCAGCTTGGTAAAGATACTTTAGACCTTCTTCCCCTAACCCCTGAAAGGAATAGGGAGATGTTCGTGGTTTAAAAGCGCCACCACGAAGTACCTGAGCACCTGCTTCTTTGACGAGTCTGGCAGTTTCAAACAATTGATCTTCACTTTCAATGGCACAGGGTCCAGCAATGAGCACAAGCTCATCTCCCCCGATGTGAACGTCCCCTACACTGACAATAGTCTGGTTCTTATGCTCTTTTCCAGCTAACTTTAGTTTCATAGCATCATTCCTTAATTATAAGTGTTTTAACATCCCCGCCACAATCTCACTGGAGTTTTTTGCTGCCTCATGAACAAATTCATTAAAATTATGATGGGCTGTACCGTCAGCTTTATCGGACATTGCCCTTATAATAACAAAAGGAATTTTATTCAGATAGCAGGCATGTCCAATAGCAGCGCCTTCCATCTCTGTACAATATCCTTGAAACTCTCTAAGGAGTAAATCCTTCCGTTCAGGACATGCAACAAATACATCTCCTGAGAGAATACGACCAGTTAAAATTTTGTGTGTTCTTTGTTCATTTTTGCTAATCTTCTCTGCCACTTCTATTAGTTTTGAATCAGACTTAAAAATATATTCGTCCATTCTTGGAATCTGCCCTAGTTTATAGCCGAATCCAGTTACATCAAAATCATGTTCTAGTACATCTGTGGAAATAACTAGATCTCCAACCTCAAGTTCATCCTTTAACGCACCCGCTACACCTGTATTTATAATGCTAGATACATCAAAATTACTAATTAGCACCTGCGTGCAAACCGCTGCATTTACCTTTCCTATACCACATCTTACGATGACAACATCCTTATTTTCCAGGCGCCCGCTATAGAAAGTCATTCCTGCAATATCTATAGTCTCCTCAAGATTCATTTTTTCCTTTAATAAATGTACTTCCTCATCCATCGCACCTATTATACCTATTCTGTTCATATACCCATGCCTCCTAACCTGTTTCTTTATCCATTATACCCTTATCCCAAATTGTGTCAAGGTAATTATAATATTCGCAAATATAAACTTTAAAATCCCCATCCATTGATAGGACGAGGATTATAATTTATCATATGTTTTATGTATACTTTGAACTTTCACTAGGACTTATTCTTCAGCATCCTCAACAATTTCTTTACAACTGGTGTTTACTGCCTCTAGCTGGGATTCAAGCAAAGTTTTGAATCTTGTCTTAAATATATGCATCTGCTTCTTTACTTCTTCATATTCCCGTTTGATCTTGACTACATCTTTGTTCGCTTCTTCAATAATAGACATCCCTTTCCCTTCTGCTTCACGGATGATTAATTCAGCCTTTTTATGGGCATTGGATGAAACCTCCTCTGCTGTAGTCTGTGCCACGATTAATGTATTATTCAGTGTCTTTTCAAGATTGGCGTACTTGTCTATTTGTTCTTGTAGAAGTGTAATCTTGTCCTTTAACTCAATATTATCCTTATACAGCTTCTCATAATCAATCATTATCTTGTCCAAGAACTCGTCTACTTCATTTTCCTTATAACCTCTCATTACCTTCTTGAATTCCTTGTTTTGGATTTCCAATGGTGTAATCATCTAATTCCCTCCCCTAAATCATCCGTTGTATAGTCACTTTAAGTCGATCTTTCTTGGTTTTATTCCCTACTTCTAACAACACAATCCGCCCTTTCCCCTTAAAAGAAATTACATCACCTTTGTGGACGAGATGGGCAGGATTATTGATAGGCTTCCAATTCACCTTGACCTTGTCATTCCCTATCATCTTTGATAGCGAATTCCTTGATTCACCAAAACCTACCCCTACCATCACATCTAATCTTAGTGAGGGGACTGTTGTTTCGATCAATTTATACTTTTCTTGTGGAATCTGAATATCCTCTAAGGTTACAATTTTTGTTTCGACTTTATAGCGGGATATTTTTTCTAGATTGCCATCAATAAAATCACATATATCCTTGAATGAGACAATATAGCAACAATTCTTAGAAATGAAAATATCACCAATTTTCTCTCTCTTGATGCCCAACCCTAGGACAGACCCTAAGACATCTCTATGACTTATACTATCGTGTTCAAAATTGCCATCAATTCGAAGGAATCTTAATGGACTGTCTATTTCGTCTGATTCCATGTAATCTGGAAACATGACAATGATTTGTCTTTCAGCCTGTCCAAATCCACCTGAGACGAAATGTTTCAGCTCTCTAATCTTACTGAGTATCGGTCTACACAATGAAATTTGGTAAGGATCACAAAAATCCGTATTTCGGGGACTATAATTCTTTAATACACCTTCAGCTCGATCCAACACTCTAGAAATAAAAATTTTATCTTCAATATTATTGATATGTCGCGTTAATCCTTCTTTATCAATCAAGCCCTCACCTTTTCTATATCAAACTTAATAGTATACTCTTGATAAACATGAGTCCCCATAAGGCAGCAAGGGGTGAAAAATCAATATGACTTCCACCTAAACCTATTCTAGATAACAAGCTTCTAAAGGGTGCTATAATTGGTTCGGTTAACTGATATAATATTCTCGAAATATTATTGTATGGATTTGTAAAAATCCAGGTCGATATTGCTCTAGCCACAATTAAGTAAGTTAAAACATTAAAAAAATAATCAATTGAAGCCCTTATTGTCCACATTTTCGCACCATCCAAAATTTATTTTTGCCACGGAAAAATCCCTTTATTTTTCAACTCTTCTCGTATATTCCCTGCTATATCTACATTGTTAGGCGCAAGGATAAATATTCCCTTCGATACCTTTTGTATGTTTCCATCTAGTGCATACACAGCACCGTTTAGAAAATCAAAAATTTTCTTTGCGATGTCCTGATCTAAATTTTCCAAATTGATTACTACAGGTTTTCTATTTTTCAGGTTATCAATTATACCTGGCGCCTCTTCAAACTCTGTGGGTTCACATATTATAACCTTCATTTGAGTCGTCGTATGAATGTTTACAACCCTGCTTTTTTTGCTTGTAATAGGGATTACATCCTCATCTTCTTGAGACTGACCTTCATCATGCTCTTCTAAATCTTCCTCATAATCGTCCAAGCCCATAAAATACTTTACTTTATCAATAAACTTTGCTGACATTATATGTCCCCCTTATTTTATTTTTCCGTGTAGTTTCGTTCGCCAAAAATACCAGTTCCAATACGTATCATATTCGCCCCTTCTTCAATGGCAACCTTGAAATCATTCGTCATACCCATAGACAAATAATGCATTTCTACGCCTTTGATATTCTTATTGTTGATCTCATCAAAGAGCTGTTTCATTCTTTTAAAGTGAATTCTTACCCTATCTGGAACATCATCATAGGGCGCAATCGTCATCAATCCTTTCACACGAATATGCTGTAGCCCTTCTAACTGCTCAATAAAATCATATATATCCTTTTCATCTATACCAAATTTTGTTTCCTCTTGTGCAATATTTACTTGAATCAAAATATCTATACATCGATTTATTTGTTTGGCTCTTTTATTAATTTCTTCTGCCAAATGGATACGATCCACTGAATGAATCATTTGCACTTTGTCCACGATGTATTTAACTTTATTGGTTTGTAAATGTCCTATCATATGCCAGTTTACATTATCAACCTGTTCAAATTTATTCATGATTTCTTGAACCTTGTTTTCCCCAATGTTGACAATCCCATTGTCAATGGCTTCATTGATTTTGTCAGCATCTACAGTTTTTGTAACAGCTATAAGCTGAATCTCCCTAGGGTCTTTTCCAATACGTTTACACAACCCCTCAATTTCTTGCTGTATATGTAAAATATTTTCCTTGATATGGGACATTTTATACCTCCTTAAAGGGTTATTCATTATTCATACACCAGCTGTCCTTCTTTTATTCTCGTGCCATGTCGCACAATCTCGTCATACAGTTTTATCGTTTCGACAGTCTTGACATCTTCACCATGTTTTTCATAGAAAACATTACTTTGCACAATGGCAAATTCTTCTTGCTGTCCAACAATCTTTATTGGTTTGAACCGGGCAAACCTACTGACATCGAGCACATAAACTCCCTTTATGCCGTCTTTCTCTACAATACAATCATTATAGATCTTCAACCCCTCATGGTTTACAGCGGTTACTTCAATGTCGATATTGCGAATTTTATGATAGTCTTCCACGTATTCATCTATTTTAAAAATAATCATTCCATTTTCATCATTCTCAATGATTTTATAGATTTGCCCGTTGATGGTTCCCTGGGGAAACTTAAGACCTACGTTCTTACCTGCCTTAAAATCGCTGAGATTTTCTTTGTCAATCCAAGCGATTAAGTACCACTGGCTATTGTCAACGATTTTGTAAATTGGTTGACCTAGAATCGTTTTTTCAGCCCTTAAGTCTGTCGTCTGTGATTTTTGCTTTTTTAATTCTTGATAGTCAACAGCACCCATGTTTAGCGGATTTAGAATCATTTCATACCCATCAATAAAATAACTTATTACACCGGTTTCTGTACTGGTCATCGTAGTGATTGCACTAGTAATCTTCGATTCCAACATCTGCTGTTCCTGCTTCAGTGCATCTAGATTTTTTCCAGCAAAGCTCTTATCTCCGTGGATAATTCTTTTTTTCTCTACCTTACTGTTCAATTCTTTCTTTAACTCTTCAATTTTCAGCAACTCGCCTTTTTCTCTATATGCTTTCATTTCTTCAATAATTATATGAATCTCTTGATCAAGCTTATTTACGTCCCGATCAAATAAGTTTTCTTTGTTTTCATTCAGACTTTCTATTCTCTGGTTGATCACTTCCAGCTTTTTTCTGGTAGCGGAGTCAATGGTATCTCTATATATTTCGGCTACCTTATATCCCTTCTCAACCTTCTCTCCATCTTGAACAAAATATTTAATATTGCCTTCACTCTCTGACTTGATCAATTTTTCGTTCCTTACGATGTATCCATTTATTGGATAATTTACTTGGATGCTTCCATACTTAGCAATCTCTGTTTCAATGGTGGTAGACAATGCAACGGGCGCCAGTTTCACTAGAAAATATAAAATAACAATTCCAAAGAAAAAATAATATAATTTGTTCTGTCTTTTTCTCTTTTTACCCTGCTTCTTTTTCAAATTATTTCACCTACTAGGTTATTTTAATCATAACTTATCCTATTAATAATTCTTCACGAGTACTTTATTTCCTTCCAGAAAATCTGATTAATTTTATTTAGTATGAAAGTCCTACAGCCTTTTTTCCATCTAGGACATAAGTGCTTAACAAGTTCATGATTATAGACAAAAAATAAAAGACTACCGAAGTAGCCCTAAAACCAATTAAACAACTTACCGTATTTATTGATAATTTTAAAAGATCTAATGTTTTTCAGTTCTATCCGCTCTACTGTATCATTTTCTGTGATAATCATCAAACTATTTTCACGAATTTTGGCTCCTAAAATAATTCCTCTGACTATGCTTTTATTATTGAAATAAATTTTGACCTCGTCCCCTGCCATAATCTCATTCTTTCCTACCCTAAAATAATTGGTATCTATTTCATTAATATGCTCCTCAGTAATTCCTTTGCCATCCAATACAATTCTATTGTTTTTCAGATAGTATTTTTCCTTTAAAACACACAGAAAGTATCCTAGCATAGAAACGATAAACAACATTCCTAAAACATGTAGAAGATATTTTATATACATCGTAAATCACTCCTTTTCCCGTAAAACATACTCCATAATTATTAAAAACATTAAAGCTATGACTCGTCATAGCTTTAATGTTTTTAATACTGGTCTGAGTGGGGAGACTTGAACTCCCGGCCTCTAGAACCCCATTCTAGCGCGCTACCAAACTGCGCCACACCCAGATGAATAAGCATAAAAATGTCTTGGCTGCATCCTTATCCAAAGGATTTATTCTTCAGATACATTGTATTATAAATGAATCTATGCAGATTTTCAAGTAGTTTCCTCAAATTTAAATAGGATATTATGTTTTATCAGCTCTTACCTTACTATATTATGTATGGTTTTATATAATTATTCAAATAATCCAATTTTTACATAGTTTTTCTGTTTCTCTGTCTATTACAACTAGAAAAAGCATAGGCTCTTATTGAACCTATGCTTTTTGCTATAGAATGATGCAGATTAGCCCACCGCTGCCCTCATTGACAATTTTTTGCAATGTTCTCTGCATCTTATGCCTTGCATCTTCAGGCATCATAAATAGTTTATTCTGCAATTGCTCTTTCACGAGATCATGCAGAGATTTGCCAAACATATTTGTCTGCCAGATTTTTGTTGGATCTGCCTCAAATTCTGCTAACAGATATTTTAGCATTTCTTCACTTTGTTTCTCAGTACCTACCAATGGTGATACCTCTGTGGCAATATCTGCTCGAATCAAATGCAAAGAAGGAGCATTTGCCTTTAATTTAACACCGAATCTATTTCCATGTCTAAAAATCTCCGGTTCTTCTAGCTCTAGTTCCTGCAAGCTAGGAGGAACGAGACCATATCCAGTTTCTTTTACATCGATAAGCGCTTTTTCCACCTTGTCAAACTCTCGTTTTGCTCTAGAAAATTCTTTAATCAACCCTAATAATTGATGATCTCCCTCAATGTGATGGCCTGTTACTTCTTCTAATATATTGTAAAATAATCCTTCCTTTGTCTTCATCTTAATATGGGCAACACCTTCACCCAGTTCTATATCGCTCAATAGTGCTTCCGTAATGACTTCCTCATCAGTAAATGAACTAAGGGCATCACGGACATCATTTATTTTTTTTACGTCTTTAGACCACTGCTTTACAGAATTTAGTATCTTACTCTTGAGCCAGTGATTTCCTTCTAAGCCATCCACCCAACCAGGTAATGTAATGTTGATTTCTTTGATTGGGAATTCAAAAAGAACATTTTCAAGAATTTCATTTACATTTTCAATACTCATCCTGGCACAATCCGCAGCCACTACGGGAACAGCATACTTCTCTTCCAATTGCCCTCTAAGCATTAATGCCTCTTCAGAGGAAGGATTTGTTGAATTCAAGATCATTATAAAAGGTTTGCTCAGTTCCCTTAATTCCCTTACAACTCTTTCTTCAGCTTCCCGGTAATCTTCCCTGTCGATTTCAGTTATGCTTCCATCGGTTGTAACCACAAGTCCTATGGTTGAGTGATCAGTTATTACCTTTCTTGTTCCGATTTCAGCTGCCTCTTCGAATGGAATTTCCTTTTCAAACCATGGCGTAGTAACCATTCTTGCTTTGCCATTTTCTTGATGGCCAAGGGCTCCGTTCACAAGGTAGCCTACACAATCAACCAGACGAACCTTAAATTTCGCATTATCCTTTAATGCCAGCTCAACGGCTTCATTTGGGATAAATTTTGGTTCTGTTGTCATGATCGTTTTACCGGCTCCACTTTGTGGCAACTCATCTTTCGCCCTTTCTTTTCTATATGAGTTCTCCATGTTTGGTAATACCAATAAATCCATAAATCTCTTAATAAATGTTGATTTCCCAGTTCTTACCGGCCCAACGACCCCTATGTAAATATCACCTTGGGTTCGATCTGCGATATCCTTATATATATCAAATCGCTCCACTACTTTTCCCCTCCCTTAATATTGAAATTATATATTTATTGATAAAATTAACGCATAAAATACTGTCCATCCCTCCTACAATGATCTGCTCAACAACATAGGACTATATTAACAATATATATATATGACTAGCTAAATCATAATATGACATCCTAGATAAAGAAGGAATGGATTTTATACTTTATATAAGCTTACACAATCATGTCAATAAAAATAAAAGAGATACCCCTAAGATATCTCTTTGTCCTATGTTATAATTTATTTGTGACTGTTTACCATTGGATTTGCTGATTTGCTACAATTTCTTCCATTTCGTGGGTACGGCTTCTGATCATTAGGTTTACAACAGCCTCTTTTACATCCTTATCCTCATAAAGAATATTGTAAATTTCAGATGTTATAGGCATTTCAACATCATATTTTCTTGATAATTCATAGGCGACCCTCGTTGTAACAACACCTTCAACAACCATGCCAATTGAAGCAGTGGCTTCACTCAATTTTTTCCCCTGTCCGATTAAGATACCGCATCTTCTATTCCTACTATGCATACTGGTACATGTAACAATGAGATCACCTATACCTGATAAGCCTGCAAAAGTTCCAAGATCAGCACCCATGATTTGACCAAGACGAGCAATTTCTCTAATCCCTCTGGTCATAAGGGCTGCCTTTGCATTGTCTCCAAATCCTAAACCATCAGAAATTCCTGCCCCTAAGGCGATAACATTCTTCAGAGCTCCGCCTAGCTCGACACCTGTTACATCAGGATTCGTGTAAATTCTTAATTTAGGAGAAATGAATATATCTTGCACGTATTCGGCGATACCTCGCTTATTTGCAGCAACCACGAGGGTTGTAGGCATATCCCTGCAAACTTCCTCTGCATGAGATGGCCCAGATAGAACAGCAAAAGAGTTACTAGGCAGTTCTTGGGCGATCACTTCTGATATAGTCATTAAAGAAGATCCTTCAAGGCCCTTCGCTGCATTTACAATTATTTGTTGATCACAGATCGAAGCTTTAAAGCTTTTTACGGTTTCCCGCACAGCTTGAGATGCTACAGTTAATAAAATAACCTCTGCATTCTTAACAGCACCGTGAATATCATGATAAAGTGTAATATTATTAGGCAATAACACGCCAGGAAGATATTTAATATTCTCCTTTGCTTGGTTCATCATATTAAATTGTTCTTTATTCCGCATCCACAAATTCACATTATGACCCTTTTTAGCGAGAGAAATTGCGAGGGCTGTTCCCCAACTTCCTGCTCCAACAACACAAATACTTGACTTCATCAAAAGGCCCCCCCTAGATTACTTAGTTCTAGACTTCTGTCCCAGTTTCGATTCTGTTCCCTTCAAAAGTCTGCTTATATTTTCCTTATGTCTATAGATTGCCATCAATGCCAAGACCAATCCAAATAAAAAGAACTTAAAGCCGGAAAACAATAAAAGGACTGGTAACAAACTAATAGCTACAACGGACCCTAAAGATACATATTTTGTCTTTGCAACAATCAAAACACCTACGATAATACAAATAATTGCAACAATTGGATTGACAAATAGACCCACTCCGATGGAAGAAGCGATTCCTTTGCCACCTTTGAACCCTAAGAATATTGGCCAATTATGACCAATAACTACGGCAATTCCACAAATCAAAGCTGTACCTTCACCCCCAAGTCGACTGCCGATCCAAACAGCCAATATGGCCTTCAAAGCATCCCCTATAAAGGTCACTAGCCCAGCCTTCATGCCCAGTGTTCTTAGTACATTGGTTGCCCCAGCATTGCCACTCCCATACTTCCGAATATCAATGCCTGCCCATAGTTTAGAAACAATGATTGAAGTCGAAAAATTTCCGATGGTGTAGCTTAGTAAAATCGCCAATACCTTTAAAACCATTATTCATCCCCACCCTTTTCTCTATACTGAATCCAAATTGGCGTACCTTCAAATCCAAAAGCTTCCCTAATTTTGTTTTCCAGATATCTCGTATAGGAAAAGTGTGTTAATTCACGGTCATTGATAAAAATAATGAATGTAGGCGGGCGTACAGATACCTGGGTTGCATAATAAATTTTCAATCGTTTTCCCTTATCTGAAGGCGGTTGATTCAACAGCGTTGCCTCTCCAATAATGTCATTTAGCATACCTGTTTGAATCCGCATGGCGTGTTGATTGGAAACGAATTTTATATTTTCAAGGATCTGATGCATCCTTTGTTTGGTTTTAGCAGATACAAATATAATCGGCGCATAGAGCATGAAGGAAAGCTTATCTTTGATATCCTTAATATACTGATTCATGGTATGGGTATCTTTTTCTACAATATCCCATTTATTTACAACAATTACAGTAGCTTTCCCTTGCTCATGGGCGTATCCTGCAATTTTTGTGTCTTGCTCTGTAACACCCTCATTGGCATCAATCACCAATAAACATACATCTGCCCGATCAACGGCAGTAAATGATCTTATAACACTATATTTCTCAATATTTTCATGTATTCTGCTTTTTCTTCGAATTCCAGCCGTATCAATAAAAACATATTTATCCTCTCCATGGGTAAATGGTGTATCAATAGCATCTCTGGTTGTACCAGCAATATCACTGACAATAACCCGTTCTTCTCCTAGAATGGAATTTATAATTGAAGATTTGCCTACATTCGGCTTTCCAATAACAGCTACCTTTATGGTATCATCTTCATAAATTTCATCTCTATCTTCAGGAAACTTCGCTACAACTTCATCTAGCAAGTCTCCCAGTCCTAAGCTATTCACAGAAGAAATGGGAATTGGTTCACCCAGTCCTAATTGATAAAAATCGTAAAATGAGCTTGGTACATCCTTTGTATCCACCTTGTTTACTACTAATAATACAGGTTTCTTCGTTCTCCTAAGCATGTTAGCAACATCTTCATCTGAAGCTGTCAATCCCTCTCGCCCATCTACCATGAAGATGATTACATCTGCAGTTTCAATGGCGATTTCTGCCTGTCTTCTCATTTGTGACAAAATAATGTCTTGGGTATCTGGCTCTATCCCTCCAGTATCAATCATTATAAAGTTCGTATTTAGCCATTCAGCCTCTGTATATATCCTATCTCTCGTTACGCCAGGCTTATCTTCAACAATTGAAATCCTTTTCCCTGCAATACGATTAAAAAAGGTAGATTTCCCCACATTGGGCCTACCCACAATAGCCACTATCGGCTTTGCCATGACAATCCCTCCAATATCTCAATCATTCTAATATTTTCCTTAAAAAATCTTTCCCATTTACAGCCGACACAACGACTCTCACACCCAGTTTTTCTTGCAACTCATCTACCGTCACATCATCAAGAAAAATTTGTTCACCTGTTTTTAACATAGATTCAGGGATGATTAATCGTTCACCTACATTTTTATGCTCTAACTGTTTGAAAATATCTTGGCCTGTAACCAAACCAGCAACAGTAATCGTTCTACCGAAAAATTCATTTTCTATGGTATGAACATCCAGCACAAGCCCTAGATATCTACGCTCTATTTCTCTGCAAAGTTTTGTAAGAAATGCTTCTGCTGATACACCCGTAACAATGCTGATTTTCTTGGGCCCAATCCTTTCAGTTTGAGCTTTTCGTAGTTGATCCATCAGTTCATACTCAAACATGGCCATTAGTCCTACACCATTCTCGATTTGCAAAAATTCCTCATATTCCTCGTAGGATGGAATACTTCGATTTGCGAGAACATAAAACTCATCCGATAAAAATACAAATCTTGTTCCCAACTTCTTATACAACTGTATCTGCCAATTATTAATCTGTTCAATAACCTCATTTGCCCTATCTTTATCATAAATACTCAATGGAAATAGGCTTTCTCTAAAGTTCGTTACGCCTACCGGAACGATAGCAACGCTCTCTAACGCAGGATATAACAGGGATAAATCCAAAATGGTCTTATCAAGGTTTTCACCATCATTTATTTGTGGGCAGAGTACAATCTGACCATTTATTCTTATACCCACATCAGTAAGTCTCTTTAATCGCTCATAGATATTACCAGCTGATTTATTGTTTAGCATTTTTATCCTAAGGACCGGATCTGTGGTATGTATAGATACATTGATAGGACTGATTCGGTATCGAATAATTTTATCAATGTCTTGGTCAGACATATTGGTCAAGGTAACAAAGTTGCCTTGTAAAAAAGATAATCTAGAATCGTCGTCCTTAAAATACAATGTTTCTCTCATTTTAGATGGCAATTGATCTATAAAACAAAAGATACATTTGTTTCTACAACTTTTTGCTTTATCGATGATAGGATTTTCAAACACGATACCCAAATCCTCATCGTACTCTTTTGTTATATGATAGTGTCTAATTTCTTCATTTTGTTTTTTAATCAGTACATCCAATCGTTCATCAGCAATAAAAAACATGTATTCTATAATATCTTCAATTTTCTGTCCATTAATCGAAAGGAGAATATCCCCTTTCTCAAGGCCTATTCTCTCTCCAATGCTGTCTGGAACAACTTCAGAAATAACATTTTCGTATGATTTTTCTAGCATTAACACACCTACTTAAAATCTAGTTTTAGTACCTGCTACTAATATTATTATATCATAAATATTTACGTTATGTACTACGTTTAGTAATATTATCACGTTATTTAATTTTAAGTCAAGGAGTATATTTCCTCCTAGTGGCGGACAACCACGTATGTCCCGTTTTCTAAGTCGTGGACCATCCCCATGGTAACTTTGGCAATCAAAAGAGCCAATCGCTCTTGATGCTCTTCTGAACTGGCATAAAACACGGGGGTTGAATTCGAAGAGACAACGTTTTTATCAGCAGTTATTATGGCAACGATACTATCTTTAATTCCGAAATCCATATTCCCTCTCCTCTCAATTAGCTTCTGTTCATCTGGGTTCCTTTTGCTTTAAAAGGCTTTCGTTTCGCGGTCTCTAACACTGGCGTTCCTTCCACAGCTGCAACCAATAATTCACGATCCACCTCGGTAGGGACAATTACCATGATGATCGTACCATCTTGTGCATTTCTCCTTGCTATAGGTGTAAATTCAGGCTCATCTACATCCTTTTGTATACCAAGATGAACTGCTACATTATGCTGAATTGCCTGCCTTTGTCCGGTATTGGCTAAAGTTGCTTTTGCATCTACATTCTTTGGTACGATTTCTACAGCAACACCCTTTTCTTCATAAATCTTTTTCGTGCTTTTTAAACCGATATTCATAATGACAATGCCATTTACCATTAATAAAGGTCCCTCAAAATATATTTTTCCTATTCTCACCTCTGCGATTTCGGCAACGCTTTGCCTTTTGAGCATACCTTTTAGAAAGACTATTACAAGCAGACCGACCACTATACCTACCATGATCTGTACAAACCTGGGCTGTTTCATCCAATGAGCAAAATAAATAGCAATGCTGGTCATTAAAGCTGTGATGATTACCATATAATTACGGGCTTCAAAGGCCTTCGCAATATCTTCTATGTAAGCCGTACCTCTCGGAACCAGTTCAGTGGGCTCAATATTATCCAAGCTTTGTCTTTCCATGCTTCTCACATCTCTAAACTGTTGCGCTGCCAAAGCCAAGAATGTAACAGCACTATACTCTTTGCTCAGCAAGGCTGGCAATGCTACAGAACCTAAACCGGCAGCAATAACCCCTAATGTCAGATGAGATAGCAAACCTTGTGGATAGCTTGGATACTGCCTATGATCTATTCGTATCATGTATAACCTAGCAAGCAGGCCCATCAACAAGGATGGCAGAATAACCACACCATAGTTTTCCATAATTCTCCTCCTCGTATTTTTTATCTGAACCATTCGATTTTCCTATCTTTATTATGTGTGATAAAAAAGAATTTATAGGCTCCCCATCATAAAAGTAAGTATTTCCCTTCCTCATTTTTTTATTTCAGCTGTACTATCCATAGATTATTTCTGTTTTGCCTTTAAAAAAGTAAAAACAACCTCGTATTCACCAAGGTTGTTTCTATATGCATTAAAATCCTATGCCATCCAATAGTCTCCAGTTTGAATATATACCACCTTTTCGCAAACATTTTTTGCATAATCAGCAATTCTTTCAATATGCTTACAAATGAAAAGAAAGTATGTGGACTGAGTAATTTTGTCTTGGTCCTCAATCATAATAACAATTAATTCGCTGTATACATCTTTATACAGAGCATCAATTTCGTCATCCAAATGCCATGTTTTTTTCGCTAAATCCACATCTTTTTTCACAAATGCATCCAATGAGTGTTTTACCATTTCCGCTGCTAGATCCGCCATTCTAGGAATACGTACCAGGGGTTTCACATACTTTTCATTTGCCAATCGTATAGTGGTCTTTGCAATATCCGATGCATGGTCTGCCATTCTTTCTAGGTCCACTATTAATCTTAAAATAGAACATATTTCTCGTAGATCAATAGCCATGGGTTGTTGTGTTGCAATAAGTTTTATACATTTATCTTCGATATCCTCTTCTAACCCGTTGATTACCTTATCTCCATCTATAACTTTCTGAGCCAGTGCAATATCTTGATTTTTTAATGATTTGATTGCATCTAAAATAGCTTCCTCTACCATGCTTCCCATTTTTAACAAATCATTATGAAGTTTCTCCAATTCACTTATTAGATGTATTCTCGCCATGTTTTCCCCTCCTTATTTTTTAACCAAATCTCCCTGTAATATAGTCTTCTGTTCTTTTATCCCTTGGCTTTGAAAAGATATTATCCGTTAAATCAGTTTCTATGATCTCACCATTCAAAAAGAAGGATGTAAAGTCAGAGACCCTTCCCGCCTGCTGCATATTATGGGTTACAATGACAATGGTATATTTCTTTTTTAATTCCTCCAGTAAATCTTCAATTTTTAATGTGGAGATTGGGTCAAGAGCAGATGTTGGCTCATCCATTAACAATACATCTGGTTCAACAGCCAAGCATCTTGCAATACATAGTCTTTGCTGCTGACCACCAGAGAGGCCAAGGGCTGGCTTATCCAATCGATCCTTTACCTCGTCCCATAATGCAGCGCCTCTCAAACTTTTTTCCACAATCTCATCAAGTGCTGTCTTACTCTTTACCCCATGAATTTTGGGGCCATAGGCTACATTTTCATATACCGTCTTAGGAAAAGGATTTGGTTTTTGAAAAACCATTCCAACACTCTTTCTAAGCTGAATTAAATCACATTTGTCATCGTAAATATCTGCACCATCCAGAAGAATTTCGCCTTTAATTTTCACATTATCTATCAAATCATTCATTCGATTCAGTGTTCTGATAAAGGTAGACTTACCGCAGCCGGAAGGCCCTATCAAAGCAGTTACTTTATTTTCCATAATATCTAGATTAATGTCTATTAAAGCTTGAAAATCACCATAAAAAAGATTCAAGTCATTCACTTTAATCTTCGTTCGATTCATCATCTTACTTTCCCCCTTCTATGCTTCAATCTTTGTTCTTTTCATGTACTTATTGGCTAGGATATTGGCACTGAAATTTATCAGAACAACAAAAATGATTAAGACCGTTGCCGTTGCAAATGTCTTTTCTTTTGACAACCCTTCCGATGCCAATATATATAAATGTACAGACATGGTTCTCGTTGGGTCCATGATAGACATCGGCAGTCCTAAAGAACTTCCTGCTGTTAACATAACCGCCGCAGTTTCTCCTACTGCACGACCAATTCCTAGGATTAATCCTGTTAATATGCCCGATATACTACTAGGTAAAACAACCTTTATGATTGTCTGCCACTTTGTAGCACCAAGGGCTAAGCTGCCTTCACGGAATGACTGAGGTACAGTCTTTAATGACTCTTCGGTGGTACGAATGAGTGTCGGTAGGATCATGATCGCTAAGGTTAAACCGCCCGATAGAATAGACCATCGAAATCCCAATAATATAACAAAGAATACAAACCCAAATAGACCAAATATGATGGATGGAATGCCTGCCAATGTTTCCGTCCCGAACCGAATGATCTTTACTAATTTCGTTTCTTTGGCATACTCTGTCAGATAAATTGCAGCTGCAACTCCTATTGGCGTTGCAATGGCAATTGATACCAAAGTTAAATAAATTGTTCCTACAATGATTGAAAAAATACCGCCTTTTCTACCCATGCTGCTAGGCTCCTGAATAAAAAAATTGAAATCAATATGCTTTACACCATTCATTAAAACGTAGCCTATAATCGATATCAAAGCTACAAGCGTCAATATAGCCGCAAGGTAGATAGCAAAATAAGATACTTTTTCCTTTATATTAAGATTTATCTTCTTATTTGATATCATGATTTTACTAGCCTGCATCTCCATCATTCTATCCCCTCCCTAGCTTTCTCGTTGTAAAGGTAGCTGTTACGTTCAACAGCATGATAAACACGAACAATATGATTCCAGTAGCAAAAAGTGCTCTTTGATGCATCGGTGATGCATAGCCCATTTCCATGGCAATGGTTCCCGTCATGGTTGCAACCGAATCCAAAGGACTTCCTGGTATCTTTGGCATATTTCCTGTAATGAGAATTACTGCCATGGTTTCCCCCACTGCTCTACCCATACCAAGAACAACGGAAGTAATGATACCGGATTTTGCAGCAGGCACAATAACCTTTGAAATTGTATCGAACTGGGAAGCTCCTAAAGCCAAAGAACCTTGCTTATATTCATTCGGTACAGCTCTGATAGAGTTTTCAGAGATATTAATAATCGTAGGTAAAATCATGACTGCAAGAATAATTGCTCCACCAAGTATACTATATCCCGTTGTAAATGCATCTGAATTAAACTTCTGTGCAATTGGTAGGATGTATGTTCGAATCATTGGTACAATCACAGATAACCCAAAGAATCCATATACAACAGAAGGTATCCCTGCCAACAATTCTACAGCTGGTTTAAACAATTTTACCAAGGGCGTTGGTGCGATCTCTGCTAAAAAGATGGCACATGCAATTCCCATTGGCACCCCTATAATAAGTGCTCCCACTGTAACAGACACTGAACCGATGATCATCGGTAAAGCGCCATAGCTACCGTTAGTCGGAGCCCAATTCGCTCCAAATACAAAGTTGAGAATACCATATTCAAGTAATATAGGTAACCCTTCCTTAAAAATGAAGAATGTAATTAGAAAAACGGATAAAGTTGCTATTGTGGCACTAATAAAGAGTATCATTTCTATTGCTTTTTCATACTTCTTCATGGTTCGTCTCCTTCCAAATATCGTTCATTCCCATTATTCATTTTATAAGCATTTCGTTAGTGAAAGATTAAGGCCACGTTAAATCCATGTTAAATATCTCATAATATCTATCCCTGTAATAAAAATAAAAAGATAAAGACGGTTAAACCATCTTTATCTTTTTATGAGAAACTGGGAGGATTCTCTCAATCTTTGAATGACTCGGGTTTATTTTACTGAAATAAATTCTTGAGCAACAATTTCTTGTCCTTCTGCACTCATGATGAATTCAATGAACGCTTTTACTGTTTCACTCTCTTCACCATTTGTTAGGAATAAGAACGGTCTTGAAATTTTGAATGAACCATCCTTTGCATTTTCTTCTGTAGCTTCTACGCCTTCAACTTTTACAGTCTTCACAGCATCATCCAACGCGCCCATTGAAACGTACCCAATAGAATCTGGTGTATTGGCTACCGTCTGCTTAACAGCGCCAGTAGATGGCTGAACCAAGGCATTTTTAGTTGTTAAATCCGCTTTGTTTCCAGAAGCATCTTTGCCTTCTACTCCCGTGATTTCAATAAATGCACCTCTTGTACCAGAACCTTCTTCTCTTGAAACGACTGTGATTGCTTTATCTTCTCCACCGACTTCTTTCCAGTTTGTGATTTCACCAGTAAATATTTTTTTGATTTGTTCTATTGTTAAATCTTCAACTTTACTTGTTGGATTAACAACCACTGCAATACCATCTTTCGCGATGACATATTCCGTTAATCCTGAAGATTTTTCTTCTTCTTTAAGATCTCTTGAAGACATACCAATATCAACAATTTTGTCGATAGCCGATTTAACACCTACGCTGGAACCTCCGCCTTGAACCTCTATTTGAACATCTGGATTCTTTTCTGTAAACGCTGCAGCCAATTCATCTGATAATGGTTGTACTGATGTAGAACCTGCAATAACGACCTTACCAGTTAAAGCTGCATCACCTTGTGTTTCTTCCTGCTGTGGCTGTTCAGTTGTCTTTTGACCGCATCCTGCCAGTAATCCTACAGCTAACATAACTATTAGTGCTAATGATAAAATCTTTTTCATTTTTTATTTCCCCCATTCATTTTAGTTAATTTTAACTTCCAAAGGTTCCTTCCTCCCTGTCCTTGAGAACCTTTTATCATCTTGACTACAAATACATTATAATAGGGCTATGTTAAGACAGCATAAAAGAAATGTTAAATCCCCGTAAATTTGTAGGGAAAAATCGAATATTCATTCCATACAAAAAAAGCTAGGATATCCTAGCCTTTTTGCTCAATAATAGGTATTCGAACGGTGAATTCGGTTCCTTTTTCAACTTCACTTTGTACCTTTATATCTCCATTGAACGACATCACGATATGTTTTACAATGGCTAAGCCTAGGCCTGTTCCGCCTACCTTTCTTGATCTTGCCTTATCTACTCTATAAAATCTCTCAAACAATCTTGGTATATCCTGCTTAGGAATACCCATACCCGTATCTTTTATAACCAAGAAAATATTATCATATTTTTTATAAGCCAAAACTTTTACAACACCATGATCTGGTGTATACTTCATGGCATTCTCAATGAGATTCAGCATCATTTGTTTGAACCAATCTCTATTGCCAATAATAGAAGGTAAACTAGCATCAATCTCTGTGGTATAGTGGATACTCTTTTGTAAGACAAGTCCTTCCACCATATCATTGATTTCTGCAAGTACTACATGAACACTGATTTCCTCTCTGATAGGAGGAAATCTATTATTCTCGATGGCTGACAAGCTGAGCAAGTCATCAATTAATCTTCTCAGTCTCTCCGTTTCTATTTCAATAATATCTAGAAATCTATTCCTAACCTTTTCATTATCTATAGCTCCCCCTTTTAACGTCTCAATAAATCCAGTTATAGAGGTTAAGGGGGTCTTCAATTCATGGGATACATTCGCAACAAATTCAGATCGCATGTTTTCTAGCTTTCTCATTTCTGTCACATCTTGTATCAAAGCCATGATGCCAATAATTCGGTTTGGATCAACATCAAGTCGAATAAAGTTTGTGTATACCTTTAAGATTTTCATTTCCGGGTAGTCAATGGTTATTTCTTTTTGTCCAATACTCTGGGTATCAAGCATATTCTTTAGGACATCGTGGAGCTTATTACTCCGAATGACTTCAAGAATATGTTTTCCAATCACATCTTCTTCATCAATTTTAAAGAGGGATTTAGCTACAGCATTCATAAGTATTATTTTATAACTATTATCCACTGCAAATAGCGCTTCGTTCATGCTGCTCAAAGTAGACTGCAGCTTCGTATTTTTATCCCAGAGTTCTGAAATTGTTTCATTTAGCTTTACGGCCATGATATTAAATGTATCTGCCAAAATTCCTATTTCATCACTGCTATTTACGTATACCCTGTTTTTAAAATCTCCATTTGCAATTTTTTGAGCAGTCTGGGTAATCTCTTTAATCGGCTTGGTTACGCTATTCACATAACGATACCCTAAAATTGTTGCCACGATTGCACCACAAAATGCCGCTATCAAAGTGTTTTGTAGCAACCTTGTATTTAATCTGTCAATTTCGACTAAAGGAAACGCCAGCCTAGTCACGCCATAGATTCGATCTTCA
This sequence comes from Anaerosolibacter sp., assembly GCF_029240175.1. Taxonomy (GTDB): domain Bacteria; phylum Bacillota; class Clostridia; order Peptostreptococcales; family Thermotaleaceae; genus Anaerosolibacter. The sequence goes on from NZ_JARBTM010000010.1 coordinate 47,649, forward strand.
ATGACGATGGGTATAGCCACATACAAATAATTGTTTTCTGTGGTTGTACTGTAGCGATTGCTCTTACCAACTCCCCCTCTTAAGGCATCTTGGACTTCGGGTCGATATAAATGACTCTCAATATTGGGAAGTTGTTCAGGTCGAATCTCAGAATCTCCAATCACAAAACCATTGTTATTGATAAAGGTTACCCTTGCGTTTATTTGCTTTGCATAACGGTGAGCTAATTCAGAAAACTCAAGATCATAGAAAGAACCCTCTTTGACCCTATCTTCTACAAACTGATTCACCAAATTTCCATTGCTCATCAAGGTACGTTCTATCGTATCTATATAACTGCCTTTCATAAAGCCTAAAGTAAGGACCCCGGATATAATGATACCCACCAATAAAAGTATTGTATATGTTATAAATATCTTCCGCTGCATCTATTTCACCTGTTTCATCTTATAACCTATGCCTCTTATTGTTTCAATATATACAGGGTGTCGATCATTATCCTCAATTTTCTTTCTCAGGTGTCTTATATGAACATCTACAGTTCTTGTTTCTCCAAAGTAATCATATCCCCATACTTCATCAAGCAGCAAATTCCTTGATAATACCTTGCCCCGATTTTCAGCAAGTATCTTTAGCAGTTCAAATTCCTTTAAAGTGAGTTCTAGAACTTTCGAACCTTTCAGTACTTCGTGTTTTTCCGTATCAATAACAATATCATGCACCTTGATGATTTTCCCAGCTTCTTTAGGTATTTCTTCAAATCTCCTTAAAACTGCTTTTATTCTTGCTGTCAACTCCCGCACGCTAAAAGGTTTTGTTAGATAATCATCCGCTCCTAGCTCTAGACCTAAAACCTTATCTGTTTCTTCACTTTTCGCTGTAAGCATGATAATAGGAACTTTGCTAGTCTTCTCATAGTTTCTGATTTTTTTACAAGCTTCGAACCCATCTATTCCAGGCAGCATCAAATCCAAAATGATAACATCAGGCACTTCGTCTATCGCCAGCCTGATGGCATCCTCTCCATTATCACTGGTAATAACATCAAACCCATTGCTTTCTAAATTAAACTGAATCAATTCTACAATATGCTGCTCATCATCCACTACGAGGATCTTTCTTCTACTCATACACACTCTCCTTTCAGCTTCGTCATCTAAGCTGTAAAATTCCTGCCATTCTACCAGTCTTGCCTTTATCAGCACGATGAGAAAATAATATATCATGATTGCATTGTGTACAGATATTGCTTACTGTTATATTTCTTGCTAAAACACCTATTTCCTCCAAGGCCAATTTGTTAGCCTTCCATAAATCAAGCATATACTTATTATCTCCCTTGGAAATTACAAATTTGCTGAGGTTTGTAAAATATTTGTTAAATTCGTCAATAACGATTTGATCAACCTCATAGCAACAATTCCCTATGGAAGGTCCAATGGCAACAATACAGTCTTTCGGGTCAGTAGAAAATTCTTCCTTCATCCTATTGATTACCTTTGCACCTATTTTAAGCACTGTTCCTTTCCATCCCGCATGGGCCAGCGCAATAACATTCCGTTTTGGATCTAAAATAAATATAGGTACACAATCAGCATATAAGGTTACCAATGCAACATTTTTTTCATTTGTAATCAGGGCATCTATTTCATATATATCACTATTCATCAGAATACCTTTTCCACGGTCTTCACTGCTTACAATTTTAATTCGGTCACCATGAACTTGATCTGACAAGACCAAGTTTTCCATAGGAATATTTAAAGCATTACAGACTCTTTCATAATTTTCTCTGACTTTTTCTGCCGTATCGCCCGTCTTAAAACTAAGATTCAGTGAAGTATTATCTCCATCACTTACGCCACCTATTCTACTGGTAAAGCAGTGGGTAACGGATATATATTCTTCAAAAGATGGTATTGTAAAATAGCACAAATGATTATAATCATTCATTTTTAAATTTTTAAGCATTTAATCATCCCCTCTAAATAATATTATTATCGTTTATGAAATAAAGAATAGCAAGTTGTATCACAACTTGCTCCCTCTTTATCAACTATTTACTTTATTTTTCGTTCAGCAGTTTTTTTACTTCTTCCATAAATGTATTAATATCTTTAAACTGTCTATAGACTGAAGCAAATCGTACATAGGCTACTTCATCCAAATCCTTCAAGCAATTCATGACTAGCTCACCAATATATGTACTGGTAATCTCCTTTTCCATGGTATTGTGCATTTCTCTTTCAACATCGTCAATGATAGCTTCAATATGCTTCATGGAAACAGGTCGTTTCTCACAGGCTCTGATAATACCGTTCAGAACTTTATTTCGATTATAGGCCTCTCTCGTTCCATCCTTCTTCACAACCATTAGTGGTATTTCCTCCACTTTTTCGTAGGTTGTAAACCGCTTTCTACATTTCCCGCATTCTCTTCTACGCCGAATCGCATGTCCTTCTTCTGTTGGTCTCGAATCTACAACCTTCGTTTCAAAAAATTCACAAAATGGACAATTCATCACCTAATCCTCCCGCAACTTGATGTATTGGTCAATCTCACCAACATCTGGTGCTAATTAGATTATATTATACGAAATATGGTATGTCCACTTTGATTTTGGAATTCATCAATTCTTTGTTAAATCTCATCCTGAAAAGCATCTTGCTCTTCTTTCGTTACAATGACATCGTTGATTTCAACCAATATGACATCCATTCCTATTTTGCGAATTTCATTCCAAGTAATATAGTAATCATGGTCTTTTCCAAAGAAGCCAAGAAATTTTCCCGGCCCTGGCACAATCAAAGCATCTATACGACCTTTTTCTAAGTTTACTTCAATGTCAGATATAAAGCCTAATCTTCGTCCATCCACCATATTAATGATTTCCTTTTGACGCAAATCCGTTGTACTAACCATAAGCTCACCTACTTTCGTTTACTCATATACTTATATATATAGGCTTGGCTTATGTTATATGAATAAATCTCAAAAAACAAAAGCAACTTTTCGTTGCTTTTGCTCTATATGTATTTTCTCATATGTTTTAAAGCTGTTTTTTCTAACCTTGATACTTGCGCTTGTGATATGCCTATTTCATCAGCCACTTCCATTTGGGTACGACCTTCAAAAAAACGTAATGTTAGTATCAATTTTTCACGATCACTCAGTTTTCTTAAAGCCTCTCGCAGCGCAATGCCCTCCAGCCATACTTCATCTTCGCTTTTTTCATCACTTACTTGATCCATCACAAAAATGGCATCTCCGCTGTCATGGTAAATAGGCTCAAACAACGATATGGGATCTTGAATGGCGTCTAGCGCAAATACCACTTCTTCTCGGGGAATATTTAACTCTTTTGCAATCTCTGACACTGTGGGTTCTTTAGAATTCTTATTGATTAACTGATCCCTTATCTGGAGCGCTTTATAGGCTGTATCCCGCAGGGATCTACTTACGCGTATGGCATTGTTATCTCTTAGGTATCTCCTAATTTCTCCAATAATCATAGGCACAGCATAGGTTGAGAACTTTACATTTTGTGTTAGGTCAAAATTGTCTATGGCTTTTATTAACCCGATACATCCTACTTGAAATAAGTCATCTACATGTTCCCCACGGTTGTTAAATCTTTGAATAACACTCAGAACGAGTCTAAGGTTGCCCTGAATGAACTTTTCCCTAGCAGACATATCTCCTTCATGGATTTTTTTAAACAGCTGTCGCATTTCTACATTGGTCAGTACAGGGAGTTTTGACGTATTCACACCGCAAATTTCAACTTTATTTATATGCATGACAATTCCTCCATCTCTATGGATTATTGCCCCCCTACATTTTAAAATTATTGCCTCCAACCTTTTTGTTTATACCTATATCTTCATCCAAAAACTTTAAAAGCAGCCCTTAAGCTGCTATGTCATCCGATTGATTTCTTTTTTTAATCTATAAATAATCCTTTTCTCTAATCGTGAAATATAAGATTGCGATATGCCCAGCATATCAGCCACTTCCTTTTGAGTTTTTTCTTCTCCATTGTTCAACCCGAATCGAAGTTCCATAATTTTTTTTTCTCTTTTAGATAACTTTTTCAAAGCGATTTCCAGCAATTCTTTGTCTACCTCTTCTTCTAGAAATTTATAAATCAGATCATTATCTGTTCCCAATATATCCGATAGCAGCAGCTCATTTCCATCCCAATCAATATTTAATGGTTCGTCAAAAGAGATTTCTGCTTTGGCCTTACTATTCCTCCTCAAATACATGAGAATTTCATTTTCAATACATCTTGACGCATAGGTGGCTAGCTTAATTTTTTTTTCTGGATCAAAGGTATTTACTGCCTTTATGAGTCCGATTGTTCCAATGGATATTAAGTCTTCAACACCTACGCCTGTATTCTCAAACTTCCTCGCAATATAAACAACCAACCTTAGATTTCTTTCAATAAGTACAGTTCTTACAGCACCATCGTCATGACTTAATCGATCCACCAAAAACAATTCTTCATCAGGACTCAGGGGTGGTGGCAATGCTTCACTTCCACCTATATAGAAAATCGTTTCTGGTTCTGAGATGCCTATAGCCTTCATAATTTTTAGGAAATATATTCTAAAACATAGTTTGACTCGGTTTAGCATGTTCATCATGATAACGCCTCCATTCGAGAAATATTTTATGCTAGTAAATCAGGATGTAATAGTGCATGATAGTCTCCATCGACTGATAGCTTTTTTGTATAAACCCCAATAACAATTTCCCTTATGTATTTCGAATGGTTATTGTCCTGCAGTTTAACGCAATCTGGTTTAAATCCAATCAGCATACCATTGTCTATACCTAGGGATTTAAATGGGATCATCCTGAATCGGTTCATCCACTGTGAGGATTGAATGATTGCTGAGACTAGATCTAAATTAATATCTTGTGGGCAATCATTAAACATACCTTGAATATCTAAGGGCAGTAAGTCTTTAATTGCTTCGTATTCTACAATAATCACTGGATATTTTGATAAGGGATCATGAAGTGAATTGCCTGTATCAATCAATGCGTTCACTTCACTACTATGATTTTCTATTTCAATAGAAATTGGTATATATACTTTATCCCTAGATATTTTCACTTGAATATATTCCCAACAATATTTAATTAAAATATAAGCAATGATTCCTGCATAAATGAGGAGTTTAGGACTAAATTTATCAAAAACATTGCCTATATAAAAGACCCCATTGCTTAATAAACCCTGAAAAACAGTAAGATAAAACAAGGCAAAAGCTGCTCCCCCAAACATGAAAGATATAAGATAAAAGATACCTACCAATTTAAAAAAGTGTTTGAATTGGTAAGGCATAAATGTGATAACAATAATTAACATGGATGCTACAATTTTCATAATCATGGAATACAAAAAAGTAAGAGAAGGAAAAAAAACAACAAAGGCATAAATAGCACCTACCGTTGCCCCAACCCATACTTTATATTTAGGCACCTTCGTTTTACTGAAATACGCAGTGAGATAGAGTATCAACCAGTTCATCAAAAGATTTTCAATAAACAGATACTCTCCATATACCTCTATCATATCCATTCCCCCGATTATGGAGATTCTTCTACTCGCTATACTTCTATTCAATTGTCCTATACTTTATGTCTATTATATAGTACGATTCTCTATTTTTTTGTCAATGTTTGAAGTCGAATGTACAAAAATCATTTCTATAAACTATCATAATACGACAAAAGGTCGTTTAGTGAACTAAACGACCTTTAAGTTTCTCTATTTATCTCTTTTTTCTCAAAAACGTTGGAATATCAAGATCATCGTTTGGTTGGACAATCTCTTCTTCTTTCATATGACCTTGACGAATTTCTCTCGCAGTCATAACATTTTTTGAAGATGCCACTCTATGTTCGAAACCCGTAGCAATCACAGTGATTCTGATCTCATCTTTTAAGTCCTCATCAATCACTGCACCAAAAATGATATTTGCATCTGGATCCGCTGCTTGAGCAACCAACTCAGCTGCTTCATTCACTTCAAATAACCCCAAGTTGGAGCCACCTGTAATATTCAAGAGGACACCCTTTGCCCCTTCTATAGAAGTTTCTAACAATGGACTATGTATTGCTTGTTTTGCAGCTTCAGTGGCTCTATGTTCACCACTAGCCCTTCCAATACCCATATGGGCTAACCCTTGTTCAAACATAATTGTCTTCACATCAGCAAAGTCAAGGTTTACTAACCCTGGCACAGCAATTAAATCAGATATCCCTTGTACACCTTGTCTTAAAATATCATCAGCCATTCTAAATGCATCTACAATAGATGTTTTCTTTTCTACTACTTGAAGAAGTCTATCATTTGGAATTGTAACCAAAGTATCTACCCTTGATTTTAACTCCTCGATTCCTTGTTCAGCATGCTGCATTCTTCTTTTTCCTTCAAATGTAAAAGGTTTTGTCACAACACCTACGGTCAAAATTCCCATTTCTTTTGCAATCTCAGCTACGATTGGTGCTGCACCCGTTCCTGTGCCGCCACCCATACCAGCAGTTACAAATACCATATCTGCACCTTGTAAGGCTTGGTAGATATCATCTCTACTTTCTTCTGCTGCTTTTTTTCCAATCTCAGGGTTAGCGCCAGCGCCTAATCCTTTTGATAGTTTCTCTCCAATTTGAATTCTATATTCTGCTTTTGAAGTGAAAAGTGCCTGCTTGTCTGTATTTACAGCTATAAATTGAACACCTTTTAATTGTGATTCAATCATTCTATTGACAGCGTTATTTCCACCGCCACCTACACCAATAACTTTAATCTGGGCGAATTGCTCCATATCAACATCAAATTCTAACACAAAATTACCCCCTTCATCCGGCTATGAAAATATTTAATATTTTTACTTAGTTATTGTAGTTATATCATTTAAATTTAAACACCCTTATGATGTTACTACAGAAATCTTTAGGTTGATACATAAACACAAATATTTATGTTAAATTTATACAAATATAATACAAGTTATTTAACACTATTACTAATTTCAACATACTATGCAAATATCCTTTTTTCAGAATAAAAAAATTATTTTTTACCAATTCTCTCAATCGAGTATCTTCTTATGATTGCGAAGTTTTGGAACAATCTTCCTCCAAATGCAAATATTGCAGCATAGTAAAGAGGCACACCCAATCGATCACCAATATAAGCTAGAATACCTGCTAATATGGCATTTCCAAAAAATCCTGTAACAAAAATAGTTGAGTTGAATTTATTCTCCATGTGGGAACGAATGGCTCCGAAGACAGAGTCTAGGGCCGCCAAAATGGCCACAGACATATAAAGAGAATATGATGTGGGATAAGTAATAGGTAGATACAAACCTAAAATAACACCAATAATAAGACCAATAATTGCAATAGTCAATCTGCTCACCTTCTTCATAAAAAATAAATAGCCTTATAATAGAATAATATTGCCCTTATCCCATTATTGTGGTTTTTGCTCCTCTAAAGTTGTTGCATATACGAATTTTGTTATCTTATCGTACCGAGGAATAACAACTTCATCCTGCTGTTTAATTGATACTTGAAGATTATAGTTATCTTTCATCTGCCAAATGATACCAAACCGAATATTCAATGCTGATTCAAGGGTATTTGGATTTCCAATAGCCTTGACGATGAATGGCGGTGCTGTAGGGACAGAATTTATATTCACATTATTCCCTGCCAAATGAATCTCAGTATTTGATACAATCCGCTGATCATTAATAGAAATTGCCTCAGCGCCTGCATCATTCAACTTATTGATTAAACTTAGCAGCAAATCATAGTTTATCATAATAATACTAAGATCAGAAGGATAATCAGGCCCCATAGGCGGGTCATCTACTACGACAATAACCCCTTTTCCCTTTACCGCTTTCACCCCAGAAATCATTTTATACTTTTCCAGTTCAGCACTCAGGTTCTTTAACAAACCGTCTTCCTTGGATTCTACATCTTCGATCTCTTTCATTCTTCTCTGAAGTAAATCTACGCTACCTAGTAATTGCTGTTTCTCTTCCTTTTCGATCTTTAAGTCCCTGGATATCCGTTGTGACTTCTGTGTTGATCCACCCCAGTCTATATCACTTTCTTGTACACTTTTAAACTGTATAGACAATACTAATCCAAGAACCAAACAGACAATTGCTACAGCCACCTGTCCTTTTATTCCTTTCATACGGTTTCCTCCTATTCTATAGGACTATAACTTGGATTCCCATCATGACTAATGTCAATTACACCCCTTGTAATTCCTTTCGAAGCTAAATCAGCTAAAATCCCCCTCAGAAGCTGCAGTTTATAGTCTATATTATTCGCTTCTCCAATTCTGCAAGACAATCCGTTTGAGAACCGTATGATCATATTCATTTTATTTGTTACATCAATCTCTCGAATATCCTCATTTATATTCTTCATAGATTTTGCAAGAAGGAGAGCTTTTGTCAATTGCTCTTGATCAGAAACATGAAGTGCTTCACCCTCCATGAAGTTGCTAAATTCTAAGCCGTTGATCGTTTGTAAGCCTGGTGCCTGAATATCCGACTTCAAGACTACTCCTTCTTCGTCTATAATCAAGAAAGTTCCCATAAAAGGCACGACTGCAGCTTCTTTTCTCTCGCTGATTCGAATCATCAGCTTATTGGGCAGTTTTCTCTTTACCGATGCAGTCTTAATATAGGGATTTGCTAATAGATTTGCTGATATACTATCCATTTTTACCTTGAATATATTAAAACCTATTGTACTTTCGACGCTAGGCATAATGTCCTCTTTTGTAAGATGTTCATTTCCGTAGATTTCTACTCCGCGAATCATTAGAATATCCGTCTTGAAGATAATAATAAACGTTACCACACAAAGTAGTATCATAATCAGTAAAATGATTTTCGACTTATTCTTTTTAATACGGATGTCAGTTTTCTGCCTTTCGATATACATATATACCACCCTAATAGTTTGTCCATTCATTTTATTAAAGTAAGAGCAGCTTATGCTGCCTCTTATTTTATCTTATATATATTTGCTCCTAGTTGCTCCAGCATCTTATCAAATTGTTCATACCCTCTCTCAATATGAACAATATCCTCAACAGTTGTTATTCCTTCGGCTACAAGTCCAGCAATTACTAGCGCAGCACCGCCCCTTAGATCTTTCGCAAAAACTCTAGCACCCGTTAGCTTTTTCACACCTTTAATGACAGCCACCCTACCATCAATTTTAATCTTTGCACCCATCCTTGTTAATTCGTCCACATGTTTATAGCGATTTTCGAATATGGTTTCAGTAAAAAAACTTGTTCCCCTTGCGATAGTCATCAAAGCCATAAACTGGGCCTGCATATCTGTTGGGAAACCAGGATAAGGTAGAGTCTTCACCATATCCACTGCTCTTACCCTTTCTGGGGCTTTTAATTTTAGGGTATCACCCTTTTCTAAAATAAGGCACCCGCACTCTTTCAACTTGGAGATTATAGGCTGAACATGATTGGCAATAGCATTTGTGACGAAAATGTCCCCTCCTGTAGCTGCACCTGCTGCTAAAATTGTACCTGTAACAATGCGATCAGGCATAATCTTATGCTCTACATCATGTAATTCTTTTACCCCTTCTATAATGATTTCACTCGTTCCTGCACCACAAATTTTCGCGCCCATCTTTTGAAGAAAATCTTGTAAATCAACGATTTCTGGCTCTTTTGCCGCATTAATAATCCGAGTGATTCCTTCAGCAAAAATAGCGGCAAGCATTGCATTTTCTGTTGCTCCAACGCTTGGATAATCTAAATGAATTTCACAACCTCTTAACTTTAGAACCTCACATTCTAAAAATCCATGGGCTTCTGTGATTTTAACACCTAATGCTTCCAACGCTTTAATATGAAGATCAATGGGTCTTGGACCGATTTCACATCCACCAGGGTAACTTATCTTAATTTTACCACATCTCCCCAATATTGGTCCCATTAAAAATATGGAAGATCTCATTTCACGAACCAAGCCCTCGGGGATCTCATGGGATGACAATGTACTCGTATCAATAGTTATTACGGAATCTTCAAAGCGAATCTGACATCCAATAGATCTTAATATTTCAATCATCGTATGAACATCTTTTAAGTTAGGACAGTCTGTCAGCACACTTACTTTTCCACTCAATACCGTGGCCGCAAGTATAGGTAGCACTGCATTTTTTGCGCCACCAATGCGTATTTCTCCTTGTAATCTATTACCACCATGTATCACAAATTTACTCACATATTTCACCTCCGAGAAGTCCTTAACATTTATGCAAATTACCTGTATTGTAGCATTCATTTGACTTAAAGAACAAAACACAATATATTACTCATAATATGCATAATTCTAGGAGGTGTTACATTAACTTATTTACCTTTCGTTGTATCAATCATTTACCAATTACTCATTTATAAGCTTAAGAATATCCGCATAGATTAAATCTGTAGCATTGGCCTTTGATAACGCCTTGCTTCTCCCTGACATTTTTGTTAACCTTTGTGGATCTCTTATAAATAAGTGTAATAAGTCAACTATATTCTTATCATTTAAATCTTTTTCAAGCAATAATACTGCAGCACCATTTTTCTCGAGCACCCTTGCATTATATTCTTGATGATTGTTTGTCACATGGGGAGAAGGTATCAAAATAGAGGGTAAGCCCATGGCAGTAATTTCTGCTAGTGTTATGGCTCCCGACCGACTTATGATTAGATCTGACGCCCCCATCAACTTCGGCATATCATGAACATAAGGTAGTATTTTAAGATTTATACCGTGAGATAGGTTTGCATCTTTAAACTGTGCCATCATTTGATCATAATGTCTCTCTCCCGTAATATGATAAAAGACTATTTCTTTTCGGTCACTAAATCGTTTCATTACCTGAAGCATTACTTCGTTGATTTTTTCTGCACCCCGGCTACCACCAAAAGATGTGACAACAATCTCATCATTTTTAATTCCCAATTCATTTCGGAATACATCTCTATCAAAATGAATAAATTCCTTTCGTACTGGATTTCCTGTAATAACAAGCTTGCTGCTATTTGCAAAGTATGTACTGGATTCTTCAAAACTAATCAATATCTTATTTACAAACTTACTGAGTATTTTATTCGTTACTCCAGGTATTACATTTTGTTCGTGAATTACAGTTTTAATATTCATCAACGATGCTACGAAAACCACAGGACCGCATACGTATCCGCCTGTTCCTATGACAATGTCTGGCTTAAAGTTTTTAATGACGGTTGCCGCCTCCTGAAGACCCTTAAAAAGGTCCTTGACTGACTTCACTGTATCTATAGATAATTTTCTCTGAAAACCACTGACAGTAATGGTTTTTAGCTCATATCCTGCTTTAGGTACCAAATCGCTTTCTAAGCCTTTTTTTGTACCAACAAACAAGATATCACTGTCTTTCATGCTGCTCTTAATTTTATTAGCAATTGCAATTGCAGGATAGATATGCCCACCTGTTCCTCCACCTGTAATAAGTACCTTCATTTCTTCAGCTCCTATCTAAATTTGCATATCTCGAGATATTTAACATTACTCCTATGGCGGTCATAAAAATCGCCAATGAAGTTCCACCCCAGCTGATAAAAGGAAGGGGTATACCTGTTACAGGCATAGAGGATGTTGCAACAGCAATATTAATGATTACCTGTACAGCTATCATAGCTGTAATGCCAGTAGCTACGAGACAACTAAAAAGGTCAGGTGCATTAATAGCAATGCGGACGCCTCTCCAAATTAAGAGTAAGTACAAAATAATTACTGCCACACAACCAATAAAGCCTAATTCTTCTCCAATAATGGCAAAGATAAAATCATTTTGGGGTTCAGGAATGTATAAGTATTTTTGAATGCTTTTTCCAAGACCTACCCCAAACAAACCTCCTGATCCAAGGGCAAGAAGGGATTGAATTACCTGATACCCTGTATCCCTGGCATCAGCAAAGGGATCCAAGAAACCAGTCAATCTTCGCATTCTATAAGGCTCTGCCAAAATCATTACAGCCAAAAGACCTATGCCCCCTGCACCCATAAAAGTTAAATGACCCCATCTCATCCCTGTCACAAACATCATTGCAACAATTATTGCTGAGATTGTAACTGCGGTACTTAAGTTTGGCTGGAGAATAATTAATCCAAAATAAAGTCCTATAATCCCTAAATAAGGCACTACACCCTTAAGAAAATTTTTTATCTTCTCAGGATTTTTAGATAGGGATGCTGCAACAAAGAAAATGGAGCAAATTTTCGCTATTTCAGAAGGCATTACTGTAAATCCGCCAATGCCTAACCATCTTTTTGCACCATTATATTCTATTCCAAGGGGCGTTAAGACCAAAATCAACAAGACAAGGCTTAGAATAAACCCTAATGGTGCAAGCTTTTTATATCTCCAATAATCAAAATTCATCGTGAACAGCATTCCACAAAGACCAACTACAGCCCAAAGCAAATCTCTTTTTAGAAAATGATATCCATCTCCTAGTCTGAAATATGCATAGGCATAGCTTGCACTGAATACCATGATGATCCCTATGACAACAAGAATAAGCACTGTGATCATTAGGGTAAAATCGCTGGATTTCCGTTTGGTCATTATAGCGACCTCCTCAAACTTTCTACACAATCTTTAAAATGTCTTCCTCGATGTTCATAGCTCTCATACATATCCCAGCTTGCACAGGCTGGAGATAAAAGCACCGTATCTCCCTTGATAGATTGTTTATAGGCCTGCTTAACTGCTTCCTCCATACTGCCTACCATTGTGCATGAAACAAAGCCAAGTTGTTCCGCTGTTTCTTTAATTTTATTAGCGGTTTCACCTAATAAAATCATATGCTTAACCTTACCTTCAAAGGCCTCAATGAGTTCATCAAATTCACTTCCCTTATCCATTCCACCGGCAATTAAAATAATTGGTGTTTCCATCCCTTTTATTGCAGCTATTGATGCATCAGGATTGGTACCCTTTGAGTCATTGATGAAGCAAACACCCTGGATTTCAGCTATAATCTCAGTTCGATGTTCAACACCTTTGAAAGACTTGAGTGTATTGGCAATACTTTGAATATCAATACCACCCCAATACGCTAGTGCAGTAGCCGCTAGTGCATTTTCCAAATTGTGGTTTCCCGGGATATTTAATTCCTTCGTACTACAAACAACCATTGGTTCTTTTCCTTTTTCCTTTACAACAATATCTCCATTTACCACGAAAACACCTTGATCAAAACTAGACTTACGACTAAAAGGAATGACTTGAGAAGTTGTTTTACTTGCCAATGCGTATGTTTCCTCATTATCAGCGTTCAATACAACAAAATCACATGCCTCTTGATTTTTGAAAATATTTGCTTTCGCGGCTATATAATTCTCCATCGTCTTATGTCTATTCAAATGATCTGGTGTGATATTTAATATTGCAGCAATATGAGGTTTGAAATCTATGATGCTTTCCAACTGAAAGCTGCTTACTTCTGTTACCATAACTGCCTCTTTACTTGCTTCTAATGCCTTAGATATGGCGGCTACCCCTATGTTTCCTACCACATAGGTTTCTTTTTCTGCATTATGAAAGATCTCACCAGTCAATGCAGTTGTCGTAGTTTTGCCATTTGTACCTGTGATGGCGATAAATTTCCCCTTACACAATCGATAAGCGAGCTCTAACTCCCCAACGATAAGAATTCCGTTTTCTTTTGCTTTATGTATAAATGGTAAATCAGTGGGTACACCAGGGCTTAGTACAAGAATATCATATTGAGTTACATCTTCCGGGTGACCTCCGAGGATATATCTTACATCATACATGCTTAAAGCACTTATGATTTCACGTAACTGTTCTTCATTTTTAACATCATTTACTGTGACCTTTGCACCCTGTCGGATGAGCGTATTTACCGTTGGTATGCCAGAAGTAGCTAATCCCACAACCAAGACTCGTTTATCTTTTAATATCATCAGATGCACCTGCTTTCATCTATATTATGTTTATTCTAATTTAGCCCAAAAAGTCCTACAATACATAGTAAAAGCGTAACAGACCAAAAAACAACAACGACCTTTGTTTCCTTCCAACCGGATAATTCAAAGTGATGATGTAATGGACTCATTTTAAATATTCTCTTCCCTGTTAGCTTAAAGGAAGCGACCTGCATCATCACGGATAGCGCTTCAGCAAAATAAATTCCACCTACAATTGGAATAAATAAAGTTAAGTTCATTAAAATAGCTATGGTAGCAATAGCGCCTCCCAAGGCCATTGATCCCGTATCTCCCATAAAGACTTTAGCTGGATGGGCATTAAACCTAAGAAATCCTAGACATGCACCGGTCAATGCACCACAAAAAACAGCTATGCTTGGAAATCCCCAATTCATGGCAACAAGGCTAAAAAATGAAGAGATGATAAGGGTAACACCCGCCGCTAGTCCGTCCAGTCCATCTGTTAGATTTACACCATTTGCTGTAGCCACGACAACAAAGGCAATAAAAGGAACATAAAGTAATCCTAGATCTAAATATTTACCTGCACCCTCCACAAAAGGTATTAATATCTTCGTACCTGAAATCGAAGCATCGGCTTGATATAATGCAATCAGTACTGCAACTACAATTTGGCCCAATAATTTCTGATAGGCTCTCAATCCCAAATTCCTTTTCAAAACGACTTTAATAAAATCATCTATAAATCCAATAAGGCCAAAACCAATCGTTGCAAATAAAACCATATATAAATCTTTGTTTAGTGTTCCTGAGGTCAGGGCTGTAATCGTAATTGCAGCAATCATGATCAATCCACCCATGGTTGGTGTACCGGATTTGGCCATATGCGACTTTGGACCTTCATCCCGTATGCTTTGCCCAACCTTTAGTCTATGTAACAATGGTATTGCAATTGGTCCTAAAATCAACGTGATAAGAAATGCAATAACAATTGTTACCACAAGCTGTGAGTACTGTATCATTTACTTAGCTCCTCTCTTGTATATACTCAACAATCTCTTCCATTTTCATCCCCCGAGATCCTTTGACAAGGACTGCATCTCCGCATTTTAAAATCTCTTTCAGTATTTCTATAGCTCCATGATTGTCTTTGCATATGAATATATATTTCTGATCAAAGCCATGTTCTTTAGCACCTGCAGCAATATATCGGGCACTATTACCTACAGCTATGAGCATGTCAAGCTTGTGTCCATTCATAATTTCCGCACCTACTTGATAATGCCCTCTTTCAGTATATTCACCCATTTCCAGCATATCACCAAGACAAGCAATTTTTCTATTTGCAATCATTTTATCTAATACTGAAATAGCAGACATCATTGAGTCAGGACTAGCATTATAAGCATCATTGATTATTTTAATCCCTTCACTTGTTGAAAGGATATTTAATCGCATCTTGCTTCCGCCAAATTCTTCGAGCGCCCCTTGTATCAAGGGTATATCCACATTCATTTCTATGCCGATGGCAATAGCGATCAAGGCATTATAAATATTATGTTTCCCTGGTACCTTGAGTTTAAAAGTGTACTTATGGGAACCTATGGAAAGATCAAATTGGCTTCCATATTCGCCTAAGTCCTGAATGTTTTCAGCAATATAATTATACCTCCCATGGACACCAATGTAAATTATTTCAAAATGAAATTCTTTGTGTTGTAGTGTTCCCAAGTGTACATCATCACCATTAACGATCAGTCGACTACCTTTATGAAAATAGTTCGTAATCTCCATCTTCGCCTTCATAATGTTTTCTTGAGACCCTAAATGCTCAATATGAGATAATCCAATATTGGTAATTGCTGCTATGGTAGGCCTTACTAGCTCTGCTAATAAGCTTATTTCTCCCAAACCACTCATGCCCATTTCCAAAACTGCGAGTTCATGATGATTTTCAAGATCAAATATTGTTAAAGGAAGACCAATGTGATTATTGAAATTGCCTTGATTTCTTAGCACTTTATACCTTTGAGACAGTACAGCATAGATCATATCTTTAGTCGACGTCTTTCCCGTGCTTCCAGTTACACCAATCACAGGAATTTCAAATTTACTCAGATAGTATTTTGCCAATGATTGCATAGCTTTCAACGTATCGTCCACAAGAACAACACATTGATTTTCGTCCATTGCTACTGATTCATATTTTGATCTAGCACATAGGACTCCTCCTGCCCCGTGACGGAGCACATCTCCTATAAAGCTGTGACCATCAAAATGCTCACCAATCAAAGGAACAAACAGCTCTCCTTTTTTTACTTTCCTTGAGTCTATAGCAATGCCCTGAATGAAAGTTTCAGGATCTCCAAAAATAAGTTCACCATTCGTTGCTAGCACGATTTCTCTTATTGCTAATGCAATCATTCGATTTCCTCCCTCAGTATCTCCTGAGCTATTTTTTTATCATCAAAATCAATGGTTCTATTTCCAATAATCTGATACGTCTCATGCCCTTTTCCAGCAATAAGCACAATATCACTCTTTTCGCTCTTACGAATTGCTTCTCTTATAGCTTCTTTTCTATCTAGTATCATTTTATATTTGCAATTGGTCCTTTTTATGCCTATTTCTATATCATTTAGAATGGATTGCGGCTCCTCAGTCCGTGGATTATCGCTGGTAATCACACAATAATCCGAGAGATTTCCCGCGATCTCACCCATCATAGGTCTCTTTGTTTTATCTCGGTCTCCACCACATCCAAACACAGTAATGATCCTACCCGTTGCGAATCCCTTTATTGTTCTTAAAACATTTTCTAAAGCATCTGGGGTGTGGGCATAGTCTACCACAATGGTATGATCCCCTATATCAGGGACTAACTCAAATCTTCCAGATACACCGTAAAAAGATTCTAACCCATCCTTTATCTGATCAAAGCTAAAGTTCAATACATAACATACCCCAATGGCAGCCAATGCATTATATACTGAAAACATCCCTGGTGTCTTTATTTTAACGTCTCCACTAAACAATGGCGTTACCAAGGTAAACTCCGTTCCCTTAGGTGATGTTTGAATGTTTTTTGCATAAATGTCAGCTTGCTCATTCACACCATAGGTAAGCAGTTGGGTTTTTAATCCTTTAATTTCTTCTGCAATTTCTTTTCCATAAGTATCATCGACATTGATAATATTGGCCATGGTAGTCTGATAAAACAGCTTTGTTTTCGCTCGCTTATAGCTCTCTGTATTTCCATGAAAGTCCATATGGTCAGGTGTCAAATTCGTAAACACACCGATTTGAAAAGCTACATCTGCTACACGACCAAGCTCAAGGGAGTGGGAGGATACTTCCATGGTGCAAGTATCTACTGCATTCATCTTCATCTCATGAAAAAGTCTATGTAGTTCTAAGGATTCAGGCGTTGTGTTGCTGGCAGTATATTCTTTATCTAAAATTTTATAGGATAGGGTACCTATCAACCCACTATTTACATGGTTTTTCTCCAAAATATCCTTGATCAAATGAGTTGTTGTGGTTTTTCCATTTGTTCCTGTAACACCGATGATACGCATATCATTAGATGGATTTCCATAGAAGTTTGCCCCTAACTTTGATAAAGCTTTTCTTCCACTTTCAACTTTTATAACGATTGTTTCAGGGCCTACCTCCACATCCTTCTCAACAACGATTACCGCTGCTCCCTTTTCTATTGCCTGGGGAATATATTGATGCCCGTCGGTTTTTAAGCCTTCTATACATACAAATATATAGTCCTGATCAACCTTTCTTGAATCATAAGCAATCCCATGAATTTCTTTTGTCTTATCTCCGATAAAATGGATGATATCCAGGTCCTTAATAACATCTATCAGTTTCATAACTTCTCTCCTTACTTGTTTTTCTTTATTACCTATTATTGACTATCCAACAAAATCGTAAACAAACCCATTAAAAGGCAACTAAAACAAAGTGGTATTACTCTGTTCAAGTTGCCCTTATCCATGCTTTTGTCTTATTATAACATATTTTCTAGATAAATTTTCTTATACACATTTTTTCTCATATCATATAATCCCACAATTTTTTATTGGTTAGCTTCTTTTAAGTATAAAATTATGATGGATTTTTCAGGCACCTTTGCTCCTGGTTTTGGAAACTGATCTACTACTATAACTTGAGGATTTTCAACAGTCACTGGCTCTGTGTCAAATTGAAGACCTTGCTCTGATAAGGTTTTGGCAGCATCCTGTAAAGATAAATTTCTTATTTCAGGAACGACTACCTCTGCTTTGGCATAGGCTTCGGCTTCTTTCTCATTGTATTTCGGTTCCACATCTAAATATCTAAGACTGTCTCGCAGAATATCATGGACAGCAGGTGCAGCCGTTAAGCTTCCAAAGTGAACGCCCTGAGGTTCGTCGACAACAACAAGAACCGCTAGTTTAGGATCGTCTATAGGAGCCAACGCCACAAAGGACGAGTACACCTTCCCCTTCGCATATCTACCGTTTTCGATTTTATCTGCAGTACCTGTTTTCCCTCCAATTCTATATCCTGGAATGTAGGCACTTTTCCCTGACCCCTCTGTTACAACAGTTTCCATAATAAGACGTAATTCATTGGCTGTCTTATCTGAAAGAACTTGACGTATCATTTTAGGCTCAAATCGATGAATCACATTGCCTGTATTATCAACCAATTCTTTAACAATTCTAGGTTTCATTAACTTTCCATCATTACCAATGGCTGAAATCCCGTTGATCAACTGCATAGGGGTTACGGAAATACCATGACCAAAAGAAATTGTAGCCAATTCAACCGGACCTACATTTCCTTGACTTTGAACGATGGAGCCGCCTTCTCCAGGCAAATCGATACCTGTTAATTTCGTGAATCCAAAAGCTTCAATATATTTATAGTATTTTTCAACACCTAATCGCTGACCTACCTCAATAAATACAGGGTTACATGAGTTTTGTACCCCCTGAGCAAATGTTTGGGACCCATGAGGTCTATAATAGCGCCAGCATCTTATCTTTTGACCTGCCACAGTGATAGAACCTGAACAGTAAAAAGGTGAACTTGGTTCTATTACACCTTCTTCTAACCCCGCTGCCGATGTAATCAGTTTGAATGTAGATCCTGGCTCATAGGTATCACTAATAATAGGATTTCTCCACATTTCATTCCAAAGTTTTTGCTTACCACTTGTATCTAATGCTTCATATTCCCTCTTTGCGCCTTCGTCCAAGGGAATACGAGGTTCATTGGGATCAAAATCTGGCTTGCTGGTCATGGCTAAAACATCGCCCGTTTTTGGGTCCATGACAATTGCCATAACTTTTTTAGCCTTTGTCTGTGACACAGCATTATCAACGGCTTTTTCAACAAAATGCTGGATCGTTTCATCTATAGTTAATACAACGTTCAACCCGTCTTCTGGTTCATAGTACTTCTCTGTTCCATAGGGAAGCTGCCTACCTACTGCATCTGTATTTTTGATCCATCTTCCAGGAAGACCGCTTAGATATTTATCGTATTCTAATTCAATACCAACAAGGCCTCTATTATCATCAGTAGTATGCCCAAGAACATGGGATGCAAAATTACCAAAGGGATAGTATCGCCTGTTATCTTCAGCTACCCAAATCCCTGTAAGTTTTGCTTTCCGTATGGCATCTGCCTTCTCTTTATCAATCCACTTTTCAACCTTGATCAAACCAACGTTCTTCTTTAAGATTTTATTCTTTATTTCCTCTTCATCTTTTTCCAAAATACTGGCCAAATCCTTCGCAATCTCTTCACCTTTTTCCGATCCCATTACCTCTGCCGGCCTAGCCCAGACTGTATCAGTACTAGCACTTATAGCTAGTTCCTTCCCATTACGATCATATATAATTCCTCTTTTGGCTGGGATTGGTATATCTCTTGTTTGCTGTATATGGGCCAATCTCCGATAATTTTCACCATTTACAATTTGTATCCAACCGATTCTAAAAACCAATAAAAACAATACGATACTAGATGCAAATAGCAGTACGATTAGTCTTTTTTTGTGGATGATATTGGGTGACGACAATTTTGTTGCCTCCTCTACTTTGGAATCTAAGCATCAATCCAATAGGGAGTAAATCTTATGGAAAGTATCTTTTACTCCTGCTATCATGCTGTGGTCTTTCTCAGCTGCGACTTCTTGCATCACTTCTTTTGTTTCTTCTACACCCATAATATCGGGACTTTCTATGTTCAAAAACACCATTTGACTTTTCGAAGGATACTGCATTCCTAGCTCTGCTATGGCTCTTTCTTCAACAATTGTGCTCTTTTTAAAGGTTTCGGCCTGTACGCGATAATTCTCTATTTGGCCTTCTAACTGTTTTATCTCCGTTTCTAAAGCATGTACTCTATATCTTGTCTCCGTAAGAGAAACATAGCCTAAGAGAATAGCTACACAAAGACTAGCCACTATCACAACGCTGAAGATAATTTGAAGTTTATGACCAGCCCCCATTTTCTGACGTTTTTGTGCGTTTGAGGGTTGTTTTTTTATTTGTTCATTTTGAGCATCTTCCAATGCGTAGTATTCGTGTTTTCTTTGTGCTACTACCAAATTTATTCACTCCTTTTTTATTTAGAACCCTAAACTTTCTCGGCAATCCTAAGTTTTGCACTTCGAGACCTAGGATTAATTTCTAATTCATTTTCAGATGGCAGGATAGGTTTTCGTGTGATTACCTTCAATGACGCCTTCCCATTACATCTGCAAATAGGATACTCAGGCGGGCATTTACAGGCTGTACTCAAATCTCTGAACGTGTTTTTAACAATTCTATCCTCTAATGAATGAAAGGTAATGATACAAATTCTGCCTCCCACATTTAACCTTTCAGTGATATCATGAATAGTTTGCTGTAATATACCCAACTCATTATTGACCTCTATCCGAATGGCTTGGAAAGTCCTCTTGGCCGGATGAGGTCCATCTCGCCTTGCAGCAGCAGGGATAGCCTTCTTAATAACCTCCACCAGTTCGCCTGTGGTTTCTATAGGTTTATTGTTTCGTTCCTTTATAATAAAGTTGGCAATTCTTTTTGCCCACTTTTCTTCTCCATATTCATAGATGATCCGCGTAAGTTCTTCCTCATCATACTCATTCACAATATCACTTGCGCTAAAATCTTTCGTAACATCCATTCTCATATCTAGAGGTGCATCCTGCATATAGGAGAAACCTCTGCTGCCTTCGTCTAGTTGATAAGAAGATACACCTATGTCCATTATCATTCCATCAATTTTAGGTATTCCTAGTTCATCCAATACTTCTTTTATGTTTGAAAAATTACTATGCACTAAATGCTTTTTATTACTATACTTTCCAAGTCTCTCTCCTGAAACCCTAAGTGCTTCTTGATCTTGGTCAACTCCGATAAAAGTACCATTGCTATCCAATTTCTCGCAAATTTTCGAAGCATGTCCAGCACCGCCAAGAGTTCCATCTACATAAACACCCGTTGACTTAATATTTAAACCGTGTATTGTTTCATGAAGTAAAACAGAAACATGTTCAAAGCTCACAAAACCACCTACTTTCGCATCATTATTCCTAGTCTTTCCTGTAGTGAGATCAATTATTTAGATTCCTAATTGTGCCATCTTTTCCGCAATGTCATCATAGCTAAGGTCGGCGTCTTCGTTATAGCGATCCCATTCTTCTCTACTCCAAATTTCTACCCTTGTTGAAACTCCGATTAATATTGTATCTTTATCTAATTTTGCGTGTTCTCTTAGATTTGGCGGTATTGTAATTCTCCCTTGCTTGTCCAGTTCACATTCGGTCGCTCCAGATAAAAACAATCTTACAAATGCCCTTGCATCCCTATTGGTGAGCGGCAATTGTTTTAGTTTATTATCAAAGTTCTTCCATTCGTTTTCGGGGTACACAAACAAACAGTTGTCTAATCCCTTCGTCACAATGAACTTTTCACCCAGTTCATCACGAAATTTAGAAGGAATAATGACCCTGCCCTTCACATCAATGGTATGAAGATATTCACCAATAAACATAAATCCTCACTCCATCTTAGGGATTTCCCACCACTTTCCACCACTTTCTACCACTTTTTATTAATTTCTGCAATGGTTTTGAAATTCCTTCTTTTAAAATGGTTTTTTTCATCTTTTTTTCTAGGTCTATGGGACTAAAAATCGCATATTGCTATCGCAACTGCTCATGGCGCCAACGAAATTTATTCGAGTAAGACTCTCTAAATTTGCGTCGCTTAAAATCCCTCAACATACTCACCTTGCATTAGCTGCATCCCCCATAGTAAAAAATTCTCTGTAAAACAAAAAACCTTTAGATCCACAGACCTAAAGGTTTTAAATAAATTCCTATTGATTTTCTTTATAGAAAGCTGCAATTAATTCATCAAGTTCAACACTTACGCTATAAATAGTCTCATAATTATCCCCGTTGGCAATAAGTGTATTTAGCTTTTGTCTTAATTCCTCGATATTATACTTTAACATATCCACACCCCATTACATAATAAAGGATTGTGGTAGATAGTGGTGGTACTACTATCATAATATAATTGGATAAACTTGTCAATGACGTAAAATGACATTTTTATTGCAATTTTATTACAATTCTACTTTTTTTCTATCTGTTTCGAAGGAATTCTCGATTATTTTCAGAAGGTTTCGACTACAAATCATGATTTTTCAACTATCATTCGACACGTTTCCCTTTTCTCTTTGCAAACAAAATAAAACCAAAAACGACAATTGTAATCAAGCTCACTAACTGAGCTGTCCTAAATGGTCCGATCATGAGGCTATCTGTTCGTAATCCTTCAATGAAAAATCTAGCTACAGAATATAATATTCCATATAAAAATAGTAATTCTCCCTGAAACTTTTTGCGTTTATCATACCACAACAAAAACCCACATACCATAAAATTCCATAAAGACTCATACAGAAATGTAGGATGCACTTTTATACCGTCAACCATGATTCCCCAAGGGAGATCTGTTGGTCCGCCGTGGGCTTCCCGGTTAATAAAGTTCCCCCATCGGCCGATGGCTTGACCTAAAATGATACTTGGTGCAACTATATCAGCCATTTTCCAAAAATCAATTTTGTGACGTTTACAAAAGAAATATCCTACGGCTACACCAGCAATCACGCCCCCATGAATCGCTAGTCCACCCTCTCTGATGTTAATCATTCTCAGAAAATCACCCTGATAATAACTCCAATTAAAAATAACATAGTACAACCGGGCACCTACGATGGCAATCGGCACAGCAATCAAAACCAAATCAAGAATTCGTTCCTCGCTAACATTCTCTTTTTTTGCTCTATGTATGGCTAATAGGGTAGCCAGTACAATACCTAGGGAAATTAATATACCATACCATCGTATGGACAAACCAAACAACTCAAAAGCTACTGGATCCATATTACTCACCTCCATAAAAGATTAGGTTGCCAGCAGCACTGACAACCCCTCAATTTATTATAGTAAAATTTCACTGCAAAATCAATTACTTTGGACGAATCACTGATATTACACATTTATCTGAATCAAAATGTTTTCTAAAACGTTCGCTAACTGTTTCAAAGCTAATCTCTTTTAATATCTC
This sequence comes from Anaerosolibacter sp., assembly GCF_029240175.1. GTDB lineage: Bacteria > Bacillota > Clostridia > Peptostreptococcales > Thermotaleaceae > Anaerosolibacter. Next base: position 71,344 of record NZ_JARBTM010000010.1, read on the forward strand.
AATATAGTCTAAAAGACTGATTCCCTTAAAGTAATAGGGTACAAAAGTATTTGCAATAAACTCAATAGAGTTGTAATACCCTAGGTGCTGACCCATTTGCTTTTTTCGTATCCGATCAAAATCATCCTGAGATAAACCTTTCTCTTTCATCAGAGCAATATGATCTAATATCTTATTTAATACCTCGTGAGGATTCTTTGATTCTCCTCCCAGCATCGAATGTCCATAATCAATTTCACCAGTATATTCGTGCTCAAATGAATCATTGATGAGCCCCTCCTCATACAACTTCATAAACAATTCAGAACTCCTGCCAAACAGCATTTCCAATATGATTCTTGTGGAAATATCCTTAGCAAGCAATTCCCTGCCATGCAGTCCATTGTCAACATCCTTAAAGGCAATATTAAACAGTGGCATTGATACTGACAGCTTTTCCTCAATCTCTTTTTTTACGATGGCATCTGGCTCGTTTGGATATATTCTTTGAATCAACGCTTCTTCTTTTTTCTTACCATTGTTCAGCGTCTTATCAACAAAATCAAACACTTCATCTTTGTCTAATGCACCTACGATAAACACAATCATATTTCGCGGCGTATAGAAGGTATTGTAACAGGTATATAGATCATCCTTTGTAATCTTATGAATACTTTCAACTGTACCCGCGATATCTATCTTTACTGGATGTTCATGATACATCGCCTTTAAGGCGTTAAAAAACACTTTCCAGTTAGGATTGTCCTCATACATTCTAATTTCCTGGGCGATAATACCTTTCTCTTTTTCCACACTCTCATCGGTGAAATAAGGCTCCCTAACAAAATCCAAAAGAAGCTTTAAGTTTTCATAAAACTTGTCCGTTGAAGAAAATAGATAACATGTAGAAGTAAAATTTGTGTACGCATTAACGCTGGAACCTAACTCAGAAAATTTATCAAAAACACTTCCTTCAGGCTGTTCAAAGAGCTTATGCTCTAGGAAGTGGGCAATACCGTCTGGTACACAGATTTCCTCTCCCCTCGAAGCAATCTTGAACTTACTATCGTTAGACCCATAATTTGTAGCAAAAACCGCATATTGCTTTGTATATCCCTCTTTTGGCATAAAGAACACCTTTAAACCATCGGACCGCTCTATAGAATATATGGTTTCATGGAGAAGCTCGCTGCTCGTTGTTTGAATCGTCATGCTACCTGCCCTCCTTTTTGTCTCGAAGAAAATAAATAGTGTCCAATTCGATCTGTTTGCTCGAGGCTATGATGGCTTCCTTTGTTACCTTCCTAACCTTATCTATCATCTCATCAAGACTATCTGGATTATTGCTGACAACCTGAGTATAGTAAAAATCTGCCATCATACTTGGCGTATCTGTCATTGAACGCATTGAGGTAATGATTGAATTCTTAGCGCTTTCAATATCCTCTGTGGTAAACCCTCCATTTTTCATCTCTTCAAGCTGCTTCCCAACCAGTTCCACTGTTTTATCATATTTATCGAATTCAATACCTGAGCTAATCATCATCAAAGACTTAAATTTTTCAATTCTTGAAAAAATATAATAGCACAAGCTCTCTTTTTCTCTAATATTTCTAAACAGCTTAGAGTTAGGTCCTCCACCTAAAATATTCGAAAATACTACCAGTGGATGATAAAGTTCGCTTTCAAAGGGTAGGTTTGTTCTATATCCTAAAGTTAATTTCCCTTGAGAAACGTCCATTTTGTCTTCCACTTTCTTTACATCAGCAGGACTCCTTTGGATTTCTTCTCTTTCAACAAAAAGTTTGTCTCCAGATACGAAGTTTAGATGCTGCCTAACCATATTCTCGACTGTCGCTTCATCCATATCTCCCACAACAAAAATATCAACTTTCGAAGTGCCAATAATATTTTGATAATGCTCATATAAGGACTCAGCAGATATTTTTTTCAAGTCCTCAACATTTCCGTATTCATATAAGGAGAATTTTTCATCAGAACACATTTCCTCAATACAACGGTCGAGGGCATAACTCATTTTATCATTTATTCTACCTTCTATTCGCTCTTTTAGATTATCTTTTTCTTGTTCCACATATTGAGTATGAAATTTCCCTTCTTGCAAGTGAGGCTTATGGATAATTTCATTTAAGATAGACAGTCCTTTCTCAAATACCCCCTTCTCTTCTAGATACTTATCATTGGCTAGCTGGAGGGCAAACTGGATAATGTTTCTTTCTCCCTTTTTAGAAACATCACTACTAAGGGATGCCCCATACAAGTTTTCTAATTCTTTTGAAACAGCCATAGAAGTGGTAAACCGCTCAGTTCCACGAGGTAATACCATGGTAAGCAATGCATTCTTCGTTACCTCTTCCTTTTCTAGCGGTCTTTGTAGGTATACGCGAATCAAATTGGTTTTGAATTTATCAGTCTTTATAACATGCAGATGCACGCCCCGCCCTAGCTCAATCGGTGCTAATCGTTTCAGCAATTTCATCCCTCCACTACTTTTTATCATTTTGTTATACATTCATCGCTATTATTTATTATGGATATAATTTACCATAATATTCATTTTACATTCAAGCAATTCCTCTCTATTCTTGAACATTTAACAACCTGATTCTACCTTCTAATTCTTCAATGACTAAATCCTCAGTACCCCATCCATCTATGTAATTCATATGGATACCCTGTTGTTGTTCTACTTTTTTTATAAATTTGCGTATATAACTTTGATTTTCAATTTTATCCAAAAAATCATGGATAGATGTGAGATAGATCTTTCCCACACCATATAGTCTCAACTGCTGAACAGCTTCATCAAGACTTTTTTCTCCTTTTACCACATCTAAGGTGATAACTTTCCTGCTTTCTATCCCCTGCTGCATAAAGTAGGTCTTCACCCGTTCCATGAACAACAGCTCTTTCCTCATATTTTTTGCCCAATTTTGTGATTGATTGCCTCGAACATCTCCTCCTGCCATTAATATGATACCGATATCACCCATAGTTGTTTCCTGCTCCATATCTACAACCCTTCTTACGACCGCCTTTGCTATCTTTTCGCTATCCCAAAGGGAATTCCCATGACGCACCATGGTTTTGCTTCGTATTAAGAAAGGCATAATCTTATCATTTCCAGCAGCAATCTCTTCCAGAGATTCCCCAATACTAATTGGTTGAACAATTACCTTGTCGTAACTTTCTTTTAATATAATCTGATCCATTATTTCATAGTAATAAGGCCTCGCTTCAGCATAAGAAATATATACATCATAATGGGGTGTTAAAAGTTCTATAAGTTTTTCTTGAATCTGGGCAGCTTTTTCTTGATATCTGCTTATATGAAGATGTTCATATGCTTTTTTATATTGATATAACTTCAAGGGAATTGTTATTTCTTTAAGTCCAGTTATTTCTTTCCTATGTCTATGCAGGGCTGAGGCTACATCATAGGTCGCAGGTTCTCCATCAAATACCAGCAGAACTGCAGTATTCTCATTATTTCTCCTCCCTTGTAACTGTTCATCCATTTGATTTTTCATGGGCATTGCACCAATACCAAAGTAGGCTAAAAGTATCCCTATAAATATACCTATAATTATCCTCTGATAATAGCGCCAGTTACCTATGTTTGGGTTTATCATAAGCACATAGGTCCATACACTCATGAATACTATGGCTATTTTCTCATATGTACCTTGAAAAGCTAAATATATGAATATAGCCATACCGTACATCAGTGACAATAGAAAATGTTTTAGGGCAACGCCTTTCGTCATAGCTAATCCCTCCCATTTTATTCTATTGTTGCATTTACATAAATATGAAAAAGAATGGAGCCATAAAATAACTCCATTCTTTTCTTACCTTGCTTCTCTCATTTTAGTTAATAAATCTTGTATTTCATCAGCCATCCCTGTTATAGAATATCCTTGTGACATATTTTGTGAAACACGGCGGATTCTCTCTACGAGTCCTGAATCAGCAGTTATATATACTCTATCAATCTGAGTATCTACGCTTTGTACTTTTCTTTCAATATCTTCCCTTAATCCCCTGCTTATATTTTTTGTGTTATTTTGGTTCATTTTTAAACCAATCAGAGCAGTGCCATCCGTTACAACAGTGTATGAGTTTTTTACTTCTGTAAACTTGTCAATCTCACTGGTAATACGTTCAGCTCTCACGTTTAAATCATTTACATCTATTCTTCTTTGTGCAACACCCTCTTCGTTGTTATACGGTACAGGTCTGCGTGCTGGCTGACATCCAAGGACAAGAAGTCCCACCATCAACAGTGCAAAAATAAATACAATTTTCTTTTTCACGTCTAATACCTCCTAATCCTCATTAATGTATGGCATTAAATATTGCTTTAATCTCTTCTTGCTTGGCATTAGGCAATTTGATTTTTAATTCTCTAATCATTTCATCATCTATCGTTGGTCTTTCTGTTTCTCCTAAGATTCTGGCACAAACATTTCTGCTAAGATGAGAATCTCTATGATTATCAACATAATATAAAATTTCCTTGATTTGTTGTTTTCTATCCAAATTTATCACCTATCCTTTGTCCATTTATAAATAGTATAAGTAGATACAGTTTTAGATATTCTAAATGTAAGCAAAGATAATTTGTTAATTTGTTGAACTAAATCCTTATATCAGTTATAATTTGTCTGTATGTAATTAGACCAAAGAAAGTTTTGAAAGGAAGATTGTTTAATGAAATTAGGTATTGTAGGTTTACCGAATGTTGGCAAAAGCACTCTTTTTAATGCAATCACTAAAGCTGGTGCTGAATCAGCCAACTATCCATTTTGTACCATCGAACCCAATGTAGGTGTTGTATCAGTTCCTGATAAACGATTAGATGTGCTTCAACAATTGTATGATTCAAAAAAACTTATTCCTACCGCTATAGAATTTTACGACATCGCAGGATTGGTTAAGGGTGCTAGCAAAGGGGAGGGTTTAGGTAATAAATTTTTATCTCATATTCGCGAAGTAGCAGCCATCGTCCATGTAGTAAGATGTTTTGAGGATCAAAATATCGTTCATGTGGAAGGCAGTGTTGGTCCCCTTAGAGATATCGAAACCATTAATCTTGAATTAATATTCTCAGATCTAGAAGTCATTGAGCGTAGAATCCAGAAAACACAGAAAATGGCCAAATCTGACAAATCTGCTCAAGCAGAATTGAATCTACTTCAATTAATTAAAGATACTCTTGAAAGTGGAAAATCTGTAAGAACTCTCGACCTTTCTCTGGAAGAACAAGAATTTGTTAAGAGCTTTGGCTTACTTTCTTATAAACCAATTATTTATGTGGCAAATGTCTCTGAGGAAGATTTACTTGAGCATGGGGGAGACAATAGCTTGGTTCAACAAGTAAGAGAACATGCACAAATGGAAAATGCTGAGGTTGTTGTGGTATGTGCAAAGATCGAATCTGAAATCTCAGAACTTGACGATGAAGAAAAACTTGAATTCCTGCAAGAAATTGGCTTAGAAGAATCAGGACTTGATTTGCTGATCAAGGCCGGATATAAATTATTGGGACTCATAAGCTTTTTAACAGCGGGCCCTCAAGAAGTAAGAGCATGGACCATTCGTAAAGGTACAAAAGCTCCACAAGCAGCAGGAAAAATCCATTCAGATATTGAGAGAGGCTTTATCCGCGCAGAAACCATTGCCTATGACGAACTTGTGACTGCCGGAAGCATCAGTGCCGCTAAGGATAAAGGTCTCCTCCGCCTAGAAGGCAAGGATTATGAAGTGAAGGATGGAGATGTTATTCTCTTTAGGTTTAACGTATAAAAAAGCAATGGCTTAAAAGCCATTGCTTTTTCTTATTTTCTTTTACTAATAAACATTTGTGTATATACATATCCATATTTTTCACTTGATCGCACACCGATGCCGATATGAGTAAAATCGGGACTAAGAATATTCTGTCGATGTCCGCTCGAATTCATTAAAGCTTCATGGGCTTTCTCTACACTAGAGTTACCTGCTAAGTTTTCTCCAGCGGTTAAATATTCAATACCAAAATTTTTCATCATATCAAATGGACTGCCATAGGTTGGTGAATAATGGCTGAAGTAATTTTTATCCACCATATCCTGAGATTTAATCCCGGCTACCCTTGCTACTTCTAAGTCTACAGTCAGGGCAGATAAACCATTTTTTGTTCTTTCACGGTTAACCAAATCTACCATCTGCTGCTCTTGACCACTCAATTTATTTGTGGTTTGCGGTGCTGCAGGAGCTGCGCTCTGAGTTCCTTGATTTCTTTGGGTTTGTTGCGGCTGTTGTGCCGTTTGTCCAGGTTGTTGACCTGTTTGGCGCTGCTGGGGTGCTTGTTCAGGCTGTTGACCTTCTTGAGGTTGCTTTACCTGCTGCGGTGGCTGTACTTTTGGAGTTTCTTGAGCCTGCCCTTCTTTTACCACTGGAATTGCATTTTCCCCATTTACGCATCCAACTTGATTATTATCAAGCTGAACCACATACCAATCCCCAACCTGTCCTAAAACTTTTGTTACATCATCCCTTTTTAAATTTCCAATCGTACCAAAATTATTACCTGCTCCAGCCTTAACATCGGCTGCATCCGCTGTAATCCTACAATTTCGCACTTGCCCAACTTCAAATATTGAAGATTGATTCGTCTCCAAAGCTTGTCCGTTTGGATTAGGGTTTTGTTTTGGTGTCTCAGCATTCTGTTGTTGATTTGTAGATTCTTGCTGAGGTACTGTAGGTCTACGCTGAGGTTCTACAGTAGGAGCACAAGCTGAAAGCACCATGATCATTGCCAAAATTAAGATCATATTTTTTTTCATTTTTTATCACCTCAATACTATTATTTCCGTTATAGTAACTTTGATTAATTTAAAAGTACATCAAGACTATAGCAAATAATAGCATAGATGGTATCATCCTCCAGTTTGAAATTGAGTCCAAAATTGTCCAATCTTTTATCGTAATCGATTAGGTACTTAGAATAATTTTGCATCACGCTAACCATCCGCATATTGAAAACTCCATTTAAAAATTCTGCTCATCAAGTGAAGAGGCTTATAAATGAACAATGATTTAAGTATACTTTTTTCCCCTCTGTGAACCGTTACAATTCCTTGTTCATAATCAAAGGATAGCTGCTCATTCTTCTTTATCATCGTAGCAATATTCTTTTGTCCATCGTAATCAAAATCATACTTTAGAAATCGAGAAACTTTTTCAAGCTTTTCGGCCCGTGTATCTTTATAAGTCAGATTATTTCCACCACTGTCATGAATAGGTATATCCGGCGATGGGTCAGGTAATTCTCTCTTTATATATTTTACATTCCCTACAACGTCTCCACTCTTGAGCACCCTTGTATTCCATGGTTGAGAAATTGTATTTAACAGTTCAATAACTTCCTCACTTCCTGCACCTTCAATAGGCGTAGGCTGGCAATGATTTATCTTTACAGGCACAACATAAGAATTAATGATTCCGTCTTGAGTAACCTCTAAATTAAAAATCATTGACTTTCTGCTTAATTGACTTGTGGAACTAAACACAAAGTTTCCCAAACTATAGACAATTGGTTTATCCTTATAGAATTCAATGCCCTGTAACACATGGGGATGATGCCCCATAATTACATCTGCCCCGCTATCAATCATCAGCCTTCCAAGTTTTATCTCATCTTCCTCAGGATATTGGGCCAATTCTTTTCCCCAATGTACAGATACAATCAAAAAATCCACTTTTTCCCTTGCTTTACCAATTGTTTCGGACACATGTTTTATATAATGATCGTAGGCACTTAAGATTCCAGGTCTCTTATCCGTTGCATACCAGCTCACATCATAGATTATCCTTGAAAAAGCCAGTAATCCTACTTTCATCCCTTTCTTTTCCCAAATAATTGGCTGCATCGCTGCTTCAAGATTTTCCCCGCCGCCAGCATATTTAATTCCGTATACATCTAAATGCTCCAATGTTTGTTTGAATCCTTCTTGTCCATAGTCCAAAATGTGATTATTTGCAATAGACACACCATCCACCCCAGCATTGACCATACCCTTTAAAGTTTCAGGTTTGGACTGGAATGAATATTGTTTATTTACATCTATTTGGCCCCCTGTTCCCACCGAGGTTTCTAAGTTTCCCAGTACAATATCGCTAGCGCCTAAAATCGACGCTACCTTTTCCCATGGATAATCTACACCATAGTCCTCTATATATTTACCAACTGTACCATCTAGCAATATATCTCCTAATAAGGATATGCTTACCACATCCCGAGACTGAACTTGTCCATAAACTGTTTGAGCGAAGCATACTGCAACTATCAAAACAATCAATATTCCCTTTTTAATCATAAATCCTCACTCCAGTATCATTAAGCTTAACCGCTTTTTGCATATTTTACGATTCCTATATACTTTTAGGGCTGACGAAATTTTAATATACCATCTATTTCCAGTATAAAACAATGAGGCGATGATGAAAAGAAAAAAGAATGGTTTTCACCATTCTTTAATAACCATTATTTCCTGTATCCATACCATTTACCACAGCCACAGAAGCGCTTACCCCTAGACGGCTGGCACCTGCTTCAATCATTGCAATTGCTGTTTCATAATTTCGGATGCCCCCAGAAGCCTTTACCCCTAACCGATCTCCCACAACACTTCTCATGAGCTTCACATCTTCGATGGTTGCTCCACCTGTTGAAAACCCAGTCGAGGTTTTTACGAAGTGGGCGCCTGCTTCCATAGACAACTGACATGCCTTAATCTTTTCTTCCTCAGTTAACAAAGATGTCTCAATGATCACCTTCAAAAGAACATTCTTTTGCAAAGCATCCACAACACTTTTTATATCTTCTTTGACATAATCGTATTCTTTATCCTTTAGTGCACCGATGTTGATTACCATATCAATTTCATTTGCACCGTTCTCAATGGCGATTTGGGTTTCATATGCCTTAGCCTTCATGTCCATAGCCCCTAGGGGAAAACCTACAACAGCTGTTATCTTTACATCGCTCCCCTGCAATCGTTCCTTGACTAGAGGCACATAGGCAGAATTCACGCATACGGAATAAAATTCATACGCCTTTGCTTCATCACAGATACGCATCACGTCTGTTTTCAGTGTCTCAGGCTTCAATATGGTATGATCAATGTATTTGGCAATATTCATGGAAATAACCTCCAGCCATATTATAAAATTTCTGCAACATCTCCGTTTTTTAATCCCGCAGCATTTCCTTCATCAATATCTACATGCATTTCAAGGGCATATGTTTCATGTACTCTCACAAGTACATTATCAAAGATCAATCCTCTTCTACCCTCAACTCTTACACAGACAACTTGCTTATCCACCAATCCCATTCTATCAGCATCAGAAGTATGCATATGAATATGTCTTGCAGCGGCAATAATTCCTTTATCTATAGTAACTTCACCCTTAGGTCCCCTGATTACGGCACCAGGACTTCCAGCAAGGTCACCAGAATCTCTTACCGGCGGTGTAACACCTAATACAAATCCATCCGTCAAGGATATTTCAATTTGTGTTTCCCCTCTAGCTGGTCCTAATACTCTTACACCTGCCAATGTTCCTTTAGGTCCAACAATGTCCACCTTTTCATTGGCAGCATATTGTCCCGGTTGAGATAAGTCCTTCATCTTTGTCAACTCATAGCCTTCTCCAAAAAGAATATCAATGTGCTCCTTGCTCAGATGAAGATGTCTGTTGGACAATCCAACAGGTACTTGCATGTTGTTCATAAAAATCCCTCCTATATTTATATATCATTGAAATTAAATATGTTGTATACATAATACGCATATATTATATCTCGATGGTCCTAAAAAATCAAATGAATATATCATACTATCAGTAAGATAATCTAACGTAAACCTGTTCAAACAAATAGCAAGAGTACTCTCTTGCTATTTTGTCAATTTTTCTTGAACTGCATTCACTTTTTCTGCCATTGATGCATTTTTATCCCTACGATCATCAATCCTTATCGTAGTAGATACCCTTAAAGCACCTTCCTGAAAAGGCACCTCATGCATCTTTCTAATGGTTTGAAGTATTACATCTAACTCACCTTCCATGATGGTACCCATAGGCGTCAGTTGATATGCAATACCATGCTGTTCTTGAAGTATTCTATGACAAGCAGCAACATAATGACTTATACTTGTTGTTGCAGTCCCTAAAGGCACAATGGTAGTTTCAACGATTGCCATCTTCTCACCTCCTAAATTCCACTAGTTCTTTTCCAATATTATATGCTCTATCTAGGATGTCTCTTCGCTCCCCAGTAAACAACTCATCCGTATTATCCACTAATAAATTATGTACATATTCTGTATTGATGGCTTTAAAAAATAAATCCATCACCATCGTTGCTCCTACAAAACCACTCTCTGGCTGTTTTGCACCTCCAGTACAGACAAATACACCTTTTCGTGCTCTGTTTTTATCGATAGAGGGCTGGTTGTATACATACTTACTTGACCAGAAAGCTTGACAACGATCAATCATCATTTTCGTGATTCCAGAAACAGAATTAAAATACAGGGGTGAACCTATTATGATGATATCTGACTGATTAAATTTTCCGTATACTTCTGACATATCATCCTTTATAAAGCATGCACCTGTTTTACCGCATGCATTACACGAGATACAAGGATTTATGGTCATCTTACCCAGTGCTATCTTTTCAATTTCAATTGTTTCAGTAGATAATCCACTTATCATTTGCTCAAGAAGGATATCTGTATTCATTCTAATTCTAGGACTCCCTAGCACAACCAATGCTTTCACTCAATCTGCCTCCCTAGCCTAATCATTTTTACTATTCTATCTTACTATAAAAGGATTTTACTTCCAAGGCATCGTCCTAATAAAAAGAAAAAAAGAGCACCAAGTGCTCTTACTCTGCTCCCCATTTTCCTTTTTTCATATGAATCTCTAACTCAGCAACAATCATTTTTCTTAATAAAATAGCTTGCTCTTTTGCTTTATTAAATATGGCTACACAACCAGGATCTAAGTCATCTTCAATGCCTGCATCGGCGATATCTTCAACTTCTTGAAGGACATTGTAAAGCTCCATATGTAATCCATTGCTAAATTCAGAACGTACAACTTTTGTTATATCTTCCTCTTTTAATTCAACAAACTTTTCTTTTGGCGCTCCACATTTTGGACACTTTTCAGGTGCCTCATCTCCTGTATGGATATAATTACAGACTTCGCACTTAAATAACTTCATTTTCATCATCCTCTCCTGACAATTTCATCATTACAAGTATATACTTATCCATTTCATTTATGCTTCAAACATTTTTCATATATAATTTTTTCTAACGGACCTATCGAATAGAATCGATTCTATTTACGATTTCATCCTCACTTAATTCATCAGCATTTAACATAACAACAAATTGATTATTAGATGGTACTCTTTCACTTGTCATGGTAGGGGGATGTGCATACCCGACATTTTCAGAATACACAAGGGCATCAATCGGCTCATCTGCAGCGTTATAATCTGTTACATAATACCCCTTATTTCTTAGTCTATTTGCAATACTATCCAATCCGCCTTGAACAGCTATTACTTTACTGTGCATGCTATAACCTCCTGAATATCTCATTTTTCTTTAGTTTTCTCATTTTTTCAACAGATATTCAGAAAGTATATTATCCTTATAAAAATCCTATATATATTCAATTGAAAAACGTAATTTTCTATATACACAAAAAGAATCTCCTTCTAAAACTCAATTTCCTTAGGAGATTCTTTGACTCTTTATTCCAGATACGTATGTAGTACGATTAACCCATTGCCTGTTCTAGCTTATCAAGATGCTGCAAAGGGAACATTCTTAGCAACTCTTTGAATTGATCTACCGTAAGTCCTTGGGTAGTTGTATAGATTTCAATTTTTTCATCCACATTTGCACTTCTAAATCTTTCTTTGATTTGATCAAAATTTACAGCGGCTTCCATCATATCCCTCCTTTGTTTATATTGCTATTTACAATATTAGTATAGGAGTTCAAATGTATTTTTATTCTTCCTTGTCTATTTTGGTAAGCACGCATATTTGATGTACAATTTACCTCTCGTATACTTCTCTCTTTAAGATTGCCACATAGGGCAGATTCCTATATTGTTCGGCATAATCTATCCCATAACCTACAATAAATTCGTCTGGTATATCGAATCCTTTATAATTCACATTTATGTCTACTTTACGTCTTTCAGGCTTGTCTAAAAGCGTGCATATTTTCAAACTATTTGGCTTTCTAGACAGTAAATTGTCATATAAATAGTGCAGTGTTAATCCAGTATCAATAATATCCTCAACCACTAGTACGTCTTTTCCTTCAATACTATCATCTAAATCCTTTATGATCCTTACAACACCTGAACTCTCTGTGGATAAGCCATAACTAGATACCGCCATAAAGTCAATCTTCACCGAAGTTCCAATTTTACGCATTAGATCACTCATAAAAACATTGGCACCCTTCAAAACACCAATCATCAATAAATCTTTTCCGTGATAATCCTTCGAAATCTGATCTCCAAGCTCAGTTATTTTCTCATCTAATTGAGCTGGGGTAAATAAAATTTCCTTAATATCGTTTTTCATAGGTTTCACCTCACTAATATTACTATGGTCATTATAGCATATTTTTATAATACATGTACATTTTTCTAACTTATATTTTTATTGTTCGTACTTTTCAACAAAATAAAACCATCTATTGAGATGTTTTTTTGAATTCAACATATTTTAATTCTGATTCTAAATATCTTGCCAAGGCATAGATGACATCGGATAAACGATTTACATATTTAATTAATATATCACTTACCGCTTCATGTCTGCTCAAGGTCAAAATCCTTCTTTCTGCCCTTCGACATATGGTTCTAGCAACGTGCAGTGCTGCACTAGCTTTATTACTTCCTGGAATAATAAATTTATCTATCTTATCTATCTTCTCAAGATACGTATCAATGATTTTCTCTAGACTGCCAACATGATCCTCGTGGATCTTCTCTGGAAATTTTTCCCGATCTTTCGTAGCAAGTTCTCCAGCCACATCAAACAGTTCCCGCTGTATGTTATATAGTATCTCAACAATATCTATATCCTCCACAAAGTTTCTCGCAAATCCTATGCTGGAATTCAGTTCGTCTACAGTTCCATAGCTTTCCACCCTCAAACTATCCTTATCTACCCTAGTGCTATCGTATAAGCTGGTTTGCCCTTTGTCGCCTGTCTTGGTATATATTTTCATAGATTCACTACCTCCTATGATTTCTTTCATAAATATGATACCCAAATATATTCCAGTTACACATGTCAAGCATATAAAAAAGCATCTAACGATGCCTTCGCTAGGGGAACCTAGTTCCCCTTCGACGGCTGCTAGGCAGCCTGAGCACCCCTCTGACTACGGCATAGGAATACTTCCCCTGCACCCCTGATTTTTAATTTAATAGGAAAGTAGAACTTTCCTATTAAATTAAAAAATAACATCCCTCAAAAGGGATGTTCTACTCATCATCTATCTTATAGTCCACATCATCAATTATCTTTTCCTTGTCAAATTCCTTAGAAATTTCAGAAGGAAGATATTTTTCTAATTCGTCAGAAATACGGGATATGATATATGTGATCAACACAGCATCATCGATAAAACCCAATCCCAGTACTGGATCTGGAAGTATGTCAAAGGGGCTTACCACATAAACAATACCTAACACAACCATAATTTTTTTCCAAATCAATGTTTGAGGATCTTTGAGATATCTGGGCAAAAGGCCAATTTTCCTAATTAGTATCCATGCTGCTCTCAGCCAGGTTTGTTTATTACTACGGCCTCTACTCATTTGTTCGCCTCCCCTCTAACACTATTTTAGCTTAGGATGTGTTAGTTTTCAACGAATTATTTCACGAATAAATTTCCCTACATCATTTTTATAATATTATACTGACTAAATCGAACTAGTCATTAGACCTATAAGACTTTAAAGTTTTTCCAAGATAAGCTTCCTGAATGGAAGGATCTTTAATAAGTTCGCTTCCTGTGCCAGTTTTCACGATTCTTCCTTGCTCCAACACATAAGCTTTATCAGCAATCGATAAGGCCTTATATGCATTTTGTTCAACCAACAGTATGGTTTTATTTAACTTCTTAATATCCTTAATGATTTCAAATATTGTCTTAACCAGCAGCGGGGCAAGTCCTAGCGAAGGTTCATCCAGCAGTATTAGATCTGGATTACTCATCAATCCCCTGCCTATTGCCAGCATCTGCTGCTCTCCTCCACTAAGCGTTCCTGCTGGCTGATCGACCCGCTCAGCCATTCGAGGAAAAAGTTCAAATACTTTTCCCAAGTCCTTTTCAATCCCATGCTTATCCTTTCGTAAATAAGCCCCCATCATCAAATTGTCCTTTACAGTTAGATTGGCAAAAACAAGTCTGCCCTCGGGAACCTGGGATATTCCTGCAGCCACAATTTTATAGGGTATCTGAGGTAGACTTTTTCCCTTAAATGATATTTTCCCTTCCTTTGGTCGAATGATCCCTGATAGGGCATTTAAGAAAGTTGATTTTCCTGCCCCATTTGCACCGATGATGGATACAATTTGCCCCTGTTCAACATTTATATTTACACCTCTCAAAGCATGAATCCCGCCATAATATACTTGTAAATTTTCTACCTTTAGCAATGCTCTTCCTCCTCTCCTAGATAAGCTTCTCTCACCTTCGGATTCGTTTGAATATCTTGAGCAGTGCCATCTGCCAATTTTTGTCCAAAGTTTAATACCATGATTTTATCACAGACACCCATGATCAAATCCATGTGGTGCTCAATAACAACAATGGATAATCCAAAGTGTTCCCTAATTTCTTTAATCAGCTCCATCAATTTTATTGTTTCATCCGGGTTCATTCCGGCTGCAGGCTCATCTAATAGGAGCAGGCTGGGATTCAATGCCAACGCGCGAGCAATCTCCAGCCTGCGCTGCATGCCATAGGGTAAATTGGACGCGATAATATTTTTTTGGCTGCTCAATCCCAAAATCCCCATGAGCTCCTGGGCTTTTTCATGGAGCTTTTTTTCTTGCCCCTTAAACTTATGATCTCTTAACAAAGCATTTACGATACCATAGGTAGCATTGTCATGACATGCCGTCAATATATTCTCATAGGTGGTTAACTTCTTAAACAGTCTGATATTCTGAAAGGTTCTTGTGATTCCGCGCTGTGCAATTTTATGGGGTTGAAGATCATGGATTGGATCTTCCTTGAAGTAGATTTCACCTTGAGATATCTTATAGATTCCTGTAATAAGATTAAAAATAGTCGTTTTTCCAGCCCCGTTAGGTCCGATAAGACCAAATATACTGTCCTTTTCCACTTCAAAACTCACATTGCCTACGGCTGTCAATCCCCCAAAGGTTTTTGTTACATTCTTAAACTCTAGTATATTCATTTTTTATCTCCCTCCCATACCTTGGTGTTTCTTATCTTTTTTCACGAATCGGAAGAGAAAGCATTTTATATTCGTGGGTGTGATTTCATATCCTCCCATGAGTCCCTGGGGTCGAGATATCATGATGAAAATCACAGCTGCCCCATAGACTACCAATCTCCATTTATCAAAACTTCTTAATGCTTCAGGTAAAGCGGTTAATATTACCGCACCTAAGGCACTTCCCGAAATACTGCCCAGACCTCCGAAAATAACAATAATCGTCAATTCTGTTGATTTAATAATCTGGAACATCTTTGGCTGCAAAAAACCTAGGTAGTGCCCATATAAACCACCAGCTACCCCTGCATAAAGGGCACTAATCATCAATGACTTCATCTTATATTTGAAAACGTCAATGCCGATAATCTGAGATGCCAGTTCTTCCTCCCGAATGGCAATCATATTTCTTCCGTGCCGTGATCGAATGAGAAATGCTAAAAAGACAATACCAACCACATCAATAATGAATACGTTTAATAGGCTTGTATGTAATGGAATACCCGGCCATCCCCTAGCACCGCCAAAATACTGAACATTATCTAGAATCAGGCGGATAGCCTCCCCTAACCCTAAAGTTGCAATACAGAAATAGTCTCCCTTTAAGTTTAGTGTCAGCTTTCCTATGATTAAGCTGGCCAAGGCTGCAGCCAGACCTCCAACTCCAAGTGCTACCATAAATGGCAGGTGAAAGTGAATCGTCATCACTGCAGTTGTATAGGCTCCTATCGCCATGAAGCCGGCATGGCCAAAGGAAAATAATCCTGTAAATCCTGTTAATAATGAAAGTCCTAAAACAGCTAGAAGATTTATACCCGATAAGATCAAGATACCTTTAATATAAAACCAGTTCATCGTGCTCCCCCCTTATGCCTTATCCTCTGTGGTTTTTCCCATTAAACCTATAGGTCGAACAATCAAGATGAAGATTAATAATGCAAAGGCAATCAAATCCCTATATTGCGATGAAATATACCCCGAGGTGAGCGTTTCTATAATTCCCAGCAATATTGAGCCTATTACCGCTCCCGGCAAACTTCCCAAACCGCCAAACACTGCGGCAATGAAGGATTTCATTGTTATAAACCCTATTTGCGGATACACTGTATATTTCATACCGAATAGTACACCTGCAATCCCTCCGAGAAGACCACCTAGACCAAACACGATCATAATAATTTGATCTGTATTCACACCCATGAGAGCACTTGCCCTTACGCTGTAAGCAGTTGCTCTGATAGCTGTGCCTACCTTTGTCTTCTCTATGACATAGATGAGCGCAGCCAAACTAATCGTCGAGATGACACACATAATCAAGTCCAATCTTCCTATGGACAAGTTACCCACAGCAATTGGCTCGGGAGAGAATATTCTTGGATATGTCTTAAATGTAGGCCCAATCGTTGCAACTACGATATTTTCGAGAAATATAGAAGCACCCATAGCCGAAATAATAAAATATAAAAACGGCGCATTTCTTTTTCTCAAAGGACTATATGCTATTCGTTCAATCACTAGCGCCAAAACACCTGTACCTACGCCTGCAAGCCCAAAAGCTATCAGGAATGGCAGTTTAAAAGCTGTAAGCAGAAAGAATCCTATATACGCACCCATCATGATAACACCGCCATGAGCAAAATTGCTAAAGTTCATGATGCTATATACCAAAGAATATCCTACAGCCATCAACGCATAGACACTGCCTATGGACAATCCATTGATTATTTGCTGCATAAATGCTGTCATTGACTTCACCCCTTATTATTGAATAAGAGAGAGGGGTTGAGCCCTCCCTCTTACTTCGTTGAATACTTTTGTTGGAAAACATATTCTCCATTAACCATTTTAATAATTGCTGCATCCTTTCCTTCTGGATTATGGGTATCTTTACTAATGGTTATTTGCCCTGTAATCCCTTTTACACTTGAAGTCTCTAAAGCATCCTTAATAGTTATAGGATCTACACTATTTGCCTTGTTCACTGCTGCTTCCAACAATTTAACAGCATCATATGCCATATAGCCGTTCAATTCCACAGCAAGACCATATTTCGCTTTATATGCATCTTTGAACCCCTGCACCTCTGGGTCATTAAAGTCAAGATGATTAACGATATAGCTGCCTTCTATGGCATCCTTTGCCATTTCAATCAAAACATCAGAAGGCCATCCATCACCGCCCATAAGCACTGCATTAATTCCCAACTCTCTCGCTTGATTGGCACTTAATGCCACTTCTTTAAAGAAGTATGGCATAAATATGATTTCTGGGTTTGCCTCTTTGATCTTACTTAATTGAGGTCTGAAATCTACATCACCAGACTTAAAAGCCTCTTTGGCAACGATTTCCCCACCCTTCTCAACGAAGGTTTTTTCGAAGAATTCAGTTAATCCTTGAGAGTAATCATCTGCCACATCATATAGAATTGCAGCTTTCTTTAGATTAAGAACATCTACAGCATAACCTGCAGCCACAGCCCCCTGATAAGGATCTATGAAGCATACCCTAAAGTTAAATGGTTTCACATTGCCATCTACCACAGTAACCTTCGGATTTGTCGCGACGGTGGCAATATCCGGCACCTTCATTTCCTCCAACACTGAAGAAATAGCTATGGCCTGACCACTGGCGTTTGGTCCAATGATTGCAGCAACCTTATCTTGTGATGTCAGTCTCTTTACAGCGTTTACAGCCTCAGCAGCATCACCGCGGGTATCATATCCAATAACTTCCACTTGTTTTCCTAGAAGGCCTCCCTTAGCATTGATCTCTTCAAACATCATTTTCACAGTATTCAATTCACACTGTCCCCATACTGCCTGATCTCCAGTTAACGAACCAATCCATCCTACTTTAACAACCTCTGCCGATGCAGGTCCTGCGGTATTTTCCTGTGCAGGCTTAGGGGTACATCCAGCTACACCTAAGGTTACCACCAATAATGCTGCCAGGACGATTAAATAAATCCTTCTTCTCATCTTCTTCCCTCCCCAATTATACTGAAACTTTTGGTAACGAGTGAATGATAGGAAATTCTTTTCTCAACTTCACTTGTATATTCGCTAAGTTTCAATTTGTTAATAGATATTATGAAAAGTGGACAAATATGAAAGAATAATTTTTTATCGATGAATTTTGTTTATTTTAATAACTCAATATGTTAATGATTCAAAAATAGAAAAAAAAGATAGGGTTTTCCCCTATCTTTCTATCTGCCGCTAGCCGGCTCTGCATTTACTTTTTTTCCTCGAATACGCATTTTGTTCATACGCTTAATAACTCGGTCAGCCTCTTCGACTGGCACTTCTACGAAAGTATACTTATCAAATATATCAATAGTACCTACACGATTTCCTGGCAAACCAGCTTCATTAGCAATAGCACCTAATATATCTCCAGCCCTTACACGATCCCTCTTGCCCACATTCATAAATACTCTGGCCATACCAGCCTCTGAAGCACCTGTGTTTTCTAATGGATCTTCAGCGCCTTCCATGATATTAATTTTGTCTCTTTCCATCAAAAGCTTGGCCAAAGCAGCTGCAACATCAATGGAACTATATTCCTCCGTTAATTTCTCTACGATACCGGCATATTCAGTCAAATGACCTTCTTGTATCGTCTTAATAATTCTATTTGAGAAAGTCTCCCTTTGTCTCTCTGCAATATCAGTAAGGGAAGGCACAGGCTTTCTTTTTATTTTGGTCTTAGTAAACCTTTCGATAGTCTTCAAAAGACTGAGTTGTCTTCCAGTTACAAATGTATAGGATATCCCAGTTTTTCCAGCGCGTCCCGTTCTTCCGATTCTGTGCACATAGTATTCGATATCTTCAGGGATATCATAATTGATGACCAAATTCACGTTGTCCACATCTATTCCTCTTGCTGCAACATCCGTTGCAATCAATACTTCAATGGTTCCTTCTCTAAACTTCTTCATTACCCGATCTCTTTGACTTTGCTTCAAGTCACCATGAATACCTTCTACGAAATGTCCTCTACTTTGAAGACTTTCGACCAACTCATCTACACCTCTTTTTGTTCTACAGAAAATAACGCATAAACCCGACTTTTCCATATCTAAGAGCCTAGATAAAACTTCAAGCTTATCTTTTTCTTTTACCTCAAAATAATATTGTTCAATAAGCGGAACTGTAAGTTCTTGATGAACAACCTTTATTTTCTTAGGACTCTTTTGATAATTTTTCGCTAGATTCTCAATCTCTCTTGGCATAGTCGCTGAAAATAGAACCGTTTGTCTATTCTCAGGGGTTTCGTTTAAAATACTCTCAATATCTTCTAAAAAACCCATATCTAGCATTTGATCCGCTTCATCTAATACGACGATTTGAATATCTTGAAGTTTGATTGTTTTTCTACGTATATGATCCAAAAGTCTTCCTGGCGTTCCTACTACGATTTGAACCCCTGCTTTTAATGCCTTTATTTGCCGCTCTATAGGTTGTCCCCCATAAATAGCTAAGGTTTTTACCCCATGCATATGCTTTGCAAACTTGCGTATTTCATCGGCAACCTGCATAGCAAGTTCCCTTGTAGGTGTCATAATCAAAGTCTGAGGATTTCTTGATTTTACATCCAATGCATTTAGTATAGGCATACCAAAAGCAGCTGTTTTACCTGTTCCTGTTTGGGCTTGGCCAACAATATCTTTACCTTCAAGCATATCTGGAATCGCAGCCTTTTGGATAGGTGTAGGCTCCTCAAAACCCAAATCATCGATGGCCTTAAGTATTTCATTTCTTAAACCTAATTCTTTAAAAGTTATCATTTCCATATTTTCTCATCTCTCCTAATTTCTATATCTTTTATCTATTGATTACCCGTTATTTCACGTTATATAGTAATATTATTCTCCTCTCACCAATTTTTTATCCGATTTCGTACAAGCAGTTATATTGTACTATTATTGTTCATATACTGAAGCACAAGGATTGGAGGTCTATTTATGTATCTAAACATACCGGACAAAATGAAACGCAAAACAATTCCCGTTCATCAAAAAATTAATGCCTTTAAAGTCATGTCATTATCAAAGCAGTTTGAAAGAATATTTAAAACGGTCTTTTCCTGTAGGATATTTACGAATCCACAAGAAAACGCATGGTCTTTTACATATCACTCCCAATGGGATATCACAATTACCTTGAGCTTTCACGATCATTATACGAAGCATTATTCCCATATTACCATAAAGGAATTCAATATACCACATATTTTTCGGGAAAAAGGCTTAGATAAAGAACTATTATATGTAATTCTTAGATTCGTAGAGAACCTAGATTTTGATATACTAACATTTTCTATAGATTCAAAGGCCAATGCTTGGCTATGCTCAAACTTCAATTTCAAAGAACTTAACTATCACGAAATGTTCTTAACCCTTAAGCCTAAATTCATCATCAAATCTAATATTACCAATGATTAGATCGTCATGACAAAGCCTCGAGCATAATGTTCGAGGCTTTGTTATGACAATTAAACAATTTTATTGCTCCAGCTTTCCACATTCCAAACATCTGTAATCCAGTCTTGATAAAATTCTGGTTCGTGGCATACAAATAAAACCGTTCCTTTAAAATCCTTTAATGCCTTTTTCAATTCCTCTTTTGCCTCCACATCCAGATGATTCGTTGGCTCATCTAGGATCAAGACGTTACATTCTCTTTGCATCAGCTTACTCAATCTCACCTTTGCTTGTTCTCCACCGCTCAGAACTTTCATCTGACTGGTTATGCGGTCGTTACCTAACCCAGCCAAGGCAAGAGCTTGCCTTACTTCAAATTGGGTAAAGCTAGGAAACTCACTCCACAACTCTTCTAGGGCAGAGCGATCATTATCATAATTAGATTCCTGCTCAAAGTAACCCGGAATCACATAATCTCCCTTTTCAACCCTACCGTCATATGAAGTAATGAATCCCAGTAAGGTTTTTAACAGGGTTGATTTTCCAAGACCATTACATCCCACGATGGCAATCTTCTGTCCTCGTTCCAAGCTGATATTTAACGGCTTTGTTAAGGGTCCATCATATCCAATCACCAGGTCTTTGGTTGTAAAAATAAATCGTCCAGGGGTTCTAGCTTCCTTAAAGAAGAATGTGGGCTTTGCTTTCTCCCTTGGTTTTTCAATTATTTCAATTTTGTCCAGTCGCTTCTGGCGGCTGTTTGCCATTCCACGCGTAGCAACCCTAGCCTTATTTCGGGCAATAAAATCCTCCAGCTTTGCAATTTCTTGCTGCTGTCTATTAAATGCATTGATTTGCTGTTCCTTTTTAATTTCGTATAGTCTCATGAAGTCGTTGTAATTTCCTACATACCTTGTTAGTTCTTTATTCTCCACATGATAGATGATGTTTACAACTTTATTTAGGAATTCAACATCATGGGATATAAGAACAAAACTGTTTTCATAATCCTGTAAAAATCTCGTCAACCAATCAATATGCTCTACATCTAAATAGTTCGTAGGCTCATCTAGAAGTAAAATCGTAGGCTTTTCAAGCAGCAACTTTGCCAAAAGTACTTTTGTACGCTGCCCACCACTAAGATCCTGTACTTCCCTGTCAAAACCAATGGCACCCAGTCCTAATCCATTTCCGACCTCTTCTACCTTGGCATCAATCATATAAAATCCGCTAGATTCCAGTGTATTTTGGATATCTCCCATATCTTCCAGAAGCTTTTCTAGTTCCGTTTCATCTGCGTCTGCCATTCGGTCACCAATTTGGAGCATTTCTTCCTCAAGCTCAAATAAATATTTAAAAGCATCCCGTAAAACCTCTCGTATTGTCTTTCCAGGCGTTAACACTGTATGCTGATCCAAATAACCTACCTTTACACGATTAGACCAGATGACTTTTCCCTCATCGGGGGTCAACTTTCCAGTAACAATATTTAAAAATGTTGATTTTCCCTCACCATTTGCACCTATCAATCCTACATGTTCGCCCTTTAAGAGCCTGAAGGATACATCTTGAAATATGGCACGATCACCAAAACCATGGCTTATATTTTGAACTGTCAAAACACTCATCGTTTTTTCTCCTTTGCTCTTCAATATACATACCTTTCTATTTTATAACAAATACCTTTCTATTTTATAACAAAATCATGCAAAGTTCAAAATAAAAAAATGAGTTTTTTTATTTTTCTACAAAAATGCATCTAACGATGCCTTCGCTAGGGGAACCTAGTTCCCCTTCGACGGCTGCTCGGCACCCTGAGCACCCCTCTGACTACGGCATGGGAATACTTCCCCTGCACCCCTGATTTTTTATTTAATAGGAAAGTAGAACTTACCTATTAAATAAAAAATTTGCAGCAGTAATCCTGCTGCAAACCTCATTTACTTTCTCGGAGCAAATAATATTCCCCTCCGCTTTCTATTTAAATACTCTTCGATGATCTCAATTCTTTCTTCTAATTTTCTTACTTCTGATCTTATCTGATCTATTTCACTATTCTGAGTTGTATTATTTTTTATTTCATTTTTAACTGATTCTTTTACTTCTTTCCCTTGTCTTTTCTCCATTGAATCCAAGATATCTTTCAACCCCCTTAACTCTTCACTCATCATATTGGATGGGCTTCCATCCTTTTCTTTTTTTTTTGATTTTAGCGGAATCTCTGTCGCTTGATCTAAAGAACCAAATCCAATAAAAGAAAAAGCAGGAAATTCTCTACCAAAGGAATAATTTAACTGATAATTTCTCTTCAAGTTTTCATCATTACTTAAAAATTTATAGTGCACAAAAGTCTGTTCCTTCGATGCTTTCCATAAATAAGGTACACTCCATGTATTGCCCATATCCATTGTAAAACTGCTGACTACTTGATCATACTCTGTCCATACAACCCAGAGTTTGTTATCATTATATACAAAAGTCGGATAAGAACAATTTGCTGGATTTGAAACATATTCCTCCGTCATTTTTGTTATTTGATTTCCTTTTATCTTATAGCCTTCATATCTAACAACTAAATTTCCTTCCACATATTCGCTATAGGTCAAATGAAAATTTGTTTTATTCGTCATGAGTATGTCTAAATACATCTTATAATTTGTTCCAAAAGTCAACTGGGTAGAAGCACTCCATTTTTTATTCAGCGTGTCAAAGAACTTTAAAAAAATTTGTTCCTCATTCCCTATTTGATTATAGTAACATAGCATTAAATGATTTTTATCCATAGACAATTGAAAGGGATTTAGCACCTCTTTTCGTCCTATATCTTCCACTTCATAGGTACTCCACGTCTGTTTCTCATATAGGTGATGATAAATTCTATATCGTCGATCGCTTTCCCCACTGGCAACGCAATATAAAATATGAACGGTCTTTTCATAAGCTGTTATATTCAGATTAAGTATTTTTGTAGGATTTGCCTCAACCAATGTGCTGGTGTGCCAGCTGCTATTTGTGTAGTCAAGTAATAAAATACTTCCATCTTTCTTTTGACAGACCACATAAAGGGTATCATCTTTATCAATGGCCACATCAAATGCTAAAGAACAGTCCTCAATCAGCACTGTCTTTTCTGTGTTTCCCAGCGACTTATCAAAGTATACCAATACAATTTTTTCTTCACTCCATAGGAAGCTGTATATATTTCCAAAACTGTCACTTACTAATACACTTGCTTGATTTACAAAGCCCATAACCTCACCACCTCATAAAATAATATAGCCTATCAGGTTTTACGTCCTCTTATCCATCCTAGTATCCTATTTTTAAGCTAATCCCTTCATATCACCATATTCGGACTACTTATAAAATATGACAAATTCCATAACAGCAGTAACATAAAACGGCCTATAGAATATACTGGCATTAGAAATAGATATTTCTAAATATTATTGATGATAAGGAGGTAAGCATATGGCAGGCAACCATAATAATGATGTATTAGGTCTTTCCATTACTGATAGATGCTGTAGAGGTACTACCGGCTGTGATTGGGATGGCACTCTTCGAAGAGTTGTCAATGAACCTATCTATGTTCAAAAGGTATATGATGCAGCCTTATTCAATCTTCAAGGCTTAAGGACTGCAGCAAATCAGGTATTTTCTCCATCCCTAGGTGAAGGTGCAAGAATCATTAGAATACTAGACATCCGCTGTAGAAAATTCTTTAACCCTGCAAACATTAATGACGCAAGAAACCTACGGGCAATCCCCACAACAACAATCTCTGGCGGCGAGGTTGTGGAAGATGGCTGCGGTAACCCTGTACGTGTGATCGGTCCTGATGGAACTGCATCCGAAACATTAGTCTATGCAAATACACAAGATTGCGATGAAGAAGGAAGAGGTACACCTATCTTTGGCACACAAAATGTTGAAATCGTTGGAAGTGTTATCGTAGAAATCGATGCCATATTTACAGATGATTGCGACAAAGAGTGTGAAGTAACGTTAAGTGCAACCATTCCAATTGGTTCAGAGCAACATCCACTATTACTCACTAACTTCTTCGAATTGTGTCTTCCATCTGTAATTGATACAGCTTTCTTGCCAAGATTCACAGAATTCTGCAATATTAGCTGTGAAACAAGATTGGCAACCAACAGCATTTCAAGGGATATCGTGATTGATCCAAGGACCGGAACAGTTAGAGCGAATCTTTTGATCGCATTATGCGTAACTTGCGAGAAAAAAATCATTGTTCCAGTACAATTGTGTGTATTATCTACTGGATTCCCTGTACTTTCTGCTGAGACTGCGCCTATTTGCTCAAGCTTCCCACAACTATTCCCAGATCAAATTGACAGACGTCGCCCCTGTGCGCAAGAAGCTGAAATTGAAGTTCAAACAGAATAGTTAATAAGTAAAAAACACTCAAACGAGTGTTTTTTACTTAAGCTTTATTGGTTTTTTGCTCTGCAGACTGGAGCTCTAAGACAAATTACGACTTCCTTACTGGAATCTATTCCCATTTAAATAATGAGATGAAACCATTGTTTTCCCTTGAGAGACCAAATTTATTGTAAAAATCCTCTTCTCCTGACTTAGTAATCAGTATGGGATTTAACTTGTTTTCTTTGAGAAATGCCAGTAATTCCTCCATAATTTTTGTTCCAACTCTCTGTCTCTGATAATCTTTATGTACAAGCAATCGCAAAATATATGCATGCTTGATTCCATCAGAGAGAACCTGAACAAAGCCAACCAGTTTACCATCCTCACCTCGTGCTGTGATCCATCCCCAAGATAACGCCAATGTTTTATCTAATTTTTCCACTGGGTTTATGGCCCATCCTATGGTCTGAAGCAATTCATTTAATTCAGTGGTATTTATATCTGCGTTCCTCTCAATTTTCATGCTATTCTCCTCTCCGCAATTATTGTTTTGTTCAAGCTCTCTATGATGCTATATTCCTACCTTTTCCCATATACCATTGTTTAAAATCACAACTTCCCTATAACCAACTTCTTTTAAATATGAATAAGCCAAATCAAAACATCCATCTATATACTTTACAGAATGGGCATCTGAATTAACCATAACATCTATGCCTTTCTCTTTACATGCTTTGAGAATCCATTTACTTGGGTAGGGTTCCTTTATATAGCCTCTAGTAATGCCCCCTGTATTTACTTCTACAATTGTCCCATACTGCTTTACAACATCTAGCAATATATCCACTTGATCAATATACCACTGTTCCTGTTCAGAAAAATATCTTCCATCGCCATTATTTTTCTTTACCACATCAAGATGCCCAAGAACATCAGGCTGATGCAGCTCAATCATTTTGATTAACTGTTTATAATAAGCGCATACCAACCTCTTTATATCTCCATCAAAATATTCATTCAATGTTCTTTTGAAATCGTCATCACTGCCATCTACGCTATAGTAGGTATCGTTGCAATGATCACTGAAAAAGTGCACGGAACCAATGTGATAATCAATATCATAGAGATTAAATATATCTCTGACATCCCCGTCAAAATAGTCTATCTCCAAACCAGTATATATTTCGATTCGATCTTTATATTCTATCTCTAACTTACGAATCGTATCAAGATACTTGACTACATTTTCTTCCTGCATCGTCCATACACTATCAAAGGGAATAGGTGCATGACTTGAAAATCCAATGACTTTAAAACCCTTTTTTATGGCTTCTTCGACATAATCCCTTGCCTCCCCAATGCCGTCACAGAAATCACAGTGCATATGATAATTTGATAAGTTCAATTCTATTCCTCCTTAATGAAGTATACTAAGTAATTGAAAATTATAAATTAAGCAATATTCCATAAGCAGTATCATAATCCCTTTTATGCACATAAACGTAATATAAGAATGAGTACTCCGATGTTTGACTAGAATTACCCGTTCTCACCCTTCCTGATCCAAGCATAGGTACACCGCTATTATTGACGATCTTATGTTTATATGGAATATTATTGGTAGCGAGTATTTCACACACTTTACCAAACCGCTGTACGGATTGCCCTACAAAAACTTCTTTTTGATTCCATATCATGATCATGAATTTACCTCCATCTTGTTAAATCTATAATTGCTTAAATATCATTCTAAGGTTATGCCGCAAAGGATAAATTGATGCGACACAAATGTCACATAGGTCCAGATCAAGATTGAGATCGAGTAAAGACGGTAGGGGCGCGGGTTTCAATCTTGATCTCGATCTTGATCTGCGGCATTTATGCCGCATCTCTCTACAATTACGTATTACTATTAACATCCTGCTTTGCCGCAATACAAAAAGATTTGAGGCTTTGTTTCTATAAAGAACTTTTCTATCACATCATCATTACTGAAAAGAATATGTAGAATTTCTTTACC
>NZ_JARBTM010000033.1 GCF_029240175.1 Anaerosolibacter sp.
AAATTTCTGGGTGGTTTCGCTGCTAACCGCTAACGGCTAACTGCTAACCAATATATATGCTGGCTTAATTCTTACACTGTGTAGTTTTCAAAGACCAAAGCTTATTTCAATCGCTGTCAGCGTGTGCCGCCGACTCTTAATACTATATCACTTTTCTTGCATTATGTCAACACGTTTTCACTGGCATTTTTTATCATCTTGTCTTACGTGACGACAAAATATATCATATCATCTTTCTTGTCTCAAATCAACTGGTAATATTTCCTACCCCTTGTCTCTCACCCCTTATATCAGGGGCGAAAATAAATATACCATATATGCCATGGTAAGTCAATATATTGGGGACATCCAGTTTATGGATAGCTATTCTAATATTATTAAATAGAAGGAGCAAGCTTTTCGCTTGCTCATCTTACTTTATTTCTGTGTTCGTGCCCAATACTTTATTTAGTAGGTCTTCTCCTTCACCTGGGTCATCTATGACTCTTTCGGCCCTTGTGAGGGAGGCAATCACTTCATTTGGTTCATTCAGGACGGTCAGCTCCGTGCTAAACTCCATATCTGCGATTCGCAGCGGGTGATTCGGCGAAAGCATCGTGATATCCAGTTCAATGCTATTTGGAACATGTTGAGGCAGACACTCAATATGCAATTCTCTCAATTGATGCTGTACCACGCTGTTCTTCGATTCTACCTTCTCCCTACCCCTTAGAATAATCGGTACTGTAGTATGTATTTTCTCATCATGAGATACCTCCTGGAAGTCTACGTGCATAATATGGTGGGTAATAGGATGCCTTTGTAGCTCTTTGATGATTACAGTAGAATCTCTTCCATCCATGTCTAGACTTAAAAGTACATTTGTACCATGACTTCTTACTATGCCATCTATCTTTTTTTGGTCAACCTCGATCAGTCTTGTAGCCACATGATGTCCATATACTACGCCTGGGATATGTCCACTATTTCTTACTCTATGGCAAGCGTTGGAACCAACCTCGTTTCTTAGATCTGCATGCATACTTGATTTAAACATACGAATCCCTCCTGTGATCAAATCTAGTAGTCATTATGTCCAATTTGTTTTTTTCTAATACATAGGAAATGACATAAGATATATCTCTTTGGAAGGATAGAATAAAAAAGAGTACAGCCTCAGCTATACCCCTTCGTAACTTTTAATATAGTTTTCTCAACTTATCTTCTTCTGTCTCCGTAGCAGCCGCGGCCTCTACCTTAGATGCTGTGGTTATTAATGCAACGATTTCTTCTGCATCGTGAAGCACCTGAACATTTTCATCTTTGTACACTGCCAATTCGGCAATCTTTAATGGCTCTCCAAATTTCATGGTTGATACGTCTACGTCAATGCTTTGGGGCAAATACTGAGGGAACGCTTGAATTTCTAGCTCTGCAACCTGCTGTTGAACAACAGAAACACTGGACTCTACCGCTTGTTTGTTCAACAGATGAACCGGAATCTTTACTCTTACTTTTTCATTGTAGTCTAGCTCTTGGAGGTCTATATGCAATACATGCTGCTTTGTAACATGACGATGAATATCCTTTATGATGGCAGGTTTCATTCCTTCGTCCACGCTTAATTCTACACTAGATCCAACACCATACTTTGTAAGCACTCTGTCCAATTCTCTTTTGTCGATCCCTACGTTTCTGTTTTCCTTGTTGTGTCCATAAATCACCCCAGGCACAAATCCTTCATTTCTAATACTCTTCAATGGATTCTTCCCAGCTTCTTTTCTTTCCACCACATTTAGTACAGGCCTTTCCATCTTGATGATTCCCCCTTTGTTCCTTGATATAATGCCTATACTACTATTAAATCAGATTATTTCAAATTTTTCAAATATTTTTGCCCAAATTTAGGAAATTAATTTTATTCATCAACATAAAAAGCGAGTAGACGTCTCCACTCGCTTTTGAGGTTTTATTATTGAGCTAACTTCTTGTAGCCTTCATACTTTTCTTTTGCTTCTCTTTCAGCCTTAGCGAACAGTTCTTCTGCTATTTCTGGGAACTGGTTCTCCAATGTAGTGTATCTTACTTGGCCTTTTAAGAAGTCTTGGAAGCTAGCTGTAGGCTCTTTGGAATCCAATACAAATGGATTCTTTCCTTCTTCCTTCAGCATTGGGTTGTATCTGTATAAATGCCAGTATCCAGCTTCAACCGCTTGCTTGGAGTTGGCTTGTGTACGTCCCATACCTTCCTTGATACCGTGGGCAATACATGGAGCGTAAGCGATGATTAGAGATGGTCCATCATACTTCTCCGCTTCAATTAATGCCTTTAAGAATTGGTTCTTGTCTGCGCCCATTGCAACCTGTGCCACGTATACATAGCCATATGTTGCTGCGATCATACCAAGATCCTTTTTCTTCACCTTCTTACCGGATGCAGCAAATTGCGCTACAGCAGCAGTTGGTGTAGATTTAGATGACTGACCACCTGTGTTGGAGTAAACCTCTGTATCAAATACAAGTACGTTTACATTCTCACCAGATGCCAATACATGGTCAAGTCCACCGTAACCGATATCAAGAGCCCAACCGTCACCACCAACGATCCATACAGATCTCTTGATGAGGTAGTCTTTCTTCTCGTTGATTTCAGCAAGGATTTCTTTTGCTCTTGCATCCTCGATGGTATTCGCATCAAGAATAGCAAGGATTTTTGCAGTAGCTGCCTTAGAAGCATCCGCATCTTCTTTTCCTGCTAACCAAGCTTCAAATACTTCTTTTGCATCAGCAGGGATATCTAATGTTACGATTTCACTCATAATTGCTTGTAGTCTATTTCTCATTTGCTTCACTGCAAGGGCCATACCGTATCCATACTCTGCGTTGTCCTCGAATAATGAGTTTGCCCAAGCTGGACCTTTGCCTTCTTGATTCTTACAGTATGGTGTTGCAGGTGCTGAAGCTCCCCAGATGGATGAACATCCAGTAGCGTTGGCAATCATCATTCTATCACCATATAATTGAGTAATAACTTTTGCGTATGGTGTTTCACCACAACCTGCACAAGCACCAGAGAACTCAAGAAGCGGCTGTGCAAACTGGCTGCCTTTTAATGTAGTAAGCGGCATTAAATCGTCTTTGATCTTAACCGTTGTAGAGTAGTTCCAGTTTGGAACTTCCACATCTACTTGTGTCTCGATAGGCTTCATTACCAATGCGCTTTCCTTTGCAGGACAGATGTCTGCGCAGTTTCCACATCCTGTACAATCCAGTGTACTTACCTGCATACGGTACTCAAGACCTTCAAAGCCCTTACCCATTGCCTTTAATGTCTTAAAGCCTTCTGGTGCGCTCTTCATTTCATCCCCATTTACAAGGATTGGTCTGATGGCTGCATGTGGACAAACAAATGAACATTGGTTACATTGAATACACTTATCTATTTGCCATTCTGGCACGTTTACTGCAATACCACGCTTCTCATATGCAGAAGTTCCCATTGGGAAGTGGCCGTCTTCTCTTCCAACAAAAGTACTTACAGGAAGTGAGTCTCCCTCTTGTCTGTTCATTGGAATCAATACGTTTTTGATGAAATCTGGTGCTTCGATGGTTGCAGCTGCTTCGTCCTCAGCAACATTTGCCCAAGAAGCTGGCACATCGATCTTCACCAGTGCATCGATACCTTTATCTACTGCTGCTTGGTTCATTTCAACGATGGTATCACCTTTTCTACCATAGGACTTCACAACTGCATCTTTTAGGTACCCTACAGCTTCTTCCAATGGAATAACGTCTGCTAACTTAAAGAATGCAGATTGCATAATCATGTTTGTTCTATTTCCTAGGCCAATTTCATCTGCAATATCTGTTGCATTGATTGTATAGAAACTGATATTTTTCTCAGCAATGTATTTCTTCATACTCACTGGCAGCTTCTCTTCTAATTCTGCAGGTGTCCACTTACAGTTTAATAGGAAAGTACCACCATCTTTTAAGCCTTTTAATAAATCATATTGATTTACGTAAGCTTGGTTTGAGCAGGAAATAAAGTCAGCTTCATCAATCAGGTATGTTGACTTGATTGGCTTCTTACCAAATCTTAAGTGGGAAATTGTAACCCCGCCAGATTTCTTGGAGTCATAGGAGAAATATCCTTGAGCATAAAGATCTGTCTCGTCACCGATGATCTTGATGGCATCTTTATTTGCTCCTACTGTACCGTCAGAACCTAATCCCCAGAACTTACATCTTCTTACGCCAGCTGGACCAGTCTTTACGATATCCTTGATTTCAAGGTGCGTATTTGTTACGTCATCAATGATACCTACTGTAAATGCATTCTTAGGCGCATCTGACTTCAAGTTGTCATATACAGCTTTGATTTGTGAAGGTGTTACATCTTTTGATCCTAATCCATATCTTCCGCCAACGATCAATGGTGCATTTTCCATGTTATAGAACAATGAACGCACATCAAGGTATAATGGCTCACCAATTGAACCTGGCTCCTTACATCTATCTAATACAGCGATCTTCTTCACTGTTTTTGGCAATACATCAAAGAAATATTTTGGAGAGAATGGTCTATATAAATGAACCTTTACTAAACCTACTTTTTCTCCCTTAGCAGTTAAGTACTCTACCACTTCTTCAGCCGCTTCTGTAGCAGAACCCATTGCGATGATGATATTTTCAGCATCTGGTGCTCCCACATAGTTAAAAGGCTTATATTCTCTTCCTGTCAACTTGCTGATCTCTGTCATATAATCTGCAACCATATCTGGTATAGCATCATAGAATCTATTGGATGCTTCCTTTGCTTGGAAGAAGATATCTGGGTTTTGTGCAGTACCCCTTGTTACAGGATTGTTCGGGCTTAATGAGTTATTTCTAAAATCTTGTAATGCTTCTTTATCTACTAATCTTTCGAAATCAGCATAATCGATAACTTCGATTTTTTGGACTTCATGGGAAGTTCTAAATCCATCAAAGAAGTGTAGGAATGGTACTCTTGACTTGATTGCAGTTAAGTGAGCAACACCACCAAGATCCATAACTTCCTGCACGCTACCAGAAGCTAGTAATGCAAAACCTGTTTGTCTTGTTGCCATTACGTCTGAATGGTCACCGAAGATTGAAAGCGCATGTCCTGCTACAGCACGGGCACTTACGTGGAATACCCCTGGTAACAATTCACCAGCAATTTTGTACATATTCGGAATCATTAGAAGTAATCCCTGAGATGCTGTAAAAGTAGTGGTTAGTGCACCTGCAGCCAATGAACCGTGTACGGCGCCCGCTGCTCCTGCCTCAGATTGCATTTCAGTTACTTGTACTTCCTGTCCAAAAATGTTCTTTTGCCCATGGGCTGCCCACTCATCTACGAATTGTGCCATGTTTGATGAAGGTGTGATCGGATAGATCGCTGCTACGTCTGTAAATGCATATGATACATATGCTGCAGCGGTGTTGCCATCCATGGTTTTCATTTTCTTTGCCATTTTGTATCCTCCTTTAAATAAATATAGATGTTTTGTCTTCCATATGAATGCATAGAAATATCCTTTTTTTGGGTTTCCTTATGAAGGATTAGAAAAATCCCCTTTCAGGGAAAACCTTTTCAATATGCTGGTAACATATTGAAAAATCAAATACTTTTTTGCAGAGTCCTGTATTAGTACAGCCTCTTATCGTTCAGCCTGTATTAGTACAGTAGAACAATTCGACTGTAACAGTATGTATATCTTGCATAGTTTTTGGCTATACTATGCTGTTACAGCTCTTAAAAATTAGTATAACAGAAGGTAAAATGGGTGTCAACCTAATACTGTATACAATCATACATTCAATTTTCTTTGATTTTTGCTGATTTAAATAAATTTTGACGACTGCATGACAGTCTGTATAATCTTCCCTGCAGACTGAATATTTCTACAATATAAAATTTCCAATAAAAAACCCCATTTTAGCACACTACTCGCACTTAAAATGAGGTTTTTTTCTTCTCAAAAATGATGCTTTTTTTTAGATGAATTTCAATTTTTCATTCTATAATCTACATCTATAATAAGTACTGGAGTCCTAGCATCAAAAGAACACCCGGAACCCCTAAAAATCCTGCCACTAGAGCTGTTACAGGATTAATGGCAACACCAAAACCGAAGAAACCACCAATTAGATTTAATATAAATAATAAGATCCCACCGATGATTCCATTGTAGACCAGCTTAATGATGATTTTGATCGGTACCAGCAATATATATCCAGCAATGTAAAGCAGAATCAACCCAAAGGCATAGGCCAATATAATATTCAGTTCAATCCCCATTCCCATACACTGTCACTCCCAATTATTTAGATTCCGTTTTCTTTATAATAATTATATAGGCTTTGTACCCATAATATAACTGTTTTATTCTCTTTTCAGCAACAAAACAACCTTAAGAAGGAAGGCTCTCGTTAGGTCTGAACAAAACCTTTATAAAATAATGATGCCCTCTCCTATCATAAGATTCCTCTTAGCCCCAATTCCCTCGCTAGCTTCATGAGGTACGTATATTTTATTTTAGCAGCCTCTAATCTGTAGATTGCATAGTCGATAAGATCTGGATCTGTTACCATTTGAAAATAAGCCTCTGCATTTCTCCAATCATCATGGGCCTGGCGGATGTTTTCAAGCATTTTTTCTTCATCGGTGCGCATATCTTCTCCCACAATTACCCTAGCGTAAAAGTTGCTTAAGATTTCCTTGAAATTTCTTTTAGCTCTTCCACTTTTTCTTCGAAAGTGTATTAAACCATTCATTATATAATCCCCCTTAAGCATACTCCCTATAGTAATTATATAGCCCTTGTACAACGAATATAACTTTTTAATAATTAAAATAAAAAACAGACCCTAGAAGGAAGACTCTTCTCTGGTCTGTATAAATCCATATAAAATAATGATTGCTGTATCCTATTGAAAGTTGCTTCTTACACCCATTTCCCTCGCTAGCTTCATGAGGTATGTATACCTTGTTCTAGCAGCTTCTACTCTATAGATTGCATAGTCAATCAGATCAGGGTCTGTTACCGTTTGAAAATAAGACTCTGCATTCCTCCAATCATCATGGGCTTGTCGGATGTGTTCTAACATTTTATCTTCATCCGTTCGCATATCTTCGCCTACAATTACCCTTGAGTAGAAATTGCTTAACATTTCTTTGAAGTTCCCCTCAGTTTTTCCACTTTTTCTTCCAAAGTTTGTTAAACCATTCATTCCTAATCCCCCTCAATCATACTTTGTATTTGTAGCTTTACCAGATTGTGGAGATCCTATACATAAAATTCCTCAAATATGGCCCACCGTATGCAGATCTTTTTTAAAAATAACCTGCCAAAAATCGGCAGGTTATTCTTTTATAATAATTCTGCAGCTAGTTGTGCCAGCGCAGAGCGCTCTACCTTCTTAAATGTCACGTGTCCAGCAATGCCTACATCCTTAAACTTATTCACCACATAGGTTAAACCATTACACTGAGAATCCAGATATGGGTGATCAATTTGCTCTGTATCACCCATTAAAATGATCTTACTACCCTCTCCAACCCTCGTAATGATGGTTTTCACCTCATGCTTTGTTAAATTCTGTGCTTCATCAATAATAATGAATTGGTTAGGAATACTTCTTCCTCGAATATAGGTCATGGCTTCAATTTCAATATTCTTTAATCCTACCAATGTGTTCTTTATATCTGTAATGTGCTTGGCATCCAACAAAAATTCGAGATTGTCGTAAATGGGCTGTACCCAGGGTCTAAGCTTTTCATCCTTATCGCCTGGTAAGAATCCGATATCCCTTCCTACAGGCACAACAGGCTTCGTGATTAACAACTTTTGATATACTCTCTCATCCTGCACCTTTACCAAACCAGCCACAAGGGATAGCAGTGTTTTCCCTGTGCCTGCCCTCCCAGTAAGGGTAACCAATCGAATGTTGTCATCTAACAGCAGCTCCAATGCCATCCGTTGCTCGGCATTTCTTCCCTTGATACCCCAGTAAGACTCCTCCCCTTTCCGCAAGGGATGAAATTTTTTCATTACCACATCATATCTCAATATCGCTGATTTAGAGCTTCCATAGCTATCTCTTAAAATCACAAACTGGTGAGGATGTATATGATAGTTGGCTGAAACTTCTTCTAACTCTCCCTCATCCACAACACCCAACCGATACACACGGTCAATGACATCGGGGTCAACGCTCACCGTCAGAATTCCTTGGTATTCCTCCTCTGCATATTCAATCTTGTCATGTAGGTAATCCTGGGTCATGATGTTGAGGCTGTCGGCCTTAATTCGCATGATGGCATCTTTGCTGACCAAGACCACCTGGTTTTTATCTTCTTTTATGGCCTCTTCTTTATAAAGGTTTAGTGCCACCGCTAAGATTCTGTTATCATTATTTATTTCATGGAAATATTCTCGAAATCCACTCAAGCTTTTATGATTGATCTCTACCCGGAGTATACCTCCATTTGGCAATTGAATTCCCTTACATAGACTGCCTAATTCCTTTAAACGATCTAGCTCCCTAGCAATTTCTCGGGCGTTTCTGCCCACCATATCTTGATGGTTTTTCTTTCCATCAACCTCTTCTATTACCACTGCAGGAATAACTACATCATTGTCTCCAAAAGCATAGAGACTTCTCGGGTCATGTAGCAAGACACTAGTATCCAGTACAAACATTTTGTGCATAGAGCCCTCGATTATGGGAATCGAGGTCTTCACCGTCCTTTCCTCTTATCGAGTTATTTTCCTGCTTGTTATCATTATATGAAAGGAATATTAATAGGGAATTAATGATTTATAAAATTTCTGTGAAATGCGTTATTTTTTTATACCCAGCTTCTATGCATCCCTCTCCATATGAATGATTTATTAAATTTTATGAGACCCAAAGCAAATTCAGAACATCCCCTACCCTTGTCCAATCTCCACTTCCCTTTTGTCTTAATACTTGTTAGAAATATTTTTTCAAAAGTAAAACATGGTTCAAAAGGATATCCTTTTGAACCATGTTTTATAGTTATCATTTTCTTATCATTGTCCTTGAAAAATAATCTTATTTCTTCCTGTTCGCTTGGCTTCATATAGGGCATTGTCAGCTTTCTCGATGATTTTACTTAAATCCTTCACATTTTCCGGATACGTGGAGATACCTATGGATATGGTAATTTTTATTTCCTTTCCATCGGATAACCTGAAAGAATAGGCTTCCACTTGTTTCCGGATACGTTCTGCTGTTTCATAGGCTTGGTCTATTGAACAATCTTGGAGCAATATGGAGAATTCTTCTCCTCCATTCCGAGAAACCATGTCACACGCCCTACACCCATGAGTCAAAATCTTTCCTAATTCTCTTAACACGCGATCCCCTTCATGGTGACCATAGGTATCATTGACCTTCTTAAAGAAATCAATATCGATAAACAGCAAAGAAAACACTTTTTGATCACCAATGGATCTCTCCATAATCTGTTGAAAGACTCTATCAAATTGTCTTACATTATTAAGTCCTGTTAAATGATCTTTGAACGCCTCTTCCTTAAGTCTCTTAAATGACTGGGTAACCCCATGAAGATACGCCATATATTTATATATGACCACAGAAACCATAGCTGTCCCGCCCACATAGGCCAGTGTCACTCCAGGCAATAATGCTGTATCACGCCATAACAGTATGACGATGGCGATCAAGCTGATGACCGTACAATATACTACCGATATGGACCATTTTTTCCCTATGGTAATAGACCTGCGGAATATGGCAGAGACACCTATATCCATCAAAAATGTAACGATTAAGGCTGCAATAGAGGAATCACTAATACCATAATAAATCACCCTAAACATTCCTATGATGAATGCAGCCACACCGATAGATATGGGCCCTCCCAAGGTTCCTGCAATAATGATAGCTATATTTCTAAAGTCAATGATTACTTTGTTTGTAATATTTAATCCATAGAATATGAGTAGTATACCTAAGACACCACTGATACCGCCAGCAATAATCCTTGATAAAAGCGGTGATGTTTCATTCAATTCGCTGTCTCTAAAGATTTGATTTCCTATACTTATAAACGCCACCAACACAGCAGCATTTATTATCAAATCACTTAACATATTTTTTCGCTCCCTTTATGAATAAAATTCATCCAAAACCAGGTTCAGTGCTAAAAGTGTCTCTTCCTTCAAATCGAAGCTATGCTTGCTAGATCTGCATCTTAAACAAATTTCTCTTCTAAATCCATTGCTTACATGATATGTTACATCGACAATATTGTCAATATTTGTCGAATGCTTTTCATTTGGCCATCCACTCCCATATCCCTTATCAAAGAGTATACGACAACTAAGATTCGTTTAGGTCACAAAAAGATACAAATCATCCATATTCCATCATCCATATTTAGGAAGTTCTCCCATGCTTTTTATGACATAAAAAATCATGGTCTAGGAGGACAACCCTCCCAACCATGATTCCTTTTAAAACTTTCCTGCATCATATCTACAGTTCTCTTCTACCTTCTAACGCCTTAGACAAGGTTACTTCATCGGCATACTCCAAGTCTCCCCCAACAGGGATACCATGGGCGATTCTTGTAACTCGGATTCCCATAGGTTTCACAAGCTTTGAGATATACATGGCTGTGGCTTCTCCTTCGATGGTTGGATTCGTAGCCATAATCAGCTCTTCCACATGGCCATTTTGAATACGGATTAGCAGCTCCCGAATCTTAATATCCTCTGGGCCTATCCCCTCCATGGGCGATATGGCACCATGAAGTACATGATAAACACCCTTAAATTCTCTGACTCTTTCCATGGCGGCCACGTCTCTTGGGTCCTCAACCACACATATAACTTCTTTTTCCCTTTGCTCATTCCTACAAATGATGCAAGGATCAATATCTGTGATATTGGCACATTCAGAACAATACTTGGTGCCTCGTTTTGCTTCCACAATGGCTTCTGAAAGGCTTTCTACATCGGCTTCCTTCATATTCAACACATGAAAAGCCAATCGTTGGGCACTCTTTCTCCCTACGCCCGGGAGTTTTGAAAACTCTTCTATTAACCTGGCTATGGGGCCTGCATAATGGTTCATCATCTCACCTCAATGTATCATACATATATTTAAAGCCGAACCCCAAGGGGTTCGGCCGATGCACTAAAACAGTCCTGGCATACTCATTCCACCTGTAACTTTTCCCATCTCTCTTGTTACCATCTCGTCAGCTTTTCTTAAAGCTTCATTTGCAGCTGCAATGATTAGATCCTGAAGCATTTCGATGTCATCAGGGTCTACAACCTCAGGTTTAATTGTAACAGCTAAAATTTCCTTCTTTCCGTTGGCTTTTACTTCCACGGCACCACCGCCAACACTGGCCTCCACTTCTCTCTGATTCAGTTCTTCCTGAAGTTCCTCCATCTGCTTTTGCATCTTTTGCACTTGCTTTAACATATTATTCATATTACCAGGCATGCCCCCTGGAAATTTTCCCTTTGCCATTTCTTTTCCTCCATTCTTATGTTTCATGATAACAGTGTATCCATTTTATCCCTATTATATCATACAATAGTCATCATTCAAAAATCAATCTTTCACCACTTCCACCAAATCGGCTCCAAATAATTCGATAATTTTCTGCAGTTCCAAATCCTCCTGGGACGCGGATATTTCCTTGGCTGCCGTGGAAAGGCTTGATACTTCGTCCTCCATCACACACTTAATACTAATCTTCTGCCCTAATACCTCACCAATAACCCCTTCGATAAACTCCTTATTCGGACTGTTTCCTGCGGCTTCCTTATGAAATCCATAACCATCTTTGAAAGCAATAAGAAGGGAATTTTTTTCTACTCCCACAGGCCTTCCTTCCATCAATACAGCATGAACAGAAATTTTTCTCTTTCGAATCTCCTTTAGCACAGCATCCCACACCCGCTCTAGGGCTTCAAAATTAACGGGCTTGACAGGCAGCTCTGGCATTGGCTTTGTATTTTCCTGGTCCTCTTCATTGACCTTTTCCTGGACCTTTCCTAGGGTGTCTTTCTCCTTTTGACCCTCCACATACTGAACTTTTATATTCCCCGATTGAATGCGCTTCTCCAAAGCATGGATTCGATCCACTAATCCTTCCACGGATTGATCATAAGCAGGCTGACACATCTTAATGATGGCAACCTCTAAGAGAATACGGGGCTGGGTAGACCACTTGGCATCCACATCGGTCTCAGACATCACACGGATGGCACGGATAATAGAATGATTCTCCAGCTGTTTCCCTTGGTTCTTCAATCGCTCAATGCTTTCCTTTGAAAGATTCACAATGCCTTCTAGATTTTCAGCCACCTTTGTCATCATAAGATTTCTGTAATGCTGAATCAAATCCTTGATAAATTGATGAATGTCCTTTCCTGCCGTCACCAAACGCTCCACCGCTTCCATGGCTGACCTGGCATCCCCTGCTGCAATGTGGTCTACAAGCTCAAAGATAAATGTATCGTTCACCGTACCCAACACATTGATCACATCATCGTAGCGGATGGTTCCCTGGGTATAAGCAATACATTGATCTAAGAGGCTTTGTGCGTCTCTCATCCCACCATCAGCATTTCTAGCAATCAATTTCAAGGCATTTTCTTCTATAGAAATACCCATCTCTTTGCAGATAAATGCCAAGTTCCCTACCATGTCCGCCTCTTTCACCCGCTTAAAATCAAACCGCTGACACCGTGATAGAATTGTGGAGGGAATCTTATGAGGTTCTGTGGTAGCCAATATAAAAATCACAAAATGGGGGGGTTCCTCCAAAGTCTTTAACAGGGCGTTAAAGGCCCCTGTAGACAACATGTGAACCTCATCAATAATATATATTTTGTATTTCCCCTTGGTAGGTGGATATTTTACATTTTCTCTTAGCTCTCGAATATCATCCACACCATTGTTGGAGGCCGCATCTATTTCGATGACGTCCATCATGGTTTCATTGCGGATTCCCATGCAGGTATCACATTGGTTACATGGACTAAAGTTTATCGGCTCCATGCAATTCACAGCCCTAGCAAATATCTTGGCTGTAGAAGTTTTACCCGTTCCCCTTGTGCCACAAAACAAATAGGCATGGGCAATATTGTTGTTCTTTATTTGATTTTTCAAAGTTTGTGTAATATGCTCCTGACCCACCACATCTTCAAAAACCTGGGGTCTCCACCTTCTATATAAGGCCATATATGCCATTTTTTCACCCTCATTTCCATAGGTTAGCTTTTATTGTCCAACCATATCCATTATAACAGAATTTATCATCACCTTACAAAAAAATCTAACAATAAGCGAAAGACAGCTTTTGCTGTCTCTCACTTAGACCTCCCCGATTTCCAGGATGGCATATGTATCTATCTGATAAATGGTCTCCACAGCTTCCACAATCCTCGGACTAAACTGCGTACCGCTGTAGCGTTTCAATTCCACGATGCCTTCCCCGATGGACATAGGCTTCCGATAGGATCGTTTAGACAACATGGCATCCAAAGCATCGGCAACACCAATAATCTCTGCAAAAACCGGCAGCTCTGGCACATGGATATTTTTCGGATATCCCGATACGTCATATCGTTTGTGATGAAGCAGCACAGCATCCATGATTTCCTTAGAAAGTCCTATAGGCTCTAAAATGCGTTTTCCGATGGTTGGATGTTCCATAATTTGTTGGAACTCATCTTCATCCAACTTCCCAGGCTTTGTTAGAATCGTCTCTTTTATTCCTATCTTCCCAATATCGTGAAGAATCCCCGCTACTTGAAGATCGTCTAATTCCGCTTCTGTCAATCCTAGGTGCTTCCCAATCAAGGCCGCATAATGGGCTACTCGCGCCGAATGTCCCTGGGTATAGGTGTCTTTTGCTTCCACTGCGATGACCAAAGCCTTGATGGTCTTAAAGTATGATTCCTTTAGCTGATCATACAGCCTAGCCTTCTCGATGGCTACAGCCGCGTGATTGGATAAAGAGTTTAGGATATGTATATGACCTTCCCCAATTTTCGTCTCGCTGGAAACCGTCATCACGCCGATCACATTGTCCTTTATGATCAAAGGCACAAACACCACATCATTTACTTTTGTGGTATCTAAAATATGTTGGTTATAGGGTGACAGACGTCCACCTTCTAGGTCATCCAATGCCAAGGTCCTTTTTTCCTTTACTGCAATGCCCATACCATCTTGATCTATAAGAATAGCCTCCCGTGTGATCATATGGGACAATGCTCCCTCACATGCCTGTAGTACCAGTTCTTTATCATTTTCTACCAGTCGAATGGTACAAATGGCCACATCTTCCATTAGCTCCACTACCTTGCTGGCAATATTGCTTAAAAGCACATCCATCTTCAAGGTTGAGATAGAACTGGTCAATGCATGGCTCAACTCATTGAATACGGTTAGTTCTTTATTTCTATTGATGATTTCCTGCTTCATCTTTACATATTCAGTTACATCCCTGCCTACACCTTGAACACCAATAAATCGGCCTTCGTGAAACAATCTCCTGGTGGTAGTTTCAATAATATATCGCTTCTCCCGATCTTTGTCCAACATCCAAAGATCTAAATTATCGAAATCCTTCTCTTTTATTTCTCCAATAATATCACTACAATTCTCGTACTCATGATATGGACACAAAATAGCTTCGATGGGCTTTGCCAATATCTCTTCCTTTTTATATCCCAATATCTGCTCCACAGAATCATTGATATAAGTGGTATTCCCCTCTTCATCCATCATCCATACCAGGTCTGTTATATTTTCAATCAGAAGTCTGTACTTTTGTTCAGAATAATTCAGCTGTTCCGTGGTGGCCTGAAGCTGTTCAAAGGATGCCTCTAGCTCTATGTTCATTTCCTGCAGCTGTTCATAGGAAAGCTCTAATTGTATATTCATATCCTGGAGCTGTTGATTGCCTTCCATCAGCTGCATGGCCTGCTGGGTTAAATTTTGATAGTTTTGATGAATGGTGGCTGACATTTGATTAAAAGCACCGATAACCTCTCCTATTTCATCATGATATTTCCGCTCTATATGTACATCAAACTTCCCCATGGACACATCCTGTACCGCATTCTTTAATTCAACCATGGGTTTGGCAATCTGCTTTGAAGCTACAAACACACATAGAACCATTAGCCCAATCGTCATTACTGTCAACCCGTAAAAAACGTATTTTATCCGATTCACGTAGTCATAATAGTCTGCCATATCATCAAACACTGCGATTTGCCAGCCTGTAGTAGGCAAATCCACAAAGGTGGCAATCATAGGCATTCCATCCTGCTCTATAGGCAAGAAGGAACCTTTCCCATTTCTCAGTTTCTCCAAAACCCTACTATTTATAATGTTTCCGTTTTCTCCATGGAGATGCTCCCATAAAATATTGCCTTGATCGTCAAAGACAACATGTCCAGACTCATCTGAAATATTGATATGATGTATCATATCCTTCATGGATGTTAGGTCTAGGTCTCCACCGATAACCCCTATAAACTCGCCCTGAGCGTTTTGAATAGGCAGCGAAATAGTGATCACTTGTGTCCCCGTAATAATATCCTCGTAGGGCTCTGATATGATCACGTCATTTTTTTCCTTGGCCTGTATATACCAGGGTCTCTCTCTGAAATCGATCCCTGGCTTGCTCTCTAAAGCCGCAGGACTCAGCCCATTCTCCATGGTAATAAATATATTAAAAAATTCTGGCACATGCTTTCGTTGGCTCTCTAAGTATTTATTCTGTTCATCGAGGGAAAGGGACTCATTATTCAGCAAAGAAACCGCTTGCCCAATCGTTTTTAAATTCTGTACTTTGTCCTGAAACCATTGGTCTGCCATATTGATCTCACTGCCCAATTGATATAGGGTCTTTCCATCATATAAATCCATAATGTAATTTTGAAAGCCCGTTTGCATCATAATACCCATAAATAATAAAGGAATCGATGTTATTACTAAAAAGACAGCGATTAGCCGCAACCTATAGTTCCTTTTAAACATTTATGTATCCTCCCAGTACAGGTTGAATATTTCGAAAATTTTATAGCATAATTATAGCACATAACCAGCATAAGTTGTTGAATAACTGTATTATTTGTCGCCAGTT
Source organism: Anaerosolibacter sp. (assembly GCF_029240175.1). Classification (GTDB taxonomy): domain Bacteria; phylum Bacillota; class Clostridia; order Peptostreptococcales; family Thermotaleaceae; genus Anaerosolibacter. The sequence continues at coordinate 16,183 of NZ_JARBTM010000033.1, forward strand.
TGTGCTACTTTCTAAAAACATAGGTCCATAGACCTAGCACAATACATATAAAAAAATGCATCTTACGATGCCTTCACTAGGGGAACCTAGTACCCCTTCGACGGCTGCAAAGCAGCCTGAGCACCCCTCTGACTACGGCATGGGAATACCTTCCCCTGCACCCCTGTTTTTTTATTTAATAGGAAAGTAGAACTTTCCTATTAAATAAAAAAACATGTAGATCTCTCTACATGTCATTTTTATATGGATAGCCGTGCACCTATCTTTGATAAATTGTTACAGGCGTTACCTGGACAGTTAACTCAGACCAAGCGCCCCCGCGGCACACGAGAGTGCCTACTTACCGCTGCTTCCTTCCGGACCTGACGGGGTTCATAAGTTCCCGTTGCGCAGGACCCAGTCTTCCTCGCCACTTAACCAGGGCAGACCCAACAACAACAGACCGCAGATAGGAATTCAATCCTGCTACAGCGGGTTGCAGGTTACAGGACACCGCTACCTCCCCATCTAGCACGGCAAACTTTATAAACTTTTTTATTGGCGGAGTGGGTGGGACTCGAACCCACGGGGCCTAACGGCCTTACACGCTTTCCAGGCGTGCCCCTTAGCCAACTCGGACACCACTCCATCTTAACTTATATCTTGTTTTTCGGAGAACATATATAAATATACCATATCCCCTAATCAAATGCAAGGTTTAAAAATTTTCATGTTTTACAAGTTTTTTCTATTTCATTTCTGTTTATTCCTTTGAATTCCCCGATCCATCGACAAAGACTTATGCTCCCTCATCCAGTACCGATGCTGTATGTCAGCTCTATCCATTGTCTATCTTCCGATCGAATAGATAATAGAAAAGGGATACCCCTTTTTGTTCATTCTTATCACAATATATAGTGTATAATGAAAGTTACCCACAATATTATGTGGATATATATCTTTTTCTGTTGATAACTTTATTTTTTTCTCTCATATCCACAACCACTTTTCTTTCTTCTTATTGTAATGACTTATAAATCTTATTTGAAAGTCTAATAATAAACTCAGAGGAAATTGAAGAAAATTCCTGTATAGATAACCCTTGATATATTTGTATAGTAGCGTTATAATAATAATCGCAAACATTTTTACGGAAGTACAAGTATGGGGATAGAAAGCATTGTAAGGAGGAAGATATGGAAATTAAATCTATCAAAAAATTAAAACTCCATGGTTTTAATAATCTAACAAAAACACTGAGCTTTAATATGTATGACATCTGTTATACAAAGACTGCAGAGGATCGCAATGCTTATATCGAATATATTGATGAGCAGTATAATTATCCAATATTATCGGTGCCAATATACTAAATATTGCAAAGCAGGATTATGATCCTCAAGGGGCAAGTGTTACCATATTAGTATCTGAAGGTCCTGTGAATGAGAATTTAGAACATGCCTCCGACAATGAATCACCAGGTCCTCTCCCAGATGTGGTTGTTGCACACTTGGACAAGAGTCATATAACCGTTCATACTTATCCAGAATATCATCCCGATGAAGGCATCAGTACCTTCCGAGCAGATATCGATGTTTCCACCTGTGGTCATATCTCCCCTCTTAAGGCATTGAACTATCTGATTCATAGCTTCGATGCGGATATCATGACCATCGATTATAGGGTCAGGGGCTTTACAAGGGATATTACAGGCAAGAAATTCTTCATCGACCATAAGATTAATTCTATTCAAAATTATATGGGTGGTGATTTTAAGGATCGCTATCATATGATCGATGTGAATGTATACCAAGAGAACATATTTCATACAAAATGTATCTTGAAGGAATTTGATCTAGATAACTATCTATTTGGTATCACCAAGAAAGACATTCAGCCAGGTGAGAAGAAAAAAATTAAGAAAAGATTAAAGAAAGAAATGGATGAAATCTTCTACGGTAGAAATATTCCAAAGGTTTAAATCCTTATATAAAACAAGCAAAGGGCTGTCACTGGTAAGAAACACTCCAGTTGACGCCCTTTCTATTTACTTTAGATCAATTATATTGTATCTTAGGAATATATTTAGAAAAGGCAGGCACTGCCCATGGATAAAAGAAATGAAATAAAAATATCTGTTCGTAATCTCATAGAGTTTGTGCTCCGCAGCGGTGACTTGGATTCCCGCTTTATGGGAAGCAGCCGTGCCGTGGAGGGCACCAAAGCCCATCATAAGGTGCAAAAATCCTATGGAGAAAACTATACCCCGGAAGTAACCCTTCGTTATTCGGTTCCATACCAGGATCTTTCCCTTACCGTAGAGGGGCGGGCTGATGGTATTCTTCAAGAGGATGGTCGGACCATCGTCGATGAAATCAAAAGTACGACCCAGTCCCTGGATCTTATTGATGAAGCCTATAACCACCTCCACTGGGGTCAAGCCAAATGCTATGCATTCATCTATGGCCAAGAACATGGTTTTACTGAGATCGATGTGCAGCTTACTTACTACCAGTTGGATACGGAAGAAGTTAAATATATTAGAAAAACCTACTCTCTCCAAGCGTTAAAGCAGTTCTTCGATGATTTGGTTGCTCAATATTTTACTTGGGCCAGCTTTACCCATGATTGGCAAATCAAAAGGGATGCATCTATCCAAGCCCTTATATTTCCCTTCGAAACCTATCGAAAGGGTCAGCGGAATTTTGCCAAAGCCGTATATCGTACGGTGGTAGATGGCAAGAAACTTTTTGCCCAGGCCCCCACAGGCATCGGTAAAACCATATCTACCCTTTTCCCTACCATCAAGGCTCTAGGGGAAGGCCATACCGCTAAAATCTTTTACCTTACAGCCAAAACCATAACCCGTCAAGTGGCAGAAGAAGCCTTTCTAAAAATGCATGATCAGGGACTTCTTTTCAAATCTGTTACCTTGACCGCTAAGGATAAGATTTGTTTCTTAGAGGAGGCTGCCTGTAATCCTGAACAGTGCGAATACGCCCGAGGCCATTTTGATCGGGTTAACGACGCCCTAAGGGCCATCCTGAATCATGAGGATCTTCTTACCCGGGAAAAAATCGAATATTATGCAAAGGAGTACCATATATGCCCCTTTGAATTTTCACTGGATCTAACCCTGTGGGCCGATGCTGTTGTATGTGATTATAATTATGCCTTTGATCCAAGGGTATATCTTAAGCGTTTTTTTGCGGAGGAGGGGGGAGATTATACATTTTTGGTAGATGAAGCCCATAATCTGGTAGATCGGGCGCGAGAGATGTTTTCTGCCCAACTATATAAGCGGCCCTTCTTAGAATTAAAGAGGGTTTTCCAAACAAAGGTCCCTGTCATTGCGAAGGCCTTGCATCAACTTAACAAGAGCATGCTTGTGTATAAAAAGCATCTAGAGGAAGAAAATCAGCCCATTCACAAGGACAATCCAAAAGATTTGTATCCTCCTTTGCACAAGTTTCTAAAGGAGGCCGAAGAATGGCTGACCAAAAATGAAAGCCAAGAAGGCTATGAAGAGCTGCTGGAGCTGTATTTTTCCTGCCATACGTTCCTACGAATCGCAGAATTTTATGATGAGCGCTATGTTACCTATATAGAAAAGGAACAAAAGGACATTAAGGTTAAGCTATTCTGCCTTGATCCATCCCAGCTCCTGCGAGATGCCCTCCGCCGAGGTAGGTCAGCTATATTGTTTTCTGCTACCCTTACACCATTGCCCTATTTCAGAGAAATTCTTGGCGGTGATGAAGAGGACAAGCTGTTAAGACTTCCATCCCCCTTCGAGAGAAAAAATCTCTGTCTATCCATTGCCGATCGCATTTCTACGAAATATAAAGATCGGGAGGATAGCTATGAACGGATTGCAGACTATATATATTTTACTACCCAACAAAACCATGGTAATTATTTTTCATTTTTTCCTTCCTATCAATATATGGATAAGGTGTATCAGCGATTTATTGAAAAATACCCTGAGGTTAAGACTTTGCTTCAAGGGACCTCCATGGTGGAGGAAGAGCGAGAGCAGTTTTTATTGCAGTTTCAATCGGATAATCAGGAGAGCCTTGTGGCCTTTGCCGTCCTCGGAGGTATTTTCTCAGAAGGAATCGATTTGGTGGGGGATCGTTTGGTCGGTGCCGTCATCATCGGCGTAGGCCTTCCCCAAATCTGCCTAGAGCGGGATATTATCATGAATTATTTCCAGGGGAAGAATCATCTTGGTTATGAATATGCCTATATGTATCCAGGCATGAACAAAGTACTCCAAGCCGCTGGCAGAGTCATTCGATCTGAAAGAGATCAGGGAATTGTCCTGCTTATCGATGAGCGCTTTCGCCATAAGCGCTATCAAAACTTGTTCCCCCTAGAATGGTCAAACCCTAGCTTTGTCCATGACCTAAAAGAGCTTAATAACACCTTGGAATCCTTTTGGGATTGCGAGAAATAAATAAACAGGTATCAACAACTTTGTTGATACCTGTTTATTTATTTCTATGCTTTGATCTCCCCCAATAGGTTTTCAGCAAAGGCTTTTGCCTTCTCCTGAATTCCCGGTACCCGTTGGATTTCTCCTGGATCATTGGCAGTAGCCATCAAGGCAAAATACGGGGGAATACGAAAGCTTTTATTTACACTCAGGGCACTGATCAGCTGTTTTGCCACCGAATCACTGCCCGAATTCCCTGATACAATGACAGAGAATATGCTTTTATCATAAAGCTTTGTTCTTCTGTAAAGCACCGTCATTCGATTGATCACCGCAGTGAGCTTTGCAGAAACTGCGTCATTATAATTGGGACAAATCCATACCACTGCATCTGCCTTTTCGATGGCAGGTAGAATTTCCTGTACAATGGCCCCTCCATAAAAACAGGAGTTTCTCTTACTAAAGTGCTTACAGGTGGTATAAGAGCACCCCTTACAATCCACAATGGTTCCATTCTCTACATGGAGCTCTTGAATATCTTGGCCCTCAAGATATTCCTTTACCATATTCCAAAGATCTAGGGTATTAGAGGTGTTGTGGGCACTGGCATGGAGTACCACAATTTTAGGCCTCTCAATTTTAAGAGGATGGTCCTCCATCAATGCTTTTCCCAACCTGCCACATAGCTCTAAGCATACCTCTTCTAATGACTTGTGAAGGGTTTTCTGCCAAGTTCGGAGATTGGCTAGGTTTCCTGTGGCCTCCACCAAGGGATGACCCTGAAAGCGACATCCCAATTGATTGGCAGTAAAGATCACATTCTGTGCCACGCTTCGTGTAAAAAGCTCCTGTTCACAATGAACCATCACTACTCCTTGGGCACCTAAAAGGGCATCCATTCCCCGATCCCACAGGACTGACAGAATTTCAAAAAGAGCGATATTATAACCTGCACCATTTAACTCAATGGCAAAAATAATCTTTTCGTTTCTCAAATCGGGTATCTCTTTGGCATCTCGAATCATAATGGTTTCAGTGCCTTCCGTGGCTGCTCCAACCATCTTCTGTAGAAAATCTGATCCTCCCCCCGGTATAATGACATAGGCCGTACTCATAGGATTTCCTCCAGCCGATCATAGGTATCCTGGAGCCTTTCTACCAAAACTTCAGGTAATGACAGCCGTTCTATTTCCGTTCCTCCAGGGGTAAGCCGATTTCTGACACCCATATAAATTCCCCCCATGAAAGTGGCACTGTAATGCCATTCTCCTTTTATGGTGGAGATGATAGACAAGCTTCCCGACGATAGCGCCGGTGCAATATAGGGTTTAAACCCCGTTTCTCTTACCTCAAGATTGGCGTTTCTTGCCTTTACCGTGAGATAAAGGGACAAATCCTCACTGTAATTTTTGATGCTGTCGGCGATGACTAGATCTTTACCATGGGGTCCGTAAGCACGACCTTCTTGGATATAGTGACTGGTCTCTGGACTCAGCCCTGCGTAGAAGGCAGCTCTGGCATGCATAACACCCAAGCCATAGCCCCGAATTTGTTCTGGGGCTAAGCCTTTATAATCCAATTCCCCAGTCTCTGGATCTGTATTGCTGTCTATGAAAACGGATTTACATAGGGGATCTACCGGGTCTGATACCACTGCAAAAATCCCCTGAAAGTCTCTTTCTCTGGCCATCTTTACATAGGGCTTCATCATTTCTCGATTGCCTTCAAACTGGATCATCCTTACATCCCGGGCATCCTCACCCACAGCTGGTACGCCCGTGCTGGCACAAAATACAAACATATCACAGTCAAAGAGCTTCTCCTTTGGGATACCCACAATAGGAGGAAAACTCATGGCTGCATTCGCAGACAGAATCTGATTGGCTTCATATTCCCACCGCTTCACTTTCTCTTCCCGACGGTCATAAATACCCACCTCAGAAATACAATCTCCCCCAAGGAGTCTCAATCCTGTGATAAGGGTTCCTCCCACATCTCCTAGACCAAAGAGATGTACCCGCCATTTTTTCTTGGATTTTTGTTTTAATACAGACTGCCAGGTGGGATAGCTTTTGTTTACTGCAGTGACCTTCCCTGCCTTTATCTTATCTAACAGCCATTTTGGCACCTCTTCTTCAAAGCCGTCTTGATATTGAAGCAAATGGATGCCTTCTCCTTCTAAAAACATCAAGGATGGATCTGAAATACAAAAACTTCTTCTCCACTGGCCGGGGGTTCCCCCCATCAAATAATAGATCCTACCTTGATGATGAATAACCCTTTCCTCCAGTATCCTTTGGTACGCTAAATCTTGAGAATGGGAAATAAGGATACTCTCTCCCAATTGGTAATAATACATTTGTCATTCCCCCTACTCTACACACATTCTCTTCAAACGCTGCAAATGTTCTATATCATTTTTCAAATAATGGGATGGATGCAAATTGATATCATACTGCACATCCATACCATGATCAGGATACCTAGGTGATACAAATACTTCCCCTAAATGGGCCAAGGTAAATTTCCGCTCATGAACCCTTTGATATTCTACCTCGATGGTGGTTATAATATCCATGGCATTTTCCAAGCAAACCTCGGACAAATGATAGACTGCCTCTCTAGATGTTTCCTTGATAAAGCCAGGATAGGTGTAGGGAAGAATAAAGTTCACAGAAGGAATCAGGTTTCGTTCTGGATAATATCCTCTCCATAGCGTATCGCCGCCGACAAAGGGGTACAAAAGACTCTCGTTAAACCAAACTCGCAGCCTTGGAATATAATAAGCACAGTCCACCTCTCGATTCTGCATATCCATCAGTTCTTTTCCTCGGTCAGACAAAACCCCTACCAATACCTTTTCTACAGAAACATTTTCATTTCTCAGCAGAGGGTCTAAGGCCTTGAGTCGATGGCCTTGCACCAATATATCATCTACGATAATTACTGGCCTGTCGAAGGACTGCAACATCCGAACCTGATTTTCTAAGTTCAGATAATAAGGATAGGCACCCGTCCTATACCTCTTCATATCCGTTCCAAATTGGCGGTCAGTATGAAGGGACTTAGTCACGGTATTGGGTACCATAGAGCCATGGAGCATCATTCCAAAGGCAACACACATCATAGGCCCTAGGGTTCTGGGTACCAAAGGTGTTGTGGGTACCCCATTGATATCACATACCTTTTTAATAAGATTCTCATTCATCATGGCTCGGTCAAAGGCTAGTACCAAATGCCCAGGGTACAGCTTTACAATAGCCTCCTGAAGCCTTCTTCTTGAGCGAACGATTGCCTTCTTCACTTCTTCACTGCTTCTAAAGGGTTCCTTGATGATGGATTCCACTTCCAATCCCAAGGTACAAGGAGTTGTCATATCCACCGCCAAGACGGTATGGGTTTCATCGTTTAAGGATATGAATCCCTGCAGCACCAAGGTGTCATATAGGTTTTGAGACACATATTTATCAATGGTATTTTTGAAAACCGCATAGGTATAATCTTTGGCTAGATTATAGGCTAGGGTTTCGGTGAGAAGCACCTGATCTAGATTTTCAAATTTTTCTTGGTCCCCTGCAAAGATACCGTCGATAACCAATATTCTGCCAATGGCATTTCTGCGAATATAGCGGGAAATCTCTTCATCCTTAAATTCTTTATACAGCATACTGGAGCGTACCCAGTGAAAAGCTGCAAATCCAAGGATTTTGCCACTAATGTCCGTACTACGGAGAAGCAGCAGCTTTGGACTTAATTTCTCAGACAACTCATAAAAGCGCTGAAAAGACTCTTTCGGGTTTTGGCAAAACTGCTCCGACAATTCCTTAAATAATGCGGGTGTAAAATCCTCTACCTCTACAATTTCCACGGCAACAGACTTTACCTCCATAAGGGTTTTGTACTGGGGCTCCCGTCTATACAAGCCCTTTGCATAAATGTACTTTTGTACCAAGGGATCCATGAGATTGGACGTATCTTTGTTTTCATCGATATAGTTACGAATCTGGGTCGAGCTTATATCTTCATACTGCTGGGGTAGAGACAGGCGTATCACCCCAGCAGAAATACGATTTAGGGCTTCTTCCATATTTTGTTCCCCGTCCATCCCTATGCCATTAACACGCTCAAATAAGATATGGGGGAAGGTATGAATCGAGTGTTCTCTTTGTACTTCCCTATATGCTGATGCATTTAATACGACATCACTGCCTACCACCACATGGACGTTTGACCCAGGGAAGTTTTCTCTCAGCCCTTCCAAGTCCTTGGGATTTGCAATATTTGTAGGCAAATCCTCTGGATATAAGTAAATACCCAGCTCATTGGCTACCGACATCTTGATGATATTTCTTCTGATAAGATTGGCCTGGGTTCGCTTAGACCAGGAGAATTCATCTACAGCCAAATATACCTCATAGCCTAAGTCTCGAATCGCTTTGGCAATTTCCTTATGACTTAAGGTAAAGGGATCAAAGGTTCCTGGAAAAAATGCAACCTTGCCTTGGCTTTGCACCTGAACCTCACCACGATAAAACTTACAATCTGAAATAAACCGATAGATGTGGTTAAGCCCCGCAGAGCTGTTCAAAAATGCCAGCTCCTTATCCTCCATGTTATCAGAAAGCAGCGTAAGGATTTTTTTCGCTGTAAGCTGGAATATATGATACTTTTCTTCTAGCCCTAACTGGTTAGAACCGAAGATTCCCTTTCCGATGACCCGGAAAGCCACCTGCTTTGTCTGCTCTTTATAGTTGGCCATGCCATTCAACAAAATCCCCAGCATGCGAATCAATCGATTTGTATAGGCTCCTTCCTCCTCTTGGAAAAGCTCCCTATACTTTGGATAGTGTTCAATGGCAATACCAATGGTCTGCAACAGCAGAGAATTGATTTGAGAGCTTGAAATCTTCACCTTATCCATTAAATCATCAATAATCTCATCTAGCTCCACTGGCTGTAAATAAAGAATCCATCTTCCCAGATAATTAGGAATATGCTTCGTGAACTGATATCCCTCAATCTCAAGGGCCCTCAGCATCTCTATGGCTATATCATTTTTCTGTTCGAAAGAAAGAAAGGGTGCAATACCAATCAAAGCTTCCCCTGCCCGCTTTCTCACACTTTGGCTGGCACTCACCTTAATTAGGTTACAATAATGCATCGCCGTATGCAGACCCGAGTTCCTTTGGTGATCTAGGGTATAATCCAAAATGAATTCCACCTGGGCCTTTTTGATGGTCCAGTGGGTAGCAGTCTTTAGATTGCTCAAGAAAAGATCCGATGTTCTCCCTAGATCTTCTTCATATTGTCTCTCCAGTTTTTCTATATAGGGTGATCCTAGTTTAAACATTTTGGCAAGCTTCAGCTTCATATAATGCTCTACGATAAGGGTTGAATCATTGATAACTCCTATCAGCGTAGCCTTTAAGCGTTCTACAAAAAATCTGTCCTTTTCAAGCCTGCTGTATAAATATCCCATGGCTTCTAAGGCTGAGATACGGAGCATATCTTCTTCCATTTCAAAGATCATATCTATAAAGTCCAACAGGATTTCAATATCCTCATTCTCACAGTGATAAAGGGGTATATGCTTTATGGCTTCCAGTTGGTAAATTTTTGTATTTTCGTCTCCCGGTTGTTCATCCCTATAATACTTCAATAAGGTCTTCACATATTCTCGTATCTGTCCGTCACGACATTGGTTAAATATGGAGGTTACCACATTGCTCAGATTATAACCAATCCATTTACGATGAATCGAAGTCATCTTCCGATCTGGATAGAGGATCAGTTGAAGGTATTTATCAAAAATCTCATAACCCGGTAGTTCTGCAGGCTTTAATTGTACATCCTTCGGTACCTCTTTTCGATACTCCTCGTCAAACAGCGCAATCAACACACCGATAAGCTCCCCACACTGCTTTCGAATATCATCTTCTGGATGGGTCAACAGCTCATATAAAAACTGTATGGTAATCATCTTTTGCTTCTGGGTGAGATAGGTGGAATATTCTTCGATGACATTTAAGTATCCCCGTAAGCGATTTAGCTCCACTTCACTTCGGGCGATTTCTAAAATGCTGTTTAAGGAAGATTCATCCCTTAACATATACATCAATCGGATGTTGTGGTGAATAGCCAAATGCTTTAAATTCTCCACCACTTCTTCGCTTCCCATAAGGGCATAATTTTTTTGTACTCTTTTTCTCTGCTTAGATTCGTGAGGTTCTCCTTCTACTTCTAGCGCTATACCCAGCTGGAGCATATATTTCTCAAAGTCTTCTAGCTTTGCATAAACCCTGCGATAACGCTGTTCTTTGGCAGCATCCACATTGTCCAGTTTCTCCAATACCACTTCAAAGGAGTCCTTTAGATTGAATATATGCATTCCTGTGCCTTCCTTTTTTCCATCCTTCTTTTTTACGCGAAAATCACAGTAAATCAAGATGAGGGATTCCAAGGACAGATTTTCCAATTCTAAGTCCCAAGTGGAGTGATTGATGGCCACATTTCTGATATACACGATGTCATGGTCCTTGAACCACTCCCCTGTATAATAATAATGAAGATAGGGTACACGTTTTACCTCTGCTCCCTTACACCCATATTTACCGATATCATGGCCTGCAGCTGCTCCTGATACCCTCCCTAGATCAATGGGTACACCCGCTGCCTTTAGCTGTCTCCCCACATGAAGTGCCAAATGGTGAACACCACAAATATGATCCAGTGTACTAAATCCCTTTACTTCATAGTTTAATTTCATCATTTCATATATATAATCTTCTTGGAAAGCTTTTCGAAATGCCTGATATTCATCGGGATTTTCCAGGGTCTCTATTTCCTCTTTCGTCAAAAGCTCCAGGGGGTATAGGCTTTGCCAAGTACCATCCCGGGCAGTTTTTTGGAAGTTTGAAATAATCCTTAACACCTGTAGATACAGCGTACAAGCTTTTTCCAGATGTGGTTTCAACTCAATCTCTACGGCCTCCGGAAATGACTTGCTCAGCGTGTATTGGAAAATATATTCTAACCAGTCCTCTGGGGTTTCCCCTTCTGTAACTTCCATCATCAGTTCTTCACAAAGCTTTAAAACCATTTGGCAGGTATACAGCTCCATGGCCACCATTCTTTGAATCTGATCTATAAAAGAGATATTCTTTATATGCTTCCGAACCTGTTTGTGCTGCAGCGAAAGTCCCTGTAAGAAATTGGGATTTAGCAATGCATTTACAATTTGATCATATAATTTGGTGGAGAGTGGGTAATTCATGGTCTATCGCTCCTTTGTAAGAAATTTCAGATGATTATTGCTAAAAAAATCCAATGAATTCGGCATGCTCATCTTCTTTTGTTGTCTATTTTCCTTTGTTTAATGCTATAAATCCAGCATATTATATATATTTCGTTTAAAAAGAAAAATACCTTTTTCGTTATACCCTATAGTTGAATTATTATCTATTTTAGCCCACGAAAACGTGATTGTCTATCTTATATATTTTACATGGTGTTGACAGCAGTCATCCGTAGTGGCGGGGTTCTAACGCCTTGAAATCTCAAGGCCAGTTCATCTATCACCCTGTCATAGCAACCTTCAACAGAAAGTCTAAGGATCCATATAGCACTTTTTGATAGAAGAAAAATATATTAATAAATAGAAAGGATGTGATCTATATGATGAGACAACCAACAGCCCCTTTGGGTTCCTTTAATTATACAATAGAAGTTGGTGATACTCTATACGGCATCGCCCGTAAGTTTAATACCACCATATCTAACATTCGAATTTTTAACTATATTCCCAATCCTGATATTATCTACGTAGGCCAGGTCCTGACAATCCCAGAATCCCCAGCAGAAGCCATCATCTATACCGTTCAACCAGGAGATACCTTGAATAGTATCGCCCGAGCCCACGGCACCTATGTGAACAATCTGATCATCTTTAACTACCTTACCCATCCTGACCTCATTTATCCAGGTCAACAGTTGGTCGTAACAGCATCTTTAAGATAAAAGACTGCAGGATTCCTGCAGTCTTTATTCTTCAATTATTTCTTCTTGTTTTTTCCATCTGTAACAGAAGTGGTGCTTTCACCAATATTGCTTTTTTTACTACTATTCTTCTTCTTGCTCACTTCACTTCTTGTAGTAATTTCATAACTGTATGGTACAGGATCTTTTGTGTCTTTCTCAGGAATGTACCAGATTACCATATAGTTATTACCGCCTTCAAAGAATTCTTCTAGCATAATAGATTGTTCTTCTGTGACATTATATGGATCGATCTGCAATACTTCAAAGCTTCCTGAATTTTTACCTTTTCCTAGGGACGTCTGATTAATAAACGCCAATTGATAGGTTACATTTTTAGGGGCTAATTCAGTTAATGACATGAATCTATCTAAAGAATCACCTGCGTGAATTAAATCTATTTCAGATATAGAAATATCTTTGATAAACCAACCAGCTTCATTTACAGCTGAATCTGTCATATATCTGAATGCAATATACACTTTTTGTCCAGCATATTCGGATAAATCAAAGCTTTCATTTTGCCAATCATTATTTACACCTGTAAATCCAGGTAAGTTTGCCCTTATACTTGCTGCGCCGTCTGGATCTATTTCAGAAGTTGTATTTTCATTTGACAAAGAGGTCCACGTCTTACCATCATCTGTAGAAACTTGCACAAATCCAAAATCCCAGAATGCTTCGATTTGAACAAGATGATCAAAAGTTAATGTAGCATTTTCTATACCGTTCAAATCTGCTTCGAAAATTAGGAAATTATCCTTATCATCACCATTATTTCCCCATAATACAGTCTCTCCGCCGACTGGCTCATACACCGCTTCCCAAACTGTTGGGGTTGCTGGTAGCAGTGCAACTCCATTCATATTCATCTGGACAATTCTATTGGCATTCTTTATCTCTAGGAAGTCACTTCCCCACGCAGGAACACCATCTTTTGCATGTAAAGCCGCATCTGTAAAATCTACTTGCAAATCGATAGTTTTAAAGTTATATCTTCCAGCCCCTGGTTGTTCACTATCCACAACCAATGCGGTATTCATATCCCTGAAAATATCGTTAAAATCTCTGTCGTCTGTATCATCTTTGAGTAATAGATTGTTCAAACTTTCAATACCGATTTCTGGACTTTGTGCCAATGCTCTTGTGAATTCTTTTCCATATTGTTCAAAGAGATATAGCTGCATTAAGTACGCTTGACCATAGTCCGCCAATGTCTCTGGTCCTGTCTCTGAACCATAGTATTCATCCCAATATATTAAAGAGTTCTCTGGATGATCAAGGAAGTAGTTCACATGACCCCATGGATGTTCATCAAAGCATAGGTACTCTGCAAAGTCAGACATTCCTTCGTTGATCCAAGTATCCTCTCCTGGTGAATTGTCTGCATGAATCAAGTGCTGGAATTCATGGGCAGTGGTTGGGAGGAAGGTTGTATCCAATCTTGTAGCCCAATCCTTTGAATCAATTGTTATGATGTTCCTATCGATATAATACTCCAGTGTTCCCCAATAGAACCCTGCTACAAAGAAAGGATATGAAGGATCATAATACTGTTCATCTGGAACATTATCTACCAAGATGATGACTCTTTCTTTTCCATCCTCTGAAGCATAATAGTTTTCTGGCACATATCCTGCTGCTGATAATACAGCATGGCTGCCATCATGGGAATCTGGTGTACCGAAAAATTCTGTATCCGTTGGATATACAACCTCATCAAATGTATCTCTCATTCTATCTACCTGCTCTTGAGTAATTACATGGGCAGGTCTATCGTCAGGGAAGGATAGGTCATTTGCAACCCAGATCTCTACATTATCTCCCCGGCTTCTTAATGTGAAGTCTTTGAAATACAATTCATAATCTAAAAACTTTTTTGTACCTAAATTAGTAGTAAAGTTGCTATCTTGACTTCCATCGGTTGTACCTTCTTCTTCATCAAAGTTTATCTTACTTGCATTTTCTTTAATCTTTTTTTCAGCTTCCTTTAAGAATGCTTCATCATTTTCTAGGTTTCTTAGTTTTCTCCCGATATCTATGGTGTCTCCGTATCTAGTCGTATCAAATCCGTTTGTTGCTGCCTGAGCTTTAATTAAACTTGTAGGCATTGCAATGCTCAAAACCAAGGTGCAAGCTGTAATAATGGATAATAGCTTTCTTTTCAATTTACATACCCCTTTCATCAAATTATTTTCTCTGGTCTTTCCTCTCCCTCTTTTCTTATGCCATGGCATTCCCCCTTCTCTTGTTCCCTTGTCATGTTGTTATATATAGCCCCCTTCATCCTATGAGCTATAGGTAAGCGAAGATGCCGCTTATGTCCTGGCTGAGCATATTTTTTTATGCTTCTGATGCATACATCATATAACTTTACGAATGAATATCTATGATTTTATTAATACTTTTTATACATTCAAAAACATTAGTAATATATAAAAATGTTTTTATATAATTATCAAATATTATATTCTTGTCCCTGCATAATATTTGTAAAAGCAAGGTGTCTTTTTTATTCTATTTTTGTGATCCGTTGCCGAAAAATAAAAAAAAGAATCCTTTACTGTAAAGGATTCTTAAAGATGTCAGTATTCTCAATCATTTTAGCCATTATAGTTCCAAATAACTATTTTTCCTAAATCTCTCCATGGGATACTGCATTCCTTCCCCTTCGCTTAGAGCGGTAGAGTCCTTGATCGGCTTTGGAGATCAGTTCTGTCGCTGTTGTACCATCCTTAGCATAGGCTGCAATTCCTATAGATACGGTAATTCTTGGCGTACAGGCCATACTTACCTGTTCCCGGAGCCGCTCTGCTACTACTTTGGCTCCTTCCACAGGAATTCCCGGGAGAATGATGATAAACTCATCGCCCCCATAACGTCCTAAATAATCTACCTTTCTCAAGTGATTTATTGCCGTTTGTGCTACAGCCTTGATGCATTGGTCTCCTGTCACATGGCCATAGGTATCATTAATCTTTTTAAAATGGTCTATATCAAACATCAAAATAGTAAATGGTTCCTGCTTCTTCGCAATCATATGCTCTAAGACCTCAAGAATTGCCCCTTTGTTATAGGCCTTTGTTAGGCCGTCTTCTTTAGATGCATTTAACAGCTTTTCGTTGGACAGCTGCATCATAAACAGCTGCTTTTCTACCTGTCCGTGGACTGTTGCTTCCAGTTCCGCCTTATCCTTCTCTGCTTTTTTTACCCGAACTACCCATCGTTGATGGGCCTTTCGGTAGAAATACATGTAAAAGTTCAAATAGGCTAAAAGCTTAAACAACAACATCAAAATATGAAAAATCTGCATCTCTCTTCCCAGAGAAAAAACAAAACCCATCCACAAAATCATAAATCCCCTAAAGAGACGTCGGTCTTTATACCTTTTAAAGCTTAATATTCCGTTCAGAAAAGCCAGCGCTCCCCCTAGGGGTGTACCAATGGAATACAATAAGTACCCCTCTACTTCTAGGCTGAATAATAGCATCGATATACCAATAGGGAAAATAATTGCCATAAGGCGTAAAATGATAACCTTTTTATGATTTAACCTACAGGCCAATCCGAAGGATATAAAAAGGAGTAGGCTAACCTCTGCCAAGATCAGCACCACTTCTGTATTTACTGTTTTCAATAGGGTGACAGAAGCAATGCAGAAATATAAGGGGATGAAAAACAACGTGCCCAAAAGACCCGTTAAATGATTCCCTGTGTGAAATGTAAGATTAAAGACAAAAATAAGAAAAGAAAAACACAAAATCATCAGATATTGAACTTGATTGACATTACTGAGGCTTAGCATGTCCATCCCTCTTCATTCGTATATTTGTTAATCGTCCGTTGCCCATTGTCAAAACTTTCTTTCTCTTCTATAGCTTAGTATATCATCTCCCCTAAACATCATCAATCATAAGGAGGGAATGATTGTTAATAATAAAGCAAAAGTACTACTACCATGGATATTTTTTGCATGGACGCAAACCATATATATGATAGATATTTCATACGCGCTGTGGAAATTGATATAAGGAGGATTTATATGAATCAAACCACCCAAATATTTACTACTCCACCCCAATCCTATTGGATCGCCTCTACACCACAAACAGATTATCCTGCTTTGGATGGAAATGTTGAAGTAGATGTCATAATCGTAGGCGGCGGTATGGTGGGAATTTCAACGGCATGGCTTTTAAAGCAAGAGGGTTTACGGGTCGCTGTGGTGGAAGCGGATCGAATTCTTCAAGGCACCACAGGTCACACCACGGCCAAACTCACCTCCCAGCATGGACTCACCTATAATCAGTTGAAAAGTCAGCACGGAGATGAGAAGGCCAAGCAATATGCCGATGCCAACGAAGCAGCTATACATTTCGTGGCCAACACCATCAAGGAAAAACAAATAGATTGTGATTTCTCTTGGCAGCCGGCCTATGTGTATACCCAATCCGATCAATATGTAAAGAAGATTGCCCAGGAAGTAGAATCCGCCGTCAGTTTAGGTATTAAAGCTTCCTATTTGGAGGAAACACCCCTACCATTCCCAGTAAAGGCCGCGGTTCGATTTGATAATCAAGCTCAATTTCATCCAAGAAAGTTCCTACTGCCCTTGGCAAAGGAAATCCCTGGTGAGGGCAGTCACATTTTTGAAATGAGTCCCGTGGTAGATGTCAAGGATGGAAAAAATTATACTGTCATTACTAGGCATGGGGGAAAAGTAACTGGGGAAAAAATGGTTGTAGCTTCTCACTATCCTTTTTATGATATACCCGGCCTTTATTTCGCCAGATTATATGTCCATAGGTCCTATATCGTAGCTGGTAAAATCAAAGAGTCCTTCCCCGGTGGTATGTATGTCAGTGCAGAAGCACCTGCCCGATCTCTTCGATCTCTCCCTACGGAGGATGGAGAATTGGTCATGTTTGCAGGGGACCATCATAAGGCAGGCCAAGGGGAAGATACCATGAACCACTATGAGAATTTGCGGTCGTTTGCCCAGCAGAATTATACCCTAGAGGATATTCCCTACCGTTGGTCTACTCAGGATTGTATGCCCCTTGACCATGTACCCTATGTAGGTCAGCTTGTATCCTTTAAGCCCAATGTTTATGTGGCTACAGGCTTTAGGAAATGGGGTATGACCAATAGTATCGCATCAGCCATGATTATTCGTGATCTTATCATAAAAGGAGAAAGCCCTTGGGCCCCTGTATATGATCCATCTCGGTTCACACCTATGGCCTCTGCGAAAAAATTTATTGTTGAGAACTTAGATGTGGCTGGTGAATTATTTGCTGGAAAGGTGGTTCCTGTCCCTGATGATGTAGAGATCAAGGTAGGAGAAGGGAAGATCGTAGAGATAGACGGTCAAAGAGTAGGTGCTTATCGTGATGAAAAAGGCACCCTTCACCTGGTGGATACTACCTGTACCCATCTAGGATGCGAGCTTCACTGGAATTCCGCAGAAAACTCTTGGGACTGTCCTTGCCATGGTTCTAGATATAGCCATGATGGCGATGTGTTGGAAGGACCCACAACAAAACCTTTAAAAAAGGTAACGATTCACCAGCATTAAAATTTTCAACATAGATTAATCTATTCGATCTTTGCATTTTATAAATACGGATGCAAATAAAACAAAATATTTAATAAATAATTAGTAAAAACTAGATTTTTCTGGAAATTTCAGTTATAATATATTTAGGCAATTTGTCCTATTTACATAGGGTATGATGCCTACAACTATAATTGTCGATAATAGCAAACCTATCGAAAGATAGGGACGCAAAGTCATGGGTCTAAGGAATTTTATTCTATGATTGCCAGATTGCCGAAACATATATGGATGTTCTATTTATTGTTCATTTTTACTTATATAAAATGAAATGATAGAATTACCAATGCGGCTATGGCGATATAGCCGCGTTTTTATTTCTATGATTAGAGGGTGATTACGTCATGGAACCAAGATTGATAAAAATGCTAGATAATATCCCAGATGCTTTATTTCTCTTGGATTTAAACTTTGATTTCATCTATTTAAATCATCAAGCCCAAAGTCTCTTGGGAAGAAATAAGCTAGACCTTATTGGCAAGTGTATATGGACCGAGTTTCCATTTCTTATTTCAACACCCATTTATCGTGAATATCATAAGGCATTGAAAAGCAAAAAAGCGAAAATATTAAGAGACTATTATCCCACTTTAAACCGTTGGTTTGAAGTTCGCATTTATCCCGATGATGATGGACTCATGATCTACTTCTGTGATATTACAGAGCTAAAGAAAAATGAAGTTGCCCTTTATCAAAAAACAGAGCACTTCCGGGCTGTTTTTGAAAACTCTGCCATTGGTATTGGCGTTGTCAACCTAGATGCCCAGCCAGTAGAGTGTAATCATGCCCTATTGGATATGATTGGGTACACCATGGATGAAATTTCGCAAATGAGCTTTATGGATTTCACGCATCCTGACGACGTGGACAAGGATCTGGAGCTATTTAACAATTTAATGCTTGGGAAATTATCTTCTTATCAAATCGAAAAACGATATATTCGAAAGGATCACCAAATCATTTGGGCCAGACTCACTGTTTCTCCTATCTTTAGCGTCCAAGGTGAAATTCAATATATTATGAGCATGATAGAGAATATTACAGATGTGAAGATTGCTGAGCAAAAGCAGCTGGAACTCACAAAAGAGCTGCAGCGCCTATCTACTTTAGATGGCTTGACAGAATTAAACAATCGCCGCTCTTTTGACGAGTTTTTAAGTCAAGAGTGGCACCGCTGCCTCGAGGAAGGCGCGCCCCTATCCCTCATCCTGTTGGATATTGATGGCTTTAAAAAGTATAATGATACCTATGGACACCATGAGGGAGATGCTTGCCTAAAGACAATTGCTGATACATTAAAAAAGGCCCTTCATGAGCCCAATCATTTTGTATGTCGCTATGGTGGGGAAGAATTCGCTGTTATCTTACCTGATACAGATCTGCAAACTGCAGAAATGGTGGCTGAATCCCTGCGTTCCTATGTGGAAAGCCTCCAAATATATCATCTTTATGGGCAAAGCGGGAAATATGTCACAGTCAGTCTAGGGGTATCGACCATCATCCCCAGCATATTTTCTAATCCTCAACAACTCATCAAGAATACGGATAAAGCCCTTTATGAAGCAAAGAACTATGGTCGTAATCAAGTCCGTGTATTTAGTGCATAAGCAAAGGCACACGTCAACGTGTGCCTTTTGTTATTTCCTATTCACCAAATCCACTATCAAACAACATCTTGATGCTTTTCACTGCTGCTTCCGCGTCGCTTCCTTCTGCCATAAGGATTAATTCGGTTCCTTTTGGGGCGCCCATGGACAGTAGACCCATCATACTCTTGGCATTGTATTCTCTTTCGGACTTTATAATTTTAATCTCTGAGACATACTTTTCAGCTTCCTTTACAACCAGCTTTGCTGGCCTTGCATGAAGTCCTAATGGGTTGTTTATCATAACCTTCGTCTGATACATCTCCTAATCCTCCTCTAAATTTTTGCTCCATGGGATAACAAATATTCTTCCGCTTCCAAGGACCACAATCCGTTGTTTCTCTTTGTGATTTCATCTAGCGCTCTAAACAATTTATCGTTCTTTCCTTTTTCTTCAAAATCCTCAATGGCTGTTACCTCCATATTTATCGTGTTATAGATCAGCTTTTTTCCTCCAGGAATATTGGGGAGATCAAGCACCGTATCAATGACACTATCCATTCCACCTATATGGGTAATCATCACAGCTGGATTGATTAATCCTTTGCTCATCATTTCCAACGCTTCAACCAAATCATCGGTATTACCTCCTGTGGATCCAATGATTTTGGTTGCTGCATAGTGGACATTGTAATAATTTACTTTGGCTGAGAATCCTTTATCTGTTGGCCCTGCGAAAAAGTTTAGGCACCCATCATGTCCCAATATTTTGTCTCCTTGCACCACCAAAGTCTCTACAGGGGCATATACATATACATCATCATACCCTTTGTTTTCTGTTAATGACAGCAGGTAAGCCTCTGGATCTTCCATGCTCTTGGTATTGACGTACTTCAACTCAACACCATTCTTTCTAGCCTCTTCTGGTGTTATAATGCTTTCAGCTCTTTTTAACCTTTGGTCATCCACATCCGTTACTACAAGCAATCCAGGCTTTCTATCACAGTGGATGGCATAATCAATTGCCCCTAGACCCATAGGCCCCGCTCCTCCAAGAATGGCCATTTTCCCGCCTTCTACGATGCCCATTACGTGTTCATAGGAGCCACTCTTTGTATGATAGTTTGCATGAAATCCACCAATGACACAAGACATAGGCTCGGCCAAGGATACTGGATAAAACCCTTCTCCCTCATAGTTTAGCAAACAACCTAATTCCATTACCTCTTGAGGTACAATACCATAGGTGGCATTTCCACCAAAATATCTATAGGAATACCCGGGTGAATAAGGACTCCCCTTATAATTAAGGGCTGGCTGCTGGGCAAACTTAGCACCTTCTTTAAATTGATCCTTCCACTTATCTCCTACCTTTACAATCTCCCCTGCAAATTCATGGCCTATAATAACAGGATTTTCTGCTACATCTGGCGGTACCCTCTTATGTTTTACCCCTTGATCCACAGCTTTATAGGTGGACATGCACACACTATCAGATATGATTTTTACCAAAATCTCATCCTCTTTAATTTCTGGCAGTTCAAACTCTTCTAATCTTAAGTCATCTTTTCCATACATTCTTACACCGATGGTTTTCATTGCCTTCACCCTCTCATCAAATTATATGTTGAAATGTCACTTCTTTTATTAATCTCATGACTTCATCTAAACTAGGGGCCTGGGTCCCCTCGGTCATTACGTTGGCGGCACTGGCAGCAACAGCCCAGCGAATGGTTTCCTCCAAAGAAGCCCCTCTGTCCAAGGCCATGGCTATAGCTGCGACCATTGCATCCCCTGCACCCACCGTACTCTTTACTTCTACTTTAATTCCTTTTGCCAGAACCGCTTGTTTTGGATTGATAAACACAGCTCCTTCTTCGCCCAAGGAAACCACTACATGATGTACGCCATAATCAAAAAGCTTTCGACTATGGGTGATGATTTTTTCTATACTATCAAGCTGTGTAGAGAACAACCTCTCTAGCTCATGAACATTTGGTTTTACAAGATAAGGCCCGGCTTTTACTCCCTCCAAAAGCAGTTCTCCATCAGCATCTAAGATGGTCTTTGCCCCTTTCTCTTTGGCTCTATCGACTAGTCTTTTGTAGATATCCTTATCCACATTTTGGGGTACACTTCCAGAGAACACCACAAGGGATGTCTCTGTGAGTAAGTCCATGGTGAGTTCTTCAAAATCCTTCAATACCTCCAAGGGTAAAAACGGCCCATTTTCGTTAATATCTGTAACACTGCCCTGGACAGGATCAACAATCTTTATATTGGTTCTGGTTTCCCCATCAATTCCTATGAACTGATGTTCAATTCCCATTCTATCTAATTCTTTTCTAATGAATCCCCCAGCATTCCCAGCCAGTATGCCAATGGCTGTACTCTCTCCGCCAAGGGCCTGTATGGTCTTTGAAACATTGATTCCTTTTCCCCCCATATCGATTCTTACGCCGGATTCTCTGTTCACCTTTCCGGATTGAAAGTTGTTTATGGTCATGGTTTTATCAATGGCTGGATTCAACGTTACTGTAATAATCACAGCTTCACCCCCACTCTATTCCTCCAATGTAAACATCTGATAGATGCTCTGTGGATCTTTCGTACTAATCAATGCTTTTGCTGCTTTTTCATCCTCTAGAGAGGAAGCAATATTTGATAGAATCTTTAAATGGTCATTTCCTTTACCGGCAATACCAATGATTAAATAGGCTTTATTATCATCTCCAAAATCTATTCCCTGGGGGAATTGCAGCACGACAATACCTGATTTTTTTATATGCCCGATACAGGAGCCTACACCATGGGGTATGGCAATGCCATTGCCGATATAGGTTGTGGTAACTTTCTCCCGTTCCAGCATCCCTTGTATATAAGGTTCTTCCACATATCCGCTGTCTACCAGCATTTGACCTGCCATCTTAATGACATCCTCTTTATTCATACTGTTGAGGCCTAACCGGATATTGGCTATTCTCAAAATCTCATCACTATCGTTAGATACTTCTTCTTGAGGAGCCTTTTCCTCTGATTTATTTAATCCTGCTAAACGCTTAGCCAGTTGATCATAGATTGGATTATCTAGAAAGTCTCTGATGGATATGTGTTCTGCATTAGGGGCATATCGAGCCGCCCGTTGGGTTAAGCTCTCATGGGTAATGATCAGGTCTGCATCTCCTGGGATTTGGTCAATGGCTGTATTGACTACTTCCACCTTTACACCCGCTTGCTTTAGCTTGTTCCTTAGGGTTGATGCACCCATAGCACTTGAACCCATACCTGCATCACAGGCTACTACGATTTTGCTGATCTTCGTCTCTGTC
>NZ_JARBTM010000034.1 GCF_029240175.1 Anaerosolibacter sp.
GCCACCCTCTTTTTTCGTAGTCTTTAAAGCAACTTCTAGATTTCTTACATCATTTAGGGCATCAAAGATTCGAATGATGTCAATGCCGTTGGCGATGGCTTTTTTTACAAACTCAGAAACCACATCATCGGCATAGTGCTTGTATCCAAGGAGATTTTGGCCCCTTAACAGCATTTGAAGCTTTGTATTTTTTACGGTTTTTCGGATCAATCGTAATCTTTCCCATGGATCTTCGCTTAAAAACCTTAAGGATGAATCAAAAGTAGCTCCGCCCCACATTTCAAGGGAATGATAGCCCACTTTGTCAAGGGTCTCCAAAATCGGTGTCATCTCTTGTGTTTTCATTCTCGTAGCAATCAAAGATTGATGGGCGTCCCTTAGAACTGTTTCAGTAATTTTTATCTTTGTCATAAAAATCCCCCTTTATATATGGTATAATTCTCATATTGATAAAACGTTTTCCTAAAAATGAATATCTGTATCCAATTCTAATTTTATAGAATGTAGAAATATATGTACATGATAGATATAAATTGTTACAATGAAAATATCTTAATATTCAATGCAAATAGCAAATATTTCTTTATTTTTTTAAGGGGGCATTCATATGGATTTTACTGACTACAAAATTATCGAAATATTGCAAAAAGATGGAAGAATCTCCATGAAAGATTTAGGCAAAGCAGTAAATATGACTTCCCCAGCTGTCGCAGAAAGGGTAAGAAAACTAGAAGAGAATGGTGTAATTATAGGATATAAGGCGATCGTGGCCCCTGGAAAGCTAAATAAGAATATCATGGCTTTTATTAGTGTGGGATTAGCACCAGAAAATTATCAATCTTTCATAGATTACGCAGAGAAAAATGAGAAAATTATCGAATGCCACCATGTGACGGGTGGAGTCAGTGTAATCATAAAAGTGCTCACTGAAAATATGGGTGATTTGAAAAGTTTGATTGATGAGATCAAGAAAAAAGGAAGCACTCAAACCTCTGTGATTCTATCAAGCCCCATTGAATCCAAACTGATACGAAAATAATTACGATATAGAAAAAAGGTTTAATTTCTTTCCATCAGGTTATAGATATGGAGAGAAATGAAACCTTTTATTGTTTATCCGATGGCTAACAACTCTAAGACTCCCGCTTGCACGCTGTGTAAGCGATGATCAATAAATCAAAGATTTATGATCCCTGCTTATACAAGCGGTCCACCCCTACATTGGGATATCGTCAGAAGTATAAATACAAAATACTTTATGCTAGTTTAACCGCTTCTTCAATTCTTCTGAGTCCTTCCTTAATATTATCAAGGGAAGTAGCATAAGACAATCTTACGTAATCGTCTGATCCAAAACCAGCACCTGGGATAACAGCTACTTTGAAAGCATCCAGTAAATATTCTGCAAAATCTACGGAGTTTGTAATTTCTTTGCCGTTAAAGACCTTTCCAAATAGTTTTGAAATGTTTACCATCACATAAAAAGCACCTTCTGGCTTTCTGCAGGATAAATTGGGAATAGCATTAATCTTATCCACCATATAGTCTCTTCTAGCAATAAAGGCAGCCTTCATTTCTTCAATGGCAATTTTATCTCCCTTTAGGGCTTCAATACTGGCATACTGGGCAATGGTATTTGGATTCGAAGTGGCATGACTCTGAATATTCTTCATGATTTGTGCAATTTCTTTGCCAGAAGCAGTATAGCCAATACGCCAGCCTGTCATGGCATAAGCTTTTGACATGCCATTAACCACAATGGTAAGGTCCTTGATCTCATCTCCAAGGGAGGCAATACTGATGTGTTCTCCTTCATATATCAATTCTTCATAAATCTCATCGGATATTACATAAAAATCATGTTTAATGGCTAGTTTCGCGATCTCGGACAAATCTGACTTTGTATACACGGTACCTGTAGGATTATTTGGGCTATTTACGATAATGGCCTTTGTCTTCGGTGTAATGGCTGCTTCAAGGGTGCTGATATCGTATTTGAAGTCATTGGATTCTGGTGTTTCAACCAATACGGGTGTAGCGTCTGCTAATTTCACCAACTCAGGATAACTTACCCAATATGGGTTTGGAACAATGACCTCATCCCCTGGGTTACAGATAGCTTGTAAAGCATTGAACAGTGAGTGCTTGGCACCATTGGAAACAACGATTTGTTCAGGTGTATAGGATAGATGATTGTCCTTTAATAATTTGTCACATATTGCTTTTTTCAGTTCCGGAAGTCCAGAGGAATCTGTATAGCCGGTCAACCCTTTTTCGATAGCCACAATGGCTGCATCACTGATATGCTTTGGTGTTTTAAAATCTGGCTCTCCAGCTCCAAAGCTAACCACATCAATGCCTTCAGCCTTCATTTTTTTTGCCTTGGCTGTGATAGCTAAGGTTACAGAAGTGGAGATATCCATGTTTTTTGCAGATAAAGATTTGGTCATGTTGTACAGCCCCTTTCTTAAAAGCTATAGTATATTGAAATTATCTATAGCCATAGCAGATAAATGATAAAAATTTTAAATATTGAGACTATTTTATTATATATGCATTATTCATTTCAATACTAATTTTATAGAACATGGGAATAGGTGTACACGGAATAGATAAATTATTATGGGCAAAATGCTTTAAGTAAATACCTAAATAGAGAATGTTTCTTTATTTTTTTAAAATATAAAAACTCATAATGGGTTATAGAAGTAACTTGTAAAAATTAAGCAAATTGATATAAAATAAAGGAAGGTGTGAAATGTTGAGGAGGGGTGAGTGATGGTTAAGACAATCATCTGGTTTATCTATTTTGGACTTTATCTACTGGGAACTGTGCCAGCCCTAATGAAGGTAAAATCTTTAGATCAGCAGGGGCGTATTCAAGAACGAGATAAAATAATTCATCAAACAGCCCAGGGATGGGCAAAAAGTTTGGTAAACTTCACTGGGGCTCAGATACAAGTGATAGGAGAGGAAAATATACCTAAGGAAGGATCAGTACTTTTTGTCAGCAATCATCAAGGTAATTTCGATATTCCTATACTCTTGGGTTTTATAGATAAACCCAAGGCATTTATCGCAAAAAAGGAACTAAAGAAGATTCCAATTCTTCGTACTTGGATGGAATACATGCAGTGTGTTTTTATTGATAGACAAGATGCGCGACAATCATTAAAGGCTATAAACCGAGGAACGGAGTTGTTAAAGGAAGGATATTCCCAGGTGATTTTTCCTGAGGGTACAAGAAGTGAAGACGGGACCATAGGGGAGTTCAAAGCAGGCAGTTTAAAGTTGGCATTGAAAGCCAATGTGCCCATCATCCCTATAAGTATCAAAGGCTCCTACAACATGATGCCTAAAGGTGATTGGAAGATCAAGGCGGCAAAGGTTGAGGTTATCATATCGCCAGCAGTTTCTACAGAAAATGTGGCGGTGAAGGAATCCAATGAACTGACAGATAGGGTAAGGGAAATTATTGCTGCAAAATTATAAATGAAGGATGAGGTGGATGTTTTTATACATCCACCTTATATATTTTTATAGTCCTTGACAGCAGAATGGTACTCGATTAAAATAAAGATGCATAATCTTTTGAAAATAAGTAATTCACAAAGGAGTGATGATATATGAAGACATTAAGCATAGAGGTGATTGTAAAATAACTGAATAGGGTTTAGAAAATAGGTGAATGAAAATCTTAAGTCTATGGATAGGCTTTATTGTTATATAGGAAATTGTGGGTTTTAATTTCTTATATATGGGGTGTGCAGAGGGGATTCCCCTCGCCGTACTAAGGAAGGTGCTCAGGCTGTCTTGCAGCCGTCGAAGGAAACCTAGGGTTTCCTAGCGAAAACAAATTGCCGCTAGGCAATTTTGTTGTGCCTATTTTCTAAAAATCTAAGGAACCATCAACATGTCTATAAAGGAGTCTTGTATGACTCAAGCATTGGCACACGGTAGGTTTATCGTGTTTTTTGATTTTTTGTCAGTGTGTTATATCCCATGGATGGTAGATTTCCATGGGATTTTTATTGTTATTTTTTAAAATGGAGGATGATATTTTGAATAAAGAACTAAACATATTAGGATGGAATGACTTTTTTCAATCCTGTTTCGAGAAGCAGTATGGTGAAAATTATGCAGTTGGAAGGGTAGCCGTCGAACATACCCATATGTATACAATCTATACAGCATATGGAGAACTCCTAGGGGAGCTGACAGGAAAGATGCGTCATGATGCCATGGGCCGTGAAGATTTTCCAGCGGTGGGAGACTGGGTGGTAATTACAGCCAGACCAGAAGAAAAAAGGGCAACAATCCATGGTGTATTGCCAAGAAAAAGTAAATTTTCCAGAAAGGTTGCAGGAAAAACCACAGAGGAACAAATTGTGGCCGCCAATGTGGATACCTTGTTCTTGTTTAATGCATTGAATGGAGATTTTAACATTCGAAGGATTGAGCGATATTTGATACTGGCTTGGGAAAGTGGCGCAAATCCTGTAATTATTTTGAGTAAGGCAGATTTGTGTCATGATGTGGAGGAAAAGGTCAAGGCTGTGGAGACCGTAGCCATCGGTGTGCCGATTCATGTAATCAGTGCCTTAACAAAGGAAGGGATTAGCGAATTAAGTTCATATCTAGGAGCAGGAAAAACCATAGCTCTCTTGGGGTCATCGGGGGTAGGCAAATCTACTTTTATTAACACCTTGGTGGGAACGGAAGTCCTTAAAACGCAAGAGGTTCGAGAGGGGGATGATAGAGGAAAGCATACGACTACCCATCGAGAATTGATTCTTCTGCCAGAAGGGGGACTTATCATTGATACGCCAGGCATGAGAGAACTGCAGCTTTGGCAGGGGAGTGAAGGGATGGGAGAGACCTTCGAAGATATAGAAGAACTAGGCAAGTTATGCTTTTTTAAGGATTGCAGCCATGAGAATGAACCACGCTGTGCTGTGAAAGAGGCCATCGCTGATGGCGGCTTAAGTGAAGAACGGTTTGGGAATTATAAGAAGCTTCAGCGAGAGATTGCGTATATGGAGCGGAAACAAGATAAGCAGGCCCAGGCAGCAGAAAAGGAGAAATGGAAGAAGATTAACAAAGACTTAAAGGCCCATTATAAGAATCGGTAAGAAACAGGTTTAGGTCAAAAAAACGGGCGATTCGTGAATCGCCCCTACAATCGTATACGTGCCTGTCCTCTTGTTTCACAAATATTTCAAAACAGTATGAAAATTATATACGAGTCCATAAAAGGCTGTGATATAATGAACCTATAACATTTTTGGGGGGCATAGGCATGAGAAAAATTAGTGTAGCGGCAGTGTTGATGATGTTGTTTGTACTATTGTCAGGCTGTGGAGAAAAGGCAGAGGTTTTTACCTATAAAGGATTAGACGGAGATTGGAGCATCCAGATACCGAACACTTTTGAAAAGACCAATGAGGAAAAAAATGACCAACTAAACATGAGCCTTACCATTTTCCAGGATGATCAGGGAAGAATGATAAATATCGGGGAGATTCTAGATCCAACCATTGAGGTAAATGAAGAAGCCTTGAAGGAAGAAATCGCTTTAGATTCTTATCTGATTCTGGAACGAACAGAGACCATCGATATAAAAGGCGTAGGTACCCTTTATGGAGCCCTTTTAGAGGATCATTCTACAGAGCAGTTTATGTTTTACTATAAACTCAAGCTGGAAGACAAAGTAGTGACCTTCATCATTCAACAAAAGAAAGAATTTACATTTGAAGAAGAAGCCAAAGTAAAAAGTATGATGACCACTTTGAAAAAATTGTAATCACAGCTTCAGTATATATTTTGAAGATCATCCTTCACCTTAATGGTGGAGGGTTTTTATTTAATAGGAAAGTGCTACTTTCCTATTAAATAAAAAATCAGGGGTGCAGGGGAAGTATTCCCATGCCGTAGTCAGAGGGGTGCTCAGGCTGCCTAGCAGCGATCGAAGGGGACCTAGGTTCCCCTCAGATGGCATCGTTAGATGCTTTTTTTCTACATTTTAGAGCATGAAATGCTTCTATCCAAATGATATAATTGAGGTGAAATAGCAAAAGGGGGTAGCCGGTTTGAGCATACGTTATATTTTTGGAAGATCGGGAAAGGGCAAAACCCATTATATATTTGAGGAAATCAAAGAACGCTTGAAAGTAGACCCGGAACATAAGCTGATATTGATTGTACCAGAACAGTTTACACTCCAGGCGGAGCGGGATTTGATGGAGAAGCTGAAGCTTCCGGGTATATTGAAGGTGGAAGTATTGAGCTTCACAAGACTTGCCCACAATGTATTGAATGAAGTGGGTGGGCGTACGAGGGTACATATCAATGACCAGGGCAAAAGTATGGTCTTACGAAAAGTAATAGATGCCGGGGAAAAGCACCTGACCATTTATCGTAAAATTTCTCAACAAGAGGGCTTTATCGAGAAATTCTGCCAGTTGCTATGTGAATTAAAACAGCATGATGTGCTGCCTGGAGATTTGCTACGTCAAGGTGAATCTTTAGGAGATGATAGCATTCTTCGAAGCAAACTCCAGGATATTGCCTACATATATGAACAGTTTGACCAGTCTTTACAGGGAGATTATATCGATAAGGAAGACTATATGAATATGATGGCTGAAAAAATTGAACAGGCGCGATTCCTTCAGGGAGCAGAAATTTGGATTGACGGCTTCAATACCTTTACGCCTCAGATTTATCGTATATTGGAGAAGCTTATGTTGGCGGCAAAGCGCGTAACTGTGGCGTTTACCATGAACTTCATAGGACAAGAAAGAAATGGAGACCTTTTTCGAATTTCTGAGGCAGCCTATGGACGACTCCATGAAATTGCCCTAGGCCTCGGATTGCCAGGTGAAATAATTGATTTAGATTCCATCCCTTATTGTGAACTGAAAAAGTCCTCAGAACTTCTGCACATGGAGAGGGAAGTATATGCCTATCCTTATAAAGCTTATGCAAATGAGATAAATAACTTAGAAGTTTTTGCAGGTATCAATCTTCATACAGAGATTGAGGCCATGGCAGCCCAGATTCTTTCTCTGATACGGGACAAAGGGTATCGTTGGAATGATATTGCCGTGGTATGCGGCGATTTGGAAAGCTATGGAACTTTGATCAAGCGGGTTTTCGAGGAATACGAGATTCCATATTTCCTAGACCAGAAAAGGCCTATTTCTAATAATCCGTTGATTTTATTTTTACTGTCGGCATTGATGACAATCCAACGGGGATATCGGTATGAGGATATTTTTCGGTTGTTGAAGACCGGTTTCGGCGGCTTGACCAGTGAAGAATATGAGGAACTGGAAAACTATGTCCTTCGATATGGAATACAAGGGAATCGGTGGAAGGAGGATTTTGATCGGGGAGAAGTCTTGGATATTGAAAGAATGAATGGATGGCGTTCACGATTGATCGGCCCACTAGTAAAACTCGAGAAGCGGATGAAAGGCAAAAACACCGTGTCAGATATTACTAGGGCTTTATATAGCTATTTAGAAGAAGTAGATATCTATGGAAAACTTCAAGACTGGATTGAGGAGCTCCGAGCAAAAGGTAGATATGAGCATGTCAATGAGAATGCCCAAATCTGGAATATTATCATGGACACCTTTGACCAATTGGTAGAAATTTTAGGAGAACAAAAAATCGGTTTAAAGGAGTACATAAGGATTTTGGATGCGGGTTTGACGTCCTTAGAAGTTGGAATCATCCCAACCACCATCGACCAAGTATTGATAGGAAATATTCAAAGATCTAAGAGTCATGATATCAAGGCTTTATTTGTCTTGGGCATAAACGACGGGGTATTGCCTTCAGGCAAAGACGAGGAAGGTATTCTTGCTGAGGGAGAAAAGCTGGCGATGCGGGAAATGGGACTAAACCTGGGAACAGATCGTGAACGAAAAGCCTATGAGGAAAAGTTCAACATTTATTCGGCCCTCAGCCGCCCCAGTGAATATCTGTGGTTAAGCTATGCACTGGCTGACCAAGAGGGAAAAGCCATGCGCCCTTCTATACTCATAGATCGGGTGAAGAAGATATTTAAAGGAATTCAAGTAAAGAGTGATGTGATGAATGACGTCCACCATCAGCTCCATATGATTGCTACGAAAAATAGTACTTTTAAATATTTGGTGGAAAACATGCGTTTGAAGCTGGACGGAAAGCCCATGGAAGCCATGTGGTGGGATGTCTATGGATGGTATTATGAACAGGAAGAATGGGCTTCAAAGAGAGATGCCATCACGGAAGGTTTTTTCCATCAAAATCAGGTGGATTATTTGGGTGATTATCGTGCCAAGGCCCTGTACCAAACCCCTATACGCTCCAGTGTATCAAGGTTGGAACAGTTTGTAAATTGTCCCTTTGCCCATTTTGTGAGATACGGATTAAAGCCAAAAGAAAGAGACTATTTCAAAGTGGAGGCCCCTGACATTGGGGAGTTGTTCCATCATGCCATGGAGGACTTTACCAAGGGATTAAAAGAAAGCGGGCAAAATTGGCGGGATCTAGAAAAGAGTCAGTGTGATGAAATGATAGAACGGGTGATCGACGGCGTTGTCCCTAATTATAATCATGGCGTCATGTTTAGTACCCATCGTTACCGTTATTTGGTAAATCGATTAAAAAGGATCAGTCGCAGGGCTGTATGGACCATGACAGAGCATCTAAAACGCAGCAGCTTTGAGCCCATGGGCTATGAAGTGGGATTTGGACAAAATGGGCATTATCCAGCCATTGAGATTGAACTGGCCGATGGTGAAAAGTTATACTTAGAGGGAAGGATTGACCGGGTGGATATTCTGGAGGAAGATGAAGCCTGTTACATTAAGATTATGGATTATAAGTCGGGGAACAAGGATTTTAGTTTATCCAATGTCTATCATGGTCTTGAGCTCCAATTGATGATCTATCTAGACGCAGTCTTATCCCATCACGGGAATATAGCAAAGAAGCATGCAAGGCCAGCAGGTATTTTCTATTTCAAGATTGATGATCCAATGGTGAAGACCGATGAAAAGGTGACGGAAACTATTGAGAAGGAGATACGAAGAAGATTGAAGCTTAAGGGGCTGACCCTGCGGGATGTACGAATTGTCCGAGAACTGGACAAGGAAATAGATGGGTATTCCGATATTATTCCTGTGGCCATAAACAAAAACGGGGAGTTTTATAAAAATTCCTCGGCCTTGGATGGAGAGACCTTTACGGCATTAATCGAACATGTAAGGGGGCTTGTCAAGGAGATTAGTTATGAGATGAT
This sequence comes from Anaerosolibacter sp., assembly GCF_029240175.1. Taxonomy (GTDB): domain Bacteria; phylum Bacillota; class Clostridia; order Peptostreptococcales; family Thermotaleaceae; genus Anaerosolibacter. Next base: position 9,296 of record NZ_JARBTM010000034.1, read on the forward strand.
GAAGGGCAATGTTCGGATTGCACCTTCTAAAAACAATAAACAAGTAGCCTGTGAATACTGTTCCTATAAAGGTATTTGTCAATTTGACAATTTGTTCGAGGATAACCAGTATCGGAATATTGAAAAGCTCAGTGATGAGGAAGTTATGAAACGAATAACGCCACAGAGAGGGGAGGAAGACGGAGATGGTAAGGTGGACTGAGGGACAACAACAAGCCATCGATGCCAGAGGGAGTAATCTACTGGTAGCAGCGGCGGCGGGCTCTGGAAAAACGGCGGTATTGGTGGAGCGGATTATACAGTTGATTATCAAAGACAGGGTAGATATAGACCGGCTGCTCATCGTCACATTTACCAATGCCGCGGCAGGAGAGATGCGGGAGAGAATTGGGGCTGCACTGCTTCAGGAAATGGAGAAGGGAAACGAAAATGAGGAGCATCTGCGAAGACAAATGAATCTTCTCAATCGTGCTTCCATCAGTACCCTTCATTCATTCTGCATTGACGTGGTGAGAAAATATTTTCATCTCCTGGAGGTGGACCCTAATTTCAGAATTGGAGATAGTACAGAAACCAGTATCATGAAGATGGAGATATTAGAAGAACTTTTCGAAGAAGAATACGAGAAGTCTGATGATAAATTTATCGGCCTAGTGGAGCGATTTGGGGCCACAAAGCATGATCTACCCCTCCAAGGTCTGGTGATGGGACTCTATGAGTTTATTCAAAGTCAACCCTATCCCCTAGAGTGGCTAAAGGAGAAGGTTGAGGATTTTTCCATGGATCTATCCCAATTCGAAAAAAGTCCTTGGTATCATGCCATAAGAGATCAGATTGTAATTGAGCTTATGGGCGCCAAGGAAGCCTTTGAAGAGGGTAAACTGGGATGTATCAAACCTGGCGGACCCGAAGGCTATGGGGAGGCCATTTTAGATGATTTAAGGATTGTGGTGGAACTTTTGACTGGCATTGGAACGAGTTTATCTTCCTTTTACGAGGTGCTTCAGACGGTGAATCACAAACGCTTGGGGAAAATCGCCAAGGATGTGGATGAGGAACTCAAGGAAGAGGTAAAGGCTGCAAGGGAGAAAGGAAAGGATATTCTAAAGGGCCTTCGAGAAAGTGTCCTTAGCAAAAATCCAGATGCCTATATACAGGATTTGAATGATCTTTACCCTTTTATGGCCTATTTGTTCCAGATGATCCACGATTTTCATCAGATGTATAAAGAAAAGAAACAGGAAAAGGGAATTGTTGATTTCAATGATTTGGAACATTTTGCTCTTGATGCCTTAGTCCATGAGCAGGTAGCAAAAGAATATCGGGAAAAATTTGAGTACATATTTGTAGACGAATATCAGGACAGCAATATTGTGCAAGAAACGATCTTAAGCCATATTAAAAAAGAGGACAATCTTTTTATGGTGGGAGATGTGAAGCAGAGTATTTACCGTTTTCGATTGGCGGATCCTTCTTTATTTATTCAAAAATATGAGACCTTCGACCGTGAAGAAGGGTCTGTCTGCCGAAGAATCGACCTCAGCAAGAACTTTCGAAGCAGGGTAGAAATTATCGACGGCGTGAACTACATATTCAGCCATATCATGACCAAGGAATTTGGAGAAATCGATTATGATGACAGTGCCTATCTATACAAGGGGGCCGATGTTCAACCCATAGATAATCCTGCCATCGAATTGTTCCTATTGGACAAAGGAAGTAAGTCCGATGAAGAAGAGCTGATGGAAGAACTGGAGACTTTAGCGGACCCTCTGATGGAAGCCAGGGTAGCAGCCAAAAGGATCAAAGAGCTGTTGAATACCCAAATCTTTGATCATAAACTCCAAGATTATAGACAAGTAGAATATCGAGATATCGTCGTTCTGCTAAGAACTACTAAGAGCTGGGCCCAAGGGTTTTTAGAGACCTTTATGGCAGAGGGGATTCCGGCTTATGCCGATGTGAACGCTGGATACTTTGAAACCATTGAGATCAATATTTTCATGAACCTGCTCAAACTCATAGACAACAAAAGACAGGATATTCCCCTCCTTAGTGTCATGCGTTCGCCCATTGGAGGCTTTACCACCGAGGAATTGATACAAATTCGTATGCAAAGTAAACTGCCAACCTATTACGAGGCGGTACAAGCATATATGGAACAGACCTCCGATGAACTTCAGGAAAAACTTATTGGGTTCATCAATCGGCTGCGGACATGGAAGGATGAGTCTCGATACCTAAATATTGATGAATTGATTTGGAAGCTCCTGATCGATACAGGCTATTACTACTATGTGGGATCTATGCCTGGAGGGATTCAACGCCAGGCTAATTTGAGAATTCTTTTTGACCGGGCCCGTCAGTTCCAGAAAACGTCTATTAAGGGATTATTTAATTTTATTAAGTTTATTGATAAGCTTCAAAGCAGCAGCGGTGACCTGGGGACTGCAAAGATTTTGAGTGAAAATGACAATGTGGTGCGGATCATGAGCATCCATAAAAGTAAGGGATTGGAATTTCCTGTGGTGTTTGTGGCTGGAATGGGGAAGCAGTTTAATCTCATGGATATGAATGCTCCTGTATTGTTCCATAAGGAACTGGGCGTGGGGCCTAAATATGTAGATCCAGACCTAAGACACTATACCGATACCATTGCCAAAATTGCCATGAAAAATAGAATTCGACTGGAAACCCTGTCGGAGGAAATGCGAATTCTTTATGTGGCCTATACCAGACCTAAAGATAAACTGATTTTGATAGGTTCTATTACCAATGTAAAAAATGCTGTGAAAAGCTGGATGAAACCTATGAATCCATTTCACCTTTCCAAGGCAAAACGGTATTTGGATTGGGTTTGTCCTGTCCTTATGCGTCATCAAGATGGAGAAGCCTTACGAGCTTTGATCGATGGCCATTGGGAGCAGGGGAGAATCATAGAAGATCCTTCTGCTTGGAAGATTACCTTGTTGCGGCCTCAAGATATCCATAAAGAGGAACAGGAAAAGAGTATTTTGAAAAAAGATTTTCAGGAGCTTTTGAGGAATTTCCACATGGAAACAGCTTCTAAATTTAAAGATGACATCCATAGAAGGCTGAATTGGACATATCCTTATGATATAGCAACAAAAATTCCCTCAAAGCTAACGGTTTCGGAGATCAAGCGATTGTCATCGAAAAAGCTGGAGCATCTTGGCCATACGATCCCTTCCTTGGCAAAAATGCCCAAGTTTATGGAGGGGAAAAAGCAGTTTACTGGAGCGGAAAGGGGGACTATTGTCCACTTTGTTATGCAACATATAGATCTAGGTCGAATCCAAACCATGGATGCGATAGCGTGCCAAATCGAGGAGATGGTAGAGAAAGAGCTTTTAAAGGTCGAAGAGGGTGCTGCCGTGGATAGGGCTAAGATATTCAATTTCTTCCAAACCTCCATCGGGCAAAGAATCCGTCAATCCCCGAAGGTGTTTCGAGAGATTCCCTTTAACTATATGGGAAAAGCCAAGGATGTAGTGCCAGCATTGGAGGGACTAGAAGAAAATCTATTGATTCAGGGGGTTATCGACTGCTATTTTGAAGAAGAAGATGGTATTGTACTGGTAGATTATAAGACAGATTACACAGGGATGGATAATGTGGACAATATTGTGGATCAATATCGCGTACAAATCGAACTGTATCGCGATGCTCTAGAGGCAATTTTACATAAAAAAGTAAAGGAAGCATATTTATATTTGTTCCATATAGACAAAGAGGTGAAACTATGAGAATGATCCATACTTCCGATTGGCACTTGGGCAGGTTGTTTCACGGCATTCATATGACCGACGATCAAGCCCATGTGTTGGATCAGTTTACGGATTTGGTTCGAGATACAAGACCCGATGTAATCATGGTAGCGGGTGATATTTTTGATCGGGCTGTGCCCCCTACAGAGGCTGTAAATCTATTGGATGATGTGATTTCTAAAATATTGATAGATTATCAGGTGCCCATTATCATGATTGCTGGGAATCATGACAGTCCAGACCGTCTTGGCTTTGGCTATCGATTGATGCAGGGAAAGGGCCTCCATATGTTTGGGAGATTCAATACAGATTTAAGACCTATTGTGATTCATGACCACCATGGACCAGTGTTCTTTCACGGCTTGCCCTATGTGGAGCCTGCTGTGGTACGTGATAAACTAAAGGATGGTGGAATTCATGGTCATGATGATGCCATGGGGAAGCTGATTCAACAGCTGAAGAATAAAATGGACAGTAAGCAAAGAAACATATTGCTTGCCCATGCCTTTGTGGCGGGGGGGGAAGAGAGCGAATCAGAGCGTCCCCTTTCCGTTGGGGGTTCCAGTGTAGTGAATAGTTCCTATTTCAAGGAGTTTGACTATGTGGCATTGGGACATCTTCATCGACCCCAGAAGGTGGGCAATGGGAATATCCGCTATTCAGGCTCACTGATGAAATATTCTTTTTCCGAGGCGGGGCATCAAAAGCACGTGGCTGTGATTGAAATGGATGCTTCAGGGAAAATAGGCATTGAGCCCATTGAATTAAGACCTAGAAGGGACTTAAGATGCCTAGAGGGGTATCTGGAAGAGATATTGGAAGGTCCTCAGAATGGGGAAAGTAAGGAAGACTATCTCATGGTAACCCTAAAGGATGAAGGGGCCTTATTAGATCCTATGGGTAAGCTTAGAAAGGTATACCCTAATGTACTCCATATCGAGCGGCCCCAGATGTTGACTGGGGGCGAGCAGGTGAAGCTTGAAGGGAACTTTCGGAAAATGGGAGAAATAGATTTATTTGAATCATTCTTGAAGCAGGTGGCTGGGAAAGAGATCACAGAGACACAAAGAAAGATATTTGGCGAAATCGTCAATCAACACTATAGCATGATGAGGGGGGAATAGGATGAAGCCTATTAAGCTTTCCATGGGCGCTTTCGGACCCTATGCTGAGATGCAGGAGATTGATTTTCGTGAACTGGGAAATCATCATATATTTTTAATTCATGGGCCTACTGGATCGGGTAAAACCACCATTCTCGATGGGATATGCTTCGCCCTCTACGGTGATACCAGCGGGGCCGAAAGAAATGGGAAAAACATGAGGAGTCATCATGGAAAACCAGATCAGATGACGGAGGTCACCTTCGAGTTTGAAATTCGTGGAGAAACCTATCGTATCTACCGGATACCAGAACAGGAGCGGCCGAAAAAATCTGGTACAGGCACAACCCTGCAAACGGCAGATGCTACCTTGTGGAAACGAAATGGAGAAGAGGACGAGGTTTTATTGAAAACAGGCTGGAAGGTTGTAACGGAGGAAATAGAAAATATTATCGGCTTTAAAAGCAGTCAGTTTCGTCAGGTGATCATGCTGCCCCAGGGTCAGTTTAGAAAGCTGTTGACCGCAGACTCTGTTGAACGACAAAACATTTTGGAAAAGTTATTCGGCACAGAGCTGTATCGAATGATTGAAGAGCTACTGAAGAAATCCGCTAAGGATATTCGTGATGAAATTAAGAAAAACCAAGAGCATCAAAGGCTGATCTTGTCCCAATCTGCCTGTCAGTCCATAGATGAGATAGATAAAATCATCACTGATCATGAAGCAAGAATGAAAGAATTAGAAGAGGAATTAGGTGTAAAAATAGATGCACTAAAGAAGGTCCAGGAAGCGTTTATTCAAGGAAAAGCAAACAATGAGAAACTAAAGGAAAAGGAATTGCTGCAGAAGGAACTTCAGGAATTACAAGGGCGTATTCCTAGTATGGAGAGAAAACGCCAGGAGCTTCTTCAGGCCAGAAAAGCAGCTACAATAGAAGAAATGGAAAAAATCACCCGGCTCATTAGCAAGGATAAAGAAAGCTGGGAAAAGAATTTGGCACAAAAGGAAAAAGAGATGCTTCAGGCCGCAGAGAACTATAAGGGGGCTGAAGAATGCTTGAAGCTCCAACATCAACGGGAGGATCTGCGAGAGGAGCTTAGAAAAAAAAACATGGAATTGGAGGGGTTCACAGAACGGGTTAGAAACCTGGATCAACGTAGACAATCCATCCAACAAATGAAGATTACCCATGATCAAATACTGAAGGAAAAAATAGACATAGAGGCAATGTTAAAGGGATTAGATGAGAAACTGGAGAAGGAAATCGGGTTGTTAGACGTACATAAGGAATATAGCCATAGGCTTCCTTCCTTAGAGGGTAAATATAAGGAAGTAGAGAGCTATTTCAATAAAAAGATGAGTTTGGTCCAACAGGAAGAACAATTCTCCTTGATGGAAAAGGAGTACGGGAAACTGGTCAAGGAAACTGAGGCGGCGGAAGAAACATACCAAAGAAATAAAAAAGAGTACTTTGGTCTTCAAGAGATGTGGAATAGAGGGCAGGCAGCTGTGCTAGCCCAGGATATTACTTCTGGAGATCCTTGTCCTGTGTGTGGTTCAACCCACCATCCAAAGCTGGCAGTTAAAGAAGAATGGATGCCTACGGAATCCGAATTGAAGGATAAGCAGTTCGAGGTAGAGAGACTGGAGAAGGAAAGGGAACAATGGAAGGTCGCACTGGGCAAAATAGCATTGGAAAAAGACAAAATTGAGAATATGATACAACTCCTAAGAGCAGAACTGGGAGATAAAGGGGAGCTAGATATAGCCCAATTAAAGCAGGCTTTAGACGATGCCAAGGATCAATGGAATCAGGCACTGGAGCAAAGTGTAAAAATAGAGGCACTACAGAAGAATATCGAAACCATGAAAGAAACCCAGCAAAAACATAAAGAAAGCCTTGGCGTCATAGAGGAAACTTTAAAGAAGTGTATGGAAGAGTATCAAAGCAACTTAGGGGCCTTTAAACAGGAGGAAAATTCTATCCCGGAAGAAATTCGAAGCCTTGATGCTTTAACCAAGAGACACCAAGAGGTTGTCCAGCAGTTAAAGGGTGAAATGGAGGCAAAAGAGAAGGCACAGAAAGCCTTTGATAGGGCGGATAAGAGCTTAGAGATTTTAAAAACAGAGATAGCAAGCGGGCAAAAGACGCTACATGAAATCCATGAAAAATACATAGTAGAGAAAAAGAAGTTTGTGGAGCGCCTTCAAGGAGCTGGTTTTGAAAAATATCAAGATTATGAGAATGCCAAGAAAAGTGAAGCAGAGGCAGAAAGCCTTGAGCATGAAATCAAAGGCTTCGATGGAAAACTCCAGTCCATTCAGGAACAGCTGGATAAAGCAGTAAAATCTGCCCAAGGTATAACCATGGTGGATTTGGAAAAGATTCAATCTGAAATGGAAGGCGCAGAGAAGGCGAAGGATGAGATTCTGAAACTCCAGGCAAATATTTCTGAAAAGCTAAAGAGCGAAAAGAGAGCGTTTAAGGAGATCGAGATGTTAAATGAACAGCTCTGTAAGATGGAGAAAGAATTTGCAGATGTAGGATATCTGTCGGAGATTAGCAATGGAAACAATGCCTATGGATTAACCCTTCAGCGATTTGTTTTAGGGACACTCCTCGATGATATCACCGACGCCGCGACCCAGCGTTTGAAACTTATGAGCAAGGGACGATATCATCTGCGGAGAACCATGGATCGGGCTAGAAAAAATGCCGCGGGGGGCTTGGAACTAGAAGTGTTTGACACCTACACAGGCATTGAAAGGCCTGTAACTACATTGTCTGGCGGAGAAACATTTTTAGCCTCTTTATCCCTAGCTTTAGGTTTAGCTGATGTGGTGCAGGCGTATTCAGGGGGCATTAATTTAGATACTATTTTTGTGGATGAAGGCTTTGGCACCTTGGACCCTGAGGCATTAGATTTCGCCATGAGAGCTTTGATCGATTTGCAGCAGGGAGGAAGACTTGTGGGAATTATATCCCATGTGCCAGAACTCCGGGAAAGAATGGATGCCAGACTGGAAGTTATGACAACAGATAAGGGAAGCCGAGCAGTATTTAGGATAGCGTGAGGCTGAGGTTAAGGTTGAGGATGGTAGGGGCAGACCTGAGTGTCTGCCCGTGGATTATAAGGAAATGCCACGGGTGGACACATAGGTCCACACCCTACGACGAACCTTTACCTAATAAAAAAATGATATTCTTTCATTTGGAGATCATGATAATGGATTGGGCAATGGTCATTTGGGAGATGGATTTTCTTCCAGCTATCCGATTGGTTGAATCATGTATACAATGAAAAAATGTGGAACACGGCTTGACGAGCATTATGGAGTGTGATAGACTAACGAAGTATTAAAAATTTTTTTATGTTTTAGGAGGTTTTCTCGTGAAAAAAGGTACAGTAAAATGGTTTAACTCAGAAAAAGGTTTTGGATTCATCACAGTTGAAGGCGAGAAGGATGTATTCGTACATTTCTCAGCAATCCAAGGTGACGGTTACAAATCATTAGAAGAAGGCCAAGCAGTAGAGTTCGAAATCGTTGAAGGCGATAGAGGTCCTCAAGCTGCAAACGTTACTAAGTTATAATTGAAAAATTGCATTTAGGTGCATAGTATAGAGCGATTATAACACCAACACCCCCAATTAGATGGGGGTGTTTTTGTGTGTAGATTAAGATCGAGATCAAGTTCAAGATTGAGATTGCAAGGGTAAACATTGGTGGTCAATAGATTTTACTTTAATTTTTCTTTAAATAAAAGAAGAAACCCTAGGGTTTCTTCTTTTATTTAAACTTGATCTTAATCTCGATCTCAGTCTTCTTTTTTATACTATACCTTGAGCCATCATTGCATTGGCAACCTTTAAGAAACCAGCAATGTTTGCACCTGCCACGTAGTTTCCAGGGATACCGTACTCGTCAGCTGCAGCCTTTGCAGCTTTGAAGATGTTTACCATGATAGCATCCAGCTTCGCATCTACTTCTTCAAATGTCCATGATAATCTCATGCTGTTTTGTGACATTTCTAATGCAGAAGTAGCAACACCGCCAGCGTTAGCAGCCTTTGCAGGAGCTAAAAGAACGCCTTTGTCTAAGAACAGCTTGATAGCTTCATTTGTCGTAGGCATGTTTGCACCTTCGCCAACAGCTAGTACACCATTTTTGATTAACATTTCAGCCTGCGCTACATCAATGTCATTTTGAGTTGCACAAGGAAGGGCAATATCACATTTAATAGACCAAATATTGCTGAAACCTTCATGATACTCAGCAGATGGGTGTTGCTTCACATACTCACTGATTCTCTTTCTTTCAACTTCTTTTAATCTCTTAACGGTATCTAAATTGATACCATTTGGATCGTAAACATATCCATTGGAATCAGACATAGCAACAACTTTTGCACCATAGGACTGGGCCTTTTCACAAGCATAAATAGCAACATTACCAGATCCAGAGATAACTACTGTTTTGCCTTCATAGCTCTGACCATGGGCAGCAAGCATTTCTCTTACAAAATACACCAATCCATATCCTGTTGCTTCTTTTCTAGCTAATGAACCACCATATGTAAGTCCTTTTCCAGTTAAAACGCCAGCTTCATAAGCATTTTTAATTCTCTTGTATTGACCGTACATGTAGCCGATTTCTCTTCCGCCTACACCGATATCTCCAGCAGGAACGTCTACATCTTGTCCAATATGTCTATATAGTTCAGTCATAAAGCTTTGGCAGAATCTCATTACTTCTGCATCAGATTTTCCCTTAGGATCAAAGTCAGAACCACCCTTACCGCCTCCAATTGGAAGACCTGTTAATGAGTTTTTGAAAGTTTGCTCGAAACCTAAGAATTTGATAATCCCAACATATACGGAAGGATGGAATCTTAATCCTCCCTTGTAAGGGCCGATGGCGCTGTTGTACTGTACTCTAAATCCTCTGTTCACCTGTACTTTTCCTTGATCATCTACCCAAGGAACTCTAAAGATAATTTGTCTTTCTGGTTCAACCATTCTTTCAAGTATACCTGCTTCTACAAACTCAGGATGTTTTTCGATAACAGGCTCAAGTGAAAGTAAAACTTCTTCCACAGCTTGATGGAATTCAACTTCGCCATGGTTTCTTTGCTTCACTTGCTCTAAAACATTTTGAACAACTGACATCAGATCATCTCCTTAAGATTTATTTTGCATCACCCAGATGATTATGCATGATTGTGCATAACTTTCCTGATGTGCCATTGACGAAAGATTTGGGAAAATGATTTCCTTAATGAAATACCCTTCCCGAATTAAATTATACAACTTATATGATAATTTTCAACATAAAATTGAAAATTATTTTTGAAACACTGAAACCAGCATTCTTAAGACCACTATATATTATTGCCAAAAAAATACTTCTATATAAACTGTTTTTAAATATTATAGAAAGAAAGTGCAGGAAAAAAAAAGTGAAATTCATAAAAATTCACTGGATATGTACTTTGAGTAACAGAAATGGGAACATAAAAAGGTGATTGTAGAATATATTGAAAAGGGGGAGTGATGCTGATGGGTACAGATGATAAGAACTTAAATGAAAAGCAATGGTTTTTAGGTATGATTCTATTATGGATCATAGCTTTGGGAATTCAAATGACGGGAATTATGATGGCAAATAGTCAGCTTGTGGAGCAAAATAATCATCTGCTGGGAATGAATCAGGAACTAAGAATGCAGAATGAAAAAATATCAGAGGTGCTAGAAGAATTAGATAACAAGGTGGCAAAACTAACAGATCACATGGAAAAAGATGATCATGGAGAGTTGGAAAAGGATTTTTTTGTGAAAGCCAACAAAAGAAGAACAACAATAAAAAAAGAGCCTATTTAACCTTTGATGATGGTCCAAGTAAAAATACAATGAAAATTTTAGATATATTGGCAGCATATAATATTCATGGAACTTTTTTTGTGAATGGAACCAATACCAGTCAAGGCAAGGATTTATATAAAAGAATTATTTCTGAAGGCCATGCCATAGGGAATCATACATACAGTCATAACTATGGGAAAATATATACTTCTGTAGAAAGCTATCTGGAAGATCACATGAGGCTTGAAAAACTGATTTACGAAGAAGTAGGCATTAGGCCGAAAATTATGCGCTTTCCAGGAGGTTCGAATAATAAAGTTAGTCATCGCTATGGGGGCAAGAACATCATGGGACATATTATTCAAAAAATGGAAAACAAGGGATATCATTACTTCGATTGGAATGTTACCTCAAAAGATGCTTCATCAGCTACACCAAGTAAGGATACCATTGTTCAAGCAGTATTGCAGGATGTTGAGCTTAGAAATGACGCCATCATTTTATTGCATGACAGCCAAGCGAAAACCACCACGGTGGAGGCCCTTCCTGTAATCATAGAAGAATTAAAAAAGAAGGGATATGATTTTCACGTACTTACGGAGAATTCCTATCAGGTACGCTTTTAGTTTAAATATGACCATAAGAAATAGGAAAGGCAAATTTGCCTTTCCTATTTCTTATGGTTGCTTACCGAGGCGTTTATGGACATCCTCCATGTGACGGCTGATAGGTATATGCTGAGGGCACAAGGACTCACAGGCATTACATGCCACACAAGCTGATGCTCGTTTTGCTTCAGGTAAAAAATTGTTATATACAAAGGAGGATTGTGTCACATCTCCATAGATATAGGTGTCATTATATAAGGAAAAATTTTTGGGAATGTCTACGCCCGATGGGCAGGGGAGACAATATTCACAGGAGGTACACTGTACCTTCGTCAGGCTCCTATACTGTTCCGCGGCCCTTTTGACCATACCTAATTCTTTGGATGTTAAGCTAAGGGGTAGTGCATCTTCAACGATACGGATGTTTTCCACAACCTGTTCTAGATTGCTCATACCACTGAGAATCACGGAGACAGCTGGAAAATTACAAAGCCATCGAAGTGCCCAGTCTACAGGAGTCCTCTTCTGATCTGCTGTATCCCAGATTTCTTGAATACTTGCTGGCGGACGCATAGCCAGTTTTCCACCCTTTAAGGGTTCCATTATTACCACTGCAACATTTCGTTCAGCAGCATAGTTTAGGCCTTTTAATCCAGCTTGATAATTTTCATCCATATAATTTAATTGTATTTGACAGAAACTCCAATTGTAGGCATCAAAAATTTCTTTAAATACTGGGAACTCATCGTGGAAAGAAAAACCTGCATATTTAATTCTCCCATCAGCTAAGGCTTTATCTAGGAAATCTAATACACCTAGACTTTTCACTTTGTTCCATGATTCTTGGTCTAATGAATGGAGCAGATAAAAATCAATATGATCCGTATCCAGTCTTGATAATTGTTCGTTGAGATATTTATCAAAGTCTTCATGATTATGGGTTAACCAAACTGGCAACTTCGTTGCTAATGTTACTTTCTCACGATAACCATCTTTTAATGCTTTACCAACCAGCAATTCACTATTTCCTTTATGGTATGGATAAGCGGTATCAATATAGGTGATTCCATGATCGATCCCATAGCGGAGCATTTTTATAGCTTCTTTTTCATCAATTTTCCCACTGTCATTATTCAGGATCGGTAGACGCATACAACCAAATCCCAATACTGGCACCTCAAAATCTAATTTCCCAAACTTTCTGTACTGCATGACAACCCCTCCGTTTCTTCAGTCATCAAAAAAGTGTGTTTATCCGATGGCTAACAACTCTAAGACTCCCGCTTGCACGCTGTGTAAGCGATGATCAATAAATCAAAGATTTATGATCCCTGCTTATACAAGCGGAAAGCTCTAAATAATTATATCCAATAAATGGAGGAAAGTCATTCATATTGAGTAAATGATCTATAATAACAAGATCATTTATGTTGTTGCTTAAAATGAGAAATAATAAAGGAAGAGTTCTTTTGCCCTATGGTACAATATGATAAAATAATAAGGCAGTCCCAAATAGGGCTGCATCTGGAAAAAACCTATCTAAAAGGATGGATGATATGGATATCTACTATATTGATCGAAAAACTGGTGAGAAACGAAAAGAAATCGTAGCAGGTGCTCGATTTCTACAATGGGTCTATGATACCAGCATGGGAGGCTGTTTGCTGGAAGCTGTTGTGAAGAAAAAACTGTTTTCTATGATTTATGGAAAACTGCAGGATATGCCATACAGCAAGAAAAAAATAAGGGACTTTGTCTCAACACTAGAGATTGACATGACGGAAGCAGAGCGAGAACAAATTGAAGAGTATACACATTTTAATGATTTCTTTTATAGAAAGCTTAAGAAAAAAGCCCGACCTATTTGTGAAGATGAAGCATGCTTGGCTTCCCCAGCGGATGGAAGAGTTTTAGCATATGACAAGATAGATATGAATCAAGCAGTACAAGTGAAAGGTATTCATTATAAATTGAGTGAACTTTTCAAAGATCAGGATATGGCATGGACCTATCAGGGTGGCACCTGTATTGTCATTAGACTGTGTCCAGCAGATTATCACCGTTTTCATTTTCCAGACAGTGGGATACCAGAATCGAGAAAGAGAATAGAAGGCATGTATTATTCTGTTAACCCAGTAGCGTTAAAGAAGGTGGCAGAAATATATACGCAAAATAAAAGAGAAATCACTACATTTCATTCTGATCATTTTGGAAAGATCGCAATACTTGAGGTGGGTGCAACCTGTGTTGGATCAATCATACAAACCTATAAACCTCAGGAAAAGGTGTATAAGGGGCAGGAAAAAGGATATTTCAGATTTGGAGGCTCCACTGTGATTTTGTTTTTAGAACCAGGGAAAATTCAGGTAGATGAGGATTTGTTAGAAAATACAGAGGGTGGTCTTGAAACCAAGGTGAACATGGGGGAATCCTTGGGAAGAATTTTCAATGGTGAATAAGGGGATCTATTGCTAAGAAAGGATGATGACCATGTTTGATTACCATGTACATACTTCGTTTTCAAATGATTGCAAAATGCCAGTGGAAGAGATTATTAAGCGAGGGATATCACTGGGTATTCAAGAAATTGCTTTCACAGATCATGTGGAGCTCAATGTATGGAGACCTGGAGACTTAGTCATGGACGACATGTTTGATGCAGACGTTTATATCAAAAAAATGCAGGAAATACAGACAAAGTATAAAAATCAAATCAGTATAAAAATTGGTGTTGAAATGGGTCTGCAGTTGGAGGAAAAGGATCGAATCAATCAATTGATCTGTCAATATCCCTTTGATTTTGTCATAGGGTCCAGCCATACCATCGATGGACACGATCTTTACTACGGTAAATTGTTTCATGAAAAGTCCAAGGAAGAAGCCTATGAAAGATACTTCTCAGAGGTTATAAAAATTGTAGAAGCGATGGAATGTTACAGTGTCTATGGGCACTTGGATTTGGTAAGGCGATATGCATTAAAATCCTATGCAAATGTAGAATTGGAAGATGTAGATAAGGATATGATTCAATGGATTTTGAAAACCATCATTGAAAAAGGAAAAGGCATTGAGGTAAATACCTCAGGATATAGATACGGATTAGGTGGAACCAATCCATCAGAAGAGATCTTACAACTATACAAAAAATTAGGTGGAGAAGTCATTACTGTAGGATCCGATGCCCATCGATTAGAGCATATTGGATTTAGGATCAAAGAAACCTATGAATTATTGAAAGAAATTGGGTTTAAATACATCACTGTATTCGATCAAAGAGAACCCAAATTTATTAAGCTGCCATAGAAATAATCTATGGCGATAGGTTGAATAAAGCCATGGAATCACATATAATGAAATATAGGCCAAACGATAGGCGAATTTTTTTGTTGAACCGCCTATACAGATAGAAAAATGGTTAAAGGCAGGTGAGGGTAGTGGATTCGAGTCCGTTACCGAATAGTAGTAGGAGAAAACTAAATAGCAAAGAGCTCTTCATATTACGATGGGATTGATAAATTGTTAAAACCTTTCCTTCTTCAAGATGTTGTAGATTTGGTTAAGCATTTGTAAAGTCGTAGGTTGGAGAGTTGATTTTGCTGTGCTTTCAAATCAAAAACATAAAGAGGGGGAAGGTATGCTATGATGCAAATTTATAAAACGATTGAAGATAGATTACGAAGCCTAGAAATTATAGAAGAAGGCGTATGGATTAACCTGGTAAACCCTACGGAAAGTGAAGTAGAGTTAGTTAGTGATAGATTGAGGGTTGATTCAAGCTATATTAAGGCTGCCCTAGACGAAGAGGAACGGGCCAGAATTGAGATTGATAACGGTTGTATACTAATTTTAGTAGACGTTCCTATCGTTGAAAAGACAGAGAACTCCCAAATGTTTTCAACCATTCCTTTAGGCATTATTCTATATGGTGATAATATTATCACTGTTTGTACCAAGGAATTAAGCATTTTGAGAGATTTTATCATGGGGCATGTAAAATCCTTCTTTACCTTTAAGAAAACTCGATTTATTTTACAGATTCTTTATAAAAATGCAACCTGTTATCTCCAATATTTAAAACAGATTGATCGTATGAGCAATCGCATTGAACGAGAACTTCATATATCGATGAAAAATAAAGAATTGATCCAGTTATTAGAACTGGAGAAAAGCTTGGTGTATTTTTCCACATCCTTAAGATCTAATGAGATTGTAATGGAAAAAATGTTAAGATTAGAGGCAATTAAGAAATATCCTGAGGATGAAGATCTCCTAGAGGATGTAATCATAGAAAATAAGCAGGCCATCGAAATGGCCAATATATATAGCAATATTCTAAGCGGGACCATGGACGCATTTGCTTCTGTGATCTCTAATAATTTAAATATCGTCATGAAGATATTAACCTCTATTACCATTGTCATGGCAATTCCCACCATGGTTGCAAGTTTTTTTGGAATGAACGTCATGGTGCCCTTGGCGAAAAACCCCTATGCTTTTTCTATTATCATAGGTATTTCTGTGCTATTATCCTTTGTTTCAGCATATTTCATGGCGAAGAAAAAGATGTTTTAATATAAAAAAAGATGATGGATTCCATCATCTTTTTTTATAGTTAATTTTCCGATGCACTATTGCTTGGCGCAGCAGGCATTTTTATCATATCATAGACTACGCTATTGAAGACAGCAACGATGGCAGGATCAAACTGACTACCAGCCATTTTGTTGATTTCATCAATGGCTTGTTCTATAGGTAAAGCCAATCGATAGGGACGATGACTGGTCATGGCATCAAAGGCATCAGCGATGGCAATGATCCGAGCACCAATGGGAATAGACTCTCCAGATAGACCTTGAGGGTATCCGTTTCCATTATACCATTCATGGTGATAGCGAATCATGTATTTGATCTCATGAAAATCCTCAATAATATCTAAAATTCGGTAACCCTTCTCAGGGTGCTCTCGAACAATCTGAAATTCTTCAGGGGTCAACCTGCCATTCTTATTTAAAATATATTCAGGAATGCCAATTTTCCCTATATCATGCATGAGGGCAGCCGTTTCTATATGATCGATATCTTTTAAAGAAAGGGCAGAAGCGATTGCCATGCTGTACTTTGAGACTCTATCAGAATGGCCCATGGTATAGGGGTCCTTGACTTCAAGGGCAGTACTTAGGGTTTCGATAGTGCGCAGGTAGTTTTCTCTCATTTGGAAGGTCTTCTGGTGGATATTGGTAGAGAGCTTATTGATACTTTTGGCCAGAATCTGAAGTTCATATGATCCCTGTTCGTCCATTTTTTGTTCATACTTGCCATTGGCAATATTCTCTATAGCATTTACCGACTGTTCAAACTGAAAGGTCAGCTTTCGAATCACATGGTAGACAATATAGGAACAAATGATAAGGGATAATATGACGATCAAAGAGATATTTCGAAACAATAAATATTTTAAATTCATGAAGTAACTTACATCCATTGTTACGCCATGAAAAGCAATGATCCTCCCTTTGAAGTCACGGACAGGATAATTAAATGATATATGTCGATGATCCTTGATTGTATGATGAGGTCCTTGTATTAAATGGGAAGGTTTTAATTGAATGACGGCTTCATCTCCTATATAGTCGACCAAAGGATATAATACCTCATCATCTACTGTTCTTCCCAAAACCAAAAACCCCTTGGAACTGAGAGAACCATCATTATTGGTAATTGGGGATATAGTAACTATGTAAAGCTGTTTATCAAATAGCACAAAACTAGAGGCGGGTTCGCTGGTTCGTCGTGCTGTCTGAAATAAATCAGTAACTGGTAACTGATTACTGAGTGACTCATCACCATAGAATTCATGATAGTCATAGCTATCTGAAGTGAGATATACCAGGTCAATGTTAAAAGGAGAATGAAAAAGATATTCTGTAATGTTATCTCGGATCCATGGGATATTCTCATTTTCTAAGGCCATGATCAAATCATCCCAATAAGCATATTCGATAGCTTTGTCACTTAGCGTTTGAATGTTTCTCTCAAAGAAAACATCCATCGTACGGATGCGGTTATTGACGGTATAATCAAGAGTAGTTGTTTCTGTACGATATAATGGGAGTATAATTCCCATTAATGTGAGCAGGGCAGATATAAGAATGCAAAGCAGTGTACCAATCAAATATTTATGGGTCAATCGCATATAGTGCCCTCCAATATACCTAGGATTGTCGAAAAAAGTCAATGATAACTGTTACTAATTATACCATAATTTTCAATATCAGCCTATCTGTTTACATAAATGTTATGAAGATTTTGAAGTTGACACGTGGAATTTGTGAAATTATTTGACAGACATAGAAGGTTTAAAGTGCTTATCTTGGTGTATATATAGGATTGAAAAGATATTTAGGCACAAAATGAAAAGCATAGAATAAAATAAATGGAAAAAACAATCTGGAGAGGGGTATTTTGAATGATTATCAAAAACATCATGCTGAAGAAGGAAAGTCTGTTGGTGTTAGAAAGCAATCAAAAGGTGCAGGAAGCGCTGGAAAGGATTAAGTCAGAAGGCTATCTTTCTCTGCCTGTGGTTGAAGACCATCGGTTTATAGGATGTATTTCAGTTTACGATATTTATCAAAAGTATTATGAAAAAGATGATGTTGCAAGAAACACTTTTTTGAATAGTGCCATTTCAGATTATGTAAAAACAGATATCCCAGTACTTCAAGCAAAAGACATTGTAGAGGATGCTTCTCTACTGTTCTCAAATAAAAACATTCCCTTCATCCCTGTGGTAGACGATAAAGACGTATTTTTAGGAATTGTAACCCAAAAGGCCATATTTAGCGCCTTTACCAGATTGCTGGGATATGGAAGGGGCACAAGATTGACCATACATACTCCAGATTTTAAAGGAAGAATATCGAAGTTGGCAAAAGCCATTAAGAATGCTGAAGGAAATATTATTAGTTTGGCGATCAATGATCCTGATGCAAAAATGGATATTAAGGAGATTATTATACGACTTGAGGCTGATAATCTAGAACGGATAAAGGAATCTATTGAAAAAAAAGGATTCAAAATTGTCGAGATAGAATAACGTATACAATGAAGGCCGTCCAATTTGGACGGTCTTGCTTATGAAAATGGGACTTTTATCCTATAGATGAAAGGGCCGTTGTTTTACGATGATTATAGTAATATAATATTGTCATAAGCGGCGTTAGATATGGGAGGAATATTTTTCATGGCAAAAGAAATGAACTTAGAAGAAAAAATTATTCGAAGAAATAAGATACCAATTCTCCCTTTTGATCAGGAGTGGAAAGAAAATTTTGAGATGCATCAAACAAAAAATATGGAGAAAATTTCAAAAGAGATCGTGGAAAAGGTGAACGAAGAAAAGCAAGGGGAGCAGCATATAAAGGGTTATCGAAAGAAGAAGAAGCTGTTGATGGATAAAATACTAGAATTGTCTAACGAAGCAAACACAACCAACAATGGGCAAGCTTTGATTCAGTTGGAGACTGCTAAAGATGAGATTTTAAGAATAAATGATTCTTTGGATGAACTACAGTACCAGCAGGAAATCCTACCCAAAGAGATCGAGAAACTAAATTTTCAATTATTGAAAGAGACCATTGCACTGGCCTATGAGGACATTAAGGCAGGTAGCGAACGATCAAATAAAGTGATGGCAGAGATCATAGAACTTAGAAAACAACTGACCGAAAAGTGGGATGAAAAAATTCAACTAGAGAATCGCGTCAATGGGCTGTATTCCTATTTACATAACACCCTTGGCCACGAGGAAACAGACAAATTAGATCGAGCGTTTTTATAGTACGCAGCCAAGGCTGGGTGCTTTTCTTCTTTAATCGCGAAAGGAAGGAATTTTTAAGAAAAAGTAGAACTATAGACAAATTGGACGGTTTATATTTGGGTATATATAGGAAGAAGATAAGGAGGGGTTGCATGATCCGGGGAATTGGTATTGATATTATTGAGATCGAAAGAATTGATAGGGCCATAAATAGAAATAATAAATTCTTAGATAGAGTTTTTACAGATAAAGAGAGGGCTTACTTTAAAGAAGTAAACTATAGTGTGACCAGTATTGCAGGAAACTTTGCAGCCAAGGAAGCAGCAGTGAAGGCTATAGGAACAGGCATCCGGGGTTTTAGATGGAGTGATATTGAAATTCAAAGGGATTCTTTAGGAAAGCCGGTGATTCAGCTGCATAATCAAGCTAGTGAGATGGCCCGCCAGAGAGGGATTGATGAGATTCTCATTACCATATCCCACAGTAGAGACTATGCAGTGGCTCAATCGATCGCCATGGGGCAAGAATAGGGTAAGGGGAGAAAACGATGAAAGTTGTGGACGGCATTCAGATGAAAAGGTTAGATCAAAAGGCATTGGAAGAGTACAGGATTCCGGGAATCATCCTGATGGAACAGGCTGGTATGGCGGTAGCAGACGAGGTTTTGAAGGAAATTCAACGGCAAGAAAATAATAAAGTTATGATTATTTGTGGCCTTGGGAACAATGGTGGGGATGGTTTTGTGACAGCAAGGCATCTTTTTCAGCGTGGTATTGCTGTGAAAGTCAGGATCATCGGAGATGTTGCCAGGGTTACTGGGGATACAAAAACGAACTATGATATTTTAAGAAAGCTGAAGCTGGATATAAAAATGCTGCTTGACCTTCAGGATATAGAAAAGCTTTCAGAAGAAATGGCCCATTGTAGTATTATTGTAGACGCCATTTGTGGGACAGGTTTGAACAGAGACATGGGCGGACTTTGGAAGGAGCTCATTCATGTAATTAACCGCAGTGGCAAGTATATCTTGTCTGTTGATATTCCATCGGGTGTATCTGCTGGAACAGGAAACATTCTAGGAAATGCCGTCAGGGCAAATAAAACAGTGGTTTTGCAGCTGCCTAAAGTGGGCAATATTAATTATCCAGGAGCGGAGTATTCCCAAACGATGGTGATAAAGGATATCGGTATCCCTAGGGAAATCATAGAACAGGATAATCTGAATATCAGTTTGATTACTCAAGAGATGATCAAAAGGATACTGCCTAGAAGAAAAAACGATACCCACAAAGGTAATTATGGGAAAGCCTATATTGTAGCAGGTTCCACTGGAATGACGGGAGCAGCCATGTTAACCTGTGAGGCTGTGCTCAGAAGCGGTGCGGGACTGCTTAAGGTAGCTATACCCCAGAGTTTGAATAGTATTATGGAAACAAGACTGATCGAAGCGATCACTGTACCGCTGCCTGAATTAAAAAAGGGTGTCGTGGGGATTAGTGATATTGAAAAAATTATTAAGACCATGAAGGAAAGCAATGTTATTGCAATTGGTCCGGGAAGCGGGCAGACAAGGGAATTGGAAGAAGTGTTGCGAAATATTTGTGAGGAAGCAACCATTCCAATGGTATTAGATGCAGATGCTTTAAATTCTTTAGCCCATAGATTAGATATTCTAAATCTGTTGAAAACTACAGCTGTACTGACACCCCATATAGGAGAAATGGCGAGATTGACCAATCTGCCTATTGAGGAAATTCAAAGAAATAAGATTCAAATTGCTATTGAATTTGCTAAGAAGTGGAAGGTAATTCTTATATTAAAAGGTGCTAGAACCGTGGTGGCATCTCCCGAAGGAAAGATATTCATCAATACTACTGGAAACCCGGGTATGGCCACTGCTGGCAGTGGAGATGTATTAACAGGTATAATAACTGGGTTTCTAGCCCAGGGCCTTCAACCTTTAGACGCAGCCTTAGCAGCCGTTTATATCCATGGTACAGCCGGAGATCGGGCGGCTAATCGCATCGGTGAATATGGACTAATGGCAGGAGATATTGTGCTGGAGTTACCCCTTGCAATCAAAGAAATTGTTGGAAAATAGGAGGAATGAAAATGAGAGCGAAGGAAATAATGAACAGGAATGTAATTACGGTTAACCAAGAAATGACTGTAGATGAGGTGGTAAAAATACTTTTGGAGCATAGGATTAGCGGTGTGCCAGTTTTGGACGAAGCTGGAAAGGTGACGGGAATCGTATCAGAAACAGATTTAATCTATCGGGAAAAAAATCTACATATCCCAAGCTTTATATCTATACTTCAAGGCATCGTTTTTTTAGAGAGTACGAAGGATTTGGAGCATCAGGTTAAAAAAATGGCAGCCTATAAAGTGAAGGATGTCATGACAAAGAATGTCATCACTGTTTCAGAAGAAACGGATTTGAATCGAATCGTGGATATTATCATCGATCAGAAAGTGAATAGATTACCAGTTGTAGATCGTGAGGGAAAGCTATTAGGAATCATTACCCGCTCAGATATTTTAAAGCATATAATTTAATTTCTAACGTAAAGATGAATATAGCAATCTTTACGTGGAGGGGTTAACGTTGAAATGCCTTAAAATTGTTTTTGTATTATTTATGGTTGTGATATTATTTGGTTGTGGTCCGAAAACAGATGAAGATTTGTTCTATGATGTGCAAAAAATGATGAGTAGGATTGACAGCTATGCCTGTGAGGCTGAAATCACAGTTAAAGGGAATCTTACTCCCGAAACATATATCTTTAAGCAGTGGTTTCGCAAGCCAAATAAGTTTAAGCTAGAATTGATAGAGCCTGAAAGTCTAAATGGGAAAATAACAATATATGATGGGAGAAAAGCCAGTATTATCCATCCACAGATTAATCAGGTATGGTTTATGGAGAGCTTTCAGCATTCAGACGAGCAAAACATGTTTCTCGGTTATTTTCTTCAAAACTATTTAGAGTCAGAGGATGTAGAGATTCATCGAGAAGTAAAGGGTGAAGAGACGTTTTTGGTCGTCGATACAGAAATCCCAGGAAATCATGTTTATTTTCACCGCCAGAGATTATGGGTGAACATAGAGAAAATGGAACCCGAATTACTTCAAGTTTTCGATGCGAATGATGGGATGAGAATTGAAGTGCGTTATTTTAATTTTCAATATAACCCTAAATTAGAGGATCATCTATTTACGGTTCCAGAAAGTTTGGAGAAATAGGGACTCCTGGGAATCACACATTATGATAAAATGATAGATCATAGACAAATGAAGAGGGGGCATCAACAATGCTGACACAAGATAAGACAAGACCCGTTTGGGCAGAAATTAATTTAGATCATTTAGCCCATAACATACAGGAAGTAAAAAGGAATGTAAACAAAGATGCCTTGGTAACGGCAGTAATCAAAGCTGATGGTTATGGACATGGTGCCGTGGTAATTGCAGAAACATTATTACAGAATGGTGCTGATCGATTAGCGGTAGCAACCTTGTCGGAGGCTATTGAATTAAGAAGGGTCTATAAAACTGTACCAATTCTTGTTTTGGGTTATACACCTGAAACAAGTGCGGAAGATGTGCTTCTCAATGATATCATCCAAACTGTTTATAGCCAAGAGCAGGCGGAGGCCTTCTCTAAGACGGCAGTTGACCTTGACAAAGAGTTAAAAATTCACATTAAGATTGATACAGGAATGAGTCGGCTAGGCCTTCAGCCAGATATTGCCACGGTGGAAATCATAAAGAAAATTGCTCATATGCCGAAAATTATATTGGAGGGTATATTTACTCACTTTGCTGTTGCCGATGAGGTGGACAAGAACTTTACCTATGGGCAATATAAAAGATTCAAGGACCTTTGCGACAGCTTGGAGGAACGAGGTATTTCCATACCGATTAAGCATGTATCCAACAGTGCTGCAATTATCGACCTTCCCGATATGAACCTGGATATGGTGCGGGCTGGTATTATGCTATATGGGTTATATCCTTCTGACGAAGTGAATACAGAGGAAATCAGGCTAAAACAAGTGATGTCCTTAAAGGCCAAAATTTCCCATGTGAAAGAATTAGAAGCAGGACGAGGCGTCAGCTACGGACTGAAATATCTAACCCGGGGAAAAGAAAAAATTGCTACACTACCGATTGGATATGCTGATGGATATACAAGAATGCTATCGGGTAAAGCAGAGGTTCTGGTAAAAGGTCATAGGGTACCGGTAGTAGGGCGTATCTGTATGGATCAGTGTATGATTGATGTAACTGAGATTGAAGACGTAAAGCGCGGGGATGAGGTTATTCTTTTTGGTGGCGAAGGTGATAATTTTATTGCCATTGATGAAGTTGCCAACAAGCTGGGAACGATCAACTATGAAGTTGTATGCATGATGGGTAAAAGAATTCCAAGGGTTTATATAAAAAATAATGAGGTTATAAAAATAAAAGATTATGTCCGAGGTGAAAACTTTTAGAAAAGAGTATAAAAAAGTGGTTATATTGACACACTTATAGTGAATAGTATATAATTGAGTATATATTTATATATATACTATTATGGAATACTATGTCGTTTTCTATGAAGCCACAGGAGACTCGGGCACCATGGACAATTGAAATTATAGCATTAAAATTTTTTTTAGTATCTTAGGAGGTGCCTGAATGGCGGAGTCCAAGAGAATTATCATTAGTTTGCCTAATACTCTGTTAGAAGAGGTTGATCATATCGTTGAAATTGAAAAGCGCAATAGAAGCGAATTTATAAGGGAAGCAATGAAGCTTTATATTAGAGAGAGGCAAAAAATTGAAATTCGAGATAGAATGAAAAAGGGCTATCGAGAAATGGGTGCGCTTAACTTAGCTTTGGCAGAGTTTGGATTAGATATGGATATACGCGCGCTAGAGAGCTACGAAGCGAAGCTGGCGGAGTGTGAGTAGCGTGCTTGTAAAAAGAGGAGACATTTTCTATGCCGATCTAAGTCCTGTAATTGGATCCGAGCAAGGTGGCGTACGACCAGTGCTGATCGTTCAGAATGATGTAGGAAACAAGTATAGTCCTACGGTGATCGTAGCAGCTATAACTTCCCAAATTAATAAAGCGAAATTGCCGACACATATCGAAATAAGTGCCTCAGAATATGGGCTGACGAAGGACTCTGTTGTGTTGTTAGAGCAGGTAAGAACCATTGATAAAAGACGCTTAAGGGAAAAAATTGGTCATTTTGATGAAGATAAGATGAATAAGGTAAATGAGGCTCTTTTGATTAGTTTAGGATTGGTGGAATTCTAGGTGGTTGATATACAACCACCTTTTTAAATGGGTGTTTTTAATGTAGGGAGATAGAATATTTAAGTCAAGAACTGTAGGGGACGTGCCCCTGTGCCGTTCCGCCTGGTATGATTATTAGCGGAAGGCCACAGGGGGCCTTCCCTACGAAGAATAGATGTAATAAAAAATTAATAAACCTTTCACAGATTCAGAAAGCTTTTGACGGGGATTTGTGATAAAATATAGATGAGTTTCGTCATATTTATATAAGGAATGATAAAAACTTTCTTATTTCCCAGGAAATAGACAAAGGAGGACAACCTATGTGGAAAAAAGTTAGAAATAGTAAAATTTATGTAGCTCTACTGGGCGCAGCGATTTTATTCACCGTATCAACACAAGTAACAAAAGCTGGTTATCTAAATCCTGGTACATCTGAAGATCCTATTGTTACGCAAAGTTATGTGGAGAAAAGAAATGAACAGTTAAAATACTACATAGATCAAAAAATTTCTGAGATAGGCAGTACTTCGTTACCGTCCAATGGGTCCCAGGAAGCAGCTACCTTCCAAGTAATCGAAGTAAACAAAGGACAAAGGGTTATTGGAAAGGGTGGAACAGAAATGATCCTGCGGTCTGGAACAGCAAAGGCCATTGCAAGCCAATCAGGAGGATTGTCGAACTTAACCTCAGGAAAAGACTTGCAGTCAGATGAAAATGTCCCATTGAACCATCTTATTTTAATACCTAGAGATGACGGCAGAGGTCTTAACATTACCTGGGATAAAACGTTCATTCTAATCAAAGGCGGTTATGAGATAAGATAAATTTAAAAGCGCTCCGGCGCTTTTTTTATAGTATAAACACTGGAATTATTGGAGGCGAAAATGGAAGAACGAAAAAAGACTGCCAATACAATTATCATTGTCGTTGCACTAACCTTTCTAGCAAAGTTTATTGGTTTTTTTCGAGAAGCCCTTCTTGGAAGTCGCATCGGTGCGGATATGGCCTCGGATGCCTACATCATGGCGTTCTATACAACCATCAGTAATTTTATCAGTATTGGGACAGCGATTACCATTGCTGCAATACCCATTATTGTAGAGAGGTTGACTTTAAAAGGAAAGAAGGAGGCTTTTGCCCTTTCCAATCAGCTGTTAAATGTGGTTTCACTGCTGGCTCTGGGACTCATAGGGTTTGGCTTTATTTATGCAGAACAGATCATGGGTTTTCTAGCCAAGGGTTTTGAGGGTGAAAAGTTGATATTGACAACAAACTTAGCGAGAATCATGCTTCCTGCCCTAATATGTATCTGTATTACTTATATTTTTGTATCAATACTTCAGTCTCTTGGCATATTTGGTATTACCTCTTTTATTAGTGTGCCTGCAAATATCATCGCAATTGGTTTTTTATTTTTCTATGCTAAAGACTATGGGGTAAAAGGACTGGCCTATGTGACTTTAATAGGCTGGATACTTCAATTTGCCATTCAGATACCATTTTTGCATAAGGCAGGATTTCGATATAAGTTAACATTTAATTTTAAGGATGAATTACTAAGGAGATTCTTTAAGATTATTATTCCAGTTACGGCTGTGGCATCAGTAAACCAGATCAATATGCTGTTAGATGAGATGCAAGCATCCAATCTGCATCATGGTAAGGTTTCTGCCCTTTATTATGCTGGGATGTTGTATTTAGCGATCGCCAGTATTATGGTCTACGGTATCAGTGCGGTAATGTTCCCAAAGTTTGCTGAAAATGCTGTGAAAATGGAGAAACGGCAGTATGGACTATTCGTGACTTCAATTATAAAAATGTTGATTTTTGTGATGCTTCCCATGACTGTGGGCATAGGACTATTGAGTAAACCTCTTATCCGCTTAATCTTTGAGCGGGGAGCATTTGACAGTGAAGCGGCTATGCTAACAGGTATGGCCCTGTCCCTTTATGCCCTTGGCATGATGGGGTATGCAATACTGGACGTAATCAACAAAGCGCTTTATGCCTTACAGGATACAAAGATTCCAGTCATCTTTTCAATATTCATGATGGGACTCAATTTCCTTTTAAACGGTGTATTGGCTAAAGCCTATGATGTGGCAGGAATTGCCCTTGCTACGACCATTGCCATAACATTAGGTGCGGTTGGATTGATGATCGCTTTTAAGGGAAAAGTCGGAACCTTTGGGGGAAGGAAATTATTACAGAGTTTAATGAAGGTTGCATTTGGATGTCTTGTCATGGCATTTATGGTAATATTAACGGGTAAGCTGCTGGATACCTACTTTACAGGAGCAGGTTTAAGTATTAAGATATTAAGAGTAGGCATTCCAAGTTTTGTAGGGGTTTTAAGCTATGCATTGGTTACCTTGAAACTAAAGATAGAAGAAGCAGTGTACATAGCCAATACATTTATTCATCCTATAATAAACAAGATTAGAAGAAAATCCTTGATATAAGATAAATGAAGGGTGTGACAAAATGAAGAAAAATAGTATTATTCTTATGATCCTTGTACTAGGTTTGATCGTGTCTTCCTTGTCTGCTTTTGAAAGGGTCGCTGTAGAAGGGCAAAATAAGACCGTAGATATAACGGTAGACTATCTGGAGGTTGAAAAGCTTGCAAAGCAATCAGATCAGGATGTAAAATGGTGGCTTGGACAGTTTAAGGATATGGGGATCAGCTCCGTGGCTTTAAATGAGGAAAGCTTTGAAACCCTATCGGCAGAAAAGAAACCTATTCACTTCGATGTTGTGGGAAATATCCTTGAAGAGTTAGACTGGCAGGATAAGTATCCGAAGCATGTGGCTGATTATTTGTCTACTGGAGATATAGATCATTATGATTTTGTGGTAACAACAAATGACCAAGGGTTGTTTCAATTTATAAAAAATGCACTAGAACTGCGATATGATCCTAAAAAAATAAAGATATTTGCAGAGGATAATCGTTATGTTTTTGTTCTTGACGGAGACATCAAAGATGCCCTTTATACCCAGAAAAGAACGTTGATTGATCAAGAGAGTAAGCCTTATAAAGAAGAAACCCTATTATTTGGATCGCAGCTTATGCGTCTTTCCCTTGGGTTAGATACAGAAAAAGTAGACATTGTAAAGGAAAGTGGTTTAGAAGTACTGCCAAGACCATATAATTACCAAGATTGGTCAGGTGATCATTATGTGAAAGCTGTATTGGGGGATTATGAGAGACTTGGTGTAAATCCAAAGTATATGATTTTTGGCGGAAAGCAGGTTCTTGGATATCCTGATGCTGTGGAAATCACAGAATCCTATATAAAGAAAAATGATATAAAACTTGGCCTTATAGAGAGCACTGTTCAGAGAGAGCATATTAAGCAGGATGGATTGGAAGAATTAGCGAGGAGCCTTGAGTATAATAGTATTAGAATTTTTTCTGTGCCCCCATATATTCAAAAAAGGTTTAAATTCTATAATTATGAAGGTGCAGAAGAAATCGAAAATACCCTTTATCGGGGAATTACTGAGCGTAATATCCGTATGATTTATTTTAGACCTTTCATGAAAGATGATCGGGTATATGTTACCGATGTCGAAGAATACAAAAAGACATTTGATCAGCTAAAGGGAAGAATTGCTGAACATGGCATGACCTTCGGCGAAGCCAGCGTCATGGCAGCGAATCACTTAGATATATGGAAAAAGATCGTGATGGGCTGGGGAATCGCAGCTGCCGTGGTACTACTCGTTTCTTACTTTATAACATTGAATGATAAATTTAAATATGGATTGTTAGTCGTTGGAATTATAGGTGTCACCGGGATGTGTTATGTACTTCCGTCATGGGCCGATAAGATATTGGCTTTAACTGCAGCCATTGTATTTCCATCCTTAAGTATGGTGTATCTATTTAACATGAGCAGACAATACTATGACAATAAGAAAAAAGATCGAAGTCTAGCCAATAGCATACTACTGGGCATAAGGGATCTATTGGTAACCTCCGCTATATCATTCATGGGTGCCCTTTTTGTAGCCAGTGCCCTTTCGGACATTGAGTATTTGTTAGAAATGGACATTTTCAGAGGGGTTAAGGCGGCGCAGCTCTTGCCTATCGTTGTATTTGGTGTGATCTATATGATGTATTTTGGATATAAGAGAAAACAAGATACGAAGAGACAGCCTCAATTGCCTATAGACGACATGAAACGTTTATTGTTCGATAATATTAAGATCATTTATGTGGCTGCAGCAGCCGTTGTATTGGCGGCTGGTTACATTTATATTGCTCGAACAGGCCACGAAACAAATATTCAGCCTTCTACATTTGAAATGATCACAAGGAATCTACTGGAGGTTAAGCTATTGGCTCGACCAAGGACAAAGGAATTCTTGATTGCTTTCCCAGCAATTATTGTTGCGGTTTATGCAGCGCGTCATCGGTACAAGACCCTTTTATTCTTAGCGGGATTGGCAGGGATTATTGGGCAGACATCTATTGTAAATACATTTAGTCACCTAAGAACGCCTATGTATCTTTCTTTGATCCGTACAGTGTATGCTTTAGGATTTGGTATTGTTTTAGGAATTGGTTATGTAGTTGTTCTAGAAATCAGCATGAGATTAATAAGACTTGTGAGAGGTGAAAAACTGCATGGCTAAGATTGTAATTTCTGGTTATTATGGATTCAATAACATCGGAGATGAGTCCATTTTGACATCTATTGTTAATAACCTCAAGCAGGCTATTCCAAATGTGGATATCACAGTTTTATCGGTGAATCCTCAAAGTACAGAGAAGAAACATGGTGTGAAGGCAATCAATCGTAAAAATGCTATGCAGATCCTTCAGGAAATCAAGAATTGTGATCTATTAATTAGCGGAGGCGGCAGTCTTCTTCAGGATGTAACCAGCGGGAAGAGTATCAGCTATTATCTCGGTGTTATTATGATGGGACTTATGATGAAAAAAAGGGTTATGATTTACAGCCAAGGGATTGGGCCTGTCAATAGGAGTTATAACCGAATGCTAGTAAAATACGTGCTCAATAAAGTGGATTGTATTACGGTTCGAGATGAAAAATCAAAGGATGAGTTGTTAAATATAGGCGTAAATATTCCCCCTGTCTTTATTACTGCCGATCCTGTTATTGGATTGGACAAGGTGCCTTTGGAATTAGGTAGGACACAACTGATCAAGGAAGGTTTAGAGGCAGACAACGGTAAGCCAATCA
The DNA here is from genome assembly GCF_029240175.1 of Anaerosolibacter sp. Classification (GTDB taxonomy): domain Bacteria; phylum Bacillota; class Clostridia; order Peptostreptococcales; family Thermotaleaceae; genus Anaerosolibacter. The sequence goes on from NZ_JARBTM010000034.1 coordinate 38,986, forward strand.
TTGGTTTTGCCATTAGGGGCTGGAAGAAGAATGACAGGCTAAAGTCAGTATTGGCAAAAACTGCTGATCGACTCATCGAGAAGCTTGATGTACAGGTGGTATTTGTACCCTTCCATTATGGTGAAGATATTCGCTTTATGGAAGAAATAGAAGAAGAAATGAATCAAAAAGCAGTTTTTGTGAAGCACAAATACGATGTGCAGGAGATGCTGGGGATTACAGGGAACTTTGATCTTCTGATAGGGGTAAGGCTGCACTCCCTTATTTTTGCAGCAATTATGAATGTACCAATGATTGGTATATCCTATGATCCTAAAAACGATAGCTTTATGGCATCACTAGAACAAAAATGCCTATGTGAGGTCGAAGAACTTGCCCTAGAAGATTTATTGATTGATATAGAAGCAAAGTGGGCCAATCTTCAAGGAGAAAAAGAGATTCTTAAAAAGTGTGTGATTCAACTAAAGGATAAGTTAGCATTAAATGAAAAATTAGTTCGTGATCTTTTGGCTGGAGAGGTGATTCGATGAGGAAACAAGTAAGAATTATGGGTGTGCCCATAGATCAGGTAACCCTTGAGGATGCCTGCAATGTCTTTCAAGGATTTATCGAAGGAAAGGACTGTCGTATCATCGTTACACCGAATACGGAAATTGTCATGGAAGCCCAGAAGGATGCTTCACTATTGACGGTTATCGAAGATGCTGATTTGGTGATACCCGATGGCATTGGTTTAATTTATGCCTCTAAGATACAACGAACAGGATTAACAGAACGGGTGACGGGTGTAGATTTGATGCTAAAAATTTTGAATTATTGTAACCAGCATCAAAAAAGGATATTTCTTTTTGGCGGAAAACCTGGCGTTGCAGCAATGGCAGGAGAAAACATTTCTAATAAGTTTTCAAATATCAACGTCGTAGGGGTTAGAGACGGCTACTTCAAAGCTGAAGAAGAACCTGAGATTCTTGAAGAGATTAATGCCAGCGGTGCGGATATCTTGTTTGTGGCCTTAGGGGCACCTAAGCAAGAAAAATTGATGCATCAATATCGGCAGGTGTTAAAAACAAAGGTAGCCATGGGCGTTGGGGGCGGCATCGACATCTGGGCAGGTACCGCAAAAAGGGCGCCGGAGATTTATCAAAAGCTAGGGTTGGAATGGTTCTATCGATTGATGAAAGAACCTTGGAGATACAAGAGGATGATGGCCCTGCCAAAATTTATGATCAAGGTACTGCTGAGTGAAAAATAAAACTCAGTGGTATTTTTTTGAGGGCAGATTCTGTGTAGTTAAATTTATTGAAGCAGCATGGTTTAATAGGAATAAGGATATGCTAGTTTGTAGATATTTTATTTAAATTGATAATGGGTATAGATAAGTAAGTGACTTTGGGTATAGATAAAAAGAAAATTGATATCATGTGTAACTATGGTATAATAATTGAGGTGAAATCATGAGAGAACGATTTGTATCTTCTGTATTTCTTGAGTACATGTTAATCACAGTGGGGTCTGCCTTATTGGCTTTCGGGCTGGTGTTTTTTTTAGAACCAAACACCATAGCACCTGGAGGGGTGACTGGTTTGGCTATTATAATACAGAAGATTTCTGGGATTCCTATCGATATAACCAATTTAGCCATCAATATCCCCTTGTTTATCTTAGGTTTAGCTACCTTAGGTAAGTATTTTGGAATAAAGACAGCCTATGGTACCCTTATTTTGTCTGTATTTATAAGATTTTTTATGAATATCGTAGGGCCAGGTTATGTTGGGGTGGAAGACATGCTGCTCTCGGCTTTATATGGCGGGGTATTGGTGGGTGCAGGCATAGGATTCGTATTTAAGGCTGGCGGTACTACCGGCGGAACTGACTTAGCTGGTGCCATATTAAACAAATACATACCAAGTATCAGTATTCCAAAGCTGATGATGGGGTTTGACCTCATGATCGTAGCAGCAGCAGGAATTGTTAATAGAAAGATAGAAACATCCCTCTATTCCATCATTGCCCTCTATATTACGGTAAAAATAGCTGATTTCATCGTGGAAGATTTGAACTATGCCAAGGCGTTTTATATTATCTCCGATAATCCCCATGAAATCGGTAGCGAGATTCTTAAGACCTTAAATAGGGGTGTCACAGTATTAAAGGCCCAAGGGATGTATACGGGCAGTGAAAAAGAAGTGCTGCTGTGTGTGATCAATAGAAGTCAAATGACAAAGCTAAAAGACATTGTTCGCAAGATTGATGAAAATGCTTTTGTAATGGTAACAACGGTCCATGAAGTCCTAGGAGAAGGATTTATGAAAAAATAATGAGGAGGGATTTGTTTGGCAAAGGTAGATTATGAAAAACTAAAACAAGTTGCCACGGAAATACGTAAGGATATTATTCGCTCTGTTCATGCAGCAGGATCTGGGCATCCAGGGGGTTCCTTATCGGCAGCAGATATCTTGGCAACTTTATATTTCCATAAAATGAAGGTGGATCCACAGAATCCTAAATGGGAGGATCGAGACCGCTTTGTACTTTCGAAAGGGCATGGCGCACCAGTGCTGTATGCAACTTTGGCGGAAAAAGGTTTTTTCCCTAAAGAGGAGCTTTTAAAGCTGAGACATGTGGATGCAATGCTTCAAGGGCACCCAGATATGAAAGGGACACCAGGTGTAGAAATGTCCACAGGTTCATTAGGGCAAGGTTTTTCTACCAGCATAGGAATGGCTTTGGCCTCTAAGCTGGATCAGAAAAATAACCGTGTTTATGTATTGTTAGGGGATGGAGAAGTACAAGAAGGAATTGTTTGGGAAGCAGCTATGGCAGCAGCCCATTATAAATTAGACAATCTTACAGCGATTATGGATTTTAACGGTTTGCAAATTGACGGATGTACCGATGATGTTATGTGTATCAATCCTATTGCAGACAAATGGGAGAGCTTCCGCTGGCATGTTGTTGTGATTGACGGCCATAACTATGAAGAAATCGTCAATGCCTTGGATGAGGCAGAGGCTACAAAAGGAAAACCAACCATGATTATTGCGAAAACGATTAAAGGAAAAGGGGTCTCCTTTATGGAAAATCAAGTGGGCTGGCATGGTAATGCACCAAAGAAAGAAGACGCAGAAAAAGCCCTTGAAGAACTAGGAGGTGCAAGATAATGGCAGAGAAGATTGCAACTAGGGAAGCCTATGGAAAAGCCCTGGCGAAGCTGGGAAAAATAAATGACAAGGTCGTTGTTTTGGATGCCGACTTATCAAAATCTACAAAAACTGCGGATTTCCAAAAAGTATTTCCAGAGCGATTCTTCAATATGGGGATTGCAGAACAAAATTTAATGGGAACGGCTGCAGGTTTTGCAGCGGCAGGTAAAGTGCCTTTTGCAAGCACTTTTGCAATGTTTGCTACTGGAAGAGCCTTTGAGATTATTAGAAATTCCATTTGTTATCCAAAAATGAATGTGAAAGTTTGTGCTACCCATGCAGGAATTACTGTTGGAGAGGATGGGGCATCTCATCAAGCTTTAGAGGATCTGGCATGCATGAGAGCAATTCCAAATATGGTGGTCATCAACCCTTCAGATGCAGTTTCAGCAGAACAGGCTGTTTTCGCAGGAGCAGAGCATTATGGACCAGTATATATGAGATTTGGAAGAGCTGCTGTTCCTGTGATATATGATGAGAATACTTTTAAGTTTGAGATTGGAAAAGGAATTCAACATGGGGATGGAACACATGTAACCATCATAGGTACTGGCATTATGGTGGCAGAGGCCCTCGAAGCGAAAGAAATATTAGCGCTGGAAGGCATTCAAGCTAGAGTCATCGATATGCATACCATTAAGCCTATTGATCAGGAAATTATTATCAAGGCCGCAAAGGAAACAGGAGCTATAGTTACCGCTGAAGAGCATAATATCATTGGCGGATTAGGCTCTGCTGTGGCAGAAGTATTGGTGGAAAATACACCAGTGCCTATGAAACGAGTCGGTACCCAGGACACTTTTGGTGAATCTGGAAAGCCGAATGACTTGATGAAGAAATATGGGTTAACGGCAGGCCATATTGTGGAAGCCGTGAAAGATGTTTTAAAATTAAAATAATTTTTTTAAAGGAAGAGCGCTTTTTAGAGTGCTCTTCTTATTTTTATGACGGTATGAATAAAGGATACGACATAATCGTAGGGAGCGGCCCCTGTGCCGTTCCGTTATGTTATTTCTCCGCGATAAACGGAAGGCCACAGGGGGCCTTCCCTACATAATGATTGAT
>NZ_JARBTM010000011.1 GCF_029240175.1 Anaerosolibacter sp.
GTTGTAGAAACAGAGAACCATGGAGCAAAGAGTATAAAGTATGAAGTTAAGTATGGAGAAGAAGGTCAATGGGAAGTAGCAGACGAGTTTGATATATCTTCCAACGAGACTACATTTGTAAAAGTTACCAATACCTTTAGGAGTGATGGCGGCAACACCGATGACGATGATGACGATGGGACACCAAGTAAGCCAGAGAAGCCAGATAAACCTAAAACAGATCCACCAGTCATTGTAACCGAACCAGTTGAACCAAAGCCAGCCATACCAGCTGTAGAAGAGCCTGTAATACCAATCCCATCAATCCCTGCAGTAGAACCACCACAGCAGATGCCAGACTTACCAAATACAGGCGGGCCAGTATCACCAGATGCCCTTGTAGGCGGATTGGGATCATTATTGATCGCCGTGGGTGTTCTTTCTAGAAGAAGAAATAAATAATCTAAGTTAAATGGGAGTTGACCGAAAGCAACTCCCTTCTTTTCTAATAAGTGAGGGTGAGGCGGAGTGCTGAAGTTTATTAAATATAAGTGGAGAACAATACTTATCGTGCTAGGGAGTGTACTTCTGATCTACGCTGTTATTTCAGTGCATCAGTGGAGGATTCTCCAAACTAGATTAATTGAGGAAAAAGAAAAGGTTGGGGAGACACCTATCATTTCAGAGGAGCCTGACATACCAGTCTTGGAGGCCGAAAAGGAAGAACAAGAAACACCAGTATCAAATCAAGTACAGGAAGCCAAGCAAATAAAAAGGGGAGATTATCAACGGGGAGAAATGGTCATCCATATACCCAAAATTAACGTGAATGCTGCTGTCATGGAGGGGACCACTGGGACAATGCTAAAAAAAGGCCCGGGATTATATGAAATCAGTCCATTACCCTCTGATGACAACGGCAACGTCTGCATCGCTGGCCATCGAACTACCTATGGTGCATGGTTTCGTCATGTGGATCAGCTTGAAAAAGGTGATGAAATAGCATTGCAATTAGAAGGTCAGACCTATCTTTATAAAGTAGAGAAGGTATTTATTGTGGAAAAGAACGATTGGTCTGTAACAGAACCTACGGGATATGCAGTACTGACACTGACCTCTTGTCATCCGCTGCGATCCTCTAGACAAAGAATTGTTGTTCGTGCGAAGCGAGAGAAAGTTACTACTAATAGTCAATAAACAGATACTCCATTTTGATGGAGTTATTTTTTTGATTCTATAGTACCAGAAGCAAAAACATTACTGACATATTCAACAATAAAGTCTAATAAACTAACAAAATATATGGAAAGAAGAACAAAAAAGACAAGCTGTTATTACAAATTATTTTCCTTAGACCATTTATAATTTATGATATAGGTTTGACTGAGTAACAAAAGAAAACTCCATGACGGGGTATGGGGAGGATCACTATGTTCAAAAAAGTAGTTACTACAATGCTCATTAGCTGTCTAACATTCGTTATTTGCCTACCTATAGAAGCTACATATGCTGCACAGAATAATTCCGTTTTAAGCCTTGAAAATTCAAAACCCGTAAAAATTGCACATGTGCTCAACAAACTAGCCGAAAGGAAAAGTTATTTAGAAGAAGCAGAGAAGAAAATAATAGAAAATATCGTAGGACTTGAGTTGTATGAAGAACCTTCAACAGGTAATGATATAACTTCTGCTTTGCAGAAAAAATATTTCTTAGACTATGAACTAAATATGAAGTTGTTTACCTTAAGAGGCAGAGGAAAACATGTAGAGATCTGGGTGGCGAACGATTTATCTTATTCAGAAGGAGATGTAAGAAAAAGTGACGTTATCTCAGATGATGAAATAAAGAAAATAGAGAAGTATTTTGAAGATACAATTTACTCGTCTTTAAAGGGACAACATGAAGAAGTACAACTCCTTAAAGGAGGAAATTCATGGCTTGTGGAACAAGGATTTTTGCCTGAAAATTACTATGTTTCAGATTCAGATGAAGCAAGAACTATGATTTTGATCGATAACATAAAGGATGAATGGTATTATAACGAAAATCAAGAAACATTTATATCCGCATATTATTGGAATATACATAATAAATACATCAATAGAGATATCATTATGCTCAATAGTAAGGAATGGAAAACAAAGTTTGAAAGTGTATATTTGCCTGCGCTGCAAGAAGAATTTGCCGCATTGCTGGAAGACAACAAATAAGGCAAAATGAATAAGTGTTATAGACATTAACACTATCGGTATAAATCCTATAGTCTTCTTTTTTCTATGGTTTGAATATAGATGGATCAGGGTATTTCTAAATAGCATGGATATACTACTAATAGGGGCAAAAATATAAAAAAAGACATAAAGGTAGTCGGAGGGAATATATGACGCAAGATAAATTCATAAAATCGGACAAGATTGAGTTAAAGAAGAGATTGACCCCTATTCAATACAGGGTAACCCAGGAGAATGGTACAGAACCGCCTTTTCAAAATGAATTCTGGAATCATAAAGAAGAAGGAATCTATGTAGATGTCGTCACGGGAGAACCTTTATTTACTTCGAAGGACAAATTTGATTCAGGCTGTGGCTGGCCTAGCTTTACAAAACCCATAGAGCGGAGCATCATCAAGGAAAAAGCTGACTTTAGCCATAACATGCACAGAATAGAAGTGCGAAGCAAAGAAGGGGATTCTCATTTAGGCCATGTATTTAACGATGGACCAAAGGAGAAAGGCGGACTGCGGTATTGTATAAACAGTGCTGCTTTACGGTTTATTTCTGTGCAAAATTTAGAGAAGGAAGGATATGGAGAATATTTAGAGTTGTTTTCAGTGAAAAAAGATGAATAAACGAACTGTTATTGAAGAAATACTTTGAAAACATGAATTATCATAACAATCGAATGTTTTAGTTTCTTTAAGAAAGTGTAACAAATTCCATATATTATTGACTGTAAGTTGTCAGGGCTTTAGAATGAATAAGGCAAATAAATTCGACAAAAAAATAATATGTGGATGAAAATTATTGGAGATATTCTTTAGAATAACCGTAGGAGAAAGGGATAGATAGAGCTGACTATTTATCGCGAAGCTTTCAGGTCTGGTACAATAATTTGACACAACCCTGGAGAGACTGCAAAGGCGGCATCAAAGGAGCAACCTAATCAACATGTTAGGGAAACTTTCAGATAAAAGGACAGGGAGTAGACAGCGTGTTTTTGACATGCATTCTGCTCTCTGTTTTATATTTATACGATAAATGCTTTAGAACAGGTGGTGGTGAAACACTTAATAATCGTCATGCATTCGTGCAAATAGAAAAAATTGTTGTCTAAATATGGAGAGGATGGAGAAAAAGATGGAATCAATTAGCAAGTCTAAAATACGAGTAAATGATACAGTGAATGCTAGTGAGATAAAAGGACTAAAGAAGGAGATTGGATTGTTTGAGGCAATCGCCATCGTCATAGGCGTAGTGATTGGATCAGGGATATTTTTCAAAGCGTCCTTTGTTTTTAAAAATGCTGGATCACCAATGATGGGCATCATGGCTTGGATTGCAGGTGGGGTCATTACCATGGCGTCAGGACTTACAATTGCTGAGATTGCAACAGCCATACCGAAAACAGGGGGCGTATTTGTATATTTAAAGGAATTGTATGGGGAAAAGTGGGCTTTTCTATTTGGTTGGGTGCAATCAGTAATCTATGTACCAGGTGCGGCTGCTGCATTGGCCATTGTTTTTGCAACACAGGCAACCACATTTGTACCGTTAAATGATTTACAACAAAAATTACTAGCTATTGCAATGATACTTATCATCATGATTAGCAATGTGTTATCAACAAGGTTAGGCAGTAAGGTACAATTTATTTCTACCATCGGAAAGCTTATTCCTATCTTTATCATTATTGGATATGGATTGACAAAGGGCACTGCCCACGGGATTGTGGGGGCCACAACTAGTACAGTTACGATTACAGGCTTCGGTACAGCTATACTTGGAACACTCTGGGCCTATGATGGATGGGTAGGGGTAGGTAACATTGCAGGAGAGTTAAAAAATCCTAAAAGAGACCTTCCAAAGTCAATCATTTTTGGTGTAACGATGATTATTGCAGTATATGTTTTAATTAATCTCGCAATTATCCAAGTTATACCTGTAGAGGAAGTGATTGCTTCCAGCAAGCCAGCTTCAGATGCTGCAACTGTACTATTTGGCAGCGGCGGTGCGGCATTAATATCTGCCGGTATCTTGATTTCCATTTTTGGGGCATTGAACGGTTACTTATTGACTGGCGTAAGGATTCCTTTTGCCATGGCTCAGGACGGACTTATGCCTTATGCAAGTTTCTTCGGAAAAATTAATGAAAAATATCAAACTCCATTAAATGCATTTGTTTTAGAAGTAATTCTTGCTTGTATCTATGTTTTTTCTGGATCTTTCGAGATGTTGACCAATTTGGTGACTTTCATATTATGGATATTCTTTACCATGGCAGTTGCAGGGGTCTTTATCTTGAGAAAGAAGCATAAGCACATAGAAAGACCATATCAAGTGCCGCTATATCCTATTGTACCGATGGTTGGAATTATCGGAGGTCTTTATATTATTGTAAACACACTATTTACAGATACAACCAATGCACTATATGGTTTAGCTATTACAATTATCGGTCTCCCGGTATATATATACATTTCTAAGAAAAAAGAAATGATGAAACAATTTACAAAGTAAATACTCCGAAAAAGTCCTGTAATGAACGTAAAATAATTACAGGGCTTTTTTGCAGGAACAAGTGGAGTTATATAGAAATAAATATAAGGGAATGGAAGAAAGATTGACCAAGCATGATTTAGAGGGGGAACGATGAATGTTAAGTCAAAAGATGGAAAAAGTTATCTGTGAAGCACAAGGTAATATTGCTGTCGTTTTAAAAGACTTACAGAAGGATCAAAGGATTTATGAATATAGAGAAGATACTCAAATGCCTTCTGCGAGTATTATAAAATTACTAATCATGGTTGAGGCCATGAAACAGGTAGCTGAAGGGCGATTTGAGCTTGAACAAAAAATTACCATTCATCCGAAAGACAAAGTTCCCCATGGTGTCTTAACTGATCTTACAACCCAATCTTATACATTCTTGGACTTGATTATGCTGATGATCATTGTCAGCGATAATACGGCAACCAATGTGATTATCAATTTACTAGGGTTTGATCACATTAATCAATTGGCATGGACGTTAGGGTTAAAGAAAACAGTACTGGAACGAAAAATGATGGATACTGAGGCGGTAAAGAGGGGAAAACAGAATAAAACAACCCCTGGTGATATGGTACTCCTGCTAGAAAGCATCTATAGAAAGAAGATCCTGAAGCCAGAGCTGTGCGAATTGATGCTGGATATTATGAAAAGGCAAAAAGATCTTGCCATGTTGAAAAGATATTTACCAGAAGATCTGCCAGTTGCCCATAAAACAGGGAATCTTTTGAATTTAAATCATGACATTGGAATTTTCTACCTTCCTATGCATACATATCTTTTGTGCGTGTTTATAGCCGATGCTGAGAGCAACCTAAAGGCAAAACAGCTCATTGGAAAGATATCAAAATGTGTTTACGATCATTTTCAAATAGAAGAAGCACTTTAATTCTAGGGAGGTATAGTGTATGGATAGTCAAGTCAATGGGATGGCGATTTTAAAGAGTACAATTGTTCCAATTCTGAAGAATCCAAATTTTCAAAGTGAAGTAGCTGATGAAGGTCTCTATGGCATGGTTGTGAAGATTCTACAGGAAGAAAATGAAGATTGGGTTTATATTGAGACCCACTATGGGTACCATGGATATGTGCACAAAAACCATTTGATCTTTGGGTCTGATGCTGCCGTAACATGGCAGAAGAAAGCCCGGCATGTAATCATTCATCCTATCGTAGATGTCATGGCAGAACCTAAGTATGCAAGCTATTCTATTGCACTACTTACGAGAGGTGCAATTATTGTGAGCAGTGAAGAAATTGAAAATGATTGGATTCAAATTATCCTTCCCCAGGGTGAAAAAGGCTGGATAAGAAAAACATTTATTCAGAAGATGGAGCATATTTCTCCGAGGGAAGATGAGGATACTTTGAGGAAGAAGCTGGTAGAGTCAGCTTTATCGTATATGGGTACCCAATACCGTTGGGGTGGGAAGAGTCCCTTAGGAATAGATTGTTCTGGATTGTGTTCTATGGCCTATATGCTAAATGGGGTGATCATCTATCGAGATGCGGTACTGAAAGATGAGTATATGAGAAATATTGATAGAGCGCAGATGAAACCGGGAGATTTGTTATTTTTCCCTGGCCATGTTGCCATGTATATAGGTGAAGATCGTTATGTCCATTCAACGGGCAGAGAAGGAAGAGTGTTGGTCAACAGTCTAAATTCAAATCATGATGATTATAGAGAAGATTTAGAGAAAACCATAACCGGCATTGGAACAATATTTTAATTCATAAAAAAGACCCATGATAGGGTCTTTTTTACGTTCTACTCGTATTCGTTGGTTTTGGATAGCTTTGTTCGGTGCTCTGCCAAGAGAAGATCAACCATTCTTCCATAGCTATGAACCCCATCCTCTTGCATATTGGATTTTAAATATACATCATTCATTTTTGTATGAACTCTTTCAATTGGCCCCTCATATTGTTTCCAGTAGACAGTGACATTGGCTAGATCGCGCTGAAGTCCTTCATCGTATAAAAGCTTCAGTTTTTTATAGCTCGCAGAATCATGGGCGTATAGGGCATTCATGGAGTGAAGTAGAGCCAAAAGCACACCAGAATATTGAAAATCTGCATCAGGATGAATCGTTGAAGCTAGATATGCAATGTAATTGGCTTCATCTTCTCGTGCGAAACCTCTTTGATGAGCCATTTCATGGCAGGCTGTGCTAGGAATCATGGCATCGGGAATATCAATATTTACGTTTGCTTCGGCAGTAAAGGGGAAAAAAATACCTGAGATTCCCATGTAGGACATAGCTTTTGAAAAAATAACACCTTTCGGGCGACCATAGTTACCACCCAACGCAGGTATACTATGAGACACATTCATGAAACCTAGATGGGTTCTTGAAAATATATCTGATTTGTTTTTTGATAATTTCATAATCCCATCTTGATCTTCAAATGCCCTTTCCCGCAATGCGTTTGCTCGATCAATAAGGGAAACGCATAAGATGTTCAGTTCTTTAACAGAAGAAGGCTTCACATCAAGTCCAGCGATATGTGAAAAAGGCATGCGGTGATAATTAAGCCCCCAAATAAAAATAAAGACAAAATAAAATAAACTGATATGGAGAAGCAGGGCCTTTGAATAGCCAAGAATTGTTTCACGTCTATTTTGTTTTTCCCTAGCAACATGATATAGAAAAGAAATTATGTTAAAAGCAATGAATAAGATCAAACAAATTACAATAATTTCACCAATTGAAAATGGAAATACCCCAGTTATACAACTCAATGTTTGGCCTATCAATGGATAAATATTTTGTGCATAAAACCTTTCTACAATATCTGGGAAGCAGGAAGCAAGATATGAAATTATAACCGCAAATGGAAGCAAGAGAATGCTTAGTATATTCAGCTTTTTTACTTTTTTCATAGATCATCAAGTCCCCTAAGTTCGTTCACTCTTAATAGTATATTACAACAACAATATAAAATGTAAGTAGGAAGTTGTAGTTGTTTTGAAATATAAGATATTTTTCAAATATTTTTTTGATTCTTGTATATAGCCGCTTTGAATACACACTTTATTTGGTTTAACATATAATGTTTTAGGACAGGCGATAGCTTAATAAATTAGTATAGTATTTCACATGGGTGGTATTAAAGACTAAACAGAAAAAAACTTATTTATAGAGCTAAAATTAAGAAAGTATAGTTTGGAGTGATCATATGAGTATACATTTGGAAAAGGTAAGCCAGATATTCAATCGTTTAAAAGAACAGTGTCACAATAGTTTATTTAATGAAAATTTACTTTCCCAAAAGGCACTGAGAGATATGAATGTTATATGTATTTTAGATGAATTTAGCTATGAATGCTTCAAACATGAATGTAATTTAATACAGATTACGCCTGGTAACTATATGGATATATTAAACTCAACAGCGGTGGATATGCTCCTTGTTGAATCTGCTTGGATTGGTGATAATGGCAAGTGGTGTGATAAGATTGCAAATTTAGAGGATACCAATGATCCGAGTTTACGAGATTTAGTACATCAATGTAGGGAAAGAAGAATTCCCACTGTATTTTGGAATAAAGAAGATCCCATGTTTTTCAATAGTTTCATTGACGCGGCCAAATTATTTGACTATGTTTTTACCACGGATGAAAACAGTCTCGATAGATACAAATCAAAACTGCAGCACAGTCGTATTGAAGTTTTGCCATTTGCAGCTCAACCTAAAATTCACAATCCTATGGGCAGAAATCAACAAAGACTTGGAACAGTTGCTTTTGCAGGAACATGGTATGGTGGTGTGCCCCATAGGGTTAAAAGTATGGAGATGCTTTTAGAACCATCAATAGAGTATGGAATACACATTTATGATCGTATGAAGGGCCAAACTGAAGATAAGTCTTTTACATTTCCATCAAAGTATGAGCCATATATTAAGGGATGCTTATCTTATGAGGAAATAACAGAGTATTATAAATTTTATGATGTGTTTTTAAATGCAAATTTAATAATTGACAGTCCAACTATGTTTTCGAGGAGAGTATTTGAATTATTAGCCTGTGGCACAAATATCATTAGCAGTTATGCATTAGGCATTGAAAAAAATTTTTCTAGAATTGTAAAACAGTGCAATGATCGTGAAGATGTAAAAAAATATCTAGATATATTGTTAAACAATAAAGAATTACGTGATCGTATTTCTTTGATAGGGCAGCGAAAAATATTTGATGAGCATACCTATAGGCACAGATTGTATAGCATATTAAACAAAACTCAATTTTCATATAAGGAAGATACTGAGCCTGGCGTTTCAATCATTTCAATAGTAGATAAACCAGAATATATTGAAAAGGTAATGAAAAACTTTTATAGGCAAAGCTTTAAAAATAAGGAACTAATCCTCATGTTAAATTGCATAGATCGTATCAATGAAAAAGATTTAAAAAAACAATTAAGTGACGATATTCACGTAATTTTTCTGGAATCAAAACACAATTTAGGAACAGCCATAAACACTGCTGCAACACAAACTAAGTATGAATACCTATCTGTATTCGATCCCCAAGATTATTATGCGCCTAATTTTATTAAAGATTTGATGAATACCTTCAAATATTCGGAAGTCGATATAGCTTGTAAAGGGTCATATTATATTTATCTACCACGCTACAAAGCTTTGGCAATTCGAACTCCGAATAGAGAATATGAGTTTATTGATCAGTTAGATAGTTTCTCATTTATCTTAAAAAAGCAACGATGGAATCAGATATATTCCTCTGATAGAGAAGAGGATGTTCTTTCTATTCTATCTGAAAATTGTATTAGAGAAAATATAAGAGTTTTTTCTACAGATCGATTCAATTATGTTCACGTGTTACGATTTGCATCTGATAAATCTTACGAAGACGAGTATCTTCAGTCGTCAGAGATTGTTCTATACGTTGATGATTTTACTGCTTGTATAACAGTATAGATTTTAATGAGAAGGAGATTTTCTTATGATTATAAATTTAGAAACTGGTAAGCAGTTAAAGATTGCTTCTATCCTTGACAAATTTGGAGATGAGTGGATTAAACATGAGTGTCAGTTAATACCATTACCTATTATTAATTGGAAAACGATAATTGAAAACAATGGGACTGACCTATTGTTAGTTCAATCAGCTTGGCAGGGTAACAATGGCACATGGAAATATAGAATTACCAATCTTCAATCAAGACCTAACGATCTTGCGTTAAGAAATATTGTTAAATGGTGCAAAAAGCACGAGATTCCGACAGCATTTTGGAATATTGAAGATCCTTACCATTTCGAAACTTTTTTAGAGGCAGCTAGGCAATTTGATTATATATTTACGACGGATATAAATAGCATTCCCAGATATATCAGTCTGTTAGGTCATAACAACGTGTTTTTGCTACCTTTTGGCGTACAACCTAGATTGCACAATCCTATCAATAAAGATAAAGAAAAGTTTTCACCGATTGGATTTTCAGGCACATGGCATAGGAATGGCCATGAAGCTAGAAAGCAAGATATGAAAATCATATTAGAGCCAGCACTTAAATACGGAGTTCATATCTATGATCGTATGTATCACTATCATAAGGATAATAATTATCAATTTCCAGATATATATCAGCCTTTTATCAGAGGGACTGTTCCTTATGAAGAAACTGGATCCATTTACAAAAAATATAATGTTTTTTTAAATGTGAATACCGTACAAGACAGTCCAACAATGTTCTCCTGTAGAGTATTTGAAGTATTAGGTTGTGGTATCAACGTAGTAAGCGGGTATGCACTTGGCATAGAAAAAATGCTTCCAGAGATTGTTCGGTTAAGTAAAAATCAAAACGATACCATTAGGAATCTAGAAATATTGATGCATAATAAAGAATTAAGGGACCGTCTGTCTGTAAAGGGAGTGAGAGAAGTTCTAAATAATCACACTTATAATCAAAGGTTAAAAAGTGTATTAGATCGTATTGGAATAAGATATATGGATAATACATGCAAAGGGGTAACATGTATAGTAAGCACAAATCGTCAAAAGTTTATAGACAATGTATTTGATAATTACATGAGACAAACCTATGAGGATAAAGAGCTGGTTGTGGTTCTCAACAAAAACGATATGGACATGGAGCGTTGGTTGGAAAAGGCTCGAAACAATCCTAGTATAACTATTTATCATATAGATGAAAACCAAACATTAGGAGCTTGCTTAAATTTTGCAATATCAAAAGCTCGATATGATACTATTTCAAAAATGGATGATGATGATTACTATGGTCCCAATTATCTTTTAGACCTAATGAATACTTTTCAGTATACGAAAGCAGATATCGTAGGTAAGCATGCTTATTATATTTACTTCGAAGAAAGTAAGGCATTTGCATTAAAATTTAAGGACTATGAAAACTGTTATGTAAATCTCATAGCAGGAGCAACATTGACATTTAAAAAATCTGTTTTTTCAAAAATTCAATTTTCCACAGATAGAAAGGCTGGGTGTGATTCGAAATTTCTAATTGACTGTAAACAACATGGATTTAAGATATACTCATCAGATAGGTTTAATTTCTGTGTATGCAGAAGGGCGGATATAAAAGATCATACCTATCAGATTGATGAGGAAGAATATCTTAGAAAATGTCAACTTATCGGATATGTAGAAGATTTCCAAACACATGTGGATATATAAATTTCTAGAGAAACAAAATTGCTTAAATAATAAATTTTTTGGTTTCAAAGCGTATTAATTCTAAGGGTATTTTAAATATATGGAAAGAGAGGAATTAAAATGAGCCAGATTTTAATGCAAAAGATACGCGATAAGGAGGCTATCATTGCAGTCGTTGGATTAGGTTATGTTGGACTTCCAATGGCAATTGCAATCGCAAATGCTGGCTACAAAGTTTTGGGAATTGATATATCAGAGGAAAGAATAGATACACTTAACAAAGGTATATCCTATATAATTGATATAGAAAATGAAGAGATTGAAAAAGTAATTAACAAAATGTTATTTACATGTAAAGATTTTTCGGTTCTCTCATCTGCCGATGTCATTAATATTTGTGTGCCAACACCCCTTGACCAACTAGAAAAACCTGATGTTTCACATGTAGAGGATGTTATTAATCAACTTATTAAGTATATGAGAAACGAAACCTTGATTATTTTAACGAGTACCACATACCCTGGAACAACAGAAGAATTGATCATACAAAGAATCGAAGAAGAAACGCATTATAAAGTAGGCTCAGATTTTTTTGCATGTTTTTCACCTGAAAGGATAAACCCCGGTAGTGTAGACTTTAAGACTACAAACACACCGAGAGTGATAGGAGGTGCTACAAGTATTTGTTTAGACCTAGGAGTTGCACTATATTCTAAATTTACAGAATTTATATTTCCTGTTAGATCACTAAAGGTTGCAGAAATGTCTAAGTTGCTAGAAAACTCATTTAGATTTATAAATATTACAATGATAAATGAACTTGCTTTGATATGTGATGAAATGAATATCAATGTGTGGGAAGTGATCGAGGCTGCATCTACGAAACCTTATGGATTTATGCCATTCTTTCCTGGACCTGGTATTGGAGGACATTGTATTCCTGTTGATCCTATCTATCTATTGTGGAAAGCTAAAAGCTATAATATTGATTGTCGTTTCATTGAGTTAGCAGATCAGACGAATCGGAAAATGTCTACCTATATAGTTAAAAAGGTGTTGGAAATATTAAAGACAGCCGAAGTGGTACCTATAGATGCTATAGTGTACGTTATTGGCATAACATATAAAAAAGATATTGATGATCTAAGAGAATCTCCTGCTTTAGAAATAATGCAGCAGTTAATGAATAATAAAATTCATGTGAGATATTATGATCCTTATATTGACCAAATTGAAATAGCAGGAGAAATACTTTATGCGCAATATCTTGATGAAGATAGTATTAAGGAAGCAGATGTAGTGCTTATTGTTACAGAGCATAGTTGTATTAATTATGACCTTATTGTTAGAAATGGAAAGATTATATATGATACGAGGAATGCAACGAGAGGCATTGAAAGCAATAACATAATTCTCTTAGGCGGGAATAGGTAACGCTATTTTAAGAATATCTAAACCCATCAATCTAAGGCAATTTCACTTTCAAAATAGAAAATGATAATTTATTTTGAGTTTTTATTTTGTGAAAAATCAAATATAATTAGTTTATAATAATATTTATAATCATGAATTAAGGGAGGGTGCAGGTGTTTAACAGTAAAGAATTCTTGTTGAGTAATGGGATACAATTAACAACGATCCATAGAGAAACACAGATCTCATCTATACACGTTGGATTCAAGATGGGAGCAATGTATGAAAAAAAGAATGAAAAGGGAATATGCCATTTTATTGAGCATATGTTGTTCAAAGGAACCAAGAAAAGAAATAATCATCAAATCAATCAAGAGCTAGAAGAAAGAGCTGGATCGTATAATGCATATACAAACTATATCTCTACAGTTTTTTCTATAACGGCACTTACTGAGGAGTTAAGCCCATCTATTGAACTTTTATCTGACATGATGATAAACTCCACATTTCCGGAAGAGGAAATAGAAAAGGAAAGAAAAGTGATTCTTGCAGAAATAAAAACAGATTTAGATGATGTTGAGCAATATAGCTATAAAAAAATCAATGAGACGGCATTTAAAAGTGGACCACTGAGACATGCCGTAATAGGCAGTGAAAAAACAATAAAGGCGTTTACAAAGGAGCAGCTGGAGAATTATTATCATACCCATTATATTCCCAACCAGTGTTATATAAGTGTTGTTTCACCCTTACCCCATGAACAGGTGAAGGAAATGGTAGAAAAATATTATTTAAAATGGATGTCTAGGGAAAAGTCAGCTGTCAATGTAGTGATTGAAAAGAACAAAAACACTCGGAAAGTGTCTTACAAAACAAATATCGAACAAAGTACCCTTATTTACCTCTATACTTTCCATGGGTTTTCTAGAAGAGAAGAACTCGCATTAGAGATTTTAAACTATAAGTTTGGTGAAAGTGCAAACTCCGTTCTTTTTCAGGCATTAAGAGAAGAAAAAGGCCTTTCCTACGATATATATTCAGAAATCGACCCCACAGAGGCACTAAAAACTCTATATATTTATACAGCCGTAGCGGAAGAGGATATTGAGGAAGCACGCAATGCAGTAGATGATTGTATTCAAAGGATTAGGAATAGGGAAATATGCCTAGATGAAAAGACGATTCATCTCATGAAAAAGGTCCTCCGAACAGCTGTAGCTTCGATTATGGAGGATTCTGAGAGTTTAGGAAATTATGTGCTTCATCAAAAAATCATGGGTAAAAAAACAGATGCTTTTGTTGAAGATATGAAGGAACTTGACAATATCCATGCCAACGAAATCTATGAGGTGGCAGAGAAAATATTTAATGATCCTACAGTGCATACACTCCTAAATAGAAAAAAATAGAAAAGACAAACCATGACGAAGATATAATCATTGGATTCGGATAAGATAGTATCAACGAGCAGAGGTGCCATCTTCTGTTTACTTGTACCAATTTTTATGATAAAATTACAATGGTTTGATAAGCTGTTAAGAAAACAAGGAGTGGAAATATGGGAAGACATGGGACAATTGCGAATCGAAAAGAGAAACAGGATGCAAAAAGAGCACAAATTTTTACAAAGTATGCCAGAGTAATAACCGTAGCTGCAAGACAAGGCGGCTCTGATCCAGAATATAACGCAACATTAAAGACTGCCATCGACAAGGCCAAGGGCATCAACATGCCAAATGATAATATAGAGAGAGCCATCAAAAAGGGTGAGGGCGGACTAGACGGAGCCAATTTTGAAAGCATTGTTTATGAAGGTTATGGCCCAAATGGGATTGCAGTTATTGTTGAAGCTTTGACAGACAATAGAAATAGAACGGGTGCCAACATGAGATACTATTTCGATAAAAATGGTGGAAATCTTGGTACAACAGGCTGTGTTGGTTTTATGTTTGATAGAAAAGGGCAAATCATCATCGAAGCTGATGGAAAAATCAGCGAGGATGAATTGATGGAGCAAGCCCTTGAAGCAGGTGCTGAGGATTTTGTTTCTGAAGGTGGAGGCTATATCATTATCACAACACCTGAAGATTTATATACTGTAAAGGATGCTTTAGCAGAAAAAGGATATACATTTGTTTCTGCAGATGTAGCCATGATACCTCAAACTACCGTGAAACTGACAGACTCGGAACACATCAAGTTTATGAACAGACTTGTAGATATGCTTGAGGATGACGACGATATTCAAGAAGTGTTTCACAACTGGGAAATGGAAGAATAGAAAAGCCGCTCTGCTAGTAGAGATTTTAGACACTTTTATACCCTTATCGATTGCTACGTGGTATAAGAGTGTTTTTTTATAATATAAAAAACCTGGTGTATAGTGCATGAGAGAGATAGGTGGCATTCAGAATGTTTAATTTTATATTAGGAAAAAAGAGGAATGAGAATAAAAATTCAGTGCCCTCAGAAGATTCTAAGAGAATTAGGGAAATTGTATATAAAAAAGAAAACAAAAAAATCAGCAAGGTGTCCGATGATGTCCTTGCAAAGGCCATTAAGGATATACTAAAAAAATAAAGGCAGAAGGGGTTCGTTAATGAAAAGGGTTCATTGTGCCAGCTGTAAGTTTTATTATGTTACCTGGGATACGAATTTTCCCTATGGCTGTAAACTATATCAGATCAAATCTAAGCAATTACCTTCAATCTTGGTGATACAGTCCACGGGAAAGAAATGTGATCAGTACATCTCTAAGAATGATGGATTGCAGTAAGAACTTTCTAGACAATAATGGAGGATACATATGGCTATACAAATAGGTAAAGAAAATGAAGATTTACTGTATGTAAGTTTCAATTATGCACCTGACCGTATCGAGAAAATAAAAAAAATTCAGGGGAGCTATTGGGTACCCAAATACAAGCAGTGGCATATCCCTTATACTAGAGAAAACCTGTTGAAGATACTTCAGCTTTTTGATGACGAAGAAGTATGTACAGATGATGCATTGGGTAATATGCTGATAATGAAGTCACAATATAAATAACCTTGAAGATATACTCTGAGTGATAAAAGGAGTATATCTTCTTTTCTTTTTTAAAAAGTTTTAAGGAATGGATTACGATTCAATGAATTTGATATAATAAAAATATATACATGATTTTCCTATTGATGGAGAGGGGCGAAAAATTTGGATAAACCTAAGGTGTTAGTAACAAGAGAAATACCGGGGGAGGCTATACAGTTATTGAAGGAATACTGTGATGTTGAGATGAATCCCTATGACCGAGAAATGACACGGAAAGAACTGTTAGAGCGTGTTGCCGGCAAGGATGGTGTATTATGTTTATTGACGAATACAATTGATGAAGAAGTGTTAGATGCTGCAGGGAAACAGTGTAAGATATTTGCAAATTATGCTGTTGGATATAATAATATTGATATAAGCGGAGCTACAAAGAGAGGAATTGCGGTTTCCAATACACCAGGCGTGCTAGATAATGCTACTGCTGATTTGGCGTGGGCCCTTTTATTTGCAGTATCTAGAAGAATTGTTGAAGGAGATACATTTGTTCGGGAAGGTAGATTCACTGCATGGAGTCCTACGCTCTTGTTAGGGAGGGATATTTCGGGAAAAACCTTGGGAATCATTGGGGCAGGTCGTATTGGAAGTAACTTCGGAAGAAAGGCAAAAGCCTTTGACATGAAGATTCTCTATACAGCAACAAGGCCTAATCAAGTGTTTGAAGAAGAAACAGGAGGCAAATTTGTAAACAAAGATACACTGTTGAAAGAATCTGACTTCATTTCTGTGCATGTGCCACTGTCTCCAGCAACGAAGCATTATATTGGAGAGAGAGAGTTTGATATGATGAAGAGGACTGCAGTATTGATCAATACATCTAGGGGACCAGTGATCGATGAAAATGCCCTGGTTCAAGCATTGAAAGAGAAGAAAATTTGGGGGGCAGGGCTAGATGTATTTGAAAATGAGCCTGAGCTGGCAGCTGGGTTGACCCAATTAGAGAATGTAGTAATTGTACCCCATGTTGGATCTGCCACAATAGAGACCAGAGTAAAGATGGGAATCATGGCTGTACAGAATATTATTCAAGCACTTCAGGGAGAAATACCCCCTAATTGCATCAACCCTGAAGTATTTCAACACGAGTAATATTAGATGTGCAGCATTCCCTTTGATATTTCAACATTTGTCACGCCATCGAGGCCTAATAAATTTTCTATAATCGAAGATTTTTGCACTTTCTTTGGAATGGAGAGCTGGAGTTGAATAGATATAAACACATCATCCACGGGCGACATGCTTATATTCTTAATGGTAATATTTAAATCCCCTAGAGTGGTGCCAATTTTACCAATTTGACCTGGCTTATCAATGGATATTAGCTGAATAAAGGTCGTATGGTCAAACCGCGGAAGAAAGTTCCTTTCAAACTTGGAGAAAATAATTAGTGTTATCAACACAATAATGGTTGTGGCAATTGCCCCTATATAGAAGCCGCTACCGATGGCAATACCTATACCGGCTACAGCCCATAATCCCGCAGCGGTGGTTAATCCCTTGACGGAGGAACCCTCTCTTATAATAGTACCGGCACCAAGAAAACCAATACCACTGATTACCTGGGCACCAAGTCTCGCTGGGTCCATAGTTGTATAAGCCTTAAAACTATAAAATAAGTATAAGTTGACCAACATAATTAGGGTAGAACCAATACAAACCAATATATGAGTTCGAAAACCTGCTGGTCGATTGAGACTTTCTCTTTCAATGCCAATCAATCCACCTAATAAACACGAAAGACTTAGACGAATAATAATATCCATTGTACTAAACATACAGTACAACCTCCTTCTGTCTTGTCTAGTTTCAGAATTTTTATAGAAATATATACATTATGAATACCCTTAAACCATAGAATTAATTATTTTTTAGAGTTATAAGATCTCTTATGTGGATATTTAGATTATCAATAAGGGGGTATTTGTTAATAATAGTATATGTTCAGATAAAAAGAACGTTAGATTTTTTATATTCTCAATAATAAAATATAAGGAGTGAAAGCATGAAGAAAATTTTAATCACAGGAGCCTTAGGGCAAATCGGTTCAGAATTAACCACACATCTTAGAAATATCTATGGTGTTAACAATGTGGTAGCCAGCAGTAAAACTAGAGAAAAAGGAAGCAGTATCATTGAAGAAGGCCCATTTGAAATTGTAGATGTGCTAGATTCACAGCATATCGCAGAAACAGTGAAAAAACATAATGTTGATAGCATTATACATTTAGCAGCATTGCTATCTGCAGTAGGAGAAGGGAATCCAACGTTGGCTTGGAAAGTAAATGTTGATGGATTGTTTAATGTGTTAGAGGTTGCAAGGGAAACCAAGTGTGCTGTATTTACTCCAAGTTCTATTGCTGCCTTTGGTCCTTCAACACCACCTGATAAAACGCCTCAAGATACACTTCAAAGGCCGACGACTATGTATGGTGTTACAAAGGTGAGCGGAGAGTTATTATGTGATTACTACTATCAAAAATTTGGTGTGGACACCAGAGGGGTACGCTATCCAGGGTTGATTTCATATGTAACATTGCCAGGTGGCGGGACAACAGATTACGCTGTACACATCTATTATGACGCAATCCAAAAAGGGAAATTTACGTGCTACTTAAGAGAAGGAACAGCCATGGATATGATGTATATGCCTGATGCATTGGACGCAATTGTTCAGCTAATGGAAGCAGATCCAAACAAACTCATACATCGTAATGCATTTAATGTAACAGCAATGAGTTTTACCCCTGAAAAAATATTCGCTGAGATTAAGAAGCATATACCTGAATTCTCCATTGATTATCAAGTAGACCCCATAAGACAAGGAATAGCAGACTCTTGGCCAAATTCTCTTGATGATAGCGCTGCAAGGGAAGAATGGGGTTGGAATCCTAAATATGATTTGTCATCAATGACTGAAGATATGTTAACCAAGTTAAGAGAGAAGCTTTATTAATAATATATATTGCAATAGATACTAGGAAAGATAAGAAATGTATTTATGATCGAAGGATTCCCTTGGATTTATGTAGAATTAGTAATATCGTAAAATATTATATGGAGGTGTTATCTATGTTTGGTAAAAACCGTCATATATCTGCATATATTCAAGGGATCCAGTTTATTAATCAAGAGATCCAGTTTTTGAAAGAACGAATCCATGTAGTTTATGATAAAGATATGATTAATGACATTTATGATTCCATAAATATTCTAAGAGAATTCAAAAAAGATTTTTTTAAGCAGCTAAGCAATATGTAAAGATTAAAAATATTGAGCAAATAAATATGACAGACTCCATAGGCTGAGGAAGTTGAATACCTCATAGGAATAAAGTACTAACTTTCCGACAATGTGTTTTAAATATATGTTATATCATGTATAATTATGTTGAAAAATAGGTTGTTGGGGGATGGGTTTATGGATGAATTAACAAGGGAAGAACTAGATTATTTATATGACAAACCTAAAAAAAGTAATATGATTAGAAAGATAAATAGCTTTATAGGTATTACAACAGTTGAATTAATGGTGCTTTTGGGCCTGTTTATCTTTTTGTGGGATAGAGTTATAAAATATAATTGGTAGTAATCATTATGCAATCAAAGGTTTCGATTGCACAAGACTCCATGAAAAATTTGGAGAATAATGGTGTACGGTTTTTGCATCAAAGAAAAGGAATGCTGCCTCCTGTATAGAAATGTCAATAGCATAGGATAATTATAGGAGGAATTTATAAAAATGAGAACATATTATTGTTTTGCAAGTAAAGAATACATTGCAGCAGAAGACATCTCTTTGCCGTCTGTAGCTGAACAAGGTGATATATTCAGTTGTTTTGGTCTGTTATATCAAGTTGTGGGTGAATCCAAAATCGAAGAAAAGAAAGTGTATCAATTGAAGTTTATTTAAATATAGTCTAGATTGATTGCATTTGATTTTAAATGAAGATAATAGGGTAAGCAATTAGATGAAGGGAAGCATTATGCTTCCTTTTTTTATAACTAGGGCATGGTAAAATGCTAAGAGTTTTTCAGATTGTTGCTTCTATTTGAAATTAAAGGCAGTAAATTGAAGAAGAATGGAATAAAAAAGAAGCCTAAAATTCCTCCTAACAGAATTGACACATGGTGTTTTTTTGCAAAAATCATTCCGATGATGCTATGAATGAAATAAATAAAAAATGCAACCAGCATTTTAGTAGTATTCAAAAAATCATCTCCTTTCCTTTAATATCTTTATTGTATATCAAATTTAAGTAAATTATTTATAGAGCTAATAATTGATTTTAGGAATATTTCTTACAACACGGTCTTACTTGTAGTATAATCTTATTATCTGTTTTGGAGGATAAGAAGAATAGAAGGGAGCAAAATAATGAGAAACATCGATAGTGTCATGGTAAAGAAGGCGATTATCCATGTTTTAGACCGAAATGCTGATACGCCTATTTTGGCTGATTTTGAGCAAGAGATCGACGAGGAAATCCATGAGTTTCTAGAAAAGCATATCGTGAAGTCTTTGACTGACGATGAAAATAGAAAGGCCAAATTTAAAGAAGGAATGACCGTAGTCAAGAATGCATGTCAAACCATTTTTCAAGATGAAGATAGGTTTGTTGAGGCTTCTCAAGTAATCGCTCAGCATATGTTTAGAGCAATGAAAAATAACAATCAAATTTCATCCGCTGATTTAGTTGTGTGTCTATACTCTGCTCAAGAGGAGAATTATATTGCAATATTAAAGCTTGATTATAAAAAATCATTCATACATAATGTTGAGTTCATAGATGATCAATTGAGGATATCCATCCTGCCTCAAGCTATTGGACTTCCAGGGCTTGGTCAAAAACTGCAAAAATGTGCTTTTATTAAGCCTTTTACCGAAGGGGATGAGTTCGATTTAATTCTGCTGGATAAACAGAGCTATGGTAAAGATGATGATGCTGAGATTGCATTTTTCTTTGCAAATAATTTTCTATGCTGTGATATTCTAATGGATAGCAGAGACAAAACGAGGAACTTTAAAAACCTAACTGAAAAATGGACAAGAAAACACTTAAAAGAAGACTTTGAAAAGGCACAGGAAGTTAGAGAAGAAATGATTACAGCCTTAAAAAATTCAGCTGAAATAGATATTGAGAAGTTTACCCAGAATGTTTTTGGTAATGATATGGATATGCAGCAAAACTTTGTGCAGCACTTTCATAAAGAAGGGATACCCATAGATTCCTTCGATATCGACAAAGGTTGGGTGGAAAAGAAAATGAAAAAAAGAGTGATGAAAACAGATACAGGGATGGAAATAAGAGCAGAGTATGATGATTATGAAGACCGAATGAAGTTTGAAATTAAGAGAAATGGTGATGGGACTGTGGATCTTGTCATAAAAAATGTAAGAAGCTTTCAAGAAAGATAAAGGAAGGAGTGAAAAAATTGATAAAGTTTCTAAATATTTCAAAGCAAAATATAACAGTCTTAAAGGGGTTACCAATCCATATCAATGCCCATTTTATTACAGACACATCACAATCGTGGATATTTAGCAATACGAGAGCCCAAGAAGGTGTATGTGAGGCCCATATTCATTTCATATCTCCTGAAAATAACAAAAAAATGATGATGGAACAACCCTTATGGAGAGGTTATCTATGTGAAGAAATGCCAGACGAAAATATACGGCAGCAAATGTTAGATCACATCAATCAACCGATTATCCATGTGATTTTAAATGTGTACCAGGATTATAAATATTTAGCTGCAGATATGGTGGATTTTATTTATAGATTACTTAAAAAGAATAACGACAATGTTGAAGAAATAGTAGTAGATACATTTATCTATTCAGAAGTTATGGAATTTGAAGGTGATAATATTTAACAATAATGCCATATAAGGGTATCCTTAGATGGCTTTTCTTTTTTAAGAAAGTATGATACAATACATATTATGTAAACTATGCCCGTGTGTACATAACAGGAAAAGGGGGTATAGATATGAAAATTCGTATGAATAAAAAACTATTGATAACTGTTATGATCATTTTATCTTTAAGCTTACTGTCTGGTATAGCTTATTTTCAATTTATAGGGAAAGACAAGCCTGTAGTTCTTCTTTACAAAGATTTTATGGTTCAAGTGAAAGAAGGAAAAGTAGAGACTGTTTATTATGTTGATGAACCAAAGATTGAAGGTAAATTAGCAAATGGAAAAGAATTTATCACAGATAACCCGAGAACTGAAGGTTTCAAAGAAACTTTATTGATGCATAATGTAGAAGTTGAGGAAAATAGTGCAAATTCTATTATAACCAACATAATTGGACTTGTTGGCTTTATCGCGGTTTTCGCAGGAATGGCGATATTTATGTCAAAGCAATCTTCAAGGCAGACTTCCATGGAGTTCAATAAAATGTCAAATATCGAAGCTGCACCACAAGAGGAAATTAAAGTAACTTTTGCCAGTGTAGCAGGGAATGAAGAGGCAAAGGAGAGCATAATGGATCTCGTAGATTTTCTCCGAAACCCTGAAAAGTATGCAAAATACGGTGCACGAATTCCCCGCGGTGTAATTCTTTATGGTCCTCCAGGAACCGGTAAGACCTTATTGGCAAAAGCATTGGCAGGCGAAGCTGGGGTACCTTTTTATGCAGTATCGGGTTCTGATTTCGTTCAGATTTATGCAGGACTTGGAGCTGGAAGAATCAGGAGTCTTTTTAAAAAAGCAAGAGAGCATCAAAAATGTGTAATTTTTATTGATGAAATTGACGCCCTGGGTAAAAAAAGGGATGGAATGAATGGTAACGATGAAAATGATAGAACTTTAAATGCGTTGTTAACAGAGATGTCAGGGTTCAATGAGAATGAGGGTATTATTATCATCGCAGCAACAAACAGGTTGGATACATTGGATGAGGCGTTGTTAAGGCCGGGAAGATTTGATAGACAGATTGAAGTAGGGCTTCCGGATGTAAATGCACGTCATAAAATACTACAACTTCATAGTAATAGAAAACCCTTGGCACCAGGGATAGATTTGGGAAGGCTTGCCCACGAAACAGTATATTTCAGTGGTGCAGAGCTAGAATCCTTATTAAATGAAGCAGCCATATTGGCTGCAAAACAAGATGCAGAACAGATCAAGCATGAGCATATTGATAAAGCATATTATACTGTGATTGCAGGGGAAGAAAAAAAGGATCGTAGTATGATTTCTCAAGATGACAGGCGATTGATAGCCTATCATGAAGCAGGACATGCTTTGATTACTAAGTTGGTTGCACCGGAAAATAGAGTAACCAAGGTTACAATTATTCCTAGTACAAAGGGAGCTGGCGGCTTTAGTATGAATATCGCTCCAGATAAAATGTGTAGAAGTAAAAAAGAGATGTTAAACCAAATTAAGATATCTTTAGGTGGAAGAGCAGCTGAAGAGATTATTCTAGGAGAAGATAATATCACAACTGGGGCGAGCAATGATATTGAAAAAGCAACGGCTACTATTGTAGCCATGATGAAACGTTTCGGGATGAATCAATCAACTGGATTATTAAACTACGATGTCATGAATAATTATAGCAATGCAGGTGTAGACCGTGTAATGCTGGATGAATGTAAGAAGACAATGGATCAATTATATGAAGAAACCAAAATGATTTTACAGAAAAATGTCCATCTACTAGATGAGATTGCCGATACTTTACTAGAAAAAGAGACGGTTAATGAAGATATTCTTGATCAAATTATAAATGGAAGCCTAGTTGATGTAATATAAATTCAGCTTAATTTCTTGCAACAGAAAGATAGATGCATATCATTCAACAAAAAATTATGAAGATTACAAAATATAAGAAAGTAAGGATTATACAATGAAATCAATAAATCTTAGCATAATCAGTAATAAATGGGCAAAATGCTAGATTTATAGACTTTTCAATTTTGAAAGAATCATGTATAATAAAAACAGATGAAACCCTGGGATGTACGTGATGCCCTGTAAATTCAACCTACAGAATTTATTCGGGAGTCTGGGTTCCTTTATTGATGAAATGCCTCCTTTGAGTGGACTTCAGAAGTGAAGGGCAGGACACCCACCTAGTTGAGGCTAGGGTATGAATTTAGAGGCGTACGGCATTCTGGGAAAATAATAGACTGATTTAAAACTATGATCTAGTTTTAAATCAGTCTATTATTTTACTTATTTTTTAAATAGATACTGAACTGTTCTCCAATTGATACATCCTGTGAAAAATATGACGATTAAATAACTAGCTAAACCACTGCAGATACTGAGGATTAGTCGTAGGGCGATATGTATAGAAGTTAATGCCAGCAACTGATAGAGATTTACCATGAACAAAATCATGATCGTCGTGGCGAGTAAAGGTTTGAAGAAAGCATTCAATACATTAATCTTCAGTTTTACTGTTCTACACAGGCCTGAATAGTTAAGTACAAACATTGTAAAAGTTGCCAGAATAAACCCAATAATGAAACCATTGACACCAAATTGGGGATTTGCCACAAGGTAATATGTACACACCAATTGGAGGCCAGTACCGATTAAATAGTTAATCGTTGTCATGACTTGCTTTCCCATACCATGAAGAATACCAGAAACTGTGTGGTGTAAACTAAGAAAGATCATGGCATATGATAGCAGCGAAAGATATCTGCCCACTTCAACCTGTGCGTAAATAAACTTACAGATAGGATCAGCAAAAAAAATAAAAAGAGCAGTTAAAGGAATTGAAACTAATAAAGTCATTCGAATTGCTAGACTAGATTTAATGGCGATTTCCCGCCAATTTTTTTGAGCCATCTCTTCAGAAACATTGGGAATGATATTCACAACCAATGCTGACGTTACGATGAATGGTAGGAACAATAATGGCATGGCCATACCTGTAAGTTTTCCAAATACAGATAACGCTTCTTGTGAACTATAGCCTATGACTTGCAGACGCTGCGGAATCAATACTGCATTTAATGACTGCATAATCACACCAATCATTCTTGATAAGGTAATAGGAATAGAAATATAGATGATCTTTCCTAGGATGCTTAAACTTCCTTCTAGTAAAATATGGTAGCTTTTTTGCAGTTTAAGAGCCTCTATATATTTGAATTTAAACATGAGCCATAGCAAACCGATGAACTCTCCAAACGATATACCCATAATAGCAATTGTAGAAGCGTGAACAGCTGTCAGAGGCTTTAAAACAAATAATAAACCTACAACAAAAGCTACACGAAATATTTGCTCAAGAATCTGAGCTACTCCCGGCGGGTGAACATCTTTTAGTCCATAGTAATAACCCCTCAAAATAGAAGAGATAGTGATCAAGGGAACAGCAGGAATAAGGGCTATGATATTCACATAGGAATCTGGGCTCTTAAGAAAGTTTATACTAATATGTTTTGCAAAATAGAGTAAGAGAAAGGACATGACCATGCTAACTATAACGCCAAGCAATAAGGAAAGTCCAAGTACTCTGTTACAACCTCTTTTGTTATCAAGAGACTGATAAGAGGCAACAAGCTTTGAAACAGCCACAGGGATTCCTGCGGTTGTAAACGTAATAAATACCATTAAAATAGGGTGTACAAGATGAAACAAGCCAATGCCCTCTGGACCGATCATTCTAGACAAGATAATTTTATAAGCAAAACCTAGAAAACGAACGATAAAATTAACAATAATCAGCAGCAGGGTTCCGTATAAAAATGAGTTTTTCTTCAAGTCATCACCTTCTCCTATATTTCATTACTATTTATACATATTCCTAGATAAAATTTTATATTACTCTAAGGCGCTGCTAGTGAAGTATAGGAAATATTGAAGAAAATTTTTTGATTTAAAAATTATTAAAATAAATAAAGGGATAAGAAGGGAAATGTCTAAATATAATTAATAAAACATTTATAATATTTAGAATATTTTAAGGGGGAGGGTCTTTGAATGGGAAGAAAGCTAACCATTTCTGTGCAAGGAGATTTGACTCAAATTATTGATGCTCTTGCAGCAAGGGGGCACAGAGTCATCACGAATCATGAGGTAAGCAAAGAAACATCTGTGTTTATTATGTCGAATGTAGATGAAGATTGGGAGCAAATAAAATCATTAGAATGGCTAGACTTTGGTAACAATGAGTTTATATTAACCATGAATGCATCAAAGCTTACGGAAAAAGAGATCCTGGATGTAATTGATGGATTGGCATCGAAAGCTGATAAAAAGCTAGAAAAAATAGCCAAAGTCAAAGTGTCTGTAGATGAGTCTCTAGTAGAATTAAGGACACTCCTAGAAAATCAAGGATATGATGTAATCCCATCCTATAAAGTAGACCATGACGTAGCGGCAATCGTTTTCATAGGCGTCGATGAGATTTGGGAGACAATTAGTACCTGCCAAATGAGAGAGTATGGAGAATCAAAATATGTGCTCACCATGAATGCTTCTCATATGAGTAATGTTGAGATATTAGATACTTTGAATAGACTATGTAGTAAAAAAAGCTAAGGTCACCCTTGGCTTTTTTACACATATTTGAATGATCTCATCAATAATTAAAGACAAATTTTTATAATTGTTTTACAGTTTGATAGATGTTATCAATATTATCTTTTTGTATATCTATTAAGTTAAACTGTTCCTGGCTACGGATAAGGGAGGATTTTGTCTTATGTCCAATTTCATCTAAAGTATGGGCGAACTGTTGAATTGAAGACAAAAACTGCTGTGTTTTTGCAGAAATACTTTGGGAGTAATTTCTGATTTCTTCTGATTTTTTTGATGTGGTAGTAGAATGACTTGAAACACGGTCAGTAAGATGCTTGATATCATCAATATTGTGAACAATAGTTGAGAAAATTTCATTTACATCATCAAATACCTGAGTTATTTTTTTTGTTTCCTGAAGTGAGACGGAAGCAGTTTTTGTACTATGATCAAGCTTTGAGAGAGAAATATTTGTAAAGCCAATAAGATCACTGATAATAATCTCAATTTCATATGTATTTCTTGCTGATTGGTCTGCTAGAGACCGGATCTCTTCTGCCACGACGGTAAAGCCTCTGCCATACTCACCAGCACGGGCTGCCTCTATGGAGGCATTTAGTGCCAGGAGGTTTGTCTGCCTAGAAATGGAGGATATGGATGTTAGAATAGATCGGATATTATCCATCTTTATTGAAAGAATGGCAACCTCTTGCGACGTATTCGCAATCTCCTCCATGGCAGCATGTAAAAGGTCTACGACTTGGTGTACATCGTGTATATTATTGTCCAGTCTTTTGCTAAAATGATTGATATCATGCTGAGTTTGTGCCACGAAGTCGATCGCAGCAGCCGTTGAATCGCCAAGCTCTTTGTTCAATTCGGTAACCTGCTGAATACCTGTATCTATTCTAAGAATACTAGCAGCAATTTCATCGGTTCCAGATACAAGAAAATCTATGGTATTTGACATTCCAAGAATTTGCTCGCTGGATTGCTCTGCATCCAGCTTAACACTAGAAGAAATATGAGTCATTGTATCTGTTTCGCGGACAAGCTCTTGGGTTAAATCATGAATTTGATTTCTAAAAGAGACAACTTCTCTATATATTCGTATTGCGAAAAGCAATGCAACACCTAATGCGGCCAAAGCAATGATAATAGAAAAAAACATATATGTGCTGTTTCGCGAACTAATTTCTTTAAAAATTGGGATTGCGTGGGCTGATGTCGTTTCTTGTATGAGATTCGAAGATATAACTAATTTTTCAATTCGGTCTAGGGTTAGAAGTACAATACTATCCTTTGTAGGATCAGCATCAAATGGATATACGGTCGTTAATTTGCTATTATAATCTTGAATGCGTTTATAAATGTTTTCAAGATTATCTAATTCATTATGTATGCGCAATAAATGATTGTTACTCTGATCCATTTCCAAAGATTTTTTAAAAAGCTGAACCGTTTGATCAATTTCTTCAATCTTCTTTTCTAGGTCCGAAACAGAAAAATTACGCATAAGATATCTCTGATAAATTGTATTGAATTGCAAGCTTTGGACTTGGATTTGTGAGGAGAGAAGAATCTGATTGTTTACCATGGCTTCTACTTTCTTTAGACTACGGTTTGATAAAAGCAGTGCTGTATTTGTTGATGCTGAGACAAATAAAATTAAAATCATCATCAATATAAAAGCATTGGTAATTTTCTGATGGACAGTGGGATTCCTATACTTTTTATTTTTTTTGTGGGATAATAAATTTGGTAAACGAATATCACACATAAATCGATAAAACCAGTTTGCAAGGTATAGTTTTTTAAAAAAAATTGATACAGGATGAATAATTTTTGATTTTGAAAATAACTTTTCTGACACGCATATTCCTCCCTAATTGTTTCTAGTACTCTTCTATATTTTATCTATATTGGGAATTCTATGATTATAGGCATGTTAGAAAAGTGTTAAAATGGTGTTAAGTAAAGCAAGAACATTGGCGTATCTATCCATAGTTTTCGATAATTAAGTTGGGGTATTAAATAAATCTAAAACAAATAGAAACTAGTGTAGATAAGCTGAAAATACCAAAAGTGGAGGTCGGCCATGGAAAAGTTAGTGTACTTGGTTGCGATTCCAAAAGGAAGTTTACTATATTGCAGTCAAAAAATACAGAAATTTCTTTGGGATAAATATGCTTTGCATCAAGGAGAACTTCCTGAGATTCATCTTACCCTAGAGGCTATTGCGTACAAAGATCAAGAGGAAATACACGAAATTAGGAGAGCAATCGGGGAGCTATTGATAGATGTACGTCCTTTTGAAATGATGGCCAGTGGCTTTAGCCATATTCCCTGCCCTTACAATTGTATTACAATTCATATTGTAAAGACCAAAGAATTGAAAGAGATTTATCAACATATTCATGAGGGACTGAAAGAGAAAGGATTCCAAGTTCGAGAATTCTCCTCAAACGAAATAATATTTCATATTAGTCTAGCAGGTATTCATGGGCGACAATGGACAGAAGAAGAAAGTAGAGCCGCTTGGAAAGATGTGAAAGATTTTCATATTCAAAATAGTTCCCTCGTCGATGAAATCCAACTGTGGTTTCCAGATTTAAGTGCAGATAAAAAAGTAATAGACACGTTTGAATTAAGAGAAGGGGATATATAGAAAAAGAAGTGTAAATTGTATAAATTTAACTGAATTTTTTTTATTGGGCAACGAAAAATATGAAGGAAGAGAATTTTGATTGGAGGCGTTAAGATGGAACTAGTTTGCCCAATTTGTAATGCTATGGTGGCATACCTCTTTAAGTGTTCTACTTGTGGGAAACAAATGGAAAATGCAGGAGCTATTCAAGATTTTTTTGATGATTATAGTACATACCTCCCCATGAGTATTACCCAGCGAATTGATGATGCCGCTTATGACCAATGTGTCCATGTGTTTCATTGTAATCAATGTAATCATGATAAGCGTATTTCTATTGACAAAGTAATCGTGTAATGTTTGATAATGCCGCTTTTGTAAAAAAGCGGTTTTAATTTTATAAAAAAATCTTCTTACGTATTGACAAAAGAAGCAAAAGTGCTTATCATTAATTTATGCTTTAACACAATAAAGCGATAAACCAATAAAT
The DNA here is from genome assembly GCF_029240175.1 of Anaerosolibacter sp. Taxonomy (GTDB): domain Bacteria; phylum Bacillota; class Clostridia; order Peptostreptococcales; family Thermotaleaceae; genus Anaerosolibacter. Next base: position 29,540 of record NZ_JARBTM010000011.1, read on the forward strand.
CAAGAGGTGGTTCTATGGAAAATTCCTTTGATTTTATTCCTGAAGGCGTAATGGATATTCATAGTGATGAATATGCTGCCAAAGAAAAGATCATTGATAGAATAAAAAAAAGTTTCAAAGGCTATGGATACCATCAGGTATCAACACCTGCTTTTGAATATTATGATACATTTACAGCATTGGGGGGGCTATCAAAAGAAAAAATGTTTAAGCTGATAGATCAAAAAGGGAGAATTCTGGTGTTGAGGCCGGATATGACAATTCCTATTGCCCGCATGGCGGCAGGTAAGAGCGGCTATCAGAAATACAGTTATGTATCCAGTATCTTTCGAATGAATGATAAGCAAAACGGAATGAAACGGGAGTTTATTCAAGCCGGAGTAGAGTTTCTTGGAAATGATAAGGAAGATGCAGATGGAGAGATCATTGCCATAGCAATTGAGATACTCCTCAAAAATGAAATAAGTGATTTTCAGATCGATATGGGTCATGTGGGGTTTTGTAAAGCCTTATTAAATGAATGCGAAATAAGCAAAGGGCAACAAACTCAGATTCAGTATCTAATAGAGCAAAAAAATTTAGCAGAGCTTAAAGACTATATAAAGGCATGCAAAATAAAGAATACAACTGCAAAAGCCATCCTAGAGATTCCTAGCCTTTATGGCTCAGCAGATAAAGTGATTGAAAGAGCCAGCAGTCTTATCCAGAATGATGAAATGAAAAAGGCCATTGAGAATTTAGAAAAAGTATACACTATTCTGAAAGATTACGGATATGACAAGTATATAACCATTGATCTTGGCGTAATCAATCCTATGCATTATTACACGGGTATTGTTTTTAAAGGTTATATCCATGATTATGGAAAGACCATATTGAGTGGTGGGAGATATGACCAGTTGATAAAAGCGGATGGAAGGGGATTACCAGCAGTAGGGTTTGGGCTAAATGTTGATAAATTGATGGAGGTGTTGGAAATGTATAATCTTAATGATAAACCATGTTATACGGATTTTCTAGTACTGTATAAAGAGGAGAATAGAAAGAGTGCATTTCGTATGGCAAGTGATTTGAGAGATAAGGGATTCATAGTGGAGACCGATGGGTGTAAAGAAAGCTTAAAGGAACAGATTTTCCATGCTGCTGCTAGAAATATCAAAGAGATTATTGAGATTAAAGGAAACATGTTGAAAGTTATAAGCTTAAAAAACAATCATGTATACGGTGGGGCCATTGATGAATTTATGAAACGAATTGAAATGGGCCAACTGTTTGGATCGATTCATTAGGAGGAGATATGGAAAAATATATCAATCTAGCTGTAGCAAAGGGAAGACTCGCAGATACAGCTGTAAAGGCTTTAGGCGGAATGGGGATAAGCTTTGATGACTATACATCCAGCAGCAGAAAGCTGATTCATATAGATCATAAAAGTGGAGTAAGATTAGTATTGGTAAAAGCTGATGATGTTCCTACGTATGTGGAGCAAGGGGCGGCAGACGTTGGAATTGTTGGCAAGGATACATTGATGGAGTCTATGGCCAGTGTGTATGAAATGATGGACTTAGAATTTGGAAAGTGTAAGTTTGTAGTAGCAGCTTTGAAGGATCGTGTTGAAAATAAGCAAAAAAAATCCTATGTAGCAACAAAATATGTGAATGTGGCGAAGGAGTTTTTCAAAAGTAAAGGAAAATCTGTAGAAATCATTAAGCTTAATGGTTCTGTAGAGTTAGCGCCACTTGTGGGGTTAGCAGATACGATCGTGGATATTGTTGAAACAGGTACGACATTAAAGGAGAATGGCTTGGTTATTGTTGAAGAAATATGTCCTGTGAGTGCGAGACTCATCGTGAATAAAGCAAGTTTAAAAACAAAAGGGGATATTATTGAAAATATGATCCAACAGCTGTGCCCGAATCAAAAAGAGAGGAAGACTGACCTATGAAAATCGTTTGTTTGGAGGATATAAACAGAAATGATTTAAATAACAAATATCTTAATCGTGGCGAGATGGCCTATGAAGAAATTGATGTAATTGTGGATCAAATCTTAAGTGAGGTGAAGTGTCGAGGAGATGCTGCTTTGCTGGACTATGCATTAAAGTTTGACGGTGCAATGCTTAAGGATATAGCGATATCGGTAGAGGAAATTGAAGAAGCACTTTTAGCGGTTGAGCCAGAATTTATTTCAATTTTAAAGGAAGCCAAGGATAATATTTGGGATTATCATGAGAAACAAAAACAAAACTCATGGTTTAGTAATCAAGGTGAAAATATTATTCTTGGTCAAAAGGTTACACCCTTGGAGAGAATTGGCATATATGTACCTGGAGGTAAAGCAGCTTATCCATCAACGGTGCTGATGAATGCAATTCCTGCTTTGGTTGCTGGTGTTGATTCTATAGCCATGGTATCACCTCCAGACAAAGAGGGGAAAATCAATCCATATGTTTTGGCAGCAGCCCGTATATGCGGTATCACTGAAATCTATAAAGTAGGAGGCGCACAAGCTATAGGTGCTCTAGCCTTTGGAACGGTAACAATAGCTTCTGTAGACAAAATAGTGGGTCCTGGAAATACTTATGTGGCAAGGGCTAAAAAGAAAGTATATGGATCTGTAGATATTGACATGATTGCAGGCCCCAGTGAAATATGTATATTAGCCGATGATGAATCAGAACCAGTTTATATAGCTGCTGATTTGCTTTCGCAAGCTGAGCACGATGAAGAAGCAGGTGTGATATTAGTAACTACGTCACAAGTCTTGGCTGAGGAAGTAGTAAAGGAAGTGAAAAGACAGTCAGCCTTATTAAATAGAAAAGAAATTATTTATAAATCACTGGAGAACCATGGTTACATCTTTGTCGTGCCAAACCTTGAGACCGGATTTCATGTTGTGAATAGTATTGCTCCTGAACATCTGGAATTGATGGTTGCTTCTCCATTCGATGCATTGCCCAAAGTTAGAAATGCTGGTGCGATTTTCTTAGGAGCATATTCCCCAGAACCACTGGGTGATTACTTCGCTGGCCCTAATCATACTTTACCTACGGGTGGTACAGCAAAGTTCTCTTCTCCTCTTGGTGTCGATGATTTCATAAAAAAATCCAGCATTATTTATTATAACAGAAAAGCATTGGAAAAAGTTAGGGATCAGGTTATCTATTTTGCAGAGAAAGAAGGATTAACCGCCCATGCCAATGCCGTCAGAGTGAGGGAAAAAGGATGAAAAATTTGATTAAAGATTCAGTTCGAGTCATCTCACCCTATAGTCCGAGTAAAAACAACTATAACGTAAGGTTGGATGCCAATGAAAACCCGTTTAATTTAGTATCAGAACTCCAGGAGGAAATCGCTGAGATCATTCGTGATATGAAGATGAATAGATATCCCGATACCGATTGTGTTCGCCTAAAGGTGGGTTTGTCCAAGTATGTAGGAATGAAGCAAGAGAATATTATTTGCGGCAATGGATCAGATGAAATCATTCAAGTCATTATTCAAACCTTTGTGGATAAAGGAGATGCAGTGGTTACACATATACCTACTTTCTCCATGTACAGTATTTTTACAAAAATTGCTGGGGGAAGGATCATTGAAATTCCTTCTAAAGAAGATTTCAAAATAGATGTGGAAAAGCTTATTGAAGCGTCTATTCAAAACAAGGCGAAGCTGATATTTCTGTGTAATCCTAATAACCCTACAGGTGCTACCATACCATACTGCGACATTATAGAAGTACTTAAAAGAACTGATGCCATGGTTGTCGTTGATGAAGCATATTATGAATTTTTCGGAGAAACCATTGCAAGTCATGTAAATGAATGGGATCGACTTATTGTTTTAAGAACCTTATCAAAGGCTTTTGGGCTGGCAGATATACGACTTGGGTATGGTATAGCAGGAGTGAGCACTATTGAGATTTTAAATCGCGTATTGCCACCATATAACTTGAGTAGTTTTTCTCAAGCTATGGGTAGCCTGGCACTTCGTCATGCTGACAAAGTACTAAGTTATATAAAAACGATCAAAGCAGAAAGAGAATATGTACTGGATAAACTGCAGGAAATTAAGAAAATAAACATTTACCCTTCAGCTGGAAACTTTGTGCTGGTAACGTCTGAAAAGCTAAGTGAAATCGCAGATTTCTGCGATAAAGAAGGCATTGGCATACGTGTATTTAGAAATGACCCAATGTTGAAAAATGCCATGAGAATCACCATAGGATCGAGATTAGAGAACGAACGAATGATTGAGACAATAAGAAAAGTGGTGGGTTGATATGAGAATGTCGAGCATTGAGAGAAAAACATCGGAGACAGATATAAAAATGACACTACAGATCTATGGAAAAGGAAGGCGCAGCATATCTACAGGAATAGGTTTCTTTGATCATATGTTGGATACAATGTGCAAGCATGGATTTATGGATATTGACCTATTATGTACAGGGGATCTACATGTGGATGATCATCATACAGTGGAAGATGTAGGCATTGTTCTAGGAGATGCTTTTCGAAAAGCATTGGGTGATAAACAAAAAATCAGGAGATATGCAACGGTCTATACGCCAATGGACGAGTCCCTTTCTCGTATCTCTATAGACATAAGTGGAAGAGCCTATTTGCATTATGATGTATCGTTCTTACAGCAAAGTGCGGGGCAGTTTGATGTTGCTCTTGTAGAGGAATTTTTCAGGGCTTTTGTAAATCATGCACAAGTAACCCTCCATATCACCATGGAGTATGGGAAAAACAGTCATCACATGATTGAGTCGATTTTCAAAGGCTTTGGAAGGGTATTAGATCAGGCAAGTGTAGTTGATCATAGGATTATTGGCGTACTGTCAACGAAAGGGCAGTTATAGTTGGAATTTTGGAACTTCAAGGAGGGGTGCAAGATGATTGCCATCGTAGATTATGGTGTTGGGAATTTAAAAAGTGTAAATAAAGCCTTTCAATATCTAGGCTTTCAATCGCTTATTACATCCGACCCAAAAGAGATTGATAAAAGTGATGCTATAGTATTACCAGGCGTAGGTGCATTTAAAGATGCCATGGAACAGTTAAAGAAAAACGATTTAGCACAGTGCATAAAAGAGAATGTAGGAAAAAAGAAGCTAATATTAGGTATATGCTTGGGCATGCAGCTCCTTTATGAGAAAAGCTATGAGGACGGTGAATGGGAGGGGTTAGGGCTCCTAAAAGGTGAGATCGTAAAATTTAACTCCCAGTTGAAGATACCCCATATGGGTTGGAATAAGCTATCAAAGCGTTTTGATGATGATCTCGGAAGAGGAATTGAAGATGGGGAATATGTGTATTTTGTCCACTCGTACTATCTGGACACCCATGCGAAGGATGACATTCTATTTAATACCCAATATGATGTAGATGTTCCTGCAGTTGTAAGAAATGGAAATATTATAGGTATGCAGTTTCACCCAGAGAAAAGCGGTGGCACAGGGCTAAAATTATTAAGGAACTTCGGGGAGTTGATAAAATGATTATTTTTCCAGCAATAGATATTCTAGGTGGAAAGTGTGTAAGATTGGAGCAAGGAAGATTCGATAAGGAAGTGATCTATTTTGATGATCCCGTAGAAATTGCAGGACTGTGGGCTTCTAAAGGCGCAACCCATCTTCATGTTGTTGACCTTGACGGGGCAAGGGATGGTTTTGGCAAAAATAAAGATACGATTAGAAAAATAATTCAAGCGTCAGATATACCTGTCCAGGTTGGAGGCGGATTTCGAACCCTTGGCGTTATAGATGAAATGCTTGAGCTCGGTGCAGCAAAAGTTATTATAGGTACCTCAGCGGTTATGATTACTGACTTCGTTGACCAGGTTGTTAAGGAATTTGGAGACAATATCATCGTTTCGCTGGATGCGAGAAACGGTAATATTGCAGTAGAGGGTTGGACGAAGATACTTAATCAACCGGCCTTGGCATTTGCACAAGAGCTTGAAGATAAGGGAATACAATCTGTAGTTTATACGGATATTGCAAAAGACGGGATGCTTCAAGGCCCAAATTTTAAAGAATTAAAACAACTCAAAGAAATGACGCAGCTAAATGTAATCGCATCGGGAGGAATTACTACGGTGCAACATATTAAAGAATTAGAATCCTCTGGGATGTACGGTGCAATTATTGGCAAGGCTTTATATGCTGGTGCGATTACACTAGAGGAGATTCAGGAGGTGATTCTATGATCGCCAAAAGAATCATTCCTTGTTTAGATGTGGATGCAGGTAGAGTTGTAAAGGGCAAGAAGTTTCAAGACCTTTCAGATGTTAATGATCCAGTCACTTTAGCTAAATATTATAATGATGAGGGTGCGGATGAATTAGTGTTCTATGATATCACAGCAACCAGTGAAAAAAGAGATATTTTTCTTCAGATCGTAGAGCAGACAGCTGAGTCAGTGTATATACCGTTGACAATAGGTGGTGGTATTCGAACAGTAGAAGATTTTAAGCGGGTATTAAGAGCAGGCGCCGATAAGGTTTCAGTAAACTCGGCTGCTGTAATAGATCCTCAACTCATTACCGCAGCGGCATTAAAATTTGGAAGACAATGTGTAGTGCTTTCCATGGACGTAAAAAGGAACGAGGATAAAGGTTGTACTATATATACCCATGGTGGAAGGATAAACACGGGAATAGATGCATTGGAGTGGGCTGTAAAAGGTGAATCTTTAGGAGCCGGTGAAATCGTGGTCAATTGTATTGATACCGATGGCATTCGAAATGGATATGATCTTGAAATTACCAGAAAGATTTCTGAGGAAGTACGTGTACCTGTTATTGCTTCAGGTGGGGCAGGTAAAAGTGAAGATTTCTATCAAGTGCTACAGCATGGTAAAGCGGATGCAGCATTAGCAGCATCGGTATTCCATTATGGGGATATTCGCATAAGGGAACTGAAGAGTTACCTTGACAATAAAGGTATTCATGTAAGGAGATGTTGATATGAGCGAATTTCTTTCAGAATTAAAATATGATGAAAATGGCCTTATTCCAGCTATTGTTCAAGATGCTGCAAGCAAAGAGGTATTAATGCTTGCTTATATGAATCAAGAAGCTTTATACAAGACCTTCGAAACAAAAAAAACATGGTTTTATAGTAGAAGTAGAAAATGTCTATGGAACAAAGGCGAGACATCAGGAAACTATCAAGCGGTAAAAAAAATTTCATATGATTGTGATAAGGATACGCTGCTCGTTGAAGTAAAACCGTTTGGAAATGCATGTCACACAGGTGAGAAAAGCTGCTTTTACTCCGTCCTATTTAAAGATTCAGCTGAAGAGGAAGATTCACAAATCATATCATCATTGGTTGAAAGGTTAAAAAGCAGAAAAAGAAATCCTCAACAGGGTTCCTATACAAGTTATTTATTTGAAAAAGGACTAAATAAAATACTAAAAAAAATTGCTGAAGAAGCGGGAGAAGTAATTATCAGCGCAAAAAATGAAAGCAAATCGGAGATGATATTGGAGCTGAGTGACTTACTTTATCATTCTTTAGTGTTGATGGTTGAAAAAGAAATTGATGTGACTGATATTAAAAATGAAATGATAAAAAGGTATAAAAAGTAAAAATATATAAAAATTCGACGGTATCAAAAAATTCATTGGACTCATCCTATAGATAGGAGGTGTTTATATGATTACAAAGGATACAATGATCAAAGATATATTAGCAGATCATCCTGAAGCAGAGTCAGTTTTTAATCAATATGGGATTCGATGTTTTGGATGAGGCGGTGTGTTATATAAAAGCGTAGGTTACGCTGCACAACGATATGGAATCGAAGAAGATAAATTGCTTAATGAATTAAATAAGCATAAGCATTAGTTAGCAGAGTTTGATTGGACATTGAATCACATGTAATAATTTGGATGATATTTAAAGAAGACAATTTTGAGAATTGTCTTCTTTTTATGTATAATGAAATAGAATAAACTTTAACTGAAAGAGGTTGAAAACATGGTTATTGAATTAATGAATAGTTTGATGAATAGGGGTGCAATGATAATTATACTTGCTTTCCTATTGTCAAAGAGTAATTTGTTTAAAAGATTGGTACTGAAAAAGGATGTAACGCTCATTGAAAAAATAGCCATGGGCATTTTATTTGGAATCTTTGGCATCATTGGCACCTATTCTGGAATACCTGTAAATGGAGCTATCGCCAACTCGCGGGTGATTGGTGTTTTCGTGGGTGGTTGGCTTGGGGGCCCCGTGGTTGGAATTCTAAGCGGCATCATAGCAAGCGGACATCGATGGGCAATCGATATCGGAGGATTTACTGCTGTAGCCTGTGCAATCTCTACAATCGTAGAAGGCGCCATTGGAGGATATGGCAGTCGAATGTTTAAAGACTTGAAGACTAGTTGGGTTGGAGCGCTGATAATGGGAGCGGCAGCAGAAATTATACAGATGATCATCATTCTAGTGGTGGCCAAGCCATTTCCGGATGCCCTGAATCTAGTGGAACTAATCTGGTTCCCTATGGTATTTGTGAATGCTGTAGGAATTTCAATATTTATAGCGATGACACAAAATATCTTTATTGAACATGAACGAATAGGTGCAGCCCAGGCGCACCTAGCATTAAAGATTGCCAATGAGACATTGCCTGTTTTACGGAAGGGTTTTCATAAGGACTCCATTAAAAGAACAGCAGAGATTATCTATGAGATGACGAACGTTGCAGCTGTGGCCATTACAGATACAGATCATATACTAGCCCATATTGGGGAAGGCAGTGATCATCATCTAACTGGGAGTCCAATCTTGACCCAAATCACCAAAGATGTTATCGATTCTGGAGCGTATCGTGTAGCTAGAACACCTGAAGAAATAGATTGTAACGGAAAAGAGTGTAAATTGTTATCGGCGGTTATTGTACCACTTTTTGATAGAGATAGAGTAGCGGGCACACTGAAACTATACAAAGCTGATAAATTAGGTATCACAAGTACGGATATCCAATTGGCCCTAGGATTGGCTCAGTTGTTTTCTACCCAAATAGAGATTAGTAAGCTAGAGTATCAGAATAAATTATTGGCTAAAGCTGAATTGAAAGCGTTACAAGCACAAATTAATCCCCACTTTTTATTTAATGCATTAAATACCATCGCATCTTTTATTCGAACGAAACCAGAAGAAGCCAGGGCGTTGATCATTCATTTAAGTGACTACTTTAGACAAAGTCTGCAGTTTACCAGTGGAGACATCGACTTGATGCGTGAGATTAAAAACATTGAATCTTATTTGGCTTTAGAACGAGCTCGGTTTGGAGAAAAATTAAAGATAATTTATGAAATACCAGAGAATATTACCTGTGTGATTCCATCATTAATTCTTCAGCCCGTAGTTGAGAATGCAGTAAAACATGGCATTTTTAATAAAGTGGAAGGTGGTACAGTAATCATACGAGCTTCTGACAATAAAGATTATGTAGAGTTAGTTGTTGAGGATGACGGAATTGGGATGGATCACAGCAAACTACAGTGCCTTTTCAGTGAAGAGGGAAATACGAATCATATTGGATTAATGAATGTAAACAAAAGACTAAAAACGAAATATGGAGCTGAATATGGCTTGAATATCGGTAGTCAAGTAGGTATAGGAACAAAAGTTACGATGAAAATCCCAAAGGAAAAACAATAGTGGAGGTGTAGTGATGCGTTGCATTATAGTTGATGATGAAGCACCGGCTCGGGAAGAAATAAAATATTTGCTTCAAAAATATAGTGATATTGAAATTGTTGGTGAGGCAGATGACGGGAAACAGGCTTGCGAGCTTATAATGAAGGCTAAGCCTGATGTACTATTTCTCGACATTCAAATGAGAGGTATGAGTGGATTTGATGTGGCCAACGAACTCTACAAGCGAGAAATATATCCCCTGATTGTATTTATTACTGCATATGATCAGTATGCAATCAAAGCATTTGAAATCAATGCCATTGATTATCTGCTAAAACCAATTTCGGATGAGAGACTGTCCAGTACGATTGAACGTATTCAAAATACTCAAAAAAGGAATCAAAATGCCAATAAAATTGATATTGAAGATATTTTAAAATATATAAACAAACCTAAGCTTGTCCAGAAAATTTCTGTTTATTGCAATGGGAAACATATCCCTTTAGATCCAGCCGAAATCACGTTGATAGGCGTTGAGGGGCGTAATACGGTGATTAAATCCAGGAAAGGAGAGTATGTTTCCAATCTTAGCCTAAGCGAGCTAGAAGAAAAACTAAGGGATTTTCCTTTTTTTCGAAGCCACCGTAGTTTTCTGGTAAATCTTGAAGAAATTCAAGAGATTGATCAATGGTTTCACGGTACTTATCAAATAACGATGAAAGGATTCCCAAAGGATAAAATTCCGGTAAGCCGAAGTAATGCCCATAAATTTAGAGAAATAATGAACCTATAGATGAGGGAGTCAAGCTGGCTTCCTTTTTTATTGGGAAAATGTTATGAGCACCGCCATTCGACAATTCAAACATAAAATCCGACATCCTAGACAGATCATATATTCATTGGTTAAATTAATCGGTATAATTCATTTGAAGGATTACTTTCATAACATTACACAAGAAGGAGGATAAAAAATGATCAGTTTTATTGTAGCAATTATTGTTCTTATTTTAGGGTATTTTACCTATGGAAAATTTGTTGAGCGCGTTTTTGGTGTAGAAGAAGATAGACCTACGCCTGCTTTAGCCATGGAAGATGGCGTTGATTATGTACCCATGAGTTGGAAACAAATATTTCTCATCCAATTTTTGAATATCGCAGGATTGGGACCGATTTTTGGTGCCATAATGGGTGCACTATACGGTCCTGCGGCATTTTTATGGATTGTATTTGGCAGTATATTTGCAGGTGCAGTACATGATTATTTTTCAGGAATGCTCTCACTCAGACATAATGGGGAAAGTATTTCAGAAATTGTGGGATATTATCTAGGGGATTCTGCAAAGAAAATTATGAGAGTGTTCTCAGTTGTATTACTGATCCTTGTTGGAACTGTATTTATGACAGGACCAGCTGGATTGTTGAGCAGTCTTAAATTATTTGGTATAGAAAATGTAAAAGTATGGCTGGCGCTCATCATCGTTTACTACTTTTTAGCAACGATTATGCCAGTGGATAAAATCATTGGGAAAATATATCCCTTATTCGGAGCAGCATTGTTAATTATGGCAGTGGGAATAGGGAGCATGATGATCATTAAGGGTTATCAAATTCCTGAAATCACTTTAGAAAGTATGCATCCAAAAGGACTTCCTCTTTGGCCAATGCTTTTTGTCACTATAGCCTGTGGTGCAATTAGTGGATTTCATGCCACTCAATCTCCTATGATGGCTCGATGTATGACCAATGAGAAATATGGACGTCAAGTGTTTTATGGTGCCATGATTGCTGAAGGAATCATTGCCCTCATTTGGGCTGCTGCTGCCATGACTTTCTTTAATGGAATCCCTGGATTAAATGAAGCATTAGGAAATGGCGGTACGGGAGCAGTAGTCAATACGATTTCTAAATCACTTTTAGGACCAATTGGTGGACTTTTGGCGGTGCTAGGGGTAATTGCATGCCCAATTACTTCGGGTGATACAGCTTTCAGAAGTGCCAGATTGGTTATCGCCGATGCAATTGGGTTTGAACAAGGGAAGATAAGCAAGAGATTATTGTTGGCATTACCTCTATTTGCAGTAGGTTTTGGATTAACGCTGATCGATTTTAACATTATTTGGAGATATTTTGCATGGTCAAATCAGACCTTGGCGATGATTGTATTATGGGCTGCAGCAGTTTATCTAGCGATTAAATCAAAGATACACTGGATTGCTTCTATTCCGGCTACCTTTATGACAGGCGTAAGCATAACTTATATCTTGATGGCTCCAGAAGGTTTTAAACTCTCTGCGGCAATTGCTTACCCAGTAGGGGGCGGAGCAGCACTATTCGCGTTGATATTCTTTATGGTAAAAGTCAGAAATAGAGTTAATACAATTGAACAGGAAGCATAAATATAAAAGGGAATCCACGGATTCCCTTTTATATTTATGTGTAAAGTATAGCAGTAAAGATAGATTTCGTGTAAAATGAATAGAAAGAAGTTAAGAGCTGGAGGGATATATGTTTAATACAAAAAGCTTGAGGTTTAAGATACCTGCTTTGATTATTATCTTGGTAATGATTACGATAGCTGGGGCGAGTTATATGTCTTACGAGATATTCACCCAAGATATCCGCCACCAGATTATTCAAAAGAACGCTGTCATTACGGAAATGATTTCGGACCAAATTAGTCAATATCTCATTGCAGCCCAAGACACGGTAGAGTATGTTGCAAAATATGCTTCCTATAATGATATGCCATCCATAAAAAGAAGCATAGATCGGATTTATGGCAGCTATAAGTGGATGGATCTGATGTTTTATATGACGACAGATGGTAAGATAACATATAGTAACCCACATAATGATATAATTTATCAAAGAGATTACGTGGAAAGAGAATATTTTCAGCATATTACGAAGTATAAAGAAACGTACATAAGTAAAGTTTTTATTAGCAGTATTCTAAACCAACCTCATATTATTATCGTATCACCAATTATTGATCCCCAGACTGGTGAAATGAAGGGGATTATAGGTGGGGGAGTTCCCCTTAATAGCCTGCAGAAGATCGTTGAAAAGACGCAGCAATCCTTCGATGGAAGAATATATGTGGTAGATATGGATGGTACAACCCTTGTTAGTCCCAATGAGAGTGATATCACCAACCGAGTAGTACTCAATAGACGTGTGAAGATAAGCGGTGAAGAACAAGAACTTTCGGACATCATGGAAAGATATACAGAAGGGATCGGGGAGTATAAAAGTGATCTAGATAGGGTGTATGTATCCTTTAGCAAGATTCCTAACTATAAGGGTCTGGTTATTGTTGAACAAAATGAGCAGTATATACTAGGGCAATTAGGCGAAATCAAATCTAGATTTTTTTCGGGTATTGTATTTGTCATGATCTCTGTTTTGATTTTAAGTATGTATTTTGCCCATACCATAACGAGTCCAATTGAAAACCTCGTTAATTTTGTAAGACGACTCAGTAGTGATATCGACAGTGGAACAAAAGAGGTGGAGATCACTGCTTCAGACGAATTAGGTGAATTAGAAAGAGCGTTTCACCATATGGGCAGAGAATTAAGCTTAAAGATGGAAGCTTTAAAAAACCTTCATAAAAGAGAATACGATATTAAAAAATACCTTAATAATATTTTAAAAAGCGCAGCCAGCGGAATTATTGTCATTGATTACTATAATAAAATATCAATATTTAATACTGCTGCAGAAGAGATTACGGGGTATAGAAGTCAATACTTTATAAATAAGCCATTGGAGTTTTTAGCTAGTCATATTGGACTTCCATTAGAAATCTTTAAAAACTATATAAATGGCGAAGAAAATACTGTAACTGAACGAGAATGTTTGATCAAAAAGAATGATGGGGTAATGATACCATTAAGTATATCTTTATCTCCCGTTTACGATGATGAAGGACAAGTGATCAGTACTGTATGTTTGATCAAGGACTTGACAAAGATAAAAGTCTTAGAAGAGCATCTGAGGCGTGAGGATCGTCTAAAAACCATTGGGGAAATGTCATCATCCATCATACATGAGATTGGAAATCCACTGGCAGGAATGTCAAATCTCTTGGAAGTTCTTAGGGATCATGTTGAGGATATAAATCTACGAGATGAGTTATTAACTGCTTTGAGTGAGGAAGTGAATATGCTGAATAATCTGGTGATCAACTTCTTAGATTTTACAAGAACCCATAAAAGTTTGCCAATCACCACAAATATTCTGGGTGTCATTAACAGTGCCTTAAATATATTGAATTCAGAAATCATGAATAAAAACGTAAATATTGTCAAGAAATATTCTTCATCGGTGCCTTTGGTAAAGATTGACCCTGCCACAGTGCGGCAAGCATTTGTAAATCTTCTGAAAAATAGTGTTCAAGCGGTAGATGAAAATGGAAAGATCACAATCGAAGTAAAAACTGTGGAGGAAGACTATAGAAGGATACTGTGTATTTCTATTCTAGATAATGGTGAGGGCATATCTGAAGATAAAATTGAACAAATTTTTAATCCATTCTATACAACGAAACAAGATGGTACCGGGTTAGGGTTGGCGATTGTGCATAAGATTATAAGGGATAATAATGGTACAATTTCTGTAAAAAGCGAAGTTGGGGCTAGTACAGAGTTTATCATCTGCTTTGAGGGGGAAATAATTGATGAAGCTACTAATTATTGACGATGAAAAAAGTATTCGATTGTCTTTACAAGTAGGATTAGCAAAAACGGGCGTGAAGATATATACAGCTGCATCAGGGGAAGAAGGATTAGAACTTTTTCGTAATATAAATCCTGATATAGCCGTGATCGATATCAAATTGCCAGGAATTGATGGCATTGAAGTTTTAAGGAGAATCCGTAAGGAGAATGATAACTGTATTGTAATCATGATTACCTATATAAGTGAAGTAAGGCTGGCAGTAGAAGCTATGAAGCTCGGTGCCAATGATTACTTTACCAAACCATTTAACATTGAAGAAATTAAAGATACCATTGAAAATAACCTTAAATATTTAAAGCTGAAGCGTGAATTAAGCCAAGATCAATACGAAGATTTTACAGAAATTGTCGGAATAAGTGATCAAATCAAAGAGATAAAAAAAGTCGTTCAAAAAGTGAGCAATCTTCCTTATAATACCTATATCCTTGTACAAGGGGAGAGCGGCACTGGGAAAGAAATCGTGGCAAAAGCTATCCACTATAACGGTATAAGAAAGAATACGCCCTATGTGGCTTTAAACTGTGCTGCCATACCCCAAAATTTGCAGGAGAGTGAATTGTTCGGCTATGAGAAAGGTGCCTTTACAGAGGCTAAGACGTCGAAAAAGGGTCTGATTGAAGAGTCCCATGGAGGAACCTTGTTTCTTGATGAAATTGGAGACATGGATATATTACTACAAGCAAAATTACTAAGGGTTTTACAGGAGAAAAAGTTTAGACGATTAGGTGGTGTAAAAGAAATTGATTTTGATGCCAATATTATTGCAGCCACCAATAAGAACCTTCTCGAAGAAGTAAAGAATGGAGCATTTAGAGAAGATTTATATTATCGATTGAATGTGGTACCAATTTTTACGACACCTTTAAGAGAAAGAGTGGAGGATATTCCTCCCCTCATTGATTCGTTTATCCGATTGTACAACAGTCAGCTCAATAAAAACATTATAGGTATGACCGATGCTGCTATGGAAATATGCAAAGCCCATCAGTGGAAGGGAAATGTGCGTGAATTGAAAAATGTGATAGAAAGGATCATCATATTTCAGGAGAATGAATGCATTGATATTGATGATTTGCCCCACAGTGTGATCAGCGATATCCATATGATCAATGATAAAAATATCATCGACATGGGAAATAATAATCTAAATTTAGAGATAGTAGAAATGGAAACGATAAGTCGAGTTTTGAAACAAAACAACTGGAATATTTCAAGAACTGCCCAAGAATTAGGAATATCTCGATTAACTTTAAGACGTAAAATTGAAAAATACAGCATTATGAAATGAATTATTGGTAACTATTGATACAACGTGGTAAAAAAGTTACCAGTCAAATGAATGTGAAAAAAATCACACTGCAATATTAACAATATGAAGAAAAATTAACAATTGCAATAGGTACAAAAGAAAAAAGAAAAATCTGTAAGTATTTATTTTAGAAAAGCGGTAACTATGTTACCGCTTTTTTATGTATTGGAAAAAATCAAAATAGAAGAAACTAGCGTTTTCAATGTTTCATTATAATAATAATTTTGGCATGGTACTTGCTTAATATAGATTTGAAATCAAAATTAATAGGAGGTGAGAGAAGAAAACGTTTCACTTAATTGCCGTAAGTGTTTTAGATCAAGCGTAAAATTAAAAGGAGGGCAACAAACATGAATATGGGACTTATATCTTTATTGGTTTTAGTAGCTGCAATATTCATTGGTTTCAAGAGAAATGTTAATACTGGTCTTGTAAGTATTGCATTCGCATTCTTGTTAGGTTTCTTCGTAATGATTAATATTTCAAAAGACCCAGCTGTAGCAAAAATGGTAGCAATGTCTTCTGCAGATGCAAAAGGTACAGCATTGGTAGCTGGTTGGAATACTTCATTATTCTTTATCCTTGTAGGTATGACTTTCTTGTTTGCAGTTGCAAAAGTGAATGGTACACTTGAGCTTCTTGCAAGAAAAGCTGCTTTTATGGCTGGCGGAAACAAAAAATTAATTCCAATTCTTTTCTTTATCTTTTCAACTGTCTTAGCAGCGATAGGACCTGGTAATATTGCTGTTTGTGCATTAGTATTACCAATCGCAATGGCAGTAGCCCGTGAAGAAAAGATTAACTCATTATTAATGGCTGGTATGGTAATTGCTGGTTCAAATGCTGGTGGTCTTTCACCTATCGCACCAACAGGAATTATCGGTGTTCAGTTAGCAGAAAAAATTGGCTTCCAAACAGGGCAGCACGTGTTTATGAATATGTTAATTGCTCAAGTAGTTATGGCGGCTGTAATGTATGTTGTTCTTGGTGGTCTTAAACTTAAGGCAGATATAGGGGCAACAAAGGAAAAACCAGCTGGATTCAATACTATACAAATTCAAACCCTTGTTGTTATTGCATTGGTAGTAGCAGCGATTATCCTGTTAAAATTACACATCGGTATGATTGCATTCTTAGGTGGAGCTACATTGCTACTGTTAGGTGCTGCTGATGAGAAGAAAACAATTGCATCTATGCCTTGGAGTACATTGCTACTTGTTTGCGGTGTTGGGGTATTGGTAAACGTTGTTGATAAAGCGGGTGGTATCTCTTACCTAACAGATACATTATCTGCATTCATGGGACAGAAAACAGCTGCACCAATCCTAACAATCGTTGGTGGATTAATGTCTTCAGTGTCTTCTGCATCTGGTGTTGTAATGCCAACACTAATTCCTACAGTACCAGGTATCGTAGAAACTATGGGTGGTGCTGTAAAGGGAGAAACACTAATTTCAGCGATCATCCTTGGTGCACACTTTGTAACAAACTCTCCATTATCAACATTAGGTGCTTTAGCTATGGCATCTGCTGATGAATCAGAATCCGAAAAATTATTTGGTCAGTTAATGATCTTAGGATTTGGCGGAATCTTATTTGGAGCGTTATTGGTATTTATTGGTATCGTGAGATAATAAAAAATGATAGAAAGAGGCCTAAGGGCCTCTTTTTATTGTATTTAGGGGAATTGTTCATAAAGATGAGTGCCCTTCATTTTGTCGAAAGTTAGAATTATTAAGAAAAAAATATTTGACGAATGAAAAAAAATCTGTTATTTTTATAAAGCATGTATAAATGACAGGAGGGTTCTTATGAACACAAACCAAACGCAAAATATTAAAATCACTAATGCAGATCCTTCGGCCCTAGGACTATTTGGACTTGCCATGGTTACCTTGGTTGCATCCTCACAAAAGCTAGGATGGACTGAAGGACTATCATTTGCTATTCCATGGGCTATCTTTTTAGGTGGGTTTGCTCAATTATTTGCTTGTATTGAAGACTCTAAAAGACACAATTTATTTGGAACAACAGCTTTTGGCGCATATGGATTATTTTGGATTGCTGTAGCCGCTTCTTGGCTTACAAAACTAGGCGTTTTTGGTGAAGCAATGGCTGCGAGCGTGGATGGAAGACAATTGGGTTTTGCATTTATTGGATATCTTATTTTTTCACTCTTCATGACGATTGCAGCTACAGAAACAAATAAAGTGTTGTTCAGTATTCTTGTATTGATAGATGTATTGTTTTTGGCTTTAGCCATGAATTCTTTTGGAATCATGACTGAATTTTCTCACAAGCTTGGCGCATGGACCGAGCTAGTTATCTCGATGATTGGTTTCTATGGATCAGCTGCGGCTATGTTAAATGGACAGTTCGGCAGGGTGTTTCTACCTGTAGGAAAGCCAATGGGAATATTTAAAAAAAGCTAGTGACGTTAAAGTTGCTAGTAAAGTAGTGTTATAGACAAAATATTTGTGAGAGGTGCCATCAGGCACCTCTTATTATTTTTTAAAAATTAAAAATCGATGATGCCCATGAGCAGGACCGAAGTATGAAGCTTCTGGTAGATTTTCATGAGAGAATAAGAAGACTCTGGATCGGAAACAATGGAAGTAGACCAGACAGTATGGGGTGTGATCATGGAAAAGGATAGGAATAAAGTACTTAGAGCGGTAGATATGAGTAAATGCATTGGCTGCTGCTCCTGTATGCTGGCTTGTGCGCGGAATGTACATGGAGATTATTCACCTGTTAAAAGTGCAGTCCGCATTCATAGCAGCGGAGGTTTTCAAGGAAGATTTGTCGCAAATATATGTAGGGGTTGTATACGCCCAGCATGTGCTGAGGTCTGTCATTCAGGCGCCCTTAACGAAAGAAGCGGTGGGGGCGTTAAGCTAGTAAAAGAGAAGTGTATTGGTTGCAGAAAATGTATCGGCGCATGTAGCGTACAAGGTATTATTTTTGATGAACAAGAAAATAAGCCAATTGTGTGTTTGCAATGCGGATCATGTGTAAAAAACTGCCCCCATAATGTGTTAAGTATGGAGGTGAATAACAATTTCTATGAAGAATTCAATAAAAGTTTTGATGATTGATTTAAATAACCAGAAGATTGAGATCGAGAATAGAAAAGATTTAACTGCATTTCTTGGCGGCGTGGGAACAGGCATAAAGTTGTTGGAAGAAAATCTAATTGATGAATGGGACCCATATCATGAAGGACAACCGATCGTATTATCCATAGGACCAATGGAGACCATCTTTCCTGCCGTAACAAAGGTAGTTGCCCTATTTAAATCACCATTAACAGGGGAGTTGGGGGAAAGTTATGCGGGGATGAGACTTGGTATGGCTATGAGATTTGCTGGATACGATGCCATTGTCATAACTGGTAAGGCCAAAAGACCGATGTACTTATATATTAGCAACCATGAAATTGAATTCAAAAATGCAGAGGCCTTATGGGGACTCGATACAGAGGAAACAGGGAGACTAATGCGTGATATCGAAGAAGGTGCTGGTTTAAGATCTATCATGAGAATTGGTGTCTCGGGTGAAAGGAAAATACCATTTGCAGGTGTAAATGTAGATACCTATCGGCATTTTGGCCGTTTAGGACTAGGTGCAGTGTTTGGCAGTAAACTTTTAAAGGGCATTGTGATCCATGGAAATGGAAATGAGATAATCCATAATAAAAAAGAATTCAAGGGAGTATATGATGGAATCTACGCAAAGGTTGTAGAAACGGATCATATGGAAAAGTATCATGGTTTAGGAACATCCATCAATATTATGCCGCTTAATAATATGAACGCTTTACCCACGAGAAATCTTCAAAAAAGTAGTTTTGAATATGCAAATGAGATTAGTGGAGAAGCATTTGCCCAGGAAAAACTGTTTAGAAAGTTAGCTTGCGCAGGTTGTCCTATAGGATGTATTCATGTTGCGATTCAACGGAAAAAGTTTGGAGACCCTGTGGAATATTCTTGGGCAGGAATTTCCTATGATCACGAGTTAATATTTGCTGTGGGTTCATTTTTAGGCATTGGCAACAAGGAAGATATATTATCGCTTATTGAGACCATAGAGCTATTGGGATTAGACTGTATGAGTACTGGTGTGCTCCTGGGCTGGGTCACCGAGGCTTATGAAAGAGGGCTAATCACAAAAGACCAAATTGGCAGAGCAGTGAAATTTGGCGATGTAGAAGGATACCAATATATTATTAAAAATATGATTCAAGGGAGTAATAATTTCTATAAAACGATCTCCAAGGGAACTCACCATGCATCTGAGGTGTATGGAGGAAAAGAATTTGCAGCGGTATTGGGTAAACACGAAATGGCTGGTTATCATACAGGCTATGGAAATCTTCTTGGCATGACCATGGGGGCAAGACATTCTCATTTGGATAATGGAGGTTATTCCTTAGATCAAGCAATGAAAGATTTAGATAAGAATAAATTAATAGATGACCTGATTCAAGAAGAGATTGAGAGAAATATTCAGAACTGCCTCGTGATATGTTTATTTTCCCGCAAAATTTATGATTTAGATACCATCATAAATGCACTCAAAGTGATTGGTATAGAATATGACACAGAACAACTTATGGCATTAGGGAAAGAGATATTCAAAATGAAAGTGCGAGCAAAGAAAAAGTTAGGTTTTGATTATAGTAGCATAACATTTCCAAAGCGCTTTTTTGAAACGGAGACGCTGCATGGTAAGTTAAATGAAGACGTAGCCAATGAATTACTAGAAATATATATTGGGAAAATGGAAGAACTGTGTAAAGAGCATATTAATTTGTTTTCACAAATAGAAGGTGAAAAAAAGCTCGTCTAATATATTTATAATAATTGCACATAATAATAATTGCCAAGATAAAATTATTAGATTAACAGGAGGTGTAGCATTATGGAAATGAATACTCGAGATACAGTGATGAAAAAATTATTAGATGCACAAGAAAGTGTACGGGATTATGAAATGTTTTCAAAACAAGTAAGTGATGATGAAGTAGCAGGATTATTTAAGCGATTCGCAGAAGAATGCGGAATGCAAGCAAGAAAACTTCAAGCATTGATGGATAAATATGATAGACATTAAAAGTGCGGAATATCCGCACTTTTTCATTTTATTTTGTACCATGAAATAAGTGGTTATGGGTGGCATTATGGCAAATGATTTTGTATAATGAGTATATCAAAACAGAGAGGTAGCAAACGTCTATGCATTTTTCATATTTTAGAACAGAAGCTTTGCAATTGGAGATCCAATATCTCACAAGTCATTATGTACAATCTTTAAGTGTAGAGAAGAAAAATCTAATGCAAGACATTCCAGAATTACCAGGTGTATATTTCATGAAAAACGCTGAAGAAGAAGTAATCTATATTGGTAAATCTAAGAATATTAGAAAAAGACTACAATCCTATTTTATAAAATCCAATCAAAATAACAAGAAAATTATGAAGATGATTGTTCAAGTGAAAAAAATTGATTATGTTATAACCGGAACAGAGTTAGAGGCGTTATTGCTTGAGTCAAAGCTTATCAAGGAGAAACTGCCAATATATAATAAACAATTAAAAAACTATAATTCTTATGGCTACATAAAAATTACACAAAATGAAATTTATCCCAGACTCTCAAGTGTGCAATATTTGAAAGATGATGGTGATATTTATTATGGACCCTATAGTAATTATCGTGAAATTGAGTTAATTATTGATGCTTTATGTGTTTCTGTAGGCATAAGGCGGTGCCATGAGAATTCTAATGCGTTGAAATCCTGTATATATCATGAAATTGGGGATTGTTTGTCTCCATGCAACACAGAAAACTGTAAAACGAGATATGATGAGGCGGTTAATCAAATCAAACTGTTTTTAGATGGACAAAGTAAAGAACCCATTAGGGCACTAGAACATAAAAGAGATGATTATGTATCAAATCTAAGGTTTGAAAAAGCAGGTGAAACTCAAAAGCATATTGATTGTCTTAGAAAATTTTATAACTATTGCACAAGCTATATCTATAATATCGAAAAGCGGAATATGATCCTGTTTTTACCATCGACGTCGGAACACACGATCGCTATTTTATTGATTCTGCATGGGCGAATATGGAAGAACTATCATTACGACATCAATGTATTAAACGAGAGCACAGTACAAGCTATAAAAGAAGTCATTCGGTCAGGAATGCCCGAAACATATATATGGACTACCAAAAAAGACGTCGATGAGATAATTATCATTGGAAGATGGCTTAAAGAAAATCAAGATTACCCCTATATAATCCCATTAGGAAAGAATCTTGAATATGCTGATCAAGATTTTACAGATATTTTAGCGATGTTGACCCCATAATTTTGTGATAAAAACATATTTACGAAATATAAGTTTCTTATTGTTTAGAAACCAATATAAGACACTTGGTTTTGTGAAATAAGGAGGATTAAAATGGATCCTTTTCAAAAGATTCGTATCGATAAAGAATCAAATGAACATATGTATATGCAAGTATATAAGTCTATAGTGGATCTAATTAAGCAAGGTATGATAAAATCCAATGAAAAGCTGCCGCCCATTCGTAATCTAGCGGATCTGTTAGGTGTAAATAATATCACCATTGTAAAAGCCTATGACATTTTAGAGAAACGAGGTTATGTGTATAAAAAAGTAGGAAGTGGAACATTTGTGAATCTTATAGATTGTTATGAAGGATTCCATGAGACAATAGAAGGGATGGACAGTGGCTTTGATCAGATGGATCGGGGGCAAATTCAGATTCATACAGATATGATAAGTTTTTCTAGCGCAACGCCAACGCCTGATTTATTCCCAGTAGAAGACTTTAAAACACTGCTGATAGAAATATTAGATAGAGATGGAGGCAGTGCCTTCGGTTACCAAGAGAGTCAAGGGTACTATCCATTGAGGGAATCGCTTGTTAGTTATCTTAAACAATATGGAATTAACACGAGTAGCAGCCACATACAGATTATTTCTGGTGCCCAGCAAGGTATTGACGTAATTTCAAAAGCTTTTGTCGAACATGGAGATGTGGTAATTGTTGAATATCCCACCTATACGGGTGCCATTGCTACCTTGAAGTCAAGGGGCGCGAAAATCATAGAAGTACCGATTCTTCCCGATGGAATAGACATGGGTAAATTAGAGGAGAAAATCAGAGCGTATAAACCAAAGCTCATTTACACGATGCCAAACTTTCAAAACCCAACAGGTTACTCTTATAGCAATCAGAAAAAGGATCAATTGCTTCGTCTTGCACATAAGTATAACGTATTAATTGTTGAGGATGATTACTTGAGTGAGCTAGATTTTAATGGTTATCCCACAACAACACTAAAGAGCATGGATACTCAGGATGTGTCTATATATATTAAGAGTTTTTCAAAGGTTTTTATGCCAGGGTTAAGGTTGGGCTTTCTAGTAATTCCTTCAAAGCTACATCCACAAGTATTAGCCGCTAAGCATGCATCGGATATTTCAACCTCTGGATTGAATCAGCGGGCGTTCGACCTTTATTTAAGAAAAGGTATCTGGAAACGGCATATTCACTTTATGAAAAAGGTCTATGAAGAAAGATTTGAAATTATGACCCGCTGTTTAAACAAATATATTATCCCACTAGGTGTTCATTGTTCTATACCACAGGGAGGACTGAACTTTTGGCTTTGTTTACCACCAGGATGCTCATCCCTTGAATTATATAAAAAATGTGAGGAAAACAATCTATTGATTTTGCCAGGGTCTATTTTCTCGCCCTACGAGAAAGAAAGTCCCTGCTTTCGATTAAGCATTGCTGGGGTCTATCCCAATGAAATTGAAACTGGAATAAAAAAGATGTCTGAAATTATTAGTCGTATGATAAGCGGGGAAGATTTATTAAGTAAGCATCCTTATTTTCCAATATTATAGGTGGCTTTAAGGTATATTCAAGAGCTTTAATTAATAAGAATATACCACCATGAATAAATGAGGAGGATGAAGGGATGAAGATCGGTATACCTAAAGAGATGGCAAATAGCGAATATAGAATAGGTATGACCCCTTTAGGCGTCAAGCAGATGACAGAGGCTGGACATCAGGTGTTTGTTTGTAGTGGTGCAGGTTTATATAGTGGGATAAATGATCAGCAATATAGAGACGCAGGGGCATTCATCCTTGAAGATTCTGCACGAGTTTATTCAAACAGTGATGTAATCGTGAAAGTTAAACCCCCTATAGATGATGAATTTGGATGGATTCGGGAGAAACAGATTATTTTTTCATACATTTTACCGGAAAGACATCAAGAATTATGTAATCATTTTATAGAAAAAAAGGTTACTGCATTTGGGTATGAATCAGTAGAAGATCAACATGGTGGGAAGCCATTGCTTGCACCCATGAGCGAAATAGCTGGAAAAATGGCTGTGTTAGTAGGGAGTAAATTTTTGCAAACAAATTATGGTGGAAAAGGATTAATGCTTGGATGCATGTCAGGTATAGCACCGGCAGTTGTAGTGATTATTGGCGCTGGGACTGCAGCGCAAGGTGCGGCATTTATAGCAACAGGATTAGGGTGCAATGTAACGATACTGAATCGAAGGCTTGCTCGGCTTAAGGCTTTAGAGCAAAGATTCGGTAGAAACGCCGCCTATTTGACCCTATCTCATGAAAATCTATTAAAATCTATCAGCAGGGCAGATCTTGTTATCAATACTGTTGATCAAATGGGCGAAAAGGAGACTCATTTGATTTCCAGAGCAATGTTAAAGGAAATGAAACAAGGTGCTGTAATTGTTGATGTTGCATGTGATAGAAACGGTACAATTGAGACATCCATGCCTACCACCCATAAGGACCCTATCTATGTTATTGACGACATTATTCATTGTGCAATTCCTAACTTACCTGGAGCTGTACCTCAAACGTCGACCCTCGCGCTGACAGAGGCGACTTTGCCGTACGTTTTGAAGCTTGCAAATCAGGGTTATAAAAAAAGTGTGCTCAATGACATAGGATTAAGAAAAGGTCTATGTTTCTATGAAGGCTGCTTACTCAATAAGAAAGCAGCAGAAAACTTTGGATTAAATTATAGTTCATTTGAAAGTAGTTTCATGCATATTGAAGAGTGAAATGTTGGAGAAACTCTAGATATTAAAAAAGCAAATGCATAATTTATGCATTTGCTTTTTTAATATCTAATTTCTTTATTTTTTCGCCTTGAAGAGAAGTATCTTTCATTGAACATTTTCCTTCAAATAGTGCTTTTTCTTCTACAACGAAGCTAACAACATGAATGTCACCGGAAAGCTTCCCAGTAGATGTAATTTTAAGTAGACCAAGAGCTGTAACGTTTCCTTGAATGCTTCCAGCGTTGAAGATATCATTGGCTGTGATATTACCTATAACATTGCCTTCCTCTCCAATAAATACATTCCCCTTAGCAAAAATATCACCTTGAAAGTGTCCATCTATACGTATGGTTCCATCGGCAGTAAGTTTGCCTTCAAAAGTTGAATTAGCTCCAATCAATGTGTCAAATTTTTCAATTTGGGAAGTAGATGAATCATTCTTCTTAAACATACGATAAATCTCCTTTACTTTCGAATTAAAATATTTTCTGGGTTAATTTGCTCGCCCTTAGAGTGGACTTCGAAATGCAAGTGTGGACCAGTACTTTTGCCTGTACTACCCATTTTTGCAATAATATCCCCTTTTTTAACTTTTTTACCTGCTTCAACTAAGTTTTCATTATTATGGGCATATACACTGCGATATCCATTTCCGTGGGAAATGATAACAGTTTTACCATATCCAGCATTCCAGCCTGAGAAAGTTACTATGCCTGTGCCGGCGGCATAGATAGGAGTACCTTTGTCATTAGCAATATCGATGCCTTGATGAAACTGTCGTTTCCTTGTGAAGGGGGAAGTACGATAACCAAATTTTGAAGTTACTTTGCCGTTAGTTGGTACTAAATCAGGACGAGCTTCCAATACTTTAAGTTGATCATCCACATCTGTAATTAGATCAGAAAAATTATCAATTTTGTTATCCATTTCAGCTGCTAAAACCTCTAAATTGGCATCAGAATCTTCAGCTATGAGTTCATCGGCATCTGTACCATAGGCACTTCTATCAAAAGAACGCGAGGTCGTCGTAGGTGAAGCAGTCTGTGCTGGCATTTTTAAACCTACCATAGATCGGACCTTTTCCTCTAACTCACCGAGGGCAGTAAGTTTTTGATTGATAGTGCTTGTACGGTTCTTGAGATCATCAATTTCTTGTTTTTGTTGATTGCTAAGCTGTTCCAATTGATAGACATTATCTAGGCTAGTATGAAGGGCGTAGTTCGTATTGGCCAAAGAAATAACTAAAACCACAAGTGTAAAACAAATGATAGTAGAGATTCCTAAAATGGCATATAACATAACCTTATTAAATTTGAATTGTCGTGTTCCTTTTCCTGAATGTGGGATTACCACAAAGGTGAAATATTCTTTTCGAAGTTCTCTTAATTTTACAAAAAAGTTCATGGATCAAATACCTCCAAAAGATAATCAAATAACCTATTCTACATTTATATCTAAAACCCTTTTATCTGTTCAAAGATATTTGATAGAAGATAAAACACAGTGAATAATTCAAGCAGGAAAATCACTGAATATACAGAATTACATATCATATGGTTAAGAAATTTCAACTGAATCAAAAAGAAAAGTAAGCCTAGGCTTACTTAACAATTAGAAAGTGCTTCTTTTATAATTTCCGATATGAACTTTCCATCAGCTATTAATTCACCATTAACCAGGTGAAATTTAAAGAAATTAAGAATAATCTTATTGCCTTGGATTTCAACGGTTTCAAAAGGTGTAGGTACAACGATAATTTCAATCGAGGTAATTTCGTTGTTTGTGCATAAATCACCAATGGAATCTAGAATATCATTGATCCTGATTCCTTTAAAAGCATCAATTCTTTCCGGCAAGGTGTCGATATATTCTAAAATCATTAGATTTCTACTATAAAATCGATTTTCTGCTTTATTTCCTGTGAAGGGTTCTTTGTTAGATAAAGCACTTAAGCATCGTCGTACAGATTCTGGGCCAAATTCATCAGTATATGTAAGTTGATATGGTTCTAGGGCAGCGGTATCTAGGATAAATTTCTCTGAAAGTTTTTCTTTCGATGCAATGGAAGACCAGAAAAAGTTCATTGTCTCGATGGCATTTAAGTTTAGTGAACCGTGTTGGATCATATATTTACCTCCTGACAAAATAGTTATATAATGTTAATAATAAAAAAGTAGGTAAAGCACATATTGAATCTGTACTTATTATACCACAACATTTTCAATAATAAAGGCTATTTACAAATTCGCATAGGGAGGTAACAATGGGCACAGATAATTTTCCAAAAAATATTATAGAACTTGAGAGATTGCTCAGGTGGGTTTGCACATCCATAAAGAGAAAAGGTAGGGAGATATTAGCAGACTTTGAGATTACACCTCCACAGTTTGATGCTTTGGTACAATTGATTAAACACGGAGATTTGACAATCAGTGAGCTGAGTAACAGAATGTTTCTAGCATGCAGCACCATAACGGATTTAATAGATCGAATGGAGAAAAATGGTCTTGTTGAAAGAGTTAGGGATTCGAAAGATCGAAGAGTAGTTAGAATAAGGGTACTTGATAAAGGAAACAAATTGATTGATGAAGTTTTAGATGCAAGAAGAATGTATTTAGAAAGGGTTCTCTCAGATGTAACTGGAGAACAGAAGGATGGACTAATATTAGCACTTAAACTAATTCATGAGAGAACAGAAGCAGAATGTGATTGGATAAAAGAATAATCGATTCAGTGAGGGTGTGAGGGAATGGAGTTAATCAATGGTAGATACAAAATTCTGAATCATATAGATAAGGATTCATTTTCAGATTCCTTTGTGGCCTTAGATTTATATAATGACAATCAGAAGACGACGATAAGGTTATTTAGACCCGAGTTTTCCAAGAGCAATTTGATACAGTATTATATTGATGAGTTTATTGTATTAACTTCATTTTCCCACAATTATATTTTTCAGGATAAGTCATTTGATATTGTACAGTCCATAGATAATAGGCCTGTAAGAATAACCCAGTTTTTTTATACGAGAGAATATATCAAGTATATACCAATAAAGTATACAGAATTATCACCAAAAGAGATCCTAGATGTATTTATAAAAATATGCAGTGCCATACACTATTTGCATTTTAGAGGAATATATTATAAGTTTCTCAATTTTGATCATTTCATAATTTATAGGGATGAAAAAGAAATACAGGTGAAATTGGCAGATCTTGCGTTTTTGAAGCAAATTGAATTTGAAAAAGGAAAAATATCGGACAATCATCAACAGTTTATAGCACCAGAAGTTCAATTGGGATTTGAGAGTGATGCTAGGGGAGATATCTATTCATTAGGAATAGTCCTTTTTTATATGTATTATGGAATTTCGTTTAGAAATATTGAGTTTAAATATGCGTTTGAACAAATAAGAAACAATAGAAATGAAGACCTGGATAATATAATTAAACGAATGGTTACTCCTGATATGGATGAACGAATAAAAAATATAGAGCATTTGATTTATGAAATCAATAAGATTTCCATGGCCCAGGACAATACATTTCATATTCAAGAGGACTATAGCAGACTAAACTTCAATACAAAATTGGTCAATAGAGAACATGAAATGGAAGTCATATGGAGGTCTTTGGACGAGTTAAAAAGAGAAAACACAATGAAGACATTGTTAATCAAAGGAGAATCTGGAATTGGCAAGAGTCGCCTTATCAAAGAGAGTATGTATCGTTTTCGAATGTCTAATGTGATAACTTTTTTTGCTTCATGTGATGAACCAAGTACCATGCATTATAAACCAATTAAGGAAATACTAAAGCAAATCCTTAAGAATACGGAATATGATCTCATAAAGAAATATGGTTCAGAGTTAGTAAAACTTTTACCTAGTTTGAGCAATACATGGGAGCTTAAAGCTTCACCTGTACTATCAGAAGAAAAAGAATGCCTCCGAATGCATGATCGAGTATTGCATTTTATTGGAGATAGTCTGGCTCAGCAGGTAGGTGTTTTTATTATTGAAAATATCCATTATGCAGATAAAAGTACATTAGACTTTCTTCGATTTCTCTTGAAAAGTGGAAGCAACCTTCCAATATTACTTATATTAACGTATAGAACAGATGGACAGAAAGAAGCTTTGCAATACCTGATCAGTGATGATATACAGAATAATATCTTGCAACTGCAAATGAGTAAATTTAATCTAGAGGAAACTGCTGCATTGATTCAAAATTTACTAGGAATGCCCTGGAAGCCGCTGAAACTTGCGACAAGGATTATAAAGCTTACAGATGGAAATCCAAGATATATAGAAGAGATTATCAAAAATCTATATATAGAAGGGACCCTCACCATTGGTGAGAATAGCAAATGGATGATTAAAGGGGATGGAATTGGAATCGATAACGTACAACTCCCTGCTAATATTGATGAAGCCCTCAATAGTCAAATAAAGTCGTTGAATAAGCCCTACCTATCTTTATTGAAAGTAATATCAATATTTAATACCCCAGTTTCTATTGATATTATTGGTAGAATGTGTGAATTTGGCATGAATAACTTGGAGAATTTGCTATATCAGCTAGGTGAAATGAAAATTATTGATGAAAAGTTAGAAGATTGGGGTTATACCTATGATTATGAAAACCGTCGGTTAAAACACCATATATATCAAATGATGGATCGGGAAGAAAAAAAACTGTTACATCAAGAAGCTGCAGCAACGTTAGAAATTGCCTACCTGAGTGAAGATAGAGAAAACAAAGATGAATTGGTTTACCAGTTGACGAAATGCGGAAGCTTCCATAAAGCCATTGATTATTGTATGGAGTCTGCAAGAAAAATGTTTGCACTGAATCTTTATATGCAATCATTAGAATTTATCGAAAAAGTTATGGAGCTCTTTACTCGAAATACTGAGGATATAAGGAAAATTGAAGCCTTACTAATGATGGGTGAAATCTATTTCAATATTGGAGAAACGGATAAATCCCTTGCTTCCAACGAAGAAGCTATTAGAATTTCAGAAAAATTTGATTTAAACAAAAAAATCATTGAGGGAAAGAATAGAATATCGAATATATATTTAATAAAGAAAAATTATGATGTGGCTAAAGAAATTATTGATGAAACCATAGCTCTGGCCAATAGGACAGAATACGTGGAGGGGCTTTTAGAGGCGGGATTTTTGCTCAGTAGACTGTATATCGATCGAGAAGACATATCAAATGCTGATGAAGTTACAAATGAGTTCTTGAAAAAGAGCATAGTTTTTGTAAATAAGCACTATATCGGATGTTTCCTCAATCAAAAAGGGCGAATTTTCAGCTACCTGGGACAATATGATGAAGCTATGATGGCATTTATCAAGAGTATTGAGTATTTAGAAGGCGCAAAGAGCTATATAGATACAATTAAACCTATCAACAATATGGGTGTATTGCTTATCGAATCCGTACAGAATACAAGCTTAGCAAGAAAATATTATGAAAGAGCATTAAAATTAGCTGAAAAGTATAATTTGATAGCTGGAACATCTACATACTACCTTAATATTGGAGAAACTTATTTGGTAGAGGATCAGTATCAATTGGCGTTAGAATATTTTACTAAGACCATTCAAATTGCTGAACTAACTGGAGAAAAATCGAATCTACCATGGGCCTATGGATATCTTTGTAGAATATATCTAAATCTCAATGAGTACACAAAAGCATACAATTACCTGAAGAAGCTTGAAGATGAAATATCGAATGATTCAGAGACTATTCGAATTGCTTCACAATACCACTTGTTGAAGGTCTATTACTGTGCTTTTATCGAGAATTCTGACTCTTTCGCAGACATTCAATATATAGAACAGTCGATTTCTTGTCTTGATGTTGTAAATAGATTTGAATTTAAAGGCCTGAAGCTTCTCTTGGAAATCAAAAATATGAAGACCACAACGGAGAAAGACATAATCCAGTTAGTAGAAGAATATGGTTCATATGGTTTCCATAAAGAAAAGAGGGCATTATTGCTAGATGCTGCAATCTATTTTGTAGAAACTGGAAATATGCAAAGCGCGTTGATCCTGCTTACTTTTGAACAATCACTTATGGGCGAATTTGACAGCATGATCTTACAGCATAAGCGAAGATTTATTGCTTCTTTCTTTGATGGAGATATCATCGAATCTTTTGAAGCGATGTTAAAAGCCATAAGTGGATGTGGATTGCTTGAACTTGAATGGAAAGTTCTAAGACATCTAGGGGAATCCTACTTTGAAAATGAGGACTATTATAAAGCGGTGAACGCATATATCGCTTCTTTAGATATACTAAGAAGATTAACCAGCAAGGTTCCTAAAAATGCACAATTATCATTTATCAATAATGATCGAAACAAAAGGACACTTAAACATAAAGTTCAGATACTAAAGCAGCTTATCATAATGGATACAAGGGCGGAAAACAAAAAAATAATTTATGAAGATATAGATAATATAGATGATTTGACAAGCTACTTTGACTTTTCAGATTTACAAACACTGTTTCACAATCAAAAATTTTTGGCTTCAGCATTAAAGGAATATGCAAATTTATTACCTTCGAAGATTAATAATTTAAGAGATTTAGTTGCATTATTATCTTGGGATCATAAAGAAAATATTGAATTCATTCTAAAGTATTGTGTACAAGTAACCCTTGCTACCCGAGGCTTTATATTGCTTACAGATGAGTTCGGCGCTACGGCAGAGTTTGTTAAATTACATCCTTATCATAGGATGCCATCTATTGACTATATCATAGAAAGAGTCAATCACAAACAAGATGGTATTCTTATCAAGAGAATATCTGACTTAGGGCAGACTGATGAATACAATTATTTGCCTGACGATGCAAAATCTGTAATTTGTATTCCTATATGTGCTAGAAGTAAAGATAGTAAAGTCTTGTCATATGAGAAAAGGAAAAATTGGAGACTTGCTGAAAAAGAACAAGTGCTTGGATATCTTTATCTAGATACGGATAAAGTATTTAATAATTTTGATTGGGCAGCATACAAAACGTGTTATGCACTATCTAGTCTACTATATGTACTTTTAGATAATTATCATTTAAAGATTACAGCCTCTATTGACCGACTAACAAATGTTTTTATTAGAAAATATGTTGAAAAAAAATTTAATAGTGAGCTAATAAAAGCCGAAATAGATGGTAATGAATTTGCTGTTGTCATGTGTGATATTGATAGGTTTAAATTAGTGAATGATAATTATGGACATCAAAAAGGTGATGAGGTTCTTCGCTGTGTAGGGGAAATATTAAAGAAAAATTTACGAGAAAGTGATATCGTAGGCAGGTATGGAGGAGAAGAGTTTATCATACTTTTACCAAACACAAATAGCAAAGATGCTCTGGCAGTTAGTGAAAAGCTTCGTAAAGCAATTGAAGAAGCAGTACTATTAAGCAATGAACTGGCAGTTACTATGAGTTTTGGAATATCAAATTATCCTGAGCATGGGAATTCACAGGAAGAATTGATCGAGAAGGCAGATCAAGCTTTATATAGAGCAAAGGATACAGGACGAAATAGATCTGTCATTTGGAATCAGCATATTGGGGATAATAGAAAGAGGTTAGATAAGCTTGCGGGAATTATTTCTGGAAATACAACACAAGACCATCGTAATGTCCAAGTTATTGTTGAAATAATAGAGTTATTGAAAGAGAAAAAACCGTTTCAAGAAAAAATCTTTGAAATACTAGGACGTTTGATAGAAATTATTGAAGCAAAGCAGGGAACTCTTATAAGACTTGATAGAGGTCGAATATTGGAGATGTATAGTAGGGAAAGATATAAGGAATATTGGGTTAGCGAAGTGAAGATGAATGAAAAAATCATAAATAATATTTTAGAAAAAAAGATTGGTGATTACTTTATTGATTGGGAAAGTATTCATGAGATAGATTCTTTAACTGGCACACCAGATTGGCAATCACTCATCGTATTACCCATCATCTATCAAAATGAAGTCCATGGCATTTTACAATTAAGCGTGCCTATTCGGGAAAAAGAATTTGATTTTAATCATTTTAATTTTGTGAACTCCATTGGCGGCGTTATTGGTGCAATGCTGCAGGTAGGCAGTGATGAAACAGAAAAAGTCAAATAATATAAATTTTAGATTGTTGAGGTGATTACAATGAGTGTGACAATTAAAGATGTTGCCCAGAGAGCAGGTGTTTCAATTTCAACGGTTTCAAGAGTAATTAATAACTCTAAACCTGTTAGCAATGAAATAAGACAACGTGTGTTACAGATTATTGAAGAAACGGGTTATACGCCAAATCCTGTAGCTAGAAGTCTTGTAATGAAGAAAAGTCAATTAATAGGTGTAATCGTACCAGACATTTCAAATTTCTTTATTGGTGAAATATTGAATGGCATTGAAGAAATCGGAAAGATGTATACCTATGATATTCTTCTCTGTAACACTTATGGTGATTTGGAACAAGAAATAAGATATTTAAAACTTTTACAAGGAAAACAAGTGGAAGGTATTGTCTTGATGACTTGGGATTTACAAGATAAACTGATTGACTATCTTGCAGACTGCGAGATACCTGTTGTACTTATTAATCGAAATACAAGTAGGCTGAACATTCCATCAGTATCTATTGACAATTTCCAAGCATCATATGATATGACGAACTATCTTATTGAAAATGGGCATAGGGAAATTGGATTGATTCGTAATAGGTTAGACAGCAATTCATTTTGTATGGATCAATATAATGGTTATAAAAAAGCTCTTGAAGAAAAGGGGATATCAGTCAACGAGGATTTGGTGGAGTTTGGAAACTTTAAACTAGACAAAGCCTATGAGATTGTAAAGCGTTGGATTGATGCAGATATATTACCTACAGCTATTTTTGCAACCAGTGATACTATGGCGATTGGTGCAATAAATTGCCTGCTGGATCATGGTTTCCAAGTACCAAATGATGTTTCTGTAACAGGGTTCCATGATACGAAGATGGCTTCATTTTATAGGCCAACGCTTACCACCATCAGACAGCCTTTATATGATATGGGTGCAGTAGCCATAAGAATGATTATTAAAATAATCAATAAAATGGAAATCAATGAAAAAGTAGTTATTTTGCCCCATGAGTTAATTGAAAGAAAAAGTAGCGGCCCTGCGTATTTAATGGATAGATAATGATATCTAGTATATAGAAGTAAAATGGCATATATATCGTATAAATTCCTTCTACTGTACAAATAATAGTGATGTAAAGGTGTACATTAGGAGGTGCTTAATAAAATGAAAAAAGTAGCAGTTGAAAGATCTTTGGGAAATGTTCGAAATTATTTACAAGAGCAAGGGTTTACAGTTACAGATTTAGAACCAAATAATAAAAACTTTCAGAACTGTGATGCGATCGTTGTTTCAGGTCAAGATAGTAACTTCCTTGGCATGGAAGATGCTATGACAAAAGCTCCCGTTATCAATGCTGAGGGAATGACAGTTGAGGATATATATAAACAATTAAAGAGCAGACTGAGCTAAAAAAACCTCCTTTGGAGGTTTTTTTATAACACATAGGAAAATATGAACATTAAATAAATGTGATAACTTCATAATTTCCGTTATGTGTTTCAAAAAAGTCTTCCTTAAAAATCTTCCAATGGAAGACTTTTTTATAGCTGATATAGTGATGAATAATAAGTTTTGTAACCTATAAGAATCTTTGATACAATAAGGCTATTGAAAATATGAGAGTGAGTGAACAATGTGGATAAACAAAGATTTTTACCAATTGATAGAGAAGACATGAACAGCAGGGGATGGTCACAACTGGACTTTATAATTATATCAGGAGATGCCTATGTTGACCATCCAAGCTTTGGTACGGCAGTAATTGCACGTGTTTTAGAGGATGCAGGCTATAAGGTGGGAATTATTCCCCAGCCAGATTGGCGTAGTATAAAGGATTTTAAGAGCCTGGGAAAACCAAGATTAGCTTTTCTAGTGACATCAGGAAATATTGATTCAATGGTAAATCACTATACGGTGAGTAAACGCAGGAGAGAAAAGGATTACTATTCACCTGGTGGAAAAATGGGATTACGACCAGACCGAGCGACCATTGTCTACTGTAACATGGTCAAGCAAGCCTATAAAGGTATTCCCATAATCATTGGAGGCATAGAAGCAAGCTTAAGAAGGTTTGCCCACTACGATTACTGGAATGACAAGGTACGAAGATCTATACTATTTGATAGTGAGGCTGATTTACTAGTATTTGGAATGGGAGAGCGACAGATTCTTGAGATTGCAGATAATCTTAATAGCGGTTTTGACATAAAGTATATGCATCATATTCCAGGGACATCATATAAAGTAGATACTCTAGATAATATCTATGGATATATTGAAATTCCATCTTTCGAAGAAGTATCAGAAGATAAAACGGCATATGCTCGAGCTTTTAAGGTACAATATGAAGAACAAGATCCTATTAGAGGGAAGGTGATGATACAGAAGCATAATGAACAATTTATTGTCCAGAATCCTCCCGCTATGTCTCTGTCAAGAGTCGAGTTGGATCGAATTTATAACTTACCCTATGCTCGAGATTATCACCCAATTTACGAAAAAGATGGGGGGATTCCTGCTATAGAAGAAGTGAAATATAGCATTATTAGTTCTAGAGGATGTTTTGGAAGCTGCTCGTTCTGTGCCTTAACCTTTCATCAAGGAAGAACCATTCAAAGCAGAAGTCATGAATCTATTCTAGAAGAGGCAAAAAAAATAACATCAGATAAAGATTTTAAAGGATACATACACGACGTGGGTGGCCCAACAGCTAATTTTAGGCAGGTTGCCTGTGAGAAACAGTTGAAAGAAGGAACGTGCAAAAACAAACAGTGCCTTTTTCCTAATCCCTGTAAAAATCTTAATGTAGATCATGATGAATATCTTCAACTATTGCGTAAACTGAGAAAAGTTGAAGGTGTAAAAAAGGTATTTGTTCGATCAGGCCTTCGATATGATTATATCGTAGCTGACAAGAGTGATAACTTTTTGAAGGAACTATGTGAGCACCATGTCAGCGGCCAACTCAAAGTAGCACCTGAACACATATCCTCTAAGGTACTGGACCTCATGGGTAAACCTAGAAGAGATGTTTATGAGAAGTTTGTAAGTAAATACTACAAACTTAACGAAAAGTTAGGAAAAAATCAATTTTTGGTACCCTATCTAATGTCGAGTCATCCAGGTAGTGATCTTCATGCAGCAATTGAAATGGCGGAATATTTAAGAGACATTAGATATAGCCCTGAGCAAGTTCAAGATTTTTATCCTACGCCA
The DNA here is from genome assembly GCF_029240175.1 of Anaerosolibacter sp. Taxonomy (GTDB): domain Bacteria; phylum Bacillota; class Clostridia; order Peptostreptococcales; family Thermotaleaceae; genus Anaerosolibacter. The sequence goes on from NZ_JARBTM010000011.1 coordinate 65,780, forward strand.
GGTACTTTGTCAACTTGCATGTATTATACTGGTCTCGATCCAAGAAATATGAAATCGGTGTATGTTCCAAAGGATCGTATGGAGAAATCTATGCAAAGGGCATTGCTTCAATATAGAAATCCTAAAAACTATAATTTAGTCCGAGATGCGTTGCTGTTAGCTGGCAGAGAGGACCTAATTGGATATGGACCGAAAGCATTGATTAAACCCAAAGAGGGTGAGAAAGACAGGCCATATAAAAAAAGAAAAACAAATGTGCGTGAAACAAAAGGGAACAGAGTGGAGCGAAAAGATACTAGCAAGAATTCTATAAAAAAGAGCAAAAGAACGAAGCGATCAAAATAAAGAAGGGAAACCTTCTTTATTTTGATGTTTGCGTGATTCAAGTGATTCAGCACTTTATCAAAGTGAATTTATAAATTGCTAAAATATTTTGAAGGGTTAAAAAAATTTTGTAAAACAAGAAGGTAAAAGGTAAAATAAAAAGAATATTTATTGTATAATATAAACATGTAGATTATATAAAAAGGAGCGTTGCACCATGAACAAAATTTATATCGATGGTAATAGCTTGACGATTGAAGACGTCATTAAGGTTGCAAGAAATGGATATGAAGTTGAGATTACAGAGGAATCTTCAGAAAGGGTAAAAAAATCAAGGGCAGTCGTAGATGATTTCATTGAAAAAGGGAAAGTAGTCTACGGTATAACCACAGGCTTTGGAAAATTTAGCGATGTGGTGATTACAGGAGATGAAACAAGGGATTTACAGAGAAATCTTATCATTAGCCATGCTTGTGGAGTAGGAAACCCTTTTCCAGAGGAAGTTGTCCGAGCTATTATGCTCTTAAGAGCCAATGCTTTATCAAAAGGATTTTCAGGTATACGATTAAGTACTTTAAATACGCTAATTGAAATGTTGAACAAAGGTGTGCACCCTGTAGTACCCGAAAAAGGGTCACTTGGTGCCAGCGGTGACCTAGCACCTTTATCCCATATGGTGCTAGTGATGTTGGGAGAAGGGGAAGCTTTTTATAAAGGAAAGAGATTATCTGGTAAAGCAGCAATGGCAGAAGCAGGGATAGAACCTATTCATTTGACGTCCAAAGAAGGGTTAGCCCTAATCAACGGAACCCAAGTCATGACGGCGGTGGGTGTTCTCACAATCTATGATACAATCAAGTTGATGAAGCTGGCAGATATCAGTGCTTCTCTAACACTTGAAGCATTAAATGGAATAACCGATGCATTTGATCCTCGTGTTCATGCGGTAAGACCTCATCAAGGACAGCAGACCACAGCAAAGAATATTCTTACCTTAACGCAAGGAAGCAAAGCAACAACAAAACAGGGTGAGATAAGAGTTCAAGATGCTTATACCTTGAGATGTATACCACAGATTCATGGGGCTAGCAGAGATGCAATTGATTATGTTGTAAATAAGATTAATATTGAAATCAATGCTGCAACAGATAATCCGCTTATTTTCGCCGATGATCAAACCGTTATTTCTGGAGGAAACTTTCATGGTCAGCCCATGGCTTTAGCTTTTGATTTTTTAGGTATTGCCATCGCAGAACTAGCCAATGTTTCTGAAAGAAGAATAGAAAGACTTGTAAATCCACAGTTGAGTGGATTACCAGCTTTCTTAACAGCAAAAGGAGGGCTTCATTCAGGTTTTATGATTGCTCAATATGCTGCTGCAGCTTTGGTATCTGAGAACAAGGTTCTTGCCCATCCTGCCAGCGTAGATTCAATTCCATCATCAGCAAATCAAGAAGACCATGTGAGCATGGGTACTATTGCTGCACGAAAAGCAAGAGATATATTGTTTAATGCTACAAATGTGCTGGCGATTGAACTTATGGCTGCTGCTCAGGCTATTGATTTCAAAGAACCTGAGGCATTAGGGAATGGAACGAAGATTGCATATACAAAAATCAGGGAGCAGGTTGAGACGCTTCATGAGGATCGCATCATGTATTTAGATATAAATAAATGTGCAGACTTAATAGAAAGCCATCAGATCGTTGATGCAGTAGAGAATACATTAGGCATATCATTGTAATACGAAAGGGGCATACTTTGTGTGCCTCTTTCGTATTTATTCGTGTTCAGAATATTGTCTTTGGTACACAAATAGGCTTAACATTTGACGGATACGAGTTTTTTCTATATAATTTATTACTAGAGTAGATCATAATGAGGAGTGTAGGAAATGGTAGGACAAGAGAAACTAGATAGAATTAATTATTTGGCGAAAAAATCTAAAGCTGAAGGCCTTACGGAGGCAGAAAAGACAGAACAAAAGAAGCTTCGAGAAGAATATTTACTTGCTTTCCGTGAAAGCTTCAGAAAGCAACTAGATAATATTGAAATTGTTGACTAGTCAATCGTTAGGGATCGAAGGGAGAATAAATTTAAATTTATTCTCCTTTTTTTTGTATCTTGAAGAGGAAAAATATATAACATCTCGAATATATATATAAAGTTTGACAAAAAACTACAAGAATTACCATAGATGAATAGAGGAGGGATAAATATGGCTGAAAGACAGTATGTTATATTTAAACTAGGTAACGAAGAGTATGGTGTTGATATTATGAATGTGAAGGAAATCAGCGAATACAAGCAAAGTGTCAAGGTACCAAACACGCCGAAGTTTGTTGACGGAATTATTAACCTTAGGGGTGACATCACGCCGATTATTAATCTAAAGAAGAGATTCAATTTAGATGAGGCATCCATTGATTCAGATACCAGAATTATTGTAATTAATATCAAAAATAGACAAGTAGGATTTGTCGTAGACGAAGCTTCTCAGGTACTTAGATTAAGTGAAGAGGATATTGAACCAGCACCAGAATTGGTTACGGGTGTAGATAAAAAATATATAATTGGCGTTGGTAAGTTAAAGGACCGAATTGTTTTACTATTAAATCTAGAAGAAGTGCTATCGGAGGATGAAAAAGAAAAAATTCAGAATATCCAATAAAACGAGTTCTAATGATGAAATAATTTGTCTTAGACAGATAAAACTGTAGGAAAAGACAAAATAAATGATGTTTATGTAGAGAAAAAAACGCATTTGACAACAGTAATAGCCAAATTTCATACCATTCATTGTGTATAATTAAATGCATGATACAATATATAGGGGGATGGAATATGAAAAAGGCATTGCTGTTTTTTTTAGCAAGTATTATTCTAAGTTTACACGTACATAGCATCTTTGCAAGTGGACAAGCTGATCAAATTGTCTCAGATGAATTTCTTGATGAAAAACAAATAGTACAGCAGTTATTTCACGAAAGAGCAAACCTATGGAACACCCTTTATGAAGTACCAAAGGATATAAGATATTATGAGACAGAGCTGCAACGATTTTCAATAGATCCTCTATATACCTTTGATCTTGAATCTTTTCGTAATGCTATTGAATACCCTCATGATCTAGAGAAAGTGATTGCTGTGAATGTGCTTGATATAAATAAAGCTGAGTATGGAAATAGTGTTCTAAGAGTAGAAGCCGTTATCCTATGGCGAATGCAGGGATTAAATTCTAATTATGAACAAGAAATGAATTATGAGATTTTCCTTAGAAAAGAGGATGATATCTGGAAATTGAGTGATTATTCTATAAGCCAATGAGACTGTCGGTTGACAGTCTTTTTTCCTATTTAAAAGGTTAAATTTATAGATACAAAGTACTATTTTCATTATTTGACAATTATGTCGAGAAGGATAATGACAGAGATATGAAGAAATAGAATCTATATGATTGATATGTAAAATTAGATGGGGTGCAAATATGAACAACAGATCACAAATGGATATAAAAAAAATTAATGAAATTGTAAAAAATACAATTGATGCTGTTGAAAAAGGGAAAAACGAAATATTTGAAATTGCAGAGCGAGCAAGAATCGAGTGCAAAAATATAGAATTATTGGTGGAAGAAATAAAGAAAAAGACAGCTATTGTCATTAAAGAGGTGGATCAGCTAGAACTACAGGAAAAGGATAGTCGAAAAAAGCTGGTCAGTGTTAGCAAAAACTTTTCACAATATAGTGAAACAGATATAAAATCGGCCTATGAGAATGCAAAGAATCTTCAAATAAAAATCACATTAAAAAGGCAAGAGGAAAGAGAGCTAATCCGTCAAAGAACTGATCTAGAGAAAAGGTTAAAGAACTCCTATGAAGTCGTAAAAAAAGCTGAAAACCTCGTTTCTCAGGTAGGCGTTGTCATGGGTTATCTCAGTGGAAATTTACAAGATGTGGTAGGTCAGCTAGAGGATATACAACAACGTCAAGTTATGGGAATTAAAGTGTTGAAGGCTCAAGAAGAAGAAAGACAACGGATTGCTAGGGACATCCATGATGGACCAGCTCAGTTAATGGCCAACTTAGTCATTAAAGCTGAAATTTGTGAAAAGCTAATTGATAGGGATGTTGATAAAGCTAAGTTTGAGTTAGGACAATTAAAGAGCATTGGCAGGGAATGTCTAAAGGATGTCAGAAAAATCATATATGATTTAAGACCCATGTCTTTAGATGATCTTGGATTGGTGCCTACTATTCAACGATTTATTTTAAATTTTGAAGAAGAAACCCATATAAATGTAAGCTTCTCCGTAATTGCTAAAAATGAGATAATAAATTCTACAGTACAGTTATCTTTATTTCGTATCATACAAGAAGCATTAAATAACGTTAGAAAACATGCCCAAGCTTCTACGGTAGTCATTAAGTTAGAAATAATCAATAAAACAATTAATATATTAATTTTTGATGATGGGATTGGGTTCAATGTGGAAACGAAGATGAAATCATGTAAGGAGGAAAGTGGTTTTGGACTACTTGCCATGAGGGAACGGGCTGATTTGTTAAAAGGGAATATAGAAATAGATAGTAATTTAGGTACAGGTACACGCATCAAAATTTCAATTCCTGTAGGAGATGAGGAGGAAAGTTATGAATAAGGCAAAAATAAAGGTGCTGATTGCAGATGATCATTCACTTATGAGACAAGGTCTGAGACAGATTTTAGAACTGGAAGAGGATATTGAAGTCGTTGATGTGGCTGTTGATGGAGAAGATGCCATTAAAAAATCCCAGTTGTTGAAACCCCACATAATTCTTATGGATATTAACATGCCCAAAATGAATGGGATCCAAGCACTAAGAAGACTTAAGGATATGGGTGTTGATGGCAAAGTTATTATGCTTACAATTCATGAAGACAAAGAGTATCTCTTTGAAACCATCAATATTGGTGCGTCTGGCTATGTATTAAAAGATGCAGAATCATCAAGTTTAATCAAGGCTATACGCGATGTGCATGCTGGTGAATCATATATTCACCCATCCCTTGCAGCATCACTGGTGAAAGAATTTAATAAAAAGGGAAAGATGGATGAAGATGAGTTCAAAAAAGAGAGATTAACTAGACGAGAATATGAGGTTTTAAGTTTAATCGCGGAAGGAAAGAACAATAAGGAAATAGCAGACACACTATTTATCAGTGAGAAGACCGTAAAGAATCATGTTTCAAATATTTTTAAGAAAATCGATGTAAATGACCGTACACAAGCTGCTATTTATGCATATAAGCATAATATAAAGAAGATTTAGGAGAAATCCTAAATCTTTTTGTTTATATCGAGGAAATTATGTTCTTCAATTTCCTTGATATAGGGGATTTTTAAAGGGGTTCACCCCTTTATTTCTAATATTTGGAGGGTTACAGCGAAGCGTCATAGGGAACTATTAGTTCCCTGTGAAGAACAAAAACATTTCCATAGATTTTGAGCATGAAATGTTTTTGTTCTGTGGTATTTTTATGGGATATTTAATATACATTAACCATAAACCTTAATTGAGGTGAGAAAATGGGAAATGAAGAATTAACATGTAAGGATATCAGGAGATATATGGTGCTATGTAGGAAAAAGAGAGAATGCTTAGCCCATGAGGTGGAAGAACTGTCAAATATCCTAAATGGTCTGACAAATTCATATAGAGTACTTGTAGATGCAGCAGAAGAATTCAACCATATCTCTTTTTCAAGTAAGGATGATGTGAATGATGCAGTTGATAGAGCAGATGATGTAGGAGAATTAATAGATGAAGTAATTGATACATTGGGATATAAGCTAAAGAACTATCTTAAAGATATTCGGAAATCAGAGCTATGTAAAGAAGAATACATCAATCTTGAAATTATGGATGAAAATATATATCCGAAAGATAATTATAAGATATTTGGAGAAGAATATCATCATATAGAAGATGCATTGGCGAAGGAATAATCGTGTATCCATTGACAAGCTTGGAAATGAAAGATATGATATTTATATTATATATAAAAATTTTACATTACGGAGGAGTGGATTGGCTTGCAAGAAGTAGATGGCTTACAGAAAAAAGTTACATATGAATTTAAAAATGCTTGGGATTGTCTTACAGAGCAAGATAAACATATGGTCTATCGGTTAAATGAAGAATATAAGAACTTCCTAGATAGAGGAAAAACTGAGCGAGAATGTATAGATGAAATTATAAGTATGGCAGAAAATCATGGTTTTATAAATATTGAACATATTATTTCCGGAGAGTCAAAAGCTGTCCCAGGCACTAAGATTTATGCAAATAACAAGGGGAAATCCGCAGTCCTTTTTGTTCTAGGAAAAGAGACTTTAGAAAAAGGAATGAATATTGTAGGTGCCCATGTAGATGTGCCAAGATTAGACTTAAAACCATTCCCCTTATATGAAGATGGAGGAATGGCCCTTTTGAAGACCCATTATTATGGTGGAATCAAAAAATACCAGTGGGCGACAATTCCTCTAGCGTTACACGGAGTGGTGTTTAAAAAAGATGGGGGAAAAGTAGAGATCACTATAGGTGAAGATGAAAATGACCCTGTGTTTTTTATTACAGATTTACTTCCTCATTTGGCAAAGGATCAGATGGAAAAGAAATTAAATGAGGGAATCACAGGTGAAGGTCTTAATATTCTTATCGGCAGTATGCCATGTGCAGATGTGTCAGAAAAAGAAAGAGTAAAGATGTATGCTATGCAGTTAATACACGAAAAATATGGGATAAATGAGGATGATTTCCTTACAGCAGAAATTGAGATCGTACCTGCTGGAAAAGCAAAGGATGTAGGGTTCGATAGAAGCATGGTTGGTGCGTATGGACATGACGATAGAGTATGCTCTTATACGGCACTTCAAGCAATTCTCGAAGTAGAGAACCCAACAAAAACTGCCGTAGCGCTATTTGTGGATAAAGAGGAAATTGGAAGCATGGGAAATACGGGTATGGAATCAAGATTTTTCGAAAATATAGTTGCCGAATTGATCTCTATACAGTCAAAAAGCTATAGTGATTTGTTAATCAGAAGAGCCATGGCCAATTCAAAAGTGCTATCAGGAGATGTCGGTGCGGGATTTGATCCTAATTTTCCTGATGTCTTAGATAAAAGAAATGCAGCATTTATGGGGAAAGGTGTAATCCTTGTTAAGTATACAGGGGCTAGAGGCAAGTCAGGGTCCAATGATGCAAATGCAGAGTTTTTGTCTGAAGTTAGGAAAATATTTGATGAGAATCAAGTTGTATGGCAGATTGGTGAATTAGGAAAAGTTGATCAAGGCGGCGGCGGCACAATAGCTTACATATTAGCGAATTATGGTGCTGAAGTTGTAGATTGCGGCGTGCCAGTATTAAGCATGCACGCACCAATGGAAATTGTGAGTAAGGTAGACGTATATATGACATATAAAGCTTATAAAGCTTTCATGGAAGCATAAAAAATCGGGATTTTTCAGTCCCGATTTTTTTAATAAATACAAAAGCATAGTTCCACAGGTGGAGAATATGATTTATTACTAGAGGAAGTTTAAAAGACCATGATTAAAGATTATTTTTTTGAAAAAGGTCTTTGTTTTCCAATACAAAGTTTTTAAATGCTTCCGCCAAAGGAGAAAGTGATCTATATTTATGAAATACAAAGTAAAAACTACGTTGGATATCAACATCCTTAATTTTCATTGATTTTAAGAGATTATGCTTTACTTCATCAATCACTGCAAGCTTTGAAAGAATAGAAATACCCAATCCTTTTCGCACACACTGCTTAATAGACTCCGTACTCTCGATATATGCCATGATGTTTAGATCATTAATCGTTTTGTTATGGGTATTTAGGACCTGTTCAAAAATTTTTCGCGTACCAGAGCCTTCTTCTCTCATGATAATATTCTCTTGGAGTAAGTCTTCAATCGTGATCTCATCCATTGATTTATAGCGATCAGAGTAAGGGGTAATTACGAGCATGGTATCTTCCATTATCTCCAAGTAGTTTAAGTGCTTAATATCATTTTGTGCACCTACAATCCCAAAATCAATCTCTCCGTTCAATATACTAGTCACAACCTGTTCTGAATCGGAATGCAGCACATTAAATCGAACGTCAGGATAAAACTTGTGAAAGGAATTTAGGAGTATAGGGAGAATATATTGTTCTGGGATACTGCTTGAGGCAATTTCCAAAGTGCCTTCTATTTTTCCTTTGAACTGCTCTAAAGAGAATAGTGTCTGTTCTTTTTTATTTAAAATGTCCATAGCGTGGGTAAAGAGAATTTCTCCAGCCTTTGTCAGTGTTATCTGTTTGTTTGATCGATTAATTAAAATTGTACCCAATTCCTTTTCTAAATTTTGTATATGATTACTTATGGTAGGTTGTGTTAAAAAGAGAAAATCTGCAGCTCTTGAAAAGCTTTTTAGCTTTGCGATGGTTACAAAGGTTTCTAACTGTCTAAAATCCATAATATCACTCCAGCTTCAGTTTGTAATAAGCTAATATTATCACTTTACCATAGGATTATCAAATAATTAGGTGTTTTTGAGGGTAATAGAAAATATTTATGAAGATACTTGAGATTATAAAAAAAACAAATAGAGTTGAGCCTTGTGGTTCCTCTGAATAATAACATAGGCAAATTGAGTTTCTAGCATGAAGGGAGGAATGATTATATGGATATCCAGAGATTAAAAATGTTATTAAAGCAAGAGGAAGCAAGTAAGCTAGATTTCAAAGAGACTTTATTACTCAATACTGAATCCGAGAAGAAAGAACTAGCAAAAGATATCATTGCGATTGCCAATAGCATAGGTGGAAGGGGTCATATAATTATAGGTGTTAAGGATAAGAGCAAGGAAATAGTAGGAATAGACCCTGGAGAACTCAACGAAGAAAGAATTCAACAGATTATGAGCTACCGGTGTGATCCGCCGATTAATCTAAGAGTAGAGTATATTGAAATAGAGCACACATGGGTATGTGTCATAACCATATTCAAAAGCTACCAACGACCTCATCAAATGAGACAAACAGGAGCCTTCTATATTCGGAGGGGATCTACAACTGACTTTGCAAGAAGGGACGAAATTGCTAGGATGTTTCAAGAAGTAGGATTAATCAGTAATGAATTAATCCCATTATATAATTTGGATATTTCAGTATTAGATAGAGATTTGATTTATAACTATCTTAATAAAATTAGCTTGATTCCTAGTAAAGATCTGGAAAAGAACGTTTGGCATAACGTGGGAATTATTCATCATGATGTTGAAACAGGGAAAATCCATCCAACCATGGGTGGGATGCTGTTGTTTTGCAATAATCCTCAGAGGTATCTACCCTACTGTTCTATTAATATAATACACTATGAAAAGAATGAACAGATAACCCAGTCAATTCAGGGTGACATTATTGAAATGCTCAATCGGTGCTATGACTACATCAACAAAATCCTTGAGGATCAACGCTACCCAATCGAAGCGATATTTGAAGGAATTGCCAATGCAGTCCTCCATCGTGATTATTTTGATTTGACTAGAAATATTGTGGTGTTCATTAGCAATGATAAGATCGAAATAAGCAATCCTGGGAATTTGCCAAGGGGACAAAATATGTATACACTTCGCAGTGAACGAAATCCTGCTCGAAGAAATGGTTGGCTATACGATAAACTTGTGATTCTGGATGAGAATAACAGATTTTTAAGAACGGGATTTGGAATCGACCAAATCAGTAAAATTTTCGATGGAATAGGAAAGGTGAAACTGCTAAATATTGAAAAAAGAAATCTGTTTAAAATAATACTACCCGGCCTGAAAAGATATAAAGACAAAGAAAGAAGTTAAAACTAATCTTCCTTTGTCTTTGTGTTATTAAAATCAGCATTCGTATTATCGTAGACACCGCATGGATTGACATGGATAAAAACATCCTTGGTATTCTCTATATTGCTCAATATAGAATGCTTGGCTTTACCAGCTAGATTATGGCCTTCTGCAACAGATATATATTGGTCTACGCAGATTTTCATGTCAACAAAAATTTGATTACCTAATTTTCTAGCTCTAATATCTTGAATGTCATGAATACCATGGATTTCCATGGTTAACTTACGTATATCTTCAATAACTTCTTTTGATGGTGCAGGATCCATTAGTTGATTGACAGCATCCCAATACACAGAGAAACCGGCTTTACCGATCATTCCTGCCACTACAATACCAGCAAGGGGGTCAAGAATAGGATAACCTAAAACAGCACCTGTAATTCCGATTAATGCCGCAACAGATGAGAAAGCATCTGTTCGTTGATGCCAAGCGTCAGCAATTAAGGCTGGGCTGTCGATTTTCTTTCCGACTCTAACTGTGTAACGATACATCCATTCTTTAAAAACAATAGATATCAAGGCTGGCCATATGGCGATCGAGCTTGGCGCTTCAAGGTTGGGATTTCTAATGGTTTTGATAGCAGATAGGCCAATACCAAAAGCCGTTAAGAATAGAAGTATAGCAATAATTTTTGCCACAATCGATTCAGCTTTACCATGACCATAATGATGTTCTTCATCAGGTGGTTGATTTGAGATTTTTAAACCATGAAGAACGATGACATTTCCTACCAGATCAGATGCTGAGTGGAATGCGTCAGCAATCATAGCGGTACTGCCAGCTATAAAACCAATAAACGCCTTAACAGATGTTAGCGCAATGTTGCCTATGATGGCAACCCAAGAGGCACGTTTTCCAATGGAAAGACGTTCATTATTAGACATTTAAAGCATTCCTTTCTATAAAAGATTTTGTTCTATCTATAGACTTATTATTTACAGGTATTCAATTTTGTATGAAAAAAAAGATTTATGATAAGAATGAAAATAAAATCATATAGAATGAAATGAAAAACTATTTGTAATAAGATGTGGTATAATTTTTCTATACTATATATGAATTATTAGGAGGAATACATCTTGGAATTTATTAGAATGCCATATTTAGAAAGATTTATCGGATATGCCGATGAAGTACATATGAGTGATAACTTAGACAAAGTAAAACTAGGATCAGAAGATGAAATGGAATTCGTATTTAAAGATGAAGAGGATGGCGCTGCATATTGTGTCATTGGTGTATTTAAAGGAAAAGAAATATTAATGAAAGAACCTTATAGAGAAGACGATTTGCAGTATCTACTGGGGCAAAGGGATGATCTTATTACCTTGTTGGTTATTGATGAAGAAGAAACAAGGGTCTTTGAATATGATGAGAACAATGAAGTAGATGCCAATAACAAAATACATGAAATATTGAAAAAGTATAGAAAAACAGACCGATAAACCGGTCTGTTTTCAAATAGATATTGGTTTGTTTTCGAAATTAGAATCCTATGCCCCCAAAGAAGCCGCCTGAGAATAATACGATGAGCAATAGAAAGAAGAATAACAAGCTTGAATCATCTCCAAACCCTATTACTGATCCGAATATAGGACCACCAAATAGCACGACCAACAACAGGAAGAAGAAAAGCAAACTGTCATTCCCTCCTAAAAAATCACCAAAACCAGCTTTTTTATCAGTCATAAATTCCACCTCCTCTACAAAACTTTCATAAATGCAGAACTCCTACAAATTGTTCTTCTAGTATACACTATGAATTAAAGAGGATATGTGTTACAGTCCCAAAGTGAATAATCGATGTGTAATCGGATAGTAGGGCATGAATTTAAATGAGGTCAACTGGAATAGTGAGAGGTTCAATGGAAATAAAAAAGTATTTACAATGAAAAAATCCTATGCTATCATAAGGTAAATGAATAAGAACTTATCAAGAATTAGGGTAGAGAGTTAGCTCCATGACCCTATGCCAACCTGCTAGAAATAGCAAGGTGGTCCTGCTAACAACGATAGGGAGGTATAGAGACTTTACTATACGGGAATGTAATCCTTCTTAGCGCTGTTAAGAAGGATTTTTTAATTCATTAACAATTAAATATTCTTATCTAGAGAGGTGGAGGGACTGGCCCGATGAAGCCCAGCAACAGCTAATTTGAAGATTTGCTTTGAGTTAGAAATGTGCTAATTCCTGCAGCGTTTTTGCTGAAAGATAAGAGGCAAGTATGGACAACAACGTTGTTTGTTGCGGAAACCGCTTCTTTATTTTAGGATGCGGTTTTTTTATATTTATAAAGACCATAAGTAAATTCATTAAAGAGGGGAGAAAAAATATGAAAATTGGTTTATTGGGATGTGGAACAGTAGGTACAGGCGTGTATGAAATGATTTATAACCAGAAGGAGAGGATAGAAGAGCTTTACGAAGAAAGTGTAGAAATTAGTAAAATTCTTGTAAAAGATAACATGAAGTGCAGAGATATCGAAGATATTGATCACCTCATAACCATAGATCCCTATGAGATTCTAGATGATTCGTCCATTCATCTAGTTGTAGAAGTCATTGGCGGTGTCACTGAGGCATATGAATACATTACCTATGCCCTGAATAATGGAAAACATGTAGTGACTGCCAACAAAGCGGTGGTAGCCAAGCATATGAAAGAGTTTCTTGAATTAGCAGAAAAAAATAGAAGGGCATTGCTCTTTGAAGGAAGCGTTGGAGGAGGAATTCCATTATTAAAACCTCTAAAACAGTGCACATTGTTGAATGAGTTTTCAGAGGTGAGAGGAATCCTCAATGGAACCAGCAACTTTATTCTTACAAAGATGATGCAGGAAGATCTAGAGTTTAAGGACGCCCTAGGTATTGCCCAAGGGCTAGGATATGCTGAGGCAGATCCCACTGATGATATAGGCGGTGCTGATGTAGCAAGGAAATTAGCAATTTTAGCAACAATTACTTTCAAAAACGATGTGAATCTGGATGAGGTATCGTATAGGGGTATTGAGCAAATCACGAAAGCAGATATTCGATTCATTAGGGAAATGGGGTATTCAGTAAAGTTGTTAGGTAAAGCGGTTGTAGATAATAGAGCTTTTTCTGCGCTAGTGGAGCCTGTACTTTTCAAAAACACGACGCAGTTTGAAAAAGTGGACAATGCATTTAATATGGTCTCAGTCAAGGGAAACAACTTAAAAGAACTAAGGTTTTATGGAGAAGGTGCAGGCAGGAAGGCTACAGCAAACGCAGTTGTATGTGACATCTTAGATGTACTTAGCGGTTCCTATCGGAAGGACGTGGTACATAGAGGTAGAGATATAGCGGCGTTTGGGACTAAACTTATCCAAGGAAAGTATTATATCCGAATCACCCTTACTAGTGGAGCAGAGGAAAGTTTAGTAAAGGATGCCTTTCGGAGAAGAAAAGTGGACTTTCACAAGTTGAAAGTAGAAAAAGAATTAATTCTGTTGACAGAAAAAATAGGTGCAGATATGGCAGAAGATATTATAAAAGAACTAGAGAGATATAACCTTTCTTGTTTCTACTGTAGAATAGAAGCTGAGTAATTTATGAAATACATAATGAAACAAAAAATAAGAAAGCCCAAGTTACATAACCTGGGCTTTCTTTACTGGTGCCGAAGGAGGGACTTGAACCCTCACGGGTGTTACCCCGCCGGATTTTGAGTCCGGTGCGTCTGCCATTCCACCACTTCGGCGCGCTTACAAATAATATATTACCACATAGGAAAATAGATTGCAAGGACTTTTTTAATAGACATAATTATCGAAATATATTGATGAACATGGGGTATTATGGTAAACTAAGATGAACAAAAAACTATTGTGGTGGTGAATAAAATGGATCCAGTTACCCATGGTGTTATCGGGTTGGCTATTTCAGCATTTAGTGGAAACCCGGTAGCCCTAAGCAATCCAGTAAGTCTCGGTTGTGCCATAGGAGCCATGGCTCCTGATATTGATATTATTGGAAAGATGTGGGGAGATTTTGTATATTTAAAGCATCATAGGGGAATTACCCATTCAATACCTGTATTGGTAGGATTAGCCGCGATTATTACAGGCGGATTGTCTTTTTTCTATGCTGATTTTTCGAGTCTGCAAGTTTTTTTCTGGACTTTTGTAGGTTGTTTATCCCATACACTTTTTGATATTTTGAACTCCTATGGAGCGAAGCTCCTCATGCCGTTTACAAAGAAGAAGAGCAAGATAGGAATTCTGATGTTATATGATCCTGTTATAACCGTACTAGCGTTTTTACTAATATTCAATAAGCAAAATACACCTTGGTTTCTTCTATTGGTCTCAAGTATTTTTATCCTATATTTAGGCTCGAGGTGGCTAATAAAACAGCAGCTCATGAAGTTTATTGAAATATACTATTCTCATGGATATAAGGTAGTTAACGTTGAAATGTTGCCGGCCTTATTGGCTTTTTACAAATGGGACTTTATCGTTAATACCAATAGTCACAATATTGTTGGTCAGATTAATATGATGACTAAAAAAATTACAGAAAGAAAGAAGTTTAAAAGGCCAGATCAGGAGACGATTGAATTGTTTGAAGAGACAAATATCGGTAAGTACTTTAAAGATTTTTCTACCAATTATCATATTCTCCGAGCAAATGAAGGAGACCAAATTGTACTAAAATCCATAGATTTAAGATACTTTCTGAAAAACAACTTTATGCATCATGCTACTGTGATCTATGATAGAGAACGAAATATTCGTCACTCTTTCTTTCATCCATACAAAATCCAACGAAGAATTCTTGTAAGTGAAGTTGAATAACCACAGCAAATCTACTGGTGACAGTAGATTTGTTGCATATTTGCCCTAGTACTGCCATAGATATTAAGGTATCAGTTGGTGGAGGGGTGACAGCAATGGTCAAGAAAGTCATAACTTTGCTGCTAATGATGGCTGTGTTTGGTGGAAGCTTCAACATAGGAAATAGCCAAGAGTCACTGATGAATAAAATTGTAATTAATATACCTTCCAGAACGTTGACCTATTATGACGGTATATCTTCTAAAATCTATCCAGTAGCTGTAGGCAAGGCAAATACGAGAACTCCAACGGGAAGTTTTACCATTCAAAACAAAGTGGTGAATCCATATTACTCAAAAAAGAAAATTCCCGGAGGAAGGGCTGATAATCCATTGGGAATAAGGTGGATGGGGTTTAAAGGCAATTATGGGATTCATGGAAATAGTGCACCTAACTCCATAGGAACAATCGCTTCAGCGGGCTGTGTACGAATGTTTAATTATGATGTGAAGGAACTATATGAAAAGGTAACCCATAAAACTCCAGTCGAAGTGACGTATAACTTGTTTCAAGTACTTGAACAAGATAGAACAAAGGAAAAGATGTTAATGGTTTATCCTGATGTGTACAAGAGGGAAAGATATTTAAAGGAGGCAATAAAAAATCATCTAGATGCAGCTGGACTAAAAAGTGAAAGAACATGGAGTAAAATTGATGGGGCGGTAAAACTAACAAAGGATCAAATGTTAGTTATAGGAGAAAAATGGGTTTTGATAATAAATCAGCAGCATGTTACCACTGAAATTATCAAAGATAGCAGCAAATTCTATATTGGTGAAGATGTACTGAACGATTATTTTGGATTAATCCTTGATAGAACTGTCGAAGGTTACTTGTCTATACAAAATACGCCCGTCGAATATAGAATTTTCGATAGTAGATGCTATGTTTCTTTGGAAAGTATACAGCAAATCTTAGGTGGAAGCATCACCGTAGATGATACCGTAGAAAACTTATGGTATGATGTTTCCTTTGTAAAGCTAAACGGTACTTTTTTAGAAACAAATCATAGTAAAATTGCTACTCACAGACCTATGATTCCAGTAAGAACGCTATCATCCATCGTATTGCCGATAGAATCCATTGGAAGCAATGTGGAAATCATAGAAAATGTTGAGCATATGGAAATTGAAGAAGCACAAAGCTTGTTTGGTTTCCGATATGATATGAACTCCATAGAGAAAAAGGTTGAGTTATTCATAAAACCAACTGTAGCGTTCGAACCAAATAGCCAAGTTCCGGAAGAAATTTTTGATCATGTTGATGCATGGTTGAAGTCTATGGATTTTCATGATATTTCTGCTTTTGAAACAGTTCATTTAATGGAAAATGTGAGCGACCAGTATGAAATCCTTTGGAATCCTTATAAAACAAAATTATCGCTGAAGATTAAAGAAGCGCAGAAGACTGAAAGTATAAATGAAGTTGAAACGAGTATTGTCCTAAGAAAAAAATAATCTAAACAAGGAGGAATCCCGATGAGTGAAATGGGTTTTCTCCTTGTTTATTTAATAGTGAAAGAAGGTATATTATAATTGAATTTAGATAAATAATTGGAGGAAATGGAACTTTTTTATCGAATACACGTCTAATGCAATGGTTATTTTTTAGGAAAGGAGTGAATGGAAGTGGAAGAATTTGAAATTGAACTGATTGAGAAGAGTAAACGGGGAGATGTTGAAAGCTTTGAAATACTGATTAGATCACATCAGACCCTTGCTTATAATATTGCCTTCAGAATGTTAGGGAATGTTGAAGATGCCAACGATGCCACGCAAGAAGCTTTGGTCAAAGTTTTTAAATCGATACAATCGTTTCATGGACAATCCAGTTTCTCTACCTGGCTTTACCGGATTGTTACCAATACTTGCTTGGACGAGTTACGGAAAAGAAAAAGACAGCAGGTTTATTCATATCATAATCCTATGGAAATGGAAGACGGTCAGATTGACCGGGATGTCGTTGATCCAAGCAGCAGTACCGAAGAAATCCTAGAGAAAAAAGAAGAAATTAAAAATATTCAGGATGCGATTCAAGCATTGCCTGAGCAGCATAGAATAGTGATCGTTCTTAGAGATATTAAAGGACTTAGCTATGAGCAGATTTCTGAAATATTAGACTGCCCCCAGGGGACGATAAAGTCAAGAATAAGTAGAGCCAGGCTGGCTTTAAAGGAGATTATAACGAATAGGGAACTTTACCAAAAACCATACGTCTAAAACATAGAAAGGAGGGGTTATATGAATTGTACAGAAACTATGGAGTTGATATCTCTTTATATAGATGGACTATTAGATGAGCATACTGAACAAATGCTTCAAAAACATTTTAAAGAATGTGCAGAATGTAGACAGGACTATGAAGAGCTTTTGAATATAAAAAATATGTGTAGTGAATTGCCTATGCTTGAATTGCCTCCTGATTTTGAAGTGAGCTTACATGAAAAATTAGTACGTGCTACAGAAAACGTACAAGTAATAGACATAGGACGTAGCGAAACTTTCAATAAAAAGTTTAAATGGAAAAATTGGAAAGTATATGGATCTATGGCTGCAGTATTCATTGTCTTGATTCTCGCTTCGTCTCTGTTAAATGAAGCTAGATTTAACGGAAGCCAAATGAAGGAGAATGTAGGTATGGAGTCTCCTAACATGGAATTTGCAGGAAGTGCTCCCGCTCCTGAGGCGCCCAAAATGAAAGTAGGTACTGCTGCAAGAGATGAAAGCTATGGAGCCGAAGAGCGTCTGCAGACAACACAAGACAATGGTTCACCAGAAAACCGTGTAATGGATCAAAATAATCAGACGACTCAGTTTACAGCTTTAGAGGCTGAATCAGATAGAAAGGTTATTAAGAGCGGATATGTTGATCTCAATGTTGAGGAATACGATGACAAGTTTAGCCAAATCACAAGAATTACCGCTGAACGGGGCGGGTTTGTGGAGAATAGTAATACCTATTATAAGCAATACAATGAGGTGAATCCTGAAGAGTCTCTAAAGCAGGGAAGCCTAGTAATCCGTGTTCCTGAGAATCAATTTGCCGAAGTGCTAGATCACATTAAATCTTTAGGGACTGTTACCAACACGAGTATAAGCGGACAGGACATTACGAAGGAATATAGAAGTACTGTAGATGAAATTGAGAATTTAAAGGTTCAAGAAAAAAGCCTTAGGGCAATTATGGAGAAGGCCACGAGTGTGAAGGATATTCTAGAGGTTGAAAGAGAACTATCTAGAGTTCGTGGGGAGATCAATCGAATGTCGGGAGATGTGAAGCGTTGGGATGATTTGGTGGACTTATCAACCATTCATGTCACGCTCAATGAGATGTCTTCAAAAGATAAAGAAATTTATCCAATTCGTGATAATGTATGGCTTCGGGCACAAAAAGGGTTCATAAAAACAGTGAATGAAATGATACAATTTGCGGAGAATGTATTTATTCGGATTGCCAGCACATTACCCGTGATACTTGTTTTATTCATTATGGGTATTCCTTTGACTATCTATTTATACAGATGGACCAAAAGAAAAAAGAATAAACAAGAATAAATATAAGGATCGGTGTATGCCTCATAAAAATAACTCTTCCCCCGGGGGAAGAGTTATTTTTATGAAAATAGGGTAGTTAATCATTAAATATGAATCATCATTTTCTAATATCAACAACTTGTCCATTATTAGCGTCCAAGAGAGCTTTCGGAGACATTCTCACAAGTGAATTTTGAGAACCACCACCAGAATAGACGATGGTATTTTCCATGACCTTTGTATCGATGAGGAAAATTGCTTCGTAGCCAAAAGAGGGAATACCCCCGCAGATATATCCCGAATGCTGAAGGATTTCATCTGCTGTGGCAGTTCTGAGTTTTTTAACCCCCAGCAAGTTTTTTATCTTGGAAAGATCCATTTTGTCTTCCCCTTTAATTATTGCTACAATCAGTTGCCCCTGTTCGTCTAAGATACAAATGTTCTTGACGATGTCTTGAGGGGCTGCATTGGCAGCGTGGGCGGCTTCGGCCACAGAATGACAGGACTCCATAAAAACAAGGTGCTCAGCATTAACGCTATTTTCTGAGATATATGCGATCAATTTTTCATCGAAGCTATTCATTTTATTACCCCCATTTTATCATTATATAGGTTATTATAACAAAAGTTCTGATTATTTTCAGCGATTGAATCTAAGTTGTTTTTCCTAATTTTATAAGATTTACATCCCATAGAAGAACTGGCTCTGGTATAATACAATTGAAAAAGAGGATTTTAAGATTAGATTAAGAATATAGTTATGTGGATTGATTAGGGAATAATTTGGGAAATATAATGATGTATCGTGTGGGCACGATAACCTAAAGGAGAGGATAAATATGACATCAAATAAGATGGTTATTATAGATGGTAATAGTTTAATAAATAGAGCATACTATGCATTGCCGCTGCTTTCGAGTAAAAGTGGTGATTACACAAATGCAGTATATGGTTTTGTAAATATGCTCTATAAGATTATGGATGATTATAAACCAGATTATATCAGTGTTGCCTTTGACCGAAAAGCACCAACCTTTCGACATGTAGAGTATGAAGAATACAAAGCAGGCAGAAAAAAGATGCCAAGCGAACTGGCACAGCAGCTACCACTTTTGAAAGAAGTGCTAGATGCATTAAAAATTCATAGAATCGAATTGGATGGATTTGAGGCTGACGACTTGATTGGAACCCTTGTTAAATATGCAGAAAAAAAGGAATTGGAAGTTTTTGTTGTTACAGGGGATAAAGATGCACTTCAGTTAGCCTCTGATAAAACAAAAATACTGATAACCAAAAAAGGTATTAGTTCATTAGAAGAATATGATGATAAAGGTGTAATGGATAAATATGAAATTACACCGGATCAGTTTATCGATTTAAAAGGGCTAATGGGGGATCAGTCGGACAATATTCCTGGGGTTCCTGGTGTTGGTGAAAAAACAGCAATCAAATTGCTAAAAGAATTTGGTAGTGTTGAGGGTCTTATCCAGCATACGGAAAAAATCTCAAGCGCCAAACTTCGAGAAAAGATAGAAGAATTTGCGCAACAAGCAGTATTCAGTAAACGTCTTGCAACCATTATGGTGGACGTTCCTGTGGAGATTTCTTTAGATGAATTGAGGAGAGAAGAGCCAGACGCAGAAAAACTTTTAGCTTTATATAAACGCCTTGAGTTTCATAGTTTGATGGGGCGAGTTGTATTGAACAGCAAAGCAGAGACAAAAAAGAACGATTATGCCGATGAAAAAGCTACTGTTATCATTAATAGTTGGAAAGATCTTAAAGACAAAGTAAAGGGCATAGGTGAAATGTGTATTCGAACCTTTACAGATGGCGGAGATATCATTCAGGATGATATTGTCGGTGTACATATGAGCTGTGGTGGAGAACACTTCTATATTAAGAAAGAAGATATGTCTATAGCTTTACAGGAACTAAAAGAGGTTTTTGAGAATTCTGAAATCAAGAAGATTGGACATTCTTTAAAAAGGGATAGAACAGCTTTTAAAAGATATGGGATTACGCTGAATGGAATGATGTTTGATTCTGCCATCGCTTTGTATCTTATTGATCCTACCAGAACTACATATGAGGTACAAGATATATCTTTAGAGTTCTTAAATAAAAAAATTGACAGTGAGGAAGATGTTTTAGGGAAGGGTAAAAATAAGCATAGCTTTGCTGACCTTGAAGAGGAAAAATTAATTGATTTTGGGAGAAGCTGGTGCGAAACTGTAATGGGTGTAAAAGATGTATTGATGGAAAAACTGAAGGAGTCTGAATTGGATACACTTTTCAGAGACGTTGAAATGCCTTTAGTGGAAGTATTGAGTGATATGGAATATAACGGATTTAAGGTTGATAAAACAATATTAGATCAACTGGGGATAGAATTAGATGAGAAAATTCAACATATTACACAATTCATTTTCAGTGAAGCAGGAGAAACTTTCAATATCAATTCACCTAAGCAGCTAGGAGAAATATTATTTGAAAAATTAGAACTGCCTGCAATTAAAAAAACAAAAACGGGTTTTTCTACAAATATAGAAGTGCTAGAAAAGCTTCAGAAAAAGCATCCTATTATTTCGATGATTATTGAGTATCGACATCTGGTAAAACTAAAGTCTACCTATATTGATGGACTAAAAGCCGTGATCAACAAGGAAACCCATAAGATCCATTCAAGCTTCAATCAGACTGTTACTGCAACTGGACGGATCAGTAGTACAGAGCCAAACCTGCAGAATATCCCAATTAAATTTGAGTTGGGAAGGGAAATAAGAAAAGTATTTATTCCTTCAAATGAAGAATATTTATTATTGGATGCAGATTATTCTCAAATTGAGCTCCGTGTTTTGGCGCATATATCTAAGGATGACAATCTCATAGAGGCATTTCATCAAGATTTAGACATACATACTTCTACAGCCTCAAAAGTATTTGGTATACCAATGGAAGAGGTCACTTCTTTACAGCGAAGCAGGGCGAAAGCAGTGAACTTTGGGATTGTGTATGGTATCAGTGATTACGGTTTGTCAGAGAATCTCCAAATCACACGTAAGGAGGCACAAAAATATATAGATGAATATTTTAATCGGTTTACTGGCGTAAAGCGTTATATGGAGGAAATTGTTGAAGAGGGAAAGAAACTCGGTTATGTTACAACCCTTCTAAAACGCAGAAGATATATTCCTGAGATTAATGCCACTAATTTCAATCTGCGGTCTTTTGGGGAAAGAACTGCAATGAACACGCCAATTCAAGGGAGTGCTGCAGATATCATTAAGTTAGCAATGATTAAAGTAGATCATGAATTGAAATCTAGAAAACTAAAATCTAGACTTATTTTACAGGTGCATGATGAACTGATCGTAGAAGTTCATAAAGATGAAGTCGATGAAGTGAAGAAAATCGTAAAGCAAGAAATGGAAAATGCATTGGATGTCGATGTGCCGCTAAAGGTAGATATGAATCTTGGTAAGAGCTGGTATGATACCAAATAAGGAGGATACTGCAGCTTATGAGAGTTATAGGACTTACAGGGGGTATTGCATCAGGTAAAAGTACTGCTACAAATATACTAAGAAAGTATGGGTATCCTGTTATTGATGCGGATATTATTGCGAGAGAGATAGTTGAGGTGGGTGAGCCTGCTTTAAAGGAAATTGTTGATTATTTTGGAAATGAGATATTAAATTGTGATGGTTCATTGAATCGTAGACAATTAGGAAAAATCGTTTTTAGTGATCAACATAAATTGAAAGCTCTGAATCAAATAACCCATAAAAGAATAAATGATAGGATTAAGCATACAATTGAAACATATGCAAAGCGCAAAGCGTATGATGTGGTTTTTCTAGATGCAGCTTTACTTATTGAGATGAATATGAGAAAATTAGTTGATGAATTATGGCTTGTTTCTGTTAATCCAGAAATTCAGTTAAATAGACTAATGGAGCGAGATGATTTAAATTTAGAGGAAGCTAAAAACAGAATTAATTCTCAAATGACGTTAAAAGAAAAGCAGAAATTTGCAGATGTAATTATCGATAACAGTGGAAGCTATTCAGAATTAGAAGAACAACTAAAAATTGAACTTAAGCGTTTTCATAGTTAGCGTTCCGGAGGGATTATATTGGTAGTTGTAAATCTGAAAAAATACAGAAGATTATTGGTTGTCATGATAATAGTAATGATTGTAGGAGCGGCAGCAAGTAGTACCAATTGGTTCTTGAAAATAATATATCCAATTCACTATAAATCTCTTGTGGAAAAATACGCGAATGAGTATGATTTGGATCCATTTTTGGTAGCGGCGATCATTAGGACCGAAAGTAAATTTAATGAGAAGGCTAAATCACCGAAAGAAGCCAAAGGGTTAATGCAGATTGCACCTATAACAGGAGAATGGGCGGCAAAAGAACTAGAAATAAATGATTATACAGAAGATATGTTATATATACCAGAAATAAATATACGTATAGGATGTTGGTATATTGATAGACTAAGGGGGGAGTTTGATGGAAGACTCCAACTCATACTTGCAGCATATAATGGTGGCAGCGGAAATGTAAACAAATGGCTTAACAATCCAGAATATAGTCAAGATGGAGTTACTCTAAAGGAAATTCCCTTCTGGGAAACGCGAGCATATGTTGATAAAGTATTGAAAAGTTTTAAAATTTATAGCATTTTATATAGATAACAGCAAAAAAACTGTTATCTATATATTTATTCTAGTATTTTATTGAACAATCTGCAGATGTTTTTTATAATAATATGGCGAGGTTGAATGTATTTTACTGGGACAAGTTCATACATATAGTTTGAAAGATAATGTTTTTCCAGTAGCGTCAACCCATGAAAAAGAAAGGAATGTGAATTTATGGAACATATGAAAAGTCTTGAAGATATAAAAAATATAAAAATCGATCCGAATCGATTCATTCATTCCAGTACCCATGAGGAGATACTGAAAGGAAGTACAACAGATGTCTATTTCTTAAGAACCATGGATATTTTAAGAGAAATGAACCTTGAATCCCAAATTGTTACAGCAGAAATCTTTGCAAGAAAATCTGGCGTGTTTGCAGGTGTTCAAGAAGTAATAAATATGCTGAAGGATAAGCGTGTAGAGGTATGGGCTGTTGATGAGGGAGAGTCTTTTAATGCAAAAGAAACCTTAATCAGAATAAAAGGATCTTATAGTGAATTTGGCGTTTTTGAAACGGCGATGTTAGGCAGTTTAGCGAGTGCCAGCGGTTGGGCTACGGCATCAAAAGAAGTAAAAGAAGCATGCGGAGACAAAACATTCCTCTGCTTTGGTGCAAGACATGTACACCCTGCAGTAGCTCCAGTAATGGAACGTGCAGCTGTTATTGGTGGTGCAACAGGTGTAAGTTGTGTATTAGCTTCCAAGCTGCTTGGAATAGAGGCATCAGGCACACTTCCCCATGCAGCCATGTTGATTGCAGGTGATACTTTAGAAGTAGCCAAGGTGTATGATCAAGTTATGCCTGAGAGCCATAAAAGAACAGTATTAGTGGATACATTTAAAGATGAAGTAGAGGAGAGTCTCAGAATTGCAGAATCATTGGGAGAACGTTTATATGGTGTGCGATTAGATACACCCAGTGAGAGAGGTGGTGTAACACCACAGCTTGTAAATGAATTAAGACATAAATTGGACCATAAGGGATATAATCATGTTAAAATTTTTGTATCAGGTGGTTTGACACCAGAAAAAATAAGAATATTAAAGGATGCAGGGGCTGACTCTTTTGGTGTTGGCAGCTATATTTCTGGTGCATCGGCCATAGACATGACTATGGATATTAAGGAAGTAAACAATAAAGCAGTAGCAAAACGAGGTAGGATTCCTGGACTTGTGGAAAATGAAAAATTAAGAAGGGTACTATAGACTTACGTATAAAGAGTGGTAGAAGAATAGATGGAGGTATTCCGTTGAGCAGCAAGAGAATAAATATGTGTATTATACTGTTACTACTATTATCTATGATATTCTTCGGGTGCAGCAAGCCTGTTGAAGATAGTGAAAATCCTGAGCAATCAATTGAAAAGGTGACAAACCCTATGAAAGGTGGAGAAATAGTTCTCCCCATAACTCAGTTTAATACCCTGAATCCAATACTGAATAGAAATGAGAGTATATTCTATTTTAATCAATTAATCTACGATGGATTGGTCTCTTTAGATAATAAATTAGAGGCACAACCTGCATTGGCAACAGGGTGGACTGTCACTGATAATGGAGATGGGTGGATTTTTCAGCTGAGGGATAATGTTTCATGGCATGATGGGCAACCATTTACTGCAGAAGATGTAAGATTTACGATAGACGTTTTACGGACAAATAGTGCTAGTGCAGGGAGTTCTATATATAGCGGATTTGTAAAGAATATAAAGAACGTTACTGTACTAGGTTCCCATAAGATCGCCATTGAAACAAATTCAGCAGCGGGAAATCAAATTGAAAAGTTTCAATTTCCAATTATACCTAAACACAAGTATCGGGTCCCTGATGACGTATTCAAAGAGCCGAAGGATATTCTAGTAGGGACAGGTAGATATAAAATTGAAAGCTACACGAAACCAAGTCATATTGTTCTTAAGTTGAATGAAAACTACTGGGATACCAGTGCGTATGTGCCCAGGATCGTTGGGAAAATTGTCCCCGACTCAGAGACTGCTCTTTCCACGGTTGAAGCCAATGAAGCTTCTCTCAGTAAGGCAACGGATTTCGATTGGGAGAAGTATGAAGAGGATAAAACATTAAAAACCTATGCATATACAGATTGGGATTACGAGTTTATAGGTTTTAACTTCAATAAGAACATCACCTCGGACAAGGTTATTCGTACTGCCATAGCTTATGGTATTGACAGACATGAGATTGTAAATGATGTATATTTTGGGCATGCTACCGTTACGGACACCCCTATTCATCCAGATTCATGGCTAAAGGATGAGTCGGCGCAAAAGTATGGCAAAGAGCAAGACAAAGCAAAGAAACTCTTAGCAGATGCAAATTGGAAGGACGAGAATAAGGATGGCATTCTTGAAAATGAACTCAATCAAAATTTATCCTTAAAGCTATTAGTAAATAATGATAATAATCACCGGCTGGAGGCTGCGGATAAAATTGCGGCACAGCTAAAGGATATAGGAATTGAGGTCATTGTTGAAAAAGTAAACTGGGAAGAATATCAGTATAGACTAAACGCAGGTGGCTTTGATATGATTTTAGGCGGATGGAAGATGTCTGTGGACCCTGATCTTAGTTTTATCTTTCACTCAGCATACAAAGGAAATACAAATTTCATTGCCTATGAAAATCCTCAATTAGATCAACAACTAATAGAAGCTGCCTTGGCAAAATCACCGGAAAGTAGAAAACAGAAGTATGCAGATGTGCAAAAAACTATTTTAGAAGAAATACCTTACTATAGTTTGTATTTTGAAAATAGCGCTTTGGTTGTAAAGGATTATGTAAAGGGAGAAATTGATCCCAAACCTCATAATATCTACAACAGCATTGGTCAGTGGTATGTGCTTGAGGAAAGCAAATAGTACATCACTCAACTGAATGCATCACAGGGTAGTGAAAACATTTTAATAAAGACCAATTGACAAAGGCAAAGAAATATGATATTATATTTAAGTGACTAAATGCGGGCGTGCTGGAATCGGCAGACAGGCACGTTTGAGGGGCGTGTGTCAACAGACGTATGGGTTCAAGTCCCATCGCCCGCACCAAATAATAGATACGAAAGTATCTACTTCTTTTTATTGTGTACTTATATACAATGATCTTTACCAGCCATCGATGATTAAAATGTTTCAAGGCGATCTAAATTGTCAGAACTTTTATCATTAGGGTTGCTACGAAGGTATTCTTGTCCATTTTTCGCTTTACCCACATTCACGCCTTCAATTTTATGATCCTTAGCCAGTTCAATTGCGTCAGTAATGGAATACACATTTCCGTCATTCAACATTACATCAGTGATATCGCCTTGGCTATTTTTCCTAACCTTCAATATTTTTCCTTGATCTCCCATGAATATCCCTCCTTTTGAATAGTTTTCTCAGTAAGGCGAATAATATTCAAGATGCGGTTTATTCCACTTTTATCAGTAGGAGCTAACGGTCAATCCATATTTAGAAGGAAAGAATATAAAATGAAAATCTTGAACAAATTACAGCAAAGAGTACATCGGCTTGAGCAAGCGATTGGTGATTTTGAGGAAATGTTGAATAATGAAGAGGTAAGAAAACAACTAGATGCTATAGCGTATATAAGTCGAAAGCTAAAGGATTTAAATGAAAAAAGAGAAGAATATATCGTCTGTATTCAAGCTATAACATACTTAGAAGAGCATCTGAAAAAAGATGACTTCCGGAAGATTATTACGATTGACGAGGATGTTATTGACTAAGATTTGCGTATGTTGTATGATTATATTGTAATAACATAATAAGAAACATGCGAGATTAACTCAGCTGGTAGAGTACTTCCTTGACGTGGAAGGAGTCAGGGGTTCGAGTCCCTTATCTCGCACCAATTTTAAAAAACTGCTCATGGGATGAGCAGTTTTTTAAAATTGGTGCGAGATAAATAACTAAATAAGGCAAGCTTGGTTTTGAAGTGGAAATTATTTCATAAAGAGAAGAAGGATTTTTCTTTTTTTTGGAGAAAATATACAGAAAATTAAGAAAAATAGGAGCGGATAGCTATGAGTGATAAATTAGAAAGATTTCATCAAGAACTTGAAGACCTAAACGAAATATTTGAGCAACTTGACGAATTAAATCAAAAAAGATTAGAAGAAGCGATTATCATGTTAAAGACAAAATTTGCTGATAGACTTAAAACTTATGATTATTAGGGGTGTGTGCCCTGGTTCTATACCTTAGACCAAATAAAACAAATTTCTCCCCAGAATTGGGAAGGTTTTTTAGATTTTGTGTAGAATTATATATTTAAAGAATCTAGTTGCTATTACATTTGTTTTATTCGAAGGATGTATTTATAGGTTTTAGGAAATAAATTTTAAAAATGAATAATAGCAAAGCGTAATATATTGGAACAAATGATTCGACACCGTAATATTTTATATCGAAAAGGTGGACATATTCAAAGCAGATACTTTTGGACTATGGCTGAGGGGGTTAATTAAATGGGTAAGGGCATCAAACGAATGATTATTTTAACACTGATTTTATTGTGCGCGCTTTTAATGGTGACAGTTGCTAATGCAGAAGAGTCTGCAAAGGGAGTTGTTATAGCTAAAGATGTAAATGTTAGAAGTGGAGCAGACGCTACTTCATCAGTGATAGGTACCTTAGCCCTAGGAGAATATGTTCAAATTCTTGACAGTGAGGATGACTGGTACCTTATACAGTTGAACAATGGCAGTCAAGGTTGGGTGTATAATGATTTAGTTGTTCCTATGAATGACAATAAAGAGTTAGTAAAAAGAGGCATTATAAACGGTGATGGTGTCAATGTTAGGGATTTACCTAATTTAGATGCAAATATTCTACAAGTGCTTAATAAGAATGTGGAAATAAAAATTATTGGTGAAAACGCTGAATGGTATGAGATTGTCATTAGCGATCAGTTGAAGGGATGGGTTCATTCAGATTTTGTTGAATTATCACAAAATTATGGCGCTGGCAGGGTAGCTGGTTCAAAAGTCAACATGAGAAAAACACCTGCACTTGATGGTGAAATTCTTGCTACTCTTGGAATGGACAGCCCTGTTTCAATCAAGTCTTTTGAGAATGGTTGGTATAACATCATTACCCAAAACGGTATTGAGGGATGGGTTCATCAAGATTATATTACAATAGTATTAGATGGAAACACAAGTGCGGATGTATCTAGATCAGCTGAAAGAATGCCAATAATGAGTAAAATTGTTGATGTAGCAAAAAAATATTTAGGGATACCATATAGATATGGATCAAATGGGCCAAGTAGTTTTGACTGTTCGGGATTTACATCTTATGTATTTAAGAGTGCTGGATACTCTATCTCTAGATCTTCAAGAGATCAGGCACATAACGGAGAAAAGGTCACTAAGTCCGATCTAAAAGCAGGTGATTTAGTTTTCTTTGATACTTCAGGAAAGATCGATGGAAACATATCCCACGTAGGTATTTATATTGGTGATGGAAGGTTTATACATGCTTCTTCAGGTAAGAGCGCGAAGAAAGTAGTTATTTCAGAACTAAATGAAGGATATTATAAAGACCGATTCGTTACAGCAAGACGAATAATCTAATAAACAAACCCCCTACATTTCAAATGTAGGGGGTTTGTTATACTACTCTTCGGATTCAGCTTTAATATAATCGCTTTGTTTTGAAAGAACCTTTTTAACATAATTCTGTGTTTCCGAAAATGGTGGGATACCATTATATTTATCAACATTTCCAGGACCTGCATTGTATGCAGCAAGGGCAAGGTTTACGTTGCCCTTGTAGCGGTTCAACATATCACGAAGATATTTTGTACCCCCTTCAATATTTTGAGCTGGATCCCACGGGTTCGAAACACCCACTGACTTTGCTGTCTGGGGCATTAATTGCATAAGACCTTGTGCACCAACTTTAGAGAGGGCGGTTGTATTGAAATTGGATTCTACATTCATAACAGCTTTGATCAAGTTCTTATCTACATTATACCGATCAGCTGCATTTTCGATGAGCGGGTCTACAGCATCTGCGCCAATCTCAGTGCTTAAGTGCTTTTCAACCTCAGTATCGAAAATATCCTGAAAGTCACCATTTGGTTCTTCTTTTATAATATTTACTCCAGCAGGCAATCTGCTTTGAATTTCTGATAGTTTTTGATGAATGATACTTTGAATATTTATATGATTCATATATTTACTCCTTTGGCATAGATAGAATGAAACGAATTGTCTAATATAACAATTATCGGCAAAAACAGCTGTCTTCTTTATGATATAATGAAAAAAATTGCTTTATTTATAAATCATTTATATTTATTGAGGTGAATGATGGATGGGTGAAAGACAAATAATCCATGTGGATATGGATGCATTTTATGCTTCGGTCGAACAAAACGATCATCCTGAGCTAAGAAATAAGCCAGTAGCAGTAGGTGGAAATCCTGATAGAAGGGGTGTTGTATGTACCGCATCCTATGAAGCAAGAAAGTTTGGTGTGCGCTCTGCCATGGCTTCTAAAAAGGCACAGCTGCTATGTCCCCACTTAATTTTTGTGCCAGTTCGAATGGAGCGATACACTGAAGTGTCTCGGAAAATTTTAGGAATTTTTGAAGACTATACCGATTGTATCGAGCCATTATCGATCGACGAGGCTTTCCTCGATGTAACCGGTAAAAATGGGATTAGAATTGGAAAAGAAATAAAGGATAGAATAAGAACAGAACTAGCCTTAACTGCATCAGTGGGAATTTCGGTAAATAAATATTTGGCTAAGCTAGCATCAGACTACCAAAAGCCCAATGGATTTATGATTATTACGGAAGAAGAAGCGGGCAAGTTTTTATTGCCTTTACCAGTGAGAAAACTTTGGGGAGTTGGACCTAAAACTGAAAATGAACTGAACAAATTAGGCATATATTATATTAAGGATTTATTAAACTATGATCAGAATGTTCTTATAGATAGGTTCGGAAAAAAAGGAATTGAATTATTAAGTTTAGCACAAGGAAAAGATGATAGGCCTGTAGAAAATAAACACAGACGGAAGTCTATTGGTGAGGAAATGACCTTTGAAACAGATATCGATGATATGAATATTCTGCTCAAATATGCGAAAGACTGTTCCTTGATTTTAGGAGATAGGCTTAAGGAGAATGGTTTTAAGGCAAAAACTATTACTTTAAAGGTGAAATTTGAAGACTTTGTATGTGTAACGAGAAGCATTACATTACCAAACTTTACTGATATGGGTCAAGAGATTTATCAGCATGCATCAAATATAATACAAAATAAAATTAGCAAGACGAAAAAAATACGATTGTTAGGTATTCAAGTTTCAAATATAAGATATCCAGATGAACCACAACAGCTACTAATGGATTTTGAAGGATTATTTTAGGGGGGAAGGAAATGAGAATTACAAGAAGGAAGCTAAAACAGGAATATAAGAGCAAAAGCGTTGGACTTACAGTGGCTTTTACTATCTTATTGCCTATGCTCTCGATTTATTTAGGGTATACGGCTTTTAAGCTTTTCATCGTGCCAGGTATGCAGCCAAAGGAACAACCGCAGCAATCTAGCGTCATGCCATCTGAACAAGCTGTTGTAGAAACCCAAAACAGCAGCGAGGCTATTCCTGATGAAGAAGTATCAGAAGAAGCATTTGTAACAACTTTTGAATTAGAAGGCTTAAATTTCTATAGCATTCAGACCGGAAAATTTACCACCACTGAAAATGCAGAAACTATGAAAACAGAATTGAATAGGAAGGGATATCAGGGATATGTATATCAAAATGATGGATATAAAGTGATTGCAATTTCATCTCTATCTCGCACTGGGATAGAGGTAGAACTCCAAAAGATACGTAAAGCGTATCCTGACGCATATATTACATCAATAAATATACCTGCCCAACAGATAAAGTATGAGAAGGATGATGGAAAAAATACACTAAGCATTGAAACACAGCGTGATAAATTCATAGATATCCTTTTGGAAATGTCTGAACATGGAGATCAAATGCTAAAGGAAAATGTCGATGCTGAACGGATAAGGACTATAGCCAATGAAAACATAACTGCACTTGAAAGTATCAAGAACGAATTGAACAATATTTCGACAACGTCGAGTGTGGGAGAATTAACTCAAAAACTTATAAAAGTAATTGATGTAGGTCTAATACATTTAAATGAGGCAAAACAGTCAGGAAGCAATTTTGATTACCAAGGAGCTTTAAATGAGATTTTATATGAATACTTGGCTTTTACCATGAACAGTAAATAGAAGCAGAAAATTCATGATTAAAAAGATGCACTATTATCTAAGAAAATTAAACGATATAGGGATTCTGAATTGTTCTAGAAAGAGAGGTGGTTAGAAATGGAGAATAAAATATCTTCGGAAAGTCTAAAACTGGAATTTGAGGTGGCGAAAGAAGATTTTTCAAGGGCTGGGGAAGCATCAAGCAATATTAAGAAGGTTCTTAGACAATTGGGAATCGATGCACAGATTATCCGGAGAGTTGCAATTGCTACCTATGAAGCAGAAATCAATATTGTAATTCACTCAGAAGGAGGTAAAATCACATTATATATCTATCCTGAATTCATTCAGATTACAGCAGCAGACAAGGGACCTGGTATTGAGAATATTGAACTTGCTATGAAAGAAGGTTTCTCTACAGCATCTAACAGAGTGAGGGAACTTGGCTTTGGTGCAGGGATGGGTCTTCCTAACATGAAAAGATGTTGTGATACATTTACGATTGAATCTGAGAGAGGTAAATCAACAGTAGTAACAATGCTGATAAATATGAACAAAGGTGGAGATAACCATGATAATCATTAAAGATTTAGTTGATAAATACGATTTTCGCATAGTAACAGGGGAAGAGCATATAAATCGTGAGATTAGAGGTTTATACTGCTGTGATCTGTTAAGCTGGGTAATGTCACATGCCAAGCAGCAAGATGCATGGATTACTGTACAAACACATACCAATATTGTCGCAGTTGCAGCGCTGTTAGATATTGGTTGTATAATTATACCTGAGAATATCACAATTGAAAGTGAAACAATATCTAAAGCGGTTGAAGAAGGTGTTGTCATCTTGCGAACACCATTAAGCGCATATCATATTTTTTGCTGTTTTCAAGAATTAGGACTCAAATGATATGAAAATTGCTATAGATTTCCATATACATACAGCCCTTTCACCATGTGGTGATGAGGATATGACACCAAATAACATCATCGGTATGAGTGTCCTTAAAGGCTTGGATGCTATTGCAATAACAGACCATAATACCATTGAAAATTGTGATGCATGTATGACTGTAGGTCTCAAACATAATCTCATTGTAATCCCTGGAATGGAGCTGCAGACAAAGGAAGAAGTACATCTTTTATGTCTATTCAAGAATTTATCAGCAGCGAAAGAATTTCAAAACAAGGTATATGAAAAAATGAGTATAAAGGAGAATTTATCGGAATTATTTGGAAAGCAGATAATATATGATGACAAAGACCAGCCTGTAGGGGAAAATAGACGAATGTTAATTTCATCTGTCAATATGTCACTCGAGGAAGCATTTAGAGATGTAGATTTACTAGAAGGGGTTGTTATTCCAGCCCATGTAGATAAAAGTTCCTATAGTATTATCGCAAATCTTGGATTTATTCCCCCGAATTTACCCATATCTATAATAGAAATATCAAAAAATGGCAATCATGGAGCATTGATGAAGAAGTTCCATTTCTTGCAAAGATATAAATCCTTAAGGAATTCTGATGCTCATTATTTGCATGACATTTTAGAGAGAGAAAGCTTTATAGAAGTGGAGGAAAAAAGCATTTTTGGCATATTGGAGGCACTAAAAGCTGGAAATATTATTGGAGGCAGCTAAGGATGAGAGAGCTATCATTACATATTTTAGACATTGCTCAAAACAGCATAACAGCAGAATCAACTTTTATTGAAATTGAAGTGCATGAGGATACGATAAATGATGAGATCATCATAAATATCATAGATAATGGCAAGGGAATGGATGAGAGTTTTTTGAAAAGTGTAGCAGATCCCTTTGTTACAACAAGAAAGACTAGGAAGGTAGGATTAGGAATTTCATTATTTAAAGCTGCTGCTGAGATGTGCAATGGCAGGTTTGAAATACATTCAAAGCTTGGCAGCGGCACTACTGTTACGGCACGATTTCAGCGCAGTCATATCGACCTAGTACCGTTGGGAAATATGGCGGAGACGATGATCACATTAATCATGGCAAATGAAATGATTGATTATGTATATAAACATATTTTTGATGGAAAAACATTTGTTTTTGATACGAGAGAGGTGAGACTGGTATTGGAAAGCGTGCCGTTAGGAGATCTTGGAGTATTGCAATGGATAAGAGACCATATTGATGAAGGAATTTGTGAAATAAAAAGAGTCTACGTTGAATAGAGCAGCGAGTGGGAATGAAACAATGTAAGATATCCCTGAGGTGACTCATCATTTATTGACATAATTCTTCGTAAGTTATATCATAGAAGTAAGGTTCATGTTAAGTAGTTTATTTTTTTTTATATGAGCTTCTATATTTTTTTGAATGATTCTAATTTATTTTTACTAACGCATGGTGTATACAGTAGACAAAAAAATGAGTTAGTATTTTAACAATGCAGGATATTCAAAAAAGGTATAGAAATATTTTTATTTGTGGCAATACTTAGTTATATAATTTTTTAATAATGAGGGGTGAAAAAAATGGGTTTCTTGTCCTTTAGGGGTGGAGTACATCCACCACATTTTAAAGAAGCGACTACTCGCTTAAAGGTAGAGAAAGCTAAGGAACCAGCAGTTGTTACTATTCCTCTTCAGCAGCATATCGGGGCACCTTGTGAGCCGATTGTTAAAGTTGGAGATCAGGTAAAAGTAGGACAAAAGATTGGCGAGACATCTGCATTTGTATCTACACCAGTGCATAGTAGTGTATCAGGTACGGTAAAGCAAATTGCACGTATGCTTACACCAACTGGGGAAGCTGTCTGTATAGTTATTGAATCGGATGGATTGAACACTGTTCACGAAAACGTTATCCCGAAAGGGGATATTTCGAATCTTTCCGGTAAAGAGATTTTAAGCATTATAAAAGATGCTGGAATTGTTGGGATGGGTGGAGCTGCATTCCCAACCCATGTAAAATTGTCTCCTCCACCAGAAAAGAAGATAGAAGAAATTGTTCTTAATGGTGCAGAGTGTGAACCTTATTTGACGGCTGACCATAGGTTAATGCTTGAAAATCCTGATGATATCATCTATGGGTTAAAAGCGATGATGAAAGTTCTAAATGTTACAAAAGCTTACATTGGTATAGAAGATAACAAACCTGATGCCATTGAAAGCATGAAAAGAGCTGTTGAGAAAGAATCAGGCATCCAAGTTGTAGGACTTCATACAAAGTATCCTCAAGGTGCTGAAAAACAGTTGATTTATGCATGTACAAAAAAAGAGGTTCCATCTGGCGGACTTCCAATGGACGTTGGTGTTGTCGTAAATAATGTAGGAACAGCTGCAGCGATTGCTAACGTGATTAAGACTGGAATGCCTTTGGTTGAAAGAATTGCTACGATTACAGGAAAAGGTATCAAAGATCCTAAAAACCTGTTAATTAAGATTGGAACTCCATTTAAAGAAATTATTGAGCAGTGCGGTGGCTATAATGGAAATCCCGGGAAGGTTATCATGGGGGGACCTATGATGGGGCTAGCTCAATATACTGATGAAATTCCTGCGATTAAAGGAACATCAGGAATATTAGTATTATCACAAGAAGAAGCTAGATTACCAGAACCGAAACCATGTATTCGATGTGGAAAATGTGTTGAAATTTGTCCGGCGTTTATTCAGCCGTTGTATATCAGTGCATATGCTCTGCAAAACATGCATGAAACAGCAGAGAAGTATAACGCCCTTGACTGTATAGAATGTGGCTCTTGTTCTTTCATATGTCCTTCAAAAAGGCCATTGCTACAGTCAATAAGAGTATCTAAGCGTGAAATTATCGCGAAGAAAAGAAAGACGAAGTAATGGAGGGGATTCGTATGGATAATAGATTAATTGTATCTTCATCTCCCCATTTGCGGGCAGATGATTCAATTAACCGCATTATGCGGGATGTTGTAATTGCACTACTTCCGGCTACATTAGCAGGTATTTATTTTTTTAGAATGGGCGCAGTAAAAGTAATTCTTGCAGCAATAATAGCTGCTGTTGTTACTGAGGCTGTGATTCAAAAAGTGAGGAAACAGCCTGTTACGATTAACGATTGGAGTGCTGTGGTAACAGGATTACTTCTGGCATTTAATATACCAGCTACAGCACCCTGGTGGTTACCTGTAATTGGTTCTATTTTCGCTATTGCTATCGTAAAACATACTTTTGGCGGTTTAGGCCACAATTTTATGAATCCAGCTTTGGCAGCTCGTGCTATGCTTTTGGCATCCTGGCCTGTACCTATGACTAATTGGGTTACACCTGGTGCAGACGCTGTAAGCACAGCGACACCGTTAGCCCTGATCAGTGGTACTGAAGCGGCGGGACAGGCACTGCCTTCAATGGTAGATTTACTCATAGGGAATGTGGGTGGATGTATCGGAGAAACCTCTGCTATACTTTTAATACTAGGTGGCGTATATCTGATTTTTAGGGGTGTAATCACACCGAGAATTCCAGTGATTTATATTTCAACAGTTGCAGTGTTAACATTCGTATTGGGTGGAGGATTTAGTCTCCAATATATGATCTATCAAGTGTTAGCTGGCGGATTGATGCTTGGTGCTTTCTACATGGCTACCGATTATGCATCTTCACCTGTAACACCTAAAGGGCAAGTGATTTATGCTTTAGGATGTGGTATCCTAACAAGTATTATAAGACTTTATGGAGGATATCCAGAGGGAGTATCCTACTCAATACTGTTAATGAACGTGGCTGCGCCGCTTATCGATAAGTATACCAGCCCAAGAGTATTTGGGGAGGTGAAGTAAATGCGAGATATAATAAGATTAGGATTAATATTATTGCTCATTACAGCTGTGGCAGCAGCAGTACTTGCATGGACCAATGATGTGACGATGGAGCCTATCGCGGATCAAGTGCTTCAAGCGAATATTACTGCCCGCCAGAGTGTCCTATCGGATGCCAGTGAATTTGAAGAGATGTCAACAGATACGTTTGCAGGTTATGCGAATGTTTTAGAAGTATATAAAGGCCTTAAAGATGGGCAAGTGGTTGGATACACTATAAAGACGAATCCTAGTGGATATGCCGGACCAATAGAAGTGATGATCGGTATTTCTGTAGATGGAGTAATCCAAGGTGTTAGCGTAGGAAATCATTCCGAAACACCTGGATTAGGCGCAAAAGCATCCGATGACCAATTTAAGAATCAGTATAATGACAAGAAAGCTGAAGGCCAAATTGATGTTATCAAAGCTGGAACACCGAAAGATAATGAAATTATTTCAATTTCTGGCGCAACAATTACTTCCAGAGCCGTTACAGCGGGTGTAAATGCTGCTATTCAATTATATAATGAAGCACTGAAATAGAATGTGGGGTGGTAAAATGAAAATTGGCAATACATTTCTAAGAGGAATTCTATATGACAATCCGATTTTTATACAATTGCTAGGTATGTGCCCAACCCTTGCAGTTACAACTTCTGCTGTAAATGGAGTGGGTATGGGTCTTGCGACAACAGCAGTATTGTTAGGATCAAATGTGGTTATTGCGATGATAAAAAAGTTCATACCTGCTAAAATTCGTATACCTGCTTACGTTGTTGTAATAGCAACCTTTGTAACTGTTATCGGTTTATTGATGAAGGCATTTGTTCCAGCATTGGATAAAGCACTAGGCTTGTTTATCCCGTTAATTGTTGTTAACTGTATCATTTTAGCAAGAGCAGAGGCATTTGCTTCTAAGAATTCAGTGCTTTTATCTGCAGTTGATGGAATTGGTATGGGGTTAGGATTTACAATCTCCTTAACAATACTAGGTTCAGTGAGAGAGATCCTTGGTGCAGGTTCTATATTTGGAAAAGCAATATTTGGCGCTTCATATCAACCTGCTTTGATCATGATTTTGCCTCCAGGAGCTTTCCTTGCTTTAGGATGCTTACTTGCTCTATACAACTGGACGGTTTCTAAAAAAGCAAATCAATTTTAAGGGGGGATATTGATGTCAGCAAGTGGATTATTTATTATATTTGTCAGTGCATTACTTGTTAATAACTTTGTTTTATCAAGGTTTCTAGGGATATGTCCTTTTTTAGGTGTTTCAAAACAGGTTGAGACGGCTGCGGGTATGGGAATGGCCGTAACCTTCGTTATGACATTAGCCTCCATCATCACCTATCTTGTTCAAATCTTTATTTTAGATACAATGGGCCTAGGCTACCTTCAAACAATAGCTTTTATTCTTGTTATAGCAGCATTGGTTCAATTTGTTGAGATGGTTATTCAGAAAACCAGCCCAACCCTCTATCAAGCTTTAGGGGTGTATTTACCTCTAATCACTACAAACTGTGCTGTTTTAGGGGTTGCGTTATTAAATATTCAGTCTGAGTTTAATTTAATAGAAACGATTGTAAATGCGATCGGTGCATCATTAGGATTCTCACTAGCGATTATCCTATTTGCAGGGATAAGAGAAAGATTAGAGATTGCAGACGTGCCAGCTGTTTTTAAAGGCTTTCCTATTGCACTCATAACAGCGAGTCTAATGTCGATTGCTTTCTTAGGCTTTACTGGACTCGTTTAGACAGGAGGGATACGAGATGGATTTAAATACATTATTACTTCCGGTTGCAGGATTGGGAGGATTAGGCTTGGTTTTTGGAGCTGGATTGGCATATGCTTCTCAAAAATTTGCTGTTGAGGTAGACCCAAGGGTCGAGGCTATTCGGGATGTACTTCCAGGGGCTAACTGTGGTGGATGTGGCTATCCAGGATGTGATGGATTTGCCAATGCAGTTGCTGCTGGAAATGCACCTGTAACTGGGTGTCCAGTTGGCGGGGCAGATTGTGCTAAAAATATTGCAGAGATCATGGGTGTAGAAGCTGGAGATGCCGCAAAAAAGGTTGCCAGAGTTATTTGCAGCGGAGACACAAAAAACTGTAAAGAGAAATTTGACTATTTCGGAATTCAGGATTGTAAAGCTGCTGCAATGGTATCAGGTGGAAGCAAAAGTTGTGCTTATGGATGTTTAGGACTTGGAACATGTGTAAATGCATGTCAGTTCGATGCCATCGAAATAACGGATGGAAGAATAGCTAGAATTATTCCAGAACGATGTACTGCATGCGGCAAATGTATTGAAGTTTGTCCAAAATCTGTGATTCACTTTGTACCCTTTGAGCAGGATGTGATCGTAGATTGTAACAACGAAGAAGTAGGTAAGGTCGTTCGGCAAAAATGTAATGTAGGGTGTATAGCTTGCCAGATTTGTGTTAAAGCATGCCCTTTTGATGCCATGGAGTTTTCAAACAATTTGGCAAAGATCAACTATGAAAAATGTACAAATTGCATGATTTGTGCCGAAAAGTGCCCGACAAAAGCAATCTATGCGGATTTCGAAAAAAGAAGAAAGGCTGAGATTATTGAAGAAAATTGTATAGGTTGTACAATTTGTAAAAAACAGTGTCCAGTCGATGCTATTGAAGGAGAATTGAAACAAGTACACAAGATTTTAGAAGATAAATGTATAGGTTGTGGAGCTTGTGAAGTGAAATGCCCTAAGAAAACGATTAAAATGAAATAAAATGAAATAGAACATGCTCGCAGTGGGCATGTTCTATTTTTAAGATCGAGTAATTATGGTATTTATATGAAAAAAATACTACTTGTCATTGAAATATCAAAATGTTAAACTTAAACTGTGTTTAAAGGAAAAACATAGTTTTCCTAAAAAAATCTCCCTATTCTTGAGTAAACTAGTTATAGAGTATGTAGATTTTGGAAAAATTATTAGTAAATGTGAGTTGATGAGTGTGACAAAATGGGACAAAATTTTGATCGTTAGTATCGTCATGTTCAGTATGATTGGATTATTTATTGTCAAAGAAATTAGTGTGAATAGTGGTAACTTATATCTAGTGATTGAGGTGGAGGGCAAGGAATACAAAAAGATATCCCTTGATGCCAATAAAGAGAAGGAATTGATTGAGATTAACTCAGAAGAGGGACATAATCTAATTGAAATTGAAGGATCGAGTGTAAGAATTACAGAAGCTGATTGTAAAGATCAACTATGTGTGAAAATGGGTTGGTTAGATAGAGCCAATCAAATCAGCATTTGCCTGCCGAACAGGGTATCAATAAAGCTAATTACCAATAAATCAGATGTTGATATTATAAGCTATTAGGGTGTGATATGATATATGAAAGTTAAAAAGCTACTGTATTTGTCGATGATCGTTTCTATCGGAATAGCGTTGCACATTATAGAATCTTCTATACCAATTCCTTTCATCGCTCCAGGGGCGAAGTTAGGGCTTGCGAATATAGTGAATTTAATTACCTTGGTAGTATTCGGGTATAAACATGCCTTTGCGGTGGCAGTTATCAGATGTTTGGTAGCTACCCTTGGTACTGGCGCTGTAACAGGACTTCTATATAGCCTATCAGGTGCATTGTTAAGTACCTTGGTAATGTGGCTGGTATACAGAAAATTTTCTCGATATTTTAGTCTTATTGGTGTCAGCGTATTTGGAGCTCTTGCCCATAATATTGCCCAATTAACTGTGGCAAGTATTATGATTCATAATGCTTTGATTTTTACTTATCTTCCAGTAATGATGTTAGTCAGTTTGTTCACAGGTTATTTTGTGGGACTCACATCAAATTATGCAACTGTTCATCTAAAAACTATACTATCAAGAAGTAACAGTTCGTCAAAATTTATTATGTAAGAGCAAGGGGGAGCATAAATGAAGGCAATGGGCAAAAATCCATTTTTACTATTGCTGCTGGTAGCGGTAGGCGGTATCATTGGAGGCATAATAGGTGATATTTTCAGGGACAGTGTCAAAATATTAAGCTATGGGAAGACCATTGGTTTTAGTCCGATGACTATAGATTTAAGTATTTTAAAGCTTACCCTTGGATTTGTTTTAAGTTTAAATCTTGCTAGTGTTTTAGGCATCATACTAGCTATTATAAATTTTAGCAAACTGTAGGTGATTTTCATGTCTAAGCTTATTCTAGCTTCTGGCTCTCCAAGGAGGGCAGAGATACTAAAAAATTTTAATATACCTTTTGAAGTCATTCCATCTACTATTGAGGAAAAGGTTCATGAGGGAGAAACTCCGGAACAAATAGTTATGGCTCTAGCTTTAGAAAAAGCCCATGATATTTCTAATAGCTGCTGTAAAGGCGATATTATCGTTGCAGCTGACACAGTCGTTGTGAAAGGAGATGTTCTCGGTAAGCCTCAGAGTTACGATGAAGCCTATAATATGTTAGCGAAGCTTCAAGATGATGTTCATGAGGTGATTACGGGCCTTGCAGTTATTCAGGCAGGCAGTCTTAGAAAAATAGTAACATTTGAAAAGACAACGGTTAAGGTCAAGCCTCTGACAGATGCTAAAATAAGAAGATATATCGATACAGGAGAAGTCTGGGACAAGGCAGGGTCTTATGCTATCCAAGGAATAGGATCAGCAATAGTGGAATGGATAGCGGGGGATTATTTTAATGTAGTTGGGCTGCCCATCAATAAATTGGAGTCTATCTTGAGTAATTATTTTTATATCGAATTACTTTAATAGAGAGCATTTATGTGAAACTACCAATAGAATGATCAATAAGCTAGGGATGTGGTTGAGGTGCATGGAGACCAAGGACACATATTAATTAAAGAAATGATAGAGAGTGAACGTCCTAGGGAAAAAATGATTCAGTTTGGCGTAGGAAATCTTTCGAATGCAGAGTTGCTTGCAATACTTATTCGTACAGGAACAAAAGAGGCATCCGCCATAGAGCTGGCTCAGCGGATACTTTCTTGTGATCCAACTGGAATCCACTATTTGACAAGCTGTACGGTTGAGGAACTGAGTCAAATAAAAGGGATTGGTTCAGCAAAAGCATGCCAATTGATTGCTGCTATTGAATTAGGAAAGAGAATTGCTGCATCAAAAGAAACTACCAGACCATGTATAAAAACCCCAAGTGATATTGTAAATATCTATATGGAAGAAATGAGGTATTATAAAAAAGAGTATTTTAAAATTGTTCTATTAAATACAAAGAATGAAATTATTTCTTCAGAAAATGTCTCCATAGGAAGCTTAAATGCATCTTTAGTGCATCCTAGGGAAGTATTTATTACAGCGATAAAGAAGAGTGCTGCATCACTGGTGCTTTTGCATAATCATCCTAGTGGAAACCCTCAACCTAGCAAAGAAGACATATCTATCACAAAAAGATTGTCAGAGGCGGGTAAAATCATTGGGATTGATATTATTGATCATATTATTATTGGAAATGGTTCGTATATAAGTTTAAAGGAACAATCTATTCTATAATGGACAAGATACTATACAAGGCAATTAACAGGAAGGAGTATTCAAATGGGTGTTTTTAATTTTCTTTCAAAAGATATGGGTATAGACTTAGGAACTGCAAATACATTGGTATACGTAAGAGGAAGAGGTATTGTCGTTCGCGAACCATCTGTTGTAGCGATTCAAGAAGATACAAGGCAAGTCCTTGCAGTTGGACAAGAAGCTAAGCAAATGATCGGGAGAACCCCGGGAAATATTGTTGCCATTAGGCCGCTAAAAGACGGTGTAATTGCTGATTTTGACGTT
Organism: Anaerosolibacter sp.; assembly: GCF_029240175.1. Classification (GTDB taxonomy): domain Bacteria; phylum Bacillota; class Clostridia; order Peptostreptococcales; family Thermotaleaceae; genus Anaerosolibacter. The sequence continues at coordinate 108,028 of NZ_JARBTM010000011.1, forward strand.
ACACAGAGCATGTTAAAATATTTCATCAAAAGAGCGTATCCTAAGAAGTCACTTTTTTTTCAGCCACGAGTTGTCGTAGGGGTTCCATCAGGGGTAACAGAAGTTGAAAAGAGGGCTGTTGAAGAAGCTGCTCTACAAGCTGGTGCTAAAGAAGCCTACTTGATCGAAGAGCCTATGGCAGCTGCTATTGGTGCAGGTCTACCAGTTGAAGAGCCTACTGGAAGCATGGTTGTAGATATCGGTGGTGGAACCACAGAGATAGCTATTATCTCCCTAGGCGGAATTGTAACCAGCAAGTCTGTTAGGATTGGTGGAGATGAATTAGATGAATCCATTGTGCAATACATTAAGAAAGAATACAGTTTAATGATCGGTGAAAGAACTGCAGAAGAAATAAAGCTTAATATCGGATCTGCATACCCTAAGAACAATGAGCCTAAGATGGCAATTAGGGGAAGAGATTTAGTATCAGGACTTCCAAAAACTTTAGAAATTTCATCATCTGAAATCCTTGATGCATTGCATGAACCGGTGAATTCTATCATTGACGCAATAAAATATACTTTAGAGAAAACACCTCCGGAGTTGGCTGCGGATATCATGGAGTATGGAATTGTATTAACTGGCGGGGGAGCACTACTAGATGGACTGGACAAGCTCGTTCGAAGAGAGACGGGTATGCCTGTCCGTATTGCTGAAGAACCCCTGGATTGTGTTGCTTTAGGAACTGGTAAAACCATAGAAGAAATAGAAACATTAAAAAGAGTATTGATTTCTCCAAAAAGATTGAGATAAAGTGGTGAGACTGGATGGGAAAATGGTTGAAAAGGGGAGTATTAATGATAGTAACTACGGTTACTATCATTCTCATTATATTAATGGGAATTAGTCTAGGTGGGAGAATGAAAGTCTCTTCACCAGAAAACGTAATTGGTAATATTTTCACACCTATTCAAAAAGCGTTTTATAAGGTTGGACAGGCCGTTGAAAATACCATAACACCTATTTTTCGTTTTAAATCCATAGATCGCGAGAATAAAGAACTAAAATTAGAGGTAGAAAAGCTTCAAAAAGAAGTTGTGCAATATAAGCTTATGGAAGACGAGCTGATCGAGCTTAAGGAGCTTTCTAAAGCCTTGGAGTATACCAGTGGATATGGTCAGATCAGTTATACTGCAGCAAGTGTTTCCGCAAAAGATCCTGGCAACTGGTTCAATACATTTACCATTGATAAGGGAAGCAAGCACGGGATAAAAAAGGAAGACCCAGTACTAAATGGCAGTGGATTAATTGGCAGGGTTTATGAAGTAGGAGACAATTGGGCAAAGATTATTACGATCATAGACAACAAAAGCTCAGTTAGCTTTGAGGTTCTGCGTAACAATGAATATATTGGCGTTATTAGAGGAAGTGTACATGCTGATCTATCAGGATATCTAATAGACCCCCAAGCTGAGGTTTTAGTCGGCGATAAATTAATTACTTCAGGGTTAAGTACCTACCCCAAAGGCATTTTAATTGGTGAAGTAAAAGAAGTGGTTAAGAAAAAGGATGAGCTATTAAAGACGATTATCGTTGAGCCAGTGGTTAACTTCAAAAAGATAGATAAAGTGCTGGTTATCGTATCAGATAATTAATGGAGAAGGTGTATTGAATATGAACCAACTATCGATTGCTGTCATTTTGGTCTTTAATCTCATATTGCAAACAACAATCCTTCAGCACTTTAGAATATTTGGGATCATCCCAAATACTACCTTGATATTGCTCGTCGTTATTGCAATCTTGTTTGGAAGAAAGAAAGGTGCAGTGATTGGACTGATTGCAGGTCTACTACAAGATATCCTCATAGGGAGAATTTTAGGTGTCAATGCATTGGTATATATGTTGATTGGACTTGGAATAGGATCTTTTGAAAATAAAATATTCAAAGATCATGCAGTAACGCCTATTTTCTTTACATTATTGGCTACGCTATCCTATCATTTGATGCAGTACCTAATTATGTATACTGTCAATGATAGAGTAGATATATTACTACTTTTTACAAAGGTTATAGCCATAGAAGCGGTCTATAACAGTGCTATTGCAGGTTTTGCTTATGGCTGGATATATAACTTTCTTTATCATTCCAAGACAAAAATAAAAACTAGGTGATCTTATGTTTGAAAAACTAAAAAATCGATATAATCAGATTCTTTTATTCTTTGGAATTTTTCTATGTATTCTTTTTGTCAGATTATTTACCTTGACAATTGTTGAAGGAGAAAAGTATAAAGAGTTATCGGATAATATTAGAATCAAAAAAATTCCTATATCTGCCCCGAGAGGTGAGTTGCGAGACCGTTATGGAAGGCTTCTAGCAGGTAATCAACCAAGTTTTACAGTTCAAATTATGAAAAATGAATTAATAGATAGTGAGATAAATACAATCGCAGTAAAATTGCTTAACATACTCAAAGTGAATGGAGATAAACATGTAGATAATTTTCCTATTGCTATAGAAAATGGCAGGTATTCTTTTACCTATGATAAGGAAATAGAAAATTGGCTTATTACTCAGGGTTTAGAGGGATTAACTACTGCCGATGATGTTTTTGAAACCTTAAGAGAGAGGCTGGAGATAGATCCAGCTTTGGATGTTTTTGAGGCACAAACAATCATGCAGCAAGATCATGGAATATATCCGCCTATTTCTGTAAAAACGATGAAATTTATTCCCCAAATGCAAAAAGAGAACTTCTTACAAAAATATACTTTAGAAGAAAATCTAAGTGCAGACGAAGCATTCCAAGCATTACGAGAAAGATATGAAATTCCTGAAACTGTAACAAATGAGGATGCGAGAAAGATTTTAATCATTCGTCATGAGTTAAGGGAGCAGGGGTATCGTCAATATCAGCCTGTAACTATTGCTTTTAACGTTTCAGCTAAGACGGTATCTGAAGTAGAAGAACGAATTATGGAAATGCCAGGTGTCAGTGTAGAGGTAGAGCCCTTAAGGTATTATCCAGGAGATAACTTGGCCGCTCATATATTAGGCTATCTAAGTAAAATTTCTGATACTGAAAGAGAAAAATATGTTAATGAGCTAGGTTATGATCCTAATGACTTAATCGGTAAGGATGGAATTGAGCGGGTCTTTGAAAAAGAGCTAAAGGGTAAAGACGGGGCAAAATATGTTGAAGTAGATGTGTATGGTCGATTGATCAATGTCTTAAGGGAAGAGGCGCCTCAAAAAGGTGAAACCGTATATCTATCCATTGATGCAAAACTTCAGAAAGTTGCTGAAGATGCCTTAAGTCAAGCACTACAACAAATACAAGTAGGCGGCACTTTTACAAGCAAGTGGGGAGATTATAAGTACGGTGAAGTATTTAGAAATGCTACTACTGGAACAGTTGTAGCATTAGATGCGAAGACGATGGAGGTCTTAGCTCTGGCAAATTACCCAAGTTATAATCCGAATCTTTTTTCTACAGGAATAACTTCGAAGGACTGGAATGAGTTGCTTGATAAAAACCCTAGAGATCCTTTGTCTCCAATTCCTCTTTTTAATCTAGGAGCAAGAGCAGCCATTCAGCCCGGTTCCACATACAAAATGATTACTGGTCTTGCTGCAATAGATAATGGTATGAACCCAAATACAAAGCTGTTTGATAATGGATTTATTCCCTACGGGGGGAGAAATTTCGGATGCTGGCTTTGGAATACAAAAAAACAAAAACATGGATGGGTGGACTTGTATAAAGCACTAGAGGTATCCTGCAACTATTATTTCTATAATGTTTCAACAGGATGGGATCATTTTAAACAGCAGTCCCTAGGAATTGCGATGAATGTCAATAAATTGTTAGAGTATACTAAATTATTGGGATTAGACGAGCGTACAGGAATTGAGATAGGTGAGAATGCCTACGGTGTACCCAATCCTCAGAAAAAAACTGCTGCTATTAAGGCTATGTTAAAGAATCATATCCAGGCACGAGCAAAGGATTATTTCGAACCTGAGGTATTTGAAGACAAAGAGTTATTAGAGAATACTATTGCGGAGATCATCAACTGGGCAGAAGAAAATCCATCTAGAGGTGAATTGATTAATCGTACTGGAAAATTAGGTGTAAAAAAAGATAAGATTGAGTCTTTGGTAGATACAGCTAAATTTACTTATTTTAATCAAGCTAAATGGACGAAGGGGGATACTTTTAACTTATCTATCGGACAAGGTGAGCATGCTTATACACCCCTTCAAATGGCCCGTTACATTGCTGCAATTGCCAATGATGGTTATTTAAATGAAGTAAGTGTGGTTAAGAAAATTGGTAGTGAAACACCAAATGTCGAAAAAGAGATGGGTAAGAGAATCGAATTAAATAATTACGAGAATTTAAAACACGTAAGACAGGGGATGTCCAACGTAACCCAAGAAGAAGGCGGTACCGCGAGAGCAGTATTTGGAAAATTCCCAGTTAAGGTTGGGGGAAAAACTGGAACTGCGCAGCGATCAGGAAAAATTAATCCGAAAGATGAAGCGGAATACCTAAGAAAATATTGGAAGTGGATTGCACCATCATTAAGCTTGTCCGATGTGGAATCAAAGGCCAAGGAACTTATGGCTGCCCAAAAAGATCGATATAGAGATGAAGGGGATGCCATGCGTGATGCCATAAAGCAATTGAGTAATAACAAAATTACCAATGAGCAACTGGATCAATTTAAGGATAATTATGATAACTTTGCTTGGTTCGTTTCCTATGCACCAATAGATGATCCGCAAATCGTTGTCGTTAGTTTGATTTTTCAAGGTGGACACGGTGGGTATGCATCACCAGTTGCCCGGGAAATCATAGCTGAGTACTTGGGATTAAATAAAGAAGCTGAAAATCTTAATTTAGAAAATGCACTCACTAGATAGACTATACAGTGGGTGCATTTTTTATCTAAATTTCGAGTTATTTAGCAATTTATACCTTTTCATATAATGATTTCAAGGGACTTTTTTTAGAAAAAAAAAGGATTTAGTACTGATATGAAGAATAAATATAATGTTACAGATTTATTTGCAAGTCATGGAGGTAATTTCATAATGCCCAAAAATAGTACTGTATCTTTTAAAGGAAATAAAGATGGAATATCTATATATTTGAGTCCTCATATTGATTACAGCGATATTAAAGTACAATTAGTAAAAAAATTAGAATCTACAAAACAGTTTTTTGAGGGTGCAAAGGTAATAGGATTTGAGGGAAAAGAATTATCTGAGGATGAAAAAGCTGAAATTAAAGAAATTATTCAGCATGGCTACAGTATGATCGTAGTAGAGGAAGCTAAGAATATAGTACATGAACCTGAAAAAAAAACAAATCTAGTTTTTACTGGAATTGAAGAAGGTATGACTAAGTTTGTAAGGACAACCGTTAGGTCAGGTCAAAAAATTATTTTTAATGGTAATGTTGTTGTTTTAGGGGATGTAAACCCTGGGGGGGAAATTATTGCTGCTGGTAATATTATTGTGATGGGAGCCTTACGCGGTTTGGCCCACGCTGGATCTAATGGGAATAACCGTGCTTACGTTGCAGCTATTAGTCTTCAACCTACCCAATTAAGAATTGCAGACACCATCACACGGTCACCAGATAATGAGGTTGTAAGGCCAATGATGCCAGAATTGGCTTTAATAAAAGATAATATGCTTGTTATTGAACCATACTTACCAAATAGATAATAAAAATGAATCCTATGATAGGGGGAGTAGTAATGGGTGAAGTAATTGTAGTGACTTCAGGAAAAGGTGGCGTTGGAAAAACAACGACTACTGCTAATATTGGGACTGGCTTAGCACTTTCTGGTAAAAAGGTAGTAGTGGTGGATGCAGATATTGGACTACGAAATTTGGATGTAGTTATGGGGCTTGAAAACCGGATTGTTTATGATATCGTTGATGTGGTAGATGGGGTCTGTAGATTAAGACAAGCCTTAATTAAGGATAAAAGATATGAAAACTTATTTCTTCTTCCAGCTGCACAGACGAAGGATAAGAATGCAATCAATCCCCAGCAAATGCAAGACTTATGCAACGAATTAAAGGAATCTTTCGATTTTGTTATCGTTGATTGTCCAGCAGGAATTGAACAAGGATTTAAAAATGCTATTGCTGGTGCTGATCGAGCTGTTGTTGTTACTACGCCTGAGATATCAGCTGTGAGAGATGCGGACAGAATCATTGGACTTTTAGAGGCAGCAGAATTAAGAAACCCAGTATTAATTATTAATAGAATTCGTGTGGAGATGGTGAAAAGAGGAGATATGATGAATATTGAGGATATGATTGATATATTGGCAATCGACCTCTTAGGCATTGTACCAGATGATGAAGCTATAGTTATTTCCACAAATAAAGGAGAACCTGCTGTGACAGATGATAAGTCTCTAGCTGGCCGTGCCTATAAAAATATCACCAAAAGAATCATGGGAGAAGAAGTACCTTTCTTGCAACTAGAAGGAGAAGATAGTTTCATGACGAAACTAAGAAAACTGTTTGGAATTGGTAAATAATTCTGAAAGGGGGATAAGTAATGATGGATCTATTTAAATTATTTAGCAGAGAAGACGCCTCCAGTAAGAACGTAGCGAAAGAAAGGTTGAAGTTGGTACTTGTTCATGATAGAACCAATTGTTCTTCCAACTTTCTTGAAATGCTTAAAGGTGATTTATTAAGCGTAATTTCTGATTATGTTGAAATTGATGAGGATGGTTTAGATATAAGAATAACGAAAACGAAAAAAAGTACGGATGATTCAATGGTTCCAGCATTAATTGCCAACATACCAATTAAAAAAATGAAATCTAGATAAGAAGAAAACGAGAAACCGGTTAAAAGGTTTTTCGTTTTCTTTTTGTTTGGAAAAATATGGAGGTAAGATTTTATATATATTTCCTTATAATCTTTTGATTGAAACTATGTTTTATTGAGATATTAGCTTTAAATATGTTATAATTTTAAATAGAACAATTAGAAGAGGTGCATCAATGATCGATAAGAAATTACTAAAGAATATTGACTATACTTTGATTATAACGATAATTGCTATTTTCTGTATCGGATTAGTTATGATCAGCAGTGCAACCCATGTTACTCAGGATGGTCTAACGCGACAGGTAAAAGTTCAGGCAATCGCCTTCGCTTTAGGATTTGTATCTATTTTAATCATTTTGTTGATAGACTATAATTTTTACGGAAGCTTTGATAAAGGCATTTATGTAGTTTCAGTTTTATTTCTGCTGGCAGTCTATATTCCTGGTATAGGAAAGTCGCTAGGTGGAGCTCGAAGCTGGATAGATCTTGGACCTATTGATTTCCAGCCTGTTGAAATTGTGAAAATTGGATTTATATTATCCTTTGCGAAATACCTAGAATCGAGACAAAATCAATTAAACTCAATCAAAGACTTAATACCTATAGCAATTTATGGAGGTATTCCTATCTTGTTGCTATTGAAGCAGCCCGATCTTGGGAGTTCCTTAGTATTTATTGTTATCATATTAGGAATGTCATTTGCCTCTGGATTGAGTTATAAAATTCTTGGAATGGGTTTTTTGACGGGTGTTGTTTCATTACCCATTGCCTATAAATTGATGGCACCTCACCAAAGAATCAGAATCGATGCTTTTTTAAAGCCATCTGATATGAGTTTGCCTGGAAATTATCATGTGATGCAGTCTAAAATTGCCATTGGTTCTGGACAAGCCATTGGTAAGGGCTTGTATCAAGGTACACAAAATAATTTTGACTTTCTGCCAGTACAAGAGACGGATTTTATATTCGCAGTGTTGGGCGAAGAGTTCGGTTTTGTTGGAGGTACTGTCGTAATTATCCTTTATTTTATATTTTTATATCGTATGATGAAAATTGCTATGGCGTCTAAAGATATCTATGGGTCTCTAGTTGTAGTTGGAATTACATCGATGTTTGCATTCCAGATATTTGAGAACATTGGAATGACCATGGGTACAATGCCAGTTACAGGGTTGACACTTCCTTTTATTAGTTATGGTGGAAGTTCATTGATTACAAGTATGCTTGCCGTCGGAATTGTATTGAATATAGGAATGAGAAGACAAAAAATTAAATTTTAGCAGGGAGGTTTTACAGTGAATATAGCCCTAATTGCCCATGATAGAAAAAAAGATATTATCATTAATTTTGCAATCGCGTATAAGCATATTCTTGAGGAGCATCGCATTGTTGCAACGGGTACAACTGGTAAGCTGATTCAAGAAGCCACAGGTTTGTCAATCCATAGAGTTCAGTCTGGACCTTTAGGCGGCGATCAGCAGATCGGTGCTGAAATTGCTAACAATAACATGGATCTAGTTATTTTTCTTAGGGACCCCTTAACTGCACAACCCCATGAACCTGATATATTAGCACTCTTAAGACTGTGTGATGTATATAAGATTCCAGTGGCAACCAATATTGCTACGGCTGAAATATTAATACGTGCCATGGAAAAAGGTGAATTTCATTGGCGGGAGATTATTAATAAATAAAAAAATGGAGGAATGATTCCTCCATTTTTTTATTTATTATAGATTTGCTTTTATACTCTTATTTCTAACAAAGTGTCTCCAGTTCTTCATTAACCATGGCATAATGTAATGATCTAAGCCAAAAGCACGGCCTGCTCCACCTAGACATGCGATGGAAGTTACAATGTACCAGTAGTCATATAGACCTGTAGATAGCAGGAAGTTAATATTCATTCCTATAGAAACGATTGCAGCAATAAATGTAAATGTACCTGTTAAGAATGCAATACCAAGACCAAATTCAGTTAAAACAATCATAGTTTGGAAGAACATAGCGTTTGGAACAATAATCGTTTCACAAATCCATGCATACCAAGCCGGTGTATTCTGTCCAATAAGATTCATACCCTGAGCAACAGCACCGGCTGCACCTTCAGCAACCTGTGAAGCACTTGTTGTAACTTCTGCAGCAGCTGTAGAAGCAGCAGCTGTAGCGTCTGCAGCAGTAGCAGCAGCCTTTTGCGCGTAGATAGAAACTTTAGACAACCAGCCATCATTATATTTGTGAATACCTTGCATTAACCACATATATCCTAAATACATACGCATAATAACCATCCAGAAAGTAAATGTTTCAGTGGTTAGATGCTTTTTAATCATGTTATCATCTTTACGTTTATGAACAAATTGATGCTTTAAATAGCGAATAACCTGCTCAAAGCCAGCAACTTCAAATTGATAGTGAATATTTACCAAATGCTTAATAAACATAGCCATTAAGCCAGATGTTTTCATGCCCATGGTTTCAGCAACTGCATATTTACGTCCAATTGAAACCATAGTACCGTGTAGCTTAGGTTTACACGTTTCAAGGGGTTTGTTATGAATAAGGTTGGCTATATTCTTTCCTGCACTTTTACCGGTTTGAATAGCAGATTCTACAAGTAAAGGTAGTGGCTTGCCATCTTCTTCAGTAAAGAAAGAATTATCTCCAATAAGGAATACGTTTGGATAAGCAGTTGATTGAGTATACTCATTTACCGCGATTCTTCCACGGCCTCTTTCTGCAGGAGGAAGTCCAATCTTTTCAACAAAGCTGCTTACCTTAACGCCGCCAGTCCAAATAAGTGTATTAGTAGGAACAATGCGACCATCCTTAATTTCTAATCGATCAGATGTAACTTTCGTAACAGGCGAATTCGTCATAACTTCAACGCCATTTATTTTAAGATAGTTCATAGCCTTATCAATTAAGTCTTGAGGGTAAACCGCAAGAATCTTATCCATAGCTTCTACAACCACAAGGCGTACTTCATTTTTTGAAATGTTGTACTCTTTACATAAAACATCGCGCCATTGAATAAGTTCTCCTACCATTTCAATACCAGTAAATCCGCCACCACCTACAACAAGTGTTAGGTATTCTTTGCGTCTCTCGATATTTTGTTCCTTTGAAGCCAATTGGAACATGGTACGAATATGCTTGTTAATCTTTTTTGCATCTTCAAGAGACCAAAGGGTGAAAGAATTTTCCTGCATGCCTTCGATTCCAAAGAAAGCTGGCTCGCTGCCACAACCAACTACAAGATAATCGTAAGTATAAGTATTATTTTCAGAAGTTAAGGTCTGACCATCAAAATCGATGGACGTAATTTCATCTTGAATGATATTTACTTTAGTGTACTTAAATATCTCATCAAGATAAATTTTTACACTTTCTTCATCAACTCGGTTACCCGCAACTTCATGAAGCTCGGTCAATAATGTGTGTCGGTTATTTTTGTCAATAATTGAAATTGAAACATCATCGTTTTTCAATTTCTTATGCAGTGTAAGTGCCGCATCAACACCTGCGTATCCAGCACCTAATACTACAACACGTTTCATAATGAACCCCCCTTTAATAATAATGTTTGTTTCACAAACATGGTTAAATATTATTTTAACATTGCTGCTAATCGTATTATATCAAAAATGTAAACGGTTGTATAATAAAAAATTAATAGTGAGAAAAATTAAATTATTCATTGCTTAAAATTATTCATCTGAAATTACAAGTATTGAATAAATATAATGATATTATAGATAAATAATTCTCATGAAAAAATTGACAAGCTTTAAATTTAATTATAAAATATTATCTGTAAGCGTTTTCTAAACTATTTATTTGAAGGGGGCAATACCGTGAAAAAAGTTTTATCAATCGTTTTAGTTACAGTTTTAGCATTAGCTTTAGGCGTTGGATGCGCAAAGCCAGCACCACAGCCTGAGCCAGCAGCAGCTCCAGCACCTGCAGAGCAACCAGCAGCACCAGCTGAAGATACGATTAAAGATGGTACCTATACAGCTGCTGATGCAGAGTTTGACCAATATGGCTGGAAGCCTGAAATCAGTATTACATACACAGATGGTAAGATTTCAGAAGTAGTTTTCGAAGAAGTTAATAAAGATGGTGCAAAGAAGAGAGATGACGCAGGTTACAATGAGCCATTTAAAGCTAAATCTGGTGTAACTGTGGGAGAAGTAGCTGATCAATTGGCAGCAGCTTTGGTTGAGAAGCAAGATCCAAATGCAGTAGATGCTGTTGCAGGTGCAACTACATCATCAGACAAGTTTAAAGAGTTAGCAGTTAAAGCAATCGAATCAGCAAAATAGAAACTGGTAAGTCCCAATACATTTGTATTGGGACTTATAATTATAAACCAATTTTGTAATATTTAAATGTTTAGATGGAGGATCAAGATGAAAAACAAAATCCTTAAGTATTCCATACTAGCGGCTATCATAATTCTTACCATTGTACAAGTAGGTTGTACGAAAGAATTACAGATGGTAAGTGATTCTACCTATATGTTGGGTACGTATTTGCAATTAAGTGTTTGGACCACCAATAAGCAAGAAGGAATGGATACGATTAAATCTTCATTTGAAAGAATTAAAGAAATAGAGGACAAGATGAGTGCTAACTTGGATGAAAGTGAAATAGGCCAGATTAATTTAAATGCTGGAAAGACATATGTAGAAGTTAGTGAAGAAACGGTTGATATAATTGAAAGAGCCATTCACTATGCAGAACTGACTAACGGAGCTTTTGATCCTGCTATCGGAAAATTAGTAAAACTTTGGGGAATAGGTACTGAAAATGAACGTATACCTACTCAAGATGAAATTCAAAATGCCTTGCAGCTTGTAGATTATCAAAAAATTGAGTTTCAAGGAGATAATAAAGTTAAGCTCAGTGAAGCGGATATGCGAATAGACCTTGGTGGAATCGCCAAAGGGTACGCCGCCGATGAAGTTACAAAAATAATGAAGAATAAAGGCATAAAACATGCTATAATAAATCTTGGGGGAAATGTAGTAACCCTAGGAAAAAAGGCAGATGGAACATCATGGAAAGTAGGAATTCAAGATCCATTTGAACCTACTGGTACCCATATGGGAGTTATAGAGGTTTATGATCAAACCGTAGTAACATCAGGAAATTACGAAAGATATTTTATGGCAGATGATAAAAGATATCATCATATTATTGATCCAAAAACAGGCTATCCAGCTGAGAATGGTATTATAAGTGCTACGATTATTACAAATAGCTCGACCGATGCTGATGGACTATCAACCAGTATCTATGTACTTGGTGTTGAAAAAGGTATGCAGCTCATAGAAAGCTTAGAAAATGTAGAATGTATCATTATTACTGAAGATAAAAAGGTATATACATCTACCGGATTGACGGAGAGATTTCAGATAATAGATAGTTCATTCCAAATTGAAAATTAAGCCATAGGATGAAGAAGGTGATAAATTGAGTTATTGGAGCAAATATCCCGATATAGAAAAAGAAATGACAAAAGTTGAAGAACTTCTAGATCAGGCAGTGAGATCGAGAAGGAAAATAGCAGAAGATGCATCACTGGATTTGTTAAAAGCAGGTGGAAAGAGAATACGTCCAGCGTTAACAATTATATCTGCCCAGTATGGTAACTATGATAGTGATAAGGCTGTGTCTATGGCGGCCGCACTAGAATTATTCCATATGGCAACTTTGATTCATGATGATATTATTGATAATGCAAAATCAAGAAGAGGTATTGAAACAGCTCAATCAAAGTATGGCAAGGACGTTGCAGTATATACTGGAGATTATCTATTTAGCAAAGCTTTCTTATTGGCTGCAAAAGTTAACAATGGAGAAAAAATTATTCATCTTTCTAAATTCATTAAGGCCATTTGCGAAGGTGAGATAGAGCAGTATGCTTCTAAATATGATCATTCTACTTCTGTAGCTACCTACTTGAAGCGTATTAAGTACAAGACTGCCCTTTTGTTTGCCCTTTGTTGCCAAATCGGTGCTGAGACGGCAGATTGTGATGTGAAAACTGCTAGAAATTTACGTAGATTTGGAATGTCGTTAGGAACTGCATTTCAAATAAAAGATGATTTACTGGATGTGACTTCTGAAGATGCGATTATTGGAAAACCCGCAGGTAATGATATCTTAGAAGGGATATACACTTTACCGTTGCTGTATACAATCAAAAATAATAAACAACATGAAGATATTTTAAAACTATTAAATAAAGATAGTTTTACAAAAAAAGATGTGGCAGAAATTATTTATTTTATTCATAAATCTAATGGTATTGAAGATACGAGGAAAATGGAAGAGCGATATTATCAAAAGGCTTTAGATAGTCTGTCAAGACTATCCAGTCATCGGAATACACAGATTCTAGAAGATCTTGTTACAAACATGAGAGATCGAATTAAATAAAAGACAAAGCATTTCTGTGCTTTGTCTTTTTCTATATATGGGGTAGTTTTAAAGGGGTACACCTCCGCATGACATCTTTAAGAAATGAAACTGTTGAAAGCTGCGTTAAATCTCAGCGCGGCAAATGTTCAACTGGTTTAAGTAGTAGAGCTTTTGAGAATCATATGGGAAAAAGTAATCTTTGATATAGCTTGCAAAACCTTTTAAAAAGAATGAAGGAATAAATGGCTAAATTTATTCATAGATTGTTATCATAAATAGTCGTTATTGGCAGATAAGATTTGCTTGACAAATATTAAACACAATTATATTCTATACGTAAGCGATATTATAAAAACACAACATTTAAAATAATTTGAATAATCTGTTTTAATCAAATCCCATAATGAATATAACTAGGAAGTAGGTCACAATGCTTAAAAATATTGATGCCTACTATTTTTATGTATATGAATAAGGGGGAATATTCATATGACATACGAGGGCAAGCTGTATTATGGTTTGTTTGACATCTATCAAACGATGTTGAATATATTTTGGTTTAAGGGGGAGTGTATGAATGTCTCAAGATGAAAGGAAAGGGTTTCTTGAAAGAGAAACGACGAGACGAGAGTTTTTGAAGCTAGCAGGTAAAGGTATGGCTGGGGCCGCCGTATCTGTCTCTTTTTTGAGTATGCTAGGCTTCACCCATGAGTCAGAGGCAGTGGCTGCATTTGCACTGTCGCAGGGTGTACTGATTGCTGATCGAAATCGGTGCACGGGTTGTCAACGATGTGAGCTTAATTGTACATCTTTGAATGATGGAAAAGTTCAACCGTTTATCTCAAGAGTTAAAGTAAGCAGAAATTACAATTACGGTGTGGATGGACCTAAGCTTTCCTACTGGAAAGAAGATGGACAATACGGAAACCTATTGATGACGCCTGAAACCTGCAAGCAGTGCAAGGATCCAGCTTGTGCAAATGCATGCCCAATGGGAGCCATTATTGCGGATCCAAAGACAGGCGCCCGCATTGTAGTGAAAGAAGATTGTGTAGGTTGTGGTAGTTGTACAAAAGCATGTCCATGGCATCTGCCGACTGTTGATCCTGAAACAAAGAAATCATCCAAGTGTGTACTGTGTGGCATGTGTGCGTCAAATTGTCCAACAAGCGCTTTAAACATCATTCCATGGGAAGATGTAAAAGTGGCGATGATTCGTCGTGGCTACATGTTGGGGTAGATTTTGCAAATTTCAAATTGGAAAAATATAGTTTGGGGGGACAGTAAATGACTAAAGTAGGCGGATGGACAGGTAAGATTTTAAGGGTAAATCTTACAAATGGAAAAATATCAACTGAAGATACAATAAAATATAAAGATTTTATAGGTGGTATGGGGATTGGCTATAAAGTGATGTTTGATGAAGTGCCAGCTGGAACAAAGGCTTTTGATGAAAACAATAAAATTATTTTCGGAGCAGGACCTTTAACTGGATCAGGAGCACCATGTAGTTCTAGAACGAATATTACTTCTTTGCTCCCAAGCAATCCATACAATGCAGTATCTGACAGCCATATGGGTGGAAATTTTGCTGCAATGATGAAATATGCCGGATGGGATGCAATCATTGTTGAAGGTGCTTCTTCCAAACCAGTATGGCTGCGCATAGAAGATGACCAGGTATCGCTGGAGGATGCTTCTGCTGTATGGGGGCAGGGAATATTTAAATCAACTGCTGAAATAGCAAGCATTATCGGAAATGAGGCCTCCATTGCTGCCATTGGGCAAGCCGGTGAAAATATGGTAAATCTTTCTGTGATCATGAATGGTACTTCCCATTCTGCTGGCGGCCACGGGGGCGTATTAGGATCCAAAAAATTAAAGGCCATTGCTATAAAAGGTACTGGTGCAGTACATATAGCTGCTCATAAATATGAGTTGTTGAAATTAAATGAATACATGATGAAAGAGATCATTGGTGCCAACAATCAACACGTAGTACCAAGAACTCCGCAGCCTTGGGCAGAATATCACAACAGCGGCAGTCGATGGCTATCAAGAAAAGGTCTATACTGGGGTGGAGCAGAGACGCCGATCGAAACAGGAGAAAATCCTCCAGGTGATATGAAAAAAGTAGGCTTCAGAACGATGAAAGCAGTAATGGACTTGGGTCCTGTAGCTGAAAAATATACAATTAGGATGGGTGGATGTCAATCTTGTCCGATTAGATGTCATTCACAGTTAAAAGTTCCACATCTTGAAAAATATGGATTGTCACCTTACGTTTCCAATACCTGTGTTGGTTTCAGTGGACCAAATGGCGTTATGATCAAAGGAGTAACTGACCAATTTGAAGAAGGCGATAAGTCAATGATGGGCAAGATTGTTGGGGCGCAACTGACAGATGATTATGGCGTATGGTGTAACTATGGATTGATAGGAAAAGACTTTAAATATGCTTATAATACAGGTATATTAAAGAAAGTATTGCCTAAGGAAGAGTATGAGAGCATTCCATGGGATAAGTTAGAGGCAGGAGATCCAGCATTTTTGTTAGATTTCTATAGAAGAATTGCCTTTAAAGAGGGTGAATTAAGTCATCTTGGAGACGGTACATATTGGATTGCACAACGCTGGAACTATGGAGATGATTTCTGGCATGGTAACGACTATGGTGTATGGTCACCACTAGGATTCCCAAAACACCATGCCAATGAGTCTGGTAGTCAAGTAGGGGCCCTAATATCCTGCATGTTCAACCGAGATGCCCAGTGTCACTCCCATATGAACTTTATTGGGTCTGGATTGCCAATTGCCATTCAAAAAGAAATAGCTGCAGAGGTTTGGGGATCGCCTGATGCTATTGATGAGCCTGCAAATTATACACCTATGAATGAATACAAAGCCAAGTTTGCAAAATGGAGTATCATTCGCAACTGCCTTCATGACTCTTTAACGCTATGTAACTGGATGTGGCCTATGACAGTTTCCCCTGTGATGGCTAGAAACTATAGAGGAGATACAGCTTTAGAGGCCAAATTCCTAAGCTTGATTACAGGAGAACAAATCAGTGAAGAGGATTTAGACTTAGCTGGAGAAAGAATCTTCACATTGCATAGAGCTCTGACAGTAAAACAAATGGGTACGATTGACATGAGAACAAAACATGATGTAATGAATGACTGGGTATATGATGTAGATCCTGACAAGAAGGCATTTACTCCAGGAACTATCAAAATGGATAGAAATGATATGCAGATTGCGCTTACCATGTTCTATAAAGAAATGGGCTGGGATGAAAAAACAGGAGCACCTACAAAAGAAACATTGATTCGATTAGGCTTACAAGATGTTGCCAATGAGCTTGAAAGCTTGAAGCTTTTACCTTAGTAAATGGGATATAGGATAAGGGGATATTATCCCCTTATCCACATATTTATAGAGAATACAAGGGGGAAAGCCAACGTGGAAAAAGACAAAAAAGATAAGCTAATGGTTACTGCTGATTTTGTCAGAAAGGCATCTATGGAGGTACGACTTGTAAAACCAGATGATTTTTTTGCAGAACCTATTTCTATGGATCAAGAGCAATTACTTGATATATTGGAACAAGTGTTCAACAACCCAGATTTCGCTGATATCAAAACAATTCATGGCTCAGAAAGTCAATACTTCTATTCTTCAAATCATATGACTGAAAGCTATGCTAAGATGCTGGTCCGTATAGAGGATAAGGATTTACTAAAAATGGTGGCTGAAACTGTACGCCATGAGTCAAAAATTTATCCTCGGCCTACAGATGGAAAGCTTTTTTCAACATCACCTTTTAGCTTTAATGCTGAGCAGTTAGATGATGTCGTAAGTCAACTAAAGAATCAAGAGAACTATCAAGATATTCAAGAAACCAGGGCTTCCAATGGAGCAATGTATTTATACTCTAATAGGTTTATGACGAGGGAGCATGCGATTGCTTTAACCGAATGGATTGAGGTGCTCCAGCATGAAACATCATAAAATTGGGGGTCAATATCTATGTCTGACAATATAATTAAGAGAAAATCTAACATCTGTGAGGAAGCTCCCGTAGATTTAATATTAAATGGTCAAAAGCTAGTAACCTTTATGTGTACCCCTATGAATCTGAAAGAATTAGCCTTGGGACATTTATATAGCAGAGGTCTTATCAAAAAAACGCAAGATGTGTTAACCTTGGCAGCCTGTGAAGATATGAAAAAAATATATGTTATAACTTCAAATAAAATAATAGATGAAGAGTACTCAATATCCAGTGTGCTAGCAAGCAGCTGTGGCAGCGGTACAATCTTTACGGAAAGACTTGTGAATGGTGGGAAAAACGATTCAGTATATACAATTACCGTAGAAAAATTGAAAGAGCTTTCCATTGAGATGTTTAAAAAAGCTGAATTGTATAAGAAAATGGGCGGTATGCATTGCGCATGTTTAAGTGATGGAAATAAAATAGCGATTCTAAGGGAAGATGTTGGAAGGCATAATGCTGTAGATAAGGTAATAGGAAAGGCTCTGTTCCAAGAAATTGATTTCAGCAAAGCCCTTATATTTACAACGGGACGTATTTCATTGGATATGGTATTGAAAGCCGTTGCCGCAGGATTTCCTATTATTGTTTCTAGGAGTATTCCCACCAACTTGGCGTTAGATTTAGCTGATGAATTAGGAATTACAATTGTGGGCAGGGTTGTTTCGAGTCAGCCTATTGTTTATACCCATAGACAGCGCATAATCTGCGAATTTGAACATAATTTAGTAAATGAATGTATGTAATACTAAGAATTTATATTATATGGAGGTGTATTTATGTTTGGAAGAATAGGTGCTATGGAGCTTATCTTAATCTTAGCGATTGCATTGGTTATATTTGGACCTTCAAAATTGCCTGAGATAGGAAAATCTCTTGGAAAGGCTATTGGAGAATTTAAGGATCATGCCAATAAAATTACAAAAGATATAGAGGTAACGGATGAGACTAAAAAATAGGGGATGAATCAGGCGTGAATGAAAATAAATTTACTTTGACTGAGCATTTGGCTGAGTTGCGCAAACGTCTTTTTATAATTTTAATAGTAATCATTGGTACGAGCAGCATATGCTTCTTATACGTAGATAGGGCGATACAAGACATACTAAAACCAGCAAGTCAGTTGGAATTTGTGTATCTGTCCCCCCCTGAACTGTTCTTGTCCTATGTGAAAATATCACTAGTTGCAGGGCTTATTATCTCATCTCCTATTACCTTTTATCAAATCTGGTTATTTATAAAACCGGGTCTAGAGAAGTCGGAAAAAAGAATTATGTTGATTTCTTTATTTGCTGGGGTCTTCTTCTTTATTGCAGGAACGACCTTTGCATATAAAATCATTTTGCCAATAACAATTGAATTTTTTGCTAATATTAAGGTTGAAGATATCGAACCTATGATTTCTTTTGGAAGCTATATTGGATTTATTAGCTCAATACTACTTTCCTTCGGACTCGTATTCGAAATGCCAATGTTGGTTGCATTACTTACGAGATTCAAGTTAATTTCTGCCCCAACATTGCGCAAGAATAGAAAAATAGTGATTTTATTAGTATTCATTGTTGCTGCAATATTGACACCTCCAGATGTAATATCACAGATGCTTCTTGCTGGACCAATGTTGTTGCTATTTGAGTTTAGTATATTAATTTCATCGATTTTAGGAAAAGAGAAAAAAGAAGAGAATATATTAAAAAGAATTCCCTCTAGCAGCAATTAGCACTGGAGGGAATTCTTTTTAATGTTTTTCAGTGTTTGTACATAAAATAGGCTCCTATTGTAATAAATCATCAAAATAAAAAATATATTATAATAATCATAACATAAGGAGGGTATTTATGAATAAATCATTTGGAAGAATGAAATATGATAGACTGAGGATGAACAATTATCCTAAAAGAATAAATCCGTACTTAACTACAGCTGGAAAAGGTGAAAATTTTTACAGAAAAACATTGAAGAAAATAATAATTTGTATGGGCATCGTATTGCTAGCTATCTTAATGAAGACGATTAACTTACCCTTTACGAACAAAGCAGTTGATATAGTAAAAACGACATTAAACAAGGAAGTAGATTTTAAACAGACGGGCAAACAAATATTGAAATACGCCCAGACGGTTCCGACACTTCCTCATAAAGCTGCAAATGTATTTAACAATATGGGGAAAGAGAAGATTGATGGACTCACACTTCTTGCTCCAACTCAAGGCATGATCATTACGAGACATGGTGAAAGTATCGATCCTGTATTAAACACAAAAACATATCAGCTAGGGATTGAGATTATGCCAGGAACAAACAGGAGTATTGTATCGATTACAGATGGAGAAATCATCGAAGTAGGTGAGAGTAAAAGTTTTGGAAAGTTTATCAAAATCCAGCATGGTGAGAACGTAAGTGCACTCTATGGAAATTGTGAAGAAATTTTTGTGAACAAAGGTGAGAGCGTTAAAAGTGGGCAGGAACTGGGAAAACTGAGTAATTCTAAAACTGAGGATAGCGCGCTGCAGTTTTTGCTTTGGATAAATGATCAAGAGGTGGATCCTGAGGTATATATCAATTTTGATAAAACCAGTCTTTAAGATAGTAGGTGGCCTATGAATGACATTTATTAAAATAGCTGGAATTGAAATAAAAATTAACTATTTGTTATGTTTTACATTCATCATTTTTTTTATTTTTGGATACATAGAGAATGCAATTATTTCGTTTATTATTGTCTTTCTCCATGAATTGAGCCATACAATAGTCGCAAAAATATTGGGGTACCATATTCATGATATTGAGATTTTTCCATTTGGTGGCGTTGCAAGAGTTGAAGAATTGATTAGCATCAATCCAAAAGATGAGATTTTCATAGCTGTTGCAGGACCTATAGCAAACCTTCTTATGGCATTTATTGGTTATTATATGTATTATGGATTGTCCATACAAAATGAACGAATTGTCTTTTTTGTCTTTTCAAATGTGATGATAGGGATTTTTAATTTAATACCCATTCTTCCTTTAGATGGCGGCCGGATCATAAGGGCTTATTTAGCGTATTTCATTGGTTTTAAAAAGGCAACAAAGATAATTGTTAATATATCAAAGCTTTGTAGTGTTGCTATTTTTTTGCTTGGTGGCTACATGATAAGATATAATTATTTAAATATTTTTTTGTCAGGTATAGCTGTTTTCTTATATATTGCTGCCCAAAGAGAGTATAGGATGGCAGCTTTTATCTTTATAAAAGAAATAACACAAAAAAAACAGTCACTTCTTTCGAAGGGTGTTCTAAGTACTAAGCAGCTAGTTGCGGTAAAGGATACACCTGTAAAAGAAATAATGGATCAGTTCTTACCGAAGAAATATCATATCGTTATGGTTATGGATAGGAAATGTAAGCCCATGGGTTATTTAACAGAAACTGAAGTATTCGAAGGAATGATTACACATGGCATAAATGTGCCCCTAGAAAAGTTGTTAATAAATAGGTAAAATGGTACAATAGTAATACTATGCTAATGAAGAAAATTTAGGTATTTATGCAACATAGTATACAAATACTAAAGATAAGATGAAGCGTTGTAGGAGGATAATAAATGACAAAAATTGATTTAGATGAACTACTTTATAAAGTTGAAAAGCCAGCCAGATATATTGGAAATGAGCTAAATAGTGTGAAAAAAGACTTAAATCAAGTTGATATACGTTTTGGATTTGCTTTTCCCGATGTATATGAGGTTGGTATGTCACACTTGGGCATGCATATTCTATATAATCTTTTAAACAATCAAAATGAGATATATTGTGAGAGAATCTTCTCGCCATGGGCAGATATGGAAGGATTATTAAAGGAAAAAGAAATGCCTCTTTTTACCCTTGAAACTCATAGTCCCATTCATGAACTGGATTTTATTGGATTTACATTGCAATATGAACTGAGCTATTCAAATATCTTAAATATTTTGGCATTAGGAAATATCCCTTTACGGAGTAATGAACGAGGTATGGAGGATCCGATCATTATCGCAGGTGGACCGTGTGCCTATAATCCTGAGCCCATTGCTGATATTGTTGATATTTTTGTTCTCGGAGAGGCAGAAGAGGTTATTTTAGAGCTTCTTGACAAATATAAGCTTTGGAAACATTCAGGAAGGAATAAAAAAGATTTTTATCATTCTATTGCAGGCATAAAGGGTGTCTACATACCATCGTTCTATAGGGTAGAGTATCATGAAAATGGAACACTTGACGCCTTTGTTCCATTAAGTGACAATGCGCCTAATAAAATTTCTAAAAGAATTATTAAAAATTTAGACGATGTATATTTTCCTGAAAAGGTTATTGTCCCATTTATTGATGTGGTACATAATCGTGCGATGGTTGAGATTTTTAGAGGTTGTACACGGGGGTGTAGATTTTGCCAAGCGGGCATGATTTATAGACCTGTCCGAGAACGTTCTGTTGACAAGGTAAAAGATTTGGCCCATGAGATCATCAATAATACAGGATACGAAGAATTGTCTCTCTCTTCATTGAGCACCAGTGATTATTCTGGCTTAAATGATTTAATCAGACATTTAATAGATAAATATGGCGAACAAAAGGTAGGTCTTTCATTACCTTCTCTTAGGCTTGATTCTTTCACGCTGCAACTGATTGAAGAAATCCAAAAGATCAGAAAAACAGGACTTACCTTTGCTCCAGAAGCCGGAACCCAGAGATTACGCGATGTGATTAATAAGGGGGTAACAGAAGAAGACCTAATTCAAGCCATGGAAAATGCATTTTCTTTGGGTTGGAATAATGTCAAGCTCTATTTTATGATAGGACTGCCTACAGAAACCTACGAGGACCTAGATGGAATTGTAGATTTAGCCCATAAGGTAGTTGAAACCTATTATAAAGTACCAAAGGAAAAGAGAAACAAAGGATTAAATGTCACGATTAGTACTTCTTCCTTTGTACCAAAGCCGTTTACTCCTTTTCAGTGGGAGGCTCAAGATTCTATTGAAACATTAAGAGAAAAACAAATATACTTAAAAGGAAAATTGCGGCATAAAAACATTAAGTACAGCTACCATCATACCGAAACGAGCTTTCTCGAAGGCGTTTTTGCAAGAGGAGATAGAAAGCTAGGAGAGGTACTTATTAAAGCATGGGAAAATGGTTGTAAGTTTGATGGCTGGCATGATTTCTTTAAATATGATCAATGGATGAAAGCTTTTGAAGATTGTAATATTGATCCTCACTTTTATGCAAGTCGGAAGCGCAGCTATGAAGAGATGTTGCCCTGGGAGCATATAGAAATAGGGATTACGAAACAATATTTGAAAAAAGAAAACGAAAGAGCCCAAGAGGCTGTCTTGACCCACGACTGTCGAACAAGCTGCACAGGTTGTGGTATAAATCAAGGGTTTATAGGTGGTGTATGTTAATGAGTAAATTGCGTGTTAAATTTGTCAAAAATGACCTTATGAAGTTTATATCCCATCTTGATTTGCTAAGATTAATGGAGCGGGCCCTCAGAAGAGCCGATATTAAACTATCTTTTTCTCAAGGCTTTAATCCCCATCCGAAGATTTCCTTTGCGACAGCGGTGCCAATTGGCCTTTCCAGCGAGGGTGAATATATGGACGTAGAGCTAGATGAAGAACTCAAGCCCGATAGTTTTGTCGATCGTGTAAACAGACAGCTGCCAGAAGGAATTAAGATTATATCAGCTAAGAATATTGAAGCAAAAACACCTGCATTAATGGCGATTGTTGATGCTTCAAGTTATATTGTAAGTTGCCCATTAGAGAATGATACCACACAGAATACCATCGAAGTTGCCATTAAAGACTTTATGGATCTTGAGGAAATAATCATTCACAAGGTATCAAAGAAAAATGGCAGAAATGTCACTAAGGAAATTGATATTAAAGGATTTATCTATAAAATGGAGCTTTTAGAGCATAGTGGAAGGTCCATCATATTTAAACTGATGTTGGCAACAGGAAGTAAGGGTAATCTTAAACCAGAAGTTTTAATTGAAAAATTCATACATGATATGGAAGTGCCGATAATACTTGATCAGGTTAGAGTGCATAGACTAGAATTATATACACTCGTTGGAGACACCCTAATAACGCCCTTAGAAATCAACGGCTAAAAATTTATTCTTACAGGGGGATATTGGAATGAATGAGATAATTGTAGACTCTAGTTTAAATCAAACAAGGGTAGCCTTGATGGAAAATAGGGAACTCGTTGAAATATACGTAGAAAGAGAAGACACGAAGAGAATCGTAGGAAATATATATAAAGGAAGAGTTACCAATGTTCTGCCAGGCATGCAGGCTGCATTTGTAGATATTGGGTTAGATAAAAATGCATTTCTATATGTAAAAGATGCTATTCCGCCTTATATGACTGAGAATCATGATATTTCTACAAAGGACATATCTATTCGTGATGTTGTAAAAGGGGGACAAGAAATCATTGTGCAGGTGATAAAAGAACCCATTGGAACAAAGGGAGCACGAATCACAACCCATTTAACTTTACCTGGCAGATACCTGGTCTTGATGCCCCATGTAGATTATGTCGGTATCTCTAGGAGAATAGAGTCTGAGGACGAACGAGAGAGACTAAAGCAAGCTGTAGAAGAAATAAGACCTAAACATATTGGTGTGATTGCAAGGACAGCTGCTGAAGGCAAAGAGCAAAAAGAGCTTAAAGAAGATTTAAAATTTTTGCTTAAGCTCTGGCAAAAAATTGATCGTGAAAGACACTTAGGATTTGCGCCTAGAGTGATACATAAGGATCTGGATCTGCTTCAAAAAACTGTGCGGGATATGTTTAGTAATGATATTGAACGTTTTATCATGAATGATCGAGAAAAGTATAAATCTACACTAGATTTTGTAGAACTAATTTCGCCTCATCTTAAAGATCGTGTAGAGTATTTTCAATCTGAAGTAGATATTTATGAACATTATCAAATTGAAACCATGATTAAGAATGCGCTTTCTAGAAAAATATGGCTAAAAAGTGGTGGATATATTATTATCGATCAGACAGAAGCCCTGACTTCTATTGATATAAATACTGGTAAGTATGTTGGAAGTACAGATCTTGATGATACGGTAGTTAAGATTAATAAGGAAGCTGCAAAGGAAATTGCAAAACAACTACGACTAAGAGATATTGGTGGTATTATAATCGTAGATTTCATAGATATGATAAACAAAGATGCAGAGAAAGAAGTGCTTTATATATTAGAGAAGGCAGTAGCTAAAGATCGAACGAAAACAAATATATTAGGTATGACACAACTTGGACTTTTGGAAATGACAAGAAAAAAGGTGAGGCAGAGAATCGATTCGATCCTTCAGAAAAAATGTCCATATTGTGATGGGACAGGAAAAGTTCTTTCTGAATATACCGTTATCCATAATCTTGAGAAAGAAGTTCGAAGGATTTCCTATCATACAAATGCAGAAGCGGTTTTGTTCGAAATAAACCCGACGGTTTTGTCTGTGCTAACTGAAGATAACAATTATTTTATCAGTGATTTAGAGAAGGAAACCAAATTAAAAATATATCTGAAAGCTTCTGAAAACATACATAATGATGAAATCCATACGAGAAGCATGGGGAAACTCGATAAAATTCAAAGTCTTTTATAGTTTTTTTAGAGAATCATTGACTTTTGAATAGGAGTATGGTATCATTTTTATTTGTAGGAAGCCGCTCAAATCGGGTTTTAAACGTAAGTACCTTGGATTTGGCGAGACTGGTTAGAGGAGGTGTAATAATGTACGCTATTATTGAAACAGGTGGAAAACAATACAGAGTTCAAGAAGGTGACACACTTTTTATTGAAAAGTTAGATGTGACTCAAGGTGATACTGTAGAATTTGATAAGGTATTGGTTTTATCAAAGGATGGTCAGTTAACTGTAGGATCTCCAGCAGTAAATGGCGCGAAAGTTTCTGCAACTGTAGTTGAGAATGGTAAAGCTCCTAAAATTATCGTTTTCAAATATAAGTCTAAAAAAGACTATAGAAAGAAGCAAGGACATCGTCAGCCGTATACAAAAGTAAAAATTGAAAGTATCAATGGATAGGTTGATGATCCATGATTAAGATTATCATTGAAAGAGATATCCATAAGAGAGTTATAGGATATACTGTGGAAGGACATGCCAATGCAGCTGAGTATGGCCAAGATATAGTGTGTGCAAGCATTTCGGTGTTGGCTCAGACTGCAATCTTAGCATTGCATGATCTGTTATCCATTCACGTTATATATGAAATGGAAGACGGATGGATTAGCTGTAAGCTCCCAAACAATCTTTCCGATAAATTGTTGGTTCAGGCCGATCTAATTCTGAGTACGATGCTGATTGGTATGAAAGCTACGCATAATATGTATTCTAAGTATATAGAACTCCATGATAGGGAGGTGTAAGTAATGTTATTTAATATGAATCTTCAGCTTTTTGCGAGTAAAAAAGGGGTAGGTAGCTCCAAAAACGGTCGTGATAGCGAAGCGAAAAGACTAGGTGTTAAAAGAGCTGACGGACAATTTGTCAATGCAGGAAGTATCCTTGTAAGACAAAGAGGTACGAAGATCCACCCTGGAAATAACGTGGGTAGAGGTGGCGACGACACGTTGTTTGCAACAACGGACGGCGTGGTTAAGTTCGAAAGAAAAGGAAAAGATAAGAAACAAGTAAGTGTATACCCAAGAGAAACAGCTGTAGCTGCTGAATAAAAAAACCCCTTATATGGGGTTTTTTTTATGGTCGTGTTCATTTCAATTATTTTTCTTCAGGTTATAAGTGATAAATGTGGGCATAATAAAAATAGTTGACACCATAGAAACAGTTGGTATAATAAGTTTATTAGTAAAAGAAGGAAATGCGCATATTGAAATGAAAATATTGAAGAATGGACTAAGGGTGATATATAATGTTTGTAGATAAAGCAAGGATATTTGTAAAATCCGGAAAGGGTGGCGATGGATCGGTTTCTTTCCGTAAGGAGAAGTATGTTCCAGCAGGAGGCCCTGATGGGGGAGATGGCGGAAGAGGCGGCGATGTTGTTTTTGTTGTTGACGAGGGACTCCGTACATTGATGGATTTTCGCTATAAGAAGAAATACATAGCAGAAGAAGGGGAAAAAGGAAAAGCTAAAAAGATGCACGGCAGAGATGCCCAGGATCTAGTATTAAAGGTTCCACCTGGGACAATTGTTCGAGATGAGCAAACGAATCTAATTATTGCTGATTTAACAAACCATGGAGAGAGGGCCATCATCGCAAAGGGTGGTAAAGGCGGGAAAGGCAATGTTCATTTCACTACGGCTACTAGACAAGCTCCCAATTTTGCAGAAAGTGGCGGTCATGCAGAAGAACGTTTTGTTATATTAGAACTAAAGTTGCTAGCGGATGTTGGGTTAGTAGGCTTTCCGAATGTAGGTAAATCTACGATGCTATCCGTAGTTACCAGTGCTAAACCGAAGATAGCGAATTATCACTTTACAACGATTACACCAAACCTAGGTGTCGTTGAAGTGCATAATAAAAGTTTTGTTTTGGCAGATATTCCGGGGTTAATTGAAGGTGCTCATCAAGGTGTAGGGTTGGGATTAGAATTTCTAAGACACGTTGAACGTACCAAGTTACTTGTTCACGTTGTCGACATTTCTGGTTCAGAGGGCCGAGACCCCATTGAAGATTTTCATAGAATCAATGATGAATTAAGGCATTACGACGAACGTTTGTCAAAAAAATATCAAGTGATAGCAGCGAACAAGGTAGATTTATTAGAATCTCAAGACGTATATAATGATTTTGAAGCAGCGATGAAAGCCCTAGGGTATGAAGTGTTTCCAATATCTGCTGCTACCAATAAAGGTCTTGGAGAATTGTTATCTTTTGTAGCCAACAAACTTGATGAAATTAAGGAAATACCTATATACGATGAAACTGAAATTTTCAAATACTATACACCTGACGAAAACGAAAATCATAAAATTGTTGTTAGAAGAGAAAATGATTACTACGTTGTAGAAGGAAGACCAGTAGAAAAACTTATCAACTCAACCAATTTTCAAGATATGGATTCATTAAGATATTTCCAGAATTTTCTTAGAAAGAGGGGTATTGTGGATGAATTAAAAGCAATGGGTGTTCAAGATGGAGATACTGTTAAAATGTATGATTTTGAGTTCGAATACTATGATTAATTTTGATATGGGGGTACAAGATTTAGTATGAGCTGCTTAAATTGCCAGAATTGTAAACAGGGAACACATGCATATTTCTGTCTAGAAAAAAATGATTTTGTTATTAATGAATGCCATACAAACCAAATGCTCGAAAATAAAGAGAGAAGTGGCTGGAAAAAAGGTAGTAAAAACTATGAAATTCATAGACGCAAGGCTAGAAAAGAGGTTGAAGTTTAAAGGAGGATTATTTTGATTACAGGGAAACAAAGGAGTTATCTTAAGAGTTTAGCGAATACAATAAAGCCGATTACCCAAATCGGTAAGATGGGTATTACTGAAAGCTTCATCAATCAATTAAATGAGGCATTAGAAGCAAGGGAATTAATAAAGATTCATGTCCTTGAAACAAGTCTTTTAAATACAAAGGATGCAGCGAATGAAGTTGCCCAATTAACTGAATCGGAATTTGTCCAAGCAATTGGGAATAAATTTGTGCTATATCGAAAGGCCAAGGAGAATCCAAAGATTCAGCTGCCTAATTAAAATAAAATGACAGTAAAAAGATCGGGGTCACACCCGATTTTTATTTATATATAAATGTATTATTTGTTACTAAAGTCAACCCAAAGTTAAGACAATTGAAATGACACTTCAAATTATGAATAAAATGGTGTATAATTATCAAATTAGAAGATAAACCCAAAGAGGTGTAATCAGATGGATATAGAAACAATCATAAAACAAGCAGAGAAAAAGCAAAATGAAATCTATAAAAAAAGTGAAAAAATGGAGAAAATAGCCGTCATGGGTGGAACCTTTGATCCAATACACCATGGACATCTGGTTATTGCTGAACAGATAAGATGTGAATATAATCTAGATAAGGTGATTTTCATACCTGCTGGTATTCCTCCTCATAAGACTGGCTTACCGGTATCTGATTCAAAGCATAGATATGCTATGGCATTGCTTGCCACAGTAACAAATCCTTACTTTGAAGTATCCAAGATTGAAATAGAAGACGCTAGTATTTCATATACAATTCATACAATTAAGAAGTTAAAGCAGATTTATAAAGATAATACAGAATTATTTTTCATAACAGGTGCAGATGCAATTTGCGATATAGAGACTTGGAAAGATGTAGATGAACTATTGCACATATGCCACTTCATCGCAGCTACCAGGCCTGGTTTAGAATCACCTTTTGTAGATAGAAAAATTAAGGAACTACAAAAAAAATACAAAGCAGATATATATCAAATGGATGTTCCTGCATTGGCAATATCGTCGACGGATATTAGAAGAAGAGTCACTCAGAATCAGTCAATAAAATATCTTGTTCCTGAATCTGTTGAATACTATATTTATAAAAATGGACTATACCGATAAGGGAGTAAAAAGTATGGATATTAAAAAAATTCAGCAAGATTTGAAATCTTTATTAAGTCCCAAGCGATATTTGCACTCCTTAGGTGTGCAGGAAACAGCAATATTTTTAGCAAAAAGATACGGCTGTACCGTAGATAAAGCAAGTGTAGCAGGATTAGTGCATGACTGTGCGAAAGATTTAAATAAGCAACAAATGTTGAATTATGTTGATGAATTTGATATAATCATAGATAGTGTGACAAAAAAGCAAACCGAATTAATGCATGCTGTTGTTGGCAGAGAATTTGCTCGCATAGCGTTTGGTATTCAGGATCAAGGAATTTTAGATGCAATTCGGTATCATACCACGGGAAGAGAGGGTATGACACTATTAGAAAAAATCATCTATTTAGCGGATTACATTGAGCCAAACAGGAATTTTCCAGGCGTTGATGAATTAAGAAAAGTGGCTTTATCTAATTTAGATAAAGCCACTTTAATGGCTACAGATCGAACAATTTCCCACCTTATCTCCCAGGGTAAATTAATACATCATGATACAATCTCGGCTAGAAATTCACTTCTATGTATGAAGGAGATTGGAACAGGAGTGAGTAAATGAAAAAGTTTTTTAAAATTTTAGTGGTTGCCTTTGTATGTTTTGCGTTAATGATGGGTACGGGACTATATATTTTTTTGAATAGCATCAGCAGTGGGGCCGGTTCAGAAAACGAGACAATACCTGAGGATGCACCCCGCGGCAATGAACCTGTAAATGTACTCATTGTAGGGGTAGATGCAAAGGATGCCAAAAATGCGAATGGTGTACGAACTGATACCATCATGGTTGCAAATTTTGACCCCAAAACAAAAGCAGTTAATATCATCTCTATTCCTAGAGATACCAGAGTAATTATCCGAGGACATAAGGGACAAGATAAGATTAATCATGCCCATGCTTACGGCGGAATAGATCTTGCAATGAAAACGGTTAAGGATTTTCTAGGAATAAATGTGGATTATTATGTCAGAATCGATTACAAGGCCCTAGGTCAAATTGTAGATGATCTTGGCGGTGTAGAAGTCGATGTACCAATGAATATGAAGTATACAGATCCATATGCAGATCCACCACTGAAGATTAATCTTCAGAAGGGCTTGCAGGTGTTAGATGGAGATAAAGCAATGCAGTTTGTTCGCTTTAGAAAAGGATATACTGATCAAGATTTAGGAAGAATTGAAGCACAGCATACATTTTTAAAAGCAGTTGCCGACAAGCTTTTGAGTCCTCAAACGATTCTAAAATTACCTAAACTTGCAAAAACTTTTGGCACTTATGTAGACACAAATATGCCTGCCTCAGCCATTGCATCTTATGCAGCCCAGGCCCCAGGTATAAATATGGATAGCATTAATATGTTAACCATTCCGGGAGAACCAAAGTTAATCAGTGGCATATGGTATTTCATTGCTGATAAGGAAAAAATGAATACAATGCTGGAAGGCTTACAATATGAGACAGAGAAAGCATCTAATGGTATAATCGGTAGCATTATTCAGAAGAAAGAAGAACAAGAGGTTACAAGCAAGGCTACTGTAGAAGTACTTAACGGTTCAGGGGTAGCAGGACTTGCGACGAAGGTCGGAAAAAAGTTAAAAGATGAAGGGTATAATGTGGTAAATATTAATAATATTAATGGCATGAAATACAGCCAAACCCATGTTTATGATCGAAAAAACAAAGCAAGCGAAGCGAAAAAGATTGCTAAGCTACTGGATGTTAAAGATATCGAAACAGATCTTAACCCAGATGCTGAGGCTGAAATAACCATAATTGTAGGAAGTGATTGGAAAGAATAGACACTGATATAGTGTCTATTTTTATTTATGTTGCCAGAGGGAATATGTCATCATGTAGCCGTGTATATATTAACATGCATGAAAAAGAAGGAGCTGACTACATGGAAAATATGATGATTTATGTTTTGTTTTTTACTGGATTGTTTATAATAATTAAAGCAGGAGACTTATTTGTTGATGCAGCAGTTTGGATTGCAAAGGTGACCGGAATTCCGAGCGTTTTAATTGGAGCCACCTTAGTAAGTCTTGCAACAACATTGCCAGAACTCTTTGTTTCTATGATTGCAACATTAGATGGTCATATAGATATGTCTATAGGTAATGCGATCGGTTCGACAATATGTAATATTGGCCTTATCTTAGGCATGTGTGCCATTATATCACCAATACCAATCCGTAGAAGATTTTTTAGTATAAAGGGATTTTTAATGCTCGGTGCTGTAGGAACTGTATACATGATGGCTTTTAATCGACAGATTAGCCGAATTGAAGGATTTGTATTGCTTATCCTTTTAATAATATATATAATAATAAATATCTTTGAAGTATATACCCATAAAGAGGATAGATATACTGTTCGATTTCAAGAGAAAAGTTTTAGTACTGCATTATTAAAGAATGCAGCTAAGTTTATTATTGGTGCTGGAGGCATCATTTTAGGGGCCAGATTACTCGTAGATAATGGGGTACGAATTGCTGAAATTTTAAATATACCTGAACAGATCGTAAGTTTGACCCTTATTGCATTGGGTACTTCATTACCAGAACTAACTACTGCCCTCATTGCAATGATCAAAGGGCATGAAGGAATTTCAATAGGCAATATTATTGGAGCCAATATTCTCAACTTAACCATGGTGCTTGGTACTTCATCAATCATTGCGGAAAATGGTTTAATTATTTCGTCAAGAAATTTTGAAGTGTTTGGAAAAAATATTATGGATTTTCCTCAAACACTAGCGTTAGATGTACCTTTTGCAGCTTTATTAATGACAATTCTTGTGATTGGTGGAACAGCTAATCGTAAACTAGGAAGACTGGATGGCGTGTTATTAATGCTATTATACATAGCTTACCTAACAATACTTGCTCTGATCTCTTTCTAAAGGTTGACATATCTTATTTAATTAGGAGGTTATACATGCATAGAGAATCTAGAGAAATGGCGATGAGTATTGTCAAAGCAATTGATGAAAAAAAGGGACGAGATATTGCTTTGCTAAATATTCAACATGTTTCAAGTTTTGCAGATTATTTTGTAATAGCTCATGGTACTTCTACAACCCATGCAAAGGCAATTGCTGATGCTGTTGTAGATAAGCTAGAAGAAATTGGCATTATACTGGATCATAAGGAAGGTTATAACGATGGTACTTGGATTTTATTAGACTACATGTCTGTGGTGGTACATGTATTTATAGAGGATGAAAGATATTTTTATAATTTGGAGAGAGTTTGGAAAGATGCGACCTTTGAGAATGTTGATATTTTATAAATAAGAAAATAAAAAGAGTCGAACAAAGGGGGATTTAGATGAGCACAAGTATTCATCCTATATTGAAGAGTATTATGCCTATTGTCGAAGGCATTGCAAAAACATTTGGTAAAAACTGTGAGGTTGTGCTTCATGATTTCAATAATTTTCAGAGTTCAATTATTGCTATTGAGAATGGGCACGTTACAGGAAGAAGCCTTGGAAGCCCTATGACTGAAGTTGGCCTACAGGCAATTCGTAAAGGGAATACCAATGATAGTATTCTCAACTATACAGGGAAAAGTACCGATGGTCGGGCACTAAAATCAAGTACGATGTTCATTAATGATGATAACGGACAAGTAATTGGATGTCTATGTATCAATTTTGATATGTCTGAATTAATTGTCGCTCAAAATGCAATTCAAGAGCTTACACAGACTGAAAATAAAGAAGACTTGAAGCAGAGTGATTATTTAAGTAACAGTGTGAATGATGTATTAAGCAGTATCGTTACCAATACATTGGAGGAACTCGGAAAACCAGTTGCATATATGAGTAAAGACGAAAAAGTAAATATTGTTAAGCGCTTAGATGAACAGGGGGCTTTTCTAATCAAGGGTGCGATAGATTATGTGGCGAAAGTGCTATGTGTATCAAGATATACAATTTATAATTATCTTGATGAGATCAGAGTAAATAAGCAATAGGAGGTTTTAATTTGGAAAAGAAAATTATTCAAACAGAGCAGGCTCCAGCAGCAATAGGTCCTTATTCTCAAGGAATTCAAGCAGGGAATTTGGTTTTTACTTCAGGACAGTTACCTGTAAATCCAACTACTGGAGAGATGATTATCAATGATATCAAAGCAGAAACTCGCCAATGCTTAGAGAACGTGGAAGCAATTTTAAAATCTTCTGGCACATCATTAAAAAATGCAGTAAAACTAACTGTATTCATCAAGGATATGAGCCAATTTGCACAAATCAATGAAGTATACGGTGAGTACTTCCCAGAAGACAAGCCCGCCCGTTCTTGTGTTGAAGTAGCAAGACTTCCGAAGGATGCGAATATTGAGATTGAAGCAGTGGCAATGATTTTATAGTGTTTTCATTTAAAAGATTATGATATAGAAAAGTGGTCAATAATATTATTGGCCGCTTTTTTATAGCTACAATATGTTTTAGATATGAGCTTGTTAAAAAAAGTATAAATAATAGATATTGAGTCGAATCATTAATAATGGTATTATAGAATGGGCAACTTAGGAAGGATAGGGAGAAAATCTCTCTATTAAATAAATTATACATAGGAGGGTTTAAAATGCATAAAAGATTATTCATTCCTGGACCTGTTGATGTGGCTGAGGATGTTCTACAAAAGCTAGCTACGCCGATGATTGGGCATAGAACAAAAGACGCTTCTGAGCTACAAAAGAGTATTACTGAAAAAATGAGAAAGGTTATGTACACGGAAAACGCTATCCTTTTATCTACGTCTTCTGGTAGTGGTCTTATGGAAGGTGCTGTAAGATCTTGTACAAGAAAAAGAGCGGCTGTCTTTTCAGTAGGTGCTTTTGGTGACAGATGGTATAAGATGGCTACAGCGAATGGTGTACCAGCTGATAAATTCTCATCAGAATTAGGAAAACCTACTACTCCTGAAATGGTAGAAGAAGCACTTTCTACAGGAAAATATGATTTAGTGACAATTACTCATAACGAAACATCAACTGGTATTATGAATCCTGTTGAAGAAATTGCAGAAGTAATTAGAAAATATCCCGATGTGATTTTTTGCTTAGATACAGTAAGTTCCCTAGGGGGTACGAAAATTGAAGTGGATAAGCTAGGTGTGGATATATGTATTACATCTACTCAGAAGTGTTTAGGTTTACCTCCAGGAATGGCCATTTGTTCATTCTCGCCAAAGGCTATTGAAGCAGCAAAGCAAGTTGAAAATAGAGGCTTATATTTTGATCTGTTAGATTTATATAACTACGTTCAAAAGAAAGATCACCAATATCCATCAACACCATCTCTGCCTCACATGTATGCATTGGACTATCAATTAGACAAAATGTTAGCTGAAGGTCTAGATAACCGTTTTGAACGACATCTTGAAATGGCGAAGTATGTTCGCGCTTGGGCAAAAGATAAGTTCGAGATGCTGGCAGAAGATCAATATGCATCAAATACATTAACAACAGTGAAAAACACAAAAAATATCAGTGTTAGTGATTTAAATAAAGAGTTAGGTAAACGAGGGTACATGATTTCTAACGGCTATGGTGATTTAAAGGATGTTACTTTTAGAATTGCCCATATGGCTGAAACTACGATTGAAGACATTAAAACATTATTGTCTATTATCGAAGAAATCTTAGGATTATAGTAGGAGGAATCAAAGTGGCAAAAATTTTAATTACAGATGGAATGGAACAAAGTGGTGTTTTAGCTCTTAAGAACGCAGGGTTTGAAGTTGTTGAAGAGTTTTATGAACCAGATGTATTAATGGAAAAGATTAAAGAATTTGATGCCATCGTCGTTAGATCTGCTACTAAGGTAAGAAAGCCGATTATCGATGCAGCCCTGGAAACGAAGCAGCTTAAGCTGGTTATTCGAGGTGGAGTAGGTGTAGATAATATTGATGTAGAGTACGCTATGGAAAACGGCATAAAAGTGATGAACACACCGTTAGCGAGCAGTGCTTCTGTAGCAGAGTTGGCGATTGGACATATGTTTGCCATAGCCAGACATATTCATATTGCAAACGTTACCATGAGAGACGGTAAATGGAATAAGAAACATTATGAAGGAATAGAGTTAGGCGGGAAAACGCTTGGTTTAATTGGATTCGGAAGAATTGCCAGAGAAACTGCTAAAAGAGCCAAAGCCTTAGGAATGAACGTGATTTATACGAATAGGTCAGGTAAAGTTGAAGGTGCTGATGAATATACATACATGCCTTTTAATGAATTATTAGCTCAGTCTGATTTTATATCACTTCATATTCCTGCAGGTCCAGGGGGGAAGGCTGTTATTGGAAAAGAACAGTTCGAGATGATGAAGAATGGTGTATATGTAATAAATACTGCCCGAGGCGGCGTAGTTTGCGAAAAGGCTCTTCTGGAAGCACTGGATTCTGGAAAAGTAGCTGCTGCAGCTATTGATGTGTTTGAAGAAGAACCAACGAAAAATGAAGCATTATATACCCATGATAAGATATCCTTAACCCCTCATATTGGCGCATCTACTGGAGAGGCCCAAATGAGAATTGGAGAAGAAATCGTTGAGATTATCACAAACTTTTTTAAATAGGAGGATGAAGAATGGCTGTTGTTAGACCGTTTAAAGGAATAAGACCAAAACAAGAGTTAGCGGATAAAGTAGCATGCCTTCCGTATGATGTAATGAATCGGGAAGAGGCAAAGGAAATGGCAAAGGGAAATCCTTATAGTTTTTTACATGTTGGGAGATCGGAAATTGATTTGGATGATTCTGTAGATGCCTACGATCCAAAGGTTTATGAAATGGCTCGACATAACTTAGACAAAATGATTGAAGATAACATATTATTCCAAGATGGCCAACCAATGTTTTACATTTATAGACAAATTATGGATGGTAGAGTACAAACAGGTATCGTGGGTTGTACCTCCATTGATGATTATATGAATGATATTATCAAGAAGCATGAATTTACAAGACCTGAGAAAGAAGTAGACCGGATCAATAATTTCGATTACTGTGATGCTAACACAGAACCAATTTTCTTGACCTATAAGTCTAATAAAGAAGTGAATACGATTGTTAATGACTGGATTAAGTTCCACAAACCAGTTTACAATTTCACTTCAGATGATGGTATTACACATATTTTTTGGGTTCTCGATAATCAAGAGTTAGTAAGTAGAATACACGATATTTTTGCCAGTATAGACTATTTATATATTGCTGATGGACATCATCGTTCAGCGTCATCTGTCAAAGTAGGCTTAAAGAGAAGAGAACAGAACCCAAAATATACTGGAAATGAAGAGTTTAATTTTTTCATGTCAGTAATATTCCCAGATGAAGATTTGTTTATCATGGATTATAACAGAGTAGTAAAGGACTTAAATGGCTTCTCAAGTGAAGAGTTTATAAACAAAGTAAAAGAAAAATTCAATGTAGAAGTTTATAACGGTGAAGGGCAGTACAAGCCTGAGCAAAAGCATACGTTTGGAATGTATCTAGACAATACATGGTATAAGCTTACAGCAATGGAAGGGACATATGATGATACAGATCCAGTAGATCGATTAGATGTATCTATTATGCAAAAGAACTTGCTTCAACCTATATTAGGAATTGAAAATCCGAGAACAGATAAGCGAATTGATTTTGTTGGAGGAATTCGTGGACTAGGTGAACTAGAAAAACGCGTTGCAAAAGATATGGTTGTTGCCTTCTCTATGTATCCAACAACAATTGATGATCTAATATCTATTGCAGATGCAGGTGAAGTAATGCCTCCAAAATCAACTTGGTTTGAACCAAAACTTAGAAGTGGTCTATTTGTCCATAGATTATATTAATAAAAAAAAGCCGTGATTGAACGGCTTTTTTTTTATTAAACATCCTTACATTTTTCTATAATTTGATTTGTTTTTTTTATGGAAAATAGGAGATCGTGCACTGTCTACCATGATAGGCCGCCTTGAGGATTTAAATCTTCTATGGTTAAGACGCCGCCAAGTAATATAGGTTCGCCAAGCAATATAAAGTGACAGTAAGATGATGAAGAACTTCATGATATATTTTCCTGGACTCTGCTCATTAAAAAATATGGTGGTAATACCTTCTCGTTCTTCAATAGTTTTTGCAGCGACAAGATTCACTTTACCTAATTGATTGCCATTAGATGAAAATATAAGTGAGCCGACGACATCACCCCGCTGAATAGGTGCCCGAAGGTTATCAAGAATCTTTATTGATTGACTAACCTGCGGGGATGTTTCATCCTTAGGATAGGCCTTGTATAGTTCTTTCTGGGTAAGTACTTCTAGAGTAGCTTCTTGCCCACCTTCTATAGGTATTGTTTTTATGGGTTGGCCACCTTCAGTCAGCTTAATATAGCTAAAATTATCAAAGCCATAATCAATTAACGTTCTTGTATCAGTATAAATATTCGTGCCCTGAGCCTTTAACACGACAGCTATTAATCGATGTCCATCCTTTTTTGCTGAGGTCACTAAGCACTGCTGCGCTTTAATTGTATATCCTGTCTTTATCCCCTCGACGATATCATATTTTATATTTATCCATTGTCCTTTATAATTGATTTTATTGCTACCACCCACACCCCACAGAAAGCGATTTGAAGATTTCAGGTAGCGAGTCTCAGGTTGTTTGTCTGTAGGTGGGATCTGATAACGAACCGTTTTAACAAGATCAGGAAATGAAGGCAATGTCATAGCATATTTTGCGATCATTGCAAGATCGTATGCTGTTGTAACATGTTCATCATTGGGTAGCCCATTTGGATTTACAAAATGGGTGTTTTTCGCGCCGAGCTCTTTTGCTCTTTTATTCATAAGTCTAGCAAAATCTTCAACGGAGCCAGAAACATGCTTAGCTAAAGCGACAGCAGCATCATTTGCAGATTCAACCA
Organism: Anaerosolibacter sp.; assembly: GCF_029240175.1. Classification (GTDB taxonomy): domain Bacteria; phylum Bacillota; class Clostridia; order Peptostreptococcales; family Thermotaleaceae; genus Anaerosolibacter. Next base: position 145,941 of record NZ_JARBTM010000011.1, read on the forward strand.
TTAGCGCGTAAAGCAGTTGTTCAACCGTGAACGTTTCACCTTCAATGGCATAGATTCTGTTGCCATCGGTAAAGGGTGTTTCTTTATCAATCGTAACGATATCTTGAAGTTGTGTGTTCTCTAGGGTAAGAATAGCAGTCATAATTTTTGTCGTGCTGGCAGGATACATAATGTCAAAAGCATTCTTTTCATATAAAACATCTCCAGTTTCAGCATCAATAAGAATACCACTAGGAGCAGAGATGTCTGGAGGAGACGCTGAAGCTATCATTGGATGCAAAAAGGTGTTTATTAGTATAATGATTACGATAAAAATGCCGATTTTATTTCTCTGCATGGATCCACCTCTCAAACAAGAATTTAAACGTACTATAATAGTATAACAAAAAAAATAGAAAAATTTAAGGAAATTAAAATTAATCCTAATATGTAAAAAAAAGGATATATAAAATTAATGTAGAAATTTTACGTTAAAACAATATGGGGAGATGATATGATGGTGTTCACAAAGCGTGAAAAAATAATATTGGTACTATTTATAATGCTAATTATCACTTATTTTGCAGGAAGCTATTTTATAAGCTCCCTAAATAAACCACAAATAACAATGGAGAATGAAGCGTTAACGCAAGAATCTGAGGAAGCTCCTGAGATTATGATAGAACAAAATGATATTAAGGAAAGAAAGATAGCTATTGATGTAATAGGTGAAGTAATAAAACCTGGTTTGGTCATTTTAGATGATGGAACAAGGGTTATAGATGCCATTGAAGCAGCTGGCGGACTACTTGAGTCAGCAGATCGCAGGAAAATAAATTTAGCAAGATTATTGAAAGATGAAGAACAAATATATGTCCCGAAGATAGGAGAAAATATTGAAATTCAAGATAGTAATAATGCTGTGGGACAAGGCGTAACAAACTTAGGAAAAATAAATATTAATCAGGCCACGGCTGTAGAATTAGAGAAACTAAATGGGATTGGAGAGGCATTAGCGTCTAGAATTATTCAATATCGACTAGAAAAAGGTGAATTTAAGGATATAAAAGATATTATGAAAGTATCAGGTATTGGGGAAAAAAAGTTTGAAGGAATGAAAGACCAAATTACCGTTCGATAAAAGTGAAAATTGCTACTACAGATCATCTATGTTAAACTATGAGGGAGGTGATATGAGCATGTCTAGTAATGAGCAAAAAAGACTTACTGAAATGACTAGTAGCTCTGGCTGAGCTGCGAAAATGGGCCCTGGGACCCTGGCACAGGTTCTGTGTCATTTACCTAAGATTAATGACAGCAAGCTATTGGTAGGATTGGAAACTTCAGATGATGCTGCTGTATATAAATTAAATGATGAAACTGCCCTTATACAGACGTTGGATTTCTTTACGCCTATCGTGGATGATCCATACATGTATGGGCAAATTGCAGCTGCCAACTCATTGAGTGATGTTTACGCCATGGGAGGTCAACCATTGCTGGCTATGAATATCGTTTGTTTTCCAAATTGTTTATCTCAGGAAATACTTACAGCGATTTTAAAAGGCGGAGCTGATAAAATTCAAGAAGCGGGTGCCCTATTGGTAGGCGGCCATACAGTTGAAGATAATGAACCTAAATATGGATTATCTGTTACAGGGATTGTTCATCCAGACAAGGTGATTAGCAATGCCATGGCAAAGCCAGGACATAAGCTGATATTAACCAAACCTCTCGGTATGGGAATACTGAATACTGCACTTAAAGCAGATTTGTTGTCAGCCTCCCAAGTCGAACATGTGATGAACGTTATGGCTGTACTGAATAATATAGCGGCAGAGGGAATGAAAAAATATGGCGCAACCGCTTGTACAGACATTACAGGCTTTGGACTTTTAGGTCATGCCTATGAAATGGCGAAAGCGAGTAATGTGAGTTTGAAGATAGATTATAGGTCTGTACCCATTATGGAAAATACCATTGCATATGGAAAAATGGGTTTAGTACCTGCAGGTGCTTATGCAAATAGAAAGTATATTGCAGAATATATACATCTTGATGATGGCGTCCCTCAACATATTCAGGATATATTATTCGATCCTCAAACTTCTGGAGGGCTCTTGATTTCTGTTCCTCAAGATCAAGTAGATTCTTTGCTAGACTACTACCAGCAGCACTTAACAGTTGAGTTTGCAATGATAGGTGAAGTGATTGAAAAGAGCAATTCTTCAATATATGTCAGCTAACGATGAATGAACTCATTTGTTGAAAGGGACACTTCGATCGAAGTGTTCTTTTATCTGTTTAGAGAGATTGGAATGAATATAATTAAATTAGGTCATTGAATCCCAATATTATGGTATAATTTTATGTGATTACTGACAAAAATGGGTATCATAAAGAAATCTTACGTGAGGTGACGTTTATGCCTGATAAAAAGAGTTTATTCGCACAAATACCTAAAATTGATGATATTTTAAATGAAAAGCAAATTCAAGAATTAATGATGGCGATTCCTAGAGTAGTTGTTTTGGATGTCATTCGTAAAAATATTGAAGACATTCGCAAGGAAATTTCTCAGCTTTCTGAGGTGAATATAGATCAATACCAACTTCCATATCCATCTTTATTAGAAAAGATTATTCACGATGCTTATGAAAAAAATAAGATGAGCTTAAGAAAAGTTGTGAATACTACGGGTGTTATATTACATACAAATTTAGGACGAGCGGTACTAAGTGAAGAAATCAGAGAAGCTGTCTGGAGCGTAGCTTGCAACTATTCTACCCTTGAAATTGATGTAAAGACAGGGAAGAGAGGTTCAAGATATGTTCATATTGAAGAAGTGATTACGAAATTAACAGGGGCAGAGAGTGCACTTGTGGTAAACAATAATGCGGCTGCTGTCCTACTGGTTTTGAGTACAATGGCAAAAAACAAGGAAGTAATTGTTTCAAGAGGGCAGCTTGTCGAAATTGGAGGGTCCTTTAGAGTACCAGAAGTAATGGAGCAGAGTGGTGCATTCCTTAGAGAGGTTGGCAGCACCAATAAAACCCATTTATTTGATTATGAGCGAGCAATTACAGAGGACACAGGAGCTCTTTTAAAGGTCCATACAAGCAATTATAAAATATTGGGATTTACAGAAGAGGTTACGCTAAAAGAACTCGTTGGATTAGGTAGAAAACACAGTATCCCTGTAATCGAAGATATTGGCAGTGGCACTTTCATAGATTTTTCTAAATATGGCCTTGTAAAAGAACCTACTGTACAAGAAAGTGTTGATGCAGGGGCAGACATCATTACCTTTAGTGGGGATAAGCTTTTGGGGGGGCCTCAGGCGGGTATTATTATTGGTAAAAAGAAATATATAGATCTTATGAAAAAGAATCCTCTCACGAGGGCTTTCCGTGTAGATAAAATGACATTGGCTGCATTAGAAGCTACCCTTAAGATCTATTTTGATGAACAGGAAGCCATAAGGAAAATACCGACTTTAGATATGATGACCAGGAAAATTGAAGATATTGAAAGAAAAGCTAAGGACTTTAATAAACTTTTAATGTCCATTGAACTTCCGTGCAATATCTCACTAACTCAGGATTATTCGCAAATAGGGGGAGGCTCAATGCCTTTAGTTGAACTGCCTACATGGGTGATAGGAATCTATCCGAATGACATATCTGTTAATGAGCTTGAAAAAAGATTAAGAGAGTACCAAACGCCTATTATTACAAGAATTCAAGATGAACAACTGATGTTGGATGTAAGAACGATAAAGGATAATGAGTACACCCTCATTTTAGATGCACTGAGAACTGTAATGGGAGTCAAAAAGGGGGAATCACATTGAAAAACATTGTAATAGGAACTTCAGGTCATATTGACCATGGGAAAACGACGCTCATAAAAGCGCTTACAGGAACAGATACAGATCGATTGAAAGAGGAAAAGAAAAGAGGTATTACCATTGAATTAGGGTTTGCCCACTTCGACCTTCCCAGCGGAAGAAGAGCTGGAATTATTGATGTTCCAGGTCATGAGCGATTTATCAAAAATATGTTGGCTGGAGTAGGCGGTATAGATATCGTACTACTTGTGATAGCCGCAGACGAAGGATTCATGCCTCAGACCCAGGAACATTTAAATATACTCTCAATCTTAGAAGTAAAAAGAGGAATTATCGTATTGACCAAAATTGACAAAGTTGATGAAGAATGGTTAGATTTGGTGAAAGAAGAAGTACGACAAAAAACAAAAGGAACATTTTTAGCTTCAGCCCCTATGATTTCGGTTTCATCATCTCAAGGTGTTGGAATAAAGGAATTGGCTCAACTAATAGATGAACTTACAGAGGAAACAGAAGAGAAAGATGTTCGAACGCCATTTAGATTACCCGTTGATAGAGTATTTACGCTGACAGGTTTCGGAACCGTTGTTACAGGGACCCAGATAGAAGGTACTTTGTCAGCGGAATCAGTTATTTCTATATACCCTGATGATATTCAAGCAAAAGTACGTTCTATTCAAGTTCATGGAAAAACTGTAAATGAATCATTTGCTGGGCAAAGAGTTGCTGTGAATTTGGCTGGCGTAAAAGTTGAAGAAATACTCCGGGGCAACGTTTTAGCAGAAAAAAATTCGATGAAAGCAACAACGATGCTTGATATCAAATTGAACCTACTAAAAGACACAAGCAGAGTACTGAAAAATCGGGAGAGGCTTAGGTTTCACCATGGAACCAGTGAAATATTTTGTAGGGTTGTGTTGCTGGACCGTGAAGAGCTTGAACCAGGAGATTCATGCTATGCACAATTAAGGCTTGAGGAATATACAGTGGCAAAGCGAGGTGACCACTTTGTTTTAAGATTTTATTCCCCAATGGAAACTATTGGAGGCGGAATTATCTTAGAACCTACGCCTAAGAAGCATAAACGTTTTAAAGAGGACACCCTGGAGGATTTAAAGGTTAAAGAGGAAGGAAGTCCAGAAGATATTATTGATAAAATCATCAAGCAATATGCAAATAGATTTGAAAGTATAAGTTACTATGCAACCCTGACGGGTATGTCAGAAAGCATGATAGATGAAATGATTAAAAACCTGATAGTTGAGGGCAGCGTAGTAAGATTCTCTAATCATATAACGCATCAAAGGTATCTAGATGCTGTTGAAGAGGAAATAATAAAGATATTAAATGATTACCATAAAAAAAATCCCCTAAAAGCCGGCATGTTAAAAGAAGAATTGAGAAATAAAATCTTTCCACAGACAAAGGGGAAGCTATATGATCATCTTTTAGAGTATTATGAAAAAAGTCAAATTTTGAAGAACAAAGGAAATATAGTATCGATCTATAATTTTGAAATAGATTTTACAGAAGAGCAGGAAAAGATTAAAAATGAAATTGAAAGGATATACTTAAAAGCTGAGTTTAACCCGCCAGCACCAGATGAATATATAAAAGGCAATAAGAATGAAAAACAAAATAGAATGGTCTTTCATGCGCTTATGGATATGAATATTTTGATAAAGATTGATGATGATATTGTGTTTCATAGAGACCATTATCATCGGGCAGTAGAAATTTTGAAAGAATTTGTTTATCAACACAAAGAAATCACCCTATCAGAATTTAGAGACTCTCTAAATACAACAAGAAAATATGCGTTACCTCTGCTGGAACATTTTGACCAAATCAAGGTTACAAAGAGAGTTGGGGACAAAAGAGTCCTATACTAGCTACCAAAAAACGGTAGCTTTTTTCTTGCATTCATACAAAAAAAGAATTATGATAAAAATAGCAAAAATTGTTGATTAATGTAATGGAAAAATACCCTACACTTTGTTGTTAGTAATTGATTACATACTTTTGGAGGTCCAAGGAAAAGATATGCTTAAAAAGTGTAGGACTTTTTAGCCTATAAATATACAGTTCGATTGCAAATAATACAGAGAGGTGATTATGTGACGCATAAATTACTAGTGGTTGATGATGAACCTATATTGCTTAAAGGCTTAAAATACAGCCTAGAGCAAGAGTCTTATGAGATAGATACTGCTGAAGATGGAACTGATGCTCTTGCCATGGCACTACACAATGCTTATGATTTAATCATTCTTGATTTGATGCTTCCTGGCATTGATGGTTTGGAGGTATGTAAACGATTAAGGGAGAAATCAATGGTACCCATCATTATATTAACAGCCAAGGGAGAAGATACGAGTAAGATTTTGGGGTTAGAGTATGGTGCAGATGATTACTTAACAAAACCTTTTAACATCCTCGAACTAAAAGCAAGAATTAAAGCTATACTTAGAAGAGTGCATATAAATGACAATGTCTCTCCTAGTAATGTGATAAAAATCAGCGGCTTTACGATTAATACCCTTGGTCGAAAAGTAAATTTAGGGGACATGGAAATTAATCTTACTGCGAAAGAATTTGATTTGCTGCTTTTACTAGCGACCAACCCAGGTAAAGTATATAGTAGAGAAGAATTGCTTGAAATTATTTGGGGTTATGAATATTTTGGTGATTTGAGGACTGTGGATGTACATGTAAGAAGACTAAGGGAAAAAATTGAAAAAAATTCCAGCCAACCAGAGTTTATTCTTACAAAATGGGGAGTTGGTTATTATTTTAGGACCAAGTAAAAAGTTTATTAGTATTAGGTGGAAATTAGTTTCCACCTATTTGCTATTAGGAATTCTTACTTTGTTATTGATTAATTCTTTTATAAGTGAGGCGATACGACTAAGTTATATTAATCAAAAAAAAGTTCATTTATTTACACAGGGTAATATTATAGCAGGTAGAGTAATAAATGTGATTAATGAAGAAATCGTAGAAAATATTGATATTGAAGACATTACAAAAGAAATGAGCAAAGAGCTTAAGAGTCGTGTATTGGTCATAAATACTAAGGGTATTGTTGTAAGTGACTCATATGACGTCCTAAGGGGTTCTATTATAAAACATCATGAATTAGAAGAGTCATTAAGCGGTAAATCCGTTTCCAAGCAACACAATTTAGAAAAATATGGACGGACTATGTATGTATCAGTTCCTATTATCTCAAATGCCCAGGTGATTGGAGCTGTCTTTATATCTGCTTCTTTAGAAGAAATCTACCAAAGTATTAAAGAAACAATGAGAAGCTTTCTATACTTATCTTTTATAAGCTTATTAATCACAGGATTTATAAGTTTTATATTTGCAAAGCTCATTTCTAGACCTATTGAAGAACTTACAAATAGTATTATAAAAGTACATCAAGGGAATCTAGAAGAAAGGGTAGAAGTAAGAGGAAATGATGAATTGAGCAACCTAGGAAGCTCCTTTAACTTAATGATTACCCGCATTGCCCAGGTAGAGCAGCAGAGAAAAGATTTCGTAGCCAATGTATCCCATGAGCTAAGGACGCCCTTAAGCGCCATCAAACTGTTGTCAGAATCTTTGTTACACCAAGATCATGTTCGAGTAGAAACGTACAGGGAATTTCTTGCCGATATCGATTCAGAGGTTGACAGACTGAATAAGATAATTGAAAACCTGTTGTCGTTGGTAGATATTGATAAGGGAAAGCTTATTCTAGATTATCAGGTTACATATATAAATTACCTTATTGAAAATCTAATACATTCATTAAAACCTTTAGCAGATAATAAAAAGATTGACATGGCATTTTATGAAAAAGAAAAAGTTCATACAAAATTGGATCAGATAAAAATTCAGCAAGCTTTAACAAATATTATTCATAATGCCATTAAATATACACCAAATGGTGGAAAAATTGAAGTGTCTTTATATTTGGAGTATGAAGATATAGTGATTAAGATTGAAGATAATGGAATTGGCATACCAACAGAAAGCTTACCTTATATTTTTGAAAGATTTTACAGAGTTGATAAAGCCCGGGCGAGAAATACGGGGGGGACAGGATTGGGGCTAGCCATTTCTCACCAAATTATTAGTCTGCATCAAGGAAGGATTGAAGTAGTAAGCGAACTGAATAAAGGAACAGCTTTTTATATCCGTTTGCCCAAAGATACTGCTGTGTTAAGCTAATAGAGAGGGGGTGTATTGACCTTGAAAACATTATATCGGCTGTTATTATTATTATTCGTTATGATGATTATGGGTGTGGGTATTTATAATTATAGCAAGGATAATGATATAGGCCAAAATCAACCTCCGATTCCACCTGTACCAGATCAAACAAAATATAGATTGAAATTATATTTCGGAAGCCCTGACAATAACCGCCTGATTAGTGAGGAAAGAGTCATCATAAGTGATGAACTACAAGAAGAAAAGCTTATCATCGAAGAACTTATCAAAGGACCACGAAATAAGACACTTAAGGCATCGATACCTATAGAAACTAAACTACTTTCCATAAAGACTATAGACAACATTTGTTATGTCAATCTATCAAAAAGCTTCCTTAACTCCTATAGATGGGATCTGATGAATGAAGCAATCACTATTTGGTCTGTGGTTAACTCCCTCACAGAAATAGAACGCGTACAAGCCGTACAATTCTTGATCGAAGGTGATCGAGTAGGTGCTATCGAAAAATACTATTCTTTAAAAGAGCCATTCTACAGAAATGAAGAGTTGTTTAGAAAAGAAGTTATTACACCTTTTGACACATTTAATGTTTTTTTGGATTACCTTAGAACGGGTAGTTATGATAATGCATATAAAATGCTATCAAAAACAAGTACGGACAAAGTAGACTTCTTAAAGTTTAAGTTGAATATGGGTACTTATATAAGAGAATTAAGAGATTATGAGATAGCGAGATATCAAACCCAAAAATATAGCAATAAAGTGATATTACTTATCACATATGAGAAAAAACCTACAGCAATTGGAAATCTAGAAAACGAGTTTATGGAAAGCTGGCAAATGATTTATGAAAATGGAGAATGGAAAATTGTTATGCCAATATAAGAAAGGTAGGATCTCATGAAAAGAATAATAACAATTATCTCACTAATCATGCTTGTGATCAGTGGATGTGCCGACAAACAAATTAGTGTAGAAGTGATGGATTTAAAAGTATTCTATGCTGATCGTAATAATGAAAAAATTGTTACTGAAAATAGAAAGCTTAAAATTAATAGTGACGACAATAAGTATATGGTAGCTATGGAGGAATTAATTAAGGGTCCTAAAGATAAAAAGTTAAAGATGAATATTCATCCAAAGACCGTAGTGCTTGGCGTGGAAAAATATAATGATGTGGCAATCGTAAATTTTTCGAAGGAATTTAATGATGTTAATGGTGAAATTCAGCAAATGATTGCAATTATGACAGTAACTAGCACCTTAACTCAATTTGCTGAGATACAAAATGTAAAAATAATGATTGAGGGAAAGGAATATACTCCACCATATGTTATGAAGGATAACATGGTGGGCAAAATCTCAATAGACGATAAAGAACAAATGGAGGAACTATCTCTCTATTTCGCAGGGTCCAATGCAGATCAATTGATAAGAGAAAGAAGGACTGTAAAAGTACCCTCAGATGAAACGATAGAAGAAAGGATTATAAAGGAATTAATTAAGGGTCCAGAAGGAACAGGTATACATAAAACAATACCGGTAAACACACGGCTGATAAATATCACTGTTGATAGTGATATTGCCATCGTGAACTTTTCTGAAAGCTTTATTAAAGATCATTGGGGTGGCAGCACAGGTGAGACGATGACAATTTACTCCATTGTAAATTCGTTAACAGAACGGCCACAAATCAAAAAAGTAAAGTTCTTAATAAATGGTGAGGACAAATTAGCATTTGGTCATTATAGCTTTGATCAAATATTCGAAAGAGATGAAGCACTTATTTTAAAATAATCTAAATATTAAATAGACCCTTGCAATAACACATAATATAATATATAATCAAATTCGTTGATAAATTTAATTTGGGAGTAGATGGGTGCTGGTGTGCCCTCTGGTCTTCAAAACCAGTTTGAGGGGTTAGTAGCTTCTTAGGTGGGTTCGATTCCCACGTACTCCCGCCAATCGAGTGAAAAGAGGTTATGCCTCTTTTTTTATTTTATAGAAATTATGAAGGACGCTTAATAATATAAAAATAGACAAAAAAAAAGACCAATCGGTCTCAAAAAAATAGTGAAAAACATTATAGATGAATTATAGCATGAAGGGAAAAATATGTCAATAAAGAAATAATTGAATCGATTTGTGTCGATAAGCGATGGAAAAAGAACAGAACTATCTTAGGTATAATTCCTCTGAAAATGGTAATAATGGTCAGTTAGATAGACTAGGAGGGATTTTATGTATAGAAGAAAAAAGCACAGAGGAAAGTTTATTGCAGCATGCTTTAGTCTGCTCTTATTAGGGTTTATCTATGGATACATAACGAATGATAATGAACCCCCAATCAAGCCTAACCCTAATAAAGGCACGATTGCAGAAACTCCAAAGAATAGCACGGAGGAAAGTCAAAATCAGAACAACATCGAGAATCCATTAGAAACTACACCGAATCTAGAAGAAGATCCAGACTTGAATGTTGAGGAGACTGTAAATGATAATTTAGTTACAGAAGATACGAAGCTTGTTTTTAAGACTTATTACGAAAAATCTAGGGATACCTTAACCAAAGAAGAAAAGGTACCTATAGTTTTGATTGGAGAACCATTAAAGAACTTACAAGAATATGTTGCGAGTAATTATACTGGATGGAGTATAAGGGGAATAAGCAAAGATTTTATTGAATTATATCGTGTTAGAGAGACCTTATCCCCTAATCATTATATTGTTAAAGAAAAAAATGGGTTTATTGCTATATTTCAAATAGACGAGACAGGTAATTCCATATTGATTGATCAAACAGAGATTCCTATATTTGGACTTGGAGAGATTGATCAAAAGAAATTAAAAGATGGTATTCCAGTTAAAAATCTAGAAAATGTAAATCAAATATTAGAGGATTATAGCAGTTAGAGTGTATTCATTAGAAATACACTCTTTTTTTCTAGTGTCTAGGTTAATTATGAGAAAATCAAGAAGGAATATAGGGTTTCACATCGAATATATGTTTGTATAAATAATAGGGAGATGTTACAATGGTTATACTAGGCATAGATCCAGGAATTGCAATTATGGGGTTTGGAGTTATTGAATACAAAGGAAATCAGTTCAAGACAATTGATTACGGTGCTGTCACTACTGATGCAAAGGAAATCATACCGATACGACTTAAGAAGATTTATGAAGGACTAGAAGATATAATTGCGAAGCATAACCCTTCTGTAATGGCTATAGAGGAACTGTTCTTTAATAAAAATGCAAAAACAGCGCTATTGGTAGGGCATGCCAGAGGGGTAGCTATATTAGCCGCTGCTAATAAAGATATTCCTATTTTTGAATACACACCTTTGCAAGTAAAACAAGGTGTAGTTGGTTACGGCAGAGCTGACAAAAAACAAATTCAAATAATGACAAAAACACTGCTAAACCTAAAGTCAGTACCTAAACCTGACGATGTTGCGGATGCATTGGCTGTAGCAATTTGTCATGCCCATTCCGGAGTTTTTGAAGGATTATTTAAAATGAAATAATTGGAGGAATGAAAGTGTTTGAATATATAAGGGGAATGATAAATTCCTTTGGAGAGGACTATATTGTTGTTGACAACAACGATATAGGATATAAAATCTTTACATCATTAGGGACCATTACTACAGTAAAAGGCAGACAAGATAAAGTTACAGTATATACCCAACAGGTTGTGCGTGAGGATGATATCAGTATTTATGGATTCTACTCAAGGGAAGAACTGAAAATGTTTCAGCTCCTAACTACAGTTACTGGAGTAGGCGCAAAAGTAGCATTAGGCATATTATCCTCTATCTCCATAGGAAATTTAGCAGGTATGATTATATCTGAAGATATAACTGGTTTAACAAAAGCCCAAGGGGTTGGGAAAAAAACTGCCCAAAGAATCATACTCGAATTAAAGGACAAAATTGATCATAAGGTAGCAGTTATAGAACCCACATTGATTCCAACAAAGTTGGTTTTAGGTGATGGAAATGATGAAGTGACCAACGCACTAATGGCTTTGGGATATACTAAGAGCGAAGCCGTATCAGCTGTTCAAGAAGTAGAATATGGAAGCAGTGGTGTTGAAGATATGATTAGAAGGGCTTTAAAGGTTTTAGCCAAGCCGTAGAAAAGAGGGATCACATTGTTTAACCATTTAGAGGATAATAGAATCATAACAAGTTCTATAAAACAAGAGGATTTTGATATTGAGAATACACTTAGACCGAGAAGTCTAAAAGAATATATTGGGCAAAGCAAAGTAAAAGAAAAGCTAGAGATATTCATTGATGCAGCAAAACTAAGAAATGAATCCTTGGATCATGTGCTCTTATATGGCCCTCCTGGATTAGGGAAAACTACCCTTTCAAATATCATTGCCAATGAGATGGGCGTAAATATTCGTATAACCTCAGGTCCTGCCATTGAAAGACCAGGAGATTTAGCTGCCATATTAACCAATCTAGCAGAAAATGATGTGCTTTTTATTGATGAAATACATAGGCTGAATAGAACAGTCGAGGAGATTCTCTATCCAGCCATGGAGGATTATGCTTTAGACATTATTATTGGCAAAGGTCCTAGTGCTCGGTCTATCCGACTAGATCTATCCAAATTTACCCTCATAGGGGCGACTACACGGGCGGGTTTATTAACTGCGCCTCTCCGTGACCGATTTGGTGTTATTTGTAGGTTAGAGTTATATGATAATAGGGATTTGTTTGAAATTGTATATAGGTCAGCAGCTATTTTGGGTATAGAAATTGAAAAGAAAGCAGCTGAAGAAATAGGAAAAAGAGCTAGAGGTACACCACGTATAGCAAATAGACTATTAAAGAGGGTACGGGATTATGCTCAGGTAAAGGGAAATGGGAAGATAACTATTGACTTAGCAACAAAGGCATTGGATATGTTAGAAGTGGATCATTTAGGACTTGACATGGTAGATCGCAATATACTCATTACAATCATCGAAAAGTTTGGCGGTGGACCCGTAGGGCTAGATACCCTGTCAGCATCAACAGGAGAAGAAAGAAACACGATTGAAGATGTATATGAACCTTTTCTATTGCAGCTCGGATTTTTGCAGAGAACACCCAAGGGAAGGATCGTAACGAAGCTAGCGTATGAGCATATGGGTATAAAAAATGTAAGTGAGACGGAGTGAGAAAAATGAATAATCCAGGGAAAATCATGATTTTCTTAGGAATCATCTTGACTGTGTTAGGAATTATTGTGTCATTGGGGTCTAGGTTTGGATTAGGTAAATTGCCTGGAGATATATATTTTAAAAAGGGAAACTTTACATTTTATTCGCCACTGATGACAACTTTTGTTCTAAGCGTTTTACTTACTTTAATTTTAAATTTGTTCTTTAGAAAATAACTGTCAGAGGACCAATGTCATTAAGTTAGTTTAAAAAGAATCAAAACAGTCATAGTTTGATTTCTAGTGAAATTGAACTATGACTGTTTTTGTTTCCAATACACTACATT
>NZ_JARBTM010000012.1 GCF_029240175.1 Anaerosolibacter sp.
TTCCCGAGTGGCTAAAGGGGGCGGACTGTAAATCCGTTAGCTGAGCTTTCGGTGGTTCGAATCCACCTCCCTCCACCAAAATATCATGCGGATGTAGTTCAATGGTATAAGCAGAGAACCAAAATCTATGATTTTGTGTGAATCGCTTAGTCTGAACAAGTCTGCTGATTGTACAGGTATTAAACCTATGATCACTTTAACATGCGGATGTAGTTCAATGGTAGAACTTCAGCCTTCCAAGCTGATAGCGTGGGTTCGATTCCCATCATCCGCTCCAAAACATGGGTGCATAGCTCAGTTGGATAGAGCAACGGCCTTCTAAGCCGTGTGTCCGGGGTTCGAATCCCTGTGCGCTCACCATTTTTACTTTGGGGTATAGCCAAGTCGGTAAGGCACCAGACTTTGACTCTGGCATTTCGTTGGTTCGAGTCCAGCTACCCCAGCCATTATGACCCATTAGCTCAGCAGGTAGAGCACTTGACTTTTAATCAAGGTGTCCCGCGTTCGAGCCGCGGATGGGTCACCAAATACGGAGGGGTGTCCGAGTGGTTTAAGGAGCTGGTCTTCTCAAGTAGGCTGAAGAGGACGGTTTGCTAAACCGTTAGACCGGGAAACTGGTGCGAGGGTTCGAATCCCTCCTTCTCCGCCATTAATGTGGGGGCTTTTAGCTCAGTTGGTTAGAGCGTCCGGCTCATAACCGGTAGGTCCGGGGTTCGAGTCCCTGAAGGCCCACCATCTTCACAGGGGTATAGTTCAGTTGGTAGAACAGTGGTCTCCAAAACCACGTGTCGTGGGTTCAAGTCCTGCTACCCCTGCCAAAACTTCATTTATTTGTATCGGGGTGTAGCGCAGTTTGGTAGCGCATCTGGTTTGGGACCAGAGGGCCGCGGGTTCAAATCCTGCCACCCCGACCATAACAAGGGCTTATAGCTCATCTTCTGATGTACTATTTTTTTATGTTTCAAATAGACGGGCAGGATGACCCTGCCACTACGTAGCATTATGCTTATTGGTAGGGGCGAGGTCTTCTCGCCTAATTATGATTTATCATTTTAACAGGAGTATAAATCAATAGTATCTTAAAAGATAGTCTTTTATACTTCAGAAAAAAGGTGTTTAAGAAGGGTAGACAGAAAACCAACGATCTCAGTATTTTGCTCTTGTTTTCCGATTTTTAATACTATCAGATGGTTAGGAATATTGAGTTGACTATTATGACGTTCATAGGAGATAGGGAAATCAGTGGTATTAACATATAAACAAGATTCACCTGACGAAAGGGTGCCTTTGCTCATGGGAATCTGAAGCTCGAAGGTATGGTCCCTATGGTGATAAGCAAATTTATAACCCAATTCATAACGCAAATGGTCATTGACAGAATTGGTAGAAGTGTAGAAGCCAAAGCACGTTAATGTAGTACCTTTTATCAACCGTTTATCTATATGGCATAATTGGTCTTCCTTTATATGAATTAGGAAGGGTGCAGAAGCTAAAAATTCATTAAAGTCCACTTTGTCAAGAATGGATAAACATTTGCTAAAAAAATATAGATCATCATAATTGTGCAGCAGGATCTTCTTTTTTATAGTCTCACTTGGCGAAATCTCATAAGCTTGGTAAAGCTCTACACTTTCTTTCCCGCTGATGGTATCTGTTCGAAAGATGTTCAAGCTTTGCTCTACTGACTTTAGTTTGCAGTCTTGCAGCTTCAGTAGTTCTTTCTTTCTACGAACAAATTTCAATATATCAAAGCTTTTGCGGGGATCGATTTCAGCACGAATACGATGTTTTCTACAGCGTTTGTTAAGAAAGGGGATATCAAAACTGTCACCATTATAGCTAATTAAAATATCAAAAGTTTTTATCCTATCTTGGAAAGCTTCTAGTAATGCTTTTTCCTCTCGACGATGATGACAGAAAAATTGTTCAATCACTATATGCTCACCTTGTACATAGAGGATGCCCGCCAAAATTACCTGATTATACTCAGGACTAAGGCCTGTGGTTTCGATATCAAAAACAACGAAGGAAAGATCCTTGAATACGGATAGAAAATTATCTGGCAGAGGGAGCCTTTCTTGAATAGAATAGTTAATAATTTCCAAAAAATCACCTCGATTGTATATAATTGCGTATGTATTCATATTACATTAGAAACAATAAATGGGGAAGGCCCTAAGTGAAAGATATCAACAGGATTAGATTTTTACCTATGGCCTATGATATAATGTTAATGTTATTTTACAATGAGAGAATAGGTTAAGTACTGACTGATGAGGAGGATTTGTGATTTTATGGATAAGGACTTGTTAAGAATCAAAGAGCAACTGAAAAATATAAACGGACAAGATCAGGAACGTTTATTTTTAATTGCGGAAGATATATTTAAGAAGCAAATTATTAATGTAGGGACTATTTCCTATGTAGAGCTTTTTCAAGAGGCAACCCTCAATATGGGGCAGTATTATCATGCACTGCAAAACGGTTTTCCTATTGATGAAAATGTAGCGACCATATACAAAAAACTTATGTCCTATGTAAGTGAATTACCAAGTATTCTAGGAAACTTTCAAGAAAGAATTACGGATATCAAAGAGTGGAGACGGGAAATCATTCAATATATCAGGTTATTGTCTGCCTATTATACGGAATCTGCATACATATATGAGATTGTTTCAGAGAA
The DNA here is from genome assembly GCF_029240175.1 of Anaerosolibacter sp. GTDB lineage: Bacteria > Bacillota > Clostridia > Peptostreptococcales > Thermotaleaceae > Anaerosolibacter. Next base: position 2,684 of record NZ_JARBTM010000012.1, read on the forward strand.
GTTGGGCGTTAGAGGAATGGAAGAGACTGGGTCAAAGAGCATCCAGCTAACACCCTTTTATCAGGATGTGGCAAAGTACTTATCAATAGATGTTCAGAAGATTCCCCATAAGATGAGTTACATTCTTTCTATTTTGCCCTTTCGTTTAACGAAACAATATTTTCTAGGGCGGGTCGAGGAAATATTGGCGAGGGTCAAGAAGGATTCTCCTGCCAACGGTTGGGAGAATATCCTACAGAGATATAGGGAACTGTTTGATGGCAGTAATTATAAGCTATATGGAAAAGAATTTGTTAAGTTCCATGAGAAAATTGAAGACCTTAAATCCTTGGATTTTAGAAAGTTATCTCAAGAGGATTTAAAATCTGCTCAACAGGAAGTAGAGCTCATGCTGAACAATCTATCTAGATTGATCCAAACATTTCAATCCTATGGATCTATAGCCAATAGAATATTGGTCATGCATATGATGGAATTTAAGGATTTTGAACGCGTGCTAGAAGGTGATGTGGTGATTCCTGATATCTATAAGCGATTTACGGAATTAAAATGGCTTGTAGAGAAAGAAAAGAACGATGCTACAGCTATAGGTTTAGAAGAATTATACGAGATCTGTAGGGAGAGAGGAAAGGAATTATATCAGCAGGCGAATGAATTAGGTGAATTATTCAGCTTATGTATGGATAAAATGCCAGGCGGTCTGAATGGTGAGATGGAAGCATATATTAGCCTGTCTCAGAGGATTGTTGCAGTAACCAATGATTATGAGCATGAAAATTACGATGATATCTTCATGGCGTCTGGAGATGTAATGAACAACGATCGTTCCATTCCATTATTTATTCGACAATTAGAAGAATCGCTAAGGTCGATGTCTACGGATCTAAGAAGGAGCAGAATGAGAAAATTGTTATCAGTGCTACCTATTCCTTTTACATCACCAGAAGAATTTTTTGATTATATGAAGAGCTCTTTGGAATTTAACACTACCGATGCTGAAAAGGCTTGGACAGTGGATCGAATTTATAGGATGATAACAATGAATGGAGAAAAAAATTAAACATAAGAAAAAAGATTTGTGGTAAACTTGGCAGCTTCTTTTAATAGAGGCTGTTTTTATTTTATAGAAAACAAACCTTTGAAAATCATCCGAATATAATGGATAAAAAGGAGGGATGTAAGATGGACTTTATGGAAAAGTTGGTTAGCAAAGTTTCTGAAGGTACAAAGGTGTTGTCTAAAAAAACCGATGAACTGTTAGAGGTCACAGAACTTAGGATGGAGATAAAAAATTTGGAAGATGAAATAGAGGAGGCAAAGCTTTTTATAGGTGAAATGGTGTATAGAAGCTACTTAGGAAAGGAAACAGGTACAGCAGAGATGCGGGAAAAGTGTAGAGAGATTGAGCAAATGTATTATAAAATTCAGCAACTGACCCAAGAAGTGAATCAGATTAGAGGGGTAAGGCTTTGTCCCCATTGCAGCATTGAAATTAGGGAATATATAAATTATTGTCCAAGCTGCGGCAACAAGATAATTTGAATTCCATGAGAAATACAGAGGAATTTAAAGATTTTTGTAGAATATAATAAATGTTATATTTGCTTTTAAATAACTATTTCTTTAGCAGGAAGGTGAATCGCTTGAAATTAGTTCGGACCAGCCAATTAGAAGAAGGCATGATTCTAGCTGAAGATATCATGGGAAAATACGATATCGTGTTTTTAACCAGTGGTACGGTGTTGAATGACCGCCATATCGAAAACTTGACAAAGCTAGACCTGCAGTATGTGTATGTGATGGAGAAGACAAATGAAGCCGTGTCCGATCAAATCCTTCCACCATCAGTTGTTATTGTCGATAGACAGCTTACCAAAGAATATAGTCAATCTATGGATCAATTTAAAAATGTATATCAAACCGTAGGATTAGGGAAAAAAATAGAGCGAGAGGTTGTCGAAAAGTCTGTACTTCCCCTGATGAAAGAAGTGGTCAAGAGCAATAATGTACTAGGAAGATTAAGGCAGATTGAATCAAATGATGCCTATACCTATAGACACTCTATGAATGTAGGAATTTTAGCTGCAATGATTGGAAAATGGCTGAATTATAGCGAAAAGGATCTGGAAAGCCTAACGACAGCTGCCATGCTCCATGATATTGGAAAATCCAAGATTCCTGAAGATATTATCAATAAGCCAGGTTCATTGACGGCAGAAGAGTATGAACTGGTGAAGAAGCACTCAAACTTTGGGTATGAAATATTAAAGAATTCCGAAGGAATGACCTTTGATATTCTTTGCGGCGTGCTGCAGCACCATGAGCGAATGGATGGCAGCGGGTACCCACTAGGAATCAAGGGAAATAGAATCCACGAGTTTGCCAAAATCATTGCCGTGGTAGACGTGTTTGACGCCATGACATCTCAAAAAGTATACCGCTCAAAAGCATCGCCATTTAAAGTAGCTGAGCATATTGTACAAAATAGCTTTGACACGCTTGATCCGTCTATAGCCAACATATTCTTAGAAAACATATCAAAATATTATGCTGGAAATATTGTAAAGTTAAACACTGGGGAAGTAGGGGAAATTGTATTGGTTAACAAACAATCTCCAACAAGGCCTTTGATAAAGATTAACGAGAAATTTGTTGATTTACTAAAGAATCAGGATTATGAAATTATTGACGTTATTGCTTAAATAGAATAAAAGGAGATCACTTATGGGTGATCTCCTTTTATTCTATTTATAGAAGCCTTTTTCAAACATGTCTTTTATCGTGTTGCGATCTGTTGTAATACTTAGGGCTAACATCAATTTGATCCTAGCTTTTTGACCTGGCATATTGCCTCCAAATACTACACCAAGATTTCGCAAGGTTCGCCCCGCACCTTCATAACCATAGGTATCTAAAACTCTTCCCATAGGACAGCGGGAGACCATAACAATAACCACATCTTTAGAGGTAGCATACTCAATGCCTGATACCATGTTAGGCGGAATATTGCCCCTGCCCATTGCTTCAATCACCAAACCCTTGGCACCTGAATCCACACAAAATCGAATCAACCGATCATCCATTCCGACAGCACATTTGATCAAGTCAACCTGATCCTCGATAGCATCAGTAATAATGTGATGATGCTTTGTAATGTCTCGATAAAAGATAACTTCGTCATTGTCTACAACCCCTAAAGGACCAAACTCAAGAGATTTAAAGGTATCTAAGCTTAAAGTATGGGTCTTTGTAACTTCACTGGCAGCATTTACCTCTGTGTTCATGACCACAAGCACACCTTTTCCCTTGGCTTGTTCTGAAACAGCAGTACATATAGCAGCTGATAGATTGCTCGGACCATCGTAGCCAAGCTCTGAGCTGCTCCGCATGGCGCCTACTACCACAATTGGTTTGGGCGTATCAATATTTAGGTCTAATAGGAAAGCGGTTTCCTCGAGGGAATCTGTACCATGGGTAATAACGACACCGGTAATATCCTCCCTGGATACCAGAGCTTTTATGGTTTTCGCTAAATCCATCATACGCACAGGTGTCATATGGGGGCCAGGGATTTTATCAAAATCTACAATTTCAATATCTGCCACTCTGTCAATATTGGTGACCATTGACATGATTTCTTCGCTGGACAATGCAGGGATTGCTGCAGCAATCCGCGGATCTATCTTCATAGAAATGGTACCGCCCGTAAAAACAACAGCTACTTTTTTTTCATTCGCCATAGGGTAACCTCCTAATCTATATATCAGTCTACTTAAAGCATATATGCAAAAAACTTGATTGTCAATCCGTTATTATGATAACAGATTATACCTAGTGATTTGATTGGGTGAAGGAATATCTGTTCAAAATCATTCTTTCGGTATAATTATCTATAGCTTGTTTCATGATGTGTATATAGATTATATTTATTGCAGGTATTTGAAAATAGGTGGTAGAATATATATACCAAAGAGGTGTTAGACATGATTTTGAGAACATTAATTGTAGATGATCAGATGGAAATGCGTAAGATTATGAAGCAAATATTAGATGAAGTGCCTTACGTAAAAGTTGTTGGTGAAGCAAAAAATGGCCTGGAACTCCTAGATTTCTCTTTGGAATTAAGTCCAGATATCATTTTTATTGATATAGAGATCCCAGGAATTAATGGAATTGAAGCTGCCAAAGAAATAAGAAAAAGAGACCCCGATGTACATCTAGTTTTTGCTACGGGATATAGGGATTATGCAGGGGAGGCTTTTGATGTCTATGCAACAGACTACATCCAAAAACCCTATAGTCGAGAAAGAATTATGCAAACACTTGATCGGGTAAAGAGTTTAATGAAGAAGGAAAAAAATGATGAAGAGAAGCTTGTGAGCATTCTAAGCAATCGTACCAAGAGATATATCAAGTTGGGAGATATTCTTTTCATTGAGTCTAGGAATAGAAAAATTTATGTTTTCACTGCCCAAGAGGAGATAGAATGTAATGAAACATTAAATGAAATCTACGACCTGTTGGATCAGCGGTTTATGAGAACTCACAAGTCTTTCATTGTAAATTTGGATAGAATTAGATGTGTAAAGCCAATGACCAGAACTTCCTATAGCGTGTATTTTGATGCCATAGAGCAGACGGCTTGTGTTTCCAAGGATTTGTTGGAGGAAATGGTGGAACGGGCTGAAAATATGAGTAAAAGGTGAAATGATGAAGAATAAGAACCTAATTGCAGTGATTGCCTATGATATCTCCCAGCTCTTGCTGTTAGGAATTTTTATCTATTATAATTTTATTATTGGTAGAGAAAAGTTTACGCCAGATGTGGAATATCAGATGAATATGGCATTGGGCACATTAATTATTGTATTAAGTATCCTCGGCATTTACATGAACCGAAGGATATTTGAAGTGTTCAAGCTTGAAAAGGAATATGAAATACAGCAAATTAACCTGAAGAATATCCATGCATTGAACAATTTACAGCGAAGTCAACGGCATGATTTTTTGAATCACCTTCATGTGATTCATCATTTGGCAGAATCGGAAGAAACGAAAGCATTAAAAAACTATGTAGAAAGAATCTATCAGGAGGTCTACGACGCAAATATCAAAGTGAATACAGGACTGATTGAGGTAGATGCACTGCTTCAATCTAAGCTAAGCATGGCAAAGATTAAAGGAATTGCTATCGAGATGATCAATGAAGCGAACTTAAAGGATATAAAGGTTGAACCCTGGAAGTTGATTAGTATTCTTGGCAATATCATTGATAATGCCATCGATGCATGTATGGAAGGAAATACTGACAACAGAAATATTACCGTTGAGCTGAGGGAAACGAAGTTCAAATATCTTTTTTCTATTAAGAATACAGGACCATTAATTTCTCACGATAATCTAGAGAAAATCTTTTCAACAGGGTTTACGACGAAAGGTGATCGAGGTCAGGGCTTAGGTTTGAGTATTTGTAAGAAATATGTTGAGGAGCATGATGGAAAAATTGAAGTAAAAAGTAATAGGGATGAAACCATATTCACTATTGAGTTTTATAGGTTTTAAAGCCACAATGACAAAATCACCAGTCCTCGGGGACTGGTGATTTTGTTGGTTTACGTTCAAAAGGGGTATTGGGAATAGAGATTATATTATCGAGGTTACCAGGGGGATAACCACTAAACAAATTATAACAAAATCCGACAAAATGCGCAACATTTTTTCGAAAAAATATATTGAATTCTTTTATGGTATGAAAAGGAAACATAAGTTATATTTGGTGATTCTTTCTTGCTTTTGTATTATAATTATAATATATTTTAATTGAGCACGAAAACGGAGGGATGGGGAGTATGAGAGAAAAGATTGAACAAGTGATAGAGAATTTACAACACAACGGAATGAAAGCAAGTTTTTTTGAAACCACGGACCAGGCAAAAAATTATATCCTAGAAACAATTGGAAACGGAAAAGATGTTGGAATTGGAGGGTCCATGACAATTATGGATATGAAGCTCCATGAATCCATAAAGGATGCCGGTAATCAAGTACATTGGCATTGGTTAGTAAGTACCCCTGAGGAGAGAACAGAAGCTGTTAATAAAGCAAATAGGGCGGATGTATATTTAACCAGTGCTAACGCTATAACCTTGCAGGGTGAAGTTGTTAATGTGGATGGAAATGGAAACAGGGTTTCAGCTATGATTTATGGCCCCAAGAAGGTAATCATTATTGGCGGAATCAATAAGATATGTAATGATTCTTTTGAAGCCATGGATCGTCTGAGAAAGGATGCTTCACCTCCTAACGCAAAAAGATTGAATCGAAAAACCCCATGTGTTACAACAGGAGAATGTCGAGACTGTAATTCCCCAGAACGTATTTGTAATGTCACCACCATCATTCATAAGAAGCCAGGATGTATTGGAGAAATGGAAATTATTATTGTAGGAGAAGAATTAGGCTATTAAGATTAACAATGCACGCTAAGCGTGCATTGTTTTATGTTGGCGGTAATTTTTCTGGACAATAGGTAATACTAAGTTTATCTAGAGAACAACTTTACAAAGGATTTATATTCATATACAATATGGAAAGATATAGGGAAATTTGTTATATGGGAGAGATTGACTGTGGAAGTGTATTTAGATAATAGTGCGACAACGAGACCCTCCGAGGAAGTTATTGAGATGGTAACAAAAGCTTTAAGGGATTCTTACGGAAATCCCTCATCTTTGCATCGAAAAGGCATAGAAGTTGAAAAGCTAATTAAGGCTGCTAGAAAGCAAGTTGCAAGGGCGCTAGGTGTAAAAGATGAAGAAATCATTTTTACCTCTGGTGGAACGGAGTCCAATAATATAGCCATTCTTGGAATCATCGAGGGAAACAAGCGGAAGGGAAATCGAATTATAACGAGTAAGATAGAGCATCCCTCTGTATTAAATGTTTTTAAGCGTTTAGAAACGAGAGGGTATGAAGTTATATACTTAGATGTAGATGAATGGGGTAAGATCAAAATAAAGCAGCTGCAAGAGGCATTGACCGATAATACCCTGCTGGTCAGTCTTATGCATGTGAACAATGAAGTGGGAACAGTACAACCCATTGAAGAGATTGGTAAGATGCTGCTGCAGCAAAAATCAAAACCATTTTTTCATGTGGATGCAATACAATCATTTGGTAAGTTAAAGTTAAATTTAGGGAAGCTGGGTATTGATATATTATCTATTAGCGGTCATAAGATTCATGGGCCCAAAGGAGTTGGTGCTGTTTTTGTAAAAAAAGGCGTGAAAGTTTACCCTTTGTTCTTGGGAGGAAATCAAGAAACGGGAATTCGGTCTGGTACAGAAAATGTCCCAGGGATATTGGGTCTTGGTGTTGCAGCAGAGAAGATATGGAATGGTCTAGATAAGCATTATGACCAATTAACTATATTAAGAGATAGGTTTTTGGAACGAGTTAGAAATGAAATACCTAATGTTAAGATAAATAGTTCAGAAGGACCTGATGGAGCACCTCATATTTTAAATATAAGTTTTATAGGTATCCGAGGGGAGGTTTTGCTCCACAGCTTAGAACAGGATGAAATTTATGTTTCAACAGGTTCGGCTTGTTCATCTAAAAAAAGCAGTCAAAGCCATGTGTTAAAGGCGATGAAGTTGAGTGATGATGAGATTGAGGGTGCGATACGGTTCAGTTTCTCCTATAATAATACGAGGGAAGAGATTGATTATGCAGTTGATCATCTAAAGAAGCATGTTGAAGAACTACGAAAGATTATGATGAGGTGATTGTGTGAAAAGAACATTGATTGTAAGATATGGTGAAATTGCGCTGAAGGGATTAAATAAATCTTATTTTGAACAGAAGCTTGTAAAGCATATACAGGCCAATATTCGGGACTTAGGAAATACGAGGGTATACAAATCAAATGGATTGGTTTTTGTAGAATTGAACGGACAAGATGAGGAGGAAGTGGTTGCCAGAGTTGTAAAGGTATTTGGCATTGTATCAGTTAGTCCTGCATGGAAAGTAGAGGCTGATCTAGATGTTATTAAGGAAACGGCGCTCAAGCTTACCATAGAAAGAGTAAAGGATGGACAATTTAAAACCTTCAAGGTAGAAAGCCGGAGGGGAGACAAGAGCTTTCCTCTGAACTCTCCGCAGATATGTAGAGAAGTAGGCGGATATATATTGCAGGGAATAGAAGGATTAAAGGTAGACGTCCATGAACCGGAACTATCTATTCATATTGACGTAAGAGATAAAGCATATATCTACGCTGAAAAAATTCCAGGGTTTGGGGGCTTGCCCTTGGGAACCAATGGGAAAGCGATGCTTCTTTTATCAGGGGGAATCGATAGCCCAGTGGCAGGATGGATGATGGCTAAAAGAGGTGTGGATATACAGGCTGTCCATTACCATAGTTATCCTTTCACCAGCGACCGTGCCAAGGAGAAGGTCATGGATCTAGCTAAGATTCTAGCCACGTACTGCGGCAATATACGTCTCCATGCTGTAAATCTATTACCGATTCAAAAGGAGATTAATGAAAAATGTCCAGAAGAAGAAATGACGATTCTTTCTAGACGATTTATGATGAAAATTGCTGAACAAATTGCTATAAGCAATGGATGCCATGCATTAATCACCGGTGAAAGCATCGGGCAGGTAGCCAGTCAGACAATAGAAGGTTTAACGGTAACCAATGAAGCCGTTACCTTGCCGGTATTTCAACCATTAATTGCCTTGGATAAGGTTGATATTGTTGAATTAGCGAAGAAAATTGGTACTTTTGAAACCTCTATCCTGCCCTATGAGGATTGTTGTACTGTATTTTTACCAAAAAGACCGGTTACGAAGCCAAGAGTGGAAAGAATTAAAGAATCTGAGAATAAACTAGATGTGGAAGGGTTAATTGAGAAAGCTATAGCAGATATGGAGGTAATAAAAATATCAGCAGAGGAATAGCATAAACTATAAATGGCATAAAGGGGGAATTCGCCATGACAAAGTTCTTGTTACGATGGATTGCCAGCGCTGCATCCATATACATCACTGCAGCTTTATTTGAGAATGTCTATATTACAGGTTTTGACGCAGCTATGCTGGCAGCAGTGATTCTAGGAATTGCCAATATGATTGTGAAACCAATCATCGTTTTGTTCACACTACCCATAAATATTGTAACACTAGGGCTTTTCACACTGGTGATCAATGGGTTTGTGCTAAAAATTACAGCAGGGCTTGTCAGCGGGTTTATGATCAATGGATTATTTACGGCCATATTGGCCTCTGTTGTGTTGAGTATCGTTCATGTGGTATTGAGCGGTATTTTAGGTGTAAAAAAAGATTAAAAATAGGGAGACTTATGTCTCTCTTTTTTGTTCCGTAATAGGAATAATATTTACGTATTAGGGAATCATACATTGTTGGATTTTGTTAATCGTCATAAAATTTCATTTTATGATAAAAAAAGTCAGTGTAAATTACAAAACTAGCTATTTTTCACCGAAGGAAAAACTATTGCATTAAAGAATATGTAATAGGTGCTAAAAAATGATACATAAGATTAGGCAAAGGAGGGGTCCAATTGCGTCTTAGTTTTGAGAACATCAACAAAGGTCTAGTAATCAAACTGGATGGGGAGTTAGATCATCATACAGCTGAAGAAATTCGTGATGAGATTGACAGAGAGATAGAGCATTATGGAGCGAAAAATATCATTTTTGACTTATCAGGAATGAATTTTATGGATAGCTCTGGTATAGGTGTTATCATCGGAAGATACAAGAAGGTTAGTAAAATGGGAGGAGAAGTTGCTGTAGTAAATATCAATAGTCGTGTCGAGAGAATTTTCAAAATGTCGGGGTTATTTAATATTGTCAAAAGATTTGAAAGTAAAACGCAAGCTGTAGACAGCTTATAAAGGGGTGAGTCGTTTGTCCATACAGAATCATATGAGATTAGAATTTCTCAGTAAGTCGCAAAATGAAGCTTTTGCAAGAGTTGTTGTAGCTTCCTTTGCTGCACAGTTGGATCCTACTATCGAAGAGTTGGCTGATGTAAAGACAGCGGTTTCAGAGGCTGTGACCAACGCCATCATTCATGGTTATGAAGATAAAATAGGCAATGTCATTATTGAGTGTTCTATTCAAGACAATAAGATTGAGATCATGATTATTGATCATGGAAAAGGAATCGATGATGTGGAAGAGGCAAGACAACCTCTATACACTTCAAAGCCAGAACTAGAGAGGTCTGGTATGGGATTTACAGTCATGGAAACCTTTATGGATGAAGTAGAAATTCAATCACTAAAAGATGTAGGAACAAAAATAAGAATGGTTAAACGTTTTGAAAGTCGTTAGAAATAAGGGGTAGATTATATGACTATGACTGCATTCTCAGAAGACAATAATGAAATATTAAGTCATGAGGAGACCATCATATTAATTCAAAGGGCACAGGCGGGAGATAGAACAGCCCAGAGTATCCTTGTAAATCATAATCTAGGATTGGTAAGAAGTGTCTTGAAAAGATTTGCCAATAGGGGTTATGAAAGAGAGGATTTGTTTCAGCTTGGATGTATCGGCCTCGTTAAGGCTATTGAGAAATTTGATATAAGTTACGAAGTGAGATTTTCTACCTATGCAGTACCGATGATTATCGGAGAAATCAAACGATTTTTACGAGATGATGGGATCATTAAAGTGAGTAGATCTCTAAAACAGGCTGCAGGGAAGATAAAAGGCGCAAAAGAGATTTTATTTCAAAGATTAGGTAGGGAACCAACATTACAAGAGTTAGAAGACGAAACCGAAATTTCAAAAGAAGATATTGTCATGGCATTGGATTCAAATATCCAGCCTGACTATCTATACGATGTTATACATCAAGATGATGGTTCACCGGTTCATTTGATCGATAAAATCAGCGAAACGAACACAGAGGATGATACTGAAGTTGTAGACCGCTTAGCGCTGCAGGAGGTACTGTCTAAGTTAAAGCCTAGGGAAAGGCAGATTATAATACTGCGTTATTTCAAGGATAAGACTCAGACGGAAATCGCAGAAGTTATCGGGATATCTCAGGTTCAGGTTTCGAGAATTGAAAAAAAGGTACTACAACAATTAAAGGAGTTATTGATAAAGGCATAATCATTATGTCTTTATTTTTTTGTTGAAATACTCTACATAAAAATCAAAGAATTATCCCACAGATTATAGTAAATACTATGTTTATAGACAGAATGGAGTGATGATCATGGAAGTCAAATATCGTAGACTACTGTGGGTTATGATGCTTGTAATAGTCATTTCTTTCGCAACAGTATTCATTTTAAACAATAAATCTGGAACCAATAAGTATACAAGGGCTAAGTTGATTTACATTCAAGAGAATGCTATGAAGCAAAGGTTGTGAAAAAGTGGATTATCAGGACGCGGTCTATGTTCAGTTAAAGGATAGCTTGGTCGCTGTGAACCCTTCCTGCTTAAAGGTGAGGGATGTGGCGATTATTTTAGCGGGTAAAGAAATCAAGGAATCACTCCTAAACCTTGAAATCTTGAGCAAGAAAGATATGAAAAAAATGTATATAGTAGTTTCTATTCTGACAGTGATAGAGAAGATGAAGGAACTTTATCCAGACCTAGCCATTATCCCAGTAGGTGAGTCAGAATTACTGGTAACAATAGAAAAAGCTTCCAAAGAAGATAAGAATATTTCATCGTACTTAAAGATTGCTGTGGTTGCTTCTATTCTCTTTGTAGGAACTGGATTGGCTATCATGAATTTTCATGCGGATGTAAATATGGGTGAGGCCCATAAGGTCTTATATAAGCTAATTACAGGAAATGATGAGAATAGGCCATTAATTCTTCAAATCCCTTACTCAATAGGTATTGGCTTAGGGATGACGCTATTTTTTAATCATTTTCTTCCTAAACACAGTAATGAACCTAGTCCCATGGAGGTTGAAATGTATCTATATAAACAGAATATGGATGAATATCTTTTGAACAATGAAAAAAACACGGAGGAAAGTGAATGATTAGCTGGAGATGATAGGGATGCTCAAATATGTAGCTGCCTTTGTAGGACTAGCTGAAGGTATTGTGGTGGGAAGTGCTGTAGTGGCCTTTATCACATTGTTAGATATCGTGCCCAGACTGGCCCAAGTTACTGAAACTGAAAATTATATTGGATTCTACGAGATTGTTATCATTTCATCAGGTACAATCGTTTCATGGGCATGGTTTTCAAATGTATCATTAAATGCGGGGAAAGTAATTTTAGCGCTGGTAGGTCTTCTCATGGGGGTATTTGTGGGGCTATTAGCATCGGCTTTGACTGAAGTTACCAATGTCATTCCAGTAATCATCAATAGATTTCAACTGCATGATTATATACGGTATGTCCTTGGATCACTGGTAACAGGAAAAGTAGTAGGATCCTTGATTTACTGGATACTAATTAATAAATAGGAGATGAAGTCAATGGACAGAAACTATCAAGATATCATCAACAAAGTAGATTTGACTTGGAATGTAGTGAATGAAATGAAGAAACGACATGATTTTGAATCTATACAAATTAGTAGAAATATCTTAGATGGCAATGGAAAAGCCTCTATCGAACAACTGAGACTATAGGTCATCATAGCAAGGGAAAGAGGTATAGCGATGGAAAATAAGAAGCTTCAAAGTATCAACAAACAGCAAGAATATAATGAATATGTACAACAAAAGATACCAAAGCCAACTTACTTTAAAAATTGCATTTGGGCTTTTATTGTAGGAGGGTTGATCTGCGTTTTTGGGCAGTTTCTAGCAAATATATTTAAGGGAATGGGATTAAATAAAGAAGATGTTGCCTCGGCCGTACCTATGACCTTGGTATTTCTAGGTGCTTTTTTTACAGGATTAGGTGTGTACGATCAGCTTGGTAAGCGGGCAGGTGCTGGTTCTATTGTACCGATAACTGGATTCGCCAATTCTATCGTATCACCAGCCATGGAGTTTAAGAGAGAGGGCTATGTTTTTGGTGTCGCAGCCAAAATGTTTGTATTGGCTGGCCCTGTACTTGTTTATGGATATGGATCATCCATTATTGTTGGATTGTTATATTATTTTTTAGGTAGATAGGAGGTTGTGCAAATTGGCATCAAAAAAACTAGGCAAGCAAACGGTAAAGTTTGACCATCCTCCGGTGATTATAGGAACAGCAGCCACTGTAGGACCAAAGGAAGGTCAAGGTCCGCTAAGTAGTTACTTTGATACTGTCTTATCAGATGATCTCTATGGAGAAAACAGCTGGGAGCTGGCTGAGAGTAAAATGCTCAGAGAAACGGTTAAATTAGCAGTGCAAAAATCAGATAAGAATATTACTGACATGGAGTATATGCTCTCGGGAGATTTATTAAATCAGCTTATGTCTGCTACCTTTGCAGCAAGAGACTTAGGAATACCGTTTTTTGGATTATATGGAGCGTGTTCGACCATGACTGAATCACTAAGCCTTGGTTCCATGCTGATAGATGGGGGATATGCTAAGCATCTAGTGGCAGTAACATCCAGTCATTTTAGTGCTGCAGAGCGGCAGTTTAGATTCCCTTTAGAATTAGGAAATCAGAGACCGTTAACGGCCCAGTGGACAGTCACAGGGTCAGGAGCAGCTATATTGGCATCCTATGGACAAGGGCCAAGAATAACCCATGTAACAACAGGTAAAGTTATTGATTTAGGGATCAAAGATGCTAACAATATGGGAGCAGCCATGGCTCCAGCGGCTGCAGATACGATTGCTACCCATTTTGAAGATACAGGCTTCGCTCCTGAGAGTTACGATTTAATTGTTACTGGTGATCTGGGAGCCATTGGGAAAGAGATTACGCAAGAAATGGTATATGATCGAGGCTACAATATTGCAAAGGTATACAATGATTGTGGATTAATGATTTTTGACAATAAAGCACAAGATACCCATGCAGGTGGAAGTGGGTGTGGATGCTCTGCATCGGTATTTTGTGGCTATATTTATCAACAGCTGCAAAAAAACAAATTAAATCGTGTGCTGCTGATATCGACTGGGGCGTTGCTGTCTACGACCAGTGCCCAGCAGGGGCAGTCGATACCAGGAATCGCTCACGCTGTAACGATTACGAATAATGTTAAGGGTTAGGAGGATGCATATGGATTATGTTCGTGCTTTCATTGTTGGAGGTGCTATTTGTGTAATTGGACAGCTCTTAATGGATGGAACGAAGCTGACACCTGCCCATGTATTGGTATTATTTGTGACTTCAGGTGTTGTGTTAACTGCTTTAGGAATATATGAACCCATTGTGGACTTTGGTGGTGCAGGTGCGACAGTGCCATTACCTGGTTTTGGCTATGCTTTAGCAAAAGGTGCTATCAAAGCTACGAAGGCAAACGGAATCTTAGGCGCTTTTACAGGAGGTGTGACGGCAACCGCAGGGGGCGTAGCAGCAGCGATTTTCTTTGGATACTTGATGTCAGTACTGTTTACACCAAAGTCGAAAAAATAAATGACAGAGAGGAACTGAGGAATGACAAAAAAAAGAAGAGTAATTTTGGTTACAGACGGCGATTCAGTAGCGCAAAGAGCAGTAGAAAAAGCTGTAAGCAATATTGGTGGAAGGTGCATTTCCCGTTCAGGTGGAAATCCTACCCCTGTAACTGGCATCGAAATTGTTGATCTCATAAAGACCGCAAAACATGATCCCGTTGTTGTAATGGTTGATGACAAAGGGTCTTCGCGGACGGGTCAAGGAGAATGGGCTCTATATGAAGTTGCAAATCATCCTGATATCGATATTATAGGAGTGATCGCTGTAGCTTCTAACACCCAAGGTGTAAATGGAATTGAAGTGGACTTCTCTATCAGTCGAGATGGCAAGATTGTTAAGGGTGCCGTAGATAAAGATGGATTTCCTAAACGGGGAAATGTATTATATGGGGATACCGTAGATATCATAGAAAAATGTCAAGTGCCTTTGATAATCGGTATTGGGGATATTGGTAAGATGGCAGGAAAGGATGATTGTGAGATTGGGGCGCCCATCCTTACAAAAGCCATGGAAGAATTAATTAGAAAGAGCAGCAAAAAGGAAGAAGCAAATGATAAGCAGATATAATAACCAATAATAAAAAGATTACCACTCTTTTGGAGTGGTAATCTTTTTATTATTGGTTATCTGAATTGCTATCAATGATATCCGGTTGTGGATCTTCTGACATATCATTATTGCCATTCATATCATCAGGTATGAATGGAGGCGCTGTAGGATTTAGAGGATCAATGATTGTTCCATCACTTCCAGGATAGTGAACATCACATTCCCCTGGCACTTCATAAATATAGTCATTTGGTAAAACACCTGAAGCAGGATTAATAGGAATTTTTCTCTGTACAAAAACACGCTTTTCAATCAGTGTAGGTGGACAGTATGGAGTAGCCAATTTATTGGTACTTGTATCGATTTCAACTTCGACATGAACATCGTCATAATCTCCAGGTACAGTTCCTTTAATGAAGTATTCAGAGCGCACTGTATTTCTAGGATCAAGATAGCTTAGCTGGGTTGGAAGCTTACCTGATTTGGTATCAACCTGAGCAGAAACTACGTTTTCAGGCCTCTGGAAGCTTCTAGGCGGAAGTCCTGCATGAACCTTGGACATTACGGTTTTCCAGAGCTGGGCACTAACTGTACTTCCACTGGCCAGCTGCATCTGCACATCATTTCCAATCCATACACCGCCTACATAATAAGGGGTATAACCAACAAACCAAGCATCATAGTTATCAGAAGTAGTACCTGTCTTACCAGCTACAGGAATACTGTCATTACCATTATCCAATTTTGCTCTGTTACCTGTACCGCCGCTTACAACACTTTTTAGCATATCTGTCACAATAAAGGCAACCTCAGGCTTTACAACGAGATTCTTAAAGCTTGTGTGCTCTAGAATCACATTTCCGTCACGATCGGTTATTTTTACAAAGGATTTTGGACTTGTATAAACACCGCCGTTGGCTAATGCTCCGTAAGCAGCAGTAATCTCTAAAGGTGATATACCGTTGGTCATACCTCCCAGTGACATGGCAGCAAGGTTTAAGTCACTGGTACCACCTTGATCATCTACGGTTGTAATACCAAACTTCTTCAAATAATCTAAAGAGGTATTCACGCCAATTTGTTCAGTGATCTTTACAGCCAGAACATTGATAGACCACTGGAGGCCTTCTCTTAAAGTTGAAAGACCATGGAAGCCTTTATAGGAGTTCTTAGGCCAAAGGTTACCCTTTTCGTCGTAATTTGGCGCATCATCCACCACATCGGCCGCAGTCCAACCATTATCGATGGCTGGTGTATATACGGATAAAGGCTTGATGGCAGAACCAGGCTGTCTAGGGTTAATGGCACGGTTGTACAATCTCCGGCCTTTAATATCACGACCGCCTACCAATGCCTTGATCTCACCTGATTGATGATCCATGATCACCATGGCTGATTGGGGTTGGACTACACCCTGATCGCTTATATAAAAGTGTTCTTTGTTTACAAGTAAAGTGCCATTATCTGTTTTCCCGAAGAAATCAGGATTACTATCCAAGAATTCTTTGCTGATGACTAGATTTTTCTTATCATCATAGGATTTATATTGATGAGGGATATTCATAGGACCGCCTTTGTACATAAGGTATTCTTTATCCGTACTAAGGCTATAGACATCCCTTACATTTGATTGAACTCCTATAATATTACCATTTTCATATAATGGATCAAAGCTTAGTTGGTGTCCTTTTAAGAGAATTAAGTTTCCTGCAGGGTCAAATTGATAGCCGTTTTTCGAAATCATCAACTGACCATTGGCGTTGATCAAGTTTTCATATTTAAATAATAAAACAGATCCTGTTTTGTTAAGTATATTGCCTGCCTTGTCTTTCTTTGCTACAAGTTGTGGAAAGTTCTTGCTGTCTTCATATGCTTTTTCTAATTCTTTTTGTATATTTAAATCCATTGTACTGTAGATACGAAGCCCTTGGTTATATAGCATATCCTTTGCTTCTTCTTCTGTTTTATCTAATTCTTTCATTAGGGCTTGTATGACATCGTGTTTCACTTGATCAACGAAATAGGAAGTGATACCAGTAGAAACTTGACGCCCGCCTGGTTTTAAGCGGCTCTTAATATCGACACTTAATGCTGACTGATATTCTTCCTCAGTAATCATGTTTTCGTCTTTCATCAGCTTTAAAACCAAAGATTGTCTCTCTTTAAATCTTTCGTCATATACAATTGTATAAATAGCATCAGAGTCATCAATGATAAAATGTTTACTTGGATCGATATCCTCTTTGCGCAATGTTTTCAGTGGTGAAAACTTCGATGGATTCTTGGTAATCCCTGCAATTAGCGCTGATTCGGCCAAATCTAATTCACTAACGTCCTTTGAAAAATATGCATGGGAGGCTGCTTGGACACCCCTGGCACCTGCCCCAAAATAAGAAGAGTTAAGGTATGCTGTAAGAATTTGATTCTTACTTAACTGACTTTCAATCTGCATAGCATAATAGGCTTCAATAATCTTTCTACTATATGCCTTTTCATTAGACAGGTAGAGATTTTTGGCCAATTGCTGGGTGATGGTGCTGGCACCCTGAACCTTAGCACCGGCTTTCAAGTTTTCTAATGCAGCACGAACTATACCTTTAATACTTACTCCGTTATGCTTTTCGAAATTTCTATCCTCGATAGCAATAATAGCATTTTTTAAGTGGACAGGTATTTGATCATATTCCACAGGAATTCTAAGTTCATTGCTTTCGACTTTTTCGATCAGATTGCCCTCTTTATCAAAGATAAAGGAGTTTTCTGACAATACAGAATCAAGCTTTGCCACATCGATAGGTTTTGCCGATTTGACAAGGGCAAATACCAATCCGCCCAATGCGCCTGAACCAATGAAACCAACCAATAGGATAAACACAAGGATGATTCTCAATATGCTATATTTTTTCTTCTTTTTTTTCTTTTTCGTATTTCGCTCATTATTCTCTGACAAAGTAATCCCTCCTAATACACTAAGGAAAAGCAAAGTGCAAGTACACAACTTGAAATCATTATATCATATTCGCCAAAGTATGTTAATAAGATTCAGTTTTCAATTCGGTTACATTGAAAAGACTACAGCATAGCGTGAGGTTCATCTAAGATTCCTTTTGATCCTGAAAGCATTTTTATGAGCGGATATAGACTTCGTAAATATGGAGCTCATAGCATAGGGAAAAACTGAAAATCATTATTGAAAACAATAAACAATATGATAAAATATCTATAAATAAACAAATATTTGTAGAATTGTTTAATGCGATGAAATGGTTTCACTTGATAGATAGGGGGATTCTTATGGACGTGAGGAGCGTGTTTTATGTAGGTGATGCTTGGACATCTATACTAAACAGGAAGGACACGAAAGCGTTACAAGAACTTTGTGAAAGTTGTATAGATTATTATCAACTCCATGGAGAAATGGATGTACCAATGAATGCAGCAGAGGAATTATTTGACGAGTTACCTCCTGGAAAGACGGGGGAGGATAAGATTGTTATCGGTTTATTCAAAGCTGAGGAAGAAATCATTGGTATTATTGAAACCATAAAAGGCTATCCCGACCATGACTGTTGGTTTATTGGACAAATGATGATAGACCCAAAGTATAGGGGACAAGGGGTTGGGCATGATTTTTATAAGGGCCATGAAGCTTGGACATATAGTCAAGGTGCAGAAAGACTAAGATTAGGCGTACTGCAAGAGAACAAGAGGGCCTACCAGTTTTGGCAAGGATTAGGATTTGAAAAAATTGATACGAGGGAGAACTACAGAATTAAAGATAAGGTGACTGTGGTTTATGTCATGGAGAAAAAAATCAAACGTAATATAGGTAAGTAGTTGTCAATTCAACAGTTTTTACTGTACAAACCAGCATAAAAAGCAGTTTCACAGATACGAAGCTTCACGTTGGTCCTAGAGAGCAATGTTTCCGCTGATAATAGAATATCTATAAAGTTGATAAGCTCCTTATTCTGAATCTTGGAATGGAGCTTTATTTTTTTAAAAAACATAAGGATTCGATTTGATAAAGTTTGAATATCTGCTGGAATATAAGGATTTGTAAGATAATTAAATTCATTTCTATATTGATCAATACCGCCTAACTCTGCGAATACAGATTTTAATACATATCCTAGGGCAAAATAATATACCTCAGGTTCGTTGAATAGGGTCGAGGTATCAATTCTGAAAATCACCTCAAACTTTTCTTGTAATACATTTGAATCCATTATGGTTCCTCCTAGCTTCGTCAACTTACCTATAGGATACCATAGGAGCTACCCCATGGAAAGGGATATATTCATTAGAGCATGTGTGGAGAAAAGTCGGAAAAAAGGCTAGGGATTTAAATGCTTAAGGAAAATATTGTTATAAAAGGGATGATTAGAGAACAAGATTAGACAACAAAATGAGACAAAAATATGTTAAAATATCAATGGTACATAGAAAATACATAATTAGGGGGTAAAAATGAAAAGCATTCGAACCAAAATAATCATACTTGTGTGCTGTATTAGTATTTTAGGACTTGCTATTTCAGGCGTTGTAGGCTATTATCTTGCCTCAAAAAGCATAACAAAGGAATCCCTTGGAAAGCTTCAGATGGCTTCTGACAAATATGGAGAAACTATAAATAGCTGGCTTCTTACCCAGGGAAAAGGTATTGAAGAAATTGGAGACAGCATCATGCTCCATGATCAATATGATACAGAAACACTATTAGGTTATTTAACCAATCGGACGGAGTCCAATGAGTATAGCATTGCGGTTTATTTAGGTTTTTTTGATAATCGTTTCGTTTCAGGAGATGGATGGATTGCGCCTGATGATTATAAATGCACTGAGCGGGATTGGTATAAGGAAGCAGTGGATAGAAAAGAACTCATTTACACTGCCCCTTACGTTGATGCAACCACAGGAAAAATGATTATTACTATTGCAAAGCCAATCATGGAGAATGGACAAGTAATGGGCGTCTTAGGCTCTGATATTGAAATACAAAGAATTGTTGAACTCATCCAAGGAGCGAAGCCTTTTGAAAATAGTTATGGTTTCTTGATGGATCAAGACCAGAACATTATGGTTCACCCTCATAAAGATTTTACGCCTACGGCTGATCGTGTCGTAAACATTTCGGCTGTTATGGAAGGGAAACTGATGAATGTTTTGAGTAATAAGGAGAATAGCACGACGCCTTTAGCAGACTATGATGATAATGAACGATATTTTTCAAGTGCAGTGATTCCTTCTGCAAAATGGACAGTTGGATTCGCCATACCTGTTTCGGAGGCAGAAAAATCTATGAATGGATTGATTCAGGGTTTTGTTTTGGCACTAATCATTTCCCAGGCAATTGCCCTAATCTTGACGTTCCTCTTAGGACACTCTATCACAAAACCAATTATCGGGTTAACGAGGTATGCAGAGAACATCGCAAATTTAGATTTAAGAAATAATATAGACCAAAGATTCCTTTCAATGAAGGATGAGACTGGTCGGCTGGCTTCGGCATTTCAGTCAATTGTTGAGAGCTTGAGAAAGATATCCGTTCAAATTCTTGATTCTGCTGAGCATGTTGCGTCTGCATCTGAACAGCTAATAGCAACATCAGAACAGTCAGCTCAGGCATCTGAGCACATTGCTTCATCAGCTGAGGAAGTAACCCAAAGTGCAGAATTACAGGTAAAAGAGATTATGAATACAGCTGCTGCCATAGAAAATATTTCGTTACAAATTGAGGGGGTATCTAAGAATACCCAGCACATTAATGAACTAGGTGAGCAGGTTGCCCAGCAATCAAACACTGGAAAAGAAGAAATACAAAAGGTTATCCAGCAGATGAATCATATTCGTCAAAGTGCTCAACAGGTAGGTAAATCTTTAAGGGGAATTACAGGCAGTTCTGATAAAATGAATGAAATTACCGATGTGATCAAAGGGATCGCAGATCAAACAAGCTTATTGGCTCTTAATGCATCTATTGAAGCTGCTAGGGCTGGAGAACAAGGTAAAGGATTTGCAGTGGTTGCTGGAGAAGTAAGGAAGCTTGCTGAAGAATCCCAAAAGGCTGCACAAGAGATCAGTGATTTGATCCATGAAAACCAGGCAAGTATCAAAGATGCCAACATAGCGATGGACACCAGTACAGAAGAAGTAAAAAAAGGAATTGCAATTGTCCAAGTAGCTGAGAAAACCTTTGTAGATATATCTTTATGGATTGAACAAATCAGCCAACAAATAGAAAGAGCAGCCAAGGCTGTGGAAGAAATATCTCAAAGTACAAATGCTGTTGTGACTGCTGCAGGTAAAATTGAGACAATCAGTACAAATGTATCAAGTCAGATTCAAAATGTTTCAGCAGCCACAGAGGAACAAACTGCTTCAATGGAAGAAATTGCTTCATCCAGTTGTAGTTTAGGAGAGTTGGCTCAAAATTTAAAGGATACAGTCAAGGCATTTAAACTATAAAATTATATGATTTTTTGTTTAAGCATCTAGGACTTGGGTATAAGACTATAAATAACTATGCCCAGGAGGAAGTCAAATGACCGTATGCGATAAGAAATTTTGTTCTTGCCCGGATGAAAATTGTGAGATTCATGGACAATGCTGCGTATGCATTCAGTTTCATTTAGAGGATGGTTCTTTGGTCCATTGTATGAAAGAATTTGCTGGCAAAAGCAGTCAAAGCTGAGGAAATTTCCTCAGCTTTGACTGCTTTTTGGTATAAAAATGTCACAAAATATAACTTTGAGCATGGAATTCGATGTTACTTTTTAACACGATTGTAGGTTGTATTTGAGTTAAATTACTAGAAGGATATTCTCCTTTTACCAAAAAATCAAAGAGCATTTTTGTGGCAACATAACTTTGAGTAGATATTTTCTTATCAATAAGTGCGGTTAAGATGTTTTTCTCCAGGTAGCTGATGCTATCAGAAAAACAGTCATTTCCTACTAGCTTGATTTTTCCTTGTAAATTCATTTCTTCAATCAATTCGCAGATCAAAACAGTATGTCGTGCACTTTGAGCGTAAATGGCATAAATATCTTTGGTGTTTAAAATTGTGTTCCGTAATTGCTCTTTAACAAGATTTACATCGTGTCCGTAGGTGTAGATCAAATTGCTCCCAGGGAAATTAGTCTCTATATAGTTTTTAAAACCTAAGAAATTGTAATATTGGTCCAACATGGACAAATCACCAATCGGATTACCTGTCAAAATAATATTGGGGGAAAAGTCTGTAGGATGAAATGAAGTTAGTAATTCGGCAGCAAGATTACCAACCATCTCGTCATAGCATTTTACGCAGCAAAATCTTAAGTCTTTATATAGATCAGACCCTAATAATGCGATAGGAATATTTTTTTGTGAAAATTTTTCTAGAAAGTATGAAGAGTTACTGTCGTCCACAGCGATGGTTAATAATCCGTCTATCTCATCGGCGTATAGATCATATACTTCTTTTAGCTTATCCCCGTGGCTGTTCTTTTGTAAAGGATAGTAAAAGTCTAGTGACTTGATATTAAATTCTGAAACCTGATCCAGAAAACGCCTGGCACCAATCCAAAGGTTCATATAGTAATACTTGTTGTTCATTGTTGGTTCTGGGAGAACAATTGCAATTTTAAAATCCTTTCGTTTTAACGAGGAGGCCATGTAGTTGGTTTTATACCCCATCTGTGATGCTAACTGTTTGATTTTTAGCACCATTTCTTCACTGACACCGTCTTTTCCTTGCAGGGCGCGGTGTACGGTAGTAACACTAATGCCCAAGTCTTTGGCAATATCTTTCATTGTCACCTTTTCGTACATGTTATATAGCTCCTTTTAAAAGCATACAAATTGTAAAATATATTACAATGATATAGTAAATACCAAGTTGTGTCAATGAAACAAAGCAAACGATTACGTAAACGTTTAACTAGAAAAAATACCAAAATAATTGGATTATATTAACAAATACTTCTTAAATATGGCAAAAAACCGTAAAAATTAGTGTTAATTATGTAAAAACATAACAAAATAACATTAGATAATTGACAATTCTAAAAGATAAACTTATAATTAAGTAAACGTTTTCTAAGGAGGTGTGATATTGAAACTCTATAAAAAAATTATTGATGGCATCAGTAAGGCTTTGGAAGCAATCGCAGCTATAATGCTGGTTTCCATGGTTACGATTATTTTTTATCATGTAGTGATGCGATATTTTTTCAACCAAGCACCAAGATGGAGTGAAGAAGTGTCTTTGCAGCTAATGATATGGTTCTGTTTTATTGCTATGCTCTTAGGGGTCAAAGATGAGGTGCATATCAGCATAGACCTATTTGTAAAAAGGTTGCCACCTAAAATTCTATTTTATATCGAGATTTTTGATAAGATTATGATTTTGCTGTTTGGAGGACTTATGGCATATTTCATACAACCGTACATATTCAAACTGATGCGAAATAAGCTGCCAGCAACAGGAATGTCAGTAGCTGTGCAATACGTTGTTCCTGCAATTGTTGGTCTGGTTATAGTTTTTGTAGAAATTGAAAAGATTATATTGCAAGTCAAGGGGGAAAACAAATGGTAACAACAAATACAATTGCAATAGCAATCTTAATAGGACTTTTTATCACGCTTATGATTTTGAAAGTGCCCATTGCCTTTTCTTTATCTCTTTCTGCTTTTGCATCAGCTGCTTATATGGGAATATCGCTCGGTGCCATTGCACAGCAAATGGTTAAAGGAATCAACTCATTTTCATTATTGGCAATACCATTTTTTATTTTATCTGGCGAATTGATGAGTGCGGGGGGGATATCGGACCGGCTTATTAAACTGGCAGATGTGATGATAGGCCGAATGCGTGGCGGTCTTGCAATGGTAAATATTTTAGCAAGTATGTTTTTTGGAGGAATATCGGGCTCGCCTGTTGCAGACACATCTTCCATCGGTGCAATGATGATTCCTATGATGGAAAAGCAGGGTTACGATAAAGATTATTCGATTAATGTGACGATTGCAAGTGCATGTCAAGGTGTATTGATTCCACCAAGCCATAATATGATTATTTATGCCTCCGCAGTCGGAGGATTATCCGTAGGGAAGATGTTCATGGCGGGGTTGGTACCGGGTGTTTTGCTCGGCCTAGCATTGATGGTTTTGAGTTATATTATTGCAGTAAAAAGAAATTACCCGAGAGGGAAAAAGTATTCCACTAAAGAGGCAGTCAAAATAGGTTTGGATAGTTTCTTTGGTCTATTGACAGCAGTAATTATTATTTTAGGTGTGTTTACAGGAATATTTACTGCTATTGAATCGGCAGCGGTTGCTTGTGTATGGGCATTTATTGTTACATTTTTTATTTATAGAGAGATACCGTTTTCCCATTTTGGGGTCATATTAAAGAAAAGTCTGAGAACACTGGCTATGGTTATGTCCGTAATCGCTGCTTCTCAGGGTTTTGGCTATATGATGACAACACTGAAAATTCCTACCATTATTTCAAATGCATTATTGGGATTTACAAGCGACAAGATAATGTTGCTCTTGCTCATTAATGCCAGTTTGCTCGTGTTGGGTTGTATTATGGATATGGCACCATTGATTTTGATAACAGCACCGATCTTGTTGCCTGTTGTTACTGCAATGGGTATGGATCCTGTTCAGTTTGGTATCGTAATGATGCTTAATCTGAGTATCGGACTATTGACTCCACCAGTTGGCACAGTGCTCTTTGTTGGCTGCTCAATCGGCGGAGCAAAAATAGAACATATTGCAAAGACGATGATGCCTTTCTACATAACGATGATAGTGGTGTTATTATTGTTGACGTTTGTTCCGGCATTTTCCATGACAATTCCTAATCTGATGTTTAATTAATTTGGCTTTTACCGGGTTTCCGGTTAAGTAATATTTTAAATATCCAATAGGATAAATAAAAGGGGGATTAAAATGAAAAAAGTAGTATCCGTTTTATTAACACTAGCATTGCTCTTTACACTATCGGCATGTGGAGGGCCTAAACCAACAGACTCTTCTACTGCCCCGGCAGCATCAGAACCTGCCAAGGCGCCTAGAGTTTACAAGCTGGCTGATAATCATCCGGATGGATATCCGACAGTTTTGGGTGATCTGAAATTTGCTGAAATTGTTAAGGAAAAAACCAACGGAGAGATTGTTATTGAAGTATACAACAATGCTGTTCTGGGTGATGAAAAAGTGGCAATTGAGCAAACACAGATGGGAGACATTCACTTCATCCGTGTAGGTACAAATCCTCTTGCTTCTATTAATCCAATCATGAATGCTCTTTCAATGCCATACCTTTATCGCGACAGAGATCACTGCTTCAAAGTTTTGGATGGCGAAATTGGTGAAGAATTTCTAACATCTATGGTGGATGATGGATTACTTGGTCTTTCCTGGTTTGATTCAGGTGCAAGAAACTTCTATAACTCTAAGAGAGAAGTTAAGACTGTTGCAGATCTGAAAGGTTTAAAAATAAGAGTTCAGGAAACAAAGCTGATGATGGACCTGGTAAGCAGCCTTGGTGGTGCACCAACTCCAATGGCTTACAACGAAATCTATTCCGGTATACAAAACGGTGTTATCGAAGGTGCTGAAAACAACTGGCCAAGTTATATGTCACAGTCTCATAATGAGGTTGCACCATACTTTACCGTTGACCAGCATACCCGTGCGCCTGAAATGATTTTGGTGAATACAGATGTTTGGAACAGCTTTTCTACTGATGAGCAGAAAATTATCAAAGAGGCTGCCTTGGAAGCTGCAAAATTCCAGCGTGATGAGTGGGTTCGCCAGGAAAAAGAATACGAGAAACAAGCTGTTGAGAAAGGTGTAACAGTGACTTACTTATCACCTGAAATATTCCAACAATTTGTAGATGCAGTGCAGCCAATATACAGTGATAGTGAGTACACAAAATACAGCGACATCATCAATAGAATTAAAAATGTAAAATAGTAAAAAATAAAATGAATACATAGTATATTGTACAATGCTTATCATTAAGATGATAAGCATTGTACAATAAAGGAGAAAATATGAATCAGAATTTAAAAAATAAAGTGTGGGTTTTTAATGACGAAGTTATAGGGGAACAAATTGATGGGGGTGTACAAAGAAAGGTACTGGCATATTGTGATAATGTCATGTGCGTTGAGCACTATTTTGAAGAAGGAGATGTAGGTGCCCTTCATAGTCATCCAAATACACAAATCACCTATGTGGTAGATGGAGAGTTTGAGTTTACGATTTCAGGTGAGACCAAAGTTGTTAAAAAAGGCGATACAATGCTGAAACAAGATGAAGTTATACATGGATGTAAATGTACCAAAAAAGGAATATTGCTGGATATTTTTACACCAATGCGTACAGATTTTGTAAAATAATATAAGCAAAATCATGATGACAAAAAGAGTATTAAATAATAGTAATTTTGAAAAGGATAAATTTTGATAGGAGAGATTATATGGAAATCAGATATTCAGCAAATCAAAAAGATTTTAAGCGATATACCACACAAGAGGTAAGAGATGAGTTTTTGATTACAGATTTGTATAAAGCAGATGAAGTAGTGGCGGTATACAGTCATGTGGACAGAATGGTAACTTTGGGATGTATGCCTGTCAATGAGGAAGTTGCATTGGACAAAGGGATGGATGTTTGGGCAAACTTTGGTACCAGTTACTTTCTCGAAAGACGTGAAGTGGGGATATTTAACATTGGAAGCAACGGCAAGATTATCGTCGATGGAACAGAATATTCATTAGGATATAAGGATTGCCTTTACATAACAAGAGGAGCAAAAGAAGTTTATTTTTCTTCAGATGAGGGAAGCGCACCCGCGAAGTTTTACATGGTAAGTGCACCCGCTCATTGTAGTTATGAAACAAAGCTGATCAAAATAGATGACGCAGCAAAAAAACCATTGGGGGCACTGGAAACATCAAACAAGCGTATCATTAATCAGTTTATCCACCCCGATGTCTTGAAAACCTGCCAGCTTTTAATGGGCTTGACGGTATTGGAACCGGGCTGTGTGTGGAATACCATGCCAGCACATACCCATGAGCGTCGTATGGAAGTTTATATGTATTTTGAGATACCAGAGAATAATGTGGTATTCCACATGATGGGTGAAGGAAATGAAACGCGTCATATTGTGATGAATAATGAGCAGGCGGTAATTAGTCCAAGTTGGAGCATCCATTCAGGTGCAGGAACATCAAACTATACATTTATCTGGGCCATGGGAGGAGAAAACCAAGCCTTTGATGATATGGATACAATACCGGTAACGGAGCTTCGATAGGAGAGTGGATTAAGTGGGAGAAATGTTTTCTTTGAAAGGAAAGATTGCACTGGTAACAGGCGCATCCTATGGAATAGGTTTTGCAATTGCCAGTGGCCTTGCAAAGGCAGGCGCAAGAATTGTGTTTAACGATATTAGCAAAGAGTTTGTAGACAAGGGTGTTGCAGCATACAAAGCAGCGGGCATAGATGCCCAAGGGTATGTTTGCGATGTTACCGATGAAGATGCTGTAAATACAATGGTTGCACAAATAGAAAATGAAGTAGGAATCATTGATATTTTGGTAAATAATGCAGGGATTATTAAGAGGGTACCAATGTGCGAAATGAGTGCAGCAGAATTTAGACAGGTAATTGATGTAGACCTAAATGCACCGTTCATATGTGCAAAGGCGGTCATTCCATCCATGATCAAAAAGGGACATGGAAAGATTATTAATAT
The DNA here is from genome assembly GCF_029240175.1 of Anaerosolibacter sp. Classification (GTDB taxonomy): domain Bacteria; phylum Bacillota; class Clostridia; order Peptostreptococcales; family Thermotaleaceae; genus Anaerosolibacter. Next base: position 30,589 of record NZ_JARBTM010000012.1, read on the forward strand.
TTGTTCTATGATGAGTGAGCTAGGCAGGGAAACAGTATCTGCTTATGCAGCAGCTAAGGGTGGACTTAAAATGCTTACAAAAAATATTGCAAGTGAATATGGTGAGCAAAATATACAATGTAATGGTTTGGGGCCTGGGTACATAGCAACCCCACAGACAGCTCCTTTGAGAGAGAAACAGCCTGATGGAAGTCGTCATCCTTTTGATAACTTTATCATTGCAAAAACACCGGCAGCACGCTGGGGTGAACCAGATGATTTAACAGGTCCGGCTGTGTTCTTGGCATCCGATGCTTCTAATTTTGTAAATGGACATATTCTGTATGTTGACGGGGGCATATTGGCATATATCGGCAAGCAGCCACAATGATTTTTCTAGCAAAATAAAAGAATTGAATTTAAATATATCACTAAATCACCCCAATCCATCATATGATGATAAGAAGGGGGTGATTTTTTGGTTAATCGGAGTAAGTATCAACGAAGAAGGAGCAACTTTAAAGGTTTTATGGCTCTGATACTTTTGTTCTTATTTATCATCTACAGTTTTTTGTTTGTTGACCAAAAAATCAAACCAGCTGTACTCGCCATTGCCCAGGTGAAGGCGAGAGAAATTGCTACTCGAGCCATTAATGAAGCAGTCAATGATAGGGTTTCTGGTGACATTAAATATCAGGATCTTATTTTCATAAGGACCGATGATGATGGGAATGTAACGATGATGCAAGCCAATGCATGCATTACAAAAGTGCTACATAATAAGCCCCTAAATAGGGGCTATTTTATTTCTAAGAGTTTGACGTCCAAGTTTTCCCCATCCCACACAATCTTATCTACGATGGTATGAATTAACCTTCTTTTCTCGTTAAAATCAGCGGTATCGATTTTCTTAGCAAATTCAATACAGGCCTGCTCCAGTAACTCGAGACTAAAAAGTTCCATATCTGAGTTGGAGTTGATCTTGTTCTCTAGTCCCTGATTCTCCTTAGCCAGTTTTTCTAACTCACTTACAATATAAGTTGCAGCAAGGCTGTTTTCATTATTGGCCAATGATTTGACCAGGTTTTCTATTGCTTTATAATTCTTATCAATTTGCTCTTTGATTGATTTATTCCTTTGATCCATATCTCTATACTTTTTCTTAGTATCCTGTATTTTCTTAAATACTGTATTTGGTATGGCATATTTCAGATAATCAATAACAATACTCTCCGTCTTATCACCGGATAACCTAATAGCGTTACATTTCTCTCCTTTAGAGAGGACCTTTAGATTGCACCCATAATAATGGTATCTTTCATTACTATTAGGTTTAAATTGTCCATAATGAACACGCATAAAGCTGCCACATGAGCATCGCATTAAACCTGAAAGAATAGCAGCCGCTGAAGTACCACGCCTAGGAGCATCTTTTCTATTGCGTTTAAATGTCCGTTGTACTTCCACCCAGTCTTTCCCTGGAATGATCCCTTTGTGTTTGCCTATAGCTACAGTCCATTCCGAAAAAGCATTGATCTTCTGCAGTATGTTATTTTTCAACACTCTCTTATTGTATGCAGTAACGCCATTTTTTCCGTTAAACTCAGTTTTGTCATTGCATATATCGGCGCCATTTGATGAGAAAAAATTATATATGCTTTCATCGGCTATGGCATATACGGGATTAGTGAGGATCATTTTCAAAGTATTTTTTTGATAATCATTACCTTGGGGTGTCTTTATATTGTTTTGAAGGCAGTAGGTCTCTACTTTTGATAAAGATTGAAGTTCCAGATACTTATCGTATATAAGTTTTACAATAGACAATTGCTCAGGAATAGGTATCAGCTGGTACATCTTTTTCTCTTTCATATTTGAATCAATATATACAATCGGTTCAGAATTAAATCCGGTGGGATAGGTACCGCCTAACCATCTTCCTGATCTAGCTAACTGATGCATGTTGTCCTTAATACGCTCAGCAATTGTCTCGCGCTCTAACTGGGCAAAGACAGAGGCTATATACATCATTGCACGGCCCATAGGGGTAGTGGTGTCAAACTGTTCCCTTACAGAAACAAAGTTTATGCTTTTATCGTTGATGATCTCGATGAGGTTTGAGAAGTCAGATATGTTTCTGCTGATACGATCTAGGCGATAGCAAATCAGTATATCAAACTTTTTAAATTTAGCATCTTTAATCATTTTTTGAAATTCAGGTCTAGCTGTATTTCCACCTGAAAATCCTTCATCTTCATAGATAGCATACTCGTCAATGTCAAAATGAGTACTCAGGTAATCTTTACATATTTCTATCTGGTTTTGTGTAGATTCGCCTTTGCCAGTGAATTTTGATTTTCTAGAGTAAATAGCAGCTTTCATGCAATCACCTCAGAATCATTATAGCAAAAAAAATACCAAAAGGGCTATGTAGGTCAATATAATAAAAACAGGTGTTCCCTGAATTAAATAACTAAATGTTTATTTAGTGCAATGAAATAAAAAGAAGATTCTTTATAGCATCGATTTTTTTCTTATCTCGAATAGGTTCTACCGTATTCATTTTCTTTGTTTCCTCCCCTTTGGAGAAATTGTTGCCTTCTGACGAAGTTTTCTTAATCTTGGGAGCTGAAATATTGCGGCAAGGGAAATACTAATGAAAACTTCAAGTAAGCCACCAGGCCGTCCTAATTGAACTGAGAAGATAATATAAGAACCAATAGCACTAATAACAAATAAGATCCAACTCATCTTTGATTCCTCCTTAAAATTAAATGCAACATATTATGCATATATCTTATAATATGATTCATTCAAAAACAAGAAAATAAAAAGGTGATTGGTAAAATCACCTTCTGTTCTAGTCATATCGATGGTTATATGAATTTTGGCGAATGTAACACAGTTACTATTATGTTGTATTGAACTTGTATTAAGATACCTGTATTGGCAACGTCTTTGAAAAGAACTTTCTCAAGATTTTATGATCTGCTCGAAGCAAAAGAATTTAGGGCACGAAGTTTTATCTAGAAATGCATTATAGGCATCCGCGCATAAAAATTTTTATACAGCAAGTTTCTATATCTAATCATCATCCTCATGTTCTAAACAGTATAATATTATAGCTTGCTGTACACAAAGTAAGTTTTCCTTAAATTTATAACCTACAAAATAGGTAGACTCAATAACATCTGTAGAAACTTCCTCACTACGAAAAAAGGGAGGACACGGGTTTAGTAGCGAATTTTTTTTTGTTTTTTTCATTCGGTCCAATGTTATCTGGTATTTTTGTATGTATTCTTTTGTTCTCAATTCACTGGATAGAGGATCAGTAAGAATAATATCACTTTGAGACAGTATATCTTCAAGTTCTACATGGAATGAATAGTTATCATCGTTTTCCTTAATTTCATTCCCACATATGCATACATGATTAAACTTCAAATTCATTACCTTTGCTATCTCAGCCCATGACCTTGATATATTTCCCTTCTCCCCAACAAATGTGTATGTCAAATCACGATAGTTATTCCTGATCTTGCTCAATGAGTATAAATCAGAGAGTATTTCACATGGATGATTTTCTGATGTCATTGCATTAATTATTGGAATTTCTGAATACTTGGCTAGTTGACTCACTTTACTGAAATCAGAATGTCTTATAATAACAAAATTAGCCCAGTTGCCAATATACTTTATGACATCCTTGAGTTCTTCCCTTTTATCTATGGTTGAGGGCTGAAAAAGAATACTTCTTCCACCAAGATCAGCTACTGCTTTTTCAAATGTAATTCGTGTCCTTATACTTGATTCAGGAAAAAACAATACTGCTGTCTTTCCTGATAATTCTGTTCCTTTAACATTGTTTTTCAAATCATCAGCTTTGTCAAATATCTCCATGACTTGCTTTACATTTAAATCTTCTATCTTCAACAAATTCATTCTTCTACACTCCTCTCAAGAATATTATATAACTAGCTTTCTGCCATGATATCAGAAAGCCCTCTGTATAAGACTATTATACATTAAATGGTATTATTTTACATGTTGATTTTTATCTGCGAAATCATCCCTTAAAGAACAATTTAAGAATTAGTTTCAACTAACATATAAAATCAAACTTTGGAATTATCTAACAGAAAGTAGGAGAGTCATTAAATATATATTTAGCGACATATTAGAACCTTCGCCATGTCGTAAAAATACAATCTTACAACAAAAGACAAATTGCTTATACTTACGTATTTAAAAATGTATGTAGAATATATCCAAAAATGTAATTTACTAATAAATCATTAGTGGATTTATTTAAGGAGGAAATAAAGGATATGAAAAAAATAACAGAGACTGGTAAGCTTATACTAATAATTACACTAATACTGACTTTAACCGCTTGTGTAGCTGATGGGCCAGTAAACAAAATTGTCTTAGAACCAAGCAAGGAGAGTATGGATATATTTAATGAGCTTATAACGCTTACAGCTTCTCTTAAATATGATGAAGCAAGGAAGCTGCTCCAGGACAATTACGACATTATAAAGGACAATGATACGGTACTAAACAATTATGGATTTATGGAGTTTCATATTTTCAGAAACTATGAAAAGGCTGAAGACTTATTCGAGAGAGGCATAAAAGTGAACCCTGAAAACCCTGAGCATTATAGGGGAATGGGATGTATTTATAAAGCAAAGGGACAATACAAAAAAGCTATAAAATACTATGAAAAAGCAGCAAAAAATTCTTCTAGCTATGAGAATGTGCCTATCGACCCTAAATTAGCTGATTTGTACACTGATATCGGGGATTGCTATCTAAAGCTAAGTGATAGTAAAAAAGCCATTGAAGTATTAGAGATTGCTTCAGAGAAGAATCCCTTTAGCATAAAAACAAATGCTGAATTGCACAAGCTTTATGTTGAAACAGGACAATACGACAAGGCATACAAAGTATGGAAAAACGATAACCTCATAGACGAAAGCCAAGACTATGTATATAAAGGAGTTCTAGAGTGGAATAAGCTATACAAAGATGCAGTTGGGGATAAGAATAGCATGACTCATCTTCAAATGGCCAATCTTTATGCTACCCTTGTTCTCTATGATGAAGCGGCAATAGAATATAGAAAAGCCTTGGATCAGGACCAAGCAAATGAAAATATTAGGAATAAACTTAATGAAATAGAGGTGTTTTTAACTTTCAGAGATGAATTAGGTGCTTTACTAGATGACTATTACCGAGAAAGATGCATAAATGGCAAGAGTGAAGAACTGACTTTTTACAGCAGAATCAAGCCCACCTATGAGGGTATAGCCAAGTTATTTCCGCAAGTAAAGGAAAAACTAGGGGGAACCACGGTATGGATAAATACGATAAATGGTGAGATAGAAAAGAAATTCCATGCAAGAATTGAGAATATAAAAGCAAACGGAAGCATGATGGGAGCACATTTTGGCAGAATTATAGATAGCGCTGTGATACATTCTTCTCTATGGGGAGCAGAAGCAGATTTGAAGGTAATCACACTAAAAAACATGATCAGCAATGGGCTGGATTATTGGAGATCAATGGAAGGCGGGGGAGTAGGAGGCTGGAGCATAAGCCCGACAGAAATTGTCATGGTGATTCAGGATAATGGATATGATAGTGGGCTCAAGTTGGCTTCCTTTTATAATAAAGATGCAAAAGAAGATTTCATAAAGGGATATGGAGGTATTCAGTCAGACAAAGAGGCAAGAGAACCCTTGCAGATATATTTTTCCCCAGATATTTCACTTCAGTTTATCACGAAGCAGATAGATATTGAGATAGAAAATGCAAAGATCAAGGGTATACTAGAGAATGAATTACAAGTCTACCTTTTTGAAAAGCTGCAGAAGGATTTTACTATAAAATCAAATATTATTCATGAGAGCCAACACTCCATTGATAACAAAACCAGATTCAGCTCAAAATGGTTAGGTGAAACTGAATATAGAGCTAAACTTTCTCAGCTAGCCTATGGAGAAATGCCTTTCATGTGTTTGAATCAGTTTTATTCATCTGATATAGGCCTGGAACTTTATAATACACATACTAGGGCAAATACACAGGTTTTTAAGGATATCGTTCAATATATATATGATAATCGTAGTGAATTCCCACAAATAGATAGGAAAAAGAATATCTTGGAGCAACTGAATAAACTAAGTGAAGACGATTTAAGAGATATAGCCATTGATGTGTTTCAGAAGAATTATCCTAATGAGAAGTATCAATAGAGGCAGTGGTAGATTTAGCTAGATGAAATTTGATAGGCATAGATTAAAAGCCGCTGATACAAAGGAACGGTGAACTGTATCATAAGAAATTTCAAACTTGTATTTACTTGAAAGCGAGAAGAAACCCTATCAAGAGATGGTGGTTCATTGTAGCTTGTGAGACAATACTTACAGCTGCGCAATAAATATATTCGTATATTTTGACAGGAGGATGAAAAGTGCGAAGATTGAAATGGGCATGTACAAGGATATCGGCCAAAGCTTTCTTGATGGTGAATCTCAACGTCGTTTATATATAAACAGCGTGGGTGTGTATTATTTTTTGTAGATAGCGAATATAAAAGTGGAAGTAATATTATGGCTCTATATTTATAAAATGTTGTTTTAGATGAAAAAATCAATTTTAACCAAGTATTATATTTTCTGAAATTAACAAATAATACCCATGAGAAGATTTGTTTACGAAAATAAGGAGGAAATAAAATTATGCAGGACAAGACTAAAATTCACCTTACTGCACCAGAAGTAGCAGGGTTTTGGAATGCTTATACTGAGGATACTTTGGCAGTATGCGTGCTGAAGCACTTTCTAAATACGGTTGAAGATGAAGAAGTGCGACCACTTATTCAACAAGCGCTTGATACATCTAAAGGACATTTGCAAGTAATTGCAAATATTTTTAATCAAGAGGGGCTCCCGCTTCCACAAGGCTTTTCAGACAATGATATCAATATGGATGCCCCCAGGCTATTTACAGACACCTTTTATTTAAAGTATCTAATTAATATGGCGGAGATTGGAATGGGCGCTTATACTTTGGTATTAAGCCACGTTATCCGTTCTGATGTTCGTGATTTCTTTTCAAAATCTGTATCCGAATCTGTAGAACTTTACAATAAAGTAGCAGATATGCTAGTACAACAGGGTACTTTTATTAGAGGTCCAAGAGTTGAATTTACTAAAAAAACAGATTTCATAGATAAGCAAAGCTTTTTTTCAGGAGGATGGCTTAGTCAGAGTAGACCTCTAATTGCAAGGGAGATCACCTCTATTTTTGCCAGTCTGCGATTTAATATTATTGGGGGAGCATTAATAACTGGTTTTGGGCAAGTGGCTGAATCTAAAAAGGTAAGTGAGTATTTCTTTAGAGGAAGAGAGCTTGCAGACAAAAAAATAAATGCTCTAACTGCCATCTATAATAAGGAAAATATACCTGCTCCTACCTCCTCAGACTCATTCGTTACCGACTCTACTATTGCACCTTTTTCAGATAAACTTATGCTATATCATATAGTAATACTACATGGCGCCAGCATGGGCCAGGATGGTCTAGCGCTATCGACTGCTATGAGACATGACTTACAAGCACATTATTCTAGCTCAATAGCAGAGACAGGTAAGTATGCTGAGGATGGTCTAGATATCTTGATAAAAAACCAGTGGATGGAGCAACCACCACAGTTAATAGATCACAAAGAGTTAGTGAAGTCTTAACTTTTTATGGATATAGATAGGGAAGCCCGCGTTGAAAGGGTTCTATGGAGTATTGCCCTACCAGGTTTCGGACAGATACTAAATGGAAACTATTCAAAGGCTTTCTATTTATTGTGCTGGAGATCATTATTATTATAAAATCCAAACTAAATGAGATTATCCTGTTGAGTTTTCAAGGTAACACCCTTGATGCAGTTGAACATACGAACTATTTATGGTTACTGTTTTATCCGAGTATCTATATGTTCTCTATATGGGACGCTTTCAGGGATTCTGGTGGATGCAGAACTCCTTATGCTTTTTTCCCCTTTGTATTTCCTGTATACTTAGGAACAATTGGGATCATTTATTCTTCAGTATTTAGAGTTGGTAGTATATTGCTAGGGCCTGTATGGCTTCCTATAATATGTTTGATCCTTGGCGTATTAGTTGGAACTGCAGTTCAACATCTCTTTATCAGATTCAATAATAAAAAGTGATTTTTTGTCAGCTATAAACCCCTTAATTCCCTTTATAGTTAAAAAGGGAATTAAGGGGTTTATTCTAATATAAGAATCATTTCTACTATTTAACCTAATATAGTTTTTCATAGTCAAACAATCGCGGTATAATTCTGTTAAGAAATAGCCCCATAATGGCTATATGTATGTATTAATGGTCATTACATTATGGTAATAGTATTGACACTGGCTGAATAATAGTTTCGCTATGTTCAATAGCCATAAATTATTCTTGCCATAAACGAGCGTTTTGGTGCAATAAAAATAAATAAAAAGCAAAGTAGACTTACATAAATTGGAATCCACTTTGACCCTGGATACATGAATGCTCCCCCTCCCCCCAATACCTCCTATATCTTAGGAGTGGCTTTTATTGTTATCATTTATCTACATGTTTCTCACTCTATTCGAATAATATAACTATAGATAATGCTGTTCGAAGGCACTGAAAAAAGTCAAACAATATAGTAAATAGCCAAGGCTGTGATTCTGGAATTTTCAGTGATCTCATATTGTTTAAATATCTGTGGGGTGAAACTATGAAATATGTGAATAACAAAATCAAAATAATGTCCTATAATATTCACAGTGGAAAAGATCTTTTTATGCTCCCAAGCTTGGATAAAATCATTCACTTTATAAAAGAGGAAGACTGCCAAATTATTGGAATTCAAGAAATCAATGAAAACAATCAGCGTGGTTACCAGGTCAGTAAAATGATGCGGCATCTGGGTATGAACAGCGCTTTTGCTCCCAATGTAAAAATTGGAGATGGTTATTACGGAGTAGGTATTTTTACACCCTATAAGATCCTCCAAACAAAGCATATTCTACTGCCCAGTACAAAAGAACAAAGAGGATTATTGGATGTGACACTGTTGATAAACCATCAAAGACTCCATGTCATGAATACCCATTTGGGATTAAGCAGAGCGGAAAGGGAAAAGCAGATCGAAAAAATCCAAAAATACATATCCTTCATAGAAGAACCGTTTCTTTTCATGGGGGATCTCAATACCGCGGTGACAGAATGGAGCAGCCATCAAATGATTGATACCGGTAAGGCTTGTTTGCAAGAACATCTATCCACCCTCATAAGCTATAACAAAAGAATCGATTATATCTTTGTATCCAAGTCTATAAAGGTACTCAATTATCAAGTGGTCCCTGTAAAGCTATCTGATCACTATCCCATCATCGCAGAGATTACTATTTAAAAGGTTAGTCGTATTCGGGTCATGCTTTCGAACCGTACCGTCCCAGATGACTACTTTATGCATTGAATTTAGAAGAAGATATAAAGAAGCTATTTGAAAAAGCTCAAAGAATGGTAAAATAAGGTTAATAAGACCTTAATTTTAACAACAATTGAGGTTTTATAGCAGGTGTACCACTCAAATGTAGAATTTGGTTTAGTAATTATGGGACAATCTAAATGATTTACTTGATAGACATGTTATGAAAAAAATTGAAAAGGTGGGGGAAAATGATCACATATAAAAAATGTACTGAAGTAGACTTGGATATTATTTATAAAGCCTTTCAAGTTGGATTTTCTGATTATATGATCAAACTTGATATGTCACAAGAGGTGTTCATCAAACGTTTCTTTGGACCAGAGGGTAATGAGCTAAAGCACTCCTTTATCGCATTAGACGAGGAGAGGCCCATTGGAGTGATTTTAGGAGGAATAAAGGTATATGAAGGCGTAAAAACCCTTAGATGTGGCACCTTGTGTATCCATCCAGACTATCGGGGCCACGGAATCAGTAAGTCTCTCTTTGCACTTCATAAAGAAACTGGGGTAGAGAATGGATGTAAACAACTATTCTTAGAAGTAATTGTAGGAAATGACCGAGCCATTCAGTTATACAAAGGACTCGGCTATGAAAAAATCTACGATCTCAGTTATTTTTCCCACAGCGAGCCTTCCTCTATATCCACGAACCTAGGAACTGCCTATACGATCAAAGAAATGGATACGGAGACTATAGGACTCTTACAGCCATATATAGAGGATATACATATCAATTGGCAAAATGATTTTGATTATATCAAGAAGCTTGAAGGGGTAAACCATTATGGAGTTTATGGTGATACAGGTCTGATTGGGACGATGAGTGCCCATACAAATGGTAAAATATATTTTCTATGGATTCATCCTGCACACCGTAGCAAGGGCATAGGAAAAACATTGTTGAGTCATGTTGCGAACTTATCAAATCCTGCTGAGCTGAACATTAGCTTTCCTAACAATGCTAGTCTAGAAGGATTTCTAAAGCATTTAGGATTTAAGCGGGATAAGATTTCACAATATGAGATGTATCTCACTCCTATAAAATAGATGGGGTTATAAAAGTGTGGAAATTCTGTTGTAAGCATAAATAAATATGGCACAAAGACAGAATTATTCACAGGATGAAACGGAACGGTTGATGCTGAGACCCTTTGAGATTGAATGGGATATAAGGATGAGGGGGGAAGACTTGAAGAAGAACTTTAAATTATCTAGAAACATACTTTTTGTGGATTTAGTTTTCTACTGACTACTTTTATGCAATTAGCAGTCAGCAAATTTTAAAGACCTTCAATATAGCTATCTATGGTTTAAGTATTAGGACTAGTAACATAATCATATTATTAATTAGTTGTTATGCTTAATAAAATGTATTTGTATGAAGGGTATAGATAGCTATGAAAAATATTAACACAAAAAAGCTTTTTCAAAGTCTGTTTAGAAAAAATCTTATTATCTTAATAGCTTTAATTATGCTAATATATGCGCTTATCTCATTATACTTTATCAATCATTACTTTTTTAATACAGTAATAAATGGAGTAGATGTCTCATTAAAAGCACATGATGATGTGGATGATCTATTTAAAAATTTTATTGAAGATTATAATTTACAACTGATTGAAAGAAATGGAGAAATTGAAGAAATAATAGGACAGGAAATTGAAATGCATTACAATGAAAGAAATAAAATCTATATAGTTTATCGACGACAAAGCCCATTTAAATGGATAAGCTCATTATTCAAGCAGCAAAAATATTATGTCAATAATTTATTTATGTATAATAACGAGCAATTAGCTAATAAAATTAATGCATTAAATTGTTTACATAAAGAGATTGTAGAACCTAAAAATGTTAGTTTTCGGTATTCAAATGGTTCATATGAAGCGATTGGTGAAGTGTACGGAAATAAAATCAATAGAGATAAATTAATTAATGCGATAGAAAAGAGTATATTACGGGGGGAAACAGAGTTAGATTTAAATGAAAACCTTTGTTACGATAATCCAAAGTACACTTTAAGCTCTGATAAGACGCTTAAAACTAAGAATTTACTAGATAAGTATATATCAACAAAAATCACTTATTTGTTTGAAAATGAAAGTGAAATATTGGATGCAAATACAATAAATCAATGGCTTAGTGTTGATGAAGATTTAGAAGTAGAAATAGAGAAAAGGGCAGTTTATAAATATGTGCAGAAATTGAGTGAAAAATATGATACCGTTGGCGTAGCAAGAAAAATTAAAACGTCTACAAACAAGATCGTAGAAGTTAAAGGCGGATTTTATGGATGGAAAATCGATCAAGTTGCTGAAACGAAAGCATTAATAGAGAATATAAAACGTGGTGACGTGCTTAGAAAAGAACCTAAATATCTTCAGAGGGCTCTATATAGGGGTTCAGATGACATTGGCAATACATATGTAGAAATTAATATAACAAGACAATACTTATGGTTTTATAAAGATGGAAAGCTTATAACCCAAGGTCCCGTAGTAACAGGTAATCCCAATAAAGGGTATTCTACTAAGGTTGGAGTCTATATGCTTAATTATAAAGAAGAAGGAGCAACTTTAAGAGGACCACATTATGAAGCTGAAGTAACTTATTGGATGCCTTTCAACGGAAATATAGGATTACATGATGCAAGCTGGAGATATTCATTTGGAAGAGATATATATAAAAGAAGAGGAAGCCATGGATGTGTAAATGCCCCAAAATATCTAGCTAAAAAAATTTTTGATAATATAGAAGATGGAACGCCTATTATTTGTTATGAAGAATAAATATTTGCTTCGATGCCTGACACTGAAGATATCCAGTTGCCTAGGGCGAACAAAATGCAAAAACTGCTGCTAAAACGATACGGGGGAACCGTTTCACCCGTAAATGAGCAAACAGCCCAGAGACAATATATATTGTTTCTGGGCTGTTTTAAACATAAATGGCTGACAAGCTCTTGACACGTCGAGTTATCTCTGCCCGAACATTTTCAGGCTCTAAGCATTCGCATTTATCACCAAGTCTAAGCAAAAAACTATATCCAAAATCGTTCTCATAAAAAGGATAATAGGCAATATTCGGTATATGGGATTTTTTTACATGTTTTTTTATCCAGGCAAGAGTTCCCCAAAGAACAATTTAAGGATTAGTTTCATACTAACATATAAAATCAAACTATGGAATTATTTAACAGAGAATAAGTGGGTTATTAAATACATATTTAGCGTGACAGAACAAAACTGTCTCGCACTCGGTTAAGTGACATAAATAAATACTAGAGATTTAAGCTAATTTTTAATTTCCTTTTCCATGAAGTAACTTTCATTGTATTTGTCACCAGGATTATCAATTCTTATAATTCTAAAACCACACTTATTCACATAGAAGTTGTGATTTCGTTTTGAAAAACCAGGAGTTTCTGTTCTCCAAATGGTTGTTTCTGGATACTCAGATTCAATAAACTTCCAAACTATTGTTCCTAATCCTTTATCCTGTAAGTCTGGATCAATGAACATATTTCCTAAAAAGTTTTCATGATTATCATTAATCCAGACTATTGCGACTCCAATAGGCTTGTCATCTTTACAGATTTTATATGCCTTACTATCTTTGTGAAGTGCCCACTTTCTTAAAAAATTACCATTATCATATCCATCAGGACCACCATTATTTTCATTTAGATGCCTTTTCGTATCTTCATCAAAAGCTCGTTTCATAATAGGTGTTAATAATTCGATGTCTTTCTCGCATAAATGATCAAATTGTAAACCATTAAATACTTTCATTTTCTTCCTCCCGTATTATTAATCTAGAATATTTGTTCTAGGATTATTTCTTCACAATAAGATTGGATAATACAAATTTTACACTATTATTTCTATAAACTTCCAGAATTTCCTTTGAGATACAAAAAAAGAATTTTTAACCGATGGATAACACGACTTGGCGTTTAGGTGGAGTTACCTGTGCCCGTGGGTATAAACTCCATCTGAACTGAGTCTTAGTTGATTGTATATACGAAATACGAATTATTTGAAAGTGAAGCGCGTAGTTGCTTTTGATCAATTAAACGCCTATTTAGTACGTATATTTGCATGAGATACACTTTTCATAAAGATATAAGAAAGGTTATTTCTTTAGAGGAAATTTATGGATAATAGAGAAATAGTAACTTACATCATAGTTGTAGATTATTATGTCATACGAAAGGAAAGATAAAATGGCAGAATTTTGGGATTTATATGATATAAATAGAAATAAGTTAGGACGATTACATGAACGAGGTCTACCACTTAATAGCGGAGAATATCACCTTGCAGTTGAAATTTGGGTAAAAAATAGTAACAATCAAATTCTTTTAACACAGAGGCATCCTGATAAACCATGGGGAAGCTATTGGGAATCTACAGTAGGCTCTGTTATCTCAGGAGAAGATAGCCTTTCTGGTGCTAAACGTGAATTAATTGAAGAAACTGGTATCAAAGTTATAGATAAACAAATTGCATTTTTAGGAACAATGACAACCGAAGATTGGATTATTGATACATATATTGTTAATTTGAATACACCTACATACAATTTAAAATTACAAGACCGAGAAGTAATAAATGCAAAATGGGTAGATATTTATGAATTTGAAGACATGTGTTCTAAAAAAGTGATTGTACCTGCTACTATTAATCGCTTCAATTTATATAGGGATAAATTAATTTAAGTTAATGTGAATCTGAGATGAGAAAGTTCGCATTGTTTATATTGTACGAATTAAAAGTAAAAGGATAATATCTGCAAATGGAAGAATTCTCTTGAGATAGAAGGAAGGTGTGGATTTGAACAATATTATATCAGAGGCCAAGAATTATTTTGAAAACTCATCAAAAGAAAATGGTTTAACAACTGGTAAAATTAGATCTATTTCTGCCTCACTATATAGAGCGTTAGATGATAAAAGTATTGATAATGTACTTACAGCTTGTGAGCACTTACTAGATGAACGACAATGGGCATTGAGTGTTATCGCGTATGATTGGGCGTATAGAATTAGAAAACAGTATAATAATAAAACTTTTTCTGTTTTTGAGAGCTGGCTCAAGAAATACGTTACTGGTTGGGGTGATTGTGATGACTTCTGTACACATGCATTTGGTGAGTTATTGAGTCAAAATAACGAACTATTCACTCATGTTCTTAAATGGACAGAGCACTCAGATTTTTTTGTAAGGCGTGCTTCGGCCGTTATTTTGATTTATCCTATAAAACATGACAAGTATAAAAATATTAATCCGTTTTTAATTTCTGATGCATTAATGAATGATAATCACCATCTGGTATTAAAAGGTTATGGATGGATGTTAAAAATTTTATCACAAGTTGAACCTAATAATGTCTATGAGTATTTATTGGAAAATAAAAGTACAATGCCTAGAATATCTTTTAGGTATGCATTAGAGAAATTTGATAAAGAGTTAAAATCTCGCTTGATGGAGGGATAATAGATGCTTAATTTAGGTTCTACTTACCTTATCGTAAAAGATATTCAAAAATCCATCGCATTCTATGAAGCATTGTTGGGAATGAAAGTATCTGTACTAAGATTCGACCGATGGGCTCAGTTTAATTTTAATGGGAGCTGTATTGCTTTACTTAATCCCAAGCATGATGAAGCGTTAATAGAGCTTGGAAATGATTTAGAAGTACACTACAGTAGTGAATACCGTGAACATCTCAAAAATAGACAGATTCAATATGGAAATAATATGGTTCTAAATTTTTACATAGACGACCTCAATAAAGAATATGAACGTATTAAAGAGCTTAACATAGGTAGATTGACTAAAATTATGTATTTGAACATTTCTTCACCTTATCATCATTTTTTATTGGAAGATCCAGATGGAAATACGATTGAAATAACAGGAAACTACAAATAAATTTTTCAATAAACTGTAGTTATGGCGTAAATTCACTTAAAAGCTTGATAAATAAACAAATACAATATGCTAAATTGATAAAAAAGAATATTGAAACATTTACATATCCCGAAAATAAGATAAATAATTTTAAATAAGAATAGTAACATAATCCGTGTACACAAGAGCAAAGTAGATTTAAGCCTACTTTGCCCAGAGTGTCGACACTCTTTTCTTCGAGGTTTCTTATTAGAGCTATAATGTGAGAATGAAGAAATTTTATATTTCTAGAGGTGAGATAGTGGCAAATGAATTGATTATCATAAGACCTTCTTCTGAATTTAAAGAAGCCATTTGGGAATATAGACAGGAATATTTTGACTTTGGGGAAACTCAGATTAATGGAAGTTGTGGCATAGGCCGCGCTAATAATTTTGATGAATGGCTCGAACTTGTTCTTTCAATTGAAAAAGATAAACTGAGAAATAATGTCCATGCAAGTACATTTTTTTCTCTCAGAAAAACTGATAATAAAATCATTGGAAGTATACAGCTACGCCATTCTTTAACTCCTGAATTAGAGAAGCATGGTGGGCATATAGGTTATGGAATTCGTCCATCAGAACGAAGAAAAGGTTATGGGAAACAGCAACTTTTACTCGCTTTAGATGAAGCATATCATTTGAAAATCCCAAAAGTTATGATTATATGTGATAAAGATAATGTTCCTTCCATGAAAACTGCAATTAGTTGTGGTGGTATATTAACTTGTGAAAATATTTATGAAGGTAAAGCTCAGCAAATCTATTGGATGGACCTCTGCTAATAAGCATTTCTTTCATTGTAGTTTTATTGAAGACAAACTGGCTTATGAAGATGAGCCAGATTCTCAAGATGGAACGTACATACCTGGTATATTTTATATTAAGAATAAGTTCTGGAAATATGGATTATATAATGATACTGCAAGTCAAATAAATGTAGAAGGTGTATATTCAAGAGTTTTCAAGGATATTTCAGAAATTAAAAATAATAAATTACCGTAAACTAAGGCATATTTTCTTATGTCAAGAAATTATTAAATTTTGAAGTTGGAAACAGATAAGATGAAGGGAGTGAGTTAGCTTGATTCATCAGATATTAAATGCGTATAACCTAGATGCTAAAACACAAATAGAAATATTAGAGAAGATTATTATGTCCAGTAATGTTTTACATGAAGCATTACATAGAACAAAGACATCGGACATCAAAGAATACTATATTGGGGCTGGGTGCATTGCACAAACAGTATGGAACTATCTTTCCAATAATCATTTAGACTATGGAATTGATGATATTGATTTTGTATATTTCGATAAAGATAACTTAGAAGATTCAGCAGAAGATGAAGTTATTAAAAGAGTAGGTGAACTTTATTCTGACTTGCAGGTAAGGATTGATGTGAAAAATCAAGCAAGAGTTCATCTATGGTATGAAAGTAGTTTTGGATATACGATACCCCCATATAAGTCTCTTGAACAGGCAATTGATAGATTTCCGACAACAGCAACAGCCATTGGTATTAGGCTAGGGAAAGATGATAAATTTCAAATATATGCTCCATTTGGACTAAACGATGTATTTGGTAAAATAGTCAGGCCAAACAAGGGACAGATAACGGAAGAGATTTATAATAGGAAAGTAGAAAAATGGCTTGGAAAATGGCCTGATTTGAAAATAATTTCTTGGAATAATTGATTGATATGAGTTTTGAAGCGTTATAGGGGAACCATAAGGGGGAGCTTTATGAAAATTAATGCATCAGCAAATGCAATAATAATTTCGTTCGTATGGATATTGGCAGCAATAATAAATCTTGCACTACTTATAATGGTATCATCAATTCCGTCTTTCTTTATAGTGATTGCTCTTCCGATTCTACTTTCATTCATACTATCTATTATAAATAGTATAAAATTTTACAGTATCTATAAGGATTTCTTAACGATTACAGATGATCGTATCGTTGTTAATTACGGATTGAAAACTAATAAGAAAATGATAAGTTTCTCTGAAGTAAAAAGTGTTAAATACAATAAGAATAATATGATCTTTTGTATGAATGATGGAAAGAAAAGGCGTATATGGCTAGGTTTTGTAAATAAAGGAGATGAAATAGCACTATATAGTTTCCTTAAAGAACATTCGATCCGTTTTACTATGTAGATTTTCTAAAGCATTGGAGAGATAGAACATGAATGATATTGAAAAATATATTTTAGATTTAAATTGGAGCAAACCTGAATCCGTTCAGAAAAATGCTATAAAAGAATTATCTAAGATAGATGAAAATCAAGTAATATTATTGGCTCAACAGTCGGATCTATGCCATAAGGCGTGTTGGCATAATGCATCAATTGTCTTGAAAAGCATTGGGTATCCAAGGAATAAATTAGCTCTTCCTTATTTAATGAACTGGTTTCAAGATGCCAACTGGCCAGGTGTACAGAATATCGTCCAATTATTTAAAGAAATTGATGTGATTGTACTATTACCTCATATTAAGAATGCAATGAAACAAGCGTTAAGAGAGAATGATGAGACATGGGCGTATGGAATAGTGTATCTTATACAAGAATTAGGTTTTCAAAGCCTAGGATTGGATGAAGGAGAGATATACAAAAGTTTAAAGAAGATAGCTGATATAGAATAGATTTTGCAAAACATAATTTCGAGAAGGCTTAAAGCATTGAAAGGAGTCTAGCATTATGAGTTCATTTTTGGATTTATTGTTTGATGCCTTATCTAGTTTATTAATTTCTTGGGACAAAATGAATACCAAAATAAAATTTATAATTTCAATCTTATGTTTAGGTACTTTTTCAGCTATAGTTCTCTTATTCAAAAATTGATAAACCCATAAGCTGTTTCAGACTAGCTAATATAACCTAGTTCAATGCTACTAAAGGGGGAAGGGTTATGCGAATTGCAGTAATTTCAGATGTCCATGCAAATGTTGAAGCATTAAACACTGTCATAGAACATTTGAAAGAACAAGAGGTTGATGAGATTGTCTTTTTAGGTGACGTGGTGATGAATGGCCCATATCCAAAAGAGGTTTTAGAAATAGTGAATGAGCTAGCTCCGATTGCATGGGTTAAAGGGAATACGGATAATTGGTTTGAAGAAATAGATGATGATTTCAAGCCAGTGAATGAAAGAGAAGAATATATCTACTCGCTTTATCAATATGCCAAGGAACGGTTAAGCGAAGATGAGATTGAGATGCTATTATCTAAGCATGACAAACAATTAGTTGAAATTGAAGGAATAAAAATTCTATGTGTTCATGGCTCGCATAGGTCAATATCTGAACCTATAGGCATTATGACACCTCAAGAAAGCATTCAACAAATTATACAGGAAATCGAGGCAGATATTTTGCTTAGTGGTCACACCCACTGCCCCTATTATGTGTCTTTTAATGGAAAGAAAATAATAAATGTAGGGGCTGTAAGCTTAGCATTAGACGGGGAAGCCAAAGCTTCTTACGGAATTCTAGAAATCGGCCAGAATAGCACTTCCTATACAAATTTTAGGCTGGACTATGACATTGAAAAAGTAGTAGATTCAGCAAAATTTAATAGATTTCCATATATAGATGTGTATAGCAAAAGACTGAAAGAGGCTAAATAAAGTGTTTGGCTTCTTTTTTGTTTACCATTAAAACAGATTGGTTGTTGCTGAAAAGCGTAGTATAATGAAAATAAATGTAAAAATTTGGTTTGGTAGCTAAGGGGAGATTTCATGACGGTTATTTTATATGGATCATTAAGTATAATAATTGGAATTATGCTATATTTATCATTTTTAAATCGTATTAGGGTTTTTCTTGATAATGGAGAAGCATACATAGCAAAGGCATTCAAAGTTTTTAAAAAACATTTTTCTGAGTATAGTGTAAACAATCTATATTTGAGATTTGCGACTATTAAAAAGTTTCCATTTAGAAAACTAGGTCTTTCGGTACTAGATTTTACAAAAACGGTAATTGAAGAACAGCTTCTGGGATTGTTTATTGTCTTTCTGATAGTGACTATGCCACTTTTCCCCGAATTATCACAGCGTGTTCCTGAACCAATTGTTGGAGTGTATAGTATGCTAGTCATATTTCTCTGGATTTATGGATTGATTACCTATGCGAAGACAACCGTGAAAGGTACATCAAAGTTTGGAAGATACGGGAAACAGATATTAGCTTTTATTATTCAGATTCTTGTAGGCTGGTTATACATAGCTACGACTCTATCAAACTTTGAATTTGGAGCGGTAAGTTTTTCAGTTGTTATTATGTGTATACTATTATTCTTAATTCCATTATTAACCTTTATGAAAGTAGCGATAGATTCCGAAAATAATTTTTATGTAACAATGTTCATAGCGATAAGTACCTTTATCATTGTAGAATGTTATATTTTCTTAAACTTCGGAGTATACAATCTTTCGCATAATGGATGGGTAGTAGAGTCAGTTGAAAACATATCCCAGTCAGAGCTCTTATTAAAAATATTGTTATTAGGAACGAAATATGTATTCCAAGCCCCAGATCCTTTTGAAGTTAGTAATATTACATATTTTATACAATTTTTCATAGGTTTCATCATAAATGTGATAATAGTTGGATTCTTTATTTCATACTTGTCATCTGCATTCAGTAAAGATTTAAAATATCAGCAAAGTGAGGAATTAAATAACCATAGGGAATAAAAATAAGAACTTGAATGGTTATTATATATTTGTTGATATATCTAATTGTCTTAGACTTGCTGAAGTCCCAAGTAAATATGATCCAAGGGGATGGTTCCGATGACCCACAATTTTTGTACCGTAATGGAGGTTTAAACATGAAGCTATTAAGAGCTGCGGAAATATTGATTGAGAAAATCAAAAAAGACTACAAAGATGATATTGCTGTTGTGGTTGTGATGGGTTCATATATTTATAATGAAACCCACAGCAGGTCTGATCTTGACATGTATTATGTTCCGAAGTCAGAACGTGGAAAAAATCTCGGCAAAGTATTTATTATTGATGGGATAGGATTTGATTTCTGGCCGATATCTTGGGAAAGACTAGAGGGAATTGCAAATCATGATGAAAAAATTACCTCGATTGTTACCGAAGGTAGGGTGATTTATTGTAGTAGTGAAGAGGATTTAGCAAGATTTAATCAACTGAAAGAGAAGGGCTTAGATACAAGTGATAGAGGAAAATTTATTCGTAAAGCACAGGAAAAGTTTAATGAAACCTATAAAGCCTATTTTAAGATGGTTAATGCTGAAAATCTTTCTGAAGTTCGGATATATGCAATGGAAATCATTTTTTCAGTAACCTATGCTATTGCACTTTTGAACAGAACAACAGTAAAACGCGGACGGGGTAAACTGAAAAAAGAGATTATGGATATGAGCCTAGTACCAAAGGACTTTTCAGCATTGTATGATACAGTTTTTGTCAGCGGTGATATAATAGAAATTAAAAATGCTTACAGACAGCTAATGTGCAATACGGAAGATTTGATTTCAAATGAACAAAATAGAATAAAGGAACATGTTTCCTTTGCAGATAAATTAGATGGGTTCTATGAAGAACTGATTAATTTTTACAATAAGATAATTCATGCCTGTGAAATTGGCGATACATACACTGCACTGTTTGCAGCTGTGGAAATAACTCATGAAGTAGAAGCTGTTTTTTCGGGAACAGGAGTATCATCAAAGCAGCTGCCTGACATTGTAGGTGCCTTTGACCTAGTAAACATGAAAGGGTTTTTGGAGGCGGTGCATGAACATCAGAAGCAATTGGTGGAGCTTCTCCAAAATAATAGTGTTAAGCTCAGAGTGCTTCAGGACTTTGAAGAGTTAGAGCAATACATGCAATCTCTTTAAAGCAGGTATTTATGATTCACTTGAAAAAGCATGAGGAATATAATAGAGAACAAAATGATCAGAGGGATGAGGGAATAGATCCATTGTCCCTATCCTTTTTTATAGGTAATATTACTGATGAATACATGTTAGAAAACAGCAGTTACAGCGATACGGTGAACCGTACCACAAATGACTACGGACTTTAGGATAAGGCTTCGGTGTGGTTCTCCTTAACCATTCAATCCTACAAAAAGTCACACAATGTGTGACTTTTTTGTGTATGTAAGTTTTGCAGAATGAGATTTAGAACGTGTTGAACAGGTGGCTATATTGTAGTCTTTTCAATGGATTCGATTTGAACTAACTTTGATTGATTTTATTCATTTTCCAAGCTATACTTATAGCAATTGAACATGTTCAAGAAAGGAGAATGAAGATGAGTGTAATAAATAAGAGTACCATTAAAAAAATAGCAGTGGTGGTCATTTGTGTATTAATAAGCATAGCGGTTGTTTTTCTAGGGATTCAGCACAAGCGATTTTCAAAAGTCAAATCGGAACAAATCGAGAGAGCGAATGCCAAAAGTATCGTAGTTGAAACTGATCAGGGAACCATTGAATATGCAATCTCTGGTAAAGGGGATCCAGTTCTAATGATTCATGGTGCTGGAGGGGGATATGATCAAGGCTTGCTGCTTGCAGACAGATTCCTGCCAAAGGATTGCATGGTAATTGCAGTGTCCAGATTCGGATATCTAAATACTCCATTGCCAGAAGAGCCTACCCCGGATCATCAGGCGGCACTGTACATGAGTTTACTAGATAAATTGGGAATAGACAAAGTTCATGTGGTTGCTGTCTCTGATGGGGGCCCATCTGGTTTAAAATTTAGCATAAATTATCCTGAACGTGTGAAATCACTTACGATGATGTGTGCAAAAAGTAAAACCCCTCCAAAGTTAACAACTGTTCAGTCAGTAGTTTTTGGAACGATATTTAATAATGATTTTCTATTCTGGATGATTACAGAGTATATCCAGTCAGATCTTTTGAATGTATTGGGGGTATCTAAAGAAGTTCAGGAAAAAATGACCCTAGATGAAATAGAAATGGCTAGAGAGTTTTTTGAAATTATGACTCCTATTTCGCTGAGAAAAAAAGGGATTTTCAATGCAAATGTTCAATTTAAAGAATTGTCACCTGAAGACTATCCGATTTGGGAGATAAAAGCGCCAACATTGGTGGTTCATGCTGAAGATGATACATTACAGCCCTTCTATTATGCTGAATACACCCATGAAAAAATTCCCAATTCCACTTTGCTCTCTTTTAAGGAAGGTGGACATATGTTTTTCAGCCATCATGCTGAAATTGCCGAAGCTATAAAGCGTTTTTTCAGCAACATGCTTTAAGGAGGTTATATGTCAGAAATAAAAGAATTAATGATTAAATCGGTCATAGCCCTGCTTGATGATGGCTTTGATGTTGAAGCGTTAACTATTAGACAGATCGCATATGAAGCCCATGTAGCTACTGGACTGATTAATTATCACTTTGGTAGTAAATGGAATTTAATCGTGTCAGCGATTTCATCTATAATCGATGATGCCACGATTGAAGCCTTTCAGACACTGTCTAATCTTAATGACTCTCCAAAGCAGCAGTTGAGAACATTTTTGAAGGCTATGGCTATGGTGGTATTAAAGTATCAAAAGTATACGAGTGTACTTATTAGCGATGAGTTGAGCAGTGATCGTTTTAGCACACCGGAAACAATTGTGGGTCTGCTAAAGGAAATAAAGCCAGGTCTATCTGAAAAAGAGATTAAATGTCTTGCTATTCAAGTTGTTGCACCAATTCAATATGTCTTTTTGAAAGAACGTGGATTAAGAAGCTACTTAGGTGAGGAACAAGATATTCCTCATACTATTACATTAGATGATTACGAGGAGATAATGGAAGTTTTTCTGAAGACATTAGGTATCTAGAGGTTTCCACACAGCTAGTCCAACCGACCTTACAAGACCATATGCGGTTTTTGTTTCTCTAGTTATTTTGGAACAAGTGTTCTTAGGAGTATGATTAGGTAAATAGTAGGCTTGAAAAGGGAAGGAAATCATATACGATAGGGGTATAAACTGTGGAGGCATAATTTTGTAGAAGGGAATGATTATTATGGATTTAAAGGAGATATTTAGGTATGTAAAGCAGCCGAGAGTATTTGAAGAAGGAACATCAAATTTCTGGGATGATGCATATATTTCAAAAAATATGTTAGCTGCTCATTTAAATCCTGATTGGGATGCAGCCAGTAGAAAACCGAAGACGATAGATAAGACTGTAGCATGGATAAATCAGCATTTTTTACAAGAAAATTCTACAATCCTAGATTTGGGATGTGGACCTGGATTATATGCTGAGAGACTAGCTAGATTGGGGCATAAAGTTACAGGGATTGATTTTTCCAAACGATCTATTGAGTACGCTAAAGAATCTAGTAATAAGCAAGGATTAAATATTGAATATAACTATCAAAACTATCTAGAAATTGATTATCACGAAAAGTTTGATGCAATTATGCTGATATATTGCGATTTTGGGACTTTTAGTAATGAAAATAGGGCAGTGCTGCTACAAAAGATACACAAAGCACTTAAGCCGGGAGGATTCTTTGTCTTTGATGTGTTTACAGAGGCTTTTAAAGAGGATAAAGAGGTTAATAAAGACTGGTATGCGAGCAGGGAAGGATTTTGGGCCTATGAAGATCATGTCGTGTTATCAGAAGTATTTCATTACCCAGAAGAAAAAGTATATTTAAATCAAGATATTGTTCTAGTAGATTCGAATAAGTTTGAGGTGTATAGATCCTATGATCATTATTACTCAGAAAAGGATTTAATTCATTTGCTAGATGAAAATGAATATAGAAACCACCGTTTTTGTTATGAAATGATAGTTGATAATGATTTTGCATCGAAAAATGTAGTCTTTGTAGCTACACAGAAATAGTTAGATAAATATTATGAAATCTGAAGTTACAGCAATTCTGTAAACTATAGAAGGAGTCAATGGGATGGTTCGAAACCACTAAAAACACACCCTGAATAGTGGAAAAATTGTTCAAAGCAAGCTAAGACCATTGAGAAAAAGACCTGGTTTAATATGATAGAGTTGTCGAGAAAATATCATAAATACTGGGGTTTTACCATGTTTAAAGATAAAGATATGCAGTAAAACATTTATTCCATATTATACTATAAAAGTTCAGAAATCATTTCCTAAAGATTACAAATCATGCTGTAGACTTTAGCTTTATCAATAAGCTGTTAGAGAAGGTATACTGTAAATACTATGGACGTCCAGCTAAAGAACCTGAGCTACTGATTAAGACAAGATGTAAAAAGAAAAATGCGAGGACGTTTCGGTTGTTTGGACAGTACTCCTATGGCATTCTGAAATAGGAGTGATATCATGGCAAGGGTAGTAAGAGAAAGAAGTAAAACATGAACCTACCATATCATACTTCGGGGAATAGAAAAAAATACCTTCAACTACATTGAAAACGAACGAAACGTCCCTGTGTCTTCTGTAATCCTTTTATGAGTGGTGAATATTCTAATACAGGGTGCTCCGACATATAATCTAGTATGTAACTGATGAGGAATTGCAATGATCAAGCTTTGAAAGCTTCATTCATACCGAAAAAACCAGAAAAATTACACGGGTCGCATCGAAAACAAAATTAGTATTTGATGATGCACAGGCCACCGATAGAAAAATCAAACATAAATCGTTAAGTGGGGTAGAGCAATGAAAATAGCAGGTCATCAACCGAATTATATTCCCTGGCCGGGATACTTTGTTAAGATGGCACAGTGTGATATTTTCTTTATTTTAGATACTGCTCAGTTTCAAACAGGCAGTCGGGTTGGAAAAGGAATCATCTTATGGCATTTCAAGTAAACTACGCAAAGGCACCTTATTTCGAAGAAGTTTTCCCGATGCTGGAGCAGATACTACAAGATACCGGATATCTTATAGATACCAACATAGCTTTTATCAGGCTTGTACACGACCTGCTCGGATTGAAAACCAAGCTTGTTTTTTTATCAGATTTGCCTCAATTTGCTGATCTTCGAAAAAATGACCTGATAGCTGCGATCTGTTGCCACTTTTCTGCTGACTGTTACCTGTCCGGGATTGGAGGGAGGGCATATAATCAGCCCGAGATTTTTGATAAACAAGGCATTAAGTTGGAATATCTGGACTATCAGCCTATAATATATCCTCAGCTTTGGGGTAACTTTATCCCCAATCTGTCTATCGTTGATATGTTATTTAACTGTGGAGTGGAGGGTACACGCAAGCTTTTGTTGAGAGAGATGTAAGTATGATCAGGCTGCTGTTTTCTTTCACAAATGCCGACAAGCTTCGGAAAGGATAGTTTCAATACCCGTTCACCCGGGATTAACAGAACAGGAGGTTGATTACATTGTCAGCAGCTTACGAAAATATGCATGAAATCAATGGGCCTCTGAGTGTATTGGTTACAGGTTCAGGTTCGGTATACGGTCTGGGTATTATCAGGGCACTTAAAGCATCGGTACTGCCTGTTGAAATAACAGCAATTGACAGTAACCCATATTCACTAGGTCTATTTTTTGCCGACAAAGGCTTTATCGCTCCCCGAGCAGCAGATGAAGAAAGCTATTATAAGTTTATTGAAAACCTCTGTAAAGATCATCAGATTAAAGCGATATTTATCGGCTCTACAGCAGAGCTTTCATTTTATGCAAGAAATAGAGAATCCCTTGAAAGGTCTACAGGAACAAAGGTATTTGTAAATTCTCCTACAGTGATAGAGCTTTGTACTGATAAGTGGCTGACCATGGGCCATTTATCACGCTCAGGTTTTCAGATTCCTGCAAGTATCAGGTATCCTGAAGATGCTGATATGCTTTCCAGATTTATTGAAAGTTCGGGTTTTCCCTTGATCGTCAAACCCCGTGGGGGACGTGGCTCAGAAGGTGTCGTTCTGGTTAAGGATAACCAGCAGCTGCTTGAAAATGTAAAGGATAAGAAAGACTTAATTATACAGGAATACCTCACAGATGAGGAGCAAGAGTTTACCGTGGGGATTTGTATGAATCAAAAGGGAGAGGTTATTTCCAAAATCGCTTTAAGGCGGTATTTGCAGGAAGGAGTTTCTATTGCTGCAGTGTCTGATGGTTATCACGACATTGCAGATTATTGTGCCAGAGTTGCAAGTACACTAGGAGCATATGGGGCTATAAATATCCAATTGCGCCTCAAAGATGGAATGCCGGTAATTTTCGAAATAAATCCCAGATTTAGCAGTTCCACAGGCATGCGGTTATTATTTGGAACAAATGAGCCGGAAAGCTTAATACGCTCAGAAGTGCTTTGCCAGGAGGTAATACCCAGTTGCGCAGCAACTGGCCTTGTATTGAGGCAATACAGCGATTATTACTTCCCACTAGATAAGCTTAACTCCCTTTCTACAGCCAGGCTTCACCATATATAAATTGAAAAGGCTCCATACCATTTTTGTTTGGTGTGTCCATTGCGACTGAGTTATCCAGTTATTAGTAATGATATAAAAACCGCAGTTACAGCGATATGGTGAACCACATCATAAGTAGTTGTAAATTATTATTTGTTTGAAAGCGATAAGAACCTCTATCTAGTGATGGAGGTTCTTTATTACTTGTGAAGTAATGCTTGCAACTTACACTAAATATATTTTTAAACTACAAAAGAGTGCTAGAAATAGTACTTTTTTTCTTTTTGGCAGATGATAGCGTATATTTATTGTAGCTAAACATAACTTTAGCAGGGTGTGAGAAATGAGTGTGTGAAATCTATTTGAAACGAACGGGTTTATATTTTTAAGAATTATAAGTTAATAAGTTCATAGTACAACCTAGACATTTCATAGCATGTAGTAGGGGGGATAGCTTATGAAAGTAAGGTTATGGGTAGGTGATACACTTTGGGAAGATTTAACGGAAGAACAGCAGGCTGAATGGAGCAGAAAAGCAGGTGAAATCTATGGTGACATAGTTCTTGATCGTGTTGTTGAGATGATGAACCAAGGAAAATCAAAAGCGGAGATCATGAGCTACTTAGGATTAAATTAGCCTTTATGGCTTTTCTATAAAGTAATACAAGCATTATATAGATTTTTTATGAAAGTGAGGTGAAAGGATGGATAAATACGTTGTTCAGAGATTGCACGAAGCATTAGCTAGATGCAAAAACATGATTCAAGAAGTCGTAAAGGAGAGTGATGATCCCACTCTTGCACTAGGAAAAGAACTTGGTGCCAGCATGGTTATTGAAGAGATAGAGAACATCATCAATACATATATGGAATAAGATAGGCTATTTGGTAAGAAGAAAGAAGAGGATGCTCCTGGTGAGGTAGAAGCATCAAAAGTAGGATAAATGTAATTGAAATTATGTATAAGCTGAACAGAAGACAACGGAAGATAGAAAGAAAATCGAAGTTCCCATCGACCCCAAGGCAAAGCCAATGGTTGGTAAGCAGATTTCCTTGATGAGTTTCTAAGCAGCATGATGGTGGGTTAGGAGGTATGCGGTTTGAAGAAGGATTGGGATTTTATCAGGCACATGAAAAAGTGCAGCAAGCTCCAGAAGAAAGGTGATAAGTACTTCTGCAGCTTCACCAAGGGAAAATGCAGTAAAGAAGTATGTCATTTTTATATCGGGAGCAATTAGGGAGGAAAATTGTATTCAAAGTAGTTATTTAACTTTCATAGTATGTAGAATGCCATGCAACTAGGCTAAATGGAATTAGATAGCTTAAGAATGTCCATCCATAATTCCAACCGTTTGTATAAACTAGTTCGCCTAACAAGTGCAAAATATATTCTCCAGCAGTGTTAAAGCAGGACAAACCTATAATCCAATACGGCCATTTGCGTTTATTATCAGGTAGAAATTGAACCAAAAGCATAGCTTGTACCGGATATAGACCAAGGTCTGCAGATAGTTCTATGTCTAATCTAGGGATAATATCATCTTCTAGTGTCCACCATCGAAAACTGTGTTGAAAGATGTCTACGATAAGTGCAATCATTGATCCAAAGGTACCTGTAATAAATAATCTTCTTAGTCGTGATTTATCAGAAACAATCCAAAATAATGCCCATGGAAAGATAGAAACTAACGCGTGTATCCACATGATTATCACTCCTTTATCTGTTTTAGTTTGATGTAATCGAAAGGGAGATATTCATTCAGAAATAAATTGTGCTGACGTAGAGGGGGAGACAAATTGAGAGAGATCATAGTAGATAACTTTGCTGGAGGGGGTGGAGCATCTACGGAAATAGAGCTGGCAACAGGTAGGAGTGCAGATATAGCTATTAATCATGATCCTGCTGCTATCGCAATGCATAAGGAGAACCATCCCACAACTGAGCATTACTGTGAATCAGTTTGGGAAGTTGGTCCTAGGGGAGCGGTAAGGGGTAGACCTGTGTTTGTCATAGATAATCCAAAGCCCTTTATAGTACGAATAGGACAAACTGGTTTTGGTGGAGATAGGCTTCAATATGAGATAGATAAGCCGTTAACAACAATTACTACAAAAGCAGAACATTATCTTGTAGCTCCTTTCCTAACAAGTTATCATTCAGAAACTACAAAGAACGAAGTAAGAGGATTAAGTGTAGATGAACCAATACATTCACTGGATACATCGAATAGGTTCGGACTCGATGGTGCTTTTATAGAGAAATTTTATAAGACTGGTATAGGCCAACAACTAACAAAGCCACTCAACTGCAAAGTTCGAAATTGATAAAGGTCTTGGACATTGGAATAAGATCAGATCTTTACTGAACAAATATTGTGGTTACAACATAGCTAAAGATGAAATATTACTTTTATGTATCGATGGAGTGTATTATTACATCTATGATCTTGGAATGAGGATGCTAGAACCACATGAGTTATTCCCAGCAAACGGATTTCTAAAGGATTATATCATTGATAGAGATTACAAAGGAAATAAGTATCCTAAAACAGCACAAGTAGCACGTTGTGGAAATGAGGTGCCTCCACAGCTGGCAGAAGCTCTGGTAAGGGTCAATCTTCTTGAACTTTGTGAAGATGAGCAAGACGAAAGAATGATTGTATAGTGTGAAAGTTGTATTTAGCGAAGGTATTTAGGGACATCCACTAAATATAGATATGACCAAAATACAGGAGAAATGTAATCTAATAATTTGGAGGGTACACACATGCAAACGCCTTATATTACAATTGATACTTGTAAAATCGAGCAAAATACTAGAACGATTGTTGATCAATGCAAGAAATATGGTATACAAGTAGCTGGAGTTACAAAAGGAACACTTGGAATGGTTGAAGTAGCTCAGGCAATGATTCGTGGAGGTATTGATTGGATTGGTGAATCTCGTTTAGATAACATCGAGCGGTTAAGAAGAAGTAACATCGATACACCTATACTCCTAATGAGATCACCGCATATGTCAGAAATCGAAAGAGTTGTTTCACTTGCTGATGTTAGCTTGAATTCTGAATACGAGATTATTAAGGCTTTATCTGATAAGAGTTTATCGAAAGGATTTGTACATAAAATAATAATCATGGTTGACCTTGGGGATTTACGTGAAGGTGTTTGGCCTAACGAACTGCTACCTTTAGTTAAAGAAGTAGTTTCCATGAAAGGAATCGAAATTATTGGTCTAGGAACAAATTTAACTGATTTAAACGGAACAATACCAACCTACGAAAACAATAAGCAACTAGTTGATTTGGCTAAAGAAATTGAAGAAAAATGTAAAATAAAGCTTCAATATTTATCTGCTGGAAACTCTAGTTCTCTTAAATTGTTAGCATCAGGAAAGATACCTGAGCGAATTAACCATTTTAGAATCGGAGAAGGGATTCTCTTAGGGAGAGAAACTATAAATAGGGAAACATGGGGTAATACGCTCCAAGATGCTTTTACACTATACGCAGAAATAATTGAGAAAAAATTGAAACCCTCTCTACCGATCGGGGAAATAGGACAGGATGCCTTTGGCAATATACCGCAGTTAGAAGATAGAGGAATGATGACAAGAGCTATTCTAAATGTTGGGCGTCAGGATACAAATGTTGACGGACTGACACCAAAACAATCAAATATTGAAATACTGGGTGCTACAAGTGATCACCTGATAATTGATTTAACACAAGAGGCGGCGATGAATGTAGGAGATACTGTAGCATTTGACCTGAATTATGCGGCTTTACTATCAGCCATGACCTCTCCTTTTGTGAACAAAGTTGTGCAAAGATAATTTTTTAGGATCAATTTCTTAATTTAAATGAATAGGATTAGTGATTGATAAGCTGAGAACTACTGAAGAGGCAGCTATTCTATGAGTTGATGTCTTTTTATTTACTTATGAATCTTTGTAAGCCTTGCAAGTTGTGTGAAATGTATCTTCTATTAAGTAGGATAACCTCCACTTTATGAAAGGAAATTTATAAATAACAGCGAAGTAATAGCTTAAGGTCGCTGTTGTAGAACAATGCGACACAGATTGATGTTGCGCTTGGTAGGGGCGATTCACGAATCGCCCCTACAATTTTATTGATCTCAACCTGCGACATTTATGTCGTATTCTTCTTATATGCTGTCGTAACAGTTTTAAAATATGAACTACTTATTGAGGGGGTAGTATATGAAAAAGAAAGTAAGCCTAATTGTTTTATCAATAATAATTGTTTTGACATTCTTAGTGCTTAAACTAAATGAAGATGCAAAAACAATTGAAGAAGCAATAACCTCACTAGGCTCGATGCCAGTAAGCATTATCCATGAAGAAAAAACTGACAAAGGAAGTATAGTATTCTGTAATATTGTAGGCAAGGATGGTTTATATGTTGCCATCGTAAGAAAGAATATATTCGGATATAAAACCGTTTATAGTGGTGTTCATGGAGATATAAAATTAGCAGCAAAAAAATTTGGATTAACCCACAGTTATTATCCGAATATAGAGAAAACTTCGCTACCGATATATTTTGGCGTGATTGGAAATCCAGATATTCATAAGGTGGAGATTATTGAGAAGAAAAGAAATATTGAAGGTGAAGCAAAAATTCTTAATATTGATGATATGAGACTATGGCTTGTTTATATGAAAAAATTTCAAGGTTCAGACTTTAGTATTATTGGAACTTCAGCTGATGGCAAGGAATTAACGAAAATAAATGGAAATATATCACCCTACTATGCAGAGCAAGGGCCATTCAGAGGTTATGAATAATTAATACGCTTTATTTCGTAATATCCTTAATCAGGGTACTTAACAATAAACTATGTCGTAGTTTAGTCATACAAGATAATACAATGATGATGAATATGCTTGCATCAGAAGTGGCTCTTGCTGTGCAGGATAAGATTAAGAACATCAAAACATCTGCTGTAAAGGTGCCGCTGGGAAATGTGTTTGGTAGTCAGTTACTGGCGCAGCATGGGCCAAATATCAATATAGACGTAACCCCCATAGGCATGGTAAATGTCGATTTTAAGACCGAATTTGAAGAATCTGGGATAAATCAGACGAGACATAAAATCTATCTGATCGTAAAAACACAAGTTAGAATTATCGTACCATTTTCATCTGAGAGTACTGAAGTTGTCACATCGGTACCTATTGCTGAGACCATTATCGTGGGTAAGGTACCACAGAATTACATCTTTGTACCTAAAGATGAGATGCTGAATATAGTACCTAATGGCAATTAAAGAAATAAAAGAAATAAAAGAAACAAAGCCAGTATAGGATTTATATACAGGCTTTGTTTCTTTTCAGGATTTCTCATCTGAAAGCTCTGTTTTTATTGGATTGTCTGTGGGATGCTGTTTATGTATATGCTTTTCAATAGTTCTTAATGCATCATTGCTCCAATACAGATTGACCCCAGTGTCTGAGGAACCAAAACCAAAGGCTATAAATGAATTGATCTTAGATTTATTGTCCTTTTCCATAGAAAAAACCTCCCCAAATACGATAATTAGAGTATTACCTATCCGTGGGTATTCGATACGCAGGGTTGATCTTAATGGTTCAAAAAAGAAAAAGGAGAATGGGGTTGGTATCGATTCTCAATAAAATAATTGATACATCTGATTACCACCCTTCTCCTACAATATACTATTCATAATAAGACAAAATGATACTAGGTTATTCGTCTACTATACAAGCTTTTCTACATTTCTTTTACAATCGTTAATGTTTTTAAATCAGATGAACTGCTAACCTTTAATACGATCATATCAGAGCCATTAAATTCGATAATTTCTAGGCCGTTTAAAAGTAATGGATCTTCGTAATTATCAAACAAAATATGGGGATGGATTACCAGCCGGTTATCTTCAATGGTTAACGAACAGCCATGTATAGGGGCATGAGGGGAATCGCTGAGAATCTGTATGGAACAAGTACCCTCTAAGAAGGGTTGAATATCATGATTTAAGGACATATTGGGAGCTCCTTCCTAAATTTTTTTTAATTATATCAAATCAAATTAGCGATGCATAGAGTCTAACTTATTGTGTTTGTACCAAATAAAAACAGATTCCTACCAGCAGCTGAGGAATCTGTTTTGAAGGGGTGTGCATTGAAACCTGCACATACTAATAGTATATCATAGATTTGTTAAATATTTATTAAAAAATGTAGGTTTTTCAAAAAAAATATTTGTTAAATATATGATAATATTGGTAAACGAAGCGATTGTGTAGAAACTTAAAATCAAAATTTTAACAATAAATACATTTATACATGAAATGAGTGCTTGTCACCTTTTTTTTTCTTGGACATAGTATGAATCGAGTAAAGAGAAAAGGAGGTGAGCTGAATGTCTATGGGAACAAATAACATTGGAGGATGCCCCCAACTTCCAGGAACAATTTTAAGAATCAATATACCAGCAGGTGCAGTGATCAATTTGCTTAATCTTATAGAAATTACTTCCCCAAGTGGTATATGCTTAATCGTTAGGATTCCAGCCCTTGGTGGAGGCTTAGGTTTAAATAGCTTGGTCGATGCAATCAAACAAGCTGGTGGGACTGTAGAATTTCAACAGTATTAATCAAATAAATGAAGAAGCTAGGTATTTCCAATACCTAGCTTCTTCATTTATTCAAAGATAGAGTAGAAAAATGGAAGAAATGACAAAATTCGACTTGTTATGACAGGAATCATCAAAAATGATATCATATTGGTATGCCTGAGTCATCATATTAATTATCAGAATCAGATATAGTAAAGGTCTGTAGAGGGGAGGCAATCCACAGCGATGCAGTTAATTGTACAGTTTGTATTTTGGTACCCTCTGCTTATGAGTATGGTGTGGATGATCGGGGGCATCATTTTTTATTTTAGAAGGGAACGAAAGGGACAGCCCTCCTTAAATGAGACTCCATTTGTTTCGATTTTGGTCCCTTGTTATAACGAGGAAGCGACGATTGCTGAAACCATTCGGCACTTAGATCAACTAAATTATCCAAACTATGAAATAATCGCAGTAAATGATGGCAGTAAAGATCAAACGGTTACAAAGCTTAGAGAATTGTGTGAACGCTATGATCGGCTTCGTGTGATTCACTTACAAGAAAATGCTGGCAAGGCCAATGCATTATATCTAGCATTGATCGCTTCCAAGGGTGAGATTCTTGTTGGTATTGATGCAGATGCAGTGCTCGATAAAGATGCGCTAAAATATATGGTGCCTCATTTTACTACACCGCACTTCGGAGAGCGAGTTGGTGCGGTTACGGGGAACCCTAGAATCCGAAATAGAAGTTCTCTTTTGGCTAGGGTACAGGTATGCGAATTTTCTAGTATCATTGGACTGATCAAGAGAACTCAAAGAATCTTGGGAAAAGTAATGACCGTATCAGGCGTAATCGTAGCTTATAGGAAAAGTGCTTTGCTGGATTGTGAATTATGGGATCGAGATACCATAACGGAAGATATAGGTGTAACTTGGAAGCTGCAAAAAAGGTTTTGGGATGTGCGGTATGAGCCAAATGCCATATGTTGGATGCTAGTACCGGAAACCATTAAAGGATTTTGGAATCAAAGAGTACGTTGGGCCCAAGGCGGCATTGAAGCACTACTAAAGCACTGGGATGTTTTTTTAGATTGGAGATATCGCAGGCTTATGCCGATTTATATTGAACAAGCGTGCAGTATATTGTGGGCTGCTGCATGGATTCTATCAACGATAGTCTTGATGATTCAAATTCTTTCAAGTGGAGAATTATATTATCCCGTGTTTTGGTCTGGAACGTATTTGTCATTTGTGTGCATCATTCAATTTTTTGTCGCTATGTTTATTGATAGGAGATACGATCCCAAAATACTCAAGTATTATTTATGGGCAATATGGTATCCAACTTTTTATTGGTATTTCAATGCGCTGGTTGTGCTGCGGGCGATACCGAAGGCACTGCTGCGTAAGAAAAATGGAAAGTTTGCAGTTTGGGATAGTCCTGATAGGGGGTTGGATATTTAGGATGTTAATTGACGGCAGGCAAAAGAGAAGAATAAAAGTGGTCGAGGCAATCATCACTTTACTGGGATGGATATATATATTGGGTTTCTTCATATATACAGCCTTGACCTTGATACTTTGGTATTTTAACTTAAATTATATCTATAATGAACTATTCTACATGCAGAATATTTTTGATACACTCAAGATTATTTCTGTTACGATTACTGCGGCAATGGTTGCTTTTGTCATCATGCTTGGATGGGGGCGGTACAACTATCAGAAATTTGGACACTTAGATAGGAGGCAATTCCCTAAAAAGGTCTCTTCAGAGGATATCGCTAAATATTTTAATCTTTCTATCCAGCAAGTGGATGAGCTCCAAAGCGATAAGTGGATAAACCTAGAGAAAACCATCGTCTAATCATTTGCAAACAGAAGAAGCCCACAGGGATATATCACTGTGGGCTTCTTCTGTTTATAGGGATGTTTACTCGGTTTCAATCATTTCCCATTCTACGGCTTTTCCTTCTCGTGGACAGGAAGGAAAAGCCTCACCTGCATCAAGTTTTATTTTTTTGCCAAATTCGTTCCTATAGGTGCCAGTAACGATGACTCTATCTCCAGTTATGCCATTAATACGCATATCATACTTCCTTTCAAAAATATTTATTGCAGTAATAACATTCTCCGATTTACTGACATTTATTCAGATAGAGGAAGTAAGAATGATATTAGCTAAGCCTTTAAAATAAAGAAACGAAGTCTAGCCATCTATTATTTGTCGGATGGATTATACCTATCAGCTAAAAGTTCATCACCTACACCAATATTTTCAAGTTCGTTCTCTTTCACATATGTAACGAAAGCTTGCACTGGAATATTGTAGATTTCACTTAATCGAGGGATGATTTCTTTAACAATCCTATTTTTCTGGTCTTTCGTTATTTTCGGACCTTCAATTTTTACTACTGGCATAAAAGCACCTCCGTTAGTTTATTTAACTGTATTATAAATGGTATTTCCAATTGTTTCAATATTTATGTTGGACAAATGATTAAGGGTGTATGATGAGATGTATTAAAATTTAAAGTTAAACATGAACTATAACTTTAACAAGTGTGAGCGGTCCTTATATAATAAGTGGGTTTTAATTCCATATAAAACAGGAAATTGGAATATTACATGGAATATACTGTATAAGTGCATGATTGATTCATGAGTATTTAAGGGGGGAATTACATTGTATAACAAAACACGGAGAATCATTGCTGTGGTTGTTTGCATCATCATTGGAGTTGTGATGCTATCAGCTTGTGGTGCAAAATCATCTGAGCAGGCTATGTCTGTAACTCAAGAACATGCGATGGAGGCAGAGGGAGGATTAAGCAATAGGGTTAATGATAAAAATACAAGCGCAGTGCAGATCGATGAAACCAGTGTCCAAGGAACCCATCGGAAGATTATAAAATCTGCAAATGTTCAGATAGAGACCCAAAGTTTTGATGAGGTGACAAGCGGTATTCTTGACAGAACCAAAAAATTAGATGGATATGTTGAAAACTCCAACATATCAGGAAGGCGGGGCAACGAAAAAACTGACATTCAAAATAGAAGGGCCTATATTACTATACGAATTCCAGAACATGCATTTGAATCATTTTTATTGACAGTGGAGAAAATGGGGAATGTTATAGGAAGCCAAACAAGAGGTGAAGATATATCAGGCCAGTATTTTGATACGGAGGCTAGATTGAAGGCTCTTCAGATACAAGAGGAGAGACTGCTAGAAATATTAAAAAAAGCCCAAGCGGTGAAGGATATCATAGAATTAGAAAGAGAACTCTCTGAACTAAGATATCAGATTGAGAACTTAACCGGTACTATTCGAAAATGGGATAGTCTTGTGAATTATGCTACTATTGAAATTGAAGTCATTGAGGTTCAGAAGATGACAGAAGGTGATAGTGATGTATTTATGGTCAGCATAAAAAGAGGGTTTAATGATTCTGTTGAAATGGTTGGGCGAATGATTAAAGGTCTAATTATCCTCCTGACAATGCTGCTGCCATTCATTTTAGTAATGATACCCCTAGTCTTCTTGTATGTATTTCTGAAAAGAAAATTGAAAGCAAAATGGACAGCTATCTATTTGAGAAAGAAGAAAGAGCACAAAGATTTTAATGGTGATGAAAAGTAAATACATTATTTTACAGGCTATCATTGAAAGGATGAACGATTACAATAAAGTTTTAGCTGTGTTTTTGCTATTTTCGAGTATAATAATGTGTATAAAGAAAAATAAGGTTGGTGACTATATGCAGTTTAATGAAAATAATGAAATCATAAATGAGATAGAACAAAGGGCAATACTGGTGGGTTTGAGTACTGGAAGCAAGAACGAGATAACCACGATTGAAAGTTCTATGGAAGAATTGAAGGAGTTGGCCAAGGCAGCTGGAGCAAAGGTTCTGGATGTGACGATTCAAAATAAACAAAGAATTGATGTAACCTATTACATAGGAAAAGGAAAAGCAGAGGAAGTCCAGATTTTATGTAGAGCTTTAGATGCAAATCTGGTTATTTTTAATGATGAACTATCGGGAGCCCAGATCAGAAACCTTGAGGAGCTGATAGGGGTAACCGTTATAGATCGTACCACATTAATTCTTGATATCTTTGCCCATCGTGCCCGATCGAAAGAGGGAAAATTACAAGTAGAATTGGCGCAGTTGAGGTATAGACTGCCAAGATTGGTAGGGTTGGGGGCCTCTCTATCCCGAACTGGAGCTGGTATCGGAACGAAGGGACCAGGTGAAAAGAAACTAGAGCTAGATCGAAGGCACATTCTGGATCGTATTACCGATATACGGCATCAATTAGAGGAAACTCGAAAAAATCGAGAAACACAGCGTACCAAGCGCAGAAAGAGCGAACTGCCTATTGTTGCCCTTGTAGGATATACAAATGCAGGAAAGTCTACATTGATGAACAAGTTCATGAGTATTTCGGGTGTTCAGCAGGAAGAGAAGGAGGTCTACGTAGAGGATATGCTCTTTGCAACCTTGGATACTGCCCATCGAAAGATGATATTGCCCACCAAAGAAGAATTTATTCTTATCGATACCGTAGGATTTGTTAGCAAGCTTCCCCATTCTTTGGTAGAAGCATTTAAGGCTACATTGGAAGAGGTTAAGGAAGCAAATTTACTATTGCATGTAGTAGATGCAACCAATGAGGACTTTGAAATGCAAATGAAAGTAACGGAGAAGGTACTCCATGACTTAGGTGTAAATGACAAACCAACAATTTTAATTTTTAATAAGATAGATAAACTTGAGGCACGACCAAATGTAATACCTAGAGGAGAAAATATACTCCATATATCAGCACGAAATGATATTGGTTTGGATTCCCTAATTGGAATGATTAAAGAGAAAATCTTTAGCAATATGAAAAAAGTTGAACTCCTTTTACCCTATGACAAGGGAGATATAGTATC
Organism: Anaerosolibacter sp.; assembly: GCF_029240175.1. GTDB lineage: Bacteria > Bacillota > Clostridia > Peptostreptococcales > Thermotaleaceae > Anaerosolibacter. The sequence continues at coordinate 69,022 of NZ_JARBTM010000012.1, forward strand.
CTATTTATGCGACAAAACCAAAGTATTGAAAACAGAGTACAGAGAAGATGGAGTGCTCGTGGAGACTACCCTAGGACCTGCCGATTTCAGCAAGTACAAGATGTATACACTAAATGCAGATGAGGTTATGGAGTGAGAATATGATTCCAAAGAATAATCAAGTATTAAATTGGGAGCATATAGAAGAAATAGAGGACTATATGCTTACCTACCTCCTCTATCGAGAAGGGAAAAGTGTACCCCTTCTGGCTAGGATAAGAAGGAAAAGTATCGAGGAGATCAATGAAGATCTAATATTGGCGAAGTCTAAGCTTTTTGCAAAAAAACAAAGAAGCAAATCACTGCTAGACAAGATGGTAGAAATCACAAAGACAGAGCGATTATCCTTGATCCAAGGTCTAAGTAAAGAGGAAAGATTAGAAATCATAAAAGAAGTCAAAGAAAGATATGATGGGTTTAAGAATCCTGAGGATAAGATGATGTTAATTTGGATTATTGGTGAATTGAATGCAAAGGAATTGTTGGAATACGTCTATAGAGATATGAGACATCATCATGGAAATGTGAGAAGATTGGCTTGTTCTGCCCTCAAAAAAATTGGAGATGATACAAGTTTAGAATATCTTCATAAAGCGTTGATAGATCCAAAACCCCAAGTACGTCAATATGCAGCAAAGGCATTAAGCCTATTAGGCAATGAAAAAACCTTGAATAGGATTAAAAAGCTAGTAAATAATCCAAATGAAAAAGAATATGTAAAGATGGCTTTTATGGAAGCCATCCGAAACATGGAAACAAGATTTAATAGTAATTAATTTTTTCCTTTGTATGTTGAACGATCTTTACAATATTCATATAAGTTGATCGGGTACCCTTAATGACTATAGGTCGACCAAAACCCACCCATTGTAATCTTCTAGATGAAAAGCCGCCTATTCGCATAAGGGTGTTTACTGTGGGCAGTGTATTTACAATCATAAGATCATCTTGTGATTGCCCCAGTGCTCTCCACATATCCTGTATAGCTGGAATGACAAGATGGGGTGAGAATTGACGGCCTAAGGTATAGATATTATGGCCTTTTTCGTCGCGGCCTCGTAAGATAATTTTTCCTCGATCACATTTTTCCAAGGTATCGTAAAAAGAGATCCCAAGAAAATCATGCTTATCAGGAATATATTCCATAGGCAATAAACCTAAGTGAATGGCCGCTGCCGTCGTTGAAGAATGGGCACCGCCTACACAATGATAGATAATATGCAGAAAAACACCTCCCTTAACATTGGGCAAATAAAAGCTATATCAGTTTCTCATATATTTATTATGTGTAAAAACATAATAAATATATAAAAGGTGTATGAATTATGAAAAAAATGGAATAATAGGAATAGCAGGATCAGGGAGCATGAATTTTACACAAAAAATTCAGAATAGTCTTGCGAATGGCTGCTATTTATTATATGATAGTAGTAACAAATCGGAGGGAGGAATTAGCCTATGCTCTTTAGAAATTGTGCAGGTGGAGTGGTGTTCTTCGAAGATAAGGTGTTGCTTTTAAAAAATGAAAAAGGTGAATGGGTATTACCGAAAGGTGTAATTCGTAATGGGAATCTCTCAAGAGATACTGCATTAAACCGTGTGAAAGAAGAAGCGGGTATTCATGCAGAAATTATCTCGCCAATTGGAGAAACTTGTTACGAATTTTATTCTATTTCAAGACAAAAACCTGTGTGTAATGAAATTACCTGGTACATGATGACTGCAACCAGTGATCTTTGTAGTGTGAATGAAGCGTTAGGGTTTAAAGAAGCTGTTTTTTACCCGATTCATGAAGCTATTGAGAGAATCACCTACAGTCAAGATAAATCGCTAGTTAGCCTCTCCTATAGAAAATATAAAGACTTAATTGGAAATGAATTAGTGGTATAATATAAAAGAGAGTAGTTTTTACTACTCTCTTAGCATTTCTATAGGAGCGTGAATTCTATGCAGAAGAGATATAGAACAATTCTTGATTATGGTGAAATTGAACATATCATTGAAAAATCAAGGTTTATTGGTTATGCCAAGCCAATACAAAACGAGGAAGAGGCTTTAGCATTCATTGAGATGATTCGAACAAAACATAAAAATGCTACCCACAATGTACCCGTGTACATACTTGGAGAGAATAATGAAATTCAACGGTATTCTGAGGATGGAGAGCCTGCAGGAACAGCAGGGACACCTATCCTGGATATGCTGAAGAGAGAGGAAATCAAGAATACAGTCATTGTTGTAACACGATATTTTGGTGGTATTAAACTAGGAACTGGGGGCCTTGTGAGGGCATATACCTCTACAGCAAAGCTGGCATTACAAAAAGCTAGGGTGGTTGATAAGGTATTGTATCATGTAATCAGGGTAAGAATAGACTATTCACTTTTAGGCAAAGTACAAAATGTACTATTAAATGGGAACTATGTAATCAAAGATACTGTTTTTGATGATGGGGTAAGTCTGTTTGTATATGGGAGAATTGATGAATCAGATCAACTAATCAAGCAAATTATAGATTTAACCAATGCCCATGCAAAAATTGACGTTGTAGATACCTTATATTTAAATGAGGAAGAGGGCCTTTTGATCAATAAATAAATTCTTTTGAGATCAGAATAAAGCTGATGACAATGGGTAAGTATGTCCATAGGACATTAAAAAGGAGGTATTTTAAATGAATATGGAACAACTGAAACTAGAAATGTTAGGCAAAAGCGTGTGGGCAGTAGTTGGTGCTACACCAAATCAAGAAAAATTTGGAAACAAGATTTATAAAAAACTTAAAAGTAAAGGTTATGAAGTATATGCTGTCAATCCAAATTATGATGAAGTTGAAGGCGATCGCTGCTACCATAGCATCGAAGAACTGCCTGTAAAGCCAGACTGCGTAGATATGGTCGTTGCTCCCCCGGTGAGTAAAAAATTCATCCCAAGTATTGCAGAAGCAGGGGTTAAGTATTTGTGGTTTCAACCCGGCTCATTCGATGATGAAGCCATTTCCCTAGCAGAAGATCAAGGGATTCAGACTGTATATCATCATTGTGTATTGGTAGCATTAGGCTAAAGAGTCGTACTATTTTGTACGACTTTTGTCTTTCCAGAAGAACTCGTATACTCCCATGAAAAAAAGAAAAACACCAAAAAGTTTTCGTAATAAGCCTGAAGGAAGATTAACCGCTAGGTAGGAACCAGCCAAAGCACCCATCATACCCGTGATAATAAGGGGAAGGCAAAGCTTTATTTCAATACTTTTATTTCTAAAGTGGGTTATGAGGGCCACAATGGCTACTGGGACAAAGGATAACAGATTAACACTTTGGGCTTGCTGCTGTGAAAGGCTTGTAAACATAATCAATGCGGGAATCAAGATTGTGCCTCCACCAATCCCCATACCTCCAATAATGCCTGAAAGTAAGCCGATAAGTATGAGATTCATTAAAACACCATCCTTAATGCAGCAAGAATCATGAAAATGGCAAATCCTTTTCTGAGTAAATGACTTGGAATTCGGTTAAGCAGTCTAGCACCGATATACCCGCCTAGAATTCCTCCTAGGGCCACTTTAAAGGTTACATCCCATACAATGATCCCATGCCTAAAATAAATAAACATGCTAACGATCGTTAATGGTAATATGATTGATATAGCAGTAGCATGGGCCTTGTGTTCTTCAACACCTAGAAAGAAAAACATGCCTGGTACAATCACAGTCCCGCCACCTGAACCAAACAGGCCATTGACCAAACCAGTAATAAGCCCTAATAATATGATTTTAAAAGAAAATGACCTTTTTTCCATGAAATCACCTATATAGTCACATATTCATCTATTGGAAATCGTATAATAATTCCATGAGATGCTGACATATATAGTGTGGACTTTATGAAATTTTTTATGAGTCTATTGACTTTGATGGATAAATATAGTAAAATAAAACCAATAAATCCGATATGAATAGTAAGAATTGGAGGGATATCATGAAAGTTGTAAATAGTATCACGGAATTAATAGGCAATACCCCTATGGTAAAGTTAAATAAATTGATTGGTAAGGATGATGCTCAAGTATATGTAAAATTAGAATTTTTCAATCCAGGAAGCAGTGTTAAGGATCGAATTGCGTTAAGCATGATTGAAACTGCTGAAAAGGCCGGCTTATTGAAGGCGGGTTCTGTTATTGTTGAACCTACCAGCGGGAATACAGGGATTGGGTTGGCCATGGTGGCTGCGGCCAAGGGATATAAATGCATCTTAGTTATGCCTGAAACCATGAGTATTGAGAGAAGAAAGCTTCTAAAAGCCTTTGGTGCTGAGCTTATTCTTACTGATGGTGCAAAAGGAATGAAAGGTGCCATCGAAAAGGCGACAGAAATTTCAAAAGAGAATCCGTTATACTTTATGCCTCAGCAGTTTGAGAACGAGTCAAATCCAGAAATTCATAGAAATACTACTGCCCTTGAGATTATAGAGCAAATGGATAGTAACTTTGACATGTTTATTGCGGGTGTAGGAACAGGTGGTACAATTACAGGTGTTGGTGAGATCATAAAAGAAAAAGTGAAAGATGTAAAAATTGTTGCGATAGAACCTAAGGATTCCCCAGTATTATCGGGTGGTCAGCCTGGACCTCATAAAATTCAAGGTATTGGGGCTGGATTCGTACCAAAAATTCTAAATACCAAGGTAATAGATGAGATTATTCAAGTTGACAACGAGGATGCAATGGAAATGGCAAGGAGAATGGCAAAGGAAGAAGGTATCCTTGTGGGTATTTCTTCAGGTGCTGCCGTATGGGGTGCTTTGCAAAAGGCCAAGGAGCTAGGAAAAGATAAGAAGATCGTAGTTGTAATTCCAAGCTACGGGGAAAGATATCTGAGTACACCACTCTTCAATTTTGAATAAAAGTATAAAAGCATAGCTGATTAGGCTATGCTTTTATAGTATAATATGGAAATTTTTTTGCATACAGTATTATATAAATTTATTTTTGTGTTATAATGATGAAAAGAAAAATCTGTATCCTTGTGTACGGAGTTTAGTGAAGGGAGTTTGAGAAATGGATAGAACAATTGAGGAAAAAGTTAATCTTACAGTCGATTGGTTGAGGGAGAAAGTAAAAGACTCCCATACAAATGGAATTGTTGTAGGGGTTTCTGGAGGAATCGATTCAGCATTAGTAGCTTTTCTAATCAAAAGAGCTTTTCCAAATAATTCTTTAGGAATTATTTTACCTTGCAAAAGTAATCCTAAGGATCGAGAGGATGCCTTAAAGGTTATAGAAGCATGTGGAATACAGCACATGGAAGTTGAACTCAGTGATACCCATGATCTATTATTAGGAAACGTGGTTGCTGAAATGAGAAAGAACGGACTCATTGATAATGATACAAATCTAAGGTTGAGCGATGCAAACCTTCGTGCCAGGCTGCGAATGAGTACCATTTATGCTGTAGCCAATTCTTTAAACTATATCGTCGCAGGTACTGATAATGCAGCTGAAATACATACAGGATATTTCACCAAATATGGAGATGGCGGCGTAGATATTATTCCTATAGCTAATCTGCTAAAACGTGAGGTTTACCAATGGGCTCAGCATTTAGGGGTTCCGCAAAGTGTGATCGATCGACCTCCGTCAGCTGGATTATGGGAGGGGCAAACGGATGAATTAGAAATGGGCACCACATATGGTATGGTCGATGATGTAGTTGCTGGAAAAGAGATCCCTGAAAAGGATCGGGTCATTATTGAAAAATTACATCAACGTTCGGAACACAAGCGTAGAATGCCAGATAAACCACCGATATTCTAATAGACAGAACACCCGAAAGGGTGTTGTGTTTTTTTGAAAAATAAGACTTAAGGCGGATTTTGTATAGGTTTGGTAAATAATGCAGGAAAAACAGTTTTTTTATCGTATCTTAAATGTTAAGTTGATTTTTGTTTTTATCACGCCTATTGGAGGAAACCATGAGACTAGTACGGATAGAGAATGTTACTTCAGGTATGATTTTAGGTAAAGATATTTATTCTTGTGAAGGTAAAATTTTACTTGCCAAAGGCGTTACCTTGACGAGTCACTTTATAAAAAGATTGCAGAGTTTAACAATGAATGAGATTTACATAGAGGATGAGATATCAAGAGATATCGAAATTTATGATATTATCGATGAAAGAACTCGTGTCATTGCAAAGCAAACAATTTATCAAGTCATGCAGGATTTGAAAGTGAAGAAAGCCTTAGATTTTCATGGTATACAAGTTGCGATCAACAGGATCGTCGACGAATTGTTAAGCAATCGGGACATTATGATCAATTTGACAGATTTAAGAAGTGTGGATGAATATACCTTTGCCCACTCTGTAAATGTTGCTGTATTGTCGATTGTGATAGGGAAAGCATTGGGATATAATGAGCTTCGTCTTAGGGATCTAGGAATTGCTGCGATTCTTCACGATATTGGAAAAACACAAATTCCTAATGAGATTCTAAATAAGCCAGAAAAGCTGGCTGAAAAGGAAATTGAGATCATGAAAAATCATACACAGTTCGGGTATGACATATTGAAGGACTACGACGAAATTAGTGGGCTATCCAGGGTAGGCGCATTGTTACATCATGAGCGTATAGATGGTAGTGGTTACCCTTTTGGAAAAAGGGGCGATGAGATATCCGAATTTGCCCGAATTATAGCCATCACAGATACTTACGATGCTATGACTTCTAACCGAGTCTATAAAAAAAGAATCACACCAGATAAGGCGATTGAATACTTAATTTCTATGGGTCAGCACTATTATGATTATGATATGGTAAGAGTATTTTTAAATCATCTGACGGTCTACCCTGTGGGAACGATCGTAAAGTTAAATACAAAGGAGCATGCCATCGTTATAGATAATAACTGCTATACGCCTACACGGCCAATCGTAAGACTGATCCGAGATACGGAAGGAAACTATGTTTCTAGATTCGAAGAGATTGATCTTCAGAAAAAATTAAATATTAATATTGAAGAAATTGTTGATGAATAAAAAATTTCTAATGACAGATAATAATCCTAGAACAGGATAGTAAAGAAAGCGAAATTCCAGGATTAGTTCGAGTTTGATACCGGCAAGAATCTGAAAGACCTTTCTTAGCTACTCCTGTTTTTTAAATGTAAAATAAGGGCACTGAAACCGTTTCAGTGCTCTTATTTTACGTTTTACATGGAGGCAGATAAATCCTCTTCCATAAGCAGAATATTCTTTAGGACGATGCTGCTGTTAATTTTAATAAGCTGTAGGTCTTTTTTCGCAAGAGATTTTTCTAGATTATTTACTGATGCGTCATATTTATCCGTTGTGGCTTTGGCTTTTTTTTCAATTAGCTGAGGCTTTAGGGTCTGTCCATGGTCTTTTAGTTTGCTTAAGCTTTCCTGGGCTACATCATAATCACCTACGGCTGCGTTTAATACAAGGTTTCTCACTTGATACTTCAAAGTATATATGGATGGGGGAACCTCCCTTTTGAAGTATGCTCGAAAATCTGGCAGATATGCTGTAAGATTATTGGCAACGGAAAGTGTTTCAAAGTATTTTTTCTCGAAACCAAACTTGGTCAGGTTATCAAGGGCGTTTTCGAAACTATTCATTGATTCTGGGGAAACACCCTGTTGAATAAGCTGCGGTTCTAAAACATTCCACTTGTTGTGGAGACCCAAAATGGTCGCGTTCACTGATGTCCATACTTCATCTAAGCTTTTAGGTGTCTTTTGGCCTTCCTTCTCAGCTTCATCAGATTTTTCCCGTTTCATGAGTTCAGTAAGAATACCCTCCTCGATGGTCATAGGTGCAGGTTTTTCTTCTTCACTGCTACTCGGGGCTTGCCCTTGACCACTCTCTTGTTGACCTCCTTGTTCACCGCCTTGCTCACCACCCTGTTTCTGTTCCTCTGAGCCTCCGCCTCCTCCTTCTGCGGCTTTCATCTGAGCTTCTTCAGCTTTTTTCTTTTGCTCGATCATTTCCTTTTCTATAATGACACGCTGGAGGAAGGGAAGCTTATCCACTTGCTCCATAATTTTAAGTGCATCCTGCTCGATTTCCTCTACTACTTTTGGAAGGGGTTTTGGTTCATTCTCAGATTTAGGACTTGGTTTTTGCGGCTTTTTTGCACAAGCAACGGATGTTATAAGAATACAAAAAATCATGGCCAAAATGCCCCATTTTTTTATTTTCACCATAGAATCACCTCAAAACTAGTATTTCCACTGGCAAATGAAACAATACTGAAAACATCTTTCGTAACAGAAATCAAAAAAAATTCATAACATGATATATGACTTGAATTTAAATTGAAAAAAGGTGGTGAAAGCGTGTATTGTTATACAATGGCCTATAGTTTACAGTGTGTGCTTGGAGAATTAATTATGTGGACAGACATTTCTAGCGAACATCCTATATTTGTAAAAACAGTGGCAAAACTCAGCAGAAAAGATTTGCCAAAGGATATCAGCGAAGAACTAAAGAAACTAAGCAAATCCTTCGAAGCATTGAATTTGAAAGCGAAGGAACAATTGGTCGATGCGCAAAGCATGGCAGTACAACCAATGATGTATGTATACATGAATCGAGCAAAGGTATTGCTAAATGAGTTCGGAAGATTAAATAGAATCTGGATTGGATTGATAAAGGAAATTATGAAATATGGAAAAGAGGATAAGGTATGGCAAACCTTATTATCCCATATAGAAGAAGAACAGACCTACATGGATCGTCTGTTTCATACACTATATATGCAGATCTGAATAAACAGGTGGTTCTATCATGAACCACCTGTTTATACATTAATCAAACTTATCATAATAGATTAAATTTTCAGGGATACCTTTTTTCTTCAGGGCTTCAATGGTAGACTCGATCATAGATTTACTGCCGCATAGATAAGCTTCCTTGTTTTCCCCATCTACTATATATTTGTCTATCAGATCCGTAACGCGGCCTACTTCACCGGTCCATCCATCTGCAGGTGTTGGGCGAGATAGGCACGGGGAGAAGGTGAAGTCTGAAAGCTTTTCTTCAAAGGATTTCATTTCTTCTGTCAATATCAGATCTTCCAGGGTACGAGCGCCAAAAAAGTAGGTTGCTTTTCTTGTAGTTCCCTGGGATAGCATTTGATAAAGAATAGCCCGCATCGGTGCCATACCTGTTCCTACTGCAATCAAAATCATTTCTCTATCATTATCCTGAAGATAGAAATCTCCGTAAGGTCCGTTAAAAAGAACTTCATCACCTTCTTTTAGAAACTCATGAATATAGGTTGTACAGATGCCGTTAGGAACATATCCGATGATCAAATCGATATGGTCAGATTCATTGGTATTGGATGCAACAGAATAGGCTCTATACACTTCCTCATTATTCCCTTGGTAGATTGGAGCCTTGAGTTGAATGTATTGACCTGGTTTGAAAGTGATCTGAAGGGGTTCAATCAGTTTTAACCGAAGGAATTTAATCGTTGGTGATAAATCTACAAGTTTTTCGACAAGGCCTCGGAATTCCTTCACATTGAATAACTCTTCAGGAATTTGAATTTTCATGTTTTCTTTTACTTTGCATTGACAGGATAATCGCACATTATTTTTCATTTCCTGAGCTGATAAATAGGGCAATTCCGTTGAAAGAACAGGGCCGCCTCCTTCGATAACAGATACTTTACAATAGGCACAGCTTCCTTTCCCGCCACAGGCTGAAGGGATAAAAATTTGACTGTCCCTTAAAGACGTGAGAAGAGAATTTCCACCTTCTACAGAGACTTCTTTTTCATCATTGATGATAATTTTACACTCCCCATAATTGGCGATATAGGAATTGGCCAAAGCAAGGAGCAGCGCCAAGATGCCTGCAATGGCAGTGATGACGATTACTGTGATACCAATTGTCATGGCAAACACCTCCTACTGTATTTGTACAATTCCTGAAAAACCAGTAAAAGCAAGGGCCATCAAGCCAATGATAATGAGTGTAATTCCTGGACCTTCAAGCCCTTTTGGTATCCTATTCTTTTTAATCTTCTGCCGGATACCAGCTAGAGCGAGAATGGCTAATGTCCAGCCTAACCCAGAACCTAAACCAAAAGCCACCGATTGCAAGAAACTATACTCTCGAATAACCATAAAAAGTGATACCCCTAGAATGGCACAATTCACAGTGATTAATGGAAGGAATATACCCAATGCATAATATAAATTCGGCATATATCGTTCTAAGACCATCTCGACTAGCTGAACAAAGGCAGCAATGACAATGATAAAGACGATAAACCTCATGTATTCTAGGTGTAATGGAATCAGTACATAATGATATACCAAATAATTGAGTATCGTAGTAGCTGTAATGACGAAGGTTACTGCCTGGCCAAGGCCTAAAGAGGTATTGATTTCCTTGGATACCGCAATGAAAGAGCACATACCTAGAAAGTTTGAAAAAATCATGTTGTTTGTAAATATTGCAGCAAACAGTATAACAATAGGATTGATTTCTATCATGATGTTGCACCTTCTTTCTGTTTCTCATCATCAGGAGATAGGTTACGGGCCACCCAAATGACTATAGCCAACATAAAGAAAGCTCCTGGCGGCATAATCATAAGGGTCCATTTCGTCCACCAGCTGCCAAGAAGTGGGTAACCGAATAATGTACCAAACCCCATAAGCTCTCTGAAAAATGCGATTACGAGAAGAATAAACGAATAGCCAATACCAGATGCTATACCATCAAGAAAGGAAACCAGTGGTTTATTATTTTGAGCAAAGGCTTCACACCTGCCCATAATAATACAGTTTGTGATAATCAATCCCACATATGGGCCTAAGGCTTCACTCATGGAGGGATAATAGGCTTTTAGGACGATATCCACGATAATTACATAGGAGGAGATGATTAGGGTCTGAACCATCATACGGATATGCTTTGGTGTATATTGACGAATAAGAGAAACGGTTAAGCTAGAGAAAGAAGTCACAAATATAAGACCTATGCCCATGACCAGAGAATTCAGCATTAAATTGGTAACGGCAAGGGCAGAGCAAATACCTAAAATCTGGCGAAAAATTGGATTGTCCTTCCAAAATCCTTCTAAAAATATTTTTTTTGTATTGCCCATGGATTATTTGCCCCCTTTCTTAAGCTCTAAAAATTCAATCAGACTGTCGTTCACAATATTCAATACTGCTTTTGAGGTGAGGGTAGCCCCTGCAATGGCATCGACAGTACCATTAGGTGATGGTCTATACAGGACATAGGGTGATGAATTATTTAACTCAATATTTCGGAACTGCTCTTTAAACCAGTTCTCATCTATTCGGCCGCCTAGACCGGGGGTTTCAGAATGGGCTAGAAAATCAATGCCTAGAATATTATTTAGATCCTTATTCACAGCAACAATACCTTGTATGTTACCCCATAGACCTGGACCTTCCATTTCTGTAGCATATCCTATCAGCTGGTTGTTGATATGCCCTTCGTAGATAAGCATAGATCCTTGCTTTGATTCTTTGATGTGGGTGTCGTAAAGGGCATTGATCTCATCTGTTTTCATAGTATCGTCAAAAGGTATATTAAAAGCATACAGCAGCTTCTTTTGATGTTTGATGATTTGATTTCCTTGAACAGCAGCGATCGTACTTTGATTTAAAGCAGACAAAGCCAAAGTAAAGATAGCTGTGACAATCATCATAAAGAAAACCGAATATAGGCTGCCTTTTTTCATGCAGTCACCTTCTTTCGATTGCTTTTATAAAGCTTGACACCTTCATCAATAAGGGGGGCAAAGGTATTCCCGATAAGTATGGCGAACATAATACCGCCGGCAAATAGGGCATAACCCCTGATAATAACGGTAACGATACCGATGAGGATGCCATAAATCCATCGACCTTCCTTGGTCATAGGAGATGAAATAGGATCGGTTGCCATGAAAACCGCACCAAACAGTAAACCCCCAGAAAGCAAACCAAACAATGGGTTAGGTACAGTGGGTGCACCGAATATGTAGAGGCTAGAACTCATAAAAAGATACCCCATAAAAACACCAGCCATTGTCTGCCATGCTGCTGACTTGGTATAGATAAGGTAGATGGCAGCGAAAATAATCAGCAAGGCACTGGTTTCACCAAGGGAGCCAGGGGTATTTCCTAAAAATAAACGGGTAAATGATTCCATTGTGGTTGTTTCTCTAAAGATTAACATAGGTGTAGATTGGGATATGGCATCTATACTTTCTGTGAGCCATACGGTAAATCCACCTGGAAAGCCAGCGGCTGATTTTACCCAATGAATTGTTAAAGGCTCTGGAAAACATATATAGACAAAAGACCTAGCCACAAGGGCAGGATTAAATACATTTCTACCGAATCCGCCAAAGACCTCTTTGCCAAAAATAACGCCAAAAACAATACCCACTCCAGCAATCCAAAACGGGGTAGATGGTGGTAATGTAAGGGTGTATAACATACATGTTACAATTACTGCTTCAGAAATAGGTTTGTTGTAGCGTTTCTCAAAGAACCATTCTGCAGCAATGCCGATAGCAGTAACCCAAGCCATTAAAACCAACGCTCTGAGGCCAAAAAAATAAACAGATGCAATCACTATGGGAATGAGACTATAAATTACTTTTCGCATAAGTTTTTGTTTCATGAACAGTGTTTTTTTAATATCGCTCATCTAGACACTCCCCTCTTAAGATATATCTATCAAATACCCAGTAAAACGAATATTAAAAACATTACTTTATAAAAATTGATGTGGATGTGACATCATACTACTCATAATATGCTAAATGGTAGTCATTATTGCATAAAAGGAATGAAGAATGATAATGTTCACACTATGGGTTCCTATTACATAAAATGTTGGTAAGTGGCAAATTACATAAAAGATATTATGGAAAGGGAGCCGATAGCATGAAGATTGGAATAGATGCTAGAGTAGCAAGCTGGCACATAGGGTCTGGTTTAGGAAATTATACAAGTCAAATTATTTCAAATTTAAAGTATATAGATTCATTGAATACCTACATGCTTTTCTATCCAGAAAAAAAAGATCACTCTTTAGTAAATCTATACAGATCTACCCACGAAGATGAAAAAGAGAGAAGAGGAGATTTTTGGAAGCAAATGTATGGAACAGAATGGGATAAAGACCCGAAGGTTGATGTTTTCCATAATACAGTCAATGGCATAGGTATACCGAGTAAGGGAAGTCATAGGCTGGTCATCACACTCCATGACTTGATCCCTTATATTATGCCAGAAACAGTTGACAAACCTCATCTAGATTATGTGCTTCGGCATACTCCTGAAGCAATTTCAAGAGCCGATAAGATCATTACCGTATCCCAGCACTCAAAGAAGGATATCATGCGATACTTTAACGTACCAAAAGAAAAGGTTGAGGTGATTTATCATGCAGCAGACAAGATCTTTCAGCCTATAGATAAGGGAGAAGCGAAGAAAAAAATTACGGAAACTTATGGAATCGCGAGTCCATATATACTGTACTTAGGTGGATTCAGTCCAAGAAAAAATATTGCACGATTGATTCGGGCATTTCATATGATTTGTCATGAATTTGATGAGGACTTTAAGCTTGTGATTTTGGGAGAACCTTCCAGAACCTACGTAAATCTCAAAAAATTGACTCAAAAACTAGGCGTTGAAGATAAGGTGATCTTTACTGGATTTGTACCAACCAATGATTTGCCTTTATTTTATAATGGATGTGCATGTTTTGTATATCCATCTTTATATGAAGGATTTGGTTTACCACCCCTTGAAGCTGCTGCTTGTGGAGTACCAGTGGTAACTTCAAAGGTTTCCTCTATACCAGAAATCATGGGGCAGAGCTGTACCTATATTGATCCCTTCGAAATCGTGGATATAGCGCAAGGAATGTATGATACCATCATGGATCAGGAATTAAGGAGTCGATTGATTGGAAAAGGATTAGATCAAACGAAAAAGTTCTCATGGGAAAAAGCATCCTTGGAAACCCTAAGGGTTTATGATAGTCTATCCACCTAGTGAATAAAAACGGATATGTTTGGTCATAATAATACGAAACAGGTGTGAATATTACACTTATATTACAAATACAGAAAATAGTTGTAATTTTTACCAGATAGGCATATAATAATCACAGGTAAAAAGAAAATTTTGGAAAAAGGAGGTCGTGTTTAAATGATTAGAACTGTAAGCTATGCCGTTGAAGTCGTCACCGCATGTTCCTGTAGAAAAACTGAATCAATTTCAAAAATTGCACGACCCATATATAGAGGTATTGTTCTGTAATTATGTACTTTAACATAGAACTTTTTAATGCCATGGGTAGTGTGATACTATCTATGGCTTTTTGATTTCCGATTCTCATAGACTGTCAGTTAAGGAAATATGGATTGTATTTGTTCATGTTTCGTTGAATGCATTGGAAAGCCATAGGTAGCGTTATGCCCTATGGCTTTTATTTTGCGCAGAAAGGGGAGGATCATATTGTTTAAGGTGATTACGATTTAGGTTTCAATTGGAGAAGTTGTTTATAGGGGGGTAGTAATATGGGTAGAGGAAACATAATCAAAGTAAATCCAGAAAAGATAGCTTTAACAGATATTGTAAGAACAGGGAGGAAGAAAGCCATGTCATTTTTAAATGTAAACTTAGATATTCGTCATTTTCATATAGATATTTCTGTGAAAAAAGATGAGCAAAAAAGAAAAGAGAGAGTAAGAAGAGTCATTGAACAAGAACAGAGAATAAATCAGATCGTGGAAGAACGAAATAAACTTAACTGGCAGGTTATGAGAATCACTATGTAAGAAAGATTCGAGTTATAAGAACAGGATACTGTAGGAGGAAAGAAAATGAATAGAGAAAATATGATACTAAATAATTCAAAAGAAATAGAAATTCGAGAAATAATTGAAGCAGGGAGGAATAAGCTTATGTCAGTACTAAATCTAAACTTAAACATTAGCCATTTTCATATAGATATTCGTGTAAAACGAGATGATGAAAAAAGAAAAGAAAAGGTACGCAAATTAATTGAACATGATAAAAGGATTAAGGAAGTAATGGAAGAAAGAAATAGGATTGATGCACAATTTATGAGAATCAATATGTAAGAAACAGATGGGGAGACCCATCTGTTTTTGCAGGAAAAGATAAGAGAAAGACGAATATAAATAGAGGAAACGGAGGAGATATTCTAATGAAGAAAGTGAAGATAGCCATTGTAGGTTATGGTAATATAGGGAATCAATTCGTTAAGATTATAAAGGAAAAGGGACCAGAGATTCTTAAAAACTATGGCTTGGATTTTCAGCTTACCGCTGTGATCGGTAGAAAAAATATGATCTATGAAGAACGGGGGGTAGATGTAGATAAGTTGTTAGCCATAGGGAAAGACCTAAGTAAGTACGAAGGAAATGTGCTCAAAATAACCAGCAGTACCGATGCTCTTGAGACCATTGAAGCAGATGTTCTTATTGAAGCAACACCAACAAATATCGAAACCGGAGAGCCTGGATATTCCCATATAAAGAAAGCTTTTTCATTAGGTATGGATGTGGTAACCTTGAGTAAAGGTGCCCTTGTTTGTCATTATGAAGATGTAGTCAATACCATGAATCAATACGGGCGTAATATGAAGATGAGCGGTGCAACTGCTGCTGCCCTGCCTACTATAGATATGGGTCAATATAATCTAGCAGGAAATGAAATCCTAAAGATGCAAGGCATATTAAACGGCACTTCTAATTATATTCTATCAAGAATGCATGAAGAAGAGATTTCTTACGAAGATGCTTTGACTGAAGCACAAGAAAAAGGAATTGCCGAGAAAAATCCAAAATTGGATGTGGGTGGTTATGATACAGCATCGAAACTGGTAATTCTGGCAAACAGCTTAATGGGAACAAATTTTAGTTTAAAAGACGTGCAGATTCAAGGAATTGAAGAGGTCAGTCTAAAAGATATTAAGATGGCTAAAGCTGAAAACTGTACAATTAAATTGGTGGGGGAAGTTGTTCGAAACGACGGACAGGCAGGGATATGGGTTGCTCCAATGAAACTAGACCACACAAATCTATTGAGTAGGACACAGTATAAGGATAAGGGAATTGTATTTTATACCGATTTGATGGGTGCTATAGCAGTTATAGGCGGCGCATCAGACCCAAGGGCCGCGGCCGCCGCGGCACTGAAGGATATCATAAATTTATATAAATAAAAAGATGGGTGTTCCATTAAACTGGAACACCCATCTTTTTATTTGAAGAAATTCATGAAAGTTGTGATTACGCCTGCATTAAAGAAGTCGATGAATAAGCTTCCTACAAGCGGTAGGATGAAAAATGCAGC
Organism: Anaerosolibacter sp.; assembly: GCF_029240175.1. Lineage (GTDB taxonomy): Bacteria > Bacillota > Clostridia > Peptostreptococcales > Thermotaleaceae > Anaerosolibacter. The sequence goes on from NZ_JARBTM010000012.1 coordinate 85,457, forward strand.
TGGGGCAGGACCGAACTTACCAGAGATCGTTTCCATATTTGCAATGGCATTTGGTGTAGCGCCCATACCAAAGCCACAGTGGCCACTTGCAAGCACAGCCGCTTCATAATCTTTACCCATAACTCTAAAGGTTACAAAGTAAGCGAATAATCCCATTAAAGTTGTTTGAGCAACTAGCATTACAATCATTGGTACTGCAAGTTCAGCTAGTTCCCAAAGCTTTAATCCCATCAATGCCATGGATAAGAATAATGATAATGCAATGTTACCTAAAAGATCAATCTCCTCTGAAGCTACCTTAAAGGAACCTGTGCCATCAGAAAGGTTACGCATGATGGCAGCAGCAAACATTGCGCCAATGTACGGCGGGAATGTCATACCAGTCTTTTGAAGAACAATAGAAATCACAGTTCCAATACCCATTGCCAATATAATCTGAGAAGCAGCCGTTGCAAAATTGTTAGGAATTAAAGGTTTTACTGATTCCTCAAGGGTAGCAGCAGCTTCATTCATACCCATAGACTGTAGCTTTTTTTGCTCAAGATTATTTTTTTCAATTAAACGTTTTCCGATAGGACCGCCAATCATACTTCCCATGATCAATCCAAAGGTTGCAGCAGCCATAGCTACTGTTGTTGCTCCTGTAGCTCCAGCATTTTCAAACAATGGAGCGAATGCACCAGATGTACCGTGACCACCTGTCATAGGAACAGATCCTGTAGCAAGTCCGATCAGAGGATTTAACTGGAAAACCTTTGCTAAACTTACGCCAACAACGTTTTGAAGTACAACTAAAACAGTAGCAAGTCCTAAAAATATAAATACTTGAATGCCACCTTTTTTAAGTAACTTTAAGCTTGCTGTAAAACCAACTGTTGTAAAGAATGCAGTCATCAGAACTTTTTGGAGTGTTGTGTCCATTTCAAAGGTTAATACACCCGACTGCTTTAACACCAAGGAAAGAATTGCGAAAATAAGCCCCCCAATTACTGGAGCAGGAATACAGTACTTTTCTAGGAAATTAACTCTTTTTCTTAAAGTTTGTCCTAAAAACAATACTACCACAGCGAGTGCAATGGTTTGAATCATATCTAGTTGTAAAGCCATAAAAAATACCTCCTTAAATATAATGAATTATTGCTTTAAATTCATTATATGGAGGTACTACACCAAACTACAAATTTCTACAGTAGACCACGATAAGATTTATATAATTCAACTTTCAGCAACTTCTGAAATATATCAATCCTTTTTCTGATTATTCACTCTGTTTATAATGCCTTCAACAAATTTTCGAATATTGATTTTACCCCGTTCTTCTAGACCATTTTCCATGTAGCGCATTTCTTGCTTTACTTGTTTGAAGTCGAATAAGCTGGTGCTATATTCAACAAACTTACTATTATAGTAATCATCATGTCCGAGGGCTGCAATATTTTCCAAGGCCTTTAAGATTGTTCTTCGAATTCGTTGTTCTATTGTCTTCGTATTGGTCCTTGAATTTTCTAATCGTTTTTCTTCTACAGCTATCTGATGATAAAAGTCTTGAAGCTGATAGGGGGAAAATGGAGATTGTTTCTTAAAATCCAGTATTTTATTGATAAGCTTCATTAAATCATTACTGCCAGACTCTCCAACAATCCCAATATCGGTAAATATGTGTGTAATAGTATCATTGGCACTGACCTTGTTCTGTACTTGTCCTTCTCTGGCAATTCCTAATACAGCGCTCTTGATGAGCTGTACAGAACGTTCTAATTCGATATTATGACATACGCCTTGTATCACATTTATTGCTTCTATCATATTGATAGGCTTACTAATAAAAAAAACGATGCCGTTTTCGTAGGCTCTTGCAATCATATGTTGATCTTCTACTTGGGAAATCATAATGAATTTTCCATGAAAGCCTTCTTTTTTGACAGCTTCTATAATTTGCACACCATCTTTAAAAGGAAGCAGTAGGTCTATTAATACGATATCAGGATTATAGAAAAGAATTTCTTCCACTGCATGTTCACCGCTATTCAATTCTGCAACCACTCTGCCTAAATCGTTCTTAGATATGAGGTTAGAAAGCATTTTTCTGATATTGATATCATCATCGATAATAAAAAAAGTATTTGACATTCATCATCACCCTATTAGAGATTGTTTTGGTATGGAAAGAACAAAGGATACCCCTTTCTCAGTATTTGGTGTAACGGTAATATTCCCTCCTAATGTTTCGAGGATATTCTTCACATGAGATAATCCAATCCCCGTAGAAGACTTTCCAGTATGGACATCGTATTTTGTGGTGAAGCCTGGATTGAAAATGTAAGGCATGATATCTTCATCAATGCCCTCACCATGATCTTTCACAGCGAAAAAAATATGATCGTGATTACTGTGCTCAGTGACTTCTATGAAACCACTATCACTAGAAGCATCAATAGCATTAATAATGAGATTGTTTAACACTGTAAATAGATTATAGTATTTTATCAGCCGAAAGTCATCATCAAAATAAAATTGAATCGTAATGTCTTTTTGATGGGTAGATAAATAACGATGGGTATTTTCTTTGATAATATTTTGCATGTCTTTAAGGGTCATTGTGCCACCATCTTCAAAGTTTTTTAAGAAACTCTCAAAGCCACCCAATACACGATGATAATCTTTCTTGATTTCATGAACTTCCCGGGCAATATCTAAAGTATCTTCCTGTAGATCTGCATGATCTTTATATTTTTCGTATAGTTTGTAGCTTTTACTCATAACTTGCTCTATATCATCCATTGATTTTCTCAAATAGAACATCTCCGCTTGAATGTCAGCGATCAAAACATTTAGCTGACCGTATCTGTTCTGATGTTCACGATTTAAGATAAACAATTCTTGATTTTTATAGAGTGAATAAATGAAGTATGCTGCAATGCTTCTAGCCAATCCAACCAAAACTATGACTTGAAGCATTTGGTAATTAATAAGCTTGTCGCGAATGAGAGCTTCTGTAATATTGCTCAAGGAGTCAACAGAGGTCATTAAAACGATAGTAGGGAGGAGTTGATCTCGATGTTTTCGAACACCAAGGAAGAATGTAAGAAATCCATATACCAAGTAATAAACTGCCGAAGGAAGATTATAACTGGCCGCAGCTATTAATGATAAGTTAGAAAAATACATGCCGGTAGAGTTTCTTAACAGGAAAACAGCCACTGCTGCAAGAATTGCTATGGAAAATTCAGAGACATCATCAACCAATAAAATAATTAGATTTAAAGCAATAATCCCTGCAGAGATTCGCAGTGAACTATGCAAAGGATAAAAATAGATTTCTCCAAATAACGCGATGGTAATCATAAGCAGCAAATATTTTTTAGCTTTTTCCATAGAATCCTCCACATAAAATAAGTCAGTATTTATTATATCAATTTTGACGAAAAAAACAAAAATAATCCGTCTCATTGGTAAAAAACTAAATTCTAACTGAAAACATGAGATTCAAAGGAATGATTGTTCATAGATATTGATTGTTGCAAAGGAGGAAGGTATACTAAGGATATGGTGAAAAATGTATCATTCTATCAAAAATTGTAACTCAAAAAAGAAAGCCGACAGGTGGATGGGTGTATGAATAGGCAATATAAAAAAGTTTTAAGTATAAAGCTCATAACGATAGTTCTTTTTATAAGCAGCCTGTCTGCATTTATGGGTGTAATATTCTACAAGCCTGTGTCAGTCCAAGCTCATGATCACGGGAAAACAGTATTGCTTATTAACTCCTATCACCAAGGTTTTACATGGACCGATAGCATCACAGATGCAATCATAAAAAGATTTAAGGAAGATGAAATGGAAATAAATTTGATGGTCGAATACATAGACTGGAAGAAATATCCTAAGCCAGAGAATCTAGATAGTTTTTATCAAAGGATTCGATATAAGTATGCGAATAAAAAAATAGATTTGGTGATGGTCAGTGATGATGCGGCACTAAATTTTACCTTAAACTATCGCGAAAAAATTTTTACAGATATTCCAGTTGTATTCTGTGGGATTTATCCAGATACAGCGAAAATATATATGGACCAGACAGAGAATCTTACAGGGGTAGCAGAAAAAATTGACCCAAAGAATACAGTCCGCTTTGCTTTGTCTATCAATCCAGAAATCAAAAGAATCTATGTGTTTCATGACAATACTGAAACAGGAATACAAGCATTTCATGATATTATAAAAGGTGTCAGTAAAGTAGATCCAAGTTTAAATGTAACCTCATTGAGTACAGTAAGTTTTAATGACTTGATGAGTAAAGGCTTAGAGCTTCCTGCGGATAGTATTATTCTTATGACGAGCTTTACAAGGGACATCGAAGGAAAAACAATGGATATCGAAGAATGGGCGGAGGTCCTGGGGAGTAAGACAAATACGCCTATTTATGGTTTGTATGAAATGGGTTTAGGGAATGGCGTCATAGGTGGCAGCCTTTTAAGTGGAGATATAGAGGGGAAGGAAGCTGCCAATATAGGTATTAGAATTCTCAAAGGCGCAGATGTGGCCACAATACCTCTGCAAGAGAAAGTAACAACCTCATTCATATTTGATTATAAGCAGCTTAAAGCATTTGGCATCTCAAGCAAGAAGCTACCAGCGGGCAGTATTCTGATCAATAAGCCCTTTTCTTTCTATGAAGTATATAGACATCTTGTTTGGGCTGTTACAGCAATTTTTACATGCATGGTTGTTTTCATTTTTATTTTGTATAGGAACATCAATAAACGGAAAAAAGTCGAGAGAGACCTGCTGTATAGTCATGATGAGCTAAGTAGTTTGTATGAAGAACTCGCTGCATCAGAAGAGGAATTAAGAGCACAGAACCAAGAATTAGAAGAAAATAGGAACTACATACAAAAAAGTGCAGAACGGTATCAGCTTGTTTTTGAAGCAAGTAATGAAGGTTTATGGGAGTTGGATTTACATACCAATGAGAGCTTCTTCTCTGAGCGTTGGTATGAAATATTTGACTGCTATAAAAATAGGGAAATAAGCAAATTTGATGCATGGGTCGACCTCGTGCACCCTGATGATCGAGAGGATGTTTCTGCAGTTTTGGACACATTTAAAAGTGGGCGAATCGATCAGTTTGTCAGTGAGTATAGGATTCAACGGAAAAATGGAGGGTATCAATGGGTTCTTGCAAAGGGAATAGCCTTGAAAGATTATGATGGAAGCATCAAACGATTGGCTGGTTCCCACGCCAATATCCATGAGAAAAAGATTCAAGAGGAAAAAATTAAACAGCTGGCGTATCATGATACGCTAACTAACTTACCAAACAGAGCATCACTACACCACAAACTCCGTGCAATTGTTAAGGAATCAAAGGATAAGAAGACAAAAAGTGCTGTAATTTTTATAGACATCGACAATTTTAAGATTATAAATGATGCTTTTGGGCATACATTTGGTGATATTTTATTAATGAGATTAGGTGAACGCCTTCTTGAGAAGGTTGGACAGAATGTTCATATCGGGCGATTAGGCGGAGATGAATTTTTGATACTGTATGAAAACTTAAGCAGCAGAGAGCAGGTAGATTGCTTCATCAAGGATATTATCAAATGTCTTGAAAAGGAATTTGTCATCGATCAGAAGAGCTTTCATATAACTGCAAGTATTGGTATTGCAATTCATCCAGATGACGGTATTTCCCTCGATGATCTGCTTAAAAACGCAGACACTGCTATGTATCGAGCAAAGCAGGACGGAAAAAATTGTTATCGTTTCTTTGAGCGTTCTATGAATGAACATCTTGAGGAAAAATTACTTTTGCAAAATGGATTGAGATACGGGTTAGAACGAAATGAGTTTGTGCTATACTATCAGCCTGAGATTGAACCACACAGCGGAAATATCTATGGCTTCGAAGCCTTAATCAGATGGTTTAGTCCAGACCATGGATGGATTTCTCCTCTGCAATTTATTGGGATATTAGAAGAAACAGGGTTGATTGCAGAGGTTGGAAAGTGGGTCATACAGGAAGCGTGTAAATTTGCAAAAGAAATAAATACGGACACAAAACAAGAAATCATTGTATCCGTGAATGTATCCCCTATACAATTGATCCATAATGATTTTGTTGATACTGTGAAGCATATTATTAAAGCTTCAGGTGTATCACCAAGATTGATTGGTTTGGAAATAACTGAAACTGCATTGATGGAGTCATTTACTCAAAATATTGAAAAACTACATGAATTGAAAGAACTAGGGGTTCATATCATCCTTGACGATTTTGGAACAGGGTATTCATCTTTGAATTACTTAAGAGAGCTGCCAATTAGTATATTAAAGATTGATAAGTCATTTGTTGATGACCTAGTGAACGAGGAAGGGAGTCCACTGACTGAATCTATTGTGACATTGGCTCATTCTATAGGTCTTAGGGTTGTAGCAGAAGGTGTTGAGACAGAAGCACAACTAGAAACACTGAAAAGATACAAGTGTGATCTTATACAGGGTTATTTGATTAGCAGGCCTGTACCTAAAGAAGAAGCAAAGAGATTTATGAATATCTAACACAAAAAATCAGCGGGGTATTTTCTAAGCTGATTTTTGTGCCTTATGCACAGAAGCATGGTTTAGTTGTTATGGAATATTCGTGTGCCAAAGTACGATATAAGGGAATGGGCGCCAAATGATGAAAAGATGGGCAAGGGAGTGACTTTATCAAAGGAAGAATTGAAAAATTTAAGGGATATTTTAAATAAGATGGACTTATAATGGGAAGCTAGAACTGATTACTAGTAGGGACATACACACATTTTTATTCCCCACATAGCATAACAATATGGGCAATAATTATTGTGTGAAGGGGGACATTAAAAATGGCAAAGAAAGGTTCTATAAAGAAGGTTTTTCCAGGAGGAAATACTGCTAAAGGTTTTTTTTCATACTACGATAATATTATAGGAACGGATGCAACAAGATTGTTTATTATTAAAGGCGGTCCTGGTGTAGGGAAATCATCATTTATGAAGAAGATCGCACAAGAGATGATAGATAAAGGCTATGATGTTGAGTTTCATCAGTGCTCGTCCGACAATGGCTCTGTAGATGGTATAGTAATCCCTGCATTGAAGATCGCTATGATAGATGGCACAGCACCCCATGCTGGTGTTTCATAAACACAAAAATATAGATTAGAAGATTCATACTGTAAAGAATATCGTAAACAACACACTTGTTTGATTTATTGTAATTCGGATACTGAGAAGAACTAAAAGAAAGGTGAACTTAGAGGACACCTTTCTTTCTATTTATAAACCAATATTTTTATGTTATCTATAATTTAAACTTCATAACAGAGAACTGTAATTCTTCTGCTAGTGTAGCTAAATTATTTGCAGAAGCTGCTATTTCTTCCATAGATGCAGTTTGTTGTTCTGAAGCAGAAGCAGCTGTTTGTGTACCAGCAGATGACGCAGTGGCTATCTTTAATATATCTTGCATATTAGCCACCATGTTCTCACTGTCCTTATTCATCTTTATCATAGATGCTGATACTTCTTGTATCTGACTGGATACACTATTTGTTGCAGATAATATTTTCTCAAACGCAATTCCAGCATTATGTACAACTGAGCTTCCTTCTTTCACCGCATGATTACCATTATTCATAGAATTAACAGCTTCATTTGCATCATTCTGAATTTCAGTGACGATTCTAGTAATATTTTGTGTAGCTTTAGCTGATTCTTCAGCGAGTTTTCTTACTTCTTCTGCAACGACAGCAAAACCTTTACCTGCATCACCAGCTCTAGCAGCCTCGATAGCTGCATTTAAGGCTAGCAGGTTTGTTTGATCGGCAATGCTATTGATGAGGTCAACTACACTTCCAATTTGCTTAATCTTATCACCAAGCTGAGTTACAATACCTGTTGAATGAGATACAATGTTATCAATGGTATTCATTTGTTCAACTGCAACTTTAAGTTCTTTCTCACCCTGATGAGCTGAGGTTGCAGCTTCTTGCGAAGATGCCGATACTAATTGAGCATTTGCAGTTGTCTGTTGAATACGAGCGGATAATTCATTTGTAATAGCATTCGTTTCATATACTTTGTTTGCTTGAGACTCTGCCCCGCTAGCTATTTCTTGTATAGTAAATGCTACTTGTTCTGTAGCTTTTGCATTTTGATCAGCACTTGAAGTTAACTCTTCAGACATGGCAGCAATTTGCTCTGAGTTTTTAGCTATCTGCGTCGTTAGCAATCTTAAATTTTCAGCCATTACATTAAAGTTTTTTCCTAGGATTGTAATAGAATCTGATCGTGTAATTTTTATTCTTGAGGACAGGTCACCATTAGCCCACTCTTTACTTACTGCCATCAATTCGCTTAATCTATTCGTCACTAGACGGTCAAAAATAAACGTAATTGTCCAAGTCATAATACCTATACTTAATATCGTTGAAATAATTAGTCCCATTGCTCCATCTAATAATAGAATAGGAATTCCTAAATCCGATAAGACTTCTTTTGACTGAAGTATAAGGGAATTGACGATATTTCCGATTGTAGAGCTAAGTAATTGTACTACTACGATAACAACAACCAATCTAAATTTTATTTCATGATACCACTTTACTTTTTCTAATTTATTCTCTTCCATAATATTAGCCACCCTTTCTACAATAGTTTTACAAAATAATTGGTATGAAATATAAAGGCATCCATGAAGCTATAGATGCCTGAAAGATACATATGTAATCAGTTGAAAAACAAATTTCCAACAAATAGGATGAACACTACGGTAACCTGGCAGTCATTGAGTTATCTTCCATAGACCCATAATTTTCCGTGCTTATCTTTCGGTAAGGTTGCTATCATCGATATATAAAATTTTATTGTTTCCAAAATACTGGCATAATTATAGAATTTATTATTATATTCTTCGTTTACAGTAAAACTCCTTCAAAATACTCGCTTTGATTTTTGTGTAAAGATTTTCATATACTCGTAGACTCTTCATTTGTATCAAAAAGTAAAGAGCTTGACAATAGATTTAGTAATAGAAGTACTACAATATATTGGACAAATATAAAATAGCTGTCTAGTTTAATGCAGATTTTTTACAATTTAAAATTTAATTGACCGAGACAATAAAATGGAATATAATGTAACTATATTGACTAAGACAATAAGATGAACCTTGGTAGGTGGTGATTGAGTGATAGGTTTAGAGTATATATTAGGACTGTACAATATGCAACATTTAGAACTGGCTGAGTATTTGGGGATCAAGAAGCAGAATATCAATTTGTGGATCAAAGGGAAGCAGAAAGTTCCTAAAAAATATCTGCCAGACCTAGAACAGCTTTTCAATATTGATGCTGGATACTTTGGAAAAGAGATTGATGAAATTGAAAAGCTGGAAATACAAAAAGAGAAGCTGAAGCGTGACTTACAGCCTATCATTAAGAGCCATAAGCAGGTTTTGGGTAGTGGTGGAAGTACGCTAGAAAAAGTCCCTGTATACGATAAGGAAGAAATCAATAGCATAGAAAGAAGTATTGAAAAGGCGAAAATCATTGAGCGATTTCAAAAGTCCTTAGATGTAGTAGACAAGCATCCATATATGGATAGCTATAGAATCATTATTGAGCTTTTGGACCAAGCTGGGGCTGAAATGATTCTGCACAAAACACTGCAAGGACTAGCTCACTACTTAAACGTATTGCCTGGCGATATTACAACTGGATCAGAACAAAAAGAATTTGAATCAGCACTCTTCGAAGTGCTGGATGACCATAACTACTAAGGGAGAGAGACAATGGCAGAGAATACAGCAAATATTGGAATGGTCACGGATTGAAGCCATCGTAGGCTCACCAAACCGCATGAAGAAGCTAGCTGAGGATATCGTAGTCCACTATGAAACAAAGGCATAGGTCATGGACGGCAAAGCAATGATCGTTTGTATGAGCCGTAAAATCTGTGTTGATTTATATGATGCAATCATAACCCTTAGACCAGATTGGCACAGTGATGATGTGGACAAAGGAAAAATAAAGATTGTCATGACAGGCAGTGCAGCCGATGAAGAAAGACTCCAAAAACATGTAGATGGTAAGCAAAGAAGAGATACTCTTGCCAATCGGATGAAGGAGAACAACGATGAGTTAAAGATCGTCATTGTCCGTGATATGTGGCTTACAGGCTTTGATGTACCTTCCATGCATACCATGTATATTGATAAGCCCATGAAGGGACATAACCTGATGCAGGCGATCGCCAGAGTAAATCGTGTGTTCAAGGACAAAGAAGGCGGTGCAGTTGTAGACTATATTGGTATACTGGAAAGCTTAAAACGAGCACTAAAGGAATACACAGATGGTGATAAGGAAAATACCGGCATAGATACATCGAAAGCTATTGCTATTATGCTTGAAAAGCTGGAAGTTCTGAGAGGAATGTTCCACGGATTAGACTACTTAGACTACATGGGACAGTCACAGGTAAAACGTATCCGTAGTATCACTGCAGGAATGGATTTCATATTATCCAAAAGTGAAAAGGAACAGAAGGATTTTAAACAGTTTGCCACAGAACTAGGCAAAGCCCATGGACTATGTGCTGCTACAGATGCAGGAAAAGCTATTGCCCTAGAAGTCAGCTATTTTAAATCTGTAAAAGCAAGCTTAGTGAAGTTAGATACAACAGGTAGAAAGCCCCTATCCAAAGTAGAGATCGAACAAAGAATCAATCAAATGCTGGAGAGATCCATTATTTCTGAAGAAGTTATCGATGTATTCGAAGCCATGGGATTGACAAGACCTGATGTATCAATCCTATCGGAAGAGTTCTTAGAAGAAGTGAAAGCTTTGAAGACAAAGAACCTTGCTTTGGAGATGCTGAAAAAGCTCCTTGAAGGTGCTATACGAACTATGGAGAGAAGTAACCTAGTAAAATCTGAACTCTTTTCTGAAAAGCTGAAAAAAGCCCTAAATAAATACCGAAACCAAGCCATTACCAATGCAGAAGTGATTGAAGAACTAATTCGTATGGCAAAAGAGATCAAGAGAATGCATGAAGAGGAAGAAAAGCTTGGACTCAATAAAGATGAGATTGCATTCTATTATGCTCTTTCAAAGGATGAAGTGGTGAAAGAATTTGTAAGCGATGAAACCCTCAAGAAAATCGCGCAGGAGCTTACGGACGCTATCAGAAGGAATGTAACTATTGATTTTAATGTGAGAACTCAAGCCCAAGCTACCATGCGAACTATTGTAAGAAGATTGCTTAAGAAGTACGATTATCCGCCAGAGCATGCCAAGGAGGCCTTAAATGTAGTAATGAAACAAGTAGAGTTGATGTGCAGTAATGAGGCTGCATCCTATGATGATATGGTGGATTTACCAATGGTAGCAGAGCATAAAGCAAGCTATGGTTTTTAAAGGAGGATGAAGTAATGGCTGAATTAAAATATGAAGTGAAAGAATCCTTTGGAGTTTTATCCGAGTCAGCTAAAGGCTGGACAAAGGAGCTACGAAGCATCAGTTGGAATGACCGTGAGCCAAAGTACGATATCCGCGAATGGTCTCCAAACGATGAAAAGATGGGTAAAGGAGTTACATTATCAAAGGAAGAATTGAAAAAATTAAAAGAAATCTTAAACGACATGGATTTATAGCAGTAGGCCAGTATTTATGAAAAAAATGGGTTTACAAAAGGCGCTCTTTGATTGGAAATCAAAGAGCGCTTCTATTATTTCATACATAGGACAAAATCCCTCTTTCATAGACATTATCAGGGGGATTTTATGGCTAAGAAAACTATTATCGTGGTTGAAGAAATATTTAAGACAGAAGATGAAGAAGAACGGTTAAAGGTGTTGGAAGAGCTGCTTTATAGAGTGATTAAACAATCTGAATTCAGTAGTAATTGACAAGCACTATAACTACCTGCTTTGGAGATAATTTGGTCAAGGCAAAGTAGGCAGTTATACTTCTAGTCCTGGAAAAGGAGGTATAACTACTTGCAAAAGGTTGCTATATACTGTAGATTGAGCGATGAAGATCAAAATAAGATGAATAAGTTTGATGAAAGCGAAAGCATCCAGAATCAGAAAAATCTATTGATGAAGTACGCTCTGGAGAAAGAATGGGACATCTATAAGATATATAGTGATGATGATTATTCTGGATTGGACAAAGATAGACCTGAGTTCAATCAGATGATTAGAGATGCCCAAGCAGGTAAGTTTCAGATTATTCTTTGTAAGCATCAGTCGAGATTTTCAAGAGATATAGAAGTCATTGAACGGTATTTACATAACAAGTTTCCCCAGTGGGGAATTCGATTCATAAGCTTGACAGACAATGTAGATACATCGGAAAAGGGAAACAAGAAGTCAAGGCAGATTAATAGCTTAGTAAATGAATGGTATTGCGAGGATATCAGTGAGGCTATACGTGCGACCTTTAAGGTGAAAAGGGAGCAAGGAGAATTTATTGGTTCATTTGCGCCCTATGGATATGAGAAGGACCCAGAGGATAAAAACAGATTTATTATTGATGAAGAAGCGGCAGAAGTTATTCGAATGATTTTTAGTTGGTATTTACAAGGACATGGTACCCAGCATATTGCCCGCTTACTAAATGAAAAGGGAATACCAAATCCAACACGATACAAGCAGCTTAAAGGACTTAAATTTGAGAATTCCTCACAAACCGATGGATACGGATTCTGGAATAAAACTACTATACGGAGAATTCTTCGAAATGAAGTATATATAGGAAATATGGTACAAGGTAAACGCGAGAAGGCTAACTATAAATCAAAAAAAATGCTTGTCAAGCCAACCGAAGAGTGGCAAATAGTTAAAGAAACCCATGAACCGATTATTGATGAAAAGATATTCAAAATAGTACAAAACAGGCTAAATAGCAAAGTACGCAGTACTGGACAAGGTAAAGCGTATTTATTTGCAGGTAAGCTTCGTTGTTTAAACTGTGGAAGTAATATGAACAAAACAAGGAGCAACCGAGATATATCTTATTTAAGATGTAAACTGTATGTTAGAGATCCGAAAAAAGAATTGTGTACCAGCCACAGTATACGCCTTGATGAGCTCACCAGAGTGGTAGAACAAAAAATAAAGGATCATATTAAACGGGCAGACCAGGATAGGTTGGGATATAGATTTAAGCAAGAGGAAGATCTGTTGAAAAAAGATAAAGTTTTATCAGCAGAGCTCGAAAAAATTGAAAAGGAAATTGAGGATAAGGACATTATTCTTAGAAATCTGTACGTAGACAAGGTAAGAGGGGTTCTGTCTACAGAGCAGTTCAATGAGTTCAATATAAACTTTGGTAAGGAAAAGTCAGCTTTACAAGGGAGAAAGGCTCAGATAGAAGAGGAACTTGAAAAAATTAAGGAAAAGTATGACACGATTGAGAAATGGGTACAGATTGTAAAGAAATATAAGAATTTTAAAGAGCTGAGCCATGAAATGGTTAATCAATTAGTTGAATATATTGAGATCGGAGAAAAAAATAAAGAAACAGATGAGCAGCGAGTCATCGTTCACTGGAATTACTAGGTTTTTAAAATATAATTACACAAGATAGAGATGAAAAACCAAATATGCCTCAAAGATAATAAAATTACGGTATAAACACTATTACTCTATTATCTTTGAGGCATATTTTAATAAAAAGAAATGATAAACACCAAATTTCGACACCAAAATATAAAATAGATGTGTAAAATAATGGTATTAATTCATTTAACTAGGGGGATAAAATATGGATTTAAGAGAGAAGCTTATAGACTATAGAAATATACATTTAGCATATGAGAGAACAAAAAATGGAGCAATGAATAAAGAATTACATTCAACAATAGAGGAAGAGGTATTTAGTGACTGTATACCTACAATATATGACGAGATTCAGAACATTTTATGTGAACCTGATAATTTTCAATTTCAGCCACTTGAGGTGTTAAATAAACCCAAAAAAATATTGGCAGATAAAACTTGGGAAGTACGACCACTAGCAAGAATGAATTTTTATGATTCAGTTATAAGCCAATCTGTCTTAAACGTTATAGCAGAATTAATAAGACCTGTATTAGAGCGACAAAATTTTTCATATACATTACTTAATCAAGAGTCAATTTATTTTTATGAAAATTGGAAGGTCGGTTACTCCAAGTTTCTTGATCATGAACTGAAAGCTTTAGATGAAACATCATCTTATCAGTATGTTGTTGAAATTGATATTAAACAATTTTATCCATCGATTGATTTAGACCGACTAAAACGAGAAATAAGTATTTACATAAAAGATGATAAAAATAAAAATAGTGATATTATTTTAAAGTGGCTTGATAAGATACTATCAATTAAAAGAGTTAACATTATTGGAAAAGAAATAGCAATAGAAGGTCTTCCACAAGGTCCATTGTATTCGCCTCTATTTGCATTATTTTATATTAGAGATTGTTTTAAACAGCTAAAAAAGAAAGATATTTTGCACAGGACAAGCTATTTTGGATATGTTGATGACTTTAGATTTTACTGTGAAACAGAAAAGCAAGCTAAAAGGATCAGTGATGAATTCAAATTATACCTCAAGAACAGAGATCTAGATTTTAGTGATGGAAAAACCGACATTCTCAAAATTGATGATAAAAAAATATATGAGGGAAGAATAATAGGCAAGGGGTCAAATCTAAATAGAGCTATCATGGATAACATAATATTAACAAGCGAGAGCCGGACCAAGATGCAAAATAACCTAAGAGGACTAATTAATGAAACGAGGGAACTATTTGAAGAAAATAGAGTAACAACGGACTTTATTGAACGAATTGATAAGTTCGCCCTATATAGGATTATTAAGTTAATTGATGATTTGAAGGATTGGACCCAATATGTTTCTGAATTAAAATCAGAAAAGTATTTAATTCTTAATTTTGCAGCAATGTTGTATGCATTGCATATAGCTGCATATTCTAATAAGCAAAAAAGAAAGCTCATAATGACTCTTCAAGAAATTATTTGTAGTAGCAACCTTGATGAATTAACTTATATCAGATATCTTTGTCTTCAATATTGTTTTAAGTATTCACCGAAAGAGCTGAAATTACCTAAGAATCAAATAGAATATAATATTAAGCTGTTTAATGATAACATCAATCAAAGCACTGTATATTTAAAAGGAATATTAACAACATGCCATGAAGATTGGTATTCTTATTTAAAGAAAGAAATAGACCTAACAACAATAGACGAAGATAGAGAGTTAAATGTTATTCTATACAAAATATTTAATGTTGTTGAATTACCTTCTCCTTATAAAGGTAAATTAATGGGTAAAAAGTTGGAAGAGTATGATTCAATGCAAAAATATTGTATCAATTGTAGTGGTTTTATTACTGATAATTATTTAGATGATGAATCATTCAAGAATATAGACTATGTTAAAATTAAAAGGATAAGAAGATTAAGCTCTACGGATAAGCATTGCTATGTTATAAGGATAGATAACAACTTAATATCCTTTAAAGAATTTTCAAAGCATGCTTCGGATATAGAAAAAATTGAACTTATAAAAAACCTTTTTTCGTGGGTTAAGTTTCAATTAGAATGTAATGAATTGCTACCCTGTAGTATCTTCGATCCAAATCATATATGGATTAATATGAAAGATAAGAGAATTACTTTGATTGGTAATCCTTACTATGAAAATCAAATTCTTTATCATAAAACTCCATCAATGTTGTGGAAAAAGAATTTAATAGTTTTTTTCAATACTCTTTTTGGAGATAATTCAGATGGTAGATTCGAAGTAGTTGTAAATTGTTTTTGGAAACTGAGAATCTTTAAAATGCTAAAAGTAAAAAGATTTTATATGAAAGATTTTATTAATAATCTGATTCAAATCATTTTAGATTTTGATCAAAGTAAAGAAATTTCCGTTAATAACCTTCATCATGACACAATAAATATTGCTAGTCATTATCTGCAGGACATGAACTTAATTGATAGATTTGTTGAAATTATTAGATATACAGAAGCAAACTGGAAAAATGGTTCTAAAGAGTGCCATCTGTATACGTTACATAATCATGAACATGGAAGATTATTATTAAAAATAATTCATAGTATTATTGAAGAATCTGGATTTAGAATTTATCTCAATAAAAAAGAGGCGTTTAGATTATTTGTAGCATGTTACGTACATGATCTGGGCATGCTGGCTATTCCTAGTGATTCAAATCTATACGATATGAATTCAAAAATATTGCCAAAGTATAAAAAAGAGATAGAAGCTCTTGGTGAAGTGGCTGTAACTAGGTTAGAACAAAGTTCAGAATTGAATAAAATTTATCATATTCATAATATAGTTGATAGACTAAGGGAACAGATTGTCAGAGATAAACATGCGTCTATTAGCGAAAAAGAAATAGTTGGTGATTATCCAGAGCTACCATTGAATATCGCAGAAAGAAGGGATATTGGATTAATTGGTTTATCACACGGTATGTACAAAGATGATATGGGAAAGATACCAGATTATCTACATGATGGTAGACATCCTATAAAACTAAAACTATTATCGCACCTTTTAAGAATAGCTGATTGTTGTGATGTAGAGTGTACCAGAATCAGTAAGGATGTCATAGAAAGAAATATAGAGAGAATGGATAAATTATCAATCTTTCATTGGGTCAAACATATGAGCGTAAATGAGATAAGGATAGTGGAAAGAGGAAAAGACATAGATAATGCTAGGAAAATAGGTATCGAAATTATTCATAACTATCTACCGCAATTTAGTGTTGCAAAAGAAGAAATAGAAAATTCATGTGGTGATCGATGTAAGAATAAATGTGATTATGAAAAGGATTTGGGAAAACTTGTTGATCATAATGATAAGTTAACTGAGGAAAATAGTATAATAAAATATTTAAATAAAGATATATGCAATGTGACTTGCTTATTTATTAACGCTGCTTACAATTGGTTTTATTCTGAAATATTGTTTATAAACCAATACTTTAAAAAGAATGGAATAAAAGTGGTGTTTGATTTATCAATAATATTTGAAAATCATGATATTAATGATTTTCTAGTAGTCAAAAATCGAAACTTTCAAATAAGCGCTCAGGAGTTTATGATGGAGTACTTTTTTGAATAACTTCTTGCAAAGCAGTAAAGCGTATATGAATCGTTAAGCATCTTATGATAATGTGTGTTTATGAGACACCAGCCCATGTAGTCGATCCCAAACATCCGGGTGGCATTGATGAAATCCTTAACTTCGGTGAGTTCTGGAACGAAGAGGGTATGAGAAAGAACAGAGATCAAATTGTAGCGATCTCAGCAAAACTTGGAAAATTATATAAGAGAGTATATCGTTTCATCGCAGCTGCAAAGTCTTTGCGGGATGACATGGAGGTTATCTACAAAGAGGCACTAGATCAAGGAAAGTTTAACTTTGCTGTTACAAAATTTAAGGCAGAAGTTACTGCGGGTGTACCCCACATGCAGAAGGAAGGCAAGACTAGACATTTGTTTGGCAGTGCCTATGCACCCGGTGGTATCGTAGATTACTATGAAACTATTGTTGATACCATGGAGAAAATCATCTATATCAACAGCTCCTATGCAGAGGGGACTTCAAGAGTATTAGAAGAAGTAGTTGATGAAGCAGTGAAGAAAGGATTGTTTGTAGAAGTATACCACGAGCCTATGGTAGAAACCAACATAGAGACCATCCTGATTCCTGAGTTAAAGGTAGCAATCACAGCTAGTAAGAAATACAAGAACAAGAATATGAAGGTATTTGACGTAGATTCCTTTATGGATAAGGATGTCCTAGCAGAAAATGAAGATAAGTTGAAAGAAGATAAAGCTTTGATCGATGAGTTACTTACAAAAGGCTTAGCCAATGTTTTAGTAGGGAAGAAAGAGCATGATATCCTAGAAACTTGCTATATCCCCAATATGGATTTTAAAGCAATTGATAAGTTCAGGGATGAGATGATTGAGCGAATCATGAAATATGCAAAGGAATTAGAAGAATAGGAATTAAGCGAATATAATATGCATTTTGAATGTACAAAAACCCATTATCCATTTGATTGGAATATGGGTTTTATCATTTCGCCATGGGTTAAACTGAATAAAATACGATTTCAGAAAAATCAAATTTGGGTCTAGATTTTTTTATTAGAAGGTGGCTTTATCATAGATCTTACGAGCGTACAAATGGCTCGTTAATAAGATTTAAGAGAAAAAATATATGCAATATAAGTAAATAACAAATTCGACCACTCATAACGGGTGGTCGAATTTGTTATAGTGTCCCCTTTGTATCTGTAATATTAAAAAGTTATAAAATAAGCTTGATAAATTCAGGTTTAGCTTAGAAAGAAAGCGTTTTCAAGAGTCTGCTTGAAGTGCTTGCGCAATAAAAAAATGAATGAAAATTATTGTTTAAATGCAATTGCGCATATTTAATGACGATTGGATTTATAAGAGTGATAGATAGAAAGGATTTTTAAATAATTATAAGCGTTGAAAATACGAAGCTGCAAAGGCAAAACATATGAGTTTAAAGTTTGAAATACACATCTATATATTGAAGTAATATTACAAAAAATTAATAAAATGATGTAAAAAAGATGTTACTATGCTATAATTAAACAAATGAAGAAAATGAATCCATAGTCATTTTAATAACGGTAACAAAATAAAAGTAAATAAAATTTTTAAGCAATACATCCTATGAAAGGAGGCATAATTTTTAGAGGAAGGTAAGTTTATTTAAAAAATGAAAACTTAAGGGGGAAAAAAATAATGAAAAAGACATTTAAAGTAATAGCGGTGTTAATGATACTGACTATGGCAATGGGTCTATTTGCAGGATGTACAAGTAAGCCAGCTGAGCAGGCGGCTACAGCAGAGCCAGAAAAGAAGGTAGAGCAAGTTTTTGTTAATATTGGGACAGGCGGTACAGCGGGTACATATTTCCCATTAGGTGGAGCCTTTGCAGAAATATGGAATGGTAACATTGAAGGTGTAAATGCAACTGCACAAAGTACAGGTGCTTCTGTAGCGAACATCAACCTATTAAAAGATAAAAAAGTTGAAGTAGTTATTGTTCAAAATGACGTTGCATGGTATACAGAGAATGGTTCAGAGATGTTTAAAGATGCGAAGTATGCAGATATTCGTGGTTTGATTACTATGTATGCTGAACCTCTTCAGATCATTACTACAGATCCAAGCATCAAATCAGTAGCAGACCTAAAAGGTAAAAATGTTGCTGTTGGCGCAATCGGTAGTGGTGTTGAGGCAAATGCAAGACAAATTATAGCTGCTGCTGGCATGGATTTTGAAAAAGATATCAATGCTAAGTTCCTTTCATTTGCAGAAGCATCAGCAGGATTAAAAGATAAGCAGGTAGACGTTGCATTCCTTACAGCAGGAATACCTACAGCTGCGATCCAAGATTTAGGTGCTCAAAGAGAAGTTCATGTAGTGCCGGTAGATGGAGCTGTGGCTGATAAGTTACTAGCTGATTATAAATTCTTTACAAAGTTCACGATACCAGCAAATACATATAATGGCCAAACAGAAGATGTTGAGACTTTAACAGTTAAGGCAATGTTGGCAGTAAATGCTGACTTAAGCGAAGATTTGGCTTATCAGTTAGTAAAGACTTTATACGACAATCAGGATCGAGTTGTGGCTGCTCATAACGTAGGTAAAAACATCACAAAAGAAACAGCATTGGAAGGTATGTCTGTAACATTGCATCCAGGTGCTGAAAAGTACTTCAAAGAAGAAGGCTTATTAAAGTAAGGAGCCTGAATTACTTTGAGGAACTTTAGAGGAGAAAACTTCTTGAATAAGAAGATCATCGTTCTATTGATTATGCTTATCCTTATACTATCAACGAAGGTTGTGGTCCATGGAAAAGTATTAATTGTAGAAGATGTAGACAATGATATGAAAAAAGAGTTTTTTCTTCCAGAGGATGTTTTTACTTTGGGATATATTCATTCTGTCTTATTAACACCAGCAGAAGAGTTTTTCCAGGTGAAGCAGGATAATACCCTAATGCTCTATAAAACGGTTTATGAGTCCTTTGGAGTGGGATTGCCTTATTCACAGGAAGAATGGCAATTTGATATGGAGAACAATAAGTTTGTATTAAAAATAGAGCGCCCTTTTCCTTCAATCAAATTAAGGGTCTCTCCGATTCCAGAACATTGGATAAGTATTGGAGAAGATCGTTATGAGATGTTAGATCTGGTTGCAGAGCCAGATGATCTTGTTGAAATATACGCTGAAGATCGATGGGGGCTAAAATTAGGGAAAAAATATCATATGATTTTTTGATGATTCATTATTCTCAAACCGCTTTTGTGGAAAAGCGGTTTGAGAATCATTTTGGTTAACTGCAAAATTTCACATCATCCAAAGGGTAAGCGTTTTACCTTATAAAATAAGATGCTGAGAAAGGGGATAAGACATGGATCAAAATAAACAGCTAGAAATTGAATCCTCAGCGGAAATTAGCTTAAAGGATACTGATGAACTATTAAGAAAATACGATAAGGGTTCAGATTCACGTAATCTCAAGGGTATTTCAGCTAAAGTAGTATCTGCTATTCTGATATGCTTTACATTATTTCAGTTGTATACAGGAGTTTTTGGTGTATTAGACGCCATGCTGCAAAGGGCTGTCCATTTAGCATTCGGATTATGTTTAGTATTCCTGCTGTATCCTTCAAGACAGAAATGGTCTAGAGAAAAAATGCATCCAGTAGATATAGGCTTGGCGATTCTAGCCGCAGCTGTTTGTATGTATGTTGTCGTATTTTATAAAGACTTGGTATTTAGAGCTGGAAGAGTGACGACAATGGATATGATTATTGGTTTAATCGCTGTATTTCTAGTATTGGAAGCAGCTAGAAGGGTGATTGGCTGGCCGATGGTTATCATTGCTATGTTGTTTATCGGATATGCTTTGCTAGGACCTCGTATTCCGGGTCAGTTAGCTCATCGAGGCGTTGCTGTAGAAGATTTAATTCAGCAATTGTTTTTCACGACGGAAGGGATATTTGGAATCCCGATTGGTGTGTCCTCGACCTTCATATTTATGTTTCTTTTATTTGGCGCATACTTGGAAAAAACCGGTATGGGAGAATTCTTTATTGACGCTGCAAATTCTATCGCAGGATTTGCTGCAGGGGGGCCTGCAAAGGTTGCCGTTATTTCCAGTGCCCTTATGGGTACATTGACAGGCAGCTCTGTAGCAAATGTTGTTGGAACGGGGAGTTTTACCATCCCTATGATGAAAAAGCTAGGATATAAAGGGGAGTTTGCAGGGGCAGTAGAGGCCACTGCATCTACAGGAGGACAGTTAATGCCACCTATAATGGGAGCTGCAGCATTCCTAATGGCAGAATTTACGAATACCCCTTATGTAAGAGTAATTACTGCCGCCGCTATTCCTGCTTTGCTTTATTATTTCGGGGTGTGGGCTGGTGTTCATTTTGAAGCAAAAAAATTGGGATTAAAGGGACTTTCAAAAGAAGAGTTGCCTAAGCTAGGTAATATTATGAAAGAAAGAGGCCATCTCCTTATTCCAATCCTCATTGTTCTCTATTTATTGATTGCAGGATATACACCAGTGAGGGCAGCTTTAGGAGCCATTGCTGCTTCAATTTTATGTGCTGCTATTAAAAAGGAGACCAGATTAAGCTTTAAGGATATTGTGGACGGACTTGAAAAAGGTGCAAGAAGCGCAGTGACAGTTATTTCCGCATGTGCTTGTGCTGGTATTATAATCGGTGTAGTTACACAGACTGGATTAGGCTTAAAAATGGGTTCTATTTTAGTTAACATTGCTGACGGTAATCTGTTATTAACATTGTTCTTCACCATGGTTACCTCTTTAATTCTAGGTATTGGTGTGCCTACGACGGCGAACTATGTAATAACTGCAACCATCGCTGCACCTGCTCTGATGATGTTGAATGTTCCTGTATTGGCTGCCCATATGTTTGCTTTCTATTTTGGAATAGTAGCAGACGTTACACCGCCAGTTTGTCTTGCGGCAGTAGCAGCAGCAGGAGTTGCAAAATCAGAACCTATGAGGACGGGTATTCAGGCATCCAGATTAGCCATCGCAGCCTTTATTATACCGTTTATCTTTGTGTATAGTCCTGAAATGCTGCTCATTGACGTAACCGTTACCAATATGGTCGTGATGATTATAACCGCGTTAATCGGTATTGTATGTGTAGCATCGGCATTAACGGGGTATTTCATAGAAAATATGTCGGTCATAGAACGTGGTATATTCTTAGTTGGTGGTGTGCTACTAGTAACGACTGACTTGAAACTTAATTTAATTGGAGCTGTAGTTTTAGCTGTAGCGTTTTTCATGCAAAGAGCAAAGGCTACACGAAAGGCTATAGCATAGGTTGTTTCTATTGAAAAGGTTACGGGATATTCCCGTAACCTTTTTTCGATATTAGGATGTTATGATTATTTAATTACATGGAGAGCATAGAAAAATATTTTAAAAAGACAATTGTTAACGTGTGCACAATATGCTATGATGATATTGAGGTGGTACCATGAGTGTTACGATTAAAGATATAGCAAAGCTGGCAGGTGTCTCCCATACAACGGTTTCTAGGGCATTGAATAATAGTTCATTGATCAGTGAGGAAACGAAGGAGAAAATCAAAACAATCGCGGCTGAATTAAACTATACACCTAACTATAATGCAAGAAGTCTTGTATTAGACCGATCTTACAATATTGGGTTATTCTTTTCAACAATCCATGAAGGTACATCATCCAGCTTTTTTTATGAGGTTGTCCGAGGGGTTAACGATATTGTCCATAAGGAGTTTAAGCTGATTGTAAGCGGCATTGATGATTATGTTGATTTTCATTCAATCAATAGAAAACATTTTGATGGCATAATTGTCATGAGCCAAAGTACCAAAGATGATTCATTTATTTACAATATACTAGAAAAAAATATTCCCCTTGTGGTATTGAATAGGGAAATACAGGATGCGCCTATTATGAACATCTTATCTGATGACCGTAATGGTGCTTATAAAGCTGTTGAATATTTAATTCACAGTGGACATAAAAAACTCGCAATCATTGAAGGGAAAAAAGGATTTAAATCGACCCAAGAGAGAAAAGATGGTTTTTTTCAAGCCCTTATCGACCATAATATAACAATTACGAAAGACTTTATCGTAGAAGGTAAATATGATTCAGAGAGCGGCTATAAGGCGATGAAGGAGTTATTAAGGCATTCTGATACCCCTACAGCAGTTTTTTGCTCTAATGATGATATGGCTGTGGGTGCCATGAAAGCGATTGCAGAACAAGGGTTAAAGATACCTGACGATATTTCACTCATGGGATTCGATGATAATGTGTTCTCCCCTTTTTTATCGCCTGCTTTGACTACGGTAAAAAGACCCGTTGAAGAAATAAGCAAAGAAGGCGCTAAAAAACTACTGGATCTAATTCATGGAGAACAAGTAACCAAGGAAATACTCCATATCAACACTAGGCTTCAAATTAGAGAATCTGTAGGAAGAATGAAAGTGAAGGATTAAAGTAAAATATAGAGATAGTTATTTTTACAAGTCAGCTCATGACAGAATTAGTCCATGAGCTTCACTTTGAAAATTATGCACACGTTAACAATTTGTTAAGGAGGAATTCATATGAAAAAAATCAATGATGTTTATGAGAAAAAGAATCGTGTTGAGAAGGTGCTGCAATTTGGTGAAGGCAACTTTCTTAGGGCATTTGTTGACTGGACAGTTTATGAAATGAACAAGACGACAGATTTCAATGGGAGTGTAGCCGTAGTACAACCATTGAAAAATGGACTTGTAGAAATGTTGAATCAACAGGACTGCTTATATACTCTTTACTTAAATGGCATTAAAAATGGCGAGGTGGTTAGTGAACATAATATTATTGATGTGGTAAGCAGGGGGATTAATCCATACGAGCAATACGACGAATATTTACGAACTGCCAATAATCCAGACTTGAGATTTATTGTTTCCAACACCACAGAAGCAGGCATTGTTTTTGACGAAAATGATAAATTAGAAGATAATCCTCAAAATAGTTTTCCAGGCAAACTAACTGCACTTTTGTATCATAGATATAATACTTTTAATGGGGACAAAGGAAAAGGCTTTATTATTATTCCTTGTGAGCTGATTGATAAAAATGGTGAAAAATTAAAAGAGGTTATTTTGAAGTATGCAGACCTATGGAATTTAGAGGAAAGCTTTATCACATGGATTCATGAAGCAAACACATTCTGTAACAGCTTAGTTGATAGAATAGTACCAGGCTATCCAAAAGAGAAAATTGATGAGATAAGAAAAGAATTAGGCTATGATGATAACTTAGTTGTTGAAGGGGAGCCGTTCCATCTATGGGTGATCGAAGGACCACAATGGGTAAAAAATGAATTTCCAGCTGACCAAGCAGGGTTGAATGTATTGTTCGTAGATGACCTTACACCTTATAGAACAAGAAAAGTTAGAATCCTAAATGGCGCCCATACGTCAATGGTTCCCGTTGCTTATCTATATGGCAAAGATACGGTGAGAGAATCTGTAGAAGATGATATCATGGGACAATTTATTAAGAATACAGTATTTAACGAAATTATCCCTACCCTCGAATTATCAAAGGAAGAATTAATGGATTTTGCCGATGCTGTTATCGATAGATTTAGAAATCCATTTATCAAACACTATTTGATGAGTATATCTTTAAACTCCATGTCCAAGTTCAAAACAAGAGTTTTACCATCCATCTTACAATATAAAGATTTAATGGAGGGGCTGCCGAATCGACTGGTGTTTTCCCTGGCGGCATTAATTGGCTTCTATAAAGGAGAACGAAATGGTGTTGCAATCGATTTGAAAGATGATGAGGATATCATTGAACTGTATAAGAACTTGTGGAGCGCATATGATGGATCTAGGAACGGACTAGAAAAACTTGTGGAAGCTGTATTGGGTTATGAGAAAAATTGGGAAATAGATTTAAATACGGTTGAGGGACTTCATCAAAAAGTTACGGATTATTTAGAACTGATTTTGGAAAAAGGCATGAAAGATGCTGTAGATAATTTTGAGAAATAATGTACAACACCAGTCAAAATCTATAAAATACAGGAGGACATACGATGAAAAAGTTTATGGATGAAAACTTTTTATTAAACAATGAGACGGCTGTAAAACTTTATCATGAATATGCAAAGGATATGCCAATCATTGATTACCATTGTCACTTAAATCCAAGAGAGATCGCGGAAAATAAACGCTATAGGAATATTACTGAGATTTGGCTTGGTGGTGATCACTATAAGTGGAAGGCATTGAGAAGCAATGGTGTTGATGAAAGATATATTACAGGTGATGCAGCGGATAAGGAAAAATTTCTAAAGTGGGCTGAGACAGTACCAAATACCATCGGAAATCCATTATACCATTGGACCCATTTAGAGTTAAGGAGATACTTTGGGATAGATACATTGTTAAGTCCACAGACCGCAGAGCAGATTTGGCAAGAATGCAATGCCTTACTTGAGACGGAAGCGTTTACGGCACAAGAATTAATCAAAAGATCCAATGTAAAAGTCATATGTACTACAGACGATCCAGTAGATAGTCTTGAATACCATAAAGCAATCCTAGACGATGAGACATTTGATGTAAAAGTTCTTCCAACCCTTCGCCCCGATAAAGGAGTAAGTATTGAGAAGAATGGTTTCCAGGATTGGGTTAGTAAGCTAGAGCAAGCAGTCGGAAATGAAATCACATCCTTCAGGGATTTGTTAAATGCTTTAGG
This sequence comes from Anaerosolibacter sp., assembly GCF_029240175.1. Taxonomy (GTDB): domain Bacteria; phylum Bacillota; class Clostridia; order Peptostreptococcales; family Thermotaleaceae; genus Anaerosolibacter. Next base: position 111,395 of record NZ_JARBTM010000012.1, read on the forward strand.
TGCGCGAATCCAGTTCTTTCATGACTTAGGCTGCAGGGTATCAGACCATGCCATGGATCCTATTGTATTTGAAGAAGGAACGGAAGTTGAGGTTAATGATATTTTTGTAAAGGGTTTAAAAGGAGAAAAATTAACTGAATCTGAAGTCAGAAAATATAAGACCCAGGTGCTCTTGTTTTTAGGTAGAGAATATGCAAAGCTTGGATGGGTAATGCAAGTGCATATTGGAACCATTCGAAATGTAAATTCAAGAATGATGAATATATTGGGACCGGATACTGGGTTTGATACCATTGGAGATTATACATTCGCTGAAGCTTTGGCCAAATTCCTAGATGCCTTGGATTCAACAGATGAGCTGCCAAAAACAATCCTTTATTGCTTGAATCCTAGGGACAATGAAGTGCTGGCAACGATGATTGGCTCTTTCCAAGGAGGCGGTATTCCTGGAAAGATTCAATTTGGCTCAGGCTGGTGGTTTAATGATCAAAAGGATGGGATGATCCGTCAGATGATTGCTTTATCCAACGTGGGTCTTATCAGTAGATTTGTGGGTATGTTGACGGATTCAAGAAGCTTTTTGTCCTATACACGCCATGAGTATTTTAGAAGAATCCTTTGCAACTTATTGGGTGAATGGGTAGAGAATGGCGAAGCACCAGCAGACATGGACTTATTAGGGAAAATGGTGAAAAATATATGTTACAACAATGCAAATAACTACTTTGGATTTCAAGAATAATTAATCCTTAGATAAGGAGTGGCATAGATGAAAGAGTTTATAAAGATTCATACTGAAGACAATGTTTTCGTTTTGCTAAGAGATTATAGCGCAGGGGAAATCATTGAATTCGGTGATAAAACGATATCAGTAAAAGCAGATATACCAAAAGGTCATAAGATCGCCATTCAGGATATCAAGAAAAATGAGGGAATCATCAAATATGGTCAGCCGATAGGGTTCGCTTTAGAAGATATTGCGTTAGGAGAACATATTCACGTCCACAATGCAAAAACAAAGCTTAGTGGCACAATCGAATACTCATTTGATCAAAAACTAGCGGATAGAGATATTCAAAAAGAAGATCGGGTTTTTATGGGTTACAAAAGGAAAGATGGCAGTGTAGGTATTAGAAATGAGTTATGGATTGTCCCCACTGTTGGCTGTGTGAATGGAACAGGGCAAATGATTGTAGATACCTTCAAGAGAGAAGTAGATGTCCACTCCATTGACCATATCGAAGTATATAAGCATAATTATGGTTGCTCTCAGTTGGGAGATGATCACGAAAATACAAGGAAGATTTTACGGGGGTTAGTGAAGCACCCGAACTGCGGCGGTGTTTTGGTACTTGGCCTTGGTTGTGAAAACAATCAGGTTGCAGAGTTTAAGGAATTTCTTGGTGAAGTGGATGAGCAAAGAATCAAATTTTTAGTGACCCAGGAAGTAGAGGACGAGATCGAAGAAGGCGTAAAGCAAATCAAAGAAATCTTTGATGTCATGAAAAATGACAGAAGAGAAGAAGTGCCTCTATCTGAACTAAAAGTAGGTTTAAAATGTGGCGGATCTGATGGTCTTTCAGGTATTACAGCCAATCCTTTACTTGGGGAGCTTTCAGATTATCTAATTGCCCAAGGCGGCACCAGTGTCCTTACAGAAGTACCAGAAATGTTTGGGGCAGAAACCTTGTTAATGGAGAGAGCTAAGGACGAAGAAACTTTCCACAAGATCGTAGATTTAATCAATGATTTTAAGGAGTATTTCTTAGCAAACAATCAGCCTGTTTATGAAAATCCTTCCCCGGGAAATAAAAAGGGTGGAATTACTACCCTTGAAGACAAATCCCTGGGATGTACCCAAAAGGCTGGGCATTCTAAAGTAGTAGATGTACTGAAATATGGTGAGACAATAAAGGAAAGGGGTCTGAATCTTTTAAGCGCCCCTGGAAATGATCTAGTTGCTGCCACGGCTTTAGCAGCAGCAGGTTGCCACATCGTTCTGTTCACCACTGGAAGAGGAACTCCTTTTGGTTGCTTTGTGCCAACGATGAAGATTGCCTCAAACACTGAACTGTACAATAGAAAGAAAAACTGGATAGACTTTAATGCAGGAGTCCTTGTAGAAGACCAATCCATGGAGGGTGTTTTAGCTGCATTTATTGATTACATTGTAGAGGTTGCAAATGGTGAGCTGGTAAACAACGAGAAAAACCAATTTAGAGAGATTGCTATATTCAAAACAGGTGTGACCCTTTAATACGAGATAAATAAGTATTTATGAAATAAGGAATTAAGTACATGGTGGAGCAGAGAGATAGGTGAAATTTCCTATCTCTCTTATTATATTTTATTGTTGTAATGGTATATATTTCCAATTCTTAATAACTAAGGGTGAGGCTATGGGAAGCAAGAAGGTATCACTAATGGGAAAATAATTGAAATGAAAGCTGCCTATGAAAGTAGGCAGTTTTCTGCACTGTGAGATATAATAGAAGCAAAATTATTCAGACATTTCTCATAAACAAACGTATATGTAAATTGATAGCAAATAGAAAGAGGTGGATTTGTATGCTAAAGGCCCATGAGGTAGATTATCAGATTTATGGAGATGATATGCAGTTTGTGGAAATTGTCCTAGATCAGCATGAAAGTATCATTGCAGAAGCAGGTGCCATGATGTATATGGAGCAAGGAATCCAGATGGAAACGATCTTTGGAGATGGATCAGACAGAGATGGTCAGGGTGGATTAATGGGCAAATTGTTGGGAGCAGGAAAAAGAGTGATTACGGGTGAGAGCCTATTTATGACAGCCTTTACGAATAGAGCAGTGTCTCAACAGAGAGTATCATTTGCAGCACCTTATCCTGGCAAGATTATTCCCCTAGATCTGCAGCAATATAGAGGACAAATGATTTGTCAAAAAGATGCCTTTCTGTGTGCTGCAAAAGGTGTTTCGGTAAGTATTGCATTTCAGCGGAAGATTGGTGCTGGTCTTTTTGGCGGAGAAGGTTTTATTATGCAGAAACTAGAAGGAGACGGCCTTGCTTTTCTCCATGCAGGAGGTACGATTATTGAAAAAGAATTGAAGCATGGTGAGACACTGAGGGTAGATACGGGTTGTCTTGTTGCACTAACAAGTGAAGTGGATTATGATATCCAGTTTGTTGGAGGTGTGAAAAGTGCGTTGTTTGGAGGGGAAGGTCTATTTTTTGCAACACTAACCGGCCCAGGAAAAGTATGGCTTCAGTCCCTGCCATTCAGTAGACTAGCAGATAGAATGTTTTCTGCTTCTCGAAGCAGGATGGGTGGAAAGTCCAAAGGAGAAGGCAGTGTGTTAGATGTATTAGGGGGTCTTGGGAATTTTATTGATGGAGATTAGAAATGAAGAGAATAAGCCCATGTTCATTCAATAATGAGCATGGGCTTTATCTTTTCTTAGAAGAAATCACATGTAATCCCTCGTCTTGCTGCCACTCGGCGAAAAAAACATCCTCCATTCTACTTAAATTGTGCATTTTTATTTGATCCATTAACCACTTTTCATCATGACCTATGGTAGCTAGATTTTCTTTTAAAATCTCTCCATCCGCAATCAATGCAATCGGTAGAAAAACAGGCTTTTGAGATATATTCAAGTCTTCATTGGTTGGTGATGTATACTGCCACTTTTTGAGAACGCTAATTGTACCGCCTGGCTCCAAAATCCCATATTCTACTTGCCGAATGGAGAATACACCGTTATCCCGCAGTAATCGTTGTATTTCATTGATATCCATGTTGTTTTTCTTCAACTCTTCTATGTCTATGTTACCATTACGAATAATAATCGAAGGCTGTCCTTCAAAAAATCCCCGGCTACGTCTGAATTTCTGTGTAATTATCTCGATGATATACATAAGCATTGTCCATAAAGCAATGCTAAACAGGATATACGTGATACTGATTTCTTGATCATAAACCGCATTACCTAGCAGTTCTCCTAATACAAGGGCTGAAATAAAATGGAAAGGTGTTGCTTGCCCAAGCTGAACTTTACCGATAATGTTTGTCGAAACAAGCAAGGCAGCCAAACCAATTGTTAGGGTCATGACTAGATGAGACAAGCGCGATAGATCCATACAGATATCCTCCTTTCTATATATTAGTTTCCCATAAGGCAATAAGATATAATCGATTTTTTTTAATGATTCTACAAATTTAGAATTATTTTACAAATTATCATTCGAGAATATTGAATGATTAGAGGGAAAAAATGGATTTTGCAGAATTATATATATTTATGATCGTACTTTGAATGGTGTTGGGCATGCTATGGGAACGAATGGATGGTAGGGGGATAGATTATGAATGAAGTGTTAGAAATGATGACGGGATTTATTACGAGGGAGAATTACGGAAAAATGGAGTTGTTATTCATGGATGATCAATGTGGGGGGATAAAGATTCCTGTGGGAATTGTTGATGATGGAGAAGCATACCAGCAAGCCGTTATAAGAGAAGTGAAAGGGGTCACTGGCCTAAGTCAGCTAAAGCTAAAGAAGCTTATTAGCTACCTAGACCTAGAGCTTCCAATGGATCGACATATTGTTCTGAATCAAACTAAGGCATATAATAAACCGGATTATGAGAGTAATGGAAGGGCTGAGTTAAGTAGAGGTTGTACGGTAACAGGGATTCGAAGAAAAGGGGATTTCACCCAAGTTGAGTATATTGAATATGATCAATCATTAGAGGAAAATAATCTGTCCTATCAGATTATAGGTTGGGTTCCAACGAAATCCCTTACCCAAAGCAGTCGAAGATATTTTTACCATCTAATATGTGAAGAGGAAACGCCGAAATATTGGGAATACAGCTTAGAAAACTGTAAAGTTAAATTGTTTTGGGCTCCCTTGACAAATCTGCCGGAGATTACACCACAACAAACGCCCTGGCTAAGATATTTTTTCAACTACTTAGAAAATAAGTGCAAATATAAAAATAATGGTTAATAGCTATTTCTTAATGCATAGATGATACCTTTGCTTATGGCTAAGGCTAACTGAGCTTGATACGCTTCATTTTGCAATCGATAGAAATCTTTGCTATTGGTCAAAAAACCTGTCTCAATGAGAATTCCTGGTGGTTTGGTTTCCCGCAAAATATAGTAATCTCCAGGGGCAATAGGGATTATCTTTTCTGTTTGACCCAGGTGATTTTTATATATGATTTCCTCAATCGTCTTATGGACGTTTTCTGCAATTCTTTTACTGTTTTGAGATCTTGGAAAATAAAAAATCCCTATTCCGCAGGCAGTGGGCTCATCTGGACGGGCATCTGTATGGATGCTGACAAAAAGGTCAGGACTACTGTTGTTGATGATGTTCTTTCTAGCATCTAAATCTCGTTTGTATCTTGTGGCTGTAAGATGGCTTTGGTCTTCAAGCGATATGTCTTTGCTTCTTGTAAGTATTACTTTAACTTTCTGTTTTTGTAGTAGTGTTTTGATTCTTAATGCTAACCTAAGATTCAAGTCTTTTTCAAGGACATCTCCTTGAGATGTCCCACAGTCTATGCCGCCATGTCCAGGATCGATAACAACGGTGTGGGTGTAAGCCATATTGGATAAGGTTTGAATAAATTCAAAGTGATTGTTTAGAAGTAAAGATCCTATCAGCAGTATAAGAACAAAAGATAATACAGCTACAATGCGAAAATTTACATGAATCAAAATAATCTTTCTTGCCATTGAACTCACCCTTCACAGCGTTTTAACCATATATCCTATGCAAAATTCCAGCAATAATGCTTCATAATAAAGAAAAAAGAGGGAAAACTAGAATGCATAAGATAAGAAAAAGGGAGAGATTGTATGCATTCTAGTCCTAGCATCCACGTGAAAAATGAAGTTGGAAAGTTGAAAAGGGTACTGCTTCATCGGCCAGGTGGGGAGATTGAAAATATCGTACCAGATTATTTAAGACGGTTATTATTTGATGAAATTGCATATCTAAAACAGGCGCAGAAAGAACACGATCAATTTGCCCAAATCATGAGAAATGAAGGGGTAGACGTAATATACCTAACAGATTTGATGGCGGAGGTACTGGAGAATTGTGAAGTAAGAAAGAAATTTTTATTTGATTTCATGATGGAGGGTAGAGTCACTACGCCTGGACTCCAAGACGCATTACAGGAATATTTTGATCCAATGGGACCAAAAGAGATGATAGACAAGTGCATCGAAGGCGTTCGGAAAGAGGAGTTAAAGCATATTAAACCGAAAGCACTTGGAGATATGGTAAAAAATCCTTATCCCTTCTATCTAGATCCTATCCCCAATTTATATTTCCAACGGGATCCCTTTGCTTCTATTGGAAATGGTATCAGCTTAAATGTTATGTCATCAACGACACGTAATCGTGAAACACTTTTTGCGAAATATCTATTTGATCACCATCCAAGTTTTAAGGGAGTATCTAGGTGGTACAACAGAGATAAAACCCACCCAATTGAGGGCGGTGATATTTTGGTGTTATCAGAAAAAATTGTAGCTATAGGCATTAGTGAGCGAACAGACCCAATCGCCGTCGAAAAGGTATCTGAGAATCTATTGAAATCTGATGAATCCTTTGAGGTTGTATTAGCTTTTGATATCCCTAAGACTAGGGCATATATGCATCTCGATACAGTATTTACTATGGTAGATTGCGATAAATTTACGATCTACCCGGGAATAGAGGAACCCCTAGATGTTTATAGCATTAAACGGAAGAGGGGGGATGCTTTTCATATCTCATACGAAGCGAGCAAGCTTGAGGATATACTTAAAAAATATCTTAACCTACCAGCGGTTCGGTTGATTCGATGTGGTGATGGGGACTATATTGCTGCTGGAAGAGAACAATGGAGTGATGGAAGTAATACACTGGCCATTGCACCAGGTAAAGTTGTATGTTATGACCGCAATTATATAACAAATCAGGCTTTAAGAAAAAATGGGGTCGAAGTGCTAGAGTTTGACTCCTATGAATTGTCTAGAGGGAGAGGCGGTCCACGATGTATGAGTATGCCGCTATTACGGGATGATATTCAATCGTAGTTATATGTATGGCTGTGGGTTATAAGTATCTATAAGTAAAATCTATGAATCGTAGGGATAGACCCTGTGGGTAAATTATTGAGATTAACCATTAAATATGATATATTATTATGGAAATCTATTATGTTTTCCTGTTAAAGGGGAGTAGCTGCCCGATTGGGTTGATAAAGTCAACAACCGATGGTATGAATAACCGTCTGGCTTTATCCTTTGGTTTTTCGAAGAAGTAAGACCTTTAGCATAGTTTTATCTATTTAGATAAGATTGTGTTAGGGGTCTTTTATTTTATAGGGTCTTTTGATCATAGATAAGGTAAGGAAGTATGGGTATAATGCTAGGTTTAAATAAAGGTAATCGGGACAAAATACTGATTCAACAGGTAGAAATATTTCATAAAGGGGTGCTTATATGAGACAGTTTATAGTAATTGGGTGTGGACGGTTTGGATCTAGTGTTGCAAAAACCTTGTATGAAGCAGGATATGATGTGTTAGCTATTGATAGGGATGAAGATGCAATACAAGAAATAAGCGACTTTGTCACCCATGCTGTTCAGGTGGATGCAACGGATGAGACATCAATCAAGTCCTTAGGAATCAGAAATTTTGATGTGGCAATTGTAGCCATTGGGTCCGATATTCAATCTTCTATTCTTGTGACCCTAATGGCAAAGGAACTTGGGGTGAAGTTTGTAGTAGCAAAGGCATTGAATGAGCTTCAAGCCAAAGTACTCTATAGAATCGGTGCAGATAGAGTGGTGTTTCCCGAGCGCGATATGGGTATTCGTGTAGCCCATAATCTTATGTCTGCAAATATACTGGACAATATTGAATTGGCATCAAATTATAGTATTTTGGAAATTGCCGCTATGAAAGAATGGGAAGGGAGAAGCTTAAAAGAGTTAAACTTGAGAAAAAAGTATGGGATTCATGTATTGATCATAAAACGAGGAGATGTATTAAATAGTGCACCAAAACCTGGAGATATTATTCAGAAAGGTGATGTCTTGGTTGTCATTGGATATAAGGAGGAACTGAAAAAATTAGATTTAATTGACTAAAGGAAATTTATATATATGGTCAACAAGGGGCATTCTATAAATAGAATACTTTAAGGAGTAGATTGCCCATGAAAATAAACAAAATTAGGGAAATGACCTATTTTGATGAATCAGTGGAAGTGACCTTAGACGTTGAACTTGATAAGGATATTAGCAATCGCTGGGATCTTGAAGATCCATATGTGCTGGCAGTTTATACCAAGGATGATGATCTGCATCTAGATTATGTGGAGCTGCTTGAAGAAGGAATGATCGTCCACGGATATGAAATGAATGAGAATGAAATGCAGCAGGTTTCTGAGTTTTTAGAACGTCATAAAGTGAAAGAAAAGATTGATAATTCACAAAAGACTTAAAAAGTCAGCAATAATACTGCTGACTTTTTTATACTATAAAACAGTGTGCCTGTTTAATATTTCGTGTTAACGCTTGACATTTACAATATAATTAGTATACTAATAGTTATGAATAAATATAATTAGCATGCTAATTATATTGGAGTAGCAAAATTTCTTTGGGAGGTTGTCATTACATGGAAAGAACAATGAATGATGTGGGATACCTCATTAATAAGGCTGCTAGACTAACCAAATGGGAATTAAACAATAGATTGGGTGATGTAGGTCTCACCTCGCCTCAGTTTGCCGTTCTTAGAGAAATATTTTGCAACGAAAGCAAAGGTGATAAAAAAGCAGATCTTACACCAGCAACTATTGCAGAGCGGGTATATGCAGACCGCCCTACCATATCTGGCATTATTCAAAGGCTTACCGACCAAGGCTGGGTACAAAGGGTAGAAAATCCTAATGATAGAAGATCAAAAATTATCGTGCTAACGGACAAATCCATAGCGCTTATGGGAACCCTTGATTCCTTAAGTAGTGAAACCATGAAGAAAGGGTTAAAGGATTTTTCAGAGGAAGAGATAGCAGATTTAAGAAAGTATTTGCTAAAAGTTATTAACAACTTTGTATAAGAGAACAGGAGTGTGTCTATGGATCAAGCAACATTACTAGGAGAAGAGAAAGTATCGAAGCTTTTATTAAAGTTTTCTGTACCCGCTATTATTGGTATGCTGGTAAATGCGCTATATAACATGGTGGATCGTATTTTTATCGGCAATGGTGTAGGTTCCCTTGGAATTGCAGGGATAACCATTGGTTTTCCCATTATGCTGGTGATTATGGCATGTGCTATGCTGATAGGGATTGGGTCCACATCTTTATTGTCTATTCGATTGGGTGAGCAGAAACGGGATGAGGCAGAATTAATCATCGGAAATGGAATGGTATTACTCATTCTGGTCTCTTTGATAATAACCATTCCAGGACTTATATTTTTAGACCCGCTTTTGAAGCTTTTTGGTGCAAGTCAAGCGGTTTTACCCTATGCAAAGGATTATTTGAGTATTATTCTTTTCGGAACCGTATTTCAATCTATTGGCTTTGGCATGAATAATTATATTCGAGCTGAAGGAAACCCCAGAATTGCCATGTTTACTATGTTGATTGGTGCCATCATGAACACCATTTTAGATCCGATCTTCATTTTCGTTTTTGATTGGGGGATTAAAGGCGCTGCTTTAGCAACGATAATATCACAGGCTATTTCAGCTATTTGGGTATTGATGTATTTCTTTGGGGGCAAGAGTTTATTGAAGATTCACCTGAAAAATCTGCAACTAAGTCCATCTCTGGTAGGAAAAATTGTAGCCATGGGGTCAGCACCTTTTGTTATGCAGTTGGCAGCTAGCTTGTTGAGTGTTATTATGAACAGACAACTTATTTTACATGGAAGTGATGTTGCTATATCAGGCGTGGGTGTGGTGAATAGCATTGCAATGATCATATTGATGCCTATTTTTGGAATAAACCAAGGGGTTCAGCCTATTATCGGGTATAATTACGGTGCGAAGAAATTTAACCGCGTGAAAGAGGCGCTAAAGTTAGGTATTTTTGCTGCCACATGTATTACTACCCTTGGCTTCATTGTCACAAGGCTATTTCCAGTACAATTGATCGCTATATTTAATCGAACCGATCAAGAACTCATCGAATTTGGAAGTTATGCTTTAGGAATATTTTTAATTTTTCTTCCTATCATAGGTTTCCAAATTATATCTGCAAACTATTTCCAAGCCATCGGGAAACCGAAGCAGGCAGCATTTTTAAGCTTATCGAGACAAGTATTGCTTTTAATTCCTGCATTATTCATTCTCCCAAGGTTTTTAGGGTTAAAGGGTGTTTTAATGGCAGCGCCAGTTGCTGATATAGGTTCTTCAATCATTACAGGAATTTGGTTATTTATGGAGCTTCGAAGTCTAGAAGATAAACATCAAGAAAGCAAAGCTTCTAAACCACTGATGGAGTAGGAAAAATATAGAATACGATTTGCCGAAGTAAAGACATCTGCCTTTGAGCAGGTGTTTTTCTTTGATATCTAGGAAATTATGGTCTTAAATTTCCTGGATATAGGGGATTTTTAAAGGGGTTCACCCCTTTATGTATAATAATTGGAGGGTTACAGCGAAGCGTCATAGGGAACTATTAGTTCCCTGTGAAGAACAAAAGCATTTCCTTAGATATTAGAGCATTAAATGCTTTTGTTCAGAAAGAGAAGGTTTTTTAGAAAGAAAAAAGAATATAGTATTTGAATATGACGAAAAAGGTGATGAGGATGGATTTATTTGATATACAAAGAGAAAAAAATCTAAAGAGAGAAGCACCTTTGGCAGAAAGATTAAAACCGAAAAAATTGGAGGATTTTATTGGCCAGGAGCATATTGTGGGCCACGGCAAGTTATTGTGGCGTGCTATTAAGGCTGACCGTATCACTTCTCTTATTTTATATGGGCCTCCAGGTACTGGGAAAACGAGTCTTGCCAAGGTAATTGCCAATACTACAAAGTCAAATTTTGTTCAGCTCAATGCTGTTACCTCGGGTGTGAAGGATCTTAAAGAAGTTGTTGCTGATGCACAGAACGTCATGGGGATGTACAATAAGAAAACAATCCTCTTTGTGGATGAAATACATCGTTTTAATAAAGCGCAGCAGGATGCTTTGCTGCCCTATGTGGAAAATGGTACGTTGACACTTATTGGTGCGACCACAGAGAATCCATATTTTGAAGTGAATAATGCCTTGATCTCAAGATCTATGTTATTTAAACTAGAGCCATTGGACGAGAAATCTATTGAGAAAATTATTCTTCGAGCCATCCATGATAATGAATCAGGGTTGGGATTGTTTGAAATAGAAATTTCCCCTGAAGCCCTTGAATTCTTATCTGGTGTAGCTAACGGTGATGCTAGAAGAGCATTAAATGCGTTGGAGCTGGCTGTATTAACAACTGAAAAAAGTGATGAAGGAAAAACCCATATAGATATAGATACTATCAAAGAATGTTTGCAGAAGCGGCATATTCAGTATGATAAGAGTAGTGATTACCATTATGACATCGTGTCGGCTTTTATTAAAAGCATGAGGGGATCAGATCCTGATGCTGCTCTCCACTACTTGGCTAGAATGATCAAGGGGGGAGAGGACCCTGTGTTCATCGCTCGAAGAATAGTAATTGCAGCAGCTGAAGATGTAGGATTAGCTGATCCCAATGCCTTGGTAATTGCGAATAGTGCAGCCCAAGCTGTTCAGTTTATTGGAATGCCAGAGGGAAGAATCATTCTGGCCCAAGCAGCTGTGTATGTGGCCGCTGCACCAAAGAGTAATGCCAGCTACTTAGGAATTAACAAAGCATTAAGAGATGTGGGTGAAAGAAATATAGGGCCAGTCCCTGTGCATTTAAGGGATCAGAGTTACGGTGGGGCCAAGAAGATGGGACATGGGCTGGGGTATATGTATCCCCACAATTATCCAAACCATTATGTAGCACAGCAATACTTGCCAGATGAGCTTGTGGATACAACCTATTATGAAGCGACTGAAAATGGTTATGAAAAAAGGATGAAAGAACGATTAACATGGCTCAAGGGAAAAAATCAAGGGCATGAATAGTTTGGCTATAAATAGTGAATACTTACACTAGCTAAAGGGCTACTTCAACGGGAAAAAAGATTTGACATATTTTCGAACCAAGCATATAATATGCTTAACAAACTATATAACAACAGACAAGGAAGAGAAGAGTAGATAAAGGATGTAGTTTTAGCGAGTCGGTGATAGTGAAAGTCCGATACGAAGCCTCTATTGAAGAACATCTCAGAGTCTCTAACTGAAATCTTAGGAGAGTAGGCTTAGACGGAGCCAAACCGTTATCAATTTGGAAGTGTTGAACGTCTTGTTCAATGCTGATTGGAGTTGGTCTTTTTGACAATGAGGGTGGTACCGCGGAAATTAACCTTTCGTCCCTGCTTTGGGATGGAGGGTTTTTATATTTTTTTGATTGTATTCCACAAATTTGAAAAGGAGGAAGTATGGAATGCTTAAATTATTAGAAGTAAAGAAAATTTTTAAAGAGACCGATCAATACCTGAACCAGACTGTTAAAATTGGTGGTTGGATTCGTACCTCTCGAACATCAAAAACATTCGGATTCATTGAGCTAAATGATGGAAGCTACTATAAGAACATACAAATTGTGCTAGAGGATCAATTGGAGAACTTTGAAGAAATATCAAAATTACCAATCAGTTCAGCGATAATTGTAGAAGGAACGCTGGTAGCTACACCAGAGGCAAAGCAGCCTTTTGAGATTAAGGCAACTCATATTGAGGTTGAGGGACCTTCTTCATCAGACTATCCTTTGCAGAAAAAAAGACATAGCTTTGAATTCCTAAGAAGCATTGCCCACTTAAGACCAAGAAGTAATACTTTTTCAGCAGTGTTTAGGGTACGATCTATTGCTGCATACGCTATACATAAATTCTTCCAAGAGAGAGGATTTGTTTATGTACACGCACCAATCATAACCGGTAGTGATTGTGAAGGTGCAGGTGAAATGTTTAGGGTATCAACCTTGGATTTTGATAATATGCCTAAGAATGAGGAAGGTCGTGTTGATGTTACCAAGGATTTCTTTGGAAAAGAGACAAATTTGACAGTGAGCGGGCAGCTTAATGTAGAAGCCTATTGTATGGCATTTAGAAATGTATATACCTTTGGGCCAACTTTTAGGGCTGAGAATTCCAATACAGCAAGACATGCTGCAGAATTCTGGATGATTGAGCCAGAGATTGCATTTGCTGATTTGGAAGACAATATGGAATTGGCTGAAGAAATGATGAAATATATCATTCAGTATGTTATGGAAAATGCTCCGGAAGAGATGGAATTCTTTAATGCATTTATTGATACAGGATTATTTGAGCGTCTTAATAATGTTTTGAATTCGGAATTTGGTAGAGTTACCTATACTGAAGCTATTGAAATTTTAAAAAATTCAAAAGCAGATTTTGAATATCCTGTGGAATGGGGTTGTGACTTACAGACCGAGCATGAAAGGTACTTGACAGAGAAGGTATTTAAGAAGCCTGTATTTGTTACAAATTACCCGAAGGATATCAAAGCTTTCTATATGAGATTAAATGATGACCAAAAAACTGTGGCAGCCATGGATCTTCTTGTACCAGGCGTTGGTGAAATCATTGGAGGTAGCCAAAGAGAAGAAAGAATTGATGTGTTGGAGAGAAGAATGGAAGAAATGGAGCTCCACAAGGACGATTATTGGTGGTATCTTGAATTAAGAAAATATGGTGGTACAAGACATGCTGGATATGGACTTGGATTTGAGCGGGCCATCATGTATCTGACAGGTATGAGCAATATCAGGGATGTTATTTCTTTCCCAAGAACGGTAAAGACGGCAGAGTTTTAATGATACAGGAGGGGAACCGAAAAAGGTTCCTCTTTTGATTATGGAGTATTCTAAGGATGGAATATTCATAGTATAATGGAGATGAAAATAGAGGTGTCACTGGAGGATTTATGGAATATAATGTAATGCCGAAAAAAGATATCTATCTATCATTGATAGGGATGATTGGTCTTATTGCCATATGTATTTTGTTCCAGTATCCATTATTCTTTGGATTATTTGGAAGTGCATTGCTGGCTGGGATTATTGCCATAAAGAATGGTGTTCGTGGAAAGCAGATTGTAACAATGGTCATAGCTGGAATCAGAGAATGTCAAACTGTATTTATAGTAATCATATTAATCGGAATGTTGATTGCTTTATGGATGGCATCTGGTATTGTACCAACCATGATTTATTATGGGTTCAACTATATACACCAAATAAACTATTTGCTGGCCTGTTTTATTTCAGCGGCAGTGATCTCATTAATTATGGGAACTGCATTAGGAACCGTAAGCACTATTGGCATGGTACTGCTGGGAATGGGACGAGGATTAATGATTCCCTCACATATTTTGTTAGGGGCAATTATTTCTGGGGCATTTATTGCTGATAAAATTTCCCCCATGGGCAGTCTGGTAAATCTGACGCTGAAAACAATTGATATTCGATTTAAAGATGTCGCAAAAAGTATGCTTATAACACTGATTCCAACAGTTGTTGTCAGTATCATATTCTTTTATAGTCTAGGGAAACAATACAATGTAGGGATTGATCTGCATGTTTTAAGGAGTTATCAAGAAGGGATAGCTTCAAATTTTTATATTACGCCCATCCTTATGATTCTTCCAGTCGTTGTAATTATTCTGGCCATGACCGGTGTGAAGATTATTCCCAATATGGTGTTTGGCTCAATAGCTGGCATTGGTTTTAGCATGCTTCTGCAGCGGATTGAGCCCATAGAGATGATAAAGGTTATATACTTTGGATTTAAAGCAAATACGGGTATGCCTGAACTGGATCAAATACTCAAGGGTGGCGGTATTCTACCTATGTTTGAGGTTATTCTCATTGTATTGGGGGCTGTTTCTTTAAATAGTATTTTAGAGGGAACGGGAATGATTCGACCTATGGTGGATCAATTGATGACCAGTACGAAAACTAGGGGAACCTTGATTTTTAAAACAGGTATTTTAAGCAGTTTATTAACGATCATTACTTGTGATCAAACGGTAGGAATCCTTTTGCCCGGAAGATTTTTGAAATCTAAATATGACGAACTAAACGTGGAGCGTGCGGTCCTAGCAAGAACCATTGCAGATACAGGGACCACCATTGCACCCCTTATCCCTTGGAACATAAATGCAATCATTGCTGCAGCTATCACGGGTGTTGCTGCCGTAAAGTATGCACCATATACTGTACTTTGCTATATATCGCCCATCGTTACATTTATTATTGGTTATTTGGGTACATTGTTCGATAAGAAAAAACGGGGTTTAGCAGAATGCAAGAATTGAATTCTTATAAGTATGCATAAATAATTGCGATACTTAAATCCTAGATAAGTAGTTTACTTTTAAAAATGACTATGCTATACTAAGTTTTGTCAGTTAGTAGTTCTGAATAAAGGGGAGTAGCCAATGGCCATAGGCCATATAATCAGTCGTCATCTCAGCTGTAAAAACGGCTCGGTTGGTTTATCAAGGAAACTTGAAGGCAAGACCTTTGTTTATACAAGATATGTATAAACAAAGGTCTTTTTTTTGATATTAAGAAAGTAAAGGCTTTCAATTTCCTTAGCTTTTATTCCAAACCTATTTTGAGGAGGATGTTGTTTATGTTGTTGCAAAAATTATTAGTAGGATTTCAGACGTTGACATTTGGAAATGTAGTAATGTTTTTAATAGGGGCTTTTTTGATTTATTTAGCCATTAAAAAAGAGTATGAGCCTATGTTGTTATTGCCAATCGGTTTTGGAGCCATACTTACAAATATCCCTGTGGTAGAAGGAATACCAGGCATTGCTGATCCTCACCACGGTGTTTTGGGCATTCTATTTAACGCCACAATTTTAACCGAACTATTACCGGCATTTATCTTTATTGCGGTTGGTGCCATGATCGATTTTAGTCCGCTTCTCAGAATGCCTTCGATGTTATTCTTTGGAGCAGCAGCACAATTCGGGATATTCTTTACTTTGTTGGCAGCTTTATTACTAGGTTTTCCTTTAAAGGAGGCAGCCTCCATCGGAATCATTGGTGCTGCAGATGGACCGACTTCTATTTTTGTAGCTTCAAGATTTGCTCAAAATTTATTGGGACCAATTTCTGTGGCGGCGTATTCCTATATGGCATTGGTACCAGTAATCCAGCCCCCTGTGATACGGGCTTTAACTACGAAGGAAGAACGACGAATTCGAATGGATTATCATGAAGTAAAAATTTCGAAAACAGTTAAAATTCTTTTTCCAATCTGTATAACGATCTTGGCGGGAATTATTGCACCCATTAGTGTAACGCTTGTAGGATTATTGATGTTTGGTAATCTAATCAGAGAGTGTGGTGTTCTAGACAGACTTTCACAAACAGCACAAAATGAGCTGGCAAACCTTGTTACACTGCTCTTAGGGATAACGATTGGCTCCACAATGCAAGCCCATGCATTCTTAAAAGTTGAAACAATGATGATCATTGGAATGGGATTGGTGGCATTTGTATTTGACACTGCAGGGGGTGTCCTGTTTGCAAAAACATTAAATCTGTTTGTAAAAGAGAAGTATAATCCTATGGTAGGTGCAGCTGGAATTTCTGCCTTCCCCATGTCTGCAAGGGTAATTCAGAAGATGGCACAAAAAGAGGACCCTACAAATTTTATTCTTATGCAGGCTGTTGGTGCTAATGTGGCTGGACAGATAGGCTCCATCATTGCGGGCAGCGTCGTCTTAGCATTATTATCTTAGGAGGTTGATGATATGAATTTTGAGCTTATTCCTGAAGGGTTAGAGATTATGGGCTACGGTATGGGAACAACCTTTACAATATTGATTCTGTTCTATTTTATGATTAAAGGACTGCTTAAATTTTTCCCATATAAAGAGGATTAAAAAGACTCAGACGAGTCTTTTTTTTATTCCTTTGCCCAGACTAATTCCATGAGTAAATGATAACAGAGTATGGAAAGCTATTACAGAGAATGACTGGGCAGGATGTGATGAATTGAAGAGACTTATTTTATTGGTACTGGTATTAAACATAACCTTTACGTTGATGCGATATATTTCTATTCGATGGTTGATCCATGCTTTATTGATGGGACTAATTCTGTTGGCAATAATTACGTTGACAAAGGACATTCAACGAGACTATCATGGAAATATTGCTAGAAAGGGACAAAAATATATTGAATTGCTTAGCGAGCAAAGTGTGAACAAAGAAGCCATAACAGCTAAGAGCATTTTAGGAAAAAGATACAGCTTTCCTGAGAAATTTAACGATAGCACGCTTGATATGAATCATATTGAACTATTAGAAAATGAAGAAAAGTTCTATAAAGCAGTATTTGAAACAATCAAAAAAGCGAAGAAGCACATTCATATCGAATATTTTATTTTGAAAGATGATGTGATTGGAACAAAATTTAAGGAGCTGCTAATCCAGAAGCGTAGGGAGGGCGTAGAAGTCCGACTACTCTATGATGGGCTTGGAACCCTGCTCATAAAGCCAAAGTATATTCAACAACTGCAAAAGGAAGGGATAGAGACGGCCGCATTTTCTCCAATTTGGGAAGGTGTCTATCATCTGAGTATCAATCATCGCAATCACAGAAAACTCTTAGTCGTAGATGGAAAAACATGTATTACGGGTGGAAGAAATATTGCCGATGAGTACTTTGGAGAGAAAACAGAAATAGGCGAATGGAAGGATATAGACATTCTCATTGAGGGAACCTCTACAAAACAATTACAAATTATTTTTCTTAGGGATTGGTATGTTGCTACAGGAAAAGCATTAACGGATAAAGTTTACTTTGCAGTGGGAGAGCATGCTGGACAAGTGCCAATGCAAATCGTTACAGGCGGGCCGGATTCCCCACAAAACAATATTGAGCACACCTATTTTTCCTTAATCAATAAGGCAGAGAAGCAAATTCATATCATAACGCCTTATTTCATACCATCCGAAAGTATTGTAATTGCCATTGAAAATGCTGTGCTAAGGGGTGTGGATGTGGAAATACTGATTCCTATTGATTCTGATAATGTTGTAGCCAAATATGCAACAAACATATGGGGGAAAAGGCTTACCAAATCAGGTGTGAAGGTTTATAAATTTACTGGAGGGTTTACCCACAATAAAATGATTACAGTAGATGGACATGTGGCTTCTGTGGGCACTGCTAATTTTGATTATAGAGGTATGCAAAGAGATTATGAAATACTCTGTATCATTTATGATATGGGGTATACAGAAAGACTTATTGAGATTTTTAATGGGTATTTGAGTCGAGCCTATAAAGTGGAGGTACAGGGAGAGGAGAGCTTGATCCACTTAGCAGGAATGCAGCTGATTAAAATGATAAGAGGATCTTTATAAATCTGGATCCTCTATAGATACTTATTTCAAATTTGTATATCGTACTTGCTAAGTATTTCTTTGACTTCAGAGAGGCTAGTAGGAATAATATCTAGAAGCCTTTCTGGATTGGATTTTAAAAATTCTTCCAGTTTTTGTTGCGGTACAAAGTAAGTATTCATATGGTCCGGTATATTTTTGAATTCAATAACACATATTACTTTGTACCATCTGTTTCTGTATTTTTCAATCTCGTTCTTGTCAACATGACAATGATAGTAATATATATCATCAGAATCAAGATAAGATATTCCTTCATGATGTATCATAATATCCCTCCACTCAAACCTATTTTAGGATATACTTATTAATTTAACCATAGAATTATTACTTCTTATGAAATATTATTGAACCACTATTTGGAGGATAAGCAAGAAATATGTAGAAAAAAATCGAAAAAACATATTGTAAACTTGGAGTAACTTGTTTATAATTTATTATAGAAAGATCAATTTTCCAAGCAAAATAGGGTGAAGCATAAAAGAGAAATGGCTCCGAAGGAGCCATTTCTCTTTTATGCTTTGGATAGATATCTTTTCGTAATTATGTTTTGAGCAGCTTGTAGGGAAGATGCAAGATTACTTATGTCACTTCCACCGCCCTGGGCAGTTTGGGAATTACCGCCGCCTTTTCCATTAATTAAAGGAGCAATTTCCTTAAAAAGCTCATTCATATTGACATTAATTTCATTGGAACGGCTCAGAATAATCTGGGCCTTTTCGTTATCTTTTGTCCCAAATAAAACGATAACATTGGGATTGGATACGATTTTGGCGGCTAGCTGTCTTAGTTCTCCAAAATCCCGCTGCTCGAAGATTTCATGAACAATTCTCACTGTAGTGTTTACTTCAGCCTGGTCGTAAAGGCTTTTAGCTTCGTAAGCCATGAGTTGATCTCTTGCTGCTTTTGATTCTTTCTTCATGGTTTGGTTTTCATGATAAATTCTTTCAACGGCCAACTGGGTATCTTGATCTTTTACTGAAAACAAATTGGATAGGTTATTTATTTGATCATTTTTCCAAGAATAGTCTTTCAAAGCTCTGCTTCCACAGATGAATTCAATACGAGCGGAATCACGGATTTTCTCCCAACCTCGTATTTTAATAATTCCTACTTCTCCTGTTTGAGATGGATGTGTGCCACCACAGGGAGAGTAATCAACCTGATCGATTTCAATGATTCGAATATTTTCAGTAACCTTTGGCTGTTTTCGAAGGGGTAATGATTTGAGGGTTTCAGGATCAGGATATAACTGTTTTACATGAAGATTATTCCAAATAATCTGATTTGAAAGGTATTCAGCTCTTTCGATCTGTTGTTTTGTAATATCTTGAAGTGTAATATCAATTGTAACGAATTCGGTGCCCAAATGAAAGCCTACTGTTGCAGCATCAAAGAGGTTATCAAAAACCGAAGATAATATATGCTGTCCAAGATGCTGCTGCATATGATCAAATCTTCGTTCCCAGTCTATTTTGCATTTTACCTGGGTGAGATTTGCAGGTAAGGTATTTACTACATGATAAACTCGATGATCCTCCTCATAAACATAGTCAACCTCACTGTTGTCGATCCAACCTAGATCATGGGGCTGACCGCCACCTTCAGGATAAAAAGCAGATTGATCTAAAATGATATGATACTTGCCTTCTTTTTCTAGAATACTTAATATGCTCGCTGTAAATTCCTTTAAATAAACGTTCTCTAGATAAAGTTTTTTCGTCATGTTTTCAATCCTTTCTTGATACATAGGAAAATCATAGCGCTGATTTTCTATACATTCATGTCCATTCTATTATTTTCTATACATAAGCATAAAATCCTGCGAAGATTATTTTTTTATTGGCTACAAAAGAAAAAGATCCAGTAAGGATCTTAGTGATTTGAGTTAATAATACGGTCTTTAGGAATATACTCTATTTTTCCGTCAGGGGTGATAATACGATAATTTTTAAGGGAATAACCAGAGAAGCTTTCTTTGGAATCCGCTGTATCTGATAGGATAGCTACGGTATTTCCTGTTGCTCTGACTAAACCTTCTCCAATAACAAAATGTTGATATGTAGGATGCCAGTAGAAAGTTTCTATGCCGCGAAAACTATCCTCCAATTTAAAGCTGTTTGCTGATGGAAATGTTTCGTGAAATGCAGAAAATTTCTTTTGGTTGGTTTCCAGTATAATATGTAATGTGGGATTCGATTCAAAACGAATAAGATTATTTACTGTAACTTTCATCCATCGATCTTCTGGAGCCGATGGATTCAGTAGTCGGAGTCTATAGATTTCTTCGCTAAATTTTGTTTCTTGCCAAATGCTTTTAAAATGTGAATCAGAATACATATAGATCTTAATAAAGCGTTCGATAAAAAAGCCGCCAAGTCTTTCATCGATAAGTTGATGACTAACGATGAAATCATATTCAAGACCTGGAATGGGAATAAAATCGATTTTTTCAACTGGAGCTATATTTTCAATTTTTGACGTATAAATATATTCGTCGCCTATTAGGCGATAGATAGCTAAGGCAGCCTGATCTTTGGATAGATTTAATGAAACGATGAGTTCTAGGTTGTTCTCTGGGAGCACATTCGCTGTATAGAGTTTCAAATCGACATATTCTCTATAGGCTAACCATTGATGCTGGCTTAAGTTCTTCAGTGTAATCTCTATAATGCTTTCTTTCGCTTCGTTTGTTATGTTCTCATCAGTACTGTAAAAATGGTTAATCAACGTTTGAGATATTTTTTGCTGTGGGGAAACATAAGATTTAAAGGTCATTACATTGTTGTGGCTATCAAAAAAATGTTGAAGTAGAAACGTAGTTATTAATAGAATGTGCATGACAAGCATCAGTCTTAATTGTTTGAACATATCGATCACCTCTATATAATATATAGGAAACCAGAACAATACATTACAAATAATAAAAATCCTATGTTGTTATGACAACATAGGATTTAAATATTATTTTGGTATTATTTAGATACATCGATTTTTACGCTATCCCAAGTATAACGGCCAACCAAATTCACAGGTTCAATTTCTGTGGGAGTAAGCTTGTAATAATCAGAAAGGCTCACTCGAACAATCAAATCGGAAATATTATTCCAATCATTTTCAGAGATGATTTTCAGTGTAGCTCCCCTGGAAAACTGAATACTATGGGATATGGCAAAAGGTTCGTTTATATTGATATGTTGAATGATATACTGTTCCATGGTGTATTGTTTGGCATCAAGGTTATTTGCCGCTAAGAAATCATAATAATTACAGGATAAGTGCTCCTTGATGTTTCGAACGATAATTGTAGAATCTTTTCGCGCAAGCTGCTTTATTCCATCATTCAATTCATAAAACCAAACAGGTCCATATAACGGAACATTTCGCCAATTCTTGCGGGTTTTATTTTCCTTATATTTATGGAGCTCAATGACTTTGCACACAGTGATCCTCCTAACAAATACGTAGATGCGCTCACCTCATTATACAATATTTATGCATGTCTAGAAAAGGGGAATATTGAAAAAAGTAAAATAATCGACAAAATACACATATATAGACAGGCAGAATATTATATAGTAAAGAAAAAATAATAAGGGAGGAGGAACATATGGATAAACTGCAAGACCTATATGAAAAGCTTACAGAATTTATGGATCATTTCATTGTGAAGTATAGCTATGAAAATCGAGGCATTCTAAAGAAGATGAGAATTGACAGCCGGCTCAATATGAATATAGAAGAGGAAGAATGGTGCAAGCTATTTCTATATAAATCCTGCCTGAATCATTGTGCAAAAATTGTACTCATGCGCTTGATTGAGGATCTAGGGTTAGGTCATGACAAGTTAAATGGAAAAGGTTTAGAGAAATGGAGGGATTTTGTAAAAAATTTGAAACAAGATTTTGAAATTCTCTATCAGGTTGGGTTATTAGATCTACAGGGAGATGCAAATGTATCTATCCGAGGAATTTTTAAAAAGAGTGATTATGATATCTTTGAAATCGATAAGGAGCTGGCGTCTCTTATCATTGAAAATTTTACACCTATTGCTTTTAGTGATTTGAAAAAAGAGGATATTGTACATCTTTTTAACAAATTATATACCTTGGAGGATCGAGAACTCATGAAATTAGAGTCCTTCCATAGGGATGCACCGGCCCTGTCTTATATTTTGAAGCTTGATAAAAAGAATGCACTGATATGAGCCAGGCCAATGCCTGGTTTATTTATAAGCATTATGTCCTGTGAAGAACAAAAGCATTTCCTTAGATTTTAGCCCACGAAATGCTTTTGTTCTGTTGGATATATGGATATAATGGTATTATGGTGTAAAAATTGGAAAAAGTATAGGAACAAAAGTAGAGGAGAGAAGTCAATGAACTTAGAAAATTTAGAGTTGAAAATTGAAGAGGATGTATTATCCTTTTTATCTTCGCCATCTTTTATAGAGGAAGTTGAAATTGCCAAAAACTATTTTTATCATTTTGTTGGACAAGGTGAAATGAATAATGAACTGCATCTGGACTTTAATTCATGGTTGATCTATGACTACAAGCTAACAGATGGTGAAAGCTTTCTTAGCAAATATTATAATGCTGCCCAGGTCACCCTCGCCGAGGACGAAGCTGCATTTATCCAGCAATTAATTGATACATACCTAAGTCTATATACAGTGATTGAAGTACAAAATGAGTATAAGATGATGAGGGATATCTTTAGTAAGGAAGTTTATCGAGTAAATCCTGAAAGCATCCGAGATATTCAGGAAAACGAATTGGTTATGGGCAGAATCCTGGGCACGGGGGATATGTATTGGCTGACTGGGAACAAGCAGTATATCCCTGGTGCTTTTAAGACAAGCATCGAAAGAAGTATGTTGGAGGATTTTGAGGAATTCAAAAAGATAAACCGATATGCTAATTGGGATGATTATCTGAAAGATCATAGTGAAGTGCTTTACAAGCACCTGGGCATTATCGAAGAATTGACAATACAGAATGAAAAAGAAGGCGATGAACTATACTATGTATGGCAAAGTGTTTATTTGATCCGAGACGCTCGTAACATAAAAAAAATCTTCTTAGGGCATAAAGAAATTGTTTTTGATGATGAGGATAAAGACTGCGTTTATTTCAAAATGATGTACCGCAAAAGCATTTTATGTGAAATGGTTTTAAAGAATAATCGGTTAGAGTTAGAATGTACCTCAGAGGAAGATCGAGATAAAGCGAAGACAATAATTGAAATGATATTGGGAGACAATGGGAAACACTTTAAGGATGAAATACTCAGCATAAATGATCTTGTATAAAAAGGGGTTTGAAAGATGAAAAAATGGGAATATAAAATATTAAACTTCAAAGCGAAGGGTGTTACCAACTTGGTGCTTAGTAAAGAAGATGAGAACGAATTAAACAAGTTTGGTGACGACGGATGGGAACTGGCGACCAGTGCGCCAACGGTGAATGGAAGAACCATATGCTGCATTTTAAAGCGAGAAAAGCAGGATTAATGATAACATATCTTGCTGGAATGAATTTGACAGAAAATGCGAAAACTTGTAAAATATAAGATAGGAAAATTGTAATGAAGAGTGTCTGAAGGGGGAAAATATAATCTTATGCAAACAGCATTATCGGATCTGGTGGATTCGTGCGACGAACAGACGTATATTGATTTAAATGTCTATCTAGAGGAAGCGAAAAATGATTTGAGATTCTTGAGGGATTTAAAGAAGTTCTTAAAGAAATACAACAAATCCACAAGCCAGATTGATCAGTATATTCATAGGATAGAGGGAAATATGGATATTGAAAAAGTAGTCCAAATATATGACATTGATGAGAGTACGATCAAAAAAAGTATTGAAAAACATCCATACTTTAAAAATCCATGTGATTATCCTATCCGCCTGTTGACCATAATGAAGTACTTGAAGAAAAAAGGAATAGATATTCACTATAAAGATATGGATCTTATTGTAGATCGACTGATTCAGGAGATTGATGGCGTCAAAAAAGTTGGCGATGGAATGTACTTGAAAAAAGTTCACTAATATACTAAAAATAAAAGGACACACCCTGTGTCCTTTTTATTTTTAGTATATTTTAGGGGACGACGAGAGGAATTGAGTAGATAATATAGAACTATTATAATGGAGAAATAGGAAAAGGGTGATCAAAATGGCGGAATTGAAGGGCGATAAGCCTATAGACAAAAAAGCAAATCTATTTCGAATGAACACATTTCTCTATGGAATATTATTAGGTCTTACGATGATTTTAGGTATATTTTTAGGAAGCAGGAGTCCTCTGATCCATGATTATATGACCATTAATGTTGAAAAACAAGAAATATTCAAGTACTTGGATGTAATTCAGTCTTTGGAAGAACAACTATATCCTGTGACGCGGGAAAGCGGGGAGTGGATTCGAAACTATTCACCTGAACAACCCGGAGATTTTAAAGCGCTAGATCAAAACATGATGAAAATTGATGAAATGATGATGATGGTCATAGATATACCAATAAGTTCTCCAGCGATGGAATCCCATGCGCTGCTTATAGAAGAATTAAAGACAGTAAAATATGCTATGATTGAGATGAGATTGGCGGAGGCTTATAATGACAGAAGAAGTATAGAAAAAGCGCAAGCATATCTAAACGAATTTCAGGACACAGTAAACGTGAGAAGGGCAGCATTAAAAAAGATGATGGACCAATATAAAATCCTCTATATTGATTTAGGGGATAGGATTAAGTATAGAATAAAATAATCTATAATCATTATAGTTTTTTATCAAAAATTGAAGTAGTTTCAGATGGATATGAATGATACTTTCCATGATCAGGAGAAACCTTGATATTTCGGAAGGCATTGTATAGCTTTCGAATTAAACCGTTTTTTGTGTTAAACAAAAACGCAAGAAGTTTATTATCATTTTGGGTTACTCGAATAAATTTTTTCTTATCAAGGGATAGATGAAAACCTTTCTCAATATCAATGCCTACTTTGGTCATAGAACCGCGATAGACCAGAATGATATCATGAATGTTTTTACAGTGATTGGTCCCGAAGTAGCTGTCAAACTCTTTTAAAGAATCAATGGCAATATTGTACCTATGAATGAGGTTTTCTATGATTTTAATTTGATCAGTATCTTCCCCATTGATGAATTCATCTAAGGCATCTTCTAATTCCTTTTCTACCTTATAAAAGGATAAGTATTGTTCTTTGAGCTTCTTCAGACTATCATAGAAATTTGAAGCACCCAGTAATACATTGTCAGAGTTATGAAAACTTTCATTGGTGGTTTTATTAATTTTGTCAATGGAATTTACCCGTTGAATATTGTTTATCTGCGTATTGCGGTCTACATACATGGTATATATTCTTGTTTTGTTTACGGAGGAAATTCGCTTTGAAGTCATTGTTTTCACCCTCCTCTCCGATTAGTATATAATAAATATATCGGCTAAAAAATAAGAATCAAACATAAATTTTCAAGTTTTTTAATATATAGGAAATTTTGGTCTTTAACTTCCTATATATTGGGTGTGCAGGAAAAAATAAGACAAGATGGTTCTTTAGGAATCGTTAGAGAGGAGTTTAAATCGATGAAAATAGCTATGATTCAAATGAATATAGAGTTTGGAAACCCGGAAATGAATCGAAAAAGAATCATCGAAATGATCGAGAAAGCAGCTGGAGGCCGGCCTGATATTATTGTTCTGCCAGAAATGTGGAATACAAGCTTCAGCTTGAAAAATCTCCATGATATCGCAGATAAGGGAGGAGAACCGACAAGAACAATCATTGGAAACCTAGCAAAAAAGTATCACATCAATATTGTTGCTGGCTCTGTTGCAGACATACAAGGAGATAAGATATATAATCGACTATATGTTTTTGATCGAGAAGGGAATGTAAAGTCACATTATGATAAAGCACATTTGATCCAGCAAGCTAGAGAACATGAGTTTTTAACTGCTGGAGCCCTAACAGAAGTATTTCTTTTGGATGAAGTCACCTGTGGAGCGATTATATGCTATGACATAAGATTCCCAGAACTGGCCAGAACTGTGGCATTGAAGGGTGCAAAGGTCTTGTTTATACCTGCCCAATGGCCCGAAACAAGGATCGATCATTGGAAAGCATTAGTAATAGCAAGGGCAATAGAGAATCAAATGTATGTGGTAGCAGTTAACCGAATCGGAAGTGAGTTTAAGGCAAATTTCCCGGGAAAAAGCCTAGTCGTTGATCCATGGGGGAAAGTTTTGATCGAAGCTGACGATCAGGAACAAATCCTACAAGTAGAGATAGATATAGATTTGGTAGATCGCATACGGACAAAAATACCCTGCTTTTCAGATAGAAATATTGAGGCATATGAATTATAAGGTCCAACGAGGAAGGTGTCTAAAGCACCTTCTTATATTATATTGACGCGAGGATATGGGTGAGGAAAAATGATTGCTAAACATGTGGAAAAACGCCTGCAGGAACTATTAATAGATATTGAAAAACTGAAATTACCCAAGGAAAGTACAGTTGTACAGATTTTTATGCTGCGGTTTACCCTTGATTATGGAGAATCAGCATTGAAGGATCTGGTAAAGGATATAGAGGGTTTTGAGATGGATGCCACTGATGAACTTGAAGCCCTTGCTGCTAGGTATATGGATTTAAAGCTTATGGATATCGTGTTATGGTATGATAATTATTTGACTGGAACTTTAAGAGAGCAAACGGGTAGTTTTTATACGCCTGATCCCATCAACAAGTACATGATAAAACGATCTATTATTGTGTATCTTCATAAAGATACAGGCATTGAGGAAAAAACAATATGCCGTATGTTAGAGGGAGAACTCCCAATAGATGCTTTAGCCATAAATAAACTGCTGACATCTTTAGAAAATCTAAAGTTAATTGATATAGCATGCGGCACTGGATTATTTATATTACAAAGTTTTAAAATTCTTTTTCAGTTAATGAAGCGTATTCATCACCAATTAGAAAAGACAACCTCAGATGTATCTCTACAGAAATATATTATTGAAAATATACTCTTTGCCATTGATGTGCAAATATATCCAGTGATTTTGCTAAGAATGATGCTGTTTTCACTGGTATACCATAAGGATACATATGAGATAGGAGAAGTGCTGCGAATAAATATGATTCAAAGTGATAGCCTCTCAGAGGGGTGGTTATCTAAGTATGATATTTTTAAGAAAGTGATATTAGAACGCGGTGGTTTTGATATTGTTATTGGAAATCCGCCTTATCTCGGAGAAAAAGGGAATAAAGTTGTTTTCGATCAAATCAAAACCACATCATTTGGTGTGAAATACTATGAAGGGAAAATGGATTATTTCTATTTCTTCATATATAGAGGTATGGAATTATTGAAGCACCAAGGGATAATGTGTTTTATCACAACGAATTACTTTGTAACGGCTGACGGTGCTGTAAAACTGCGAAAATATCTGAAAGAGCAGTGCACATTTCGGGAAATAATCAATTTTAATCATTTTGAAATTTTTAAATCGGCAAAGGGACAACATAATATTATTTTTTTATTAACCAAGGAAGTGACATTCCATTGTCCTGTGAATATTCGCTGCTTTATAGATAAAAGTATTCCTGAAAAGGATTTGGAGAAGGTCTTAAATAATCGCTGTCAAGCTTCATCAATTATTCACAGGTATATCTTGGAAAACCAAGGACAGCTTTATAGTGACAACGGACAAATAAACATAAATACCGACCAAGAGGGATTATATTTGCTGGATAAAATTTATCAGAAAAAAGACTACCGATTAGGGGAGCTATGCTTTGTGAATCAAGGTATTGTCAGCGGTGCAGACAAAGTAACCAAGGATATGCTGTTAAAAAAAATATCTCCTGAAGCAGCAGAAACTCATGAATATACAATCGGTGAGGGTATTTTTGTTCTTTCAAAGCAGGAGGCTGAAAATCTGGAATTTCACACCTATGAGGCCCTGAAGCCTATGTATAAGAACAGTGATATTAAGAGATATTGGGTCAAAGCTGCTACAGATAAGCATATGCTTTATATCTCCAATGAGAATTTAAAACCAAATGTACTAAATATAGTTACTTCTAAACATCTATATCGATATAAGGATATTCTTATGGGAAGAAGGGAAACCGTAAAAGGCCTTAGGCCATGGTACGCCCTGCAATGGCCGAGAAATCAAGAAATTTTTGAAGGCGAGAAAATTGTTGTCCCCCAAAGAGGAAGGGAAAATAGATTTGCCTATCATGAGGGACCATGGTATGCCAGTGCCGATGTATATTTCATTACGCCAAGGTTATCCCATGTAAACCTAAAGCTAGTATTGGGGCAGCTCAATTCAAAGTTAATGTATTTTTGGTTATATAATAATGGAAAGAGAAAGGGTGAGCAGTTAGAATTATATTCTAACCCTTTGAAGGAGCTTCCCATTCGTATAGATATGCCAGAGACTATGAAAAACAGGATGATAAGCCTTGTGAATGACATGATTCAATGGGGTGAGGAATCTAGCAAACAAGAGATGTTAGATCAAATAATGTATGAAATATATGATTTGACTGAGAAGGAAAAGCAGTTAATCGAGTCTCTGCACCATAGGGAACTAGAAAGAAAATAGAATTTAACTCAAGAGGGGAGGATGGTCTATGCGTTTCTATGTGTTAGGTAAGTGTACAGAAGAGGAAAAAGGAGATATAATTATCAACTTGGATAAAAGGTCTATAGAAAAGCTTCAAATCCGTGAACACCTTTTGGAAGATACAACCTATGTTTTTGCCAATGGAGAATTGATTGAGATCAAGAGCATGGATTGGAGTATAAAAGAAACATATCTGCTTGCCTTCGGAAAGATTAGAAAAATTCAGGGACAGGAGTATAAATTTATTCGATTCAGTAAGGAACAAGAGATTACTCTGGATGAAAACTTTTTTATGTATGTCGATGGCAATTTAATTGGTCGCATTACCAATGAAAATGAAATCAATATTATTAAAAAGGAAGGATTAGAAAAGACACAAAGAATGGTCAATAGGCTGGTAACCACAGGAATTACCGCCCTTGTAAAAGGAAAAAAGATATATCGTATGTTTACCTATGAAAAGCTAAAGTCACTGGTTGAAGAAGAGGATCATCAAATCAGTCTAAATCAATATTTGAATAAAGATAGTGATGATCAAATTGAGGGGGAATTTCTGGAACAGATTCGTCAAGAGTTGAGGAGTGCCCATACGAAAATTGGACGTGTATTACATGCAGTGGATAAACTAATAAAAAGTACAGTTAGTGATTCGTAAATATCATCACCGTTCTCAGATATAAGAATATTATGTATTGGAATAGGGAATGAAAAAATTGACTATATAGTCCCTTAACAGAAAGGGGTGCTATATTTTGCATAAACTGTATGTTTTTTTTCCGACAGAGCAGTTGAGGGACGACTATATGGAGAAAGTAATAGATATGCAGTCCCCAACGGATAAGGGTAAGGGAGGAGAGAAATGGTTACAAAAGATTCAATACAGAAAATCATATAAAGGGATTCCCGGATTCTGGGCGATTTTGTATTTCCGTCAATGCCCTTATGCCCAGGATTTGCAGAAGGATATCGAGAATATGATACCGACCTATTGGATGGGTGATCAAGTATTTTTTCCAAAACATTTGACGAATAGAAAAGAAATGATAGAGCTTTGGGTCGAGAAATATCATCTTACAAACTTATCCTATGATTCAAGTGCTTGGAAATTGTTTTTTAAAGAAGTTCAGACCCACTTTCGTCAGGGCAGGGTAGATGTAGCGGCAGTAGCACTGCGGTACATCTATAAATATAATCCATATTTTTTAAAGAAATATAAACGATTCTATATCTTTGAAGATATAGCTTACTATTATGAGTCTAAAGGAGACTTAATAAAAAGCTTGAAACACCTGAAAGCCCAGGCGCTGCTTCAACCTGAATCCTCAGAGGCTTACTTGAATATGAGCAGTTTTCTAATTCTAAACGGGTTGAGCGAAGAGGCTATCGGTATATGTAAGGATGGATTAAAGATTAACCCCCAGGATCAGTATCTTAGCAATAATCTATTGGCTGCATACTTAAATGAGGGCTATTTTGATATTGCCATGGATTATTTAAATGAGAGAATCCTGGAGAATTCAAGGATATCAATGAATTGGAAGCTAAAAGGCGATATCTTATATGAATTGGAGCATTATGATGAAGCTGCTCGATGCTATCAAAAGGCTCTTTGGATTCGTTCGAAGGAGTTAGAAGATATTAAAACAGATATATATTATGGCTTAGCTATTTGTTATCAACATTTGGGGCAAATTCGAAAAGCCATAAGATATAATAAACAATTGCTAAAATGCGATGAATCAGATGCTGCTGCATTGTTAAATCTTTCAAAGCTGTATGGCGAAGACTTGAAACAATACACCACTGCACAAAAATATGCAGAACACCTTGTTCGGTTACACCCTGAAAATGGGTATGGACACCATAATCTTGGTTTGATTTATTTGTATACCCGTAGATTTGATAAGGCAAAATGGCATTTATACCGGGCGAGAAAGCTTGTGCCAAACTATCAGCCGATATATGACGCCATCGATGAATTAAATAGATTGAATGATTGATTTGAAAATGACCTCCGATATGGAGGTCATTTAATTTATTTGCGTTATGTATGTTATAATTAGGGTAAAATATAGTAAAGTATAGGAAGGGAAGTGGAATAGTGGGATTGGGAAGAAATGTGAAGGGATGCAACTGTGGGAAATGTACCCATAAATTTTGTGCCAGTAAAGTTCCTATATTTTCGACATTGTCTCAGGAGGAACTTTCAGAAATAAATAGTTTAAAGATAAATAAAGAATATAAAAAAGGGGAAATTCTTTTCTTTGAAGGGGATCAGATGGAGAGTCTGTTCATCATAAATCAAGGGAGCGTAAAGGTTTTTAAATATACAAAAGAAGGAAAAGAACAAATTTTGTATATTTTATCAGAAGGTGATATCTTTGGAGAGCTGAGTTTGTTTAGAAGTGAGAGACTGACGTTCAATGTAGAAGCCTTAGAGGATTTAAACGCCTGTGTGTTGACAAAGGCAAGCTTTGAAATGATACTTAGTAAACGGCCGGAGATTTCTATGAAGGTTTTGCAAGTTATGGGAGAACGATTGATCAAAATGGAGACATTGATTCAGAGTTTAGGCACGAAGGATATTGAAGCTAGAATTGCTACATTTCTTCTAGAGCTTATACCAGAATATACAAAAAGCAGAGGACATATTAAAGAAATAGAATTGCCATTAAGCAGAGAGGAAATAGCCAATTATATAGGGGTTACCCGAGAAACCATCAGTAGGAAACTGGGGAAGATGCAGGATGAAGGCATCCTAAAAATTAAAGGAATCAAGAAAATCATTATCCTGGACGAAGATGCTTTGAAAGCATATCTATAAATAAAAAAATGCTCCTAGAATATATATCTAGGAGCATTTTTTACTTATTCAATTCCTCGATAAGGACATCTAAGTCGATACCATGGATATCAGCTGCTTGTGCTAAGCTCTCCATTTGAGATGATGGGCAGCCAAGGCATCCCATACCATGGCGCATAAGAATTTCCGCAGCCTTAGGGTTTAATCGTAACGCATCACTTATTAATGTGTCTCTTGTAATTTTCATATTCATTCCTCCATATATTCTTTTATTTTTTAATGATTTGATGAACAAATCCAGGTGTACCATTAAAATCTGCTGCACTTACTGTATAAGTAAAGGCTTCATTCGCATTTTCGACGAAAGATTTCGTCCATTCAGCTCTTAATTGATAAAACACTTTAACATCAGCCCCAACAGCCTCCCAGTAGCCTTTGTGAAGGCATTGAACATTCTTCCATTCTACATGATTAGGTTCAGCTGTTGTTACATTATTTACATTATCACAAGGCATGCCATCCAATATATAGTTGTTAAGTGCCTTATAAATTCCAGGGGCACTTTCAACCTGACCTTTTGACTGTGCATCCGTGCCTGATTGAATACCTTGTTGTCTGTATAAGCCCATGGCAATATCTATGGCTTCTTGACCATGGTTATGAAACACAGATGTAAGAATGCCCGCTTGTCGAGTCTCTGCAATAGAAATTCTGCTTTGAAGCCAACCATGAATATTATCTGTATCGATTAACTGATCTAGGGGTGCATCAGGTAATAGAGTTCCATACTTATTGACAGCCTGTTCCACGATTGTATCAATTTCACCACCATATTTTGAAGTAAAGGCATGGATTAATTCAACCTCTAACTTCTCATGCAGCTTTATTTTATTAAATAACCAGTGATGAATTGGACCTAAAAATCTACTCATTTGAACGCCTCCTTCTATTGTTATTATAATTCCCTTCATGGGTGTAATCTATGATTTAAATCACATTATTTACTTTTCTCAATCTTAAAACGCTCCATGACATCTTGCTGAAACTTTTCGAAGGTAATTTTATCAATAAAATCACCTAACTTTTCTCCCGTAGAAGCATTTTCATTGTAGTAGTCCACAATAACCTTTACAAGTAAAAATGCTTGGTCTTCCGTTAAGCCAATCGTTACAATATCGGATAGTCTTTGATGAAAGCCCGCGCTGCCGCCTACAGTAACAATATATCCATCTACATCTGCGATAACACCAATGTCTTTGGAATAGACACTAGTACATGCATTTCTACAGCCTGCCACACCAATTTTGGTACGGTTGGGTGTTTGAGCTCCATAAAAGGTTTTTTCAAGTTTCATTCCCAATCTTAATGAATTTTGCTTCGCCCGCTTGCAAAAGGATGCGGGACACATCTCTACATTTTTTACAGAATAAGGAGATAAGACCGCTGGTTCCATGCCCAGCTCTGCCCAAACTTTATTCACATCTTCTGCTTGTAGGCCTGTGATCATAATTCGTTGACCGGAAGTAATTTTTAAGGTGCCTTGATATTTTTTAGCTACTTCGCCGATTTTAACGAGCAAATCAGGTTTAATGAAACCCCCAGGAATTCTTGGCGTTATGGCATAGGTCTTATTGCCGTTCCTAATTTTTTGCAAATTTGCATATTTTGGTGCATCCATATATTTCACTCCTTGTGATAATCATCTTTGATAAGTCTATTATAATATGGGAAAAATATCTAAAAAACAATTTAAGTCACAAATTTACGTGATATATATCACTTTGTCACAAAACTATTTAAAATATACGAATTAAGGTATATGATAGGTACATGCACTTTTATTATTTTTATGAAAGAGGGATAGAATGAATAAGAATATTGCATTGATAAAGCACATGCCAATATTTTCTCAATTAAGCGATGAATCTCTTGAGAAAATTGCTGCCATAACAGTGGAGAAAAAATATAGAAAAGGAACCATCATTTTTATGGAAGGGGATCCTGGAGAAGCAATTTTCTTTATCAAATCTGGCAAAGTAAAAATTTCTAAGACCTCATCTGATGGCAGGGAGTTGATCTTAAATATCTATGGGGATGGAGATGTGTTTGCTGAGGTGACTATCTTTAATGATGTACAGTATCCTGCTACATCAGAAGTTATTGAGGATGCAGTCGTTGGAATGATTATGAATAAGGATTTGGAGGAATTGGTGAAGCGGGATGCGGATTTAGCGCTGCAAATCATAAAGATTTTAAATAAGAGATTGTATATGTCACAGATGAAATTAAAGCAAATGGCATTGAGTGACACCTATGTGAGAACAGCTCAAATGATCATCAAGCTTGCCCATGAGCATGGTATAGAAAAAAACAATGCCATTGAATTGAAATTAGAATTATCGAGACAAGAATTAGCCAATATGATCGGAACGGCAAGAGAAACAGTAAGTAGGGCCCTTGGTCAATTTAAGAAAGAAGGATCTATTGATATTAGTGGAAAGAAAATTGTTGTAAAGAACATGGAGAAGTTGAAAACTTGGATAGACTCTTAAGAAGAAGTGTGCATTGTATCGATACAATGCACACTTCTTAAATTTGCAAATGGGGTATTTACTACAAAGGGGCGAGATGGTATAATAGTAATTGAGAAAACATACATACAATTTGTAAAGGGGGAGCAGTACAATGTGGAAAATGAGTATTAAAAAATTGGTTCTTTCTGGATTAATGGCAGCTCTTGTTTTGGTTGGGACAATGCTGATTCAAGTTCCTACTCCGATGAAAGGGTATATTCATATAGGTGACAGTATGGTTTATTTAAGTGGTATTTTATTAGGACCTATAGGTGGAAGTTTGGCGGCAGCTGTGGGTTCAATGCTGGCAGATCTGTTTTTGGGATATGGTGTATATGCGCCAGCTACATTTGTGATTAAAGGTTTAGATGCCTTGATTGTTGGATTCATCTATCACAAAATGCTAAATGAACAAGGGTCTTTGGCTAGAAAGCTTGTTACATTTACTGTATCTGTTGTATTTGGCGGTGCCATTATGGTTGGCGGCTATTTGGTCTATGAGACAATGCTATACGGTTTTGCAGCCGCAGTACCAAATGTCTTAGCCAATGTAACCCAGGCTGTAGGTGGAGGTATACTGGCAGCTCCATTGTTATTGAGCTTAGACAAGATAAAAGTATTTCAAAATTTATATGACCATAATTAAGACTTCCTGAGGGGCAATGTCATTAAGATAAGAAAAACAGACGATTTTATTTAAATCAGCGTATAGAAATTATACGCTGATTTTTTATATAATTTTTTAAAAAGACTTGACTT
>NZ_JARBTM010000035.1 GCF_029240175.1 Anaerosolibacter sp.
TACCTTTCCCAATCTATTAACGACCTTCGTCGTATACAACATCGCTTCCGTTAAAATCGTTTTCCCGCAGCCGCCGTGACCGATCAATGCTACGTTTCTAATTTTATCACTTGGATATCCCTTCATATAGCTTCCCCCTCGCTTCATTATTGTTGTAATATTTAGACAACTAGTATTTATAATATTCTTCACTTTTCAGAAAATTCCTTTATTATTTCTTTTTTTGTTATGGAAAAGTTAATTTTTTCACGGATTCATTCTCCTTTTGCTATATATTTCCTATTATTATGCCAAGTTACGGGTAGCATATTCACAAGTTAGAAAAAAATAGCAAATAGTTTTCCTTATGATAACGTTTTCATATTTTTAGAAAATGTAATACATTCTGTAAAATCTTTGTGTTATAATATTTTTGTATGCGTTACATTTTTTGTGTAAATCGGGGGAGGTATCTCAAATGACAATTCAACATAGACCTGAAATCAAGGATCTACAGCCTTATAGGCCTGGCAAGCCCATTGCCGATGTAAAAAGGGAGTATGGTCTCACCCATGTGGTGAAGCTAGCATCCAACGAAAATCCTCTAGGTTATTCTGATCAGGTTGGGGAAGCTATCCGACAAGCATTGGATCATCTAAGCTTATACCCAGATGGCAATTGTACAGATTTAAAAAATGCATTGGCAGCAAAGTTTGGCCTTCATCCATCTCAAATACTCCCTAGCGGCGGTTCCGACGAAATGGTAGATATGATTTCTAAAGCCTATGTGAACCCAGGGGATGAGGTAATCATAGCTGATGTAACTTTTCCTCGCTATATCTCTACGGCAAAGATGATGGGTGGTACCCCTGTGGTTGTACCCCTTAAAGAGTTTACCTATGACTTAGAAAGCATGTACGAAGCAATTACCGATAAGACAAAGCTTATATGGCTCTGCAACCCAAACAACCCTACAGGAACCATGTTTGGCGAAAAAGCACTTCTTGAATTCTTAGATAAGGTACCTGCGCATATTATGGTCATCTATGATGAAGCGTACAACGAATATGTAACCAGGGAAGATTATCCAAAGGAAGCTTACAAGCTTATCAACGATTATCCAAATGTCTTGGTGATGAGAACGTTTTCAAAGATCTACGGTTTGGCTGCCCTTCGTATTGGCTATACCATGGCCAATGAAGAAATCATCACTGCTCTAAATAAAATTCGGAATCCCTTTAATGTAAGCAGTATCGCCCAAATGGCTGCCATTGCTGCCTTATCAGATCAAGATTTTGTAGCAAAAGCCTATCGTCTCAACCAAGAAGGAAAAGAGTATATTTATCACGCCTTTGATGAAATGGGTATCACCTATGCATCTTCCGAGGCAAACCATATTTTCTTTAACTGTCAGTATGACACCCAGAAAATTTTCAGTGAAATGCAAAAACGCGGGGTCATTATTCGACCAATGTTTGACACCTATGCAAGGGTATCCATTGGCACCATGGAAGAAAATCAATTATTCGTCCATACACTTAAGGAAGTCTTTACTATTTTAGAAGCAAAAAAAGAATCAGCCTGCGGCTGCGATTGCTGCACATGTAAATGAACAAAAGCATTTTATGCTCTAGAATCAAAGGAAATGCTTTTGTTCTTCACAGGGAACTAATAGTTCCCTATGACGCTTCGCTGTAACCCTCCAAATA
The DNA here is from genome assembly GCF_029240175.1 of Anaerosolibacter sp. Lineage (GTDB taxonomy): Bacteria > Bacillota > Clostridia > Peptostreptococcales > Thermotaleaceae > Anaerosolibacter. The sequence goes on from NZ_JARBTM010000035.1 coordinate 1,689, forward strand.
CAATGTTAATGAAACTGAAAACCATAATTTCCTTAACATAAATTAAATGGGATGCTTAAAGCATCCCATTGTTCTTTCTATTCAATAATTCCTGACATCCTGATTACTTCCAATCCCTTTTGCTCCAGTTCCCGAATAAAAATATTTAATCCAATGGAGTCACTGGCCATATGCCCAGCCACAATGACATTTCCTATATTTTGCTTCTCTACCTCTTCTTTTACATCATCAGGTACATGCATACATATGATGGTGCCTACTCCAGCTTCAAAATAAGCCTTAAAAACATCTGCTCCCCCATTGGTTCCACCTGCCATCAACACTGCAACCTTGCCAGCATAATCGCTTTCGCTCCCTACACGGATCACTGGTCCTGCGGGTGTGTGCTGGTATTCATAGATTTCATTCAAATATGTAATCAGATCCTTCAGTGTGGCCTTTGGTTGCCCATGAACTTTCTCATTCATATGGTTTTGAACAAACCTTTCTGTCACGATATCCGCAGGCAAGTGAATGTTCATATAAGGCATTTTTAAAAGCTTCGCTGCAGAACGGACCTTGTCATAATTTCTTACATGTCCAGCTCTTTCTAAAAGGCCTATTTTTTTCTTTAAAAGCTTTTGGGCTTTGTTAATCGGTATACCAAATTCCATCATTTTCTCAATTTGCACATTGAGTACCTTGTGGAAATGTACATCTTGCTCTCCCGTATGGGGATGGTGGCTGATTACTAAATCTACATCTAATTCCTTTGCCAACAAAAGCTCTGGTGTTTCCATATCCACGCCAATCAATATTTTTTTAATATTCTCGCCTTCTACGGAAATCCCAGAATCAAAGGGTACTTCCTCAAGGTTGGCCAGTTCCAATGCAATGTTCATGATATCTGTGGTATTCATTTCTGCATCTCCCTTTTCATAAAAATTTTATTATATATATTTTATATTTTTATTATCCAAATGGCAATGATTATTAGACGGATTTGTAGGGAAATGCGATGTTCTAGGTTTCCCATAGTATGAGATCCTGTGTTGATATTGGTAGGGGCGATTCACGAATCGCCCGCAGACCACAGATCCCAACCCTTCTGTCATCCAGAACGTAGTGAAGGATCTGCTTTCGGGTCTTTGAGATGCTTCGCTATGCTCAGCATGACAGCAACTTTGGTACTATTCATAATGAACATGCCGCTAACATTGGGCGATTCGTGAATCGCCCCTACAATTTTATTGATCTTGATCTATGCGACTGTGTCGCATCTTTTATTTATTATGCCTCAATCTATAACATCTTTTCTCTAGAATGCATAGGATAAAGTGAATAATACTAATTCATATTCTACAAGCCTTTACACCAAATGGTATTCAAATATAAATTGAAAGGAGATACATCCTATGCAATATCCTTATGTTCCAGGCTGCTATATGGATATTCCTCCCTATATGCCTATGTATCCTATACCTATTCCTTATATGAGAGGAAATACCAATTCCCACAATGCGACCCTTGCAGTAGCCCATCTCCAGGGTGGGCCCTTGGCACCAGACTTGAAAGGTATCGTGTATTTCAAAGATGTACCTGGTGGTACAGAGGTCTATGTCCATGTTGTCGGTCTTCCGCCTTATCAACCAGGCACCAAAGACAAAGCTCCTATTGGTCCCCACGGCTTTCATGTCCACGAAAATGGAGATTGTTCTGTAGGAGATCCTGAGAAGCCCTTCGAAGCAGCAGGCGGTCATTGGAACCCTACGAACCAACCCCATGGCAATCATGCAGGAGATTTTCCGGTTCTGTTTTCAAATGACGGAGCTGCCAAAATTACTTTTTTTACCAACAAGTTTCGGATAAAGGATGCCATTGGAAAAGCTGTAATTATTCATCAAAGTCCTGATGATTATCGAAGTCAGCCTGCTGGGGATGCTGGAAAGCGCCTGGCCTGCGGTATCATAGAGTATAATACCTAGATTTTTTCATAAATCTATTATATTTATTGGTACACTCTCCCACCAATGGGTATAATGAAAGTGATATCTTTGCTAAATGACATACAAGGGAGGCATCTGCTGTGCAGCCAATTATCCTATTGACAACAAGAACATGACCACACTGCCACACTGCGAAAGAGTATCTTTCGAGAAAAGGAATTCCGTATATTGAAAAGGATGTCCATCATGATCCTGATGCTGCAAGAGAGATGATGCAGCGAAAGATTACAGGTGTACCTACTTTTCTCATCGGCGATGACGTTATCGTGGGGTTCAATCCGGAGAAGATTGACAAGGCGTTGAGATACACCATCATAGATTGTCCCTCTTGCCAGTCAAAGCTACGGGTTCCTACAAACAAGGGAAGGATTCGGGTCACATGTCCCAGCTGTTCCCATCAATTTCAAATGGAAAGCTAGAAAGCGATAAAATTAAAATAGGCATTTCCCAACATGGGAAATGCCTATTTTCATACAACAATTACATGTTTACAACCTTCGTTTCTTGCGATGTCAGAAAGTTCTTCCATTAGTATATCTGAAGGTTCCTCCAGTGATGCTGCTTTTTTCCTGACACCCATTGGACGGAATCGGATAAGCTTATATCTTATATTTTGATCCAACGCTGAAAGCAGTTGACTGACCATTTTGACTGTTTGATGGTTATCCAATAGCCCTGGTACAATCACAGTCCGAACTTCATAAAGCTTATGCTGTTCTGCAAGATAACGGATGCTTTGCAAAACCAAGGTATTATCTTTACCCGTGAGCTCCCTATGGGCTTCTTCATTCCAAGTCTTCAAGTCCACCATGGCCATATCCATATCGTCTCCGAGAAATATGAAGGCATCCTGGGATACAAATCCATTGGTGTCTAGAAATGTAGTGAGTCCCATCTCTTTGGCTCTTTGAAAAAGTGCTTTGACAAAATCAATTTGAAGGGTACACTCCCCTCCGGATACTGTAATGCCTGAAATGAAAGGCTTCACTTTTTCCATATGGGAAATTACGTCTTCGATATTCATCTCCCGTACCTTTGGCGAACTGGTGTGGGGGCATGCCTTTATACAATGATCACAGTGATGGCATAATTTTTCGTTCCAGCAGACCTTCCCGTTTTCCCAAGCTAAGGCATCATAAGGACAAGCTTTTAGGCAAATGGCACAATGATTGCACAACGCAATGGTTTCAGGATTATGGCAGTAGGCACAATCAAAATTGCATCCTTGTAGAAAAATAACCATCCTATTCCCAGGACCATCCACAGCACTAAAGGGTATGATTTTATGGACATTAGCCTTAGTCATGCTGCGTGACCCTTCGGGCAAATAAGTTTTGTTTTTCGACTGCCTCTAATCCCAATGCCACTGTATCGTGAAGGGTCTGATTTCCGTCTTTCAGCTTTTTCATCTCAGACTTTTTCACCAAGTACCCAGTAATTCGCATTAAATCATTATCACTGCAGGAGAAAGCAAACATCCGCAGTCCCTTCTCCATAGCTCCTTGTATAATATCCAGTATAAATTCTGGATTATTCCTTGCCGTGGTTTCAAATGTGAAAATATCACTGACTCCTGATGGAAAAAGGGGATGGAATTTTGCAGCATGGAGAATGTGATCCAGAAGCTCTGGTTCTTCCCCTATAGGAATTCTACAACCAGCAGTTTCCTCTACATCTGCAGAGATCCCAGACTGGGCATGGAGTAAAAATCTATTTCCAGTAACATTGCAATAGGGATTTTGATGTGCATTTACTTCCCTCTCAATGGTCTTAACAATGTCATACCCTAGCGTCATTGCCTTTTCACTATGCCCATAACGTTCTTCTTGAACCTTAGCATTCAAAAGTAGGTTTACACATTGGGCTAAGCCAAACATGCCAAACATTGCTGTAAATCGATCTTGCTGTATGAGACCCTCTTCTACAAGGAAACTGCTCTCAAAGAAGCCGCTTTCTTCCACTTGGAATCGAATCCTCACATCGATTAGGGCATTCATCCGTTGAACAGCCCGTGGAATATAAATTTTAATAAAGTCTTCCAAATTTCCTGCTTCTTCAGCCAACTTCTTTAGGTTCAACCGTACCAAGGTATAGCTTCCACCCCCAATAGGTAGCCCATTGTAGCAGCTAGCCGTACCATACCCCTCACCAAAATCTTTCACATACATTTGATGATTCGCAAAGTAAGGCTTTGATACTTCCAAACCTGTAGTTATGGCTTCAAGGGCAAATTCTTTTTCTGAATCCTTGCTATACTTCAGGGTTAGGTTTGGCACTGCATTTTTCAGTTCCCGCTCTGCCTTTAGAATCAATCGTCCCGCTTTTGTTGCCTTTGGACCGATATTGGCATGAACAAAAGAATCTGTCAGGGTACGATCTATATGGGTTAGAAACAGCTTTATGGCTTTATATGCTTCCTCTTCATTATCGATAAAGGGCTCCAACAACTGATCCAATTCCCCTAGAAAAACTGGAAAAGATGTGATGGAAGGCACATGTTTATAGAGAATCAATAGATAATTCACAGCCTCCCATATGTCTTTCGGAGGCTGAAGTTCTAAAAATTCACTGCCCTGCTTCATAAACCTATGGTAATCTGGCAAGATGTATCTTGGCCGATAGGGAGCATTTCCCTCAAACATGTCACAAATAATGCCTTTATCCATATATTCCTTTACATCTTGTGGGATATCCAGCACCTGCACACTATTCTCTGCTTCTCTAGCAAGCTGCATAACCTTTTGTTGATAGGTTAGTGTTTGATTTTTTATCGTATTTATCGTATTATTCATACCATTCTCTCCTTCAATATGCTATATCATTATTATAGCACTTTCTTCTGTATTATAAGTAGGAAAGATTAGATAAATGTTGGGACATAGTCCCATAGGCTAAGGTTGAGGTTAAGGTTAAAATCGTAGCCGCAAACAGTGTTCGCCCCTACTGCCTTTACTCGATCTCAATCTTGATCTCGATCTTCTATCCCATCTTCATTCATAATACATCCAAATCCCTATAGACATAAAAACTCCCTGGCTTTTTTGCCAGGGAGTTTGCTTTAGAATGTTTGATCGTTAGCACTACTGCAAGGTCTGGAATTTTCATCAATCTGATTTGGAAATAATTGTGGGAAGGATGTGCATATTTGTTCCACGTTGGCGGCCAATACAGGGAAGCCTGTAGACAATACACATAGCTGCACGGGTACCACAATTTTCTTTTCACAGGTTACACAAAGAGCAACGATGAGGTTTGCTCTTACGGTTCCAGTGGCAGGATCAATGATAAGGTCTCTTCGAATACTGTTTGTTGCCAACCTTACTTCGCAATCAATATTGCAGAATTCAGTGAATCTTGGTAAGAATGCCCCATCAAATACTGAAGGTAAGCATAGTTCAAAGAAGTTTGTTAAAATCAATGGCGCAGCTGGTGATGCAATAGGAACGACGGCTTTCAATGTCGCTCTGTTTTCTCTCCCACAATCTTCCTGATATACTACATCTATTTCAACCACCACATTCCCTGTGATGGCGATGTTTTGAGTGCCGAAAATAGGTGTTCCTTTTCCTTCTTCATCACACTCTTGGGTATTCACATATACAAGTTTCTCTGATGCTGTCCCATCAGGCCCAATCACACGGACTTCTTTTCCTGCACCATCTTCAACAAATTCTGCACCAGCAATGTTGGTACAAGGTGTTACTGTTAGATTCCTAGGATCATTGATGTTGGCAGGATTAAAGAATTTTCTACATCGTATCTCTCGAATGGCAATGACTCTTGCCCCTCTGCCTAATGCTGGTGTGAAAGGCTGCCCTTCTATGGTTCTGAGGCCTTGAAGATTAAACAATGCTGCGTCATAAACCTTCTGCACATATATAGGTTCTGTTACTACATTTCTTAAAGTTCCGTCAAAGCTGCAGCCCGTTGTGGCTGTACAGCATCTATCTTCAATACCTAAGGTTGCACTTGGGATGTTCTTATTACATGACATGGGTTCTCTTCCTCCTCTCATATTCGGGAATTTTTTTGGATTGTCCATTCCCAATATCAATATATGGAGGATTTTATTTTTGGTGACGCTTTTTCAAAGGTTCTTTTTTATAAATAACGGATTTTTTTAATCCATTAAAGTTCCCTGTACGCTTTTGATATGATCACTTTCAATTTCAATGCATGCATAGGGATAGGTAATCTTCTGTGTTACCATGGTATCTGGCTTGGGTGTAGTAATGTGAGCAGATATATAAGCCGTATCCAGGGATTCCATTACTGCTTGATCAATAATCACTTTGTATCCCCCAGTAGGTCTTTCTCCGCTGCTGATAAGAACATATATCTTTTTTCCGTCCCTTTTGTAGTGGATACCTCTTTCTTGACGGTGGGTCTCCAGCCATTGTTGAAGTAGATTCCCTTGAGATATGTCCTGACTCGTTACTTCTCTATAAGACAAAGTCTTTGCCATGGGCATCAATTCCTCCTCTATTTTGGCTAAGTTTCATCATTTCCACAGCAGATTTCTTTCTAGTCCTCAATCTAAAGAAAATACCAGAGGAACCTCACCTATTTTAGGTCAGTTCCTAGAATTTTCTTCTACTCTAATATATGCTCATTCCTATATTTCGTCATCAAATCCCATCTACGCAAATTCTTATTATTCCCTTATTGTTATGGGGTTACCCTCCACAAGCTTATCTTTTCCTACCACAATAACCCTGTTATTTTTTTCAATTCCTTCAAGCACTTCCCAATCATCCTCGTCCTTATATCCTACCTTTATAGGTTTTTTATATGCCTTACCATTCTGCTCTATAAAAACAAAGTCCACTGCATTTTCTGTAATGATGGCTTCCTTCGGTACTGACATGACCGATTTATGACTATCCAGCAGTATCTCTATGGTAGCAAACATCCCTGCTTTTAAACGATGTTCCCTATTCTTCACTAGTATTTTCACAGGATATGCCTTTGTCTCCGGGTCAGGCACAGGACCGATATGGGTGATTTCACCTTCCAGTATTTCTGACCCAAAAGATTCTACCCTTATCTCCACCTTCTGACCCACCTTACAAACTGGAATATCTTTCTCGGAAACACCCGTCTCCACATACATATCATCCATACTTACAATGGTAAATAGCATCTTGCCTGGTCCAATATTTTCCCCTACGGAAATTTCCTTTTTGCTAATCACACCGGATATTGGTGCTTTAATCTCTGTGTAATCAAGATTTTGTTTCGCTAAGGCAAATCCATTTTGAGCTAAATTCAGCAGCTCCTGTCCCATCTTATATTGATTCTCGATATTTTCAAAATCCGCTTGAGAAAGGGCTCCACTCTCAAAGAGTACTCTGTAGCGTTCGTAATTCTTTTTCGTGCTATCCTGAGTCAGTTTTTCTTTATTCAAGCCAATCAATGCGTTTTCATACTGCAGTTTATATTCCATGTCAGATAATTTACATAATAAAGTATCTTTTTTTATGGAACTTCCAATGTCTCCATGGATTCTTTCCACCGTTCCATTTATTTTTGCTGTCACCATCACAGTTTCCTTGGGCTGGATCACCCCAGGAAGGGATAGTTTATGGAAGAAATCTTTTATCCCGATGGGCGCTACCTTCACGTAGATAATTTCTTCTGACTTATTTGTTTCTTCGGTTCCAACTTTTCCGTCAGCAGGCACCGTTTCTTTCCCTGCACAACCAGCAAGTATCAAACTAATGACCAATAACAGGATTAGCAGCTTTTTCATCTCCCAAGCCTCCTTTATTTCTGTCTTTTTCTTTTCTTTGTTTCCGCGTCATCTTAAATTCCTCCAGCATAGTGTATAAAACAGGTACAACCAATAGGGTAAGAATCGTAGCCATGCTTAATCCACAGATTAATGCATAACCCATAGGCGCAAAGAAGGGCTGTCTTATGGTGATTGGTAGTATTCCTCCTACCGTTGTAATCGTTGTAGCCATGACAGGCATAAACCGTGTAACACCGGTTTCCTTCACTGCATCCTGTAAGGAATATCCACTCTTTCGTAAATAGTTAATATAATCAACCAATACGATGGCATCATTTACTGCTATACCTACCAGGGCCACTACCCCTACAAAGGAAACAAATCCAAAGGTATTTCCCGTAAGCACCAAGCCAGGCATGACGCCAATCAGCGCCATGGGCACCGAGAATAATATGATCAGAGGCTGAGACAGAGAGTTAAACTGTATGGCTAAAATAAGAAATACCAATATTGCTGCAATAACCATATTTGTAAACATATCTGTAAAGGATTCCTGCATACTTTCTTCCTCTCCACCGTATCCAATGGTCATGCCTTCTGGTATAGGATAGGTTGCTATGGCTTCTTTAAAGGCCTTGGTTACATCTCCAGGGATCGTCCCTGTTAATACATCACCAGATATGCTAACCTGTCGTTTTAATTCTTCATGATTGATCGCTGTTATACTCTTGGTTTCTATCACCTCTGCCACTTGGGAGAGAGGAATCATCTGCCCCAGCCGCGAAGGAAAATAGATCTTTTCTAAATCATCTTTGCTTTGAAGTTTTTCTTTTGAAGTGTGGATAATCACATCAATTTCGTCTTGGTTATTTCTAAAGGTTGTTGCCTTTAGACCATTTACAGCGTTTCGAATACCCAAAGCCACTGTCATATCATCTAGACCCAAATAACTGGCCTTCTCCTTATCTACCTTTATTTGTAATTCGGGAGAACCTTCTTCCATACTGCTCTCCACGTCCCTTGTTCCCTCAAGTGATTTCAAAATACCCGTAAAATCATCTGCCACCAACTTTAAGTCTTCAAAATTCTCACTATTTAGCTCAATATAAATCGGTTTCCCTGTAGGAGGTCCGTCTTCCAATTCCTGGACCTCAATCTTAGCGCCAGGGATATCCTTAATGGCTTCACGGAAAATGACAGCTAGCTCCATGCTGGTCTTATCCCGCACTTTCTTGTCATGTAAATCAATGATGATTCGTGCAGTATTTGGGTTGCTGGCAGAGCCCACCGTGATTGTCTCCAGACTATCTGCCCCTGTAATTCCCACATTGGATACAAAGCTTTTTATTTCTTTAAAGGATAATAGTCTTTTTTCCACCTCTTCTGCAATGGCTGAGGTGGTATCCAGACTAGTACCCAGGGGCGCCTCAATATTCACATAGAGGCGTGTATAGTCATTTTGAGCAAACATTTCTACTTTTAGGATTCCCAAAGGTATAAGTGCTAGACTTAGAACAAACGCAATAACCACTGTCCCTACAACAGCCCGACGCCTCCACTTACTCTTCACGATATCATATAATATTTTCCCGTAGCCAACGATGATAAAGTGCTCTTTCCTATCTCCTTTTCTTAGGAATTTCTTTGCGATCATAGCGCCTGAGAACAGAACCGCAAAAATAATAGATAATGTACCAAATCCCAACAGGCCGCCTTCTTCATTTTTGAAGGCATACAAGGAGAGTACAAATACAAATAATACCGAGGCAACCTTTAATCCTTTCTCTATCAAAGGGTGCTTTGCAAGCCTTTCAGCCCTACGGTGTTCCTTCAATACCAGGGTACATAAAGCTGGGGTAATGGTAATCGCCACAAAGTACGAGGCACTGAGGGCAAAGATAACAGTAATTGGTATAGGCTTGATAAAGGCCCCCATAATTCCGGTGGTCAACATTATTGGAAAAAATGCAGCCAGGGTTGTCAAGGTTGAGGATGCCACGGCTGGGGCTATCTGATTTGTTCCTACCTCCGCCGCTACATTTGTAGGAAGTCCCATCAACCTTAATCGATCAATATTCTCCATGATGACAATTCCATTATCCACTAACATTCCCACGGCCAATATCAATGAAAACAATGTGATATTGTTAAACGTCATCCCCGTGATGTCCATCAATCCAAAGGCAATTAATATGGACAAGGGAATAACCATAGACACCACCAGAGACTCTCCAAAACCAATGAAAAGAAACAATACAATAATCACAAGCAGGAGTCCTGATTTGGAGTTCTGCACCACCGTTCCCAGTTCATCCTCTACGTATTCGGCTGTATCTCCGCTGACTTCTACCTGCAGTTCTTTCGGGTATAGACTACCCTCTCCCTTTTCCAACAACTTATGGATTTTGTTGCTGGTTTTGATGACATCTGCCTCTTCCTTCTTTTTCACTGTGATGGCCACTGCCTTTTTTACACTGGCTTCATTTGTACCCAAATGGTTTGACATTCTGGAATAGGACTTGGGAGAAGCATACCCGTCTTCAATTTCTGCAATATCCTTTAAAAACAAAGGACTACTTCCCATGTATGTAATCACTACATTTTCAAGATCCTTTACATTAGCAAACTCGCCTACAGTACGGATATTATAATTTTTATTGTCCAAGACAATATCTCCACCTGGAAAATTTATATTGGACAGGGCAATAGCATTCTTAATTTGCTCTAAAGATATGTTATAGACCGATAATTTTTGTGGATTCACAATCACCTTTATCTCACGCTCAAGGCCACCTATGATCTGTACTTCTGTAATTTCCTTATTTTTTTCAATCTCCTCTTTGATCCTTTCAGCATAATTTTTCAGTGTAACAAAATCATAATCTCCGCTGACATTTATGATCATGATCGGTGTGTTGTTGGTTTCCAGGCTCATGATTTGAGGTACTTCTGCATCAGCTGGAAGCTCCGACTGTACTGCCGAAACCTTATCTCTCATCTTTTGCATCATGCTGTCCATATCAACGCCCTGCTCAAATTCTACAAAAACCGATGAATAGCCATATCCTGAAGACGAGTTTATACTTTTTACCTTTTCTAATTCATCTAGTTTCTTTTCGATTTTTTTTGTAACCAGTGCCTCCATTTCTTCTGGTGCAGCCCCTACATAAGTGGTTAACACATGTCCGTAGGGTAAAATAACCTCGGGTTGAAGCTCCCGCGGCATCCTCAAGTACGCTCCAATCCCCCAAATCAGTATAGCAGCAATAAGTAAATATACGATTCTGTATCTACTTATAAAAAAGCCTGCCCATCTACCGAATATATTCTTTTTTTGTTCCAGCTCTGGTATATGCCCAAGCTGATTTTCTTCAAAATCTTTCATTGTTCTCCCTTCTTTCTATATAATCTTCTTCATTGATCGCAATACGTTGTCATCCAGGGCTACACTTCAATGATAACAAAACCTCTCCTGTTTTTTACAAAAGCTCCCATAATATGTAATACACTTTGAATACGAATTTGTTTCAATTTTGTTTATGTAAAAGTATAAAAAGCTTTCTGCAATTGCAGAAAGCTTTTTATACATCGGATCTCAGCACAGCCTACTTCCTCTTTTATCCCATTTTTTTTATAAATCGATTTGTTAATCCATATAATAGTATACTATGGATCAATATACCTCCAAAAATATAAAACCAATAGGCACTACCTGATTCTCCAGCAGCTAAAAACGCCTGCACTGGCCAATAGAATGGACTTATACCTGCTAATAGCTGCCACTTGGAATCCGTAAAATATGCTGCTATCGGTGGAATCATCAATAATCCGAACCCCTTAGACAATGCCAAGCCTTCCACCTTATTCCCTGCAAAGCAGGCCAAGAATAATGCCATAATCGGTGCTTCTAAGGCTGCCAGCAATCCGATGGGAATCACGAAACCTACAGGTATCTGCCCTACTCCTGCTATTGGCAGAGCAATGATGGCGTAAAAAAAACTGATGACCATGGGAAAAATGATGCGATATAGGGTATAGCCTTCCTTTCCCAAGGGTGTCACAATTAAGGTCATATATATTTGATCATCTCTTTCATCCAACAGCAAGAACCCTGTAACCATGCCTGTAAGCATGGCTGCTAACAACAGCATGAAAGAAAAGATTAAGGGATAATGTGATGTTAAATCCACATAGTTAGCAAAATAGATTGTTACTGAGGGCAGCATCCATCTCATAGCCAAGGATAGTAGAAAAGGCCCCAAAAATGCTAAGCTCAGCATTGGCTCACGTAAAATATTTCTCAAATCATTTACCAACAAGATATAGATTTTTTTCATGAGATTCTTCTCTCCTCCTTTAATACGATAAAGCGGTAGAATCCTCGGTGTGCTACGGGAAAAGCTGCCCCAATCCATAGAAGCAAACTCCCTATGCTGTAGGCCACCTTCCATGATGCCAAGGTCTGAAAAGCTCCTCCTATTAATACCAGCGCTGCTTGGGTAGGAAAGAAATAAAAAATCCAGCTTCTCCAAAGACCAAAATAATCGAGCAGGGGTAAAAATAGAAAGGTAATATAGACAATCGAGGACAACATATATTCATTTACCGTGTTAAATCGCGCCACTGCGATAAACCCCACCAATATAAAGAAGAAGGAGGTCAAAACAACACCTATAGTCAACTGCCCTAGATGTATATCACCTGGATAAGAAAAAAGAGTCACAGCGAAGCTTGCCAGCAAAGCCAAAAGGCTTAGGGATATCATTTTTGAAATCAAATATTCACTAATTCTCAAAGGCGTCGCCGCGATATACTCTAAAGTGTTTTCACTCTTCTCCAATAATACCAATCCGCCAATAAAAAAGAAGCCCAGCATAGATGGATCTGAAAACACAATCATAGGTACCAATGTTTTAAGACTTGCTATTGCTGCTTGCTTCAGCAGGAGAATATAAACGATCGTAATAATTCCATATACTGCATAGAAGCCATACTTTATTTGGAGATATACATCCGCTTTGATGCATGCAAGGAGTCTTCTCATATTAATTTCCTCCCTGTGGATTGAATAAATATGTCTTCAAGGGTAGCTTCCTGAGTATGAATTGTTTTTATCTCCATTTGCTGCAGCAGCTCCACAAATGATGGATCGTAGCCGATCCCGTCCAACGGAAAATCTTTTTTTACCATGACGCCGTGATCTACATACTCGACTGTAACACGCCTTTTCCCCCCTTGAACTTTTAATTCCCTTGGTGAGTTAATCATCTTTATTTCTCCGTCTACAATAAAAGCCACACGATCGCATAGTTCATCAGCTACGGCCATATTATGGGTCGTTAAAAATATCGTCTTCCCTTCCTTTTTTTGCTGTAGAATGATATCCTTGATATTCTTTGCATTGACAGGATCTAGGCCAGATGTAGGTTCATCAAGAAAAATAATATCTGGTTTATGGAGGAGAGCTCTAATAAAATTCAAACGCATTTTCATTCCCTTTGAATATTGGGATATCCTTAGGTTTCCTTTATCTCCCAATCCTACCATCTCTAAAAGCTTCATAGGTTTTTCTGTCTCGCCTTTATAAAAAGATTGGATCAGTTGGAGATTTTCTAGGGCCGTCAGCTTCTGATAGAGATTTGGAAGCTCAAAGGAAATGCCTATCTCCTCATAGTAATCCCTGTTCCAGTCTTTTATCTCTTTTCCCATGACAGATACCTGACCCGTATAATCCTTCAACAGTCCGATTAATATTTTTTGGGTAGTACTTTTTCCAGCACCACTAGGTCCAAGAAATCCAAATATTTCCCCTTCCTTAATAGAAAAATCTATCCCTTTTAATGTCTCTTCCCTTGCCTTTGGATAGGTAAATTTTAAATCCTTTACAACAATCATGCCAATACCTCCTCTATTTTAAAAACCAATTATCTCATATAATAAAAATCATTTGTTCTTTTTTAATATAAAAAAATATATATCCTATCTTCCCGTTTTTTCTGTCCAAGCAAATCCCATAATTCCGAATATATAGAACAAAATATACTGACCGATCAAGGTTTTCATTTCCTCAGTCGAACATACTGTCTTCAATATACTCAAAAGACCGTCTAGAAAACCAGAAGCAATAGCCCTAGAAAACTCAGGTTGAAACTGTCTATTGGTCAATTGAGCAATTTCACTCAAATGCCCATTCAAATGCTCTATAAGAAATAAAATCAATTCTTCTCGTACATGTTCATATCTTGTTCCCTTACTCCCATCAATCAGAATGACCAGTTCTCTAGTAAATACCCTGTCCAGATCATTTATCATCTCCTTCAGTAAATCTTGAATTTCACCTGGATTTATCCACTGTCCTTCGTGATGCTCCTGATGGTTATGATGTTCGTTCATAAAGTTTATAAAACGATCATAGGTTGGCTTCATGATGATATAAAATAATTCTTCTTTATTCTCAAAGTAATTATATAAGTTACCAATAGTAGTACCAGCCTCTTTTGCAATTTTTCGAATGGACGCTTTCTCGAAACCATGCTGAAAAAAAGCATCTGCTGCTTTTTCTATGATTGCATCCCGTACTTCTTCTTTTTGCACTTGCATTAAAAATCACCTGTTCTTTTTTAATTTTAGTATATTCTTCTTTTAATCTTTTGTCAATGCTTCATCTGCACCTCTTCTTACTCATACTATAAAAAAGCAGCAAAGCTGCTTCGCTAGGGGAACCTAGTTCCCCTTCGACGGCTGATAGGCAGCCTGAGCACCCCTCTGACTACGGCATGGGAATACTTCCCCTGCACCCCTGATTTTTATTTAATAGGAAAGTAGAACTTTCCTATTAAATAAAAAAGCCCCATTCATTTATGAGGCTAGCAAAAGAGCATCTATCTAATTTTTAAGTATTCTTCTTCTAACATAGACATTATCCATATGGATTCATACTTTCCTTTATACAACACACACTCTCTCAGCAGTCCTTCTTTTATAAACCCTTCGGATAGATATAATTCCTGGGCACGATGATTATGCTCCCGCACATCCAGCCATAAACGGTGAATCTTGTGTTTTTCAAAAGCCAGTTTTTTTACCAGTTGTAATGCTTGCCTTCCATAATCTTTTCCTTTATCTGTAACAACAATTCTTCTAAACTCCATACTCTTATGGGTACTTTCCACTCCAGCAATGATGATATATCCTACAGCTCTTTTCTCCATCCTATCTTCTATGACCAAGTGAAGAATATCAGAATCCTTCATTGCCTCTTGATGCTGTGTCCTTGACCACTGCGCTACATAGGGACTGTTCTCTGGGTCCTGTTCAGCCTCCAATACGTAATCAAGATCACTTTCCACGGTAGTTCTTAATGCAATTCTATCTGATTGTATAAAACTTTCCTTCATTTTCTTTGTCCCCCTTTACAAATTTCCCATCCTTTAGTCCCTATGGAATAAAGTCTAGACGAAAGTATTGTTCATCATTCCTACTCCACAGCTTCTAAATTTTTTATCAATTATTACTTCAATAAAAAGATCTAGGTAGAAAATGCAAATCTCTCCATCGCCATCAATATTATTCAATTTCAGCAATACATTCCCATATATCCTCCATCAACTTTGAAGCTGAAGGACTTCGCAAAATCAAGTGCCCTCCATAGTCATAAAACCTTAGTTTTTTTCTTTTGCTTCCTGCCCTATCATGGATATAGTGGGCACTTTCCATTCGCACCGTATCATCGTCCAATGCTTGTGTCACAAACACCGGACACTTTATATTTCTGATCATAGGCTTCGTCTTGGTGAGCAGCAATTTGAAATGTAGCAGTGCTGATAACGTTGCATTGCCTGATGACTTCACATATCGTCGAATATTTCCATATTCTTTGTTTTGTAAATCCCGGACGATATTCAAGTAAATTCTTTTAAAGTCCCAATAATATATAGGTGTATTAATCGTTATTAATTCATTTATCTTATACTTTGAAGCCAAGTTGATTCCAATCAAACCGCCCATAGAAAATCCAATGATTATTATATGTTCATGGGATTGCATCAATTCCTTTAAGGCTATTTCAGCCGAATCCAGCCAGTCATGGTAAGTGATTCCCCGTAAGTCTTTTTTTCTTCCCGTATGTCCTTTTAAAGTAGGGCATATTACCCCACAGCCTTTATCTTCAAGATATTCCGCCAAAGTGCTTACTTCATAAACACTTCCTCCAAACCCATGAATCAGTAAACATCCTATTCTCTTCATCTCCTACGGCTTCCTTTCTTCAATATGTATCGCAACGATTACTCCAATGTATGATTCTAGCCTCCCCATATTTACACTATTTATCTTCTCTTTAAGAAAAAAGCCAGGAACAATTGCTCCTGGCCTTGGATTTCTTATTATACTTTAAGTGATGGAAATTACTTTTGCTTTACTACTTTCACTCCTGAAACAGAGCTAAACTCATCCATTGTAAAAGTATCCATTGCTTCTTGCGTAGCGAAATAAATGTTTCCTTTAACTGTATTACGAACTAAAGAAAAGTTATTGGATTCAACATAGATATCACCAACAAAAGTACCGTATTGAAGGGTAGACTTTGGACTTCTAAATGTTATAGATGGTGCTGTTAATGTAAAGCTGTGGGTTGCTTTTTTCTTATCTGTTGGATCGTTATGAGTATAAAGACCTACTTTACGTTTAAAATCGTTTTCTGGTAGATTCTTATCTCTAAATTCACCTTCTACCACAAGATCCTTATCAATTGTTAAGTCTCTTAATGGGCAAATAATCCATGTACCATCTTTAGCTATTGCTTTTTCAAAAGCAACGCCATCATGTACAAGAGAAGCTGTTGCCACAACATCTACGTCTGCTAAAATCTGCTTTCCAGTTATAGAGCTTGTAGCATCCATTGTAAATGTATCTTTCGCTTCTTGCGTTGTGAAATATACATCCCCTTCAACCTTCGTATCTACCAACTTAAAGTTCTTTGCTCTAACATAGATGTCACCCTTAAAAGTTCCTTTTTGAAGGCTAGCCATAGGACTCTTAATTGTCAGCTTCGGTGCTGTCAAAGTGAATCTAGCAGTTACATTTCGCTTATCATCTTGGCTATAAAGTGCTACCTTGCGCTGTGGCTTCTCATCATTTGTAAAGTAACCATCTAAAACAAGCTCCTTATCCGTAGCTACATCTTCTGTGAAGATAACGATCCAGGCGCCCTCTTGACCTACTGCTTTTGTTAATTCCTCTTCATTCGTTACCACAACCTCTGTGGCTGATGAAACAGTATCTACAGCGATTAATTCTTGCTTTCCTGTAATAACACTAGTAGCATCCGCACTAAATGTTTCTTGAGCTTCTTTTGTTGTAAAGTACACATCTCCTTCAATTCTTGCATCTACCAATTTGAAGTTTGGTACTGCCACATATAAGTCACCTTTGAAAGTTCCTTTTTGGATACTTGCATTTGGGCTCTTAATTGTTAATGTTAGCGCTTCCAATGTAAATTTACGTGTAGTAGCTCTCTTCTCGTCTTGGCTGTAAAGAGCTATTTTACGCGCAGGAAGGTCTTTGTTTGTAAACTCGCCCTCCAAAAGAAGTGTTTTGTTTATTTTTAAGTCTCTAACAAGAGAAACAATCCATGTACCATCTTTGCTGATTCCTTTTTCAAAAGCAGCAGCACTATCTACTAAAGAAGCCGTTGTCACTACATCTGGCTGAATTAATACTTTCTCTCCAGTTATAGAACTCTTAGCATCCATAGTGAATGTATCTTTCGCTTCTTGCGTTGTGAAATATACATTTCCAACAATTTTAGCACCCCTTAATTGTAGGTTTGGTGCTGAAACATAAAGATCCCCTTTGAAAGTTCCATTTTGAATTCTCGTCGCTGGGCTCTTCACTGTTAATTTTGGTGCTGTTAACGTAAAGCTACCAGTTACTTTTTTATCTGCATCTTGTGTGTATAGGGCTAACTTTCTGTCTAATTTTTCTTTGTTTTTAAATTCTCCATCCAGTACAAGCTCTTTGTCTGTTGTGAAGTCCTTTTCGAAAAGAACAATCCAAGATCCATCTTTGCTGATTCCCTTTAACAAAGCTACTTCATCCGTTACCATTGTTTTTGTCGCAGCACTTACAACATCTACCTTTGGTGTAGCAGCTGGTGCATTTAACTTTTCCATCATTGCTGCGCCAACGATACCATCAGCTGTAAGACCATTCTTTGTTTGATAATCCTTTACTGCAGCTAACGTTAACTTTCCAAAGATACCATCGGTTGTTAACTTGTATCCATTGGCGTTAAGCTTTGTTTGTAAATCCTTAACTGCAGTTCCTTTTGAACCTAACTGTAGTGTTCCATCTGCCTTTACTGGTGCTGCAACTGGCGTTTGAACCTTTGGTGCTGCTGGTTTTGGAGCCGGTGCCGGTGCTGGCTTTGGAGCTGGTGCCGGTGCTGGCGTCCATGCTGTAGCGGCCGCTACAACATCTACATTCCCTTGCTTCAATGTCACACTATCTGCTGCTAATGCAACTGAAGAGAACATAAATGAAGCACATACTGCTAATGCAATTGCTTTTTTCAATGATTACACCCCCATTTAATATTGGAAATATTTATGATACATTTATACTACTTTCGCCATAAATTTAACTTTTCCTGCTCTATGTTAAATATTAATTTAACATTTTTAAAATTTTTTCCCATTTCTAATCCATTTAAATTAAGTTTTATTTGATTTCTAGAAGTAATACCTAATCTTACAGCTCGTACTATAATAAACATACGATACTTATCTAAGAAATATACCTTATTTAGATAAATTATTTCCTAATCATGCTGTGCCTGCTCTTCAAGAAGCTCCTTTAGCCATTCCAAATGTTTCACAGCATTTCCTTCCGAATTTAATACTACTTTTGCTGCACCCAGATACATGACGAACTCCATCATACATTCTAACAAAGCTTTCTTTAATTTCTCACTAACCAAAATATCAGGCTCCCACCACCAGTTAACAATTTCTAATGTCTTTGTTTTCCTGTGGAACTTTGGCTCCAGTCGGGCAACAAATTGCCCTCCATATAAAACAGGCAATACATAATATCCGAATTTACGCTCAGAAGCAGGTTTATATACTTCCCAGGTGTACTCGAATCCAAAAATCTCTTTAATCAATTTTCGATCCCATAATAAATTGTCTAGCGGCGCAATAAATGACGCCCTTACTCCCTCGATTTCTGAACTTATCACTTTATGAAACAGGGATATATCTTCTGCTCTTATGTAAAGGGGCTGATCAATATTCTCAACTTCTATGGCCATAATTTCACGCCTTTTCTCAAGCTCTATGATAGCTGCCGTTCTATCCTTGCTTTTCATCCAGTGTATTCCCAGCCAAGCATCACTAGGGCGGTTCCATAAAAGCCCTAATGCCCCGATTCTTCGTTTTACATGCCATTCAAAATATGCTTCCATCGTTACATTGGGGTCTGGCTTTAGGTATAGATCACGGTGAATATGTTTATTGGTAAAATCATAAAATTTTCGTGTTCCCACCTTATGATGGATAATGAACTCTCCCCAAAAGTACATACTTTCCAGGGCGGCCCGGGCAATACGAGTTGGTGCCCACGCCCAGTCAATGGTACCATCAACCTCTATATCTATAGAAGATAGGGGCCCTTTTGTGTCAATTGCTTTTCGTATCGTGTTCAGTACTGTCTCCATTTCCTTAAACGTATCCCCGTATCTCTCAAAAGCTTCTCGTCGGTATCTTTCAAAATATGGCCAATCCTGAACTGAATAAATTGCCATATTTTTATCCCATCCATCCAGAAGTTTGCGCTCTACGTATAAAAGTTCCTGCAAGTATTCAGACCTATATTGTTTTATCCGGGACTGCAGCACCAAGTGGGAATTATATCCAGCCACATCCAAAGGATCATACTGTATACACCCTACTTTACCCATATAGTCTAGAATCCCTTCTTTTCCCTGCAATTTATCGGGAAAAAGAAGATTTTGATACGCCAACATATATTGTGCCGCCTGTTTCTTTGTTATTCTCACAGATACCTACCTCATTCCCAATCTTTCTATACATATATTACCATATAATTGAAGGACATGCTTTTATATTTAGCATTATCTCGTAACATAAGAAAGATAAGACATAAATTCATAGATCATGATTTTCAACGTAGGGGTTGCATAGTATGCAACCCGCCTAGATTTTATGGCATTCCTACGGGTCGCTGTCTTCACCACTGTAAAATATACCATCAGATAAAGAAATAACTCCACACTTCTGATGGTGGAGTTATAATAAATTTATTACCCTTCTCTTCATTTATTTCTGATGATACACGGCATCGATCTCATTGATGAGATCGACCTTTGGCTTTGATCTTCCCCCTTGGAATTCTGATGCAAGCCAAGCGTCGATCAGCATTTTTGCCAATTCCGATCCTATGATTTGGGCACCCATGGTTATAATCTGGGCATCATTACTTTTTCTTGCCCTTTCTGCTGAAAAAACATCATGGCATGTGGCTGCTCTTATACCTGGAACTTTGTTGGCAGTGATTGCCATACCAATTCCAGTACCGCATAGAAGAATTCCTCGGTCATATTTTCCATCAGCAATTTCCTTTGCTACAGTATGTGCCACATCGGGATAAAGCACATTTTCGCCCTTATGGCACCCAAAATCTGTGAAGTCTATTCCAATTTTATTTAGATGATTTATGATGATCATTTTTAGGTCATAGGCATTTTGATCACAGCCCACAGCAATTCTCATCTTTTCACTCCCTATACCTCAAATATATTGTTCCAACAGCATCCCTCACTGTACTTACCTTTGGCACTGTAAAACTGCCTGTGTAATTCTTTCAAAATCCACAGCTTTCAACCCAAATCTTCCAATAAACAAACCATCGATATTTTCCTGCTTCGATAATTCCAAAGCATTCTCTGGGTTTACAGAGCCACCATAGATGATTCGAATCCTATCACTAGATTCATTTCCATACTCTGATTGAAGAGTCTGTCTCAAAAAGCTGTGAACCTCTTCTACATAATCAGGATGGGCGGCTTCATCTTGTCCAATAGCCCAAATAGGTTCATAGGCCAATATAACTTTTTTTCTTTCTTCTTCTCCAAGACTATTCATGGCCCATAGTATTTGGGTTTTTAATTTGATTTTGCTTAGTTTTTCATCCTTCTCTTCTTTTGACTCACCTATACAAACGACTGGTACCATCCCATAGTCTAAGGAAAGTTTTACTTTTTTGGCGACCATTTCATCGGTTTCATGAAAAATATTCCTTCTTTCTGCATGACCGATCTCTATATACTCGCATCCCAGTTCCCTTAAGATTTTGGGTGGTACTTCCCCTGTAAGCGCCCCTTTCTCTCTATGGGAAACGTTTTGCGCACCCCATTTGATATAGCTGTCTTGAAGAATATCTGCAATGGCAGGGATTAAAGGATACGTAGGCAGAATAAAAATATCAATATTTTCTACATCCCCCACCCTTTCTTTAATCTCCTGGGCTAGCGCTTTTCCTTCCCCCATGGAATAGATGTGTGTTTTCCAACTTGTCCCTACAATCTTTTTTCTCATGATCTTTTCACCTCTATGGTTAAGTTCTCCCTTGAATAGATAGACCAATCGACGGCTGTATACCGTCAATTGGTCCCTTCCCATTCTTATAGATTATTGTAAAATATCTCGAGGATTAATACCGCAGAAGCTGCCCCGGGGTCCAGATGGCCTATAGCCCGCTCTCCCAGTCGCATGGCTCTACCCTTTTTTGCTACCAGCGGAATTGTCGCCTCTGAGCCTTGTCTTGCCGCAGCTACAAACCGTTCGAAGGCAGACTTAGGTTCTAAACCCTCTTCAATAGATTTTGTAAAATCATCTAACCCAGGGCGAAGGGCATCCACCATGGTTTTCTCTCCTACTACAGCTTTTCCCCGCATCTCAATGGCCTCGATCCCTGCTTTGAACATCTGATAAAGCTCTACAAAACTTACAGCTTCCTTTCCACCTGCTTGTTCTGCAAACTTCATAAAAAAGCTTCCATATAGAGGGCCTGCGGATCCACCTACCTTTCCCAATAAAGCCATACCCATTTTCTTGAAAAGGAATGTTAGATCCTTCTGCTGCCAGTCTCCTAGATTCTTCATAACTTCTCGAAAACCTATGCTCAAATTGATTCCATGATCTCCATCTCCAATGTCGGAATCTAGACCGCTTAGATAATCTCTTTTTTCCTCTATCATCTGGGCTAAATCCTCAATTACTTTTACAAAGTAAACCTTATCTATCAAAAAGTCTTCATACATTCCTTCGTCTCTCCTCCCTCTTACGTTGCTGCCTAAGAGCCTTTGATCTATTTAATGACACAGTAAGGTGTGTCACATGGATAGTCAACCAATGCCTTTAGCTCGTCATCTACCTTCATCAAGGTAATGGACATTCCCGCCATATCCATAGATGTAGCATAAGGTCCAACGAAAGATTTGTAAATGTTGATTCCCTTTTCTTCTAAGATTTGGGCTGCTTTTCTAAAACAAATATGTAGATCCATCAATGGTGTTGCCCCTAAGCTGTTTACAAGGATAGCAACTTCATCTCCTGATTCAAAAGGGAGGTCCGCGATAACGTATTTCATGATTTCATCTACGACTTCATCCGCCGGTGCAAGCTTTGTTCTTCTTACCCCAGGCTCTCCATGGATTCCCATACCTACTTCCATATCCCCATCTTCCATTTCAAATATTGTCTTCCCTGTTACAGGCAATGTTGAGGAGGATAATGCAACGCCCATAGATCTTGTATTATCATTGGCCTTAAGGGCTGCAGCTTTTACCTCATCTAAATCAGCGCCCATGGCTGCCTTTGCTGCTGCAGCCTTAAAAACAAAGAAGTCTCCGGCCACACCTCTTCTATCAGGAATATTTTCTGAAGAATACACATCATCCGTAATCAGTACAGTCTCTACCCGAATACCGTCGTCTGCAGCCATCTCTGCACCCATATCAAAATTCATTACATCACCAGCATAATTGCCATACATGTATAAGCATCCTTTTCCTGCATCCACTGCTTTTACAGCATTGTAACATGGCTCCGGTGATGGGGAAGTATTGATATTTCCAACAACTGCTGCATCGGCAAAGCCTTCACCCACATACCCTAAGAATAAGGGTTCGTGTCCTGAACCTCCACCAATGATAATACCCACTTTGTTCTCTATTGGTGACTTCACACTAACAACAACCCGACCATCATCTTCCAATAGCTTTACATGATTGGGAAAAGCCTTGGTATAGCCTTCTAGCATTTCCTCCACCACATCATAAGGATTGTTAACCAATCTTCTCATTTTCTTATCCCCCTTTAATTTTTTATTTAAGTATTCTTTGAATGTTCCTTTTATAGGTTCCCCTATATACTTATTTACCTTGTCCTTAATATATGATAGGGCTGTCAGCTTTTTAGAAAATTTTCTTTTGACACCAATATTTATCCACTAAATTTCTGAAAATCTCTGCTTTCCATAGCCGTTGCGAGAATATCTTCTATGCTGTCCGTTATGGAAGCCTGAATTGTTGCTGCTATCACACCTTCGACTAATGGTGCATCTACCAGCCATACCTTTTGTTTTATTTCTTCGTCAAGCATTTCCACAGCCATTTCTGCGTTCATAGCTGCACTACCCATATCCACAAATAAGAGTATGTTTTCAATATAATGAATTCCTTCGATCACTTCTTTTATTTTAAAAGCACTGGTTCCAATCCTACCGTCATCCTCATCAACCCCGCCGGCAGCTTTAATCTCGACTTTCCCATGATTCATCTCTTCCGCAATTTCCTTAATACCGTCTGCCACTTTTTGACTATGGGATACAATTACAATGCCTATCATTATCCTCTCCCCCTATACAGTCTATTATTTTCCAATCTTTTTTCCACACTGATTTGCTCTTCTTCTCAGTTCTTCATTTTGTTACTTGTCCTATTATAAAGATGTATTCAGATCTTATTGAAATTATTCTCTACAAACATCAAAAAGACAGGTTCCCCATGGGACCTGTCTCACTGAATTATGCTTGGTTTTTCTAAATATTCATCTTAGTTGTCTTTTTTACCTTTGCTGTTTTTCTGCTCTTTCTTTCCTTCTTTCTTTAATTCCAGCTCTCTTTTCTTCTGCTCTTTCTCTTGTTCTTTCATCATCTTTTCCAATCGTTTTTCTTCTTGTTTCTTAAATTTCTCTAATGGTTTCTGTTCCTTTTTATTCACTTCATCTTCTTCATCTTCTTCATCTTCTTCATCATCTTTATCTTCATCGTCTTTATCTTCATCTTTATCTTCATCTTCTAACTTGTTAGATTCTTCCTGAATCTTCTCTTTAATTTCTTCTAATTCCTTCTCTAATTTTTCCTTACTTTCTTCTGCTTCCTTTACTAATTTCTCTATTTCACTTATCCTTTTCTCAATCGCTTTCACCGCTTCTTCGTTTGCATCTTCTATTGCCTTTTCTAGTTCTTCCTGAGCTCCCTCAAGAGTCGTCTTTGCCTCTTCAAGCTGGTTATCTAGCTGAACTTTTTTCTCGATTTGTACTTTAGCCTTTAATTGAGAAGGATGTATTCCCAGTTCTTTTGTAATCTCTCCAAAGCCTTTTCCCTGGCTGGTAATCATATCTGCAATTTCTTCCACAGATTTTCCAGTGGCATCTGCCAGTAAGAATATTTTTGCAATTTGTCCATAACCCAGCTTCTTTTCTTCCCTCAAGGTTATTACTTTCTCTTGATCTAAATCTGCTACCACGTTGGCCACAAGATAAGCACTATCCCTCTTTTCGGCCAATTCTTCTTTTTGATTATCATCTACCACGGCTTCTACAGACTCGATAACACCAGCCGAGTCTTCCAGCTGAAGCTTTAACGTCTCTTTCACAGTACTGTCAATGCTTTCCTTTAGCACTGCTTCCGATACGATTTCAAAGGCTTCCTCTATTCTTTCTCCATAGGCTTCCATTGCCTTATTCACATATTCAATTTTATCCTCTTCTGTCATCTGCTTGGCCTCTGCCAATCTCTCTTGGGTAATGGCAATCAACAGCTCCGCTTTTTTCTCAATATCTGATACCATGGAGAGGCGAATATCCTCCACCAACTGATCCACAGAATATAATACACTATCTGGTGTGATACCTGGATCAGTTGTGATTGTCGTTTCATCTGCAAATACAGGTGCAATACTTAATAAGCCTGCCATAACTCCTGATATAATCTTTTTTTTCATTTTATGTCCTCCCTTTAGCTTCATCTTTTTGCTAGTAAAGGGATACGTCATATTTTTCATATTTGGGACCTATTTTCGCTATATTTCTCATGGCAGTTTTTTCTAATGCCCTAGGGCATTGGCTTATTTTCTCCCTAGGATTGCATCCTTAATAACAACCTTCCCGCAAAATTCTAATCTCCGTTCATAATCAAGTTCCACAAAATCCGTAGGTTTCACTGACTCAGATCTTTTATCGAAATATGTAAGACCAGCCTGTCTCAACATATTGTAAACAAATTGAGAACAGAACATAATATTGTCTTTGTGGGAATAGGGCAATACCAATCCTAGCACATTATAAGAACTGCCTTCTTGATTAATCTTTCTTATATGCTCCAATACCTGTTTTTTTTGCTCGTAGGTTGCCTCAATCCTGTAGATTAAAATATTGGCATCCTCTTTCTGATAGAAAAACTCCAACATTTCGAGATTTAATCCCGGTGAATAGATCTTCTCTCCCCCATTATAGGAAATAATTGTTTTTAATTCTTCATCAAAAGATAGGGAAGAATGGGAATAGTTTTTGTTCGTCACCTTTGCAATGGTCTCACCTGCCGCACTGCCGGTACTTGATAACACAATATATAGATACCCATTATCCAGAGTTTTTTCCGCGTCCCTAAAAAAGTCTTCACTTAACGAACCCTTGTTCACATAACTAAATGTATTATGGCGGGGAAGATTTCTAAATAGTTCTCTAAGATCATCTATCACCTTTCTTTCACCTTTTGTTTCCCCATGTTTTTGAATCTCATTTACAAAACCCTTTGAAATCTGCTGGAATGCTTTCCTCACATGATGCAGTTCCAGGTTTTTCTGGGGTACACTGCCATCTTCGTTATTATAGCGGGTGATGATTTTGAGCTTTTGGGAGATAATTCGGAGATTAAGCGGAAATACAGGCCCGCCTTCCCCATCCAAGTCTGTGCTGACTTCACCGACTGTATCGATGAATAAATCCTCTGTTTTAAAATGTATTACATTTGAATTGTTGATATGCTCCCCATTGATTACGGTCAGTAATAGGGCAGCCAGCTCATATATGGGACATTTCTTAAAGATGAACACATCTAGCAAGCCATCATTGATAGAGGCGGTTGGCGCGATCTTGTGAAATCCGCCTGCTGACCTGCCATTCATAATCAGCATAAATAGTATCTCCCCATCGTAATTCATGGTGCTGCTATTCACTTTTATATTTACTGGTTTCAACTTAGGAAGCTCTGTGATACCATTTAGATAATAGGCCAGTACACCTAGACTGTTTTTAAGCTCTGTGTTGGTTTTCTGGCTGATATCAATCAATACCCCGAGGCTGGCTACGTTGATAAAGTACCGATCATTCACCAAACCCACATCGGATAATGTATAATTATCTCTTAAAAGAATTTCAACAATTTCTTCAATGCCCTGGGGTAGATTAAAATATTGTGCATAATCGTTGGCTGTCCCAACTGGGAATATTCCTATGGGCAGGTCAATATTATACCTTAACAAACTATTGACCACCTGATTTATGGTGCCGTCTCCACCAGCAATCAATATCTTTTTATAATTAGCACCATCCATTTGTGAAATCATCTTGTCCAGTTCTTCTTTTTTATTAGTCCTATAAGGCTCTATTTGCATACCCTTCTGCTGAAATTTATCGATGATATAGTCAAGGTGGTTCTTAAAAGTCCTATCTCCAGAAATAGGATTATAAATCAATTTTACTTTCATATCTTTACCTTCCTTTTTAAAATACTCTAGAATATTCGTTACCCTATAGACTAGACGACTTCCAAATCCATAAGGTACATGTTCACCAACTTTGAAGGTGCTTTCATATTATACTTATTTAATTCTTTATATCTTTTGCAATTCCTTTTTACAATAAACAAAGATAGGTCATCATAAACCTATCGTTTAATACGCCTCCCCTTTAATGAACGGGACAAGGGGACAGGTTCATTGTCCCGGTTAAGCTCTATCTACTATGCTTTTAGGTATGCCTGTTACTCGTGATATTTGCCTAATTGTAACACCTTCTACCTTTTTAATCTCCCTTATAATCTCATTTCGTCTTTCTTTTTCAAGTTTTTGCAGTTCGCTTATATTTGCTACTCCTAACTGCTCGAAATAGTCTATTATTTCTTTATCAGATATTTTGATTCTCTCTTTGTATTCCAAGCACTGATCATTGTTTTTCTCGCTCATAAATGCTTGAAATAATTGTATCCCTTTTATTCTATCCTCAGAAAAAATATCTAAGGCAAAATTTATATCAGTATGGATTGGCATCTCGACATACTCTCTATAACTACTCCACAAGTATTTCCCCATATCTTTTGTTATTCCTGCTTTAACTGGATTTTGATGAATATATCTAAGAACCATAAGAAAATGCTCGTCTGTCTCTACAGCTTCACTTTTAAACCGTTCTTGAAATAGGTGTCCTAATCGGTCGTATTTTTGATTATACCAGTACACGTAGCTACTGCTAATTCTTTTCACAGCCTTAGATATAGATTCATCAATCTCTCTTACGAGTAGATGAATATGATTGTCCATCAGACAATATCCATATAGTTCATAGTTACTAATTGTTTTATAATACGCTATTCTTTCTATAAACCTTAGTCTATCTTCGTCATCTTCAAAGATATTCTGTCTATTGATACCGCGTAACATTAAATGATATATTTTACTGCTACTTTTTTCCCGTGCTTGTCTTGGCATAATAATCACCTCAAATTAATCATATCATGCTTTGATTCTAGGGACAATGTACCTGTCCCCTTGTCCCTCACTTATTTCATTGTAGCTGTAAGTTGTGGTTTTTCCTTTATCTGTTTCCTTGATGAGGCTTCCATTGGCATCATACTGGAAAAGAATATGGCAGGACTTAATATCCCGCCATATTTATAGTTATTTAATTACATCGATCATGTTTAAACCTTATTTTCCACTTACTGTTTTCTACTGCTCACTATCGTGATGTCCTAGTGCCATTACATCCTTTTCCTCATTGCCTACGGCATCCTGTCCCCTTGTCGCATTACTCAGCTAAATTCTACTTATCCTTAGAAGTTGTTACAACGATAATATCTGTTGAGCCAGCTTTCCAGCCAACATCCCAATCGCGAAAATGCGAATGGCATAACTCCACTTCGCCAATAACTTTACTATGATGTTCTTTTACCTCTTGTAAAAATTCAATTATCTTATCTAATTCTCGTATATCGGATTGAAAAGAAACCTCTTGTAATTCTATTAATTCTTCACTATCTTTTTGGTATCCAAATACTTTCACGACTAGTTCCCCGCTTTCCATCCATTTTCATTTAACCAATCTATTGTTTTATTACTTGGATTAGGAGTTCCTTTATGCGCATCATGTATTGTTCCATCATTGTTTAAGGAAGTCCCGTCCTTAAAATGAACATGTGGTTTTTGTCCCGGAACATGAGGTTTATCTACTCTATCAACCTCTCTAGGTGCTTGTCCTTTTTCCACTTGCTTTTGTAGGCTACCATGACTAGCTGGTTCTTTAACCTTAACTAGAGCTTCTCCCTCTTCTTCTCCTGCTTGAATTGTACTTGCATTCCATATATCTAAGAATACTTTTACTCCTACATATTTCCTTGCTCCCTCTAGAAGAAGTTTAGGATCAACTTTAGGTACTTCCCATAATAGCTTAGGTAATAGAAGTGTATCTGCCGAAGCTAATAATACTTTGTTGTTACCTTCACCCGTCCCCTTAATTCTATATTCTGTACATTACTAGCAGGGATTGTGGTGCATTTATAGTACAATTATATTTCTGACTTAATGTAAACAGTCGAACACGTACCGTGCTAGCTAAGTATATTTAGCGTGTACGTTTCCTTTATACTTCACGCTCAAAAAACTCACCTGCAGAATATATAGCTTCAATAAATTATTTCTCTAAGCTTTTTTTAAATGTCATATACTCATCATAGGCTTCAGATATTTTCTTTATACATATATCTTTCCATTTAGTAATCAAAATATTTCTTTCTAATGTCTCATTTGAATCTGGTTCCATCTCCCCACCAAATCCTATGAAGTCATCTAAACTTTCTACTACCCCTGTTTCTCCAGCATATGCAATTTCATTTGGACAGTAGGTATAACTCAAAAATTCACAATTGCTTTCAATACAATGACTACCAGGTCTAACACTACCATTTAGACAATGGGAGGGTACTATATGACCATTCTCTGATTGACAGTCGCAATAAACTTCTAACAATAGATGTTTCATCATCAACTTTTACCGCCTCGCATTTCTTAATATTTGTGATCTGTTATAATTTCAATTATCTTAATTCCTCCATCACGAAGTTTTTCAAAGATCACCCTTCCAGCACCTCTACCTTTTCCTGTGCCTTTAATATCAACTGCCCGCTGTCCTTTTCTATTTCCTGATAAAGGATGATCATTTAAACCTCTTGTATCTCCAGTCTCAAGTGCTTCAAGAGCCTTTTCGAGTCCTTTTTTTGCTTCTGGCGAGAGTTTCTTAGCTTGTCTTTCTACCTCTTTTGGAATGATAACCCCTGCTGAAGTAATCAAAGCATCTTCAACTAAATTTTTTACTATCTGGCTTCCTGGAACTCCCGATGCTGAAGTTAAAACGTCAACGCCTGGACTATAGCCATATTTCTTATCATAGTTTGTTGGTCTATTATTTGGGTCAGTATATACAGTAATGAACCCATTTAGATAACTCTTCGATGGATAGTTACTTCCATTATTACTCGTCCCCTTAATTCTAGCATCCTGAGCTAGTAACTGCTTCGTTTTCAAATCCATGTTTAATGGAGGTTGCTTAGCTTGAACACTACTTATCTTCGGATTTATACCAGGGGATGTTCCGTTATACTCAATTTCCCTTGTTTCATAGGCTGGTCTTGAAGGTGTTGAATATCCACCATCATCGTCATCATCATCCCAGTCAGAGCCGGTATCATCTCCACCGCTACCGCCAGGTCTATATCTGTCTCGAATTCTGTTTGCTTCTTCATGAAACTTTGCTTTCTCATCGGGATCATCGGTATTGTTCCATGCATCACCCAATTCTCCTATGGCATCCCAGTCCTCATCGGACATACCTAAATCTTCGTCACCCTCCATATAGTGACCCGTTGGGTCGATCCTGTTAATCGGGTTATTTCCTACATAGACATATGGATGGGATAGTTGCGGCTGCCCTATTTCTCCTTTATATGTATCAGGTTGGGTAAATCTTCCCACTGATGGATCATACCATCGGCTGGAATAATGCATCAAGCCTGCCTTGGCATCATATTCTTTTCCTGTGATACCATGGTAGTTGTAAGGAGACATGATCCCTGCAAAGACTTCTCCAAAGGCACTGTAGCGGAACTTCGCCACATCTCGTCCCTGGGTGTCTGTTAGATCCATGACATTGCCTAGTCCATCATAGTGATAGTAGGTCATCAATCCCGTAGGTTGAATGATCGGTCCACCTTGGGGCTTTCTGTCATGGTAGCCATACATCTTCCTTGCCACTGGCTGATCTCCTGCCAGATAGTATTGGCTGATTTCATCTCCATCTTTTTCATATTCCTTCATAACCTGTCGTCCGTCATAAAGGATGTTGTCCGTGAAAGTCTTTAGGTGTCCATTGTCATTGGCTGGATAGGTCTCTTCTCTCTTTACTTTTCTGCCATAGCCATCATACTTATATTTTAAATCGGTTCCGTCTGAAAAAGCAATGGCTGTCAGCTCATTTTTTTCATTGTAGCTGTAGGTTGTGGTTTTTCCTTTATCTGTTTCCTTGATGAGGCTTCCATTGGCATCATACTGGAAAATAGATATGGCAGGATAGAATATCCTGCCATATTGGTAGCTATTTAATACATAGATTATGTTTAAATCTTACTTTGCCCATATTACTTCTCTTAAACCAATATCGTGATGTCCTAATACCATCTCATATCTTTCCCCATTGCCTATGGCATTCCATCCCCTATCGCATGTATGTTGTGAATTTAGTATTTCGACGATTATATTATTCCTTACTGTATAAATATTCTAGGAATTCCACAAAAGTGCTACTACAATATTTCACTTCTCTTAGATTCATACCTATAAATGGTACTTCAACAATTACAGCACTCTCAGTCCTAGTATCAAACGCGTAGGCATCTAGACCTCCATCCGAACCAAATATTATAAGTCCTGGAGCAAACTCACCCACTTGATATGCTTCATTTAAAGTTACAATTTCGTCTACTTTCCACAGTGATAGATACGAATCCTCACCTACCCAACCTTCGCCTCCATTACTTCTTAGTAGAAAGCTAAGATATTCCTTAGGAAAAATAAACCCTAGAGTCTTTTCAACTTCTTTGATAGCCTCATTTGAACAAGGAGAATTTAATTCAATTCTATCTAATAGATTATCATACTTTTTATCCATACCTATTCCTCCATACTTCTCCTAGCTTCTCTAATCCTTTTGTTCCACCATACAACTACTTTTGCGTGTCTGTCTCGAGGTAAAAATGTTTTATTAGATATGTCAGTAGGATTTCCCCCAAGCTTTACAGGTTCGATTTCATGAATTTGCAGACCTTTTAATGTCTCATTGTTTTTTCTTAACTCTCTATTAGCCAAGTTACAACTTTTTTTAGCCTTAGAATATGCGTCATTATTATTTTTGCCATTGCTCATTTTAGCACCCTCACTTTTTGCTGATAATCGCTGTTTAAAATTAATCTTCATCCCAATTATAATTATATAAGTATATTATAAAATCATCTAAGTTATTAGCACAAAACTCTACATAATCTATTTCAAGAGAATCTAACGGAACTGAAACTATAGGAGTATCAATTTTTCTTTTATCAAAACCATAACCGGTCTTTGCACCATCTGATGCAAACAAAACAATATCAGTTAAGCCACCTTCACAACAATCTTCATAAAACTCCTGGACATCTTCAAGTTCCCATATACTTAAACAGCTGTTTCCTACTTCACCAACTGCACCGTTGGAAAATAGCATAAATTCCTTGTATTGCTGTGGGAAGCTAATTCCCACAGCAATTTCAATTTTATTCAATTCATCAACTGTAATAGGGTGTT
Organism: Anaerosolibacter sp.; assembly: GCF_029240175.1. GTDB lineage: Bacteria > Bacillota > Clostridia > Peptostreptococcales > Thermotaleaceae > Anaerosolibacter. The sequence goes on from NZ_JARBTM010000035.1 coordinate 33,877, forward strand.
GACTACTAAAATCAAGTTCTTTTAAATATTCATTATTTTTATAATCCATGTATCCACATTCTTTCTATTTATTTTAACGCCTTTTTGACTGCATTCCTAATTTTATCCCACCAGGGGCTAACATATTTTTTATGTACCTTCCCTTGAATACCTACTTTATTTGCAGGATTTATTGGGTCTCCCCCGAACTTAATAGGCTCTATTTCATGAATCTCAAGTTCATTTGCCCTAACATCAGGATTTGCTTTTCTAATTTTAGCATTTTGTTTATTTGCCGCTTTCCTTGCGCTATTATATGTATCACCCTCAAGCAGTTCCCAAGTTTTCTCAGTATCTGGTTTAGGCACATAATCATCTGGATAATCATTCCAATCATTTATTTTGAAAGTTTTCTTACTTTTATCAACAATCTCTACTTTACTACCCGCTTCACTTTCAATCGACTTTTTAATGATAACCCCTGATAAAGCAACTAAACTATCCTCAACTAAATCTTTTACTATCTGACTCCCCGGAACTCCTGATGCTGAAGTTAATACATCAAAATCTGGACTCTAGCCATATTCCTTATCATAGTTTGTTGGTCTATTATTTGGGTCAGTATATACAGTAATGAGCCCATTTAGATAGCTCTTGGATGGATAGTTACTTCCATTATTACTCGTCCCTAGGTTGTAAACATAAATGATTTATTTCCAATCTACATTACAAAAACTTCCACAAGCTTCGCCTTTACCCCAAATTTTTCATCCCAATATCTGTTTCAACACGCCTTCCATGAAATCCCCCTTCTATCCTTTGCCTGTAGCTTCTACGGAGGGCAGCTGGCTGTGTGTCTTGAAATGACTACTAAAAGAAAAGCCTTAATAGAGAGAATATATATTACCCTCCATTAAGGTCTAATAGATGTGTCATATTACTTAGAGTCGTTTATTCAATATGTTACTCATAAGAATTGTGGTATGAACTTATATTGCTCTCACAAACTTCTTGATATTTATAATCTTGCTTCTGTCTATTTTCACAGAAACTTTTGCAATAACATCACTATACCGATAGCTACTGATATTACCCCAATAAATCTTTCAAAGTAGATTGCACCATTACTCCGTTGTTCTGACTTATCAAATATCTCATAAGTCTTATACCGTCTAATGTGCTCAGGAAACATTATTTTTGCACTTCCCAAGAGTATTAATATAATAGCTACTAATAACAAAACATTCACCTACTTATCATTTTTTATCGACTGACTATTTATTACAACCGTTTTCATCATAAAATCATGTAGTGCTTGTCTGCGCTTAGTAAACGGTATTGATAAATATCCCAGTAGGACAAATACTGATATAAATTTCAATAGTGTTCTTAATAACGCCCCCTTAATACTCAGCTTATTCCCCCTTATATCGGTGACAATCATCCCCGCTAGCTTTTTACCTATTGTTCCCTGCCAACCACTAGATTCTCCTAATGTAAAATACACAATGTACATCAATATAAATGTATTTAAGGAAATAGTAGTAATAATTTCAAAAGACTCTACATTAATTTTTCCTTGAAATATTGTCTTTATAATAAGCAATATGAGTGACGCTGCTACTGTATTCGCCACAATTAGAATCACTACATCAATAAAAAATGCAAATACCCTTCTCCAAAAGCCTGCAAAAGGAAGATTGATTTTTATTATATCTTCATTAGGGCAAACTTGCATATATATCTCCCCTTACTCTATAGTGGTTTTTCTTAAAAATAAGCTACAGTAATATATAATAACTATATCATATATTACTATAGCGCTTAAACATCCGAAGTCTAACATTTATCTAACTAATGATGTTGTTATATACCTATCTTATTTAAATAGATTTTCTTTAATTCGTCTCCCCAATTCGGATAAATTAACTTTAACGTTACCCTCTGCACCTCCTAGCGGTGTAAGTACTCCTAACCCAATCAAATCAGCTTCTACATCACTTGAATTAGGTATATCCCCAAATCCAATTTTTCGGTCTCCCACTTTAATACCTAGAAATGCTGTTGGACTTCCTTCTACTTGCTTTCCTGTAGCAGTATCGACTGATCCTTTTGATGAAAATCCAATCATAATTTGGTTCGTAATCTTAATATTTGCATCAAACTCTAAAGATTCTCTTAATTCTTGATTTGGAGCAAATTCATAATATCTAGAAGCGCCTAACTCAAGTTCTACTCCTAGTAGTTTAGGCTTTATCTGTAAACCTGTACCTAATTTACCTTCTAACGTAATAATATCTTTACTCTTCCCTTTAATTCTAGCATCCTGAGCTAGTAACTGCTTCGTTTTCAAATCCATGTTTAATGGAGGTTGCTTAACTTGAGTATTGCTTATCTTCGAATTTATACCAGGAGCTGTGCCGTTATACTCAATTCCCCTTGTTTCATAGGCTGGTCTTGGAGGAGGGTTGTAACCGCCGCCTGATGAGCCACCATCATCATCGTCATCATCATCCCAGTCGGATCCTGTGTCGTCTCCGCCACCGCTTCCACCAGGTTTATATTTGTCACGAATCTTGTTCGCTTCATCA
>NZ_JARBTM010000013.1 GCF_029240175.1 Anaerosolibacter sp.
CCGCTAACGGCTAACTGCTAACCAATATATATGCTGGCTTAATTCTTACACTGTGTAGTTTTCAAAGACCAAAGTTTGTGTCGCTCGTTTTGGCGACTTATCTATCTTAGCATCTTTTCGATACTGTGTCAACACGTTTTTTACTGGTAAATTTTATTACCTGGTTACTTGTGACGACAAATACTATCTTACCATGTTTCTACTCTTAAATCAACTGGTAATATTTCCAACCTGTTAACGCTTACCCCTTGCATCAAGGACAAAAACTAATATATCATATTTTCAGGACTAGGTCAATATCTAGATCTATGTTAATATTATCCATTTTATCTTATGGATTCGGGCATATTTTCAGTAATTTCTGTTATAATGATAGCTGTAGGTTAATTTTGGAAGGAGGAAATCAATGAAACTAGAGCAGATGCTAAGAGACATGGTGGAGACCCCTGGCATATCAGGATTTGAACATATTGTCAGTGGTGTCATCCAGAGATATTTTCAGGATCTGGCCGATGAGTTTAGAAGTGACAGATTAGGCAATCTGGTCATGCATAAGAAGGGTATGGGACCTAATTCAATAAAAATCATGCTTGCTGCCCATATGGACGAAATCGGTCTCATGGTGAAAAAAATAGATGACAAAGGTTTTATTCAGTTTACCAATATAGGCGGCGTTGACCAAAGAACCCTTTTGACCCAAGAGGTCATGGTTCACGGAACCCAGGACTTATTTGGTGTAATCGGAACCAAACCTCCTCACATTCTAGATCCAAGTGATCGGTCAAAAGCCATTAAAATGGAAGACATGCTCATCGATGTGGGCCTTTCTAAGGAAGAAGTAGAGAAGATTGTTCGCGTTGGTGATTCCATTACTATTCATCGGAAAATGATCACCCTTCAAAATGGATTGATTGCCGCAAAAGCCTTGGATGATCGTGCAGGCGTTGCTGTAATGTATGAATGCCTTCAGATATTACAAAAGCTAAAGCATCAGTGCGATGTATATGCTGTAGCTACTGTTCAAGAAGAGGTTGGTACAAGGGGTGCCACTGTTAGTACATATAATATCCTTCCTGATATCGGTATTGCCATTGACGTAACCTTCGGATCGACTCCCGAACTTTCAAAGGATGAGACCTATGAACTTGGTAAAGGTCCTACCATTGGCCTAGGCGCTAATATTCATCCTAAAATTTATGATAGATTTGTTCAAATCGCAAAAGATCACAATATTCCTTATCACGTAGAAATTGTTCCAGGTCATTCGGGAACCGATGCATGGGCAATGCAGGTTACACAATCTGGGGTAGCAACGGGCCTGCTTTCTATTCCATTGCGATATATGCATACATCGGTAGAAACCCTAGATACAAATGACATCAAAAACACAGGAAAGCTCCTTGCTTATTTTATTGCAAGTTTAGATGAAGAAGATTTGGAGGGATTCCTATGCTATTAAAAAGACTCACCGAGGCCTCTGGCTTACCGGGCAATGAAAAGGAAATCAGGGATATTATTAAGGATGAGATCACGGACTATGTAGATGAAATCAAAGTAGATCGATTGGGTAATTTAATAGCTATAAAAAAAGGCAAAGAAGGCTATCCAAGAGTTATGCTGGCTGCACATATGGATGAAATCGGTCTTATGGTAAAATCCATCGATGAAGGTGGCTTCATCAAGTTTGTTCCCGTTGGTGGTATTGATGATCGTATCCTCGTTTCAAAGGTAGTTCAAATAGGAAACAATAAGATTCCCGGTGTTATCGGCGCAAAGGCGATCCACCTGCAAGAACCTGATGAACGTGAGAAAGCCTTGAAACATAAGCAGTTGTACATCGACATTGGGGCCAAATCTAAGGCAGAAGCTGAAAAACTTGTTTCCAAAGGAGATTATATCTCTTTTGTCAGTGATTATGTAGAGTTTGGAAATAACCTTGTAAAGGCAAAAGCCCTTGATGATCGTGTAGGTTGTTCTATCTTAGTGGAGTTATTAAAAGAAGCCTACGATGCCACCATCTGTGCAGTGTTTTCTGTGCAAGAGGAAATTGGCTTAAGGGGTGCAAGAGTGGCCGCCTATGGTATTAATCCGGACTTTGCCCTAGTCCTTGAAGGCACAGTCTGTTCTGATGTTAGTAATGTCGATGAGGCTCAGCATGGTACCCGATTAGGTCATGGTCCTGCGCTGTCTATCATGGATATGGCTTCTCTTTTTGACAAGGGGCTCACGAAACGGATTCATCAGATTGCTGTAGACAACAACATAAATATTCAATTTAGACAGATTGCAACGGGTGGTAACGATGCTGGATCCATTCATCTTACCCGTGAGGGAATTCCCTCTGCTGCATTATCTATTCCTTGCCGTTACATTCATTCTCCAGCTTCTATCATGTCTAAAGATGATTATGACGGATGTAGAAAACTCATGCAACTCTTCCTAAAAAGTATAGAAAAGGAGGCATATGCCCGTGGATAATGGACAATTAAGCCTATTAAAGAAGCTGGTGGAATCCTATGGTCCTTCCGGCAGTGAAGAAAAGATCAGAGATATTATTATGGATGAAATTAAGGATTATGCGGATGAAATGAAAATTGATCGAATGGGTAATCTTATCGCAATCAAAAAAGGTCCAGGTAAAAGAATCATGATTGCAGCCCATATGGACGAAATTGGCGTCATTGCCACAAGCATTGATGATAATGGATTTATTCGTTTCTCCAATGTCGGCGGCGTATCCCCCTTTACTGCCCTGTACCAACGGGTTATCTTTTCAGATGGAACCATCGGGGTTGTATCTATGGAGCACTTAGATGAAATGAAAGATTTAAAGCTAAATAAAATGTTTATCGATATCGGTACTAAATCTAAAGAAGAAACCTTAAAGAAGATTGATATTGGAGATGTGGGATGCTTTTATAACACGCTCACCCAAGATGGCGATCGACTAGTCGCCAAAGCCATGGATGACCGCATCGGTTGCTTTATTGCCATCGAGGCGTTAAAGGCAGTGAAAGATTCTCCCAATGAGTTATACTTTGTCTTTACGGTGCAAGAAGAAGTGGGTATTCGTGGAGCAAAAACAGCTGCCTATGGTATCGACCCTGACATGGGCATTGCCGTGGATGTTACCCTTACAGGTGACACACCAAAGGCACGAACCATGGATGTGAAGATCGGTGATGGCCCTGCCATCAAGATCAGGGATAATTCAATGCTGACTCATCCAGCTGTAAAGAATCTTATGATCGATACTGCAAAGGCCAATAACATCCCCTATCAGTTAGAAGTGCTAGAGTTTGGCGGCACAGACTCCGGCGCTATTCACTTGACCCGCAGCGGTGTACCCTCCGGTGTCATTTCCATTCCATGCAGATATGTTCATAGCCCTTCTGAAATGGTATCTGAGAAAGATGTTGAACATTCTATTATCCTATTAACGAAAACGCTTGAACAAGATATTCAATTTTAGAGACAAAAGCCCTACAGCAAGATTTAAGCTGCAGGGCTTTTGTCTTTGTTTTTTATACAGTATTATTTATATTTCTACATAGAATAAAATACCCCATTCTAGCAAAATTTAAATAGTATAGGATGAATTCTACGAGAAAGGGTGCTTTCTTAATGCTCATTATATTGATAAGAACATTATTCATATACTTTTTTGTCGTTTTCGCCATTCGTATGATGGGAAAAGGAGAGTTAACCGAGCTCCAGCCCTTTGAACTGGTGATTATGCTGATGATTGCAGAGTTGGCTGCCCTTTCTATGGAAAATACAGGTGCATCTATTTTAAACAATCTTGTGGCAATTATCACCCTGCTCTTTGCCCAGATTTTGATCTCATATATAAATATGAAAAGCGAATGGGCTCGGGGCATCATCTGCGGTAAACCTAGCGTACTTGTGGAAAAGGGAAAAATCAACATGAAGGAATTACAGCGTCTGCGTATCAATATCAATGATTTGGTTGAACAAGTACGGGAAAAGGATTATGTAAGTTTAACCGATGTGGAGTTCGCTATTTTGGAAACCAACGGGGAACTAAGCATCATTCCTAAAGCAAACAAAAGGCCAGTCACCATCGAGGACTTAAATATAAAAGCTACCTATGAGAGAATGCCTGTCTCTCTTATTATCGATGGTCATATCAACCATTATAATTTAAAAATAGCCCAACACGATGAAAACTGGCTCTTAGAACAATTGAAAAGTCGTAGTATTGATAATTATAAAGATGTATTATTTTGCTTTCTAGATGAAAATCGAAAACTGTATGTACAAAAGAAGGATTAGGAGGAATCAAGCCCTATGCGATCATTAATTGGTGTTTCTGTTGTTATTCTTGTCATTATTGCCGGATGGTTGTTTGCCTACAATTACATTGATGCCCACGCAACAGACCTGATCCAAGCCCTAGAGCAAATGACAAAGGATATTGAATCAGAAAATTGGGATACTGCTTCAGACAAATATTTGAAAACCAGAGAACAATGGCTTGAGATTAGAGATCGATGGGCCGTTATTATTCACCACCATGAAATAGATAACATTGATCTCGCCATGGCACGAACCCGTAAGTATATTGAAGAAAAAGATAAACCTCTTTCCCTTGGCGAGATCGAGGTTCTGAAGCAATTATTTCATATTGTAAAAGAAAGTGAGACCGTCACCCTAACAAACCTATTATAATGATAAAATTCTGTATTAAAATTTTAGCTTTCCTATGATGTCCTTCACAGATGTATATCCTTTTCTTTCTAGATATGCCCGTATCCCCTCATAAATTTCAGCAGTTACGAAGGGATTTATGAAGTTGGCTGTACCTACAGCAATGGCACTGGCTCCCGCTAGTAAGAATTCAATGGCATCATTGGGATTGGAGATTCCCCCCATCCCGATGATCGGTATGGATACAGTCTGGGCTGTTTCATAAACCATCCGTAGGGCCACTGGTTTCACTACAGGCCCAGAAAGGCCTCCAATTCCCCTTGCCAAAATAGGCTTTTGCTGCTCAATATCAATAGCCATCCCTATGAGCGTATTAATAAGAGACAGACAATCTGCTCTCCCTTCTTCAGCAGCCCGGGCAACCTCTCGAATATCTCGAACATTTGGACTAAGTTTAACAATTAAATACTTATTGGTATGTTCCCTGACGCTTTTGGTCACTTTGTAGACCATTTCTGGATCTCGTCCAAAGGCTACGCCACCCTCTTTGACATTGGGACAAGATATGTTTAATTCTAAAGCATCTACCCCTGTATCCGATAGTCTTTCCGCAATTCTGCAGTACTCCTCTATGGTGTTCCCATTGATATTTGCAATCACCCGTGTGTTAAATTGAGATAGATAAGGCAATTCTTCTTGGATAAACGCCTCTACCCCTGGATTCTGTAGACCTACACTATTGAGCATGCCCATAGGTGTTTCTGCTACCCTAGGCACAGGATTGCCTTTTCGTTCTTCAAGGGTAAGGCCTTTCACCATGATTCCGCCTAAGGTATTTAAGTCCACATATTCTCCGTATTCCCTACCAAATCCAAAGGTTCCAGAAGCAGCCATGATGGGATTCTCTAAGGTGAGGCCCTTCAAATCAACGGCCATATCAATTGTTTTCATCAAAAATCACCTCTTCTCCCCAAAATACCGGCCCTTCTTTACATGTCCGTACATAATCCCAATCATCTCCAGCTTTTACTTTACAGCTGCAGACCAAGCAGGCCCCTACACCGCAAGCCATCCTCTCTTCCATGGCCAGTTGCGTAGGAATCCCCTTCTCCTTACCGAACTGTTGAATCTGTTTTAACATAACCTCTGGCCCGCAAGCATAAATCATCTCAGGCGAATTTTCCATGGCGGCTTCCATCAGTGCTGTCACGTATCCTTTTACACCAAAGCTTCCATCCTCGGTGGCTACCTCCACTGTACTGCAATATTTTTTAAAAGTCTCTACTAGGTAAGGCTCTGTTCGAAATCCAAGTAGTACCTTAACCTCTCTCGCTTTAATGGTCTTACAAAGCTCCACCAATGGTGCTGTCCCTATGCCGCCACCCACCAAGAGAATTTTCTCTCCTGTTGGCGTAAATCCATTACCCAATGGTCCTATAATATCCAAATCATCTCCTACTTTTCTATTACAAAGCGCCTCCGTTCCTTTTCCTGATTTTCGAACGATGAAACGCAACTGGTTAGCTTCCACCTCACAAATACTGATCGGTCTCCGTAGGTAGGACTTCCCTTCTTCGCTGCATTTTATATGGAAAAATTGTCCTGCTTTGATCTCCTTCCATTCTACAGGTCTTGTTACACTGATTTTATAGATATCTTCAGCTATTCTCTCTGTATTAAGAACCTTACATAAGCTGGATGTTTTCATCCAATCCCTCCCTTACCAGTATTGTTTGCCTTCCTGAACTAACAAACCATTGATCGCTTCTTGCATCTTTAAAGTTGCAGCCCGTGCAGCCTTTCCAAAATCTTTCTCTCCATATCCATTGACCTGTTTTTGATAGGCATAGAGGATGTCTCGAGATGAATTGATGATTGCGCCTAAGCCTCCTTCATCAAAACAGTCTATAATATCCTTGGCAGTTCCCCCTTGGGCTCCGTAGCCTGGCACAAGAAAGTAGGATGCTGGCATTAGTCTTCTTAGGTTTCTCGCTTCCTCAGGGTAGGTGGCACCTACCACAGCCCCTATCGATGAATATCCATGGACACCTATTGTTTTTTTACTCCATTGATCCACGAGGCGAGCAACAATTTCGTATATTTTCTTTCCTTCGGTCTCTAAATCTTGAAGCTGGCCAGATGTGGGATTCGATGTCTTTACCAACACAAACATCCCCTTTTCGTAGTCCACGATATCTTTCATAAATTCTTTGAGACAATCATCTCCTAAATAGGGATTTACGGTGATGGCATCACTGAAAAAAGCTTCTATTTTTTCTCCTTCCACATCGGTCATACCCAGATATGCATCAGAATATGCCTTGGATGTGGTCCCAATATCCCCCCGCTTCACATCCCCAATAACCAGCAGCCCCTTTTCTTGAGCCAGCTTGCATGTTTTCTGATATATTTCTAGCCCTTCCAGTCCGTACTGCTCATAAAAAGCAATCTGGGGCTTTACTGCAGGAACAAGATCATGGACAGACCCAATGATTTCCTGGTTGAATATCCATACGGCTTCTGCTGCTCCCCGTAAATTTTTACCATAGGTACAATAGGATTTCTCCCGAATATGGGTGGGAATCATATCTAATCTTGGATCTAGTCCCACCACAATATTGCTCTTTTTTAACTTGATTTGCTGAATCAATCGATCTATGAACATAAAATCTCTCCCTTCTCCATCACAATTTTCCCCTCAACCAAAGTGTACAGCACCTTTCCTTTTACAGACTTTCCATGAAATGGCGTATTCTTTCCCTTAGATACAAACTTATTTGCATCAATTTTCTCCACCTGCTCTAGATCTAAAATCACTAAATCTGCCGAATGTCCAACTGTCAGAGTCCCCTTATCAATACCAATGATTGTTGATGGTAAATAACTCATTTTTTCAATCAACTGGGGCAGACTTAGGATTCCCTTCTCAACCAATTCCGTATAACAGATGCTAAAGGCCGTTTCTAAGCCGCTAATACCAAAGGAAGCTTTCTCGTAATCTACCCTCTTGCTGTCTTCATCATGGGGTGCATGGTCTGTGGCGATGATGTCAATGGTTCCATCTTTTAATCCTTGACATACCGCATCTACATCCTCTTGACTCCGGAGAGGAGGATTGACCTTCGTATAGGTGTCTTGACGTGTCACCATGTCATCTGTAAGTGTGAAATGATGGGGTGCTACTTCGCTCGTGATTTTCAGCCCCTTTTTCTTGGCTTGACGTACCAGTTCAACAGACTCCTTTGTGCTGATATGGGCAATGTGGAGATGGGTTCCATATTTTTCAGCCAGTTCTATGTCTCTCGCAACAATTTTCCACTCAGCGGCATTAGGAATCCCTTTCAGTCCTGTACGTTTACTGCATTTGCCTTCATTCACACTGCCCCCTTGGGCTAGATCGTAATCCTCACAGTGATCAATGAGGGGAATGCGGTTTTTAAAAGCATTCTCAAAAGCTTTTTCCATAATGCTTATATCCATGGGCGTCTTCCCATCATCGGATAAGGCAACCACACCACTTTCCACCAATTTTTCCACATTTGTCAAACTGCTTCCATCAAGATTTGCTGTGATACTCCCTATGGGCAACACATTCACGATACCTTCTTTTTTTGCTTTATCTAAAATATACTGGACAATCTCTTTTGAATGAATAGCAGGATTTGTGTTTGGCATGCAGGCAATGGTGGTGAAACCACCCATGGCCGCGCTCATGGTACCTGTTCTGATGTTTTCCTTATGTTCAAACCCAGGTTCCCGCAGATGGACATGGATATCCACAAAACCAGGGGCTACCACCATGCCAGAAGCATCTATTGTTTTTGCTTCTTCCACATGGACACATGGTGCAATCATTCCTATTTTTCCGTCAATCACCAGAATATCCATAACTTTATCTATCCCATTCCCAGGATCTATCACCCTGCCATTTTTGATAACAATCACACAAATCCCTCCTTTGAAATTGCAAAATAAAAAGCCTTCTACCAGAGGCAGAAGGCTGTACGATACCCATAACAAAATACAGATATATCCTATCCATATTTATCGCGTTCATCCTTACCGGCCTCTCTGGACCAATTTAAAGGTATGCATATTCATTTTTTCTATGTTACCATATGGGTTTCCATGATGTCAACGAAAATATTCTATTCTGTTTTATATTGACATCCTTTAGGTTCTGTGATAAATTTAGAAAAAACAAATCACCCTTTAAATTAACCCTGCGAGGTTAAAAAGGTTATGCGAAGCAGTCAAGCTTAATTAGATTGATTATGCCTTTTTTCCTCGTGGAGAAAAGGCATTTGTTTTTGTCCAAGCAAAGTACCTTTAACTTGGTCCTGTGAGACTAAAAAGGAGGAGTAAACCATGAACAACCATAAAATTAGACATTTGATCGAACCTGAAGATTTCACCCTTGAAGAGCTTAATGAAGTGGTAGCACTGGGGAAAAAAATGTATGAAGCACCAGCAGAATATAAAAGGGCCTGTGAAGGCAAGATTCTTGCTACCCTTTTCTATGAACCAAGTACCAGAACAAGATTTAGCTTTGAAACAGCCATGCTCCGCTTAGGGGGAAGTATCATTGGCTTTAGTGACGCAAATACCAGTTCTGTATCCAAGGGTGAAAGTATCGCAGACACCATCCGATGCATGTCAGCCTATGCTGATATTGCTGTGATGCGCCATCCTAAGGAAGGTGCTCCAAAGTTAGCCTCCCACTACGCTTCAATTCCCATCATCAATGGGGGCGACGGCGGTCACCAGCATCCGACCCAGACCTTGACAGACTTACTGACCATCAAAATGTATAAGGAAACCATAGAAGGTCATACAGTGGCTTTTTGCGGAGACTTAAAGTTCGGTCGAACCGTCCATTCTTTGATCCGCACCCTCGCAAGGTATAATACAAAGAAATTTATCTTAATCTCTCCTGAAGAGTTGACCCTTCCTGACACATTAAAAAGATCCTTAAAACAGGACTTCGATGTGGAACTTCAGGAAGCCCGCTATATTGAAGATGTGATCTCTGAAATCGATATACTCTATATGACAAGGATTCAGAAGGAAAGATTCTTCAACGAGGCTGATTATGCGCGCCTCAAGGATAGCTATCTCCTCAATCAATCCAAACTTAGCCATGCAAAAAAAGATATGATTGTGATGCATCCCCTACCGAGAGTAAATGAAATCGCCTATGATGTAGATGATGATCCAAGGGGTGTGTATTTTAAGCAGGCAGAATTAGGGGTTTATGCCCGAATGGCTTTAATTACAAAACTATTGGGGGTGGATGTATCATGTTAGAGGTAGCCAGCATCAAAAGAGGCATTGTTTTGGATCATATATCCTCGGGAAATGGACTAAAGATATTTAATAAGCTTATGCTGGATCAAGTCGATTTTCCTGTGGTTCTATTGATGAATGTATCTAGCAAGGACATGAAAAGAAAAGATATCATCAAGATAGAAAACAGCATTGATATTGACTTAGATTTCTTGGGTCTCATCGATCAAAATATTACAGTGAATGTCATCGAAAACAACAAAATCATCTCTAAAAAAAAGGTCAGCCTACCCAAGAAAATCAAAGGTCTGTTCTCTTGTCACAATCCTAGATGTATTACCAATTCTGATGATTACGTAAAACCTACTTTCCATTTGGTGTCAGAAACATCTATGGAATATAAGTGCAGCTACTGTGAAGAAATTACAAAGTACAAACTATAGAATCCTACAATCGGAAGGCCACAGGGGCCTTCCTCCATATAATTTTTTAGTAATTTAGCACCTTTTTCCATGTACATGCATATACTGTAATAATCAGGGCAAGAATACCTAAATGAAGGGTTCTGTTTAACATCTAATTAGGAAATTTTTTTTAGCAAAGGTTTTCTATATATTTACATTTCTATAACTCTATGGTATAATTATTGCAAATACGCAATCCACAATTACATAGTCAATTTGGAGCGCTGAATTCTTTTTACAAGAAGCGGGGGAACCATTATTTTGGGGTGAATCTCTTTTATTAGAGTAGGGTCATCTTCTTTCGATCCGAATCCGTCAGCTAACCTCGTAAGCGTTGGAAGAGGAGATTGATCGCGTGATAATGAAATATACTAGCACGCCTAGTATTCTATTCTCATTGACACGACATGCGAACTATGGCAATTCTCCATGGTTTTTTCTTTTCTCTTTCTTTAGTTCCTTTATTTATAACTTATTCTATATTAAAATTCTTTTGCGCTCCATGGGATTATTATATGTAAATACGCTGAATTCTTTTTACAAGAAGCGGGGGAACCATTGTTTTTGGGGTGAATCTCTTTTATTAGAGTAGGGTCATCTTCTTTCGATCCGAATCCGTCAGCTAACCTCGTAAGCGTCGAAAGAGGAAGATGCAGTTATGGCTTTCCATATGCTCATTTTCCTTGTGGCCAACTATCAATTTTTAGAGGAGGATGATGATTTATGGATTTAATGAACTTTTATCAAGACACTAAATTAAGTGCTGCAATTCCCACGATTGATACCCTTCAGATCCGAAAGGCAACAGCAAAGGATTTAACATCAATCTATCGTGTAGCTTGTTCCGTAGGTACACGAACCAAAGAATCCTATTCAGGATTTTTGGTAGATGATTATTCTGCAAAGCCTAAACACTATCAGAAATTTTTCCAAGAACGCATCTTGGAACTCGATCATTTCTATGTGGCTGAAGGCCATGGTATCCTGGGCTTCCTCATGGCATATACCAAAGAACAATGGTTAAAATATAACCCCGATTGGATCCAAGAAACCCATTGGCGTCCTGACTTTGATATGAGTAAAACTGATAATTTTGTTGTGGTAGACAAAACCGCTATTCTATCTAATCTAACAGGTAAAGGTATCGGAAGTTTCCTTTACAAACAATTGATAAAAGATTTAAAAGCAAAAGGTATCGAGGATATTTTCGCAGAAACCATCATCAGCCCAACACCAAACTTTGCATCCCTTGCATTCCGGGAGAAGCAAAAGTATACTTTGGCAGGTATGCGTTATGAAGATTATAACGACACCCTTTATACGGATTTAATTTACCACAAGCCTGTTTTATAGATATTTTTCTACATGACCCTTTACAGTCCATCGTTTTCCATGTATGATTATGGATAGCAGAGTAAGAGCCGTGCGTTAAGTGTTAAGGGATGGGAAGTTGCCCTTAGACGAAGAATGTTCTACATTCGCGATATGGTTCCGCGTCCGCTGCTGCATTAGAGAGGACTGACTTATCTACACTTTCTTTCTCTTTAGTGTGGCTTTATGTCAAACTAAAGAGAAAGGAGGTGTTTTTTGCATGAAGACAAAGAATCTCATCGTCATCTCTCTATTGGCCGCTTTAAGCATCGTGCTGACTAGATTTTTATCTTTTATGCTGCCGGTGGCAGGCATTTTGGGCATTCGTATAAGCTTTGGAGACATTCCTATCATGCTGGCAGGATTATTGTTTGGATCGATAGCTGGTGCTTTGACTGGTATCGTAGCAGATGTCATTGGGGCTGTATTCCTATCCCCCTATGGTTTCTTTCCTGGTTTTACATTAACAGCCGCATTGGTAGGTGCAATTCCGCCAATCTTGATGCGTCTGATGAATAAGAAGGATCTGGGATTTATCCATTTGTTCATTATCATCCTGGTAACTGATATCATTACTTCGCTAGGGCTAAATACCCTATGGCTGACCATGATGAATGGAAAAGCTTTTATGGTTCTATTACCGCCTAGAATTATTACCCGGGCTATCTTACTTGTTCCAAATACTATGCTTACCTATGCACTATACAAATCTACAAAAAAATTAGTAAAATAAATCATTCTAGATATAAAAACAAACAAGCTATGGGGTCATGACCCCATAGCTTGTTTGTTTTTTTCCCTCCTATTTCTCAGTAAATCAATATAGGCTTCCAATCTGGTCAGATATCCCGCTTCTCCTGTCATTTCATCAATAATCAGGGACAACACGGGAATGTCTCTCTCTTCTTGCACCTTAGGTAACGTACTCATGGCAACAATCTCCGGCATGCAGGTAAAAGGCATAACTTGGATCACACCATCATAGCCTTGATCCGCATATCGTACAGTGTTCCCAATGGTTTCTCTTCCATGACCCCCGATGCCAACCTTCATATAGGGTGCCGCAGCATCCCAAATATGCTTCTCGCCGCTGGTACCAATACTTCTATAATACACAACATCCGTAATCCATTCTCCTGCTGTATGGGATTTATGAACCGCGACGCCCATATCATTCAATTTTTTCCCTATTTCTAGATTTGAGAAATCATCAATTACTGTATAGATTTCCCCAACAATACCTACCCTTAAAACCTCACGTCCTCGATCCATGGGAATTTCATGGAATCGGTTGGCTGCCCAATCAATATGCTGAATCATTTCTCTAGCCCCTGTACTTGTTCCCAATTTCGTCAAAAGACCATGATAGAGCTGATCTACATCTCCTCTTTGGATTTCATAGGGTCTCTGCTGCAATACTTTCTCTTCAAATTCATTCAGCTTTTTTAATACCGTCATGGCACCTTTTAAGCTTTTCGCTATCTTGATGGGATTTTTTGTATTGGCGACCTTACCCACTCTCCGATAAAATTCAGGAATATCACCATCGGGCACCTCTAATACTACAATCTCGGCTTCGTACCCTAAGTCCTTGAGTATCTCCCTCTGTACTTCAGAATAATAACCAAATCTGCAGGGACCACAGCTCCCTGTGATGACAATGGTATCGGCTCCCTTTTCAATACTTTCTATATAATTGCCCAGGTTGATTTTTAGGGGCAGACAAATCAATTCTGGGGCGTACTTCGTACCAAGCTCCAAGGTTTTTTTACTGCACTTGGGAGGCACTACCGTTTCTACGCAAAGATCATCGAACAATGCTTTGATGGCTATGTATGTGCTGCCCATATGCGGAAAAGTTATTTTCATGATTTCTCCTCCATTTAATCATATCTACAAAAGCTTCTATCCTCGTATCCATGCCAGCCTCACCAGTGTGCTCATCTAAGGTTAATAAGGTAAACGGCTTGTCTGAATTTCTTCTTACTCTTCGCTCAACAATGTCAGCGAGGACAGAATCTAGTCCACATCCGAAGGATGACAAATAAATAATGCCCTGGATATCCTGCTGTTCCATGGCATGAAAAGCAGTTCCTAGAATCTTACGGCCAAAGCTCCAAAACATTTTTTTATCCATCACTGCGGCCTTTTCATTCATCGTCTTTACATCCATAGACTCTGGAGTCAATACTTGTAGTCCATATCCTCGTAATTTTTTCACAAGATTCATGCTGATGAAATCATCATAAAGATTATACGGATGGCCTAACAGTGCAATTTTATCACCGCTCCCCATGGTATGAAAGCCTTCATCATTTTTCCTTGCCAAGGCATCCGTAGGTAATACCCCTTGGCGTAATGCTGTTTTATATTGCCGATATCGCTCTAATGCTTTATTAAATGCCCACTCTGTTTTCCTTCGATCACTGGTGAAATATCCGCCCACTTCTTCCACAATCCTAGGTAGGTCTTTCTTGGATTTTCGGAAATCGATGGTGGGCTGAATCATGGTAGGCAGATTTCGTATAGAATGATTGACCATCTCTGGTAACCCGCAAAACTTAGGGCATATATACTCATTTTTATAGATGCTCATCAATCGAGGCAGGAATATATAATCCACTTTCTGATCCATTAAATTCTTCACATGCCCATGGTATATTTTCACAGGCAGGCAGGCTTCATCTACTGTACTCTTTACACCCATTTCAACGATCTTTTTGTTGGTTTCTTCTGAAATTATAACCTCGGCACCAAGAGACTCAAAAAAATCAGTCCAAAGGGGACCATAGTAATAATACAATAAGCCCCTCGGTATACCTACACGTACTGTCATACGCCCTCTCCCCTTGCTTTATCTATTCTTCTGTAATTACCTCTATCAGTATTAACGATTTGATGAGATTTTAAACTTTTCTCATACAAATAAGGGAAAGCAGATTGGACGATTCATCCACCCTGCTTTCCCTTTTCTCTTATCCCTTTGATCCGCTTCTACATGCCCATGTATTACAATCTTGACAATTTGTTTTACCATCACATAACCCTGTAGCCTTTGTGCCCACAGGATAGTTCGAAGCCTGGTGTGTTCTTGACCACCCGATCAAGGCAGTGATGGACTTTGTGGGTTCCAGAATACTAAAGGAATTTACCGTGATGTGTGATTTGGTATCTAAAATATCCAGTATTCTTCTTTGATCCTGCAAATGCCAATCACCATAACCAGGACTAAACCGCAATGTTGAGCAAAGTCCTTTGCTTAGAAAATTACGCTTCAGATATTTATGAAATCTTTCTATGAGAACCTCCACCGCATAAGATCCAAATCGATCTGCTATAATCCCTTCCCAAAACTGTCCCTTTCCATAGTTGATATTGCTATTTACGGTAATCTCCTCCCCTATAGTGACTGCCATCAGTGTTGTATTTTCACAGGATGCTAATCCCTTTGCCACATAGCTGCTGTCTATAGTGAAGGAATTCCCCCCTATGTCTTCCATGGAAATATAGTTCTGCCCTTTATGTTTTATCTTCATATCCACCCAGTGAATTTTCGGATGAATAAGGGTTTTCAGACTCGGTATATGCTTTTCTATCCCTGCAAGCTCAGGTACAGTATCGGGCAGCCTTTCTAATTCATCGTCTATACTAAAGCTATATAGCTTCTTTACATCCCACATTTTCATAATTCTCCTTTAGCAGGGTTTCAACCAATTGAATATCACCCATAGGGAAAATATGAACACCCTGTAGGCTTTGCTTCATTTCTTTGAAAAGCTCCTCAGCGATCTCCTGACCTGCTTCCCGTCCTTTTATTTCCAATCTGTCGATAAGCTGATCCGGCACATGAACACCTGGTACTTGTCTATTCAAGTATTTAGCAAGCTTCGCACTTTTTAGAGGCATCAACCCATAGATGATAGGCACGTTAATTTGATCTGCTATCCTTAAGAATTTCTCCAATTGACCTAAGTCAAAAATGGGCTGGGTCTGAAAAAATCCAACACCTGCATCAATCTTTCGATGGAGTTTCTCCAATTCTGCTTCCAGATCATCACTGGTGGGATTTACCACCCCACCGATAAAAAAATTGGTTTTTCCTTCTATAGCATTTCCTAACATGTCTTCCCCATTGTTCAAGCTGTTGGCAATCTTACCTAGGCCGATAGCATCCACATCGAACACGCCAGTCGCTTGGGGATGGTCTCCTTGTTCCGGCTTATCACCTGTCAATGTTAAGATATTCTTAACCCCTAGGGCATGGGCCCCAAGGAGCTCAGACTGTAACCCCAGTTGATTCCTATCCCTGCAGGTGAGATGGAATATGGTTTCTAGATTCAATTCGTTTTGAACCAAGTAGGCTAGAGCGATCGGACTCATTCTCATCTTTGCCATAGGGCTGTCAGCGATATTTACAGCATCGACTAATCCTGCCAAGGGTCTCATTTTTTCATATACACCCCAGGGATCAGCCCCTCTAGGTGGTTCCATTTCTACAGTAACCACAAACTGTTTTTTTTGTAACTTCGCTCTTAACGTATGTACCATATCAATTCCCCCTTGTTGTTAATTCCTCTAATACTTTTACTGCACCCACGGCATCTTCACTATATCCATCAGCACCGGATTCACGGGCGAATTCCTCCGTTACTACGGCACCCCCTGCGATGATCCTCACGTTAGGGAGCACTGCCTTGATGCTGGCAATGGTCTTTGGTATTTCAGTCATGGTGGTTGTCATCAGTGCACTTAGACCAATGAAATCAGCTTTTCCCTTTTCTGCGGCTTCAATGAAAGCTTCTGGAGAAACATTTTTCCCTAAATCGACCACATGGTATCCATAATTCTTTAGGATCACCGCCACCACATTTTTTCCAATATCATGGACATCGCCTTGTACTGTCCCAATGACCACGGTTCCTTTACGCCCTATACTTTCCCCATTCTCTAAGGATTTTTCCAATCGTTGAAATACCTTTTCAGCCGTTTCTGCACTTAACATCAGCTGTGGTAAGTAAAACTCTCCATTTTTGAATTTTTCTCCTACAACCGCTAGTCCGGGTACTAATCCATTGTTGATGATTGCAAAGGCCTTGTTTCCTTGATGCAGCAAATCGTCCACAACATGTAGTACATCCATGGACCCCTTTACAATCAAATCTCTTACCTTTTCAAAAGTAGGTTTCTCCAAATGTTTATCTTGGGCTATCTGATTGTGTTTTTTTGATTCTAATGTTTGTTTATGATTTAAGTGGATATAATTTGATGCTCTGTCATCTCTTCCCGCCAAAAGAGATGCTGCCTGCCAACTGTCCATCATGGTTTTATCTGATGGATTGATAATGGCTAAGTCTAATCCATTTCCTATGGCCATGGCAAGAAAAGATGCATTGATTTTGCTCCTTTCTGGCAAACCATGGGAAACGTTGCTTACGCCTAATATGGTGTTCACATGGAGCTTTTCTCTAACCATTCTTAAAGTCTTTAATGTCTCCATGGGCGCCTTGTCATCGGTGCCCACTGTTAACACCAAGCAATCTACATAAATATCATTTCTAGAAATCCCTTGTGCATCACAGGCTTTCACGATTTTTTCTGCGATGGCATATCTGCCCTCTGCACTTTCTGGTATTCCATGTTCATCTAGGGCTAATGCTACAACCCCTGCCCCATATCGTTTGATGATGGGTAGAATTGTTTCAAGACTCTTCTGTTCTCCACTGATTGAATTCACCAGGGCCTTTCCATGATAAGATTCCAGGGCTTTCCCAATTACCTTTGGGTCTGTGCTGTCAATCACCAAGGGTACATCAATCTTCTGCTGAAGTAAATGAATCAATTTGCCCATGGTTTCTTGTTGATCAATTCCATGAACCCCCACATTGATGTCCAGTAAATGGGCACCTGCCTCCACTTGGATTTCTGCTTCATGCTGAATGATCCCATATTGTCCTTGCTTAAGACTTTCACCTAGGGCTTTCCGTGCTGTAGGATTGATTCGCTCTCCTATGACTTTCGGCAGTTCATCCTTCCCTAAGAAAATGACCTTTTCTCTGCTTGCCAAAGTGCTTTTGGTTCCAGTCTTTATCTCAGAAAGAGTTATCTCTCCCGTTCTTTTTTTTATCTCTCTTGTATGGGCAGGTGTACTTCCACAGCAGGAGCCCATGAGATGAATTCCAAGCTCAAAGTAAGGTTTTAATGCATCAACAAAGCCGTTAGGTCCAAGGGGATAACTGACGACACCCTCTTTAAATTCCGGTAATCCCGCATTGGGCTGCACCAGCACAGGCAGATTTGTATGCTGGGAAATTTCCTTTACCACATAATAAAGCTCCTCCGGTCCTCCTGAACAATTTGCACCCACTGCCCAGGCTCCTAAGCTTTCCAATACCACGGCAGCACTGCTCGGGCTTACCCCTGTCAGGGTACGCCTGCCTTCGTAGGTAAGACTACAAATCACAGGGATAGAACATATATCGCGGGCTGCCAGCAGCGCACACCGAACCTCACCCAAATCATGGAATGTTTCCAACAGGATAAAATCAGGACTTTCTTCTGCCAAGGCGCCAATTTGCTCTCTAAATACTTCATAGATTTCTTGAAAGGTTTTTTTCCCAACTGGCTCTATGAATTGCCCCGTAGGCCCCACCGAAGCAGCTACATAACTACCAAATGCTTCTGCTGCCCTTTTGGCGATTCTAACGCCTTCTCGATTGATCTCATTCACCTGGCTGTCTAGTCCATATTCCGCTAATTTCCAACGATTTCCCCCAAAAGTATTGGTGGTAATCACGTCTGCTCCAGCCTGTAGATAAGACAAATGGATTTCTTCAATCTGTTGGGGATGCAGGATATTCATATAATCCGGACAAATTCCTGATTTGAGGCCCTTCTCTAGAAGCATTGTGCCCATGGCACCATCAAAAACCAATATTTTATCTAACTTCGGTATGTTTTTCATCATTTCACTCCCAATGTTTTATTTCTAAAAGCATAAAATAAGAATAAAATAAAAAACCTTTCTGAAATATAGAAAGGCTTTACGCATACTTGTCTATCTCTCAGAATACACTCTGCTGGATTTAGCACCATACTCATTTTATAAATGCAGGTTGCCGGGTTTCATAGGGCCAGTCCCTCCGCCGCTCTTGATAGAATATTTATTCAATTGTACTTTATTATAATTAGCCTTATACTCGATGTCAATAGAATTTGTTGAAAATTCTTATTTATTTTTTATTTCTTATTTCTATTCTCTTCGAAGCTCCCTTATGTATATTTATTTATGGTTATTTAAAATTTTTCCATTGAATTTTTAAAAATTAGCATATATAATCATCTATAAAAATATAATTCGATTAACACATTTTTTTATTGATTTAATTTTTAAAATAATATTGACAACATCTTCAACATTCTCTATAATCAATTTCAATATTATTTTTCACAACTTCATATTGAGATTTATCTCTTATCCAGAGAGGTGGAGGGACTGGCCCTATGAAACCCGGCAACCGGCTTTTTTTATAAAGCAGCGGTGCCAATTCCTGCGGTATATGTATATATATTGGCAGATGAGAGAAGCGCATATTGTTAACATGCCTCTTTCTCTGCGAAAGAGGTTTTTTGTTTTTCCATTTACGATGAAGTCTTCACACAGATCAAGTATCTGGCATATCTATTTAATTCAAAAAGGAGAGATGACAATGACTGAAAGAAAACTAAAATTTGACACCCTGCAAGTTCACGGAGGACAAAAACCCGATCCTACCACGGGGTCACGGGCAGTTCCTATTTATCAAACCACTTCCTATGTCTTCAATAACACGGAGCATGCTGCCAATCTATTTGCTTTGAAAGAGTTTGGCAACATTTATACCAGAATCATGAATCCTACCAATGATGTTTTTGAGCAGAGGATTGCAGCTTTAGAAGGAGGCGTTGGCGCTTTGGCTACGGCATCAGGCTCAGCTGCCATCACCTATGCCATCCTAAATATTGCAGGAGCAGGAGATCAAATTGTTTCAGCCAGTACCCTATACGGTGGCACCTATAACCTTTTTTCAGCAACCCTTCCAAGATTGGGTATTCATACGGTTTTCGTAAATCCTGATGATCCTGAAAATTTCCGCAAAGCCATCAATGAAAAGACAAAAGCTGTATACATTGAAACCATTGGGAATCCTGGTATCAACCTTGTAGACATAGAAGCCGTTGCAAAAGTAGCCCATGATGCCGGTGTTCCTCTCATCGTGGATAATACCTTTGGTACGCCTTACTTGATTCGACCTATTGATTTTGGCGCAGATATTGTTGTACACTCTGCCACAAAGTTTATTGGCGGTCACGGCACTTCCATCGGCGGGGTTATTGTAGATGGTGGAAAGTTTGACTGGGCAAAGAGTGGTAGATTCCCATGGTTAACTGATCCAGACCCAAGCTATAATGGCATTCGATACACAGAAGTCTTTGGTCCGGCTGCCTATATCCTCAAAGCCAGGGTACAACTCCTTCGAGATACCGGTGCTTCTATCAGCCCTTTTAATTCATTTTTACTGCTTCAAGGCTTAGAAACATTGTCTTTACGTATTGAACGGCATTTGTTAAACACGAAGAAGATTACAGAATTCTTACAACAGCACCCCGCAGTCTCCTGGGTGAACTATCCGAGCTTAGAAAGCAATAAATATCATGCTTTGGCGCAAAAATATTTACCGAAAGGGGCAGGGTCCATCTTCACCTTCGGGATCAAGGGCGGTGCAGAAGCAGGCAAAAAATTCATTGAGCATTTGGAAATTTTCTCGCTATTGGCCAATGTAGCCGATGCAAAATCTTTGGTCATTCATCCTGCAAGCACTACCCATGCCCAGTTGTCTGAGTTGGAGCAAATTTCTGCAGGCGTAACACCAGATTTAATCAGACTATCCATAGGTCTGGAGGATGTGGATGATTTGATTTATGATTTAGATCAGGCCCTTCAAAAGGCAGTAGAATAAATCAGATATTATTATTCAATAAAGGAGAGTCCGTATGCCTATTAAGATACCTGATGATCTTCCGGCCTTGGCCGTTCTTCACAGCGAAAATGTTTTTGCCATGTCAGATTCCCGGGCCTATCATCAAGACATTCGCCCATTGCAAATCGCCATACTTAATCTAATGCCCACAAAGATTGCCACGGAAATTCAAATCCTGCGCTTATTGGGCAACACCCCCTTGCAGGTTGATATCACATTGCTTCACATGAAAAGTCATCAATGCAAGAATACGCCTGAGGAACATCTTACGAAGTTCTACAATACCTTTGAAGATGTTAGAGACAGAAAGTTTGATGGTCTCATCATCACAGGTGCTCCCGTAGAACACCTGGCATTCGAAGACGTAACCTATTGGGATGAAATGGCTGCCATCATGGAATGGAGTAAACATCATGTTTACTCTACCCTCCATATCTGTTGGGCTGCGCAAGCAGGCCTTTATTATCATTATGGTATTCCAAAATATTCCTTAGACCATAAAGTCTTTGGTGTTTTCCCCCATCGGATCAATGAAAAAAATTGCAGATTGCTTAGGGGCTTCGATGATGAATTTTATGCACCCCACTCACGACATACAGAGATCAGAAGAGAAGATTTCTTGGGTATTCAAGATCTTGAAATCCTGTCAGAATCGCAGACATCTGGTATCTATATCGTTGGTTCAAAAACTGGCCGTCAAATATTTGTAACAGGGCATTCAGAATATGATCCTCTTACCTTGAAATCCGAGTATGATAGGGATATTGGGAAGGGGCTTTCCATTGCTGTTCCTCAAAATTACTTTCCCAACGACGATCCCAGTCAAAACCCAATCATTAAATGGCGAGGACACGCGAACCTACTATTTTCTAATTGGTTAAATTACTATGTATATCAGGAAACGCCTTTTGATTTAAAAGAATTAAATGAAATGTAGTAAAAAGAACCGTGATTCATTTTGAATCACGGTTCTTTAGTTTGATGACAGTGTCCTGTTCCTTTAATTTTCGAGGTTATTTTCATAGGCCAATTGGGGTTTTCTATTGGGCTTTATGCAGCTGATCGTAACAGAACTCAATACCACCAATCCTCCTATGAGGGAAAGTTTTCCTGGCAGCTCGCCCACGGTTAAGAATACCCATAGGGGATTTAGTAGTGGCTCCACCAATGATATAAAAGTAGATTCTAAAGCCGTTATATTTTTTATGGCCCTACCATATAACACATAGGACAAGCCTAATTGAAATACACCTAGAAGAATGAGTCCTAACCAACTTGTGGGACTGGGTGACGCCTTAAAAATAAAAGGTAAGCTCACCAGAACTGTAATCACACCACCCCAAAAAACATTTTCTAATGGATCTGCATCTTTTTGTCTTCTCATAAACATTGTATTAAAAGCCAAGGCAAGCCCGCTTAACAATGCAAAAATATTTCCTCTGAGGCTTCCACCTCCGATGTCATCTACAAAAAAAAGAACCATTCCTACTAAGACAAATACCATGGCAATCCAATCTTTTGTTTTGGCTTTCTCATTTAAAAGCCATCCTCCAAAAATAGCAATATAGATGGGAGAGGTATATTGGAGGAGAATTGCATTGGCTGATGTCGTTAATTTTGTAGCGGCTACAAAAAAGATTACCATTGATGCGTAGGATATGGCACCAAGGGCTTTATTCCAAGAAAATTGAAAAGCAGTTTTTTTCAAAAAAAGAAGAACAATAGCCGATGCAATGATACTTCTAATACCTGCAATTGCAATGGGATGCAAATCCACAAGTTTAATAAGCAGTCCACCGAAACTCCACAATGTCGCAGCACTTAGCTGCATGATAACGGCCTGTGTTCTTTTGTTTTCTGTTTTTAATAAGGCGCTGTCTGCCAAGTTAAACACCTTCTCCTCTTAATTTTAAATGACATTTTCATTATAAGGCAATTTTTCACTGAAATCTATAGGATAAGTAAGCCCCCCAAAAATAAAATTTGCCAAATAAAAATAAGAGCAAAGGAAATCTCTGCTCTTATTCAGTATACTTTTTTATCCTAATAACTCTTCCAATCTTTCTTGATCAAAGCCTTGAATGATCTCACTACCAACTTTGATTACTGGTACACCCATGAACCCTTGGGTCATTAATTCCTTGCGGGCAGCCATGTCCTTTGATACATTTTTTTCCTCATAAGCAACACCTTTTTGCTTTAGATATTCCTTTGCATGATGGCAATATACACATGTATCACTGGAATAGATTACTACATTTTTATTCATTTTCAATATCCTCCTTTTACGATTTACCTATTTTAAATATATAACTTTTAGCCATACTTAAACTCATTTTAGATTTTTTCTATGCAGCCTTTTGTTTGCTTAAGCTTCCTTTATACCCATTGTTGCTCTTATCTTGGGCTTCCTTAATGAGGGCGGTTGCATGACCCATAGGGCACACTTGGCACCAGGTCCTTGGCTTATAGATTATACCCATAATCACCCCTAGGGCCAAGGATGCTGTCATTAGTCGAAATACGCCAAAAGCTACAGCCTTAATAATGTTGGGTTGTTGGAAAGCATGGAATAAAGATATACTAAACATTGTGATCATTAAAACCAACAATCCATTTTTCAACTGTTTACTCTTTAGAAATTTTGGCGTATTATACTCAAGACTGATGGATTGCAGAAACTTTCCTAGAATAGATCCCCTTGGACAATACTTGGAACAATGAATTTTTCCTCTTCCCCTTAATGCATGGTATATGGGGGTTCCAATACAAATAAATCCCAAGAGGCCAAATCGTATATCCACGATGGATAACGTAATAAACAATACCATCAAAATCCATGACCAAGATTGATGTGATTTTACTTTAGACATTATGATCTCCCTTCTAGCTGCCCTAAGAGCAGGATGAACCACCTGCACCTGGTATGATCCGAAATCCCTTATTAAACCATCCATCCAGATAATCAATTTTGAATCCATTATACTGCTCTACTATCTCTTTTTCTGCCACAACATGGATTCCATTGATCTCTTTGTTAAAATCCTCTTCTGTCCCTCGCTCTTCCAGAGCGATGCCAAATACAGGCCC
The DNA here is from genome assembly GCF_029240175.1 of Anaerosolibacter sp. Lineage (GTDB taxonomy): Bacteria > Bacillota > Clostridia > Peptostreptococcales > Thermotaleaceae > Anaerosolibacter. The sequence goes on from NZ_JARBTM010000013.1 coordinate 23,900, forward strand.
GCCTCATCCAAAGCTTTTGATTAGAATTCTTAGCACTTTATTTTCTGCTGTATGTTGTTTTAATTGCTCCTTGATAACATTTTGGGCTTTATCTGTAATTTTTATATCCATAGTCATCCTCCTTCGGTATCCCCTCCCCCTGTATAGGGGGTATATTCTTATATTAATTTATTTCTTTTCAACTGTCAATAGGAGACAAGCTAAATTTATTTACTTTTTTTTTGCACAAGGCAAAGGCCTCTGTTTTATACAGAAGCCTTTATTTTCCTAATACGGCCATCATCTTATGAACCTTATTCAATACATCCCTAACCTCGTATCCCTTATCAGCACTGATAATTTCAAGGATACCTGCCATGTTTTCAATATCCTCCATGATGTTTACATTCCCTGGACTTCTATTTTTCAACCGGTTCACTCGCTCGTTCAAAGTTAATACTTTATCGATACTTTCCCTGCTTTTTCCCTTCATATAGGGTCGAACAGCCTCCATCATCTTGATCGGTTTATCAGGTACATTGTGGTAAGACTTGGTGTATCGATTTGCTGAAGCATATTCTCCGTTCTGCAGACGATTGACAGCATGGAGAATATCTAAGACATTTTCAGCTTTGCCCAACATCTGCCGATGTTGATCTTTAAAATATGGCTGGGCTGTTTTCATGATTGCTGCCGTATTATATATATCTTCTGAATTGAATTTCTGAAATCCTTCTTTATTTAGGAGGAAGAACAACATCATAGGCAGCAGCATATTTCCAGAAATCAGACCAGATAACATGTTTGCTAGTGGGTTATTATTTTTTTTAACTTCTGTTTCTATTTTAACAAGATTATTCTCTTCCATGGAATCCCTCCAATATAGCGATATACTTCATAATGTCACTATATATTATGCAATTTGTCTCCTTCCCGTGATGCCAAAGAAGGATTTTCTCATGGAGGTTATCTCTTTTTTTTAGCGAATATGAATATCTATAATATTATTAGACATACGGAGAAGGGAGTGGCATGATTATGCCAGCACCAAATCTTATGAACTTTTTCAATCCTTTATCCCTGCTAAAGAAAAAATTAGATCTATCCCCAAAGAAGGAACCCACCATTGGCTTGGCTTTGGGAGGCGGTGCCGTTTGGGGTATTTCCCATATAGGCGTATTAAAAGCTTTAGAGAATCATCAAATTCCTATTCACTATATCAGCGGCACGAGTATTGGCGCCCTGGTAGGGGGGCTCTATGCTGCCGGTATTTCCACTGATAAGCTCTATAATCTGGCTTTATCTACCCAGTGGAAAAATCTATCCAAGTTATCTCTTCCTCTCAGCGGCTTATTATCTAATGCTCCTATGGATAATTATATTCATCAATTGATTGGCAACAAAACATTTGCGGATTTGAAAATTCCTTTTGTTGCGGTCACTACAGATTTGTTGACAGGTGAAGATATCATTTTAAGTTCAGGTAAGCTTTCTAAAGCCATCCGTGCTTCCACATCCATTCCTGGTATTTTTCATCCCATGGTTATTGATAATCATACCCTGGTAGATGGGGGTGTCACAAGCAATGTTCCTGTTCAAGCCCTAAAATGCTTTAGTCCCGATATTGTGATCGCCGTCAATCTGGTTCCATCCCTTAGTGACTGGCTTCCCACGACCGGATTAGAAGTTATACTAAAATCTCTATTCATTATGCAGCAGAGGGTCGTGGTAAAGGAAACGTCCCAGGCTGATTTTGTAATCAACCTTTCCATGAAAGAATTTAGCCCCATCGATTTTTCAAAATCTCGAGAACTCTACCAGAAAGGAATGTCCGAGGCAATCTCCCATATTGAACAGATACAGGAATTGATTGAAAAAAAGAGGTACGGAATATAAGTCATGGTTGCAGGAAAATGCGACGTAGACGCATAGATCAAAGTTGAGATCAAGTAAAGGCTGTAGGGGCGCGGGTTCTCCCGCCCGGCGGCCCCAGAGATCAGCAAAAAAGGGCAGGATGACCCTGCCCCCTACGGATTTTAACCTTAACCTCAACCTTAGCCTATGCGACTATGTCGTATCCTTTTTCTACCGCAGCCCCTATCGTATAGGTTTATATCTACCAATAATCTTCTCTGCTGCTTTGATACCATCTACTGCAGCCGACACAATGCCGCCGGCATACCCCCCGCCTTCACCCACAGGATACAGTCCCTTTACGGTTAGGCTTTCCATGGTTTCCTCATCCCTCTCGATACGAATAGGTGCTGAGCTCCTTGTTTCTACACCCGTCATCAGCGCATCTTCCATAGCAAATCCCTTTAACTTCCGATCTAACGCTGGCAAGGCTTCTCTCATGGCCTCAATCACGAAATCCGGTAGACACCTGCTTAAGTCCGTTGGAATTACGCCAGGAAGATAAGACGGCTTTACATGACCGATCTCAGTAGATGGTCTATTGCTTAAAAAATCTCCCACCCGCTGACAAGGGGCATGATAGTCCTTTCCTCCCAATACAAAGGCTGCCTTCTCCCATTTCCTTTGGAAGTCCACACCTGCCAAGGGATGATCTCCACCAAAATCCTCCGTGTTTACCTGTACCAGCAAGGCACTATTGGCATTTTCCTGATCCCGGGCGTATTCACTCATTCCATTGGTGACCACGGTATTCTCCTCCGACGCTGCTGCCACCACCATACCCCCTGGACACATACAAAAGGTATATACTGCCCTTCCATTCTTTGCTTGGTAGGTCAATCGATAATCGGCAGCACCCAGCCTAGGATGTTCTGCAAAAGCCTTGTACTGGGATTGATTGATAATCCCTTGGGGATGCTCGATTCGAACCCCAATAGAGAACGGCTTCTGCCGAATTTTTACGCCCGATGTATAAAGCATTTCATAGGTATCCCGTGCGCTATGGCCTATGGCAAGAATCACCTCATTGGTTTCTATCCGTTCTGTGTCATTGACCTCAACACCTGTAATTCTTCCATTTTCTATGTAAAGATTGGTGACCTTACTGCCAAACTGTACCTCTCCGCCCAGTTCAATGATCTTATTCCTTATGTTTCGTACCACCGTCTTTAGTATATCTGTGCCGATATGGGGCTTATAGGAATATAGGATTTCCTCAGGCGATCTGGCATCTACTAACTCCTCCAATACCTTCCTTACACGAATGTCCTTGATGCGGGTAGTCAGCTTTCCATCAGAAAAGGTTCCTGCACCCCCTTCTCCAAATTGGACATTGGATTCAGCATTTAGTTCTTTTCCCTGCCAAAAAGTTTTTACATCTTCTGTCCGGGTATCTACGTCCTGTCCCCGCTCTAATAAAATTGGTTTGTATCCCCTTTGAGCCAATATCAATCCTGCAAACAAGCCTGCGGGCCCTGTACCGATCACCACTGGCCTATAATTTAACATCTGCTCCCCATGGGGAATATCCTTATATCGAAAATCTGGGGTCTTGGTAACATCTCGATGCTTTTCTAATATTTTTCCTTCATTCCTCACTGCCACATCCACAGTATACACAAGATTGATTTGATCCCGTTTCCTCGCATCAATGGATTCCCGGTAAATTTGATAATGTAAAATTTCTTCTGTCTTTATTCGCAACTTCTTACTGATTTTCTCAGATATTTTTTCTATATTTTCATCCAAGGAAAGCTTAATCTCATTTATGCGTATCATCTATATTCATCCTTTCCATCTATCTCCAAGATATTATACCACACCTATCAACCAAATATAATTGGTATGGTATTGGTAGGGGTGATTCACGAATCACCCACAGGCCCTAGAGAACAATCTGCTTGTCAGCGCTTGTAGGGAATGGCACCCCTAACGGAACGGCACGGTGGCACGTTCCCTACGATTTTACTGCATTTTTAGATATAAACCAAGAACAAAAGCATTTCATGCTCTAAAAACTAAGGAAATGCTTTTGTTCTTTCACAGGGAACTAATAGTTCCCTATGACGCTTCGCTGTAACCCTCCAATTTTTAGACATAAAGGGGCGAACCCCTTTAAAAATCCCCGATGTTAAGGAAATTGAAGAGCATAATTTCCTTAACAAAAATAAAAAACTCGAGCACATACTCGAGTTTCCCTTTCTTATTAAAAACCTCTACTTCCGCCACCACCGCCGGATCTTCCTCCGCCGCCGGAACTTCCTCCACCGAAGCCACCGCCACCACCTCGACCTCCGCGGCCTCCATACAAGAAACCTCTCAGCAATAATCCTAAGAAAAAGCCTCCTAGGAAACGGTAATCCAACCACAGTAATAGTAAAACAAAGAAGATTCCTAAGCCTTTAAATATAGTGGGCACAGTTACCACATTGTTTTGATCTGTTCTACTGGGTGATCTTTGAATGTTAATATTGGCTTGATCCCCCAAAATTCTATTGTCATCGTAGTTATATTCCTGATTCACCTCTTGGGCAATCAGGTAAAAAGCCTTTGTTAATCCTTCTGAGTAATTCCCTGCCGATAAATCCCCAGTAACCGTATCAAGGATTTCTCCTACCGTTCCATCGGGAATAGCACCCTCTAATCCATATCCTACTTCAATTCTTACCCTGCGCTCTTCGAGGCCTAGAAGCAGCAAGACACCATTGTCATATTGACGATTACCGATCTTCCATTCCTCAAAAAGCCTCACTCCATAGGAGTCCACATCAAGGCCTCCAAAATTTTGAACCGTCACCACCACGATCTGGGGTTTTTCCTCTGTCTTTTCATAATTTCGATTGGTATTGATCATCAGACTTTCTGCTTCGCTAGATAGCAATCCTGCAAAATCCCCTACATAAAACTCGTTGGTAGGCACTGGCATTGCCACGTCAGCAGATCCTATGGATATACTTCCTAGAACAAACAATAAAACCATACTCCAAAGGAGCAGCTTATTCTTTTTCAAAGTATTCCCCCTCCCTTCATTGGTTTCTACTTATCAATATATAATCTAAGGGAGACAAAAGCCTCCCCCTAGGATAAATCATATGCTGCTAGAATTGCACCTTTGGTGCATTTTCTGCCCCCGCGGTTGCCTCGAAATATGGTTTCGCATCAAATCCCATGGCACCAGCTATGATGTTTCTTGGAAATCGTTTAATCCCTTTGTTATAGTCACTAACCACGGTGTTATAACGATCTCTCTCCACAGAGATTCGGTTCTCCGTACCAGCCAACTCATCCATAAGGCGGGTTACATTTTCAGCAGATCGCAGCTGGGGATAGTTCTCCATGACCACCAATAACCTTCCCAATGCACCCTCTAACTGGTTGGATGCCTCTACGCGCTCTTCCGTGGTTTGTGCGCCCGCCATCCTAGATCTAGCATCGGCAATCCTTCCAAAGACCTCTTGTTCTTGATTCATGATACCCTTTACAGATTCTACCAGGTTCGGAATCAAGTCAAACCGCCGCTGCAGCTTACTTTCTACCATCGCCCATTGGGCATCTACATTTTCGTTCATGGTGACCAAGCTATTGTACGTACCTATCAAGGGTAGTACAATCAATGCAATGGCAATCACCACACCAATCACAATCTTTAATGAAGTTTTCAATCTTATCCCTCCAATATTCAAACCACTTTATATTTTCAATTTATGCCAAATGGAATATTTCTATTCTTCAAGATATTTCCTTTTTCTCCAACTTCCTTGTCACCAATTGTATATAGGACCAGGGTAAATATTCCAAAGAATATCCACCCTAACTATACACTTTTAAAAAATGTTCCTTATTTCTATCTCAAGTAATGCTACACCAATTTTTCTCCACAGTTAGAACAAAACTTGCCTTCACCTGTTTTGGCTCCGCAATTTGGGCAAAAGTTAGGGATTTTTTGGGAAGTTGTTTTTTGCCCCTGATCCATTTCTTTCATCATTTCTTTGGCTATGTTCATTCCCATCATCATACCTGCCATATCAGAGGCCGCGCCTCCCCCTTTTACTTTTCCAGATGCGATACCATCCACCATTTCTACCTGTTGGTATTTCCCTAAATCTCCTATCATACTGTGGGAAGCCGTTTTTGTTATCATTTTCTGTATTTCTTCAGGGTAATTAAAACTAATAATATTAAAACCAGTAACCGTAATACCGTCTCCAAGGATGCTCATATCTAAATCTTCCTTTATTCCTTTGGCAATATCAAAGGCATTGGCTTGAAGGTTAAACATATCTTTCCCTTCTTTACTAATCCATTTCATTAATAGCTGATCCAAAATAGATACAATCCTTAGCTTTACGTCTTCTACAAAATAGGCTTCCTTTACGCCAGCAATTTTATCTATTAAGGCTATGTAATCATTTACTTTCACATTAAAAGTTCCGTTAGCCCTAATGGGAATGCCTCCTGGTAGTTGTGGGTGGGGCATGTGAATTGCATTTTTAGTGCCCCATTTTATGGTAAATTCCTTGGTGTTTACAAACAATACTTCTGCCCGCATTCCACTGTTGAACCCAAATTTAAAACCCTTTAGTGTAGATAGAAATGGAATGATTTGAGATTCGATATCATAATCTCCCTCATCTTTGAATATCCCTTCAATCCTGCCAGCATTTAAAAAGATAGCATCTTGCCCTGGCCGAATGATTAGCCTGCTTCCTTTTTTAATCTCTTTATTACTCCACTTCCAGAAAATCATATCATCTCTAAATTCTTCCCACTCAACTACATCAGCAAACTGCCTTCCAAAAATCATATAGATCCTTCCTTTCCTCTGCCTATGATATTAAAAACTTCCTCTGCTTCCACTATGGGAGTGTCCACCCCCAGAAACACCGCCACCAAAGCTGCCTCCGCCGCCGTTATTCTTATTCGATGGTTTTCTCCGTTTTGTAATGTCTGTTCTTACAAACATATCTCTGCGATCAGTAATCTTTGAATGACTGGCATCCAAATAAGTAGCTCCACCAGCGGTAGTCCTGCCACCAGAATTGTAAGCCATAGCCATAACACTAACACTGGCAATAATAACAGAAGTTAGTATTTGAAACCATGCTTTAAATAATATAATTTCTGGATTTACTCCTGGTCTTATGCCCATATATTGATAGGATAGTTTTATAAAAGAATGGAACGCTTCATAATAGTTTCCATCTGATAAATCTGGCGTTATTTTACGCCGAATCAAATCACATCTACTATCGTCTAAATACTCCTCTCCTTTATAAAAGCCTGCTACATATACTTCCCGATGCTCCATGTCAATGGTCAAAATCGCTGTATTTCCATGGGGCTTATCGAAACCTAATCCATTTTCATCATAAAAGTCTTCCATATACTGAACAACATCTTTACCTTGGGTATCCCTGGTTGTTAATATAATAATATCTACTTGCCTTTTTTGACTATATTCGTTTGATATGTCTTCCAGTTCTGCAATTTCACTGGCTGTCAAAAGTCCAGCAAAATCATAGACCTTCTGATGCATATTCTCCACAGCTGCCACTGGCTGCATTGCAATAACAATAAAAAACAGCAGCAGAATCATCGAAAGTTTCTTTACCCTCAATTGAGTTTTCACTAAAAGCCACCTCCTATAATCCATGCTGCTGATTTCAGTAGGACAAATGTGCCACTGGCAATGGCTGCAAACCAGGCAGCTACTTTACCATAGCTAATTGGAGGTTTCCCTACGATTTTTCCTGTTTGACCATTCATTGCAAAAATATGCTCTGATTTATTATAGTCATAACACACCATCCATACGGGGAACAATGTATAATAGGCTTTCTCTTGCTGGGTATCAATTTGTTTCCTCTTAAATGCCGTTGTACTATATCCAGAGATGGTACTATTGATATAGGACTCTACATATTGGTCTATTCTCGCTTTAACTCTTGAAAACAGCTGCTTATCATCATAATTATATTTTTCTGCAATATACCCTGCTAAATAGGGAGTATTAAAATCCTTTAAATGACTATAGTCATAGGGCTCTAGTTTATCCATTAGCTTATCATTCATTTTCTCAGAAGCATCTACCGGTACCTTTACATAAGAAAGATCCACACTTCGGTGTACATCATAGTAGCTGGTTTCGGTATAATTATATTCTCCTCTGTCATAGCTTCTTACATTCGTACAAATTGCGTCCACATGCCCTTTACTGTTTAAATCATATAACCAAAAAGGTACATAAATTCCCGTTATGCTTTTTACTCGATCTGCTGTCATAAATCCTTTCGGTGTCAAAAGTCCATTCTTACACCAAGTTTTAAATGCTTTCATTGCCTTTTCCTTACTTATTGTAAAAGGAATCACTTTTGCAGGAGCCATATTACCAGACAACCGGTCCACTAATACAACACCTGCACTACAAAAACTACAAGTGGTCGCAGTCGTATCCTGATCCGTCAAAATAACTGCACCACAGTTTTTACAATGATACTCTACAGCTTCTCCTTCAGCAAATGCATTGAATATAAATTCCTTTGGAAAATCTTCTACATGGTCTTTTCTCCCACAGCTATCACAAGATAACTTTCCCGATTCACTATCGAAACGCATATCCGCACCACAATCCGGGCACTTGTAATGGATTACCATTCTTCCTACCTCCCACCTAGATAAAGGGCTAATTCTATATATCATAAAAGCTGTAGTTTACAGCTACAGCTTCTTTTGTATAAAGACTACTTGTTTTTCAAACTTGCCTTTAAGGCTTCTAACTCACTGTCTACGTCCGAGTTATTGTCATATTTTGCCGCTAGATCTTTTAGATCATCCTTTGGTTCAGCATTTAATGCGGCCATGGCATTCGCCTTATCCAGTGCTTGATTCGCCTTCTCTTCCATTCTATCAAAAGCTGAGATAGAGTTATTCGCACTATTTACAGAAGAGCTTATTCTATTTATTCTTTCCTGGGTTTTTGCAACCGCTAACTTTCCTTTAATCATATCCTTGCGAGATTCAAGTTCTTGAATATCGGCAACCAGCTTATCATGCATTTCTCTCATTTTACCAGCATTTGAGGCTGCTAAATCATAGGCTTCCTTCAGCCCTTTTTCTTTTCCTGCTAGAACAGATTTTCTTTCTAAAAACGTTCTAGCATCCTCATCATTATTTGCTTCTAAAGCTTTAATAGCATAATTTTGCATTTTGTTTATCTCTGCTGTGAGTTCATCCAATGCTCTTTTCGCTCGTTGTTCTTCTGCCATAATGGCAGCTGTTTCCGATTTTACCTTGCCTAGATCACTATTGAGATTTCTTAAGCATTGGTCTATCATCTTTTCAGGATCTTCCACTTTATCTAATAATGCATTTATGTTGCTTGCCATAATATCTCTGAACCTTGTCAAAATAGCCATAACCTACCTCCTCTATTTTAGAATATCTTTTAAAACTCTTTATGGAAAAAATATATCATAATATCATCATCATTACAATTATCTTGGAAATATATTCCTTGCCCTCCAATTTAATTGCTCCACATCAGTATCCTTTGTGCATATTATCAAAGACCTGTTGAAACAATAAATGTATATCAATATAAAGGAGAGAATCCATAAATATGATTACTTTAGATATGGTCGCCCCTTCTTTTCAAGCCGATGCCTTGATCAATAACACCAATCAGCAGATTAGCCTTCAAACGTATCAAGGGCAATGGCTCTTTCTGTTCTTCTATGGCAGTGATTTTACCTTCGTATGACCTACAGAATTGGCAGCAGTTGCTGATCATTACCAAGAGATTCGAAGTCTTAACGCAGAAATATTGGGAATTAGCACCGATAGTATCTATGCCCATAAGGTTTTTCATGAAACATCTCCCCATGCATCCAAGGTTCAGTTCCCCCTTGTAGCGGACAGAACTTTGAGCATTTCAAGATCATATGGTGTATTAGACGAGCAGAGCGCAGCTTCTTATCGCGCAACTTTCATCATTGATCCCACTGGAAAAATAAAAATGTGGCAGATTTATCCTTTCGAAGTAGGTAGGAATATAGAGGAAATGCTGCGGACTTTAAAAGCACTGCAATATAGTGAAAAAACAGATGAAGGCACTCCAGCTGGCTGGCAGCCCGGTGAAAAAGGCATCAAAGCAGACTTTCAAATGGCTGGAAAAATATAAACAAAACATAAACAAGGAGATGATTTTTATGATTTTAGACAGAGCCCAAGAAATTTTGAATGCCAAAGAAACAATTCCTGTCGTTCACAAGGGTACACCTATTTGGATTGAAAGGGTAAATTCAAAGGACAACACAGTTCTTGTGACTGGAGAAACAGGACAATACACTGTAAATGTAACGGAGTTAGTCGAACAAGAGGTTTATCAATAAAAGCTATGGCGGGTGTATTCACCTCGCCATAGCTTTTATAATTTATTAATCATACTGGCCATATAGCCGGCACCAAAACCATTGTCAATATTCATCACAGCCACACCGCTGGAGCAGCTATTTAACATAGATAAGAGGGCTGACAATCCGTTGAAATTCGCACCATAACCAATACTGGTAGGTACCGCCAAAACAGGTTTATCTACCAGTCCGCCTACCACGCTGGCAAGGGCGCCTTCCATACCTGCCACGGCGATCACTACCTTCGCATGGGTAATCCTATCAAGATTGCCCAGCAATCTATGGAGCCCTGCAACCCCTACATCGTAGATACGTTCTACCCTATTGCCCAGCATTTCTGCTGTAATCGCCGCTTCCTCTGCCACTGCGATATCAGATGTTCCACCGGTGACAACAGCAATATAAGAGTCTGGCGCAGATACTTCTTTTCTTTTCACAGTGATAATTCTCGCCAAGGGATGATATTCTGCATCAGGGCATATCTCTTTTATCGCTTTGTAAACATTTTCCGACGCTCTGGTGGCAAGTATATTGTTGTTCCCTTTCAACATCTCCCCTACAATTTGTTGAATATGGCCAACATCCTTTCCCTCGCAATAAATCACCTCAGGATAACCATTTCTCAACTCTCGATGATAATCTATTTTTGCAATACCAATATCCTTATACGGTAGTTCTTTTAAATGATCTACAGCCTGCTCTACTTCAACCTGTCCGCTCTTCACTTCCTCTAAAAGCTTTCTCAACTCGAAAGTCTTCATTATTCCACTCCCCTATGTCCTGATGTAAGCCTTCTGTCCCATATATCTCTATCTGATACCCAAGAGCAAAGCCTTCAATCATTTATTTATTATAGATTTCGTATGTTTATTTAAAGTTTAACTTACGTCTTGTTGTTCTAATTTTTTCATCATTACGGCTTCTAGCACGCCTCCCGCGATGCATCGTGCCTTATCCGATATGGAATGGGTCCAAGCGATAGCCTCAGGTCTAGGGTCAACATCTCCTATTTTACATCCCTCATATACTTCCAAACTATCATAAATAAGTCCACGAATCACCCCGGAGATAGCGGCCCTTACTTCAGTTTCTCCAATCCATGCAATCACATCTAATGGGTTTACCCAATCACCGATCTTCTTATTGTTCCTGATCATCCCCCCAACAGGAGCTCTTAAGACCCGCTTAATCCCATGACCTCCAATATCTCCCGGCACACCTGTGTTCGGTTCTGCCTCTCCGTGGGAAATAATCCTTCCAAGGTTGTGGCCCCGATTGGTTTCCACAACCAGATCCGCATCCTTTCCTGCATAAAATCCTGGCCCTAAGCCAATGACAAAAGGCGCATCATCCTTGTTGAGTCCTGTATTTTTCTTGGCCAATATTGCATCTATCAGTACACTGCAGGGAATCTTCTCTTTGATCTTACAGGATGGATCTATGAAGACAGGTATCATGTTGTTCCTGGCAATTTGTAAAATATCATCCAGTGTATCCGCTTTTTTTGCTTTTACCCCTTCAATTTCCCATGTTCCTTCATAAATACAGTTGGCAAAAGAAACATTTCTTCGTACGCAGGATGGTCTTTCAACCTCTGTCATCACTACAGAAAACCCACTGCGAAACAGCTTGTGGGCAACTCCTGACGCGATATCTCCGGCTCCTTTGATGATGATAAACCCTTCTTCACCCATGAATCCTAACCCCTTCCAAATGAACAGTTTGGAAACCTACACGGATCGCACTTCCTACATAGACCACCGTTCGCCAAGGCAATAATATCTGCCTTGGTAATCTTTATTCCTGCCGCAACCCTTGGATAGATCAAATCAAATACGGTGATTTTGGCATACATGCCGCAGGCTGGTATACCAATCACAGCAATATCACCGATGTAACTCATCATGAACATTGCCCCTGGCAATACTGGCGAGCCATATTTCACCACATCCGCCACAGACCGTATTGCCTTTGGTGTTACATCATCAGGATCCACGGACATTCCCCCTGAGACCAAAACCACATCGCTGCCCTTGGATACTGCTTCCTGAATCTTTTCACGGATTATTCCTTCATCATCGGGGGCAAAGCTTACATGAATAACGGTTCCCCCCAATGCTTCTACCTTCTTTGTCAGCACCTCTTGAAAAGCATCCTTAATGATGCCTTTATAGACCTCTGTGCCAGTGATGACGATGGAAACCTTAACCGGCTGAAATGGAATAACGGATACAATGGTCCCTTTCTCCCTTCTGATCCCTTGCGCAGTCTCCATGATCTCCCTCTTTACCACAAGGGGTGTCACCTTTGTCCCTGCAACCATTTCACCTTTCGTCACAATAGAATAATTGGGCAATGTAGATGCTACCACATCCTCAAGACAATTTAGTGCATAAAGGCCTTCTGTATCTACCTTTAAGAGTCCATGCACTGTAGCATGTAGATTCACCCTGCTTTCATAGGGTTCTGTTACTTCCACATTCTGCCCCCCTAGAATGTCTCCTAAGATTCGTGCCCCATCATCCTCATGGACTTCATCCTCATCCATATGTAAGACATAGATATGATTCTTTCCAAGGCCTCTCAATCGATCTAAATCTTCTACTTCAATCCGATGACCCTTCTTGAATGCTCTGCCTTTTCTTTCCCCTGGTATGATTTCAGTAATATCATGGCATAGGATCATACCAACGGCATCCTCAATCTTTACCTTTCTCGTCTCCATCTTCATCCCCCTTTTTTGCCAAATCATAGGCTTCTATGGTATCTATGTCACGATTCCATTTCCTTTTGTGAAAGGGCACCCAGGCTACATCCTCCTTATATTTCTCGATCAGCTGCCTGGCCCCCATATCTCCTTGAACATCACAAAGATCCAGCTCGTATTCACGGGAAAATAACACGGGGTTTCCCCTCTGTCCCTCGTACAGGGGTACAATAATTCCCTTTTTGTTCCGATGATATGTATGAATCAGTCGATTTATGATCATGGCATCTATATAAGGCATATCTCCTAACAAAAACATAACCGCCTTGCTATCTGGACATATAGCTTTTATACCTGTCATCAGAGATGTACTTAATCCCTTTTCATAATCCTTATTTTCTACTGCCCTTAGTCCGTGGATCTCAGCCAATTGCCTGCTGTTCCCGTAGCTCCCCCATACAACGATGGTCTCATGCAAGATAGAATTCTTCGCAGCTAAAATCACATGCTCCAAAAGCGGTCTCCCATGAAGCATCAAAGATAACTTGTCTTGGCCCATGCGGCTGCTTTTTCCTGCTGCCAGTATAATCCCAGATATCATTCCATCACTTCCCTACAAATTTCCGCTGTCCTTGTGTTACCAATCATTACACCAGCGATCTGGTTTCCTCCAATCGTTAAGATTGTTTTAGCGATTTCCCTCGCCAGCGTAAGATTGCTATCGGTAACTTTATTTAAAAACACATATGTATCACCATGAATTCCTGCCCCTGAAATCAATCCCCTGGGCCAAAATAAAGATTCAATCCGTTCCTTCATCGTAGGTCTTTCTCCATGAAAATTCTTCAAAAATCCCTGTGGCCTATGGGCAACTTCATACATATCCCGATCTTCAAAGGCATCTAAACCCAGTAAGATCACGCGTGTTTGGCTCCCCTTGGGCACACAAGGCTCATTGTCACCATAGAACTTAATGGATCTCCCTTTACAGCCATCGGCCTCCACCAGCAGGCAATGGTTGGGAAATGCTTGTTCCAGGGGTTCTATCCATTGTTGGGGAATCCCTAGGAGTTTTCCTTCTTCTGTTATGCCCTTTCCGATGGTAATCATTATTTTCTGGGACTTCATGATTTTCTCTTTTAGTAATTCTATATTATCTGAAATCAAAATCAGTCTATCCGCTGCTTCAGGCACCCAGATTTTGGTCGTTGTTGTATGGATCACGGGCATGTTGCTGCTACTCAGTTCTTTGATTACCGACTCAATCACTGAAGTTTTTCCTCCACAACCCACAAAGGATAGGGCCCTACCAGGCACAATGGCAACGACATCCGTGAATTTCACCGTTTTAACCTCACTTTAAAATCATATTTCTCTCTCTATTATATCGTTTATGTTCCCGTATTGAAATGTAAATTTATAAACAAGAACCCTCTTTTATACAGCAAATTCATCTATTCGTAAACTTAAAATAGGCCCTTGGAAAATTCCAAGAGACCTATGAAGTATTTCTATATTATTTCTGTTTCAATTATAAAATTCCTGCTGCTGCAAACTTATCTCTTATAGGGAACCCGCCGGCTTGGTTCAAAGGGACTCTTCCCTTCTTGGAGGATTTCTCCATATACCGCCACATTTCGATCCTCAATGTGATCAAAGATCATAGGAGATTTTGTGCCAAAGCTTACATAGCGTATGGGATTGGCATCTAGTTTAGCAGCAATGATTTCCTCCGTCCCTCTGGCAAGGGCCAACACTTGAGCGATAGGACTTACAATCATGCTATGGCCAAAATAATAGTTTTTTCCTGCATCTGGCCCTACGGCATTGGCTGCCAGCATATATACATGATTATCATAGGCTCTGGCCTTATTGACCATTTCCCATATATCAAAACTCCTCAGCAAAGCCGATGGCCGTGTTATGATTTCAGCACCCTTTAGCGCCAATACCCTGGATAGTTCGGGAAAGTCTCCATCATAACAGATGATCATGCCGATTTTTCCCAGCTTTGTCTCCACCACCACAGTTTCATTGCCCGGTGTAGTCCATCCCCCGCCCTCCAACCTTTCCGTAGGGAAAGGATGGGTTTTTCGATATTTCCCCAGTACCTCTCCCTGGTCATCGATGAGGATGGAACTGTTTAGAACAACACCCCTCTGGCTGCCTCTTTCATAGAGGGGAAAGACCACATGGACACCCAATTCCTTGGCCAGCTTTTGAATTTTTGCCGTATGGTCTCCCGGCACTGGCCCCAGCATTTCATAAAATGCATCCACAGCCATATTTGGGGTAAAACCTGTGGTAATACTCTCAGGAAATACCACCAACTCTGCTTCATACTCCTTTACTGCCTTCTCAAGCCAGTGACAGCACTTATCAATATTATAATTGACCGCATTGGGCTCCACCGCAATCTGGACACAGGCTGCTATATGCTCCTTCATCCTCTATTCCTCATCGAAGGCGACAATTCTACAGATACTGGATTCTCCACCTTGGAATTTCCAAGGGAAGCATCCAATAATCAGACGTCGGTTTAGGATCTTATCAATTTCCCCGCCTACATTCTCAGCATGGATAATCTCATGGGGTTTTGGAAACACCTGCATGTGCATTGCCTGATATACCTCTGGCCATGGGTATATCTCATCCAAGCCCTTTCCATACTTTCCCTTCAAATATGCGTCTGCTCGCTCTGCTTCTCTTGGCTCCCAATCACGAATCTTGGTATTCATAGGATGGTCAGCTGAACCACAATCTACACCAATCCATTTGATTTCCATTTCTTTTACCCAATCTACAAAGTCCATAGATGGTCCGGGATGTCTCAGCATATATCTTCTTTCATCGGCTTCAGGCTGATCCCATCCGTATCTGTGGTAACCCGTATTGATAATAAGGATATCCCCTTTTTTCACTTCAACCCGATCCATAATATCCTGGGGTGTATAAATGCTGAAGTCTTCCGTAATGTCTGAAAGATCCACCACAACCCCAGGCCCTATCAACTTATCCAATGGCAAAGACGCAATGTCTCTTCCTGCCGTATCGAAGTGCAGGGGTCCATCTAAGTGGGTACCTACATGATTTGAAGTCGTAATCAACTGTCCGTTGGCCCCATTGGGTGATAATCTTTTGAAAAACTTGATTTGCAGCGGCTCATAGGTAGGCCATGGTGGCGTAAGATGACTGAGGTTTTGCGTTAAATCATACATTTTTACATTTTTCCAGAATTCCATTTTTAAAATCCCCCTTTATGTATTGAATAAATCTATATTGCACCTTTCTCCTCTAAATCCAAGACAAAGGCTTCCAATGCATCTTCAAAGCATTTCATTGGCGGTCGCACCAATCCGGCACCCACTTGCCCTACCCCAGGCTTGTTGTGGGCAATGCCCGTGTTGATGATGGGTAAAATATTGGTCTCAACTACCTTCTGAATGTCAATACCAGTGGCAGTTCCTTTAAAGTTCAAGACAGGAATCTTATAGGTATTGTTCTCAGCCTCTGTGATCTCATACATGAGCTTTGAATAGTTGATGGCATCCTGGGGTGTACCTCCTACAAATTGGACGATGGCAGGAGCTGCCGCCATGGCAAAACCTCCGATACCACAGGTCTCCGTAATGGTACTATCTCCGATATCAGGATTGGCATCGGCTGCTGAATAGCCTGGGAAATACAATCCATCTATGATCTCCGCTGGAGCAGTAAACCAGCGATCTCCCAATCCAGAAACCCGAATCCCAAACTCCGTGCCATTTCTCGCCATGGTATAAACGATCGTACAGTAAGGTATATCCTTAGCTGCCTCCAAGGTTGCCTTACATGCAGGCATTGTGAGATTTAAGAAAAAGTGATCATTGCTATGGATAAATTTTAATACTTCGATCTTTGCCTCATTAGAAAAATTTGTACCGATAATATGGGGTGCAAGCTCCCGAATCAACAAGGAAGTACCTGCTTTGTTTCGATTATGACCTTCATCTCCCATCATGACCACTTGGGCAATCATGTTCTTTAGATCCAGGGGACCTGATAAGGCTAGCGCTTCCTTCAATACAGGTGCCAACACGGTCTCCATCCATTTCAGCCTATTAATAACATCTTCTCCATAGGCTCCATAACGCAGTACTTTTCCCAAGCCCTCATTTAATGTGCAATAGGCTTCATTGCCATAGGTCATATTTTTTATAATCCAAACAGGCATAGATGCCGTCATAACACCCGCCATCGGCCCTACTGCATTATGATGATGGCAGGGATCAAAGCTAATCTCCCCCGATTCTGCCAGGGCCACTGCTTCAGCTTCATTCACTGCCAATCCTTCATAAATCAAACCGCCAATAACGGCACCTTTTAAAGGTCCACTCATTTTTTTCCAGGTGACTGGTGGGCCAGCGTGAAAAATGGACTTTTTTGTCATGCCTGGTACAACCTCACTGGCAGTACCAATCCCTATCAGAACAGGCTGGCCATTGAGTATTTTCTCCAGGGCCTCTTGATTGGCCTTTTGGATTTTCTCTTGAACCATCAATGCATCCCCCTTTACAATATTTTTCTTCTACTTTCCTTTTAGCTTTGCCAGCAGCGATGCCATCTTCTGATTTCCACCAGCCGGCGGCTTCCAATCTACATGTATTACATTTATCTTTTGTTCTTTCAAATCTTTGGCGAAGGACACCAAGCCCATATTGATTACCTTGATTTCTGATGCAAATAACTCATTAATCTTACCCATGCTGCCACTTCCCTCCATTATGAAATTGCCTCCAGTATTTTCATCGCTAAGCGTACCGCCTGAGCGTTCGACGGCATAACGGCCACACCGGCTTTCCTCAGTTTTTCCTCCTGATCTTCTAAGCTTTGCGGGTCCTTGTCAGTACCGCATACCGATGCGATAAAGCAAGGGCCAAACCCCTTTTTCTGTTTTATGTCCTGAGCCTTCTCTATTCCTGGCAGCATCTCCCCGACTGGATCTGGATGAGCGCCATAACCTATGACAAAATCCATTAGGATCAAAGCCACTTCATCGTCTTCAATCTCCCTCATCAACCGTTCTAAGCGATAGGTGGGATCAATCATGGGATGAGCCCTCCCAACGGTAAAGTCATCATCTCCCAAATCAATACAGGTGTGTTTATAACTCTGATGTATATTTTCCAATAGGTATTCCGATGACATCGGAATGTTAGAATATACATCCTTTGTCATACTGGAGATCAGCTTTATCGCCTCATCACAAAGGGTCCCCCCTGTGTATAAACCTCGTAGATACTTCTGATTGCTTCTTAAGCCTGCTGCAGTTTGGGCAACCAAATCCTCTATTTCCTTTTCAGGCTGGCTAATTCCCAGCGTATCTTTTATCTCAAAGCCTTTTACCAGGGCAACAGCCTTTGATGCCGTATCCTCTAAGGTCCATCCGGGCACCAAACCGTACTGATGAATCAACTGGCCATCACTGCCGATAAAATTAATTACTGCAGGCTTACCACTTCTTTGCACCTCACCAAGTACTACTTCTGCAATTTCAGGGTCTGGTGGCTTGGAAATCAGTACAATCACTTTTGTCTCAGGATCTTTGGCAAGGGCACGAATCCCCTCGATCATCATGGTTCCCCCGATTTCTTTTTTTAGATCTCTTCCTCCTGTACCAATCACTTGGGATATGCCGCTGCCAAGCTTATCGATAAGCACACTTACTTCTTGGGTTCCTGTACCCGAAGCGCCTACAATTCCAATTGGCCCTTTGCTGATTACGTTGGCGAAGGCCAACGGTACATGATTGATGATGGCCGTTCCACAGTCAGGTCCCATCATCAGCAGTCCTTTTTCTTTTGCCAAATCTTTTAATTCCTTTTCTTCTTCTAAGGTAACATTGTCGCTGAACAGCATCACATGGAGTCCTTCTTCCAAGGCCTTTTTCGCTTCATAAAAGGCATATCTTCCTGGAAGTGAAATCAGTACCATGTTGGAGCTAGGTTCATGTCTTAATGCCGATTCCAAGGTTGGCGGGGTATAATCTCCCATGTCAGATTCTTGTTTCTTATTCAGCAGCTCATCCACTTTCTTTACGACCGCTTCCATCCGATCCTCATCCGATAGAACTGCAATGAAGAAATCACTTGGGCCTACATCCTTTATTCCCCCGTGGCACAATCCTAAATTGTCAGCCAGCTCTTTATTTAATTCAGTTCCCATACCTACCAATACCTCTTGAATGCCATCCATCTTTTTTACTTCCTTGCTAATCCGCATCAACGTCACTGAATCATAATATGCGCCTTTTCTGACCTCTAGTCCTAAGCTCATACGCTCCACCCTCCTTCTCTAGCCTTTATTTGACTTAGTATACACCCTGCATAGATGCCTGCAATACAATCGGTTCCCGATGTATCACCGTTATCAATGACCGATATGGCATTCTGGTAAATGCTCTTTTCACTCTTTTCATAAAAAATAGCTTTCATTAACTGGCCAATATTTTCTGCTGCCTCACCCATGGCAGCAAAGAGCAGCATCTCTGCACTGATTTTTGTGGTTCGATGGGCTGCATCTTGTATAATGGCTTGATTTATTTTCAAAGTCTCTGTTAGCTCTCTACCATAATAATGGTCCCCATAGATCATGGCCGTCATCATCCCCGCCAATAGATCATCGGCTGAAGGAGTTAACCCCAATCCAAAACCAATAATCTGTTTTGCCATATCTTCTATTTCCCTAAGGTTTCCCTTTAAAATCTGCTCTATCAGCTTCATGATTCTAGGTCCAATAAATTCACAATAGGTATTCATTTGTAATTCCTCAGGATATGGCATTCCTCTTAGGTCTTTGTCAGCAAGGAATAAGATCGCTCCCAGGCCTGACAGCCGTCCCTTTTCCAGGATGATCTTTCGTAATCTAGCTATATTCTCAAGTACATATTGTTCTTCCAATGGCATATGGGGAAATCCCGGTTTTCCATCCCAAATGACAGCTTCCTGGAAATCCAATTGTGGGCCCCTATCCATGGTTCGTATCAAATCATTGTGAATAACAACAGCTGTTCTCGTTTTGAACCCTAATGAATGCATGGTTTGTTCTGTGGGTATCTTTACAGTGATACATCTAGGCACCTTCGGCATACCATGGGCAATAAGGGGTATAATTTCCCCTGTCTGGATTTCGATATTGCATACCTTTTGAAACACCGAATGAACCACCCCGTGTATTTCCTTTTCTGTTGTCAATAATTCTCTTGTATTGGCACAGATCATCATGGCTTTCATGTCATTTTCCTTTACTTTAAAAGTTTTTCCTTAATATATTTACGGTCCTGTAGGAGTCTATTTCTTCAGAAAACGGGCGCCTTCCTTTGGGAATTTCCCCTAAATATTTCTCCTATCTTTTGTTTCCTGTTACCAACCTACACCATGCTTTTGTCCATGGCTTCAAATATTTTTAATGCTACCTGCAGATTCAATCGATCGTTAGGATCTTCCAAATCCATCTGAGTAATCTCCTTAATTCTTTGAATACGATAAATGATCGTATTATAATGGGTATACATTTCCTCGGAAATTCTCTTTAAATTACCTCCGCATTTAAAGTATGTCTGCAGCGTTTTTATCAGCTCTGATTCCCGCTCTCGATCATACCTGATTAACGGTTCCAGGATCTCCTGATAAAATTGGATGAGTTCTTCTTCCATTTCATCAAGGCACAAAACTCTGTATATCCCTAGATCATCAAAATGGGCAATGCCATTTTTTCTGTATCCTCCCTTATTTTGAGCGGCCTTATCTGCCTCTCCATAGCTCTTCCAGAGGTTCATAACATCCTCATAGAAACGGCCTATCCCTATGGTACATATCCCTGGTCGAATCTCTGATTCTATACAGTGCATCATATTTTGGGCAAAGGCCATTAATTCTTTTTTTATGGCAATAGCTGATTGGCTCTTGTCTGTACCGTATAACAGGATGAGTTGGTCACTTTTGTTTCCAAAGACCATTTTTTCTTTCTTATGTCTCGCCAGCCGCTCCATAATTTGAAGTATCTTTCCATTTATCTGATAGAGAAAGCTGGTATTGTTTATTGTCTCCTTGATAAAGCCTTTGGAATGGTGGATCTTGATAACGATTACTGCATAGCCCAGCTTGTTATCAAAATTGAAAAGGCTGGATCTTTCCAACGCACTTCTCTGTCTTTTCTCATCTTTGGATAATAAATCGTGGAAGAATTCAATTCTATGGCGGCTTTCTATCTCAAAAATGGATGTTTTTTTCATGAGATCCAAGGCGATCATAGGAATAGCCGCTTCAATGGCAGTCTGCTCCATGACACTAAGCTTCTTATGGTCTTCCCATACACACAGATATCCCAGATATCGCTCCTCCACATAAATGGGTATCTGTATCCTGGCGACAACATTTCCAGATAGGTTATCTTCTTTTCTTATGATGATCTTTTCCCGAACGGTCCGATCCATATTGCGATAAAAGGTATGCTCCTCCTTTGCAATGATGTTTTGCAGCACATCCCTAATCTCTTCGTCACAGCAAATGACTGCCACATCAAAGATGGCATCTTGAATCACGATGGAGTTGCCTATAGACTGTCTGATCCCCTGGGCTATTTCTTGAATCCCTCCCCCTCTAAGCATCACATAAGTGAGTTCATTATGAATCTCGTGAATTTTTAACAATGTATGGGTCTGCTCATTGATGATTTCCGTTAACACAGGCATAATTACATCTGTATAGGATACATGGAAGGGGATTTCAACGATGGGAAATTGCAAATCATCAGCAATGTTTATAATCTCCTGGGAGAGGTTTTCCACATAACGTTTCATTTTTATACCGATACCGGCTAAGCCTTTTTCTTTCATCTGTGGAATAAGCTTTTTTAGTATTTCAATATCATCTTTAATGGAATAAGCCGTTGTCAGTAAAAATTCCCCTCTGGTAACCCAATCCATGATATCAGGTACCTCCATGACATTCATCTTTGTAATCCGATTTCCCAGTCCTCTATGTCCTGCTAAAGTTTTTCCTTCTCTCATCACTTCTAGATTCAACATTTCCTCAACAGTAATGCCTAAATCCTGATGCACCATTCTCCCCCCCCCCAATCTACTGCCTTTCTTTTCATTTGTAAACAACTACTAAATATGCGTCTTTCTATTTAAACTTACCGTTCAGGTTACATCAGAAGCATCCTAGCTATTCCAGCGCATAGTAGTTGTCTAAATTTTTAGTCAATTATATATATACGAAACATTCCCCATTCATGCCTATATTCCTTTGTGAACTCACAACAAAAAAGATTTTTTTGTTTTGTGAAAAACACAAAGGAAAGACCTGCATGGCTGCAGGTCTAAAGGATAAACAAAGGTTTAAAAATACTTCTTATCTTGGAAGTGGGAGTTTTCAGGAAAAGCTACTCTGGTAATACCTTATTCAAGATGATACCGACGATGGCAGCCAAGGCCATTCCTTCTATGGAGAAACACATGGTACCCATATTGATTGGAACCACAGCGCCTCCCAATCCTAGCACAAGGATGACTGCCGAAATCAAAAGGTTTCTGGATTTTGTAAAGTCCACTTTGTTCTCCACCAAAGTTCTGCCGCCAATGGAAGCGATCATCCCAAAGAGAACGATGGAAATTCCGCCAACCACCGGAGATGGAATGGTGCTGATAAATGATCCCAACTTTGGCACAATGCCTAAGATAATTGCAAAGCAGGCTGCAATTCTCATAATCGTTGGATTAAATACCCTCGTGAGGGCAAGGACTCCTGTATTTTCTGAGTAGGTTGTGTTGGCAGGTCCACCAAACATAGCAGATAGAGATGTGGCTAAACCATCTCCCAACAGGGTACGGTGTAAACCGGGTGTTTTCATAAAATCCTTTTCTACAGTAGCACCGATGGCCAAAACGTCGCCTATATGCTCTACCATGGTGGCAATGGCCACAGGTGCGACCATCATAATGGTTTGGGTATTAAATTTTGCCATTGTAAATGCTGGCCATCCAAAATATGATGCATTTGTCACCGGGGTAAAGTCTACGTTTCCTGTTAATAATGCAAAGATATATCCACCAATAAGTCCACATAACACAGGCAGCACTTTAACAAATCCTCTTCCATAGATGCTGACCACGGTTACAATTACAAAGCTAACGATGGCTAGCATCCAATTGCCCTTGGCCATATCAATGGCAACGGGTGCAAGCTTTAGTCCAATCACCATGATGATAGGCCCGGTTACAATGGGCGGGAAGAAATTCACTACTTTTTCTGGACCGAAGGCATATACCAATCCAGCCAGGACTAGATAAATAAGACCTGCCACCACAATGCCCCCCTGGGCATAAGGTAAGCCAAACTCTGGTAATGCTGCAACCGCTAAAATAGGTGCGATAAATGCGAAAGAAGAGCCTAGGAATGCTGGTACGACGCCCTTGGTTAGGAAGTGGAATAATAAGGTTCCAACGCCAGCCATAAATAGGGATACGGAAATATCAAGACCGGTAATCAATGGTACTAAAACTGTAGCACCAAACATGGTAAAGGTATGCTGAATACCCAAGATGATTTTTTTACTGGTAGGTAGATAATCGCCTTCCCTGATGGCCTCCAGTCTTTCAACCGTTACATTCTCGTTGCTCATAGGATAACCCCTTTCATTTTTACTCTTATTCTATACTCCCACACTCCTTGCCGTCTTCCCTATAATGCATTCATAGGTAATGCCCTAGCCTTATATGGCTAAGGCATTCCTTTTTCTACAATACGCTAGATTTTTCTTTTAACGCCTTTAAGACCTTTTCTGCTGTGATAGGTAAAGAATTCATCCGTATACCAATGGCATCGTATACTGCATTGGCAATGGCTGGAGCTGCTGGCACCATACAGGGCTCCCCAACCCCCCTCGCCCCATAGGGGCCAGTTTCCTCAGGATTTTCTACAAAGTTAATGATCATTTCTGGCATATCATCAGCTGTGGGAATTTTATAATCCACAAAGGAGGGATTCTTGGCAATGCCGTTTTCAAGGATTAGCTCCTCAAACAAAGCAGATCCCAGTCCTTGAACAATTCCCCCTTCTACCTGACCTTCCACAAGCTTAGGATTAATCACCTTGCCCACGTCAAAACAGGAAGCCACCTTTAATACATCTATTTTCCCCGTTTCAATGTCTACCTCAATCTCTACCCCCTGACATCCATAGGTCCAGAATGCCACTGGCTTTTCTCCTTGACCCGTTTGTTTATCGGTATTTCTCACATTGGGTGGGATAAATGCCCCCCTGCCTATGATAGGGCCATGGATGCCAGATCCATCCGCCATGGATAGACCCAGCGCCAACTCCTTCATGGCTACGCCCTTTCCAGGGATAATTTTCGATACTACATACTCATCCTTTAATACTAGATCCCTTTTGGAAACGCCTAATCTGAGTTGTGCCAGCTCTAACAGTTGTTCTTTTATATCTTCACAAGCCTTAAGCACTGCATTTCCAGCACAATAGGTGATGCGGCTTGCAACAGTCTGCCACTCGTAAGGCGTATAATCCGTATCTCCTGTTTTGATAGTAATTTTTTGGGGTGGTATCGATAATGCCTCCGCTGCCATCTGAATCAAGACTGTATCTGAACCCTGGCCTATATCCTGGGCACTTACAAGCAAATGGAAACTGCCGTCCTCATTCATTTTGATGATTGCTGAAGACGCAACATCGTTTGGCATGGAAGGCGCCTTGTATCCGCAGGCAATACCTTTCCCCCTCACCTTATGTGGTTGACTGCCACTTTCCTTCCTGTTAAAATCAATGTGCTTTGCCACATCTTCAAGGCATTCCTGCAAACCGCATACGTCCACGATCTGTCCTGTAGCATTTTTACCACCAGGCCTCAGGCCGTTTATTTTTCTGATTTCTATAGGACTCATGCCAATTTTTTCGGCCAACATATCGATATTTTGTTCAATGGCAAAATGGATTTCCGACATGCCAAAGCCTCTATAGGGTCCGCCCACAGGATGATTGGTATATACACAAATAGAATCGGTCCACACGTTGGGTATATCATAGGGCCCCGTAGATGCATAACCTCCAGCCCTGACAATGTTTACCCCATATTCTGTATAGGCACCGCCATCCCATATAAAGGTATTTTTTACAGCTGAAATTTTGCCGTCCTTCCGAATACCTGTCTTAATGGTGGCATGCATGCCTTGACGTACGAAACTGTTAACAAACTCATCTTCCCTGGAATAGGTAAGCTTTACAGGTCGGCCCTTTGTCTTTTTAGCCAGGGGTATAACAATTCCCTCTAGGGTAGTTCCTGCCTTTCCCCCAAAGCCGCCCCCTACTGCAGGTGATATGACCCTCAATTTATTTAACGGTAGGTCAAAAGCTACAGATAAGGCCTTTCGTACAGCATAGGGCGACTGGCAACTGGCCCATAGGGTGATTGAGCCATCGGCATCCATTTGGGCGATAGCACTATGGTTTTCAATAGGACAATGTTGAATATGAGGAACATAGAAACTATTTTCTACAATATAGTCTGCTTCTTCAAACCCCTTCTCGATATCTCCTTTTCGGATTTTATAATGATTACTTATGTTTGTACCTGGTTCTGGGAAAAAGATAGGTCCCCATTTATACTGGCCCAAATCTGGGTGTACCAGTGGTGCCTCGGATTTTAGCCCTTCCACCGCATTGGTTACCGCCGGCAATTCTTCATAGTCAACCCTGATATATGCTAAGGCAGCTTCTGCGATCTCCTTGGTTTCTGCTGCAACGGCAGCCACTGCCTCTCCTTTGTATCTTACCTTATCTGTGGCAAGGAATGTTTTATCCTCTAAGTACAAACCTGCCCGATTCGGGACATCTTGCCCTGTAATCACAGCCTTAACACCTTCCAATGCCTCTGCCCCTTTGGTATCCACTTCAAGGATTCTTGCATGGGGATATGGACTTCGCTTCACTGCCACATAGAGCATTCCATGGAATTTTATATCATCTACATATTTCAAAGCCCCGGTCACCTTCTTGACCCCGTCCACTCTGTTTATACTTGTTCCTACAATCCTCATCCTTTACCCTCCCTCACGATCCAAGATTCCGATTCGATATATCCATCACAGCCTCCACAATCTTCTTATAACCTGTGCAACGGCAAAGATTTCCACTGATGGCCTTTACCACTTGGTCTTCCGTAGGTGTTGGATTTTTCATCAACAGTGCCTTGGCTGACATAATCATCCCCGGCGTACAATAACCACACTGGAGGGCTGCATGATCAATAAATGTCTGCTGCAGCTCATCCAGCTCCAAGCCATTGGATAATCCTTCTACCGTAAGAATATCCAATCCATCTGCTTCTACAGCCAGGATTAAGCATGCATTCATTGGTTTATTATTCACCAATACTGTACATGCCCCACATTCTCCTCCACCACAGCCTTCCTTTGCCCCTGTAAGGTCAAAGACCTCCCTTAGCATATGTAATAGTGTCACGTGGGGTTCTATACTTGCTTTTACGGGCTCTCCATTTAATATAAAGCAAACATCTCGTTTCATTTTGTCCCTCCTTTACATGGCGGCTATAAGCTCTCTCAATCCTCGTCTTATCAGCACCTTGACGATTTCCTCTCGATAATCCTTGGATGCACGGATATCTCCGATAGGTGCAATCTCTCCTAGAACCATCTCTATGGCTTCTTCAATCACTTCTTCTGTTAAGACTTTCCCTTTCAGGAATGCCTCCGTCTTTCTAGCTCGTATGGGTGTAGGCGCTACAGAACCCAATGCAATGTGTACTTCACCATCTATCTTTATGACCGTGGCACACACGGTGGCTAAGTCTACCTCATTGCGGCGGGTGTGCTTTTGATAAATTCCCTCTATGCTGCCATAATTCGGTATTCTGATCCCCGTAACAATATCTCCCACCTGCAAACATGTCTTTCTTACCCATACAAAAAAATCATGGATAGAAACTTCTGTTTCTCCTTCCTCGCCAAAGACCTTTACCATGGCATCTAAGGCCAATAGGGGTGTTGCCGTATCTGCCAAGGGAGATGCATTGGCAATATTTCCTGCCATGGTTGCCCGATTCCGAACCTGACAAGACCCTACGGTATGTCCTGCTTCTGCCAACACCCGAAATTTTTCTAGTAAGACTGGATTTTCTCCCATTTGATTTAGAGTTACACAGGCACCGATCGTCAGCCCATCGACTTCATCATAAGTTATCTCAGATAGACCTTCTATTCCCTTAATATCAATTACTGCCTTTGGATGACTCAACCCGTCGTGAATCCTAACTATGAGGTCCGTTCCTCCGTTTAAAATACTCGCTTCTTCTCCGTATTTGAGAAGAAGTTCCCTGGCCTCTTCTAAACTCTTTGGTTTATAGTACTCAAAGTTCTTCACACCATCCACCCCCGCCTTACGCTTTTTAACGGTCCCGTTCATAAAAACGACTGCTTCCTTTAATATTCCATTACCAAAGTTTATTCCCTTTGTGTGAAAATAATAATTTTTTAGAATATTTTTATAATTATTTCATAATGTTTTTGTCTATCTATTAAAAACAACAACAAAAGGCCTATACTCATATTTATTGTGTATAGGCCTTACTCTGTACTTTTATTTATTGTAGTAACTTAACAAACTTTTCAAGATATCTTTATGGCTCTTTAGAAATGTACCCTTACGAGCCAAAACTTAATGCCTTTATTACTCCATCCTAAATCCCACGGCACCCTATATCGATCGGTATTATGGCAGTTTACCAAGGCATACCCCTTTGCATCAGCCCCTGTAACCACTGATATATGGGTGACCTTACCTTTTTTCTCATAGGCAACAAAATCCCCAGGCAATAGTCGATAAGCCTCTTTATAAACCTTATCATAGCTTCCATAGGCAATTTTAGAGGCCCTGCCGCTGTAGAGCATATAGTTTTTAAAGGCTTGGGCATTTACCCATGCCTTGCTGCCGCCTCCATCATAATTCCATGTTCCATTTTTTCGAAATTTGCCTCCCTCATGGAGAATCTGTGATGCAAAGTTGGCACAATCTCCACCTAGAGGATTATAATCTTTATATTTTTTATTGTAGCTGTATCCAGTTTCTTCATTCCCTGCAGCACCGCAGTATTGATCGGCATAGACTAAGGCATCCTTTCTTCTTTCATTCATATCATCAAACTTTCTTGGCGCCTGGGACAGTATGTAATCTTTGAATTCAGCTGATTTTTCCATATCCAGCTGGAGTGAATCGGCAAAAGGATCTGTATACCATTCCCTTGTAATTACCCAATCCTCATCCTTTTCCTTTATGTCCAAAGAATGATACGTACCAATTCGAAACATGTTGTTTGTCTCTAGATCATTCTCATACACATATTGATATTCTGTAGACGTTACCAAGTTAATGGTGTATCCTTCATCCTTCTTTTTTACCCACTTCACCATGGTATTGGCATTGATGCTGGTAAATTGAATCCCCTGTTTTTCAGACCACCGATGTAGATATTTCATCTTCTTCAATTCGTGTTCATAGGCCCATAGACCATTTCTCCGCTCCTTATCATACATGGTATCCAACAGACTGGTATCTTGCTCCATAATTGCACGATTCCGTGTATCAAAGATCGCTTTTACAATAGGTGAGAACTCCCCATCAACCCTCGAAGAAGAAACGGTAATCACTTGGTCGCTTATATACAAGCTTGAGATGATGATCCCAGCACAAACACACAAAAGCATCATATTGCGTATAGCTTTTCTTGACAGCATTAACAACTTCATTTCATTCCCTCCCCCATACTACTGATAAAGTATATGAAAGAGGGAGGGCATATAGGATAATTAAATAAAAGTTTCTCTAACTTTCCACCTGTTGTCTAAATTCCTCAATTCCTACCCGATCGATATAGGCACCCAGCCGTTCATGTTTCTTGGCACTCTCGGCATAAACCTTTACCACCTTATCAATAATCGGGTACAAATCTTCCTCATCGATATTGTCATATAGGGTGTCCCCAATTCTAGGCTTAATGCCACCCTTTCCCCCTACCTCAATCTTAAATCCTTTTGGCATGCCCATGATGCCTATATCGCGGAAATGATTCTCTGCACAGGAATTTGGACATCCGCTTACACCGATCTTCAATTTATTTGGCAAATCCATACCATGATATAAATCATCCAGTTTCATACCGACGCCTACGGCATCCTGCTGTCCCCGCTTGCAAAAAGTGGTTCCTGGACAAAACTTGACACTTCTTACACATAAACCAATGGCTGCCCCAGGCTTCATCTCAAGGTCCTGCCAAACACGATCTATTTCATCCTCTTTTAAACCCACGATAGCAATACGTTGTGAAGACGTGAGCTTAATCGCTTGGGCATTATATTTTTCAGCCACATCCGCAATTTTTCTCAGGGTTTCACTGCTCACGATGCCTCCTGGAATATGGGGTGCGATCGCATAAGTCTCGTTGTCTCGCTGTAATACAGCACCTTTTTCTAATAAATCTTTCTTTGTCATACCAAATTTCCTCCTCTGTGAACATATGCCTGTTTTTAGAGTTTTTGTGATTCCCTATTAGTATGAACCAAAATCTTTTTTTTACTTTGTATCTCTACATTATTTGGGTTATATGGCTTATTTGCTAACTAAAAAAGAACATATTCCTATGTCCTTTTTCCAATTTCATACAATTTATTATTTCTAATATTTTATAATACCTAAACCGAAGAAGATCAATCCCAATACCAAGCCTAAGCCAATACCTGTTACCACTAAAAGTCCCAATCCCCTCATGACAAATTGTTTTTGTCCAGGCCCTAATCGGTAGCTGTTTGCCCTTGAGAATTCATCAAATAACTCATCCATCCACGTAAAGATTTTAAAAGACATTAGAATCTCTCCCTACACAGTTTCTTTCGTTCCATTTTTATTGTATATTTTATTATATCATATTCTAATGTCCAATGGAGAATATGAAGTGATCATCAATTTGTTGTATCTGCCGTCTGCATAATATCCTCTTCCTGTATCCCATTCTGCAGTTTTGTGCTGTACAAGAGCAGCCTCTCTATGATTTTTGTTCCTTCGCCACCTAGGGCTACTGTAGGCTGATAATCGTTCACTTCTTTTCTCGATGAGATTTTACAAGGAATTACAAAGCCATCGTTTTTAACCACTGCCTGATCCTTTACATAAAACTTATTTTGAAAGATAAAGCTATCCTTATCTGCAGGGTTCTTATTGCCGCCAAAGGAGAAGTTTCCCAAGCTGTATATGATATACTTGTCTTTATATTTCTCAATGCCTTGCATCACATGGGGATGATGCCCTACGACAATATCTGCACCAAAATCTATGGCATAGTGCCCCAATGCCTGCTGGGTCTTATTGGGATAATACTTTCGCTCTTCTCCCCAATGAAACGAAACCAAAACGATATCGCCTAACTCCTTTGCCCTTGTAATATCCTCTTCCAGCTTCGTCTTAATGGAGACATCCCACCCTCTATAACCTAAACTAATGATCCGTATACCTTTTATGGTCATTAATCCCATAAACCCTTCTCCTGAATAGAGGATTCCATCCTGCCCAAGGGCAGCCATCGTGTCATGAAACCCTTGATTCAAATAATCATATATATGATTGTTTGCGATGTTTACCATCTCAATGCTTCCCGCTTTTAATATCCCTGTATAGGACGGGTCTCCCTTAAAACGAAATTTTTTATCTGCCTTCTTCATGCTGGTGGTAAAGGTGGTCTCCAGATTTACCAAGGTTAAATCATCTGCCTCAAATATATCCTTTACGCCCTCAAAGAAGTAAGAAAAGTCTCCTCCGTTCTCTTCTAAGCGATAGGGAAAAGAATTCATATAAGCGGATGTATCGTCCCACCCTAAAGTGCAGTCACCGGCAAAGGATATTGTGATCACCTCATCATATTCCTTTACAACTTTTTCAACATTTTCTTCTGCTGTATGTTCCTCTTTCTTTTGTTCTATCGTGAACACAGGCTTTTGTCCTCTATTTGCATCTTTTGTTTCATGCTGGATTGCTTCCATCTTCTGTATTTCTTTAACCTCTATATGCCCAGTGGAAACGATATTTAGAATGGGTAACTGAGGATATACCAGGTTGCTTACCATTAGTAATAGAGATAAGGTAAGTTTAATAAACAAAACAAGACCTCCATTTGCTATGGTTTTTTACCCAACGGCTACAGCATGTCATACATTAGTCTATGTATATCCTCAATAGAAAAAAAGATTCTTACTTTTTTAAAAGCAGAATCTTCTATGCCCTAGGCAAATATGCCCAAAGCTGGTTTTAGCAGAATTAAGCAACAGAAAGTTCATGTAATTGTGTTAAAATAAGTATATGAAATTTGATGTGTATATGAGGAGGTTTTCCATGAAGCTCGAATCCTATCAAAAAAAGTTAAAGTTACCTGTGATTGTACTGCTCACGGTTCTTGTTTTTCATTCTGTCATTGGCAGCATATCCCTGAAATCCCTATGGAATCTAACGGCCCTAGAAATCATTTTTGGGGGCATCTTTCTTTCCATCATCATTAGCTTTTCCTTTGAAACCCTTGTAGACACTGCCATGATGATTAAGGCAAGCTTCTCTGAAAAAACAGACTATAGCCATGTAATCCATAAGCTTCATGATATATCTATAAAGGTAAAACGTGAAGGTGTTTTATCCCTTCAATCGGATATAGAAATGGAAAACAATATTTTCTTAAAAGATGCCTTGGTTTTGTTAAACGACTATAAAAAGCCTGAAACCATGGGAGATATTTTACAGAAGGATATTGAAGCAAGGCGTGCCAATCTTTATCGTCCGTACAATGTACTGAAAATGATTGCCAATGTAGCCCCCTCCTTCGGTTTGATCGGAACCCTTCTTGGACTTATTGGTCTTTTATCTGATTTAGGACAAGCCTCACTTATTATGAACAATATGTCTTCTGCCTTGGTAAGTACCCTTTACGGCGGATTGATTGCCAATTTTGCTGCGGTACCCCTCATGGGCAGATTGAAGGAATATATAGATCATCATATTCTTCAATACACCATTATCATGGAAGGCGTGCTGCTGATTGCACAAAATGATTCTCCCAGAAATGTTTTTGATAAGATGAATGTGATGCTAAAAGAAGAACAGCGTCTTGTTTATCCCAAAAAGGAATTTACTGAAAGGAACGGAGCCGCCTATGAATTCCAAGGATAATGCCAACAAATATGAAATGGAGTTTAACAACAACTGGCTCATCACCTATAGTGATATGATTACCATCTTACTCTGTTTCTTCATCATTTTTTTCCTTTTTACATCGGAAGAACTGACCAGTCTTCATACAGTTAAAGAATCCTTAAACAACCAGCTGGATATCCTTAGTAATGAGAACAAAGATTTGAAAATGAAAAACGATAGCCTGGCTGCTCAATTATTTGGACTCCATAAAAATGAAAAGGGTCAAGCCTCTACCAATGATGATTTTATGACTTTTTTAGAAAAGAATAACCTTCAAGACCAGGTAGATGTTATAGAAAATGAACGGGGGCTCTTGATTCGATTCAGGGACAGTGTTCTATTCCAGAGTGGTCAATCAGGTATTTCTCAAGATGGATACCTTCTATTAGACAAAATTGGCGAACAGCTTCAGCAGGTAACCAACAACATCATTGTGGAGGGCTATACAGACAATGTACCGATTCGTACAAAGGAATATCCATCGAACTGGGAGCTTTCTGTGGCAAGGTCCATAGAAGTCGTAAAGTACCTTACAGAAACCAAAGGCATTGCCAGAAATCGTGTATCTGTCAGCGGCTATGGAGAAAGAAATCCCATCGATAGCAACAGTACGGCAGAAGGTAGAGCCAACAATCGAAGAATTGAAATCATCATCGCGAATTAGATAAATGTAAAATATGGAAAAATTTCTCAGCAGCCAATAAAACAGGCACTATATAATATCCATAAAAAACTCAAATACTAATACCAGTATCATGAATTTAGGATTAGGAGTGGATAGCAAATGGATGGAAATGATTTCTTATTTTCCATGGTAAATGGCGCTGATGGTGCTTCTGTCTTTATTACGGCAAGGAATGATTGGGAGAATGAAGGCACGATCAGTGAGAGCTTTGACGAAGAAGAAATGCATACCCTAGAGCCTATTCTGGATAAGGCTGGATTAGCTGAATTAATGGATGCTTGTTACGAGATGTCAAAACCGCCAGAGGAGACCATGGAGATCCTGTTAGAGCAGGGACTCTTACAAGATAAAAATTTTGATAAGTTTATTCGAAAAGAATTTGATTAAGCCAATTCTTAGGTCACTTATAGGGTGACCTGTTTTTTTGAAAAAAGAAGTTTTTTATGGGCCTACTCAACGATAGGCGGATATTACCATTGATAAGGCTATCTGTTTTTTATAAAATGGAATTATCAAATCTATGGGAGAGTCGCATATGAATGTAAATTCCATATTCCAACAAAAACTTCAGGAAATCCAAAGCAGAGTGCCAATTCATATCATGAAAAATACCCCTTCAAATGCTGCTGGTAATGATTTTGGTACAATTTTTCATGCAGCCGTAAATCAGCTAGATCTATCTAAAAGCGAAGCCTTGACCCAGGGCAAAACTCCCGCAGACTTGGTTTCCTTTGCCAAGGGTTATATAAATGTCCCTTATGTATGGGGCGGAACAACGCCCAAAGGCTTTGACTGTTCCGGCTTTACCAAATATGTGATGAATGAATACGGCATAGATATCCGTCGTGTTTCACAGGATCAAGCCAAAGATGGTACATATGTGCCAAAGGAAGATCTATCTGTAGGTGATCTTGTATTCTTTGATACAAAAGGAAAGGGTATCTCCCATGTGGGCATCTATATAGGCAGTGGCGAATTCATTCATGCCTCCTCAGCTTCAAAGAAGGTCACCATCTCCTCCTTAGAGGAAGGATTCTATGCTGATACCTATGTCACCGCTCGAAAAGTTCTGCTTAAATAGCATCTAGTATGGGATATACCGAAGGGAAGAATACCTTTGTTTATATGTTGATGGAATATATATCTGAAAACTCCACATGAATCCTCTCAATTTTAGATTGTTTTTCAGTCCCTATGGGGTGATCCTCTTGGGTCTTATCCTTTACTGATTTAACAGGCAGTGTAATGATAAACGAACTTCCTTTCCCTACCACACTCTCAACCGTAATTGTTCCTCCATGAAGTTCTACCAAAGACCTTACCAATGAAAGTCCAATACCGCTTCCTTCATGACTTCGTGTCAATGATTTATCCACTTGCCGAAAACGTTCAAATATAGAATTCAATTTTTCCTTGGGTATACCTATTCCTGTGTCTGATACTGTGATAACGATATGCTCCGCCTTATCATGAACATTTACCTTGATCATACCACCAGGATTTGTAAATTTCATGGCATTGGCCAAGAGGTTTAGCATAACTCTCTCCAGTGTATCGGGATCACAAGCCAATACTTTTTCTTCTATATCTGTATCAAACTCTAGGCTTATCCCCTTGCTTTCCACATATTCAGCCACAGAAAGGGTAATATTTTCTACCAGACGGACGATATCATCCGACTGCAGGTTTACCTCATAGTATCCTGAGTCGATTTTGGTAATATCGATCAAATTATTTACCAATCGCAATAGGCGATATCCATTTTGTTTCATTCTTTTTACATGTCTCTCAATATCACGGGTATTCATGGTTTCATTACCCTTCTGCAAATATAATTCTAGCAGCTGTAGTGTGCCAAACATTACATTTAAAGGCGTTCTCAGCTCATGCGATATATTGGCGAAAAACTCTGTCTTCAGTTTATCATAGGCAATGGTTTCTCCCAAAAGTTTCATGGTTTCTTTTCGTTCTGTAATATCCCTCACCACAGAGAGGACTACATCTTTTCCCTGCATGTTGAATACATGGGCATTAATCTCTACAGAAATCTTGTCTCCCTCTTTAGCTTCCAATACTGTCTCGAAAGTGGCATACCTCTCTTTCAATAACTTCTCTGTATTTCTTGATACGAATTTCTTCATATTCTCCGTGTTAAGCTCCCTGGGTGTCATTTTCAACAATTCTTCCCTGCTGTATCCCAACTTCATACAAGCAATATCATTTGCCTCTATAATTTTTCCTGGCCCTTTATCCCCATTGGTGGCATGAAGAAAGATCATATCATTGGCATTATGAAATAATTGCTTGTACTTTTGCTCACTGGCCACTAGGGCAAGCCTGGCTTTGTTATTCTCTGTGATATCCCTCAAAGAAGCGCTCATCACACTTCTATTTTCTATAGGAAAAAGTGTTAATACCACCTCTGTAAAAATTGATTGTCCCATTTTATTTTTATGGACCCATTCAAAACGATGATTTCCATTCTTTTCAGCTTGGATAATCATCTCAAGGGCCTTTACCATGGATGGTTTCCCATCCGGCTGGATGACTGGAGACAATTCATAAGGCATATACTTTAATAGTTCTCGTTTTGTATCATATCCAAAATATCTGACAGCTGATTCATTACAATCTATAATCCTATGATCTTCCAGCATCAACATAGCATCTGGGGATTTCTCAAACGCCATCTTGTATAACCAGTTGTGGATATTTGTATCCTTCCCACCATCCTCTTGATTTTGGATCTCTTCATTTAAATTTCCTACCTTCTGATACATATCTTTTATATTCATTTTATTCTCCATTCCGGTTCATCATCCTATATACCCTTATTAGATATCAAAGTTTATTTAAAATACTTCCATAAGGATGTTGTTTTTCCTCCATGAAGCAAAAAAAAAGCATCTAACGATGCTTTCGCTAGGGGAACCTAGTTCCCCTTCGACGGCTGCAAAGCAGCCTGAGCACCCCTGATTTTTTATTTAATAGGAAAGTAGAACTTTCCTATTAAATAAAAAAATACCTCCCCTACTTTACAATAGTGAGGTATTTAACTTATCTATATCCAAAGTCATCTGTGTCTTCCCACGATGGCCTTTTCAAGCTCCGTAATTTTTAATCCTTCCTCTATCTCGACAACCTGGTATTCCTCAAATCCTTGATTCTTATACAACTTTATTGCAGGCATGTTTTTACTGCCTGTAGAAACCTTTACTTTTTTAACTCCGCCTATGTTTTTCTCCACATACACTAAAAGTTTTTTAGCAATCCCCCTGCGAAAATAGTCTGGATGGACTACTAGACGGCAAATGTCCATGACTTCACCTTCAATGATATAGGCTATTACCCCTAGGAGCTTTTCCTCTTCAAAATATCCATAAAAGCTTTCACTGCTGGCCTTTAATGTCTCCAAGGTATCTTTCAGAGGTGGAATCTCCCAATATTCAATCAATGCAGCTTCCATTTGATAAGCTGGAATCTGGATATCCAATATATCCTGCACCATCTCGTTATCCTGAAGGTTTAATTCTCGAATCATTTCTCCCCCTTGTTTCTAGCATGACTTATGAACTCTTTTACTGTAACAAATTCTCCATAAATATGCTATATCCTCTATGTCTCGAATTCTTTATTATCATTGTGCCGTACCTTTATTTCGGCGGCAATCCAAATTCCAATGGGTAGAATGACTTGAAAAGGCAAAGCGTAAAAATTCCATACCTTAAAGGCCCACTCCACCATTTCCATGATACTCCCATAGATAAAATAGGAGAGATTGACCATCAACAATCCCACTGGAGTTATAATTATTCGGTAATTGCCAAGTCCTGTCAGCTTAGCCAGCCCTCTGCTAGCAGCCATAAGACAAATACTTATTTTTACCATACCGCTGATAATGAAAGAAACCGATACTACGATTTCTATCCTTGTAAAAATTTCTGCTACATCGATTCTGCTCACTGCTGCATAGGACGGGAAGTAGGTAACCATAGCTTTCTCACTACCCAGTACCAAGATATTTCTTGCGCCAAATGCGGTCAATAGCAGACCCGCAATCAAGATACCAATAGGATATGTCTTGAAAGCTGATCCTCTTTGCTGCAAACAGGAAAGAACCATTAGAAACACGACCGTCTCTCCAAAGGGAAAAGTCAGAGAGCTAAATGCTCCCTTTAATACAGGTGCCCAACCTTCCAATAGAAACGGACGTATATGATTGATCTCCACCTCCGTAGTTGAGAAGGATAAGGTTGTCAGCATGATGATTCCCAGAAAGATAATAAACAGTTCTCCCCATCTTCCAAGAACCTCTATGCCCTCCTTTGATACCCATATACACAAAAAACTCAGCAGTATCATGGGCACAATCATGGGCGTTTCTGGGAGAGCTACTGTAATGATAAACTCCCCAAAATTCCTTAGTACTAGAGCTCCCAAGTGGAATGCAAACCAGCTGTACAGAACAATAATCAACCCTCCGATGTACTTTCCAAAAATATGGAGAACAATATCGCATAAATTTTGATTTGGGAAAAGATATAGGATTCGGGCATAGACCAAACTCAACAGTATGCCTCCTGTCATCCCCAATAGTATTGCCAGCCATACCTCTCTTTTTGCCCCTGCTCCTGAACCGATGATGACGGAACTTCCCCAAACGAATAAAATAGTCAATGTAATGCCTTGTTTGTCAGAGATCACTTCTTTATTCATGTTCGCAGCTCCCTTGATGTTTTCGTCTATTTCTTATTTCGATCATAACCAGTATGAATATAGGCAGTATCATTTCAAAGGGAATAGCAAAATATGCCCAAATCTCTTCCGCCCATTTCATTGCATGGAAAATATCAGTATAAATAATCACTGATAAATTTAATAATAGCAGAGCGATGGGCCATACCATGAAACGATATTGTGGTACATTGAATAGGTTTACAACGCCCTTGCTGGCTGCAAGCAAACAGACAGATACTTTAATAAACCCTGCCAGCAAGGATGTAGTAGATACGATGAGCTCAAGACGCTGAATAAAGTCACCCACATTGACCCTGCTTACAGCGCCATAGGCTGGAAAGTATTTTGTGGAATATGTATTGTATCCTAAAGCTAATAGCTCCGTCACAGCTGTTGAAAATAGAATGCTACCACCTAACATCACACCTAGTATATATACCTTTTTAAAAGATCCTTTCTTTCTCAGTCCCATGGAAATCATAAGAACAGTCACAGCTTCTCCAAAGGGAAAGGTGATGTTGGAGAAGGTTCCTTTGAAGACAGGGCCCCATCCGTTATAAAGCACAGGCTGCAAACGATGTATTTCCAATTGAGGTACCAAAGTCAAGATGGCGATGGGAACAATCAGACACAAAATTATGAGAAATAACTCTGCCAATCTCCCCAACACCTCCACGCCCTCCTTTGCAACAAAACTGCAGAGACCAATTAGAAAAATCCCAAATACAATTGGGGGTGTCTCCGGCAATCCTATAGTAATAAAAAACTCTGAGTAAGCCCGAATAATAGATGCTCCATTGATAAAAACAAATACAAGAAAAAGAATGTTTATGAATTTCCCGAAAATTTTTCCTAAAATCACCTCATTGATCTCAAATAAATCCTTTTCCGGATAGGCTGCTTGAATTCCAGCATACACCAATACCAATGGTATGCTTAGCAAGGGAGCCAGGATGAGAGCTATCCATAGATCCCGTCCCGCTTCCAGCCCTCGCCCAACGATAACGGCATCACCTATAACAAATAAGGTAATTAGGCAAATTCCTTGTCTATTTGAAACGATCTCCTTCTTCATAACTATACTTCTCTCCTTATCCACCCACCACAGCTTGAATGAGTCGTTCGATGGGCGTTGCTGGGCTAGGAATGTGTATCCCAAGTCCAAGCAATAAGCTGATGACAAAAGCCAAAAAAAGTGTCATGGTATAAAGCACAATCTTTTTCTTTTCCCCTTGCTGAACCAAAGGTACAATCTCTAGGAAACCAATGACCATATATGCAATAATGATAACAACCACCATTTCTACTCACCTACTTTAATGGGTTTTGATGTTAAGGCACTTCCTCGGATGTTTATCTCAGCATTGGCTTTTACAATAAGGCCTGCAAACTGTTTATCCCAATCATTTTTATGTGCTTTCCAGTAATCAGGCATTTCTCTCTGCACTACGCCACCAAAATCAAAAACATCACTTGCCCATTGCTTTTGCACTTTTTTGATCGTGTTCTCAATTTGCATCTTTACTAATTCTTCTGCTTCTTTTTGCAAAACTTTTCTGCCCTTCTCACTAATAAAATCATCTGTTCCTTTGATTTCAGCAATATTTACATCTAGCTTTACATCAATCTTCATCATCAACTTGCCATCTATCAGCTCTGGTTTTACCTTTGTTTTACTCTTAAAAACTTCCAAGGTGATATCAGTGTTTGTTTTCCCTACATTGGGGACTACAATGACACCACCTTTCAATTCTCCCTTGGTCAGTAAAAGGCTTCTGGCTTCAATGCCATTGAGCTCTCCTACCATTCTATCTCTTTTAAATATTGCGATGCCATTTATTAGTGGAATCTTTGCATCTCTTTTTGTCTTTAAAACAGCCATAGGCATGGTAGGAGAGATGCCGTCTGCCGTTAAATCATCAAGAAATCTCCACAATTCCACGGCGTTATATTTTGATATGCTCTTCTGGGACTGGAGCATATCATCTATATGCACGGAGATGGTATCATGCATTTTATCTTTGCCTTCTAACAGACTCTTGGCATCTTTTTCCTTTGATAATACAAGCCACATGTTCTCCCTTACCTCCGCATCCCTCGTCACATAGTCCAAAACAGGGGTAATCCCTGCTCTGGCGATCTCCTCACTGATTATAATGACTTTGCCGTGGGCCCAGTAAACCCGCCTGCCCGTCTGCATGATCAGGTTTCGGATGGCATCAAAGATCGTAGCCCCCTCTGCTGTGGTTAAATCAGAAGTCATCGTCACATCTTGTCCACCCTTTGGGGTAATGCTTTCAATGGTAAGTACAAACTTCTCGTCCTCATAATCGATGGCAACACCACTAACGATGGTCATTTCATCGATCTCACGGTAATTCCAGCATCCACTGGTAAAGGATACACCTATAATCAGCAATATAAGTAGGATTGATTTCTCATATTTCATGGCATTAGCCCCTTTTTTTAAGCTTCTTACTGCCGCTGCGCACGGGATCTTTTGCCCCAATTAGCTTTGGTCGATAATGCATATACCACCAAGGTGCCCTGATGATGGTATCCTTCACGTCCTCCTTATTGATAGAGGCCAGATGGAGCATGTAGGGTATCCCAAAGGATCGAATGGATATCAAATGAATAAACAACCCAATGACACCAAAGATATAGCCATATAGCCCCAAGAAGGAAGATATAATGATAAAGGAAAAACGTACAATTGCCAGGGCCCCCAGCATTTTTGGAAGCATAAGGCTGGTAATGCCCGTTATGGCTGTTACGATGACAATGGGTGCACTGACAATTCTAGCGGCTACGGCAGCCTCACCCAATACCAGGGCCCCCACAATGCTTACGGTCTGTCCAATTGGTTTTGGGAGCCGTGTCCCTGCCTCCCTCAAAATCTCAAAGGTGATGCCCATGGCAAGGGCTTCAAAGACCGTTGGAAAAGGCACCCCCTGCCTTGATGCTGAAATACTCAGCAGCAAAGGGGTAGGTATCATCTCTTGATGATAGGTGGTTAAAGCAATATAGATGGCTGGTATGCTGGTGCTAAATAAAAAAGCGAAATACCGAAGAATTCGATTAAAGGATGAATATAAATAATTATGATAGTAATCCTCATTCACTTGAAAATATTCCATAAATAAATATGGCAAAGTCAATACAAAAGGCGTCCCGTCACAGAGTACAGCGATCCTCCCCTCCAGGAGATTGGCAGCTACGACATCAGGCCGCTCTGTACTTCCCATAGTTTCAAAAGGGGATAAGGGAGCATCCTGTACAAAGCTTTCTATATAGCCAGACTCCAGTATCCCATCTATTTGTATTTCATTAAGCCTTTTTTTCAACTCTTCGATAATCTTGTCTGAAGCAAGACTCTGCAAATAGCAAATACAAACCTTGGTTTTGGTACGCTTCCCTATTTCCATGTATTCCATCTTTAGATCAGGACTTATGATTTTTCTCCAAATCAATGTCAGGTTTGTTTGGATGCTCTCCGTAAATCCCTCTCTGGGGCCACGTACAGCCGCTTCTCCTATGGGCTCAGAAATTCGTCTTTTTTCCCACCCTTTTGTATCTATGATTAAAGCTTTTGGACTTCCATCCATCAAGAGAACACTATCTCCGTAGATGATGGATTTTACTAATTCATCTATACGGTTATCTATTTCAATATTCCCAGAACCTATAACTGTATCCTTAATATCATCTAATGAAATAGATGATACTTTTGCTCCAATCAAAGGCAGTATGACCGTATCTTGAATAGTTTCCTTATCAGTCATGCCGTCCGCATAAATCATGCAAAATAATAACTTGTCATCATGTTGATTTCTTATGGTTCTAAACACAATCAAATCATTTCCAGCAAATATTTTTTTAAATGTTGAAATGTTATCTTTTAGAGATTCTTCAAGTGTTTGTGACTTCTCTATCTTTGATCCTTCACTATTTTTTATATTTAAAATATCCTTTATTTTTTTGAACATAACTCCACATCCTATTCTTTCTAGCTCAGTACATCTCTTGACTGTCCAATCAAGGACTCAACTAGTATTGATATTGTTTTCCTTCACCTGCTCTTTTATGCTTCCTTATTATCAAAAAAAGAAAGGAAACCTCGCCCTGATGACGAGATTTCCTTTTCATGTTAACCCTATAACAATAATATCTCTTTTTCTTCGCATACTTCCAGCATTTCCTGGGGCCATATGGACGCTTGTACTTCTCCGATATGGGCCTTCTGAAGGAAGAACATACAAATTCTTGACTGGCCGATACCTCCG
This sequence comes from Anaerosolibacter sp., assembly GCF_029240175.1. GTDB lineage: Bacteria > Bacillota > Clostridia > Peptostreptococcales > Thermotaleaceae > Anaerosolibacter. The sequence continues at coordinate 65,920 of NZ_JARBTM010000013.1, forward strand.
CCAATGGTATATGGAAGCTTCTTCTCCAGTAACATTTTGTGGAAGGTGAATTCCTTTCTATCTTCACAGCCAGCTAGCTTTAGCTGCTTTTCCAAGGCATCCTCATCCACACGGATACCCATGGAAGATAACTCTAAAGCCATATCCAAAACAGGATACCAGAAGATAATGTCTCCATTTAATGTCCAATCATCATAATCGGGAGCCCTTCCATCGTGGCGGATACCTGATGTCAATTCTCCTCCAATTTGCATAATGAATACGGCGCCTTTCTCCTTAGCAATGGCATTTTCCCTTTCCTTTGGTGTAAGCAGAGGGTATCTGTCCTCTAATTCCTGAGTCGTAATAAAACTAATCTCTTTGGGTAAGAATTTGTTAAAGCTTGGGTATAGCCTGCTCACATAATCCTCCGTGGCTTTAAATACCTTATAAATTTTCCCCACAATCTCTTTTAACGTATCTACTGTTCTTTCCTCTTTTTGAAGGACACGTTCCCAATCCCATTGGTCCACGTAGATGGAGTGTATATTGTCTAGATCTTCATCCCTACGGATAGCGTTCATATCTGTATAGAGACCCTCTGCATGACCAAATCCATACCGATGGAGAGCCATTCGCTTCCATTTCGCAAGGGAATGTACAATTTCCACCTCTTTACCGCCAACACCTTTTACATCGAAGGCTACAGGTCTCTCAACACCGTTTAGATTGTCATTGGTTCCCGTCTCTGGTTGAACAAACAGGGGTGCTGAAACCCTTGTCAAGTTCAGTTCTTGTGCTAAAGCTGCTTCAAAATAATCCTTTAACTGTTTAATTGCAATTTCTGTTTCTCGAATGCCAAGAACTGGCTTATAACCTTCAGGTATCATTAATGCTTGCTCTATCGTTTTCATATGAATTCCTCCTAAAATTTGATTGTCAGCTCCACTTTCTTCCCCATGGCCATGGAATTTTATGTGTGCTCGCTATTTTAAAAATAAATATAAAAATATAAAAAAACCCTTCATCCCTTATAAAAAAGGGACGAAAGGTTTATCTTCCGCGGTACCACCCAAATTAGCGCAACGCTCACTTCAATCAGTACGGAAGTATGTCTACTTCGATACCTACCAATGATAACGGTTTGGTTCCGTCTAAGCCTACTCTCCTTTACGGATTTGGGTTAGCAACTCCGAGATGTTCTTCAAAATAGGCCTCGTGCTGGTCTCCCACTATCACCAACTCGCTGAAACTACATCCTAGATCTACTCTTCTCTTCTTCGTTTTTATATTATTATACTTCGTTGTTATTGATTATATGTTATTCCACTGAAGATGTCAATGGTTTATTTGCATAATCATTAGTGAATACGTATATTTTTTCTTTTATATATAATGAATTTTCTATGGTGTTTTATAACTACTTACTTCTGTACTTACTACGATCCTTTGATCCTCTTCAATATGGCTCTGTTCCATTTGTGCGTCTACCCTGATCTTATTTCCTGTATAAGAAAAGAATCTGCCCACAAAAAGTAGTACTGTGACACAAAGAATACAAATAATTGTCCATAATAGCCATTTCTTCAAAGCCATCCCTCCCTTACCACCTTTCGTACTTCATTATATGCTGAACCAGCATATCCCTAGTACTATTCTATGGGATGAGAAAGCAATCTATTTTTATCAATATACTATTGAAATAGGCTTATTACATTTTTTGCACTTTTTTCCATCCAATGATTGTACTTTTATTATTAAATCTCTATGTACTATTTCCTCTCTGCATTGGGGACAGTAGGTATTCCGATCTACCCCCGCTATGTTTCCCAGATAGACGTAATCAAGATATTTCTTTGCAATGGTTTCTGCTTCCTTCATCAGATTCATTGGTGTCGGGGGCAGCTCCATTTTATAAGCTGGAAAATATCTGCTCAGGTGGAGAGGAATCTCCCTGCTTATACTGCCAATCCATTTAGCCAGTCCCTCTATCTCCTCAAAGGAATCATTTGACTCGCTGACAAGAAGTGTTGTGATTTCCATATGACAGCTTTTAAAGGCTGTTTCTATGGTCTCTTTTACAGGGGTTAATGCACCTCCACACAAGTCCTTATAAAAATCATTTGTAAATCCTTTTAGGTCTATGTTCATGGCATCAATATGGGGCAAGAGCTTTCTTAGGGGAGCTTCTTTGATGAACCCATTGGTCACCAATACATTTTTCATTCCTGCCGCATGAATCAGGGGTGCTGTTTCATAGATAAATTCATACCAAATAGATGGCTCATTATAGGTATAGGCAATACCGATGTGATCCTTATGGGCTTGAGCTGCTTGTACCAGCTGTTCTGGGGTAACATAAGTTGCTTCCGGTTCTCTGTGGGCGATCTGCCAGTTCTGACAAAAGCTGCAGGTTAAGTTACACCCAAAGCTTCCGATGGAGAGAATTCTGCTGCCAGGATAGAAATGATATAGGGGTTTTTTTTCAATAGGGTCTAGGGCAAAGGAGGTTATTTTCCCATAATTTAAGCTGTATAAGGTACCCTCTTCGTTCTTTCTTACCCTACATCGACCCACCTTACCATCAGGTATCTGGCAATCATGGGGGCACAGGTCACATTTCACATAGTCCCTATCCAATTTTCTATAAAACATTGCTTCCTTTTCTATTTTCATTTACATAATCCTGCTCCTTCTATCCCTTGTCCACAAAATTATGTTAATGTGGACAAGGTCTGTTGATAAGTTCACAATCTTTCAGTGGCGCTATATGGACAAATCTATAAGCATGTCCCCTCCTTGTCCACAAATCTACATTTTACTCATACGTAACCGGTGGATAAGTTTGTGGATAAGTTTGCGTTTCTATAGCCATTGAATTGCCTAAGCTTCAGCCATTTTCAAAATTTTTATGCACATTCTATCCACAGATTATTTATGTCTCTCTACTTCAAATCTTTGCAGATTGTATCCTTCATTGGCCTTAATCCCTGCCTTTTGTAGAGCGATTCTTACTTGCTCTTCTACCGTATCAACATTTTCAAGGTTTGGCAGCAGTAGACCTGATTTTCTTCCACTGGATACAATCACACCATACTTTCTTACATCCAATTCATCCAAGGAATTGATAGCCTCCGGTGCTTTCAAAATATCCACAGAATAGATGATCTCCTCTAACTCATCCTCTTCCACAGGATAAAATCTTGGATCATTGGCGCCAGCCTGGATGGCATTTCGGATAATCTCATCGGCAATATGAGCAGTGGTTGGTTCGATAGTACCAATACACCCCCTCAACTCTCCATGCTTTTTCAAAGAAACAAAAACACCGGCCTTCTCTTGTAATATCTCCGTAGGCAAATCTTTAGGAAGATCCATGACCTTTTTATGGGCTACGTAATATTCTAACGCAGCTCTGGCCAGAGTTACATAAGGATCCTCTGTTTCACGAATCTGTCGTATTTTCTCATCCCTGTTATGATAAATCTCCTCCATGTACTGACGTTCTAGATTTGTATCACCTATTTCGATGGCAACAACACCATAACCTACACCAAAAGGACCTTCATAGGACAGTACTTTAGGTGTAATATTATAACCATCACATGTGCCCAGCATAATATCAATGGACCTTAGGGCACACTCTCCAGCTTCTTCTGTAAGGCAAGATTCCATAGATAAAATATCCTTTACAGCACCCTCTTCTAGCAATTTAAGTATCTTCTCATCAAATATCCTTCCGCTTGGGTGGTATCCAGCTGGAGCCTCCTGACTTAGCTTATGGGATAGATCTCCACTGGCTATAACGATAACATCCTCTTCCAGGCCCTCTACGGCTTCCTGAATAGCCTTGCCTAGTTTATACAAATCTTCCCTCGGTAAGAGCCCATAAGTAATGTGGACCAATTTGTAGTGAATATAGGCTTCATCGATAAAGTATAGAGGCACCATGGTACCATGATCCAGCTCTGAAGATACATGATATTCGTGGACAAAGTCTTTATTTACCTGGGCACAAAAGATATTCCTTGCCTTTGCAAATTGAAGGATTTTATTGGTTAGTTCCAAATGATTATCTTTCGTAAACCTGACTTCTTTTGCCCCAAATTTCCCCATATTTCCTTGCATTTCCGGTTCAACCGAGATTGCTACTGCATCTCTGAATAATGGTCCATGGGGTGTGATCACCACGATGGCACCAGGCTTTTTCTCTTTTATTTCTAAGGCTACTTTTTTCATTCCAGCAATGGTCTTTTGAATTTTTTTCTCTTCCCCTTTTCCCACTTCCTTTAGGATAATAGGCGGATGAGGCATTAAATAAGCGGCCTGTATTCTTCCCATTTTGATACCTCCTCTTTTGTTTCTTTTATTAATATGTTCCCTTGAAAAATTACTTATACCCTAACCTATTCTTTCATCTCATTAAAATATCTTAGGATTCCAATATAAATGCTCCAAGCGACCTTCTCCTGGTATTTTGATTCTTGTAGTAACCTTTCCTCCATGGGATTTGATAAAAAACCGCATTCCACCAACACCATTGGTATTGCGCTCTCCTGCATCAAGTATACATCGCTTTTCGATTTTGTCTCCCGCTTATTCCCATTATCAAGAATGCGAATCAACTCCTCTTGAATCAAGAAAGCCAATCGCTTGCTTTCTTCAGAGTTTTTAGGGTAAAAGGTCTGGGCACCATAATATTGCGTTTGAGGAAAAGCATTTAGATGGATAGATACGAAGATATCCGCATCACTTTCATTCATTATCTTTTTTCTGTTTCTTAAATCCTCATTTTTTTTGTCCCGAATTCTTCCGTTATCCGAATATAGCCCCATGTCAGTATCCCGGGTTAGAATCACCATGGCGCCGCTTTGTTCTAGCAGCTTTCTCAGGCGTAATGCAATTTCTAAATTGATATGGCTTTCCAGTACACCGCTTCTTCCACTGGTACCTCCATCTACCCCGCCATGACCTGCGTCCACTACGATTACCTTGTGGGTAGTAGGCAGAGAAGTGACTTCCAATAGATTTATATACCATCTATATAAGCCTATGGTTCCCCCGATGAGAAATATCCACATGAAAAACCATTTTTTATGTATAACAAGTACACGCATTCATAAGCCCCCTTCATCTTTTCCTATTTATTCATATTCAACAAAAGAAAATTTATGAAAAACAATGAAGCAGCAGGATTTCATCATCCTGCTGCTTCATTGTTTTAAATATGTCTCCCATGCATTATCCAGTTCGCTCACGGTGATCCCTAATATCTTAGGAATCACTTCATGGAATCTCTGAATCGATATCTTGTCAACTTCGGCGCCCGTGCCTTCTAAATATTCATAGGCTCCCAAAGCATCTACGATTTTCTTCACCGTATCTTCCCCATAGGTATCTATCATGAATTTTGCGATCATGCCAGAGCCATCATAGTAGTTTTGTATTTCTTCTTCATCTTCCATGGTCTCAAGATTCAGCTCCTCAAGCCTGTCTATGGTCATCCATTTATCTTTATATGTGCTGATATAATAGCCCTTTGAACTATAGACTTCTGGTTCGTTCTGAAAATTACTAAAATACATGGCTAACCCTTCCGCAAACCAATAAGGAAGATTATTCTTTGCTTGCTGAATGGTTAGTTTGTGAATCAATTCATGTTCTAATATCTCCTGATAGTGCCCTGTCTCATCAAATTCTGTGGTTTTTATGGATTCTGGATACTCATACCAACCAGCAAATTGCCACCCAAAAGAAAGTTTTACAGACTGTCTCAGCATTTCCTTATCTTTGTACAGCTTGATGATGGTTGGTTCTTCAATACCTTTCCCATATCGAGTCTGGACGTTTCCGTAGGCTGTCTCGCACACATCATGGATTTTCTCTGCATATTTTTTTGAAGAATCGAAGTATTTAATGATAAAATGCTTTGTCTTCATTTCTTCAAACTTTAAATCTCCATCCTTCCAGTTGCCTCTTTCTTTCACGAGCCGCAAAGGATATTGAACCTGATAGACACGATCTTGTAAGCGATAGCTTTGGCTGACCTCTACAATAGCTTGATCCTTATGGAGATCGATATCCTTTATTTCCATCTGAAAGTCTTGTATATCATTACTCTTTATATCCCTCATCCAGCTTTTCTTTTCCGCTACATATTCTGGGCTCTCCCATGATAAGGTTCCTATATAGGCTTCTACATCTTTTGCATGGACCAGTTTCTCCTGCTCCATGATGAAATTTCGAATATCTTCCTTAATAGCTTGATTTTTATTGCCACAGCTAGACATAAATAGGACAAAGACAACCAATAGGATGCAGAGTATTCTATCTCTTCTCATATTTTTCTCCTTCTACTGATATATATTATCCTATGTAATGGGCAATCTTCATATGCTACAATTCAGATATATCCGTTATTCTACTCCTCTACACGGATATAACCCTTCTTGATGAGTTTACTTACGTGGGCATCAACCTTCTCTTTGATATTGATGTCGTATTTTTCTTCTAACACAAACATCATTGATACAGCTACTTGTGCCACGTCCAGCAATTCATCACTGATCCGGTCGACCACCTCCTGGTCCTCCAGGCTGACCTTTTCACCATTTAACCCTCTAAATTTTCCAATGGCTTGGGCAAGCTCTCCCGCTTCTTCCATAAGCTTTAGACAGGTAGATTCCAAGCCTGGCTTTAAATTATTCAACCTCGGTAAACTAATTTGTTTGAACTCCGTATATCGATCCATATATGTTTCTCCTTTTTATTCTTTTTCTATATTATCACATAAGTTATCGGAGATTCCTTGTAAGAATTTTTGTTTTTTTCTCTTTTTTGCGTTCTTTCTATTGATTTTTTCCTTATCCTATACTATAATTGACTCATAGCTTTTACATTTATTTACATATTTGTCATATTATTACTTCAACCGACAGCATCTCTTGAAAGATCAAGAGTCTTTTTGAGTTTTTTGTCATTTTTTGAAAGGGGGATTATAAAATGTCGAGAAATGAACTAAAGAAAAAAATTGAGGTAGTTAACGGGGAATTATTAACGCTTTTGAAATGTCACAATTATAATCTGCTAGCCAACTCCGTCATTGCCTGCAGCCAAGAACTGGACGAGCTTATTGTGGCCTATATCCAAACAAACACACAATAGTCCATCTGTATAGCCTTCCTTTTATTGAAGCAGACTAATCGTAAATGATTAGGGAGGTTATATTATGGATGATCCCAACGTAAAAACGTTAAATGAAGTTTTAAAAGGCGAATTTATGGCCATTCACGCCTATGATGATGTGGTGGACAAGGTCTCTGATACAAATTTAAAGGACGAATTGTATCGCATGCAACAAATTCACCAGGAAAATACCCTGCGCCTTTCAGATCGAATTGTACAGTTGGGCGGTCGCCCCGATGGCAGCAATGGCATTGGAGGTTTTATGGCCGATGCCATGCTAATGATTGAAACCAGTATGAATAAAAATCCTCAGTATATCATTGAAAAATTGAAAGAAGGCTCTGATAAAGGAATTAATGCGACGCTGGAAGTGATCAAAGGTGATCTAGACCAAACCAGTGCATCCATTGTTAAGGACATCCTGGACCGTGATCGCAATAATGTTACACGACTAGAATCGCTTTCAAGATTATATCAATAAGCCGCAAAAAACACCGCCCAACAGCGGTGTTTTCGATACAGCATATTGTTATTTAAATTGTGTTCCTACAAAACATTTCCCTCATTATACCGCAATAGAAAAAGCATGCGACACAAATGTCGCATAGGTCGAGATCAAGATTAAGATTAAAGGCAGTAGGGGTTGCATATTATGCAACCCGCTCAAGGGCTAGGGTAGTTTCTTCGGGTCTCGGGTCGCATACTATGCGACCCCTACAAATTGGATCTCGATCTTATGTCACATTGTCCTACATATGAATCACACATGCCGCTACATCACAATTTGATCTCCTTCTCCAGCTCCTCTAAAAACTTATTTGCCTCGCTTCGCTTTTTAAAAACGATGATGTGCTTGCCTTTACTTCTTTCCACTCTTTCAATGTTCCTTTTCCCGGATGTTTTCGGGAAATTCCAAATGTATTTCATAAATATAAAGTCAAAGTTCTCAAAAAAGCTTTTCATGCTACCTTTGTTGTGTTCAATTAATTCTATTTACATGACGTAACAGAAAAATATACCACATAGATCTCTCAGATCTCGATTCTCCATCGTATTATTTTACAACTGCATCTTGCCGTCCTACAACGATAATTTCTACTTATGGGATTTGTTTCCTCCTTAACTCGGGTAAAACATTTCCCATTCATATCTGTTTGAGGCATTCTATATTACTCAAATCATTTCTCTTTTAAAACGCCTAATTTAACTGTCATTCATGAACGCTTTTTCCATTATTGAATTTGAATATTAATAAAAATAGTAGCCAATTACCTAGCTGCTTGTATTATCATAATTCCTTTGATAAATAATATAGATAACTATATTAAACTAGGAAGTGACCAATATGAAATATTCAAAGTATCTATTCATGCTTCTTGTTTTATTTATTCCACTATTATCTTGTAGTCCAAAAGCTGAAAATGAAATGCCACAAGTTCCTAAGGAAGAAGGTATGAAGCAGGTTGATTTTCAGAAATCTGAAGATCCACAGGGGCTCGATAGAACATCATTTTCAATAGAGGAAACGGATGCAAGAAAATTCTTAGATTCCTATGAAAAAACTCTTCATGATGAAGGATGGGTAACTAAAGATGACAATAAACCTGTATCCATTACTTTATCAAAAGATTCTCGTATTATAATTGTCGTTGCTAAACCGATCGAAGGTTCCGATGAATTTGAAGTTATTGTTTTTTCAAAATAAGAAATCCCTCAAACATAAGGGTTGGAGGGATTTTCCGCTTCGTAGGTCCTATCTCTCAAAATTTAAAGCTACTTAGCACCTATCTGATCATTAAATGAATATTTAATAAGTAAAATTTAACAATATCTGTCTTGATGTCAATGTAACATGATAGTATAATACTACTTATATTGACATTAGAAAACACTTACAGTATTGTGTGGAGGAATATATGCCAATTTGTGATGAAATATTGCAGAAGATCGAAAATCTAAGAAACATTATGCACGCTCTTATTGATAAAGATCCCAGACTTATTGATCCCCAGATTCTATCTGTAAGTCAAGAGATTGATATCTTACTTAGCCAATTATATAGTACAGGAAATCAAGGGCAGAATTAATATTCTGCCCGTTTGTTTAATTGTTTATTTTGCAATGCTAAGATGATTCTAAACATCACTCTATCTACTAATTTCTACTATGGTCTGTAAGGAGGAGGCATGCGGAGCCAGTTACGCTTCTGCATAAGATCTTTAAGTGGTACACCAAGTAAGACTTTTTTCATGATTACTTTAAAAAATATATATCCTACATCAGGACGAATAGCTTCGGTTAAACTCCTTGAAGCATAGTTGATTCCCAATAGAAGATTAAACGACATTAAATTAGCTATTTCTTCATCATTTAGTTTTGCACCTTCTGGTATATTCTTAATCTCAATATAAGGCTTCTCTGGCGTATCTTCTGGCAATGGGACGCCTTCCTCTTTAAGCAGCTTATTAATCTCTTCAGCCACTGATTTGTGTATGTCTCTTGCATCCTTTAATATTTTTTTCAGGTCATTGTCCTGAGCAGTATTATACGCCAGTTCCTCGTTTCGTAATGTATTATTGCATATAGCAAGATAAAACCATAAGTTTGAAACTTCCAATACATTTAATGGTTTCTTTTCACCTGTTAAAAAAGGTTTAAAAGAATCATATGCCACTTCAAATAAATTCATTTTATATTTCACCTTTCCTTCAAAAAAATTATACAGAAGTATTCTTGCCCTTATAAATAGAGATCATACCTACCACAACCTCAATAAGATTCTATTTCCAAAAGCAACGAGCAAAATACTCCGTACCTAAAGTGGTTAAATTATACATCGTTTCTTGTTCGGACATAACTACACAATATTTGTAGTATTAAATCGTTACATAAAAGACATTGTCTTTTTATTAAATTCAATATATAATATATTTATAAGTGAATATAGGTGGCAGAAAATCATTGGAGACATTCTAAAAATGAATGACCGTAGGAGCAAGAAATAGTTACTAATTCTCAAACTATTTTGAAACTTTCAGGTAAGATACAATGATTGGACACGACCCTGGAGAGATTCTATTAATAGAACATCGAAGGAGTAACTTACAATCGTAAGGAAGCTTTCAGATTAAAGGACAGGGAGTAGAGAAGCAACGGGATATTTATGCTTCTTTACTCCCTGTCTTTTATTGTTGTATGCATAAATATCCCAATACAAAAATAATAAATTTTGGAGGGATTTTGTATGGAAAATGTAAGCCGTAGCAACAGTACACTAAGAGGTAAAGCTGTACAAAAAGAAGGCAATATTGATGTAATGCCAATAGTATCTATTATAGTCTCTATACTGATAATGGGTATGGTTATGTTCTTCTCTAACAATTTAGACAGCGGTAGTCTCCAACCGCAACCTGATGGAGTATATATTAACTATCTATTAAATAAAGATATTTAATGATCTGGTGGCTTCTTCAGCCCCCTATACTTTTGAACAGGCCTTCCTTTTCTGGATAGCTCTCAAACCTGAGATCATACAACAATCAATAGTGCTGCCCAATAAAAATTCCCCAACCATAATTGTTTGGGGAATTTTGCATTCCATTAGTCCTATCTCTTTAATAATTTTCATCCTAGCGTTTAAGCCATTTTGAAGTTAACTTGTCAGTTATGCGTAATTTTTTATAACTTTCTGTGTTATTTACTCTTTCCAGCTACAAAGCATTGTTACCATCGCTCCGATCATCAAATGTTCATTTCTAAATATGACTTTTATGCATTCACTTTACCAAATATTTAGTAACATATTTGAAATTTCCTCAAATCTTTCATCAGTTATACCAAGTTTTTTCTTAAATCTTTCATCTTCCATTCTTGCAATAATGATCTTGTTAGGACATATTTCCTGAATAATATTTTTTATCTTCTGAATGGATTCTTCATCATCGTTATAGCCTTTAATGATAGTAATTTCAAATATAAATTTCCCTTTGTATTGTTTATTAAAGGAAATCATATTTGAAATATATTCTACAAACGTATACCCTTCGATCGGTCTTTGGACTTTTTGAAAATCTTCTTCTGTGATTACCTTTATCTCTCCAACAACCTCATCACATTTATTGGCAATTTTAATATATTCATCTCTACCTAGTAAATATCCATTAGAAAGCAGTCTTATAGATAAGCCTCTATCTTTAATTATGTCAACAATATCACTAATTTTATCATTTACTAAGGCTTCTCCTTTTGAGTTAATAAAGATTAATTCTGCTTTTGTATTTTCTATCATACTTTCTAGGTCAATCAATGAACTATCAATGTTTTCAAATGACTTTTGGGTATCTACCTTGTTTTGCGACCTTCCAATAGGACAAAATATGCAGTCAAAGTTACAATGCTTTTCTGGAAGTATATTCACTTCCAGTACCCTTCTTCCATCTTCAATATAAATATCTTTATAACTGAAACCACCCATCACCTTATCCTCCTCAATATTATAATAAAATAGTTCTGATTTTTACCTGTTTAACTTCTTTATAGTACAATAAATTAGCTGTTTTTTAATTTTCAATTGGCGTCAATGATTATTCAATTGATATTAACTTCAAACCAATGATTCCACTAACGATGAATACTATACAAACGAAACGCATGATATTAATAGGTTCTTTAAACAAAATAGCACCTAAAAATACTGTACCAATCGTACCTATCCCTGTCCAAATTGCATATGCAGTACCTATTGGCAGACTTTTTAAAGACAATGATAAAAAATAGAAACTTGCAGCCATTCCTATAATGGTTAGTATGCTAGGCTGTGTTTTTGTAAACCCCTGGGAATACTTTAAACCGATTGCCCAACCTACTTCAAAAATTCCTGCTACCACCAAATAAAACCACTCCATATTTACTCCTTCCAAAATCAGTATTTGCGTTCGCCATAAGATTATTTCATGGCAATATTCTAAAATAAGTAAAATAAAAAAGCCCAAAGAAATATTATAAAATATCTCCCAGGCTTTTATCCTTCCGTGTACACAGTCACCTGTGCGTTTTCTCTCGGACCAGCCAGTTACAAACTGCGGAACCCTAGAAAACTAAACTATATAAACTTTTTCGTAATTGATAAGTTGCAACTTACATATCTATTCTAGCATAGCAGTAGGTTTAAATCAACTTAGTATTTTTTCTTCCCAAAATTCTACAAGAACGACATGTTTATAAAAAATCCCCCTAACATAAGTGTTTGAAGGATTTTGCATTCCATAGGTTCTATCTCTTTGAGAATTTTCGCCTTAGTGTTTAAGCCACTTTGAGGTCGATTTGTTAGTTACATGTTAGTTCCCAATAGGATTTTATAGTTTTTTATATGATCTGATCTTTCAAAATACAAACTATTGTTTACACCTGTCCCATCCAAAAAGGTATAATTACTGTCTCTCATATTTCCTGTGAAATATTTCCTACTAACAATCTCAATGATCGTACATAAAAGTATAGAAGCTATAAAGTGTATTTTAAAATTGTACTCACTGACTAATCTTTTCATATTAGCTACCTTCCTCCTACCATTGCATACTCATCAATATGCAAATAAAACCTAATGATTATTTACATATCTTTCAATTATTTCCTTCACAAAGATAAATAAGATTTCTCTTGTGATTGAGAGGAGCGTATTCAGTACAATAAATAAGGATAGGATTTTTCCTGCCCTTGGTGACTAAATGTGTATTTGGTGAGATTATTGGAAATCCTTCTTTCAAAAAACTCTTATATTATTATATAAATTTAGCAAATGTCTATATAAATTATTTGACGAAGTAATTTTAATAACCAAGTCCTATATTTGATTTTTTTATGTGTAGAACATTATTTAAATTATGCACACTATCTTCTATGTCAACATAACTTATATTAGCCAGACAAAAAGGCTAGGAATATTAGAATGATTGGAGGTGCAACTCGTGAGCGACGCTAAAGGATTGCTTGGAGGAATTGGCTGTATCGGCGATAATACAGAATTGTTATTCTTCTTCCTATTGCTAGTGCTAATATTCTGTAATTGTGGAATCTTCGGAGGAGTTGGAGGAATCGGCGGTATCGGCGATAATACAGAATTGTTATTCTTCTTCCTATTGCTTGTAATAATATTCTGTAATTGTGGAATCTTTGGTGGAATTGGAGGATGCTAAGTATTATAGAATTGGGATAGTTCCCAATTCTTTACATAATAAATTTTTGATTTTGTCACTCATCACCTCCTTTTGAAAAAGGGTAGGAATAGTCACTTCCTGTCCTTAAACTTATATATAATTTATGATAGACATTTCATCCATTTACCGCTCTTTGCCCAAGTTCTTGTTCTACTAGTAAAAGTGCTACTGCATTACCCCTTGTCATCCTTAGTCTTTCAACTATAATTAGCACCTGTGCCTCTTCTTCGACCTGTTCTTGGAAGAATTACTGTGGGAAAATTTGATTCTGGTAGTCTTGTTCAGCTAAGGCTATTGCATTGGCCTGATAGCACATATGAGCAAGTGACAGGGGACATACGCTTTGAAAGCAAGCTCTGTCAGTCCTTCCTTTTCTTATTAGTCCTCAAAACCTGAGTCTATAAAATAATTTATACCTCTACACAATAAAAATCCCCCAAACATAGTCGTTTGAGGGATTCTGCGTTCCATAGGTCCTATCTCTTTGAGAACTTACACCCCTGAATTTAAGCGATCTCAGGATTCATTTGCTAGTTACATGTTAGTTTCGGATAGAATTCGATAGCTTTCTATATGACCTAATCTTTCAGAATTGAAACTATTGTTTACACCTATCTCATTCAAAAGATGTATTTAATGATCTTCATATTTCATTGTTAAGTATTTCCTATGCCTAGTTTTATATTAATATGAAACTAACCTCTAAATTGATCTTTAAGGATTAGTTAGGTATGCGACAACGATTCGTGTATTATCTTTAATAATTAAGATAATATACGAAAACTACAATAGAAAATCCAGAATATTAAGCAAAAAAATCTCTACATGTTCTCGAAGACGGACTAAGGCTTTGTACAAATTATTTCAATTCCTTCTATTACATATACACTTACGCATATATACCATTATTTTCGCGTAAAGAGTGCAACCCTTTAACAAAAAATTTCCCTCAGGGCATCAGTCTGAGGGGACGTAAAACGTACTCCAATTTCACTTAAAATTCTCTACTCGGATTGCTTCCAACCTATTTCTTCTCTATCCGCCCCACAACACTCCACGTACATGGTGTTGAAGATAGCTTGTATATGACTGCTACTATACTACTACAAACATGAAATTTTTCCACTTATGATACAGACTAACAGTAACAATTGACCCGTTCCCTCATCCATTATACATTCTATTTCCCTCTATTCGATTTGCATGATAACAAGGTGTGCTGAAACAGGTCTTGTTCCTCCAGCGAGAGGAGTGATGGTTAGCGCTGTTGCATTGCCAGCAGGATTTCGTACAGTGAGTATTGAATCAATGACTGTCGTAGTCACAAGAGCCAATCCTACTATCTGGGAAGTACCTGTTGCTCGCCCGACCACCGTATAAGCTAAGTCAGCGCCATTGAGAGTTAAAATCAATTGACCCGCTTCGCTCACACTTACCTGAAACAAGACCTGATAAGTGCCAATCTCAGCCAAGTTAAATGTGCTGGGTCCAGTACGGGCAATGGCAGCTCCACTAGTAGGCCCATCTTGGGGAAAGCTTACGTCTGTACCGGGAGCAACTGTTGCTGCATTATCAGAAGGCATCAACGCAAAAAAGTCTGCAAAGTTTAATACTCCTCCCGCTGGACCTGTAGCGCCAGTCGGACCAGCGGGACCAGCAGGACCAGCAGGGCCTGTAGCGCCTGTAGGACCAGCGGGACCTGGAGCACCTGTAGCGCCTGTAGCGCCTGTAGGACCAGCGGGACCTGCAGGACCTGGAGCACCTGTAGC